>NZ_CP016442.1:1295364-2590728 GCF_001742165.1 Burkholderia stabilis | reverse complement strand
CGCCGGGTAGTCGATCAGCGCGTCGTCCTCGGCGAAGCCGGCCTGCGCGATCGGCAGCTTGCGCAGCGGCGTCCAGCGGCCGTTGCGTTCGGGCTCGACGTACGCGCCGAGCACGTTGACGAACAGGCAGTCGGTCAGCGCGGCGACGAACGACTGCTCGCCGTGCAGGTGCGCGCGCAACGTCGACAGCTTCAGCGCGCCGAGATCGAGCTGCGCGGCGAGCGATTCGAACGTGATCGAGATCACGCCCGTCGCGTTGGACGGCAGCACCGTCGCGCTCGGCGCGAGCGCGACCGGCGTGTAGCGCGCTTCCGAGATGCGGATCGGCGCGAGCGTCACGTCGTAGGCGGTGCGGAAGCGGCACTGCACGCCGCGGATCGGACGGCTCTTCAGCTCGGTGCCGCGATCGATCACGACCGGTTCGGTCTGCTGGCCGGGCGATGCAGGCGTGAACTGCGCGATCGAGCACGACGGGAACGGCCGCAGGTAGTGCGGATACAGCACTTCCAGCAGCGCTTCGGTGAATTCGGGGTAATCGTCGTCGAGCTTCTTGTTGATGCGCGCGCCGAGCAGCGCGAACGACTCGATCATCCGCTCGACGTGCGGATCCTCGCAATGCTCGCCGGACAACGCGAGCCGTGCCGCGATCTTCGGATAGCGTTCGGCGAAATCTCGCGAATAGCGCCGCAAAAACGATAATTCGCGCTCGTAATACGGCAGCAATTCTTCCATCGACGACCCCGAACCTCAATATTTCCTGCCGGACCCTGAACCATCACCGGGCGGTCCGGCCCGCTCGGCGGCTTGATTTACTGCATTCTTGCGGCGCGTGCGCGCGTGACCGAATACTGCAGCGTCGACGGTTGCAGCATCGCGTCGAAACTGACCGGCTCCTCGGCCGGATGCACGACGAGCAGCGCCTGGATCGCGAAATAGAGCGCGTTGGTGGCCTGCTCGTTCAGCTCGAACGTCACCTGCACCTGCTGCAGGCGCGGCTCGTGGCGCGCGATGGCCTGCTGGATCGACTTGCAGATGAACGCGCGGTCGTAGTGGCTCGCGAGGCTCAGCCCCGCGAAATCGTTCAGCCCGTAGGTCAGCACCGATTTCTGGCATTCCGGCAGCGCGGCCAGCTCGTTTTCGGTGTGCGCGATACGCGTGTTGAGAATCGCCTCGACGTCGCGGGCGACCGTGTTCTTGAGCTCGTCCAGCGACAATTGCCGCATCGCGGCCGAGGCCGGCAGGTGCGGTTCGTCGTCGAACAGCTTGTCGAGAAAACTGGGTTCGAATCGCTTCATTGGCCGGTATTTGCAACGAAAACGGCAACGGGACGCCGCGCGCCCCGTTGCCGCAACCGACCTTAGACCGCGTAGGTCTTGTCGTTCTTCGTCAGACTCCAGGCGCCTTGCGTGTTGCCGCCCTGGTTGCCGCCGATCTTCTGCTGGGTTTGCTTCCACTGCACGGCTGCGTACTTCAGCGAGAACGTTTCGAGGGGCAGACCTTCCTCGCGAACGCTCGGCGCGATGCTCGAGATGATCACGTACTTGAGCTTGACTTCCAGATACTGCACGCGCTTGCCTTCACCGTCTGCGCGCGAGAAATGGACCGTCACCTCGTCGAACGTGGTGCCGCCCGAAGCGTGCTGGTACAGCAGCGGGCTCGACGAATCGATTTCCTTCGTGAAAATCATGTCGCCGTGCTCGCAACGCGTCATCGTGTGACCGCCTGCGGTCGATGCGGTTGCCGAACGCGGCTGAACGATCGAGTGATCCCACGATTTCAGTTCGATCCAGCCCTGATGGTCCTTGTCCGCGGATTCGCCCTTCACCGCCGGACTACCAAACTGCAAGTGCATATGTAACATGGCCCTTCGACTCCCCAAAGAGGTGGTTTTAACGTCCTACCCAGGCGGCCCGCCCGGGCGATTTTTACTCGCTTATGAATTTGCCGGTTTGGGCAGATCAGCGACAAGTCGCAGAGAAATCGAGAGTTCGTCGAGCTGAAAGTGCGGGCGCAGGAACGCGACCGAACGATACGAGCCCGGCTTGCCCGGAATCTCCGACACTTGTATGGATGCCTCGCGCAGCGGGAATTGCGCTTTCTGTTCCTGCGAGGCGTTGTCGTCGAGCAGGACGTACTGCGAAATCCACCGGTTGAGGAAAGTCTCCACGTTCGTGGCCGATGCGAAGCTGCCGATCTTGTCCCGCATCATCGCCTTCAGGTAGTGCGCGACACGCGATACCGAGAAGATGTACTGAAGCTGGGCAGACAGGACGGCGTTCGCATTCGCGCTGTCGGTGCTGTATTTCTTCGGTTTCTGCACCGACTGCGCAGCGAAGAACGCGGCGTAATCTGAGTTCTTGCAATGGACGAGCGGGATGAAGCCGAGGTCGCTCAGTTCCTTCTCGCGGCGATCGGTGATCGCGATTTCGGTCGGGCACTTCAGCGCGACTTCGCCGTCGTCGGTCTTGAACGTGTGAGTCGGCAGATCCTCGACGAGGCCGCCGCCTTCGACGCCGCGGATCGCCGCGCACCAGCCGAAGTCGTCGAACGCTGCCGTCAGGCGCGCAGCGAACGCCCATGCGGCGTTGCACCACAGATACTTGTCGTGATCGGTGCCATCCACCTCTTCGACGAAGTTGAAGTTCTCCGCGGTCTGGCCGTCCTTCGGATTGAACGGCAGGCGACCGAGGAAGCGCGGCAGCGTCAGGCCGACGTAGCGCGAATCTTCCGCGTCGCGGAACGACTTCCACTTCGCGTATTCGACCGTATCGAACACCTTGCCGAGGTCGCGCGGCTTGCCGAGGTCGGAGAACGACTCGAGGCCGAGCAGCTCCGGCGACGCCGACGCGATGAACGGCGCGTGCGCCGCCGCCGCGACGTGCGACATCTGCTCGATGAAGTACATGTCTTCCGGCTGGCGCGAGATCTCGTAATCGCCGATCAACGCACCGAACGGCGAGCCGCCGAACGTGCCGAATTCTTCTTCGTAGACTTTCTTGAACAGCGCGCTCTGGTCGAACTCGCTCGCACCCTTGAAATCGCGCACGAGGTCGCGCTTCGGTGCGTGCAGCGCCTTGATCTTGATCGTCTGGCCCGTATTGCTTTCCTTGACCAGATAATCCATCCCGCGCCACGTGCTTTCGAGGCGCTGGAATTCCGGCGCGTGCATCACCGCGGAAAGCTGCGTGGAAATCAGGCGGTCGAGTTCCGCGACGCGCGCGTCGATCGTGGCCGACAGGTTGTCCGACACGATCACCGTGCCGTCGAGCACCTGGTGCACGAGTTCGCCGATCAGGTCCTTGGCGCGCGCATGCTCGGAATCGGATTTCGCGACCTTGCTCTTCTCGACGATGTCGTCGAGCAACGAAGTCCCGGCGGCGTATTCCGCGCCGCTCGCTTGGGCCGCAGCCGTTTGCTGGTTCATCTCAACACTCCGTCGTCATTCGCCGTCTTTGTCGCCGCCGGTGCCCTTTGCGAGCTCCTGCAGCTGCTGCGTGTTCTTCAGCACCTCGGACAGCAGATCCTCGAGCTTGTCGTTGCCGGCGAGCTTGTTGCGCAGGTCGGCGAGCTTCGAGCGCGCCTCGAGCAGGCGGCGCAGCGGCTCGACCTGTTCGACGACTTCGTCCGGGCTGAAATCCGACAGCGAGCGGAACTTCAGGTCGACCGCGAACTTGCCGCCGCCTTCGCTCAGGCGGTTTTCCACCTGGAACGCGGCACGCGGCTCGATCGCCTTCATCACGTCGTCGAAATTGTCGCGGTCGATATTGACGAACTTGCGGTCGCGCAGCTTCGGCTGCTCGATTTCGGACTGGCCTGCCAGATCGCCGACGACCCCGACGACGAACGGCAATTCCTTCACCTCGATCGCATCGCCCTTCTCGACCTCGTAGGTCAGCTGGACGCGCGGCGGCCGTATTTTCTGCAAGCTTTTCTGAATGCTTTCTTTCTTGGCCATCTCGACGGCTCCCAGGTTAGTTGTGGTTATCGCGTCAGTTGCGCTCAGTTGCGCAGTGCGCCGAACGGGTCAGCGCTGCCCTTTTGCGGCGGGGTGGTCGGCGTCGTCGCGGTGGCGGTAGCGGCGGCCGCCTCGGTTGCCGGCGCGGCCCCGCCGCCCTTCGGACGGTGGACGACCCGGCGCGGCGGGCGCGGCTTCACGGCCCGCTGCTCCGGCGGGAACAGCGCCGATTCGCCCAGCGTGTCGCGCAGCTGCTTCGCGAGCGCCTGCGCATCGGACTTCGCGTCGCCCGCGAGCGACGAATCCTGGCGCAGCTCGCCGAGCGACTGCGTCGCGATCCGCAGGCCGGCGACGGCCAGCACGCTCTTCGCCTGACGATCGGTCGCGTCGCGCTGCAGTGCTTCCTGCGCGGCGACGATCGCCTGGCCGTAATGGTTCTGTGCGAACTGGATTTGCGCGATGCGCGACCACGGTTCCTCGCGCGTCGGGTCCGACTTCGCGAGCTGTTGATACAGGCCGAGCGCCTTGTCCTGGTCCCCCGCCTTCGCAACGGCGTCCGCATCGGCCAGCGACTTGTTGAACACTTCCGCAGTCGGCGGCGCGGGAGGCTGGCTTGCACAACCGGCGATCACGCCGCAAGCCACCACTACCCCAGACAGTTTTGCGAAGAGACGGTCTTTCATCGTTATATCCACCGGCGCGTGAGTTTTAAATCGTTGAGAATCTGGTTCTTTTGCTTTGCAAGAAGCGCGCGGGTATAGTACCGATCAATTTTTCATAATTCAATCGTCGTGTGAAGAGTAATTCCTTTTAAAACCGGGCGCTACCCCCTCGAATGGCCTCTCGCTGCTGGCTCGCAGCGGTTTTTCTTTCGGCCGGAATGCGCAAGTTTTACTGGTTTCGCGACGCACCGCCCGGACGGCGGAAAAAATTTCCGGACGCTTGCCACGACGCGGGCGTGCTTAATAGTTGAACGGTGCAATGCCGGGGATACGCAGCGAACGCGGAAATACCCGGCAGTTATGACAGGGATAAAGGCGGCACGCCGGAAACAACGATGAGATCGTCCATGATTCGCTACGCGCTGCCGCTCATTGCCTGCGCCCTTCTGGCCGGATGCGCGGCCGCCCCGCTGCTCGGTTCGGCCGCGAGCGCCGTGATGTCGGCAGCCGGCATCGGCAAGCCCGAGTTGCCCGACGCGCAGAAACCGCCGCGCAACCTCGGCATCACGCTGGCCGCCGCGCCGAACCTGAATGCCGCGACCGACAACAAACCGCTCGCGCTCGTCGTGCGGCTCTATGCGCTGAAAGACCCGACGTCGTTCCAGCAGGCGCCGTTCGACGCATTTACCGATCCGACCAAGGAAAAGGCCGCGCTCGGCGCCGACCTGCTGAATGTGCGCGAAATCACGCTGATTCCGGGCCAGCGCTATACGGCGACCGAGAAGGTTTCGCGCGAAGCGCAGGCATTCGGCATCGTCGCGCTGTTCCGCGATCCCGCACTACAACGATGGAAACTGACGTTCGATCCGGTGAAGTCGGAGAAATCCGGCATAATCATCGGCCTGCATAATTGCGCGATGACGGTCACCGATGGCACCGTCATCGCACCGCAACAGGGTGCGCCTTCACAACCGCTGAATATGCTTTCTTCGGTCTCCTGCGGTTAAACGTGACGCACGAATGTCAATTAACAAGAGTTAAGGAAACGCTGATTTATTCGGCTCGGCGGTCATCGCAGACGTAGCCGAGGACGTTTAGAAGACAGCTCACGGAACGGACCCACGACGATGAAGAGGCAGATCGGCTTCGCGGAAGCGGAAATTGCAGGCAAGAAGCGAGTGACGAGGCGCCAACGCTTCCTGGAAGAGATGGAGAAGGTCGTTCCGTGGCAGCGCTTGCTGTCGGCCATCGAACCGCACTATCCGAAGGGCACGCGAGGTCGCCCGCCGATTGGCCTTGAGCGGATGCTGCGAATCTACTTCGTGCAACAGTGGTACGGACTGTCGGACGAAGGACTGGAAGACGCGCTGTATGACAGCATCACGCTGCGAGCCTTCGCCGGCATCGATCTGGCGATCGAGAACGTGCCTGATGCAACCACGCTGTTGAAGTTCCGGCGCCTGCTGATCGAACACGAACTGACACGGAAGTTGTTCGACGAGATTGGCATCTCGCTGTGCGAGCGTGGGCTGATGATGAAGGAAGGCACGCTGGTTGACGCGACGATCATTGAAGCGCCGCCGTCGACCAAGAATGCCGGGAAGAGCCGTGACCCGGAAATGCATCAAACGAAGAAGGGCAACGAATGGCACTTTGGCATGAAAGCCCACATTGGCGTCGACGCCGACTCGGGCCTGATTCACAGTGTGGTTGGCACGGCGGCCAACGTGTCGGATGTATCGCAAGCTCATGCCCTGCTGCACGGGCATGAAGAGCAGGTGTTCGCCGACGCGGGCTACATTGGCGTCGACAAGCGCGAGGAAATGGCGGGCAAGGCCGTGAAGTGGCACGTCGCTGCCAGGCGGGGAAAGATCAAGGCGATGCAAGAAGGAGCGCTGAAGGACCTGGTGATCGCGCTCGAGCGAACCAAGGCGCAGATCCGTTCGCGGGTTGAGCATCCGTTTCATATCGTCAAGAATCTGTTTCAGCATCGCAAGACCCGATACAAGGGCTTGGCCAAGAACACCGCGCAACTGTTCAGCCTGTTCGCTCTGGCGAATCTGGTGATTGCGCGAAATCTGTTGCGATCGGTCCATGGGAGCAGTCCGTCATGCGTATGAAAAATGCGAGCAGGGGAGGCTCGCTTACGCGCCAAATTCACTGAATTGAGCGCCGATTCGCTTCGTCATCCAGAAAATTTGAAGCCATCTCGCCTGCAACTTCGGAAGTTGGTCCATTGATCAGCGTTTCCTTAACAATTGGCGATTTAATTCGGGCACGAACAAATCGATTACATCGCAACGCGACATTAACCGGATTTGACATGAGTTATTCGGCCAAGGTGCTGTGGGGGAAGGGCTGTTCCTCCGGCCTCAACACTTTCAGCGACAGGATGCGTACCACGAGGCGCGCCTGTTCGAATCCATCCAGGCGATCCAGCCGTACAACTGGGGCGTGCGCTCGGTGCGCATCGACCGCGACGCGCTCGGCAGCAACGTGCTGCGGGTGGCGGAACTCGCGCTCGTGTTCCCGGACGGCGCGCTGTACGCCGCGCCGCAGGCCGACGACCTGCCGCCGCCGATCGCGCTGGACACGCTGCCCGACGGCATCAACGAATTCGTGTTCTACCTCGCGCTGCACCCGCTGCGCGAGAACGGCACCAACTACAGCGACGATCCGGCCGCCGGCTTCATGACGCGTTTCGTCAGCGAGCAGACGAGCGTCGCCGACAACTTCACCGACGCGGCCGAAGCCGACATCACGTTCCTCAAAACGCAGGTCAAGCTGATCGCGCACAGCGAGCCGCGCGACCAGCTGCTGTCGGTGCCGCTCGTGCGCGTGCGTCGCACCGCGACGTCCGGCTTCGAGATCGACGACAGCTTCGTACCGCCGTGCCTCGCGATCGAGGCCTCGCCGATCCTGCACCAGCGGCTGCGCCAGCTGGTCGATGCGCTGCAGGCGAAGGTGAACGCGCTGTACGGCTTCCACCGCGAGCCGTCGAAGAACATCATCGAATTCCGTTCGGGCGACATCGCGTCGTTCTGGCTGCTGCACACCGCGAACGCCGCGTTCGCCACGCTCGCGCACCTGCACCAGCACGCGTCGCTGCATCCCGAGCGGTTGTTCCAGGAACTGCTGCGCCTCGCGGGCCAGCTGATGACGTTCTCGAAGGGCTACACGCTCGCCGACCTGCCCGTGTACCGCCACGACGATCCGGGCCCGAGCTTCGCGCGCCTCGACCTGATGCTGCGCGAGTTGCTCGATACCGTGATCTCGACGCGCTACTTCGCGATCACGCTCGACGAAGTGCGTCCGTCGTTCCACCTCGGCCGCCTCGATTCGGGCAAGATCGACGACAAGACCGAGTTCTACCTGGCGGTGTCCGCGGACATGCCGAGCGTCGAGCTCGTCGATGCGGTGCCGGCCCGCTTCAAGGTCGGCGCGCCCGACGACGTCGACAAGCTGGTGCTGTCGGCCATGCCCGGCGTACGGCTTTCGTACACGCCGCAGGTGCCGCCCGCGATTCCGGTGCGGCCCGGCGCGTGCTACTTCTCGCTCGATTCGCGCGGCGCGCTGTACGAGCGCATGCTGCAGGCCCAGTCCGCGATGATCTACGCGCCGACTGGCATCAATGACCTGAAATTCGAACTGATCGCGGTCACATCATGAGCTACGCGCCTTCCCTGTTCGGCGACAACGCGCCGGCCCCCATGCATACGCCGTCGTCGACGGACTCCGCATTCCAGGCCCGTTCGCTGCTCGACCTGCTGTACGACGGCTTCTTCATGCTGTTCCTGCTCAAGAACGGCCGCGAGCCGGACAGCGCGAGCGAGTTCAGCACGCGAATCCAGGAATTCCTGTCGGATTTCGAGCGCGGCGCGAAGAAGCTGAATATCGCCGCCGAGGACGTGTACGGCGCGAAGTTCGCGTACTGCGCGGCCGTCGACGAGATGGTGCTGTCGTCGCAGTTCAAGATCCGCGCGGACTGGGAGCGCCGGCCGCTGCAGCTCGTGCTGTTCGGCGAACAGCTCGCGGGCGAGAAGTTCTTCCAGTATCTCGAGGATTGCCGCGCGCAGGGCGCGGCGCGGCTGCAGTCGCTCGAGGTGTTTCACATGTGCCTGCTGCTCGGGTTCCAGGGGAAATATCTGCTCGAGGGGCCGGAGAAGCTCGCTTACCTGACGGCGCGGCTCGGGGATGAGATCGCGCATATGAAGGGCAAGCGCGCGCCGTTCGCGCCGCACTGGCCGTTGCCGGATCAGATTGCGCACCGGTTGAAGCGCGAGGTGCCGGTGTGGGCGATTGGGGCCGTGTTCGCGCTGGTTGCGCTGCTCGGGTACGTCGGGCTCAACACGTATCTGAAGGACAAGACGCTGCAGGCGCTCGCGCCTTATTCGCAGGTCATCAAGGTCGGGCCGGAGTCGGCTAATTTGACGATTTCGTTGCCTTGAGCGGTGCCGGTTGTCGGGGCAACGCTTCATGAAAAAAGGACCGCTGAGCGGTCCTTTTTTGTTGCTGCGCGCGGTGGGGCATCAAGGGCTTACCCGCGAGGCGTCGTCGGCCGGCGAATCCATCCAGACATCTTCGTAGCCCGTGTCGTCGATGATGAAGCGCGCACCCGGCGGCAACCTCAGGTACGGTCGAACCAACGGCAAGTAAGTCGACAGATGCCCGGCGTGCAGCGGCTGGTAAAAATCGGCGGCGTCGGAAAATTCGCCGCAATGGAAAAACCAGCCGATGTTGTCACCTTCCGATAACGCGATGCGCGTGCCGTAGACAGGCATCCGCCCAAGCGTCGACATCGCGACGGCGACCATGTCTTCAGGTTCGACGACGGATAGGCCATATCGCGTGCAGATAGCTTCCTGATGCGCAAGCATTGCCGACGGATCGTCTGTCATGCTCATTCCATTTTTTCCCTGTCGTGCGGCGAGTTATCCCGATTGAGAAGCAGGTTGGCGCTCGGCGTGTGGTCGCTCCGGTCGCTCGATCGGTACTGTTCCGTTATCAGTCGATCCACCAGTCGAGCAACGTCTCGTCGTCGGGATCTTCGAAATTCCGGTAGATGTTCGCGTAGTACCACGCGAGACCGGTTCTCGCGGTGAAGCCATCGAATACCGCGCGAATTCGCTCGTCGGCGGCCTTCGACGGTACCGATAGCGCAAGCGAGCCGCCGTAGCGACCGTCGAGCGTGCCGCCGAGTTCGGTCTCCACTTCGTGTGCGAGCCGGTCGATTTCGTCGTGCGGAATGGTGTCGCCGTAGACCTGGATGCAGTAGTTGCCGCCACGCTTCAACACGGTCGCGGGACGATCGCGATCGTCGATGCGGATGATGTCGCCTTTGGCGAGATTCAGCGTGAGCCCGGGGGACGCCAGCAGTTCGTAGTCGCCTGGGGCGATCTCGCGCGCGGGGAGTTCTTCGTGAACCGGATGCCCGTCGCTGGAGGCGCCTGCGTAGACGTAGATCACTTCGAATTCGTGGTCGTGCATGTCATTCGCATCAAGTGTGAGGCGGTGTTCCGGTCTAAAGCTTGCCCGAAGTGTAATAGGCAGCGCGTTTCATCGCGATGCTCGCATGTCTTCGTGAAGCTCACGACATCGCCCTGTACACCGGCTTCGTCGTGCGTCAGCCTGGCGAATACACGTCAGTCGATCTCGATCGCACCGTAGCAAGCCAGATAAGCAACGAAAGACGGTGGAAACGCGATCAGCAACGCCGTCTCCGCGGCACGGATCGTTGCATCGGAGGCTGCCCCCCGAACAGACGATTTCCGTGCCACCTTCGCGCGCGTGTTCGATTTGGACCTCCAGATCTGTCGAGTGCATAGGTATTGATCGTTCATCGCTGGCTGTCGTCGCAATGCATCAACTGCGGTCGATCTAACCTGCAGCCGTATCGTCGAAATACCACATCAGGAACGCCGAGAACGTCGCCCAGCGCGCATCGATTTCGCCGGCCATGAATCGGACATGCGTGCCCAAATCGTAGTCGTGAACCGCGCCGGACAGCGCATCGTACAGGTACATTCCCTCGCCTTCGTCCGACGTCAGCGGCAACAGGTGGTCCGGAAATTCATAGCGATCCCGCACGTAGTCGAGCGACGCGACGATACCCGAGTAATCGAGCAGATCCCACAACTCTGCAACTGGGCGACGGCTGATGAAAGGCCCTTGGTATGTGAGATAGAAGACTGCGAATTCGGTGTCGCGCAAGATACCGAGATGGTCGAGTGCGTCGAGCACCGCTTTTGGGTCGTCGCGCTCCACATTACCGGTCTGTTTCAACAAATGGGCATGCACATCATCGGGAAGCGTCATCGTGTTCTCGCCCAAAGTTCACTCGTTGCCGATTCTGTTTGATAGCCCGATGTCAGACGAATCATGGCAATGCATCGGCCTACCATTACGCAACCAACCCATCGTCAGAACAGGATAAATGCGTCGTTCTCGACATAGAAGACGAACGCGTCGAGCAATTGCATAACGCTCGGTTCGTCGACCTGGTCGTGTGCATTGATCACGATGTCCTCGATTGTCGCGCTGTCCAGGGTGACCTGCCAGCCGGGTTGGGTTGCAATGACGGGCGCCGTGTTTTCGTCGGTGTCTGCGCCCTTCGTGTCTTCGGAGAAAATGCCCTCGGTATCGAGCGTCCACGGCATCGGTGGCAGGCAGAGCCATCCGGAGAAATCGCCAGGGTGTTCAAGAATGTGCTTCAGCGACACTTCGGTCGCGGTGGAGATCGACATGGGTAGTGCAGTTGTAACTGGGTGAATCGTCGGGGTGGCCGAGAAATCGCGGCAGCAAGCCGTGATTATGCCAATTCCACGCTGGTGGGCTTGGCTGGCTATCTTTCGTTGCAGACATTGCGCGTCGCCCGATGCTCGGCGGCGCATTCCCGACGAACAGCAATCCGCTATCTCGGTTGCCCGAAATACACGATATCGAAGGCATCGATCCACTCCGAGAATTCGTCTGGCAGCACATCACGCCAGATCCGGTCGGTGTCGATTCGTCTGTCGCATGCAAACAGCACGCTGTCACACGTTGAAGCAACGTCAATGGTCAACACGATCAGGTTGCCGGCCCTTCCCGCAAACGCGGCGCGCCGGCAGCACCCAGGATCTTCTACGTCGTCGAAAAACGCTGCGCCCGATGCGGCGAGCTCGACCTCTCGGCAGAGCATGTATCCCCAGTCTGCGATCCGGATCGGATGTGCCCGAAACGCAGCGTCGAGAGAAGAGAAGTGGACCGTCACCGACGCTGAAAATCAGGGTTGGTAGCGGATCGTTTCATAGATCTTGGCCATACCCTGCTTTACAGCACTCTCGTTAGCGGCCAATCCCGACGAGAAGACAACGCAAGTCCAACCTTTGCCGCAGACCTTGCTCGTAACGATATCGAGACGATGTGCGTAGAGCTCATCGTCGTTGAAGATCTTGTGCGTATAGCGTGACACCAGCGCCGGATATTTGTCGTTCAGCATGAACGGTGCAAAGTCCGGCTTGGTGTATTGCGTGGGCTTGTCATCTACCTGGCTCTGGTAGAGGTACTGCGCCGTACCTTCGAACGAAGGTGCGACCTTGGTTCGCAACACCTGAACGACGACGTCCAGATTCAACACCTCGAATGCGGCCTTGTCGGCTTCGATGCTGACGCCTCGGCCGTCGGTATCCTGAAGGCGGTCGTTTGCCGTCACCCGCCAGTCTGCCGGAAGCTGGAAGCTCAGGCCGTTGGCTTTGAAGAGCTTTGGATGAGCGAGGTCCGGAGCTGCGGCAGCTCTGGGACGAAAATCGTCGGCCTAAGATGCTGTCGCAAATGACAGGAGAATAAAACTTATGATAGCGGTTCGCGAAGCAACCATGTCAATTCGCCCCATTCAATTTTCGAGTCCGAATCTGTCAAGAGATTCTTTAAAAATTACATCACACCATTCCAATCATCTATTCCAGCAATCGCATATACCCGACTCGCTCGGTAACCTTCAATCGGTTTGACATCAACCATCACCCGGAGGGATATCAGTAGCGAATATGGCGACTTTCTTCGTGGCACTCAATACGATACTTGCCAGCTGATCCTCAACGACAATATATGTAGCTCGGATAACCAGACAGCCACAACGCCAGCGATCCGCGCGGGTCTGCACGACTCAGCAGCCCCTAGATGAATCGCGTCCGCTCCGTTCTCCAGCATGGACGTTGGGGTGCTACACAGCGTGCCCCCAACGACCGACGACTATGCACCAGCAACAGTCAACCTCAGTCTGGTGCAAATTCACTATGAAGATCGACGGCGGCATCCTCATTGAGTACCACGCTGCCCCCATCATGCTTCAAAGCGGTAATGATAAATCGATCGACATCTTCGTCCACGACCCTTGCACCATCGATCACCGCAAAGAGACCAAACAAAGCAACTCTCACTGATTCTGCAATCACCTCGTCCAGTATCTGTTGCTCATCGCTATTCAATTGCGCACGCCACTCTGACACCCTGACCAATTGAGCACGGGGCCTTTTGCCCGGCGGGGCGGTAAACGTTTTGATCAGATCATTCACCGCCTGCTCTTGCACATATCTCTTGATATCGGCAACGAATTTCTGCGTATCCATGACTGAAGCTCCTTATAACAAAATGTTATTTCTTGAATGCGCCAGGGTACATCGTCTTATTAAGAGCAATGAGGCGTTGCAAACACTCGTTGGGCGCACTCGTGTTTTGCCTCAGATCTCTAATATCTTTAGCTAACAGATCTCTAGGGAAACGCTGATTTATTCGGCTCGGCGGTCATCGCAGACGTAGCCGAGGACGTTTAGAAGACAGCTCACGGAACGGACCCACGACGATGAAGAGGCAGATCGGCTTCGCGGAAGCGGAAATTGCAGGCAAGAAGCGAGTGACGAGGCGCCAACGCTTCCTGGAAGAGATGGAGAAGGTCGTTCCGTGGCAGCGCTTGCTGTCGGCCATCGAACCGCACTATCCGAAGGGCACGCGAGGTCGCCCGCCGATTGGCCTTGAGCGGATGCTGCGAATCTACTTCGTGCAACAGTGGTACGGACTGTCGGACGAAGGACTGGAAGACGCGCTGTATGACAGCATCACGCTGCGAGCCTTCGCCGGCATCGATCTGGCGATCGAGAACGTGCCTGATGCAACCACGCTGTTGAAGTTCCGGCGCCTGCTGATCGAACACGAACTGACACGGAAGTTGTTCGACGAGATTGGCATCTCGCTGTGCGAGCGTGGGCTGATGATGAAGGAAGGCACGCTGGTTGACGCGACGATCATTGAAGCGCCGCCGTCGACCAAGAATGCCGGGAAGAGCCGTGACCCGGAAATGCATCAAACGAAGAAGGGCAACGAATGGCACTTTGGCATGAAAGCCCACATTGGCGTCGACGCCGACTCGGGCCTGATTCACAGTGTGGTTGGCACGGCGGCCAACGTGTCGGATGTATCGCAAGCTCATGCCCTGCTGCACGGGCATGAAGAGCAGGTGTTCGCCGACGCGGGCTACATTGGCGTCGACAAGCGCGAGGAAATGGCGGGCAAGGCCGTGAAGTGGCACGTCGCTGCCAGGCGGGGAAAGATCAAGGCGATGCAAGAAGGAGCGCTGAAGGACCTGGTGATCGCGCTCGAGCGAACCAAGGCGCAGATCCGTTCGCGGGTTGAGCATCCGTTTCATATCGTCAAGAATCTGTTTCAGCATCGCAAGACCCGATACAAGGGCTTGGCCAAGAACACCGCGCAACTGTTCAGCCTGTTCGCTCTGGCGAATCTGGTGATTGCGCGAAATCTGTTGCGATCGGTCCATGGGAGCAGTCCGTCATGCGTATGAAAAATGCGAGCAGGGGAGGCTCGCTTACGCGCCAAATTCACTGAATTGAGCGCCGATTCGCTTCGTCATCCAGAAAATTTGAAGCCATCTCGCCTGCAACTTCGGAAGTTGGTCCATTGATCAGCGTTTCCCTAGCCGTCCCCGTATATGGGCCCTTAAGCGTCGGAATCTGCTCATGCTCGTGAGCGGGAACCGCTATGGCTGGACCAGTCTTGGGATCGTAGCCAGCAACAACTTGAGCAGCCGGTTGTTTTTGCATAGCGTGGTGAATGTCAAGATTGTCGCCAGAAGCTGAACGCCGCTTGAGTTCGTCGTATTGACCGACATCGTATTTTGAGCATGGATTGCAGGGGCATCGAGCCAGCCCCAACGGGTCGATCCAATCTACGGGGTTTGGCGCGTATTGATAGATGTTGGCCCCACCCGCCAAACCAATCGGGTCTTTGCTAATGAATCTACCGCTACTCGGATCGTAGTATCGATTCCGGTTGTAATGCAGCCCCGTTTCGTCATCGACCTGTTGCCCCTGGAACCGTAACGGATTCTTCGACGTGACCTCCATCGCCTGCGACGCCCGTGCGATCACATCCCGCGCTTCGCCCCACGCCTTATACGACGCCTCCCACACCACATCGCCGTCATCATCTGTCAGCAAATGCGGCGTGCCGATCTGGTCGCAGTGGTAATAGAACGCATGTGCATCACCAACCCGTTCCGGCAATCGTTGCAGCGGATCGTCCTCCGGTACATAGCGATCCGTATCGGCACGCACTGGCGTCTCGACCCCATCTACCGGTGCGCTGACATATTGCACCATCGGCACGAACGAACCGACTTCATAGAGGTAATGCGTGCTGCCTTGCTCCCCGCTCTCATACGCCAGCGTATCGCCATCCCAACCAAACACCGTGCGTTCGCCGTTCACCTCTTTCGCGATGCGCCGGCCCAGTGCATCGTAGTAGTACCGTGACTCGCTCCTGCGGGCGACCTCCTCCACCATCGCTGCCGTCAGCCGATTGAACGCGCTCCACTCGTAACGTTGTTCGCCCGCCGGCGATCTGCGGTGAACGAGATTACCTCGCGCGTCGTACGCGAAATGCTGCCCCGCATATTGCTGGAGCAGATTGCCCAACACCTTGGGCACTTCCGGAGGAAGCGTACTTTCCGCACGTACCGGACTCGGCCTGTTCTCCTGGCGAGGCGTTTCAACGCGCGCCGGATCGATGATGTTGCTCGCCGGATCGAACGCGAACCGCTCCTTGCCTGCCGGCCCGATCGACTCGAGCAACCGGCCAACCGGGTCGTAACGGTAGTCGGTCAACCCTTTGCGATTGTCTTCAATCTGCACGAGCTGACCCGCCGCGTCGTAGCGGTACCGACGTTCTGCAAGCGGCGCAGGTGCATTCGCACGCTGCACGGTCCGCTGCGCCAACCTACCGGCACGATCGTATGCGGTGTGTTGATCGATCTTGCTCGGCAAGGTTCGCAATGTCTCCCGATGCAGATCGTCACGCTCGATCTGCACGAGTTCCTTGCCGTCCAGCATCATCCCGTGGACATGCCCGGAGCCATACGTGAGCCAGTCGACCACATGACCGTCGGGCCTGACCGTTCGGATCCGGTTGCCGATTTCATCGTACTGGTGATGCCATACGAAACTCCGACTTGCGCCAAACAGGTCGTACGCATGATGCTCACGTACCAGATTCCCGGTCGGGTCGAAGAACCGCTGGACACGACTGTATCGATTGCTCGCTTCGATCAATCGCCCCAACGGATCGTACGTAAAGCGCTCCGACTCGTCGCCGACCGAGCGGCCATGCAGCCGCCCGCCACGATCATGGCTCATCGTCATGACCTGACCGGCCTCATCGACCGACTCCAGACGGCTGCTCGCCTCGTCGTACGAGTAGCGCGTCGCTTTCCCGTCGAAATCGATCTCTTCGATCAATCTGCCTGCCGCGTCATAACGGAACGCGTAAGTTGCGTGATTCGGATCAGTCAACGCCACGAGGCGTCCAAGCCTGTCATAGCGATATGCCAGTGACTGCCCCAATGCATCGGTGCGGATATGGACACGCCCTCGTGCGTCGTATCCATAACGCGTATTGCGATTCAACGGGTCGGTGTGTGTCAGCAGACGCCCTTCCGCGTCGTGGCTCAATTGCTCGCGACCCGCAGGTGTCACGACTTCGACTAGCTGACCATTCGCACCGTAGCGGTACGCAGTCACCCCACCCGCCGCGTCCTTCGCTTCCGAGAGACGCCCTTGAGCGTCATACATCCACTGCGACGTCTTGCCCGAGCAATCGGTATAGCTGGTCAACTGACCGACATCATCGTACTTCAGGGCCTTTACGCCCCCCTTCGCATCCTTGATCTCGGTAACGAGCCCGCGCGCGTCGTATGCATATTCAGTCTTATGGTCAAGCGGATCGGTCAGCGCAACCATGTTGCCCGCATCGTCGTATTCGCGCAGCCACGGATGTCCAAGCGGATCGGTTACACGAACGAGCTGGTCCTTCTGGTCGTACGCCATCTCGATCACGCTACCGTCGGTGCGTTGATGGCGTACGAAGTTGCCGCGCGCGTCGTATTCCATATGCTCGACGGTGCCGTCGCGATGAATGTACTGAACGAGCCGATCGTGATCGTCCCGATACATCCACTCTTCGCTACCGTCAGGATGAATCACACGGAACGAATGGCCGTTGCTGTCGTAATAGTGATGGGTGACATTGCCAAGCGCGTCGGTCACGCTGACCATCCGGAAGTTCGGATGCCACGCGAGATGCACTTCGTCGCTACCGTCGTCAGCGTATTCTCGGAAGCACTTTGCCTTTGGTCCGTCGCCGTTCCACTCAAGGTTCACGCCGCGACCGGTACGATCGGTGTATCGCGTCACGAGGTGGTGACGATAACGATATTCGCGACGATTACCGTATCGGTCCGCCGCTCCGATCAGATCGTTCTCGTCGTTGTACTCGTAGTTCGCGAGTGTGCCGACGTATTCGCCCTCCGCGTCATGGTGAACGATTCCAACGATCCGCCCCCGTGTGTCATGTCGGAACGCAACTTGCACGTGTGATGCAATCAAGCGATGCAACCGTCCGTCAGCATCGTAATCGAGCGTCAATTGATTGCCTGCGCGATCCTTGATGAACGCGAGACGAAACACGTTGTCGTGTCGCTCGTACGCCTCGAGCATCGCGTGTCCACGCGTCACCGTCAGCCATTGCTCGTCCAGTCGCAGCAGCGTTTGCATCTCGGACAGATCATCGTGTGCACTTCCGACGCTGAGCAACGGGTATTCAAGACTGCGCCCGGTGGCGTCGTGATATACGAGTTTGTCCTCTCCAATATCAAAACGGGTCGTATATGGCGTAATCCAGCGCGCACCCAATTCGCCATGCTTGTCGTTCGCATCGAAGAACGAACGATAGGTACGTTGCCAGGTAATAGGCAACGGCCCGTCGATCACGAAGTCCTCGTGATTGATCTGCTCGTCGCCCAGCGCAAAACCGATTGAATTCAGCGTGGCAGCCGGCGGGGTTTTGACCGGAAAATTCGTGTGACAGCAACTCGGTCCAGGATGTTGCGCCTCGGTGGTCGTTCGCACCGTATCCACCCGATGCTCGGCCCGCTGGGCGTCAACCTTCGTCGTCTTGTGCTCTTGAATCCCCGTCGAATGCGGTTTCGGATTATGCCGACGCCAGCTCCGCATGCCGTCTTCGCCGATCGTGATAATCCAGCCGATCTTTCCCGCATCGTTACCGTCCAGCTCACGAATACGCTTCTGGACCGTCGGGATTTGCTTATAAATATCATCGGCGAAATGCTGCAGTTTCTTCGGCGCCTCGTCGTCCACCATCTTCGCGACCGTGGTGACCGTGTTCACGACGGCCTTCCCTTCGATCTTCGCGAAATCCGTGAGAAACCCAAGCCCGCTACGGAGCACCTTCCTGCCGTCGTACGCAACGAGCGCCTTCCCGACATCTTTCAGATGCGTTCCGGCCGACTGCACGTTGTGCCCGACTTCGTACTTCTTCCCCGCCGCATGCGCGAACACGTCGGCGATCGCCTTCATCAGATCGCCGATGAATTTGGCACAGTGATCGAGCAACTCCTTCAGCCCGTCACGTATCACCTTCAGGAATTTCTCGATCTCGCCTGCATAGCGTTCCTGAACGTTCGCAACGATCGCCGAGATGATCGAATCGCGCAGCACCTGCAACGCTGCCTCGCCCGCCGCCTTGCCGCTCTTGACGATCTCCTGTCGGATCATCTTCAGCACCGGGCGCGCACCCAGCCGAAGCTCGGCCGTGGCCGGCGGCAACGGCACGACGCCGATCAGATCGAGGCCGAGGTTGACCCAGTCGAACATGTCGATCGACTTGTTGCCGCGCTCGATCATCTCCTTGATATCGAGCACCGCGTCGACTGCCGCAAAGATATTGGCCAGAACCGGCACGTTCTCCGCGACCATTTTCAGCCGGCCGACGTTGACGACTCCACCGCTGACACTGATCAGCCACTTGTCGAAAACATCGATGCCGGCTTGTACGTCGGCCTCCGTGATCTTCATGATCGGAGACACGAACACATCGGTAGGTTTGGGTTGAATGACGCCCGCAGCGGTCATGATTTTTCTGTTCCCGGATATTTGAAAGGGGCGACGCTCAGATCATTTTCAGCGCGGCGGCGGCGCTACGCGCCGTCTGCGCGAGTCCACCGACCTGCTGGGCAGCGGCACTCAACTGGCCTGCTTGCGACAGCGCTGCCTGCGCACCCGCCGGCAGCATATTGGTCGCCGCCTGCTGCGCGATACCGAGGCCCTGGCCTGCTACCGCCTTCGCCAAGGCAACTCCTCCCTGTGACGCCGCACTCGCCAATCCCGCTACCGTTTTCGCTGCGCCAAGTGCATTCGACGCACCGGCCGGCAACATGCCGCCCAGCGCCTGCTGGGCCATGCCCATGCCTTGACCGACGGCTGCTTTCGCCAGTGCCGCGCCGCCCTGCGTCGCCGCGCCTGCCAAACCCGTCAGTGCGCCTGCGGCGCCCCCGGCTGCCGGCAGGAACGAACCAAGCTGTGCCTGCGCGGTTTCCGCGACATTTGCTGCCGGTGCCGGCTTGGCCGGCCACGGCGCCACGTCGAACCGGCTGGACATCTGGTCCTGCGAGCGCGGGTCCTCCCCGAACTTCACCTGCACGGCACCAGGCGGCAGACCACTGACGATCATGTGCCCGTTGTTGTCGAGCGCGCCTTTCTTCAGCAATCCGCCATTCGCATCGAACACCGAGAACAAGCCGCCCTTCACCGCCTCGCCGTTCCCGTATCGATGCAACAACTCCAGTTGCCCCGGCTGATCCGGCCGCGGGCTCGGCAACGGATACCCCATGCTCGCCGGCCCCGCGAACGTATGCGACGCACCCTTCACATCCACCGCGCCCGGCGTATGAATCTCGATGTTCCCGCCTTGAATGCGGATATACCCGCCGCCGCTCGTCAGCAAAATCCCCTGATCGGCCGCGATCTCGATCCGGTCCGTCGCCGACACGATCTTCACCGCCTTCTGCGCGGTCACCTCGACGTTGTCCGACTGCGCCTGGATCTCCACCTTGCCCTTGCCCGCGAACAGCTTCATCCCCGCGTTCTGCACGAACAGGCTCAGCTTCTGCCCGATGCTGCCGATCAGCGACTTGCCCGCCGCAACATGCACGCTCTGCCCGCTCGCAACGTTCACGTGATCGTTCGCGACCATATGCACCGACTGCTGCGTCGACATCCCGATTCCCGACGGGCTGGCGAACAGCATCACCGGTTCCTTGAACGCGTTCGCGTTGCCCGTGCCGCCGCCTGCCGTGCGTCCGCCTGACGCGCTGCCCGCTGCGCTGTCCTGCGTCGCATCGGTGAACGCGCGCATCGTGTCCTGCGCGTCCTTCAGGCTTTCCGCCTGATGCTGCTCGCTCACGCCCGACATCGCCTCGACGAGGCTCTCGCCCGTCACGAGCTGCTGTTGCGCCTCCTTCACGTCGAGCGGCTGGCTGTTCGCCGCCTTCGGATGCGTGGTCACGTACAGGCCCTGGCTCGCCCGCACCGCGCCGTAAGCATCCGAACGCAGGTCGAACCCGCTGCCGAGATACGACCCGCGCGAATTGGCGCTGTGTTCGATGATGTAGCCGAGATGCAGCAGGCTGTTCGCGCTGCTGCTCATCAGCTGCACGCGGTTCTGCCCGGTCGCGTCGTCCATCACGAGCTGGTTGTAGCCGCCGCCCGAATACTCTTTCGACCGATATCCGGACAGGATCCCGTCGGTATGCCACTGCGGCTGGTTCGCGCCGTTGTACACGCGCCCGACCGCCAGCGGCCGGTCGCAGTCGCCGCCGACGTAGTCGATCAGCACTTCCTCGCCGATGCGCGGCACATGCACGCCGCCGTAACCGCCGCCCGTATCCGACTGCACGACGCGCACCCAGCACGATGCGTTCTCGTCGCCCGGGTTCAGGCGGTCCCACACGAACTGCACGCGAATCCGGTTCAGCGGGTCGGTATAGACCTCTTCGCCCTGCGGCCCGACGACGATCGCCGTCTCGAGATGCATCTCCGGCTTGCGATGCTCGAACGGGCTGCGGTACGGCACGTTCACGCGTTGCGCCTCGACTTCGACGAGATAGAAGCCGGCCGACCCGTCTTCGTGCGGCACGCGAAACGCGGGATCGGCACCGTAGCCTTCCTGCGCCTGCGTCAACGCTTCACGCAGGCTGTACGGAAAGTCGGCGCTGTCGCTCGCGACGGGCAGGTTGTTCTCGATCCACCACGCCACCTCGATCGCCGCGAATTCGCGCTGATCGGCCGGATCGCGATCGTGCTCGGAATGATCCGACAGCGTGAAGCGCCGGCCCGCCTCGATCGCGCGCACGCCGCCTGCGCCGTGGAAGCGCTTCGCCTGCGACTCCCATTCCTCCATCTTGACCTTCGTCAGATGGTCGCCGCGCGTCTGGTCCAGGTACGTATAGGCGCCCGTGTACTCGTAGACTTCGAGCTGGTCGGGCAACTCACCCTGGCCGCCCATCGTCGGCAGCGACGTGCCTTTCGGGTTCGATGGTTGCGAAGGATTCTTGTAGTCGAAGGTGCGCGTCGAGCGCGTGACGCTCTGCAGCGTGCGCGTGCCCGACCATTGCGTGAACGCGTCGGCCTCGCTGGCCGCGCCGCCGTGATAGAAGCGCACAGCCTCCGGCGACAGCGGCGCGAACGCCTGCAGGTTGTCGGTGATAACGAGCGTATGCGACTTGCCGTCGTCGGCCTGCTGCCATGCGCAGTAGAGCCCTTCGTTCTCCATCAGCCGATGCACGAAATGCCAGTCGGTATCGTGCTGGCGCGTGTACGAACGGTTCGGCAGCGGCTTCGACAGCGCGAAGCGGAAATGGCCCTGCGCCTGCGGATGCTTGTTCAGCACGTCGCTGATGATCTGGTCGACGGTCGTATCGTTCCAGAGCCGCTGGTCGCGACGGAACTTGAGGAAATGGGTGAAATCGGCGAATGCGAGCTGATAGGTCGTGAGCCCGCCGTCGTCGCCCAGCCGGCGCGCGGTATGCACGTATCCGTTGATCGGGCGGTAGCTGCGATCGCCCTGCTGAATCCACAGCGTGACCGGCTGCGCGATCAGCTTTTTAAGTTCCAGATCGCTATCGGTCGACAATACGTCGAGCGTGAATTCATACGCGCGCCCGATGCGCGAACGGCCGACCGCCCGCTGCACGGTCAGGACATTGGCCCCCAACGGCGTATCGAGCTTCAACAGCCGGTCCTGCTGAAGCAACCCGCCGCGCAATGCGGCAATTGTGTTCTGCATGTTCATGAACGGCCTTTTGTTCTTTTCGACGCGCCCTCGGATGGCGCGAGCACTGGACTTCGCTCGCGCGATTTTACAGACAAAATATCCAGCCCCTCCGAAAACTGACCTGATTTAAAAGAACGTCATTCGATCGATCCATGGCCGCTTGTGCCGATACCGGCCGTGTTTTACCCGCGCTTTCGCGATGAAATCGATTGCAATCAGGGCCAATTCGACTTTCGGCACGGCGCGGTTGCGAGTAGTGTCTACGTGCCCGTATTGCGGCCCGCCGGGCGCGACCGACGCGCGGCGCTACTACACGACACTGAACCCTGGAGATCTGCGATGAAACGTTCGAAGTTCCTGCTGTCGGGCCTGCTGCTCGCGTCGGCCCTCGGCTTCACGGCCGTCGCCGCGCACGCGGACGATCTGCTCGATTCGGTGAAGAAAGCCGGCGTGCTCCGCGTCGGCCTCGAAGGCACCTATCCGCCGTTCAACTCGCGCGGCACGTCGGGCCAGCTCGAGGGTTTCGACGTCGACGTCGCGAACGCGGTCGCCGGCAAGCTCGGCGTGAAGACGCAGTTCGTCCCGACGGAATGGAGCGGCATCATCGCGGGCCTGCAGGCCGGCAAGTTCGACGTGATCGTCAACCAGGTCACGGTCACGCCGCAGCGCAAGGAAGCGCTCGATTTCAGCCAGCCGTACACGTACTCGGCCGCACAGCTGATTCAGCGCAAGGACGACGCGCGCAACTTCAAGTCGCTCGACGATTTCAAGGGCAAGAAGCTCGGCGTGACGCTCGGCACCAACTATGACCAGATGGCGCGCACCGTGCCGGGCATCGAGGTGCAGACGTATCCGGGTGCGCCGGAGAAACTGCGCGATCTCGCCGCGGGCCGGATCGAGGCGACGCTCGACGATCGCCTGATGCTGCCGTACATGATCAAGACGTCGAACCTGCCGCTGCGCGCGGGGTCGATCGTAAACGGCGGCAAGCAGGAAATGGCGATACCGTTCCGCAAGGGCAACCCGAAGTTCGAGAAGGCGATCAACGACGCGCTGGATTCGCTGCACAAGGACGGCACGCTCAAGAAGATCTCGATGCACTGGTTCGGCAGCGACGTGACGGTGCCGGTCGCGCAATAAGCGGGCAGGCGTTGCAACGCGTCACGTCCTTCGCGTCGCCGAAGGCGTGACGCCTTCTCCTCAAGCCGCTTCGTCGAAGCGCGCAAGCAGCATCTGGCCGATCGGCGTCAGCGCCGGTCGCGCCGCCACCGCGTTCATGCGCGCCTGCGTATCGTCGACCAGCCGTTTCTCGACCAGCACGGCGAAAGCCTGGTTCGATTGATCGACGCTGTCCGGCGCACGCGCGACGCGCAACAGCATCGAGAATTCATGCGGACTCAACATGGTCCTTGTCTCCTGATCGTCCGCGATCCGGTTCGAATCGGCGTCGATCCTGTTTTCGAATGAAATGGCGCGAGGCATGACCGCTGCGCCGCCGGGAGCGAGATCCCGGTGGCCGGCCTGCGACGCGGGCACGTCGTCGCGGGCAGGGTGCGCGCGTCCCCCGTCCGGCGATGCCGCCGTGACGGGAACGTGCAACCTTATGGGCGCACCGTGACGCGACCATGACAACAAAACGGGGGCGCAACGGCGCGCGTTACGTGCCGTTTCGGTTCAGTTCCGGACGGGTTGACGGACGATGGACCACATCTCGTGCACGGCCACCGGTCGCCCGCTTTTCGTTTTTCTCGATCAGCGCGGATCGGCCGGATACGGGAAGCCATCACGTCCCGATCCGCCCACATGACGCATGCAACGCACGACCACGTTCACCGCGCGCCCGAGCGGCATCCCGACGAGCACGCCCCATACCGCGAACGACAACATCACGAAACCGTTCGTCACCGCCCACGGCGCGCGCACGGCAACCGCGTAATGCATGCCGGTTTCGGCGACGAACGTCAGCATCAGCGTGACGAGCAGGCTCGCGTCGCCGGGCAGGCGCACGCGCAGGCCCGACGGCTTCGTCCGGTACTCGAGCCGCCACCGGCTCGCGTGCAGCCAGCCGAGCGTCGCGCCGCCGAGGACGGCCGCCAGCGCAATCGCGTTCGCGTCGATGCCTGCATGCGGAAAACGTCCGTTCAGGCTGACGATGCCGAGCATCCCGAACGCAACGGGCGAGATCAGCGGTCGCGCCGCCGGCACCTCGCGCGGAAAACAGCGTTTGATGCCGATGTAGAGCAGCACGCAGAACATCACGTACACGTAAGGCTTCAGGTGAAGGAGTGCGGACATGGTCGGAGTCGCCTGGTCGGAGTGAGCACGGCGACACCGTACTGCGCCGCGCCGGCGTCCGGCACGGCATGCGACGGGCGGCAGGAATTCGCGGACGAGCGGCATGTCGTGGCGACGATCGTTCGGAGAATCGGGCAACAGCAATCGACGCGCCATCGAATCCGGCGAGCGGCAATCCTTGAAAGAAACGCACCGTTCGGCCCGCTGTTCGCGCTGCGTCCTGCACGGCACGAACCCGGCGCCCCGGTGTCCTTCCGCGACACGTTCCACTACACTCGTGACGGAAACCGGCCAGCCGTCGGCGGCGACGGCGCTTCGTCGAAGCCGCGCACCGTTCGTCGCAACGCGCACGCAGTCGCCGCATCCAGCGGTAAGGTCACGTCGTACGCGCATCGCGCGCCCACACTCACCCGACACCATGCGAGCCACGCCCGACACTTCGCCGATCCCGCAGCCGCCTGCCGGCGCCGCGCCGCGGCTGCTGCGCGATCCGGCCGCGCTACTCGCGTTCGCGTGCTTCAACTCGGCCGTCGGCCTGGGCTTCTGGGTCATCCATTTCAGCGAACCGCTGTTGCCCTATCTCGTCGTCGCGAACGCGATCGGGTTCTGCGCGCTGCTGTTCAGCCGCGCCGCCGACCGGCTGCTGCCGCGCAAGCCGGGGCTCGCGCTGAAGGCCGTCGTGATCGCACCAGCCAGCGTGTTCGTCGGCTTCGAGATCGCGGCGGCGATCGTCGGCGGGAACGTGCCGCACGTGTTCGGCCACCCGCGCATCGCGACGTGGGACAACTACGGGCCCTCGTTCCTCGTCGCGGCGGTCCTGTTCGTCTGCGTGTCGCTGTACCTGCAATCCACGCGCATGCGCGCGACGCTAGAAATCGAGCGCCGCGAAGCCGCCGAAGCGCGCCAGGCCGAGACGGCCGCGCGCCTTGCGCTGCTGCAGGCGCAGATCGAGCCGCACTTCCTGTTCAATACGCTCGCGAACGTGCAGAGCCTGATCGAGCGCGACCCGACGCGCGCAACGACGATGCTCGACAGCCTGAACCGCTACCTGCGCGCGAGCCTCAGGCGCACGCGCAACGCGACGTCGACGCTCGGCGAGGAGCTCGAACTGATCGAGGCGCTGCTGAAGATCGCGTCGATCCGGCTCGGCGAGCGGCTGTCGTATGCGATCGACGTGCTGGCGGATCTGCACGCGCTGCCGTTCTCGCCGCTGCTGCTGCAACCGCTGGTCGAGAATGCGCTGCTGCACGGCATCGAGCCGTCGATCGACGGCGGCGTGATCGTCATTCGCGGCAGGATGCGCGGCGACCTGCTCGAACTGAGCGTGATCGACACGGGCGTCGGCCTCGGCCAGGGCGACACGCGCCTTCACGGCGGCGTCGGGCTCGCCAACGTCGCCGCGCGCATCAGGACGCTGCACGGGGAGCGCGGCCGCGTCACCGTCGGGACGAACGCCGGCGCCGCGCATGGCGTCACCGCCACCCTGCTGATTCCGATCGACTGACATGCCGACCGCCCTCATCGCCGACGACGAACCGAACCTGTCCGCATCGCTTGCGCAGCGGCTGCGGCAGCTCTGGCCCGAACTGGAGATCGTCGCGATGCCGCGCAATGGCGTCGAGACGCTGGCCGCGTTGAACGCGTCGCCGCGCCCGGACATCGCGTTCCTCGACATCCGGATGCCCGGCATCGACGGGCTGAAGCTCGCTGCGCTGGCGCCCGACGTGCATGTCGTGTTCGTCACGGCCTACGACGAATATGCGGTCGACGCGTTCGATCGCGCGGCGGTCGACTACCTGCTGAAACCGGTGACGGACGAGCGGCTGTTGCGCTGTATCGCGAAGCTCCAGCGCGGCGGGCCGGCGGTCGCGCACGCCGATGCGCTCGCGCAGGCGGCGCACGCGCGGGACGCGGCGCCGATCCGCTGGCTGACCGTGGGCGTGAAGGACGCGACGCGGCTCGTGCCGGTCGACGACGTGCTGTATTTCCAGGCCTCGGATAAATACACGGAAGTCGTCACGACCGGCGAACGGCTCGTGATTCGCACGCCGCTGAAGGAGCTGATGCAGCGGCTCGATCCGGAGCGGTTCGCGCAGGTGCATCGCGGCGTGATCGTCGCGTATGCGGCGATCGATCGCGTCGAGCGCGATCTGCTGGGACGATTGCGGATTCGCGTGCACGGGCAGCGGGAGATGCTGCCGGTCAGTCGCGCGTATGCGGGGTTGTTCCGGCAGATGTGATGGGTGTCTGGTTGCTGATCGAGCTCGATCAGCGGGATTACGCTGCGACCGCGAGTAGGCGACGCTTTGGCAAGCCGCACGACGCATCCGGCACAATCACGCGAGCACCCGGTGCTCGGCTGCCTTGCGTCGATGCCGGCACGATGCGCGCTCGACAGGCCTGTCATGAAAACGATGCGTGTTGCAGCATGCGAGCGGCTGCGTCGCGACTTGACAGCGTGGCCCGGCCGGAAAACGCTCGTAGAAAAGACAAAGGGCCACGAGACGAAATCTCGTGGCCCTTCGTTCAATATGGTGCGGCTGCAGGAATGGCATTTACGTCTTAAGATGCTGATTCAAATAAGAATTGCCTCAGACAAAGATCCGATACACCCCCAAACGTACCCCCATACACCGAGAGACCTGTGAGAGCGGCCTCACGGAGCATATGTGTATGCTACAGGCGTCAACGTCATGCACACGCCGACAGTGGAAAAATCAGGAACGATGGTCAGTTTGACCCCGGACGAGATCGCCAAGCTCAAGGCGACGGCAGTGCGTGGACGACCATACGCGCCGCGCATCAGTATCGCTCTCGCGGTCCGGCTTCTGGATAAGAGCGATCGGTACTTCGACCCGTTCGCCGTGTTGGACGAACTCGACTATCTCGAAGGCATCCGCCCGACATCCAAAACAAAGCGTGAATCGCCATTCAAGGGACCTCACCTCCAACCCTTTTGGCATAAGCACTTCAGCTCGGCCCGACACCTTGTCCGAAATATCGGAATCCGCTGGAATCTCGCCGACGGCGGGAACAGAGATCTAGATCGGATGCTGCGCGAAGTCGCGGAGACATACGGCGAAGATCCCGAACTGTGGCAAGCCTACCTCGCGCACCGCCTCGTAGTCGGCGGATTCGAGGAACGAGCCCAAAGGGGGCTAACTGGCGATTGGATCATCTACGCGAAACACGATGGCGCGAACTATTACTTGAATCTCGCCACGCACGAAGAGGGTGAGCCGGAGCACGCTGAACAGCTATCGAAAAAATTGCGCGATGGCTGCTTCGCGGATTTTCCCTTCGTCTTTCCATGACGCACCGCCAAGGAAACATGCGTTCCGTACGCCGCCGGAACGAATTTTTGTTGGAGATTTGGAGACAAGCGCTCATTTCGGCCGGTCTGCCGCGACTGGCAAGGCTCCGACTATCTCCAAGTATGTCTCCAAAAACCCTCTTTTCTTGGAGATAAGTTTGGAGACAGACGCCGGGACAGGGCACTGCGGCTCACTCGGCAGTTGCCCCGATCTGGAACGCTGCGCGCAAAGAATTCCCCCGCGCCGTCGCCCTCCGCGCCACGGGCTATTCGGCGCAAATGCGCCAAGAGCGGTGGAGGGTTCGGTCGAATAGCAGTCGAAACGGCGAACGTGCTAGAGTTTTCGAGCAGTGAGACCAAGTAGATTGTTATAAAAAACGGGGGCAATATGGCCGAGAAACTGTACAAGGCGTACGTGAAGACGCTAGATCATCCTCATGTGCTGGAGATGATTGTGTCAGCATCAGACGGCGAGGCTGCCGCGAAAAAAGCTTTGAGCCACGTCAAAGAAGCCAATCCAGAGAAAGGTAGATCAGTCGCGGAGTCTCAAAAGAACTCGGTCGTGCTAGCGGTCAAGGCGGCCGGAAAAAACGGCTGCATTGTCATTAACAAGCTTCCCCTTGGGAAACGCTGATTTATTCGGCTCGGCGGTCATCGCAGACGTAGCCGAGGACGTTTAGAAGACAGCTCACGGAACGGACCCACGACGATGAAGAGGCAGATCGGCTTCGCGGAAGCGGAAATTGCAGGCAAGAAGCGAGTGACGAGGCGCCAACGCTTCCTGGAAGAGATGGAGAAGGTCGTTCCGTGGCAGCGCTTGCTGTCGGCCATCGAACCGCACTATCCGAAGGGCACGCGAGGTCGCCCGCCGATTGGCCTTGAGCGGATGCTGCGAATCTACTTCGTGCAACAGTGGTACGGACTGTCGGACGAAGGACTGGAAGACGCGCTGTATGACAGCATCACGCTGCGAGCCTTCGCCGGCATCGATCTGGCGATCGAGAACGTGCCTGATGCAACCACGCTGTTGAAGTTCCGGCGCCTGCTGATCGAACACGAACTGACACGGAAGTTGTTCGACGAGATTGGCATCTCGCTGTGCGAGCGTGGGCTGATGATGAAGGAAGGCACGCTGGTTGACGCGACGATCATTGAAGCGCCGCCGTCGACCAAGAATGCCGGGAAGAGCCGTGACCCGGAAATGCATCAAACGAAGAAGGGCAACGAATGGCACTTTGGCATGAAAGCCCACATTGGCGTCGACGCCGACTCGGGCCTGATTCACAGTGTGGTTGGCACGGCGGCCAACGTGTCGGATGTATCGCAAGCTCATGCCCTGCTGCACGGGCATGAAGAGCAGGTGTTCGCCGACGCGGGCTACATTGGCGTCGACAAGCGCGAGGAAATGGCGGGCAAGGCCGTGAAGTGGCACGTCGCTGCCAGGCGGGGAAAGATCAAGGCGATGCAAGAAGGAGCGCTGAAGGACCTGGTGATCGCGCTCGAGCGAACCAAGGCGCAGATCCGTTCGCGGGTTGAGCATCCGTTTCATATCGTCAAGAATCTGTTTCAGCATCGCAAGACCCGATACAAGGGCTTGGCCAAGAACACCGCGCAACTGTTCAGCCTGTTCGCTCTGGCGAATCTGGTGATTGCGCGAAATCTGTTGCGATCGGTCCATGGGAGCAGTCCGTCATGCGTATGAAAAATGCGAGCAGGGGAGGCTCGCTTACGCGCCAAATTCACTGAATTGAGCGCCGATTCGCTTCGTCATCCAGAAAATTTGAAGCCATCTCGCCTGCAACTTCGGAAGTTGGTCCATTGATCAGCGTTTCCCTTGTGATATTTGAGGAAATCTCGAAGACAGTCGAGAAAAAGGGAGCCTAGTTTTGGACATCGGCGCCGCCGCCGAACGAAGCGCTTAGCGACCGTCAAAGGCCCTACGCTCATTGATTCGGCGGTGGATCGACCGTTGCAGCACCGGTCCTACGTCATGTCCCCGATATCGGCACGCACCTGGGCGGACAAGGTCGCTGCCCACCGCGCAAAAAGTAACTTTGAGCGGGCGCACATTACGCCGCGTCGCGTACCCGCATGATCGTCTGACGGCTCGTGCCATACCGTTTCGCGAGACTCGCCACGCTCGCCCCCTCGCTCAAATGCTGGCGCACATCGTCTTGCTGTTCCTTAGTCAGCGCGGACGGACGGCCCATCGCCTTCCCTTCCGCCCTTGCTCGCGCGATGCCGGCTTGTGTCCGCTCTATCAGTAGATCTCGTTCAAATTCGGCCACGGCATTCAATACCTGCATCGTCATACGGCCGGCCGCGCTCGTCAGATCGACACCACCAAGAGCAAGGCAATGAATTCGGATGCCGCGATCTGCCAGCGTCTCAACGGTCTCACGCACATCCATCGCGTTACGACCAAGTCGATCAAGCTTGGTCACGATCAACACATCCCCTTCCTCCATCTTGAGGAGCAGCTCCGCAAACCCTGGTCGCTGTTGCGCGCTAACACTACCGGAGATGCTCTCCGTGACGACCCGACGCTTATCGACCGAAAAGCCGGCCGCCTCGATCTCGCGAAGTTGATTAGCTGCCGTATGGTCGGTCGTGCTGACGCGGGCGTATGCGAAGGTCCGGGACATGCTGCACTCTCAATATGTTCGAAAAGGATGTCCGAATCATACCTTATGTCCGGAAACAAGAAAGCCTTATTTTCGGACACTCCTGAACACCCATGTCCGTAAGGGATCGGTTTCGGACAACCGGAGCACGCAGCACGCACACTGATCACTTCGTATTTTGATCGGCTTCGTCGATCGAGCATCCACTCTTCGGGACGATTGGGCTGTCTGCCCCATTCGCTCACACCTCGAATCCTCCCGAGCGCCGGGCCAACTATGAAACTGCCTCGACCTCGGCTATGTCAGAATATTATTTGTCTTGCAGTCAGCGTAAATTTAGCTCAGCACGCGCCGTCAGCATCGAATTTTGCGAAACGATCTCGATTACAGGTGCGCTCTGTCACAAAAATAATCCTCAGAAGGGGCATGAACGATGGCGACCAGCGAATCAAAAATAATCTCGTACGTCATTAGATCAATACTGATCATTTGCTTTATCCTCGGCATCGCCGCATGCATATACGTTATTAGCAAAGGCAAGATGACAGATCGCGAATCTGCGATGCTCGGAATTTTGGTAACGATTCTATCGATACTAGCGTCATGGATAATTACAGATATGTATGGATCCGCTCAGTACAGGGAGAACATTCAAGAAGTCAAAGAGGAGCACAGAAACAATCTGCGCACCTACGCCCTCAAGGCAGCAGAGAAAGTCAACAATCTGTCAAACGAGCTCAACAGACTTTCGATATATCTTGAAGAAGAATTAAATTACACCGATTACAGAACAGTAGACGAAGAGCTTCTTGCCAAGGAAGAACGCATTGAAAGCGCCATCCATCTTATCCGAACGCTTAAATCCGTCAATGATACAGGTCTCAGTGATTGGGAAGGAGTTATTGGGGAGGAGCTTGACCAACGAAGAGAAGAGCAGCAAGAGAAGGAAGAAGCTCTTAAAGAGCTTGTCGAGCGTGTTGAATCTCTAATTGAGGATCGGCGACAAGACTCTCTTGGCAGCTTGAACGACGCGAATATCGTTCGACAAGAAGTCGAAAGTCTCAAGCACGAACTACGCTTCGCGACATTTCAGCTCGGCGAAGCAACTATCCCCCGGCGCATTCGCAAGAAGGAACCAAAACAAGAGGTACAAGCCATTTGCCCGGCATGTGGTAATAGCATCTCCTATCATCAACGCTCGTCACTGCGAAGCGTGAAGCTTGTTCCCTGCAAGGAATGTGGAACCAAACTCGTCTCACGGTATACCGGTGCAAGCGGCTTTTCACTGGTACCGCGCCAGGAAGAACCCGTGAAAGCCGTTTGCCCAAATTGTGAATTTCAGAATACTGTGTCTCTAGACAATTATCCGGGTTCGAGCATCACGACATCATGCTCGTCTTGTCACCATTCGTTTCGAGTAGTTCGCTCGCTTAACGCCGTGGAGGTTACACCAATTCGGGCAGCAACTACTCCGCCGCCACCCGCTGAGAAAATAGTGGTGAGTGACGAGGTTCTTGAGAAAGTTCGTCAATTGATGCCCGCTCAACCATGGCCAACAGGTATTCATCATCAAGTGGCAACCAAGCTCGGCATTCCGTCAGCCGACGTGAGGCGGGCCATTGAAGAGTTAATTAAGCGCCGAGTGTTCTTACTACAAATCGACGGAATTCTCTATGAAGCCAAAGGAACTTAAAGACAGCACGACAAACTATCGTTCGATTCCAACCTGAAGTATTATCACATCAGGTCTACAATGATCATATAAAATCGCTCAACCATTTGCGAGCCTCAGAGGGAAATATGCAAAGCAAATCCATGACATCCTCTGCAAGATTGGACACGCAAATCAGCCGACTCGATTTCTAACATCAACTCAAGGAGAGAATGCGTTGTTCGTTATTGCTGGCAGACGACTCGGATCAATCGACAACCGTCGTCACGTACGTAGTTGGTTTCGCATTCCTGATTGGCGCGACTCGTCGGCGTACCCATTAGCCTCGGTTAGTGGCGACAGATGGGCGTGGGAGTTCTTAAGGCGCAACGATGTGTTTTGTAAAGCTCAACAGCAATTTCACAATCGTCTTGCGCGCATTCCGCGCTCGCAGCGCCAGCAGTCACATCCCGAATTCGCAGAATATGAGAAATTCCTCACGACCTGGGGGATCGACTGTTGGTATCCGGCTGCTTGGATCTGGGGTTGGCCGGTAATATCTGACGGTGACGGTTCCCACCAATTCCTAGACATGGAGCTGGACGCGCCATGCGGCTTCATCAGCGGTCCGGTCGACTCGTCACGCTACTTTGACCGACCAATGCGGGACACTGAATACCGAGTAATCTTCGACGCCTCTATGCCGATTGCGCCGCAGCTCGCGCAGGTAAAAGCCATACTAGAGTTTCGACAATCGCAGCTGCCGACGGCACGGAAAGCTGTCCGCCCACGGTGGAATTTGTTACCTCGGTACTTGCGCGCATTCGACGGATTCCGAGCAATGACGGATCTCGGATTGTCCGAGGCTCAGGTATTGAACGAACTAGCGGATCAGTTCATGGGCGAAAAACTCCAAGTCGATGACATTGACTATGTTCAAGATGTGAGAAACGCCCTCGATGCAGCTCGCCGGTATATAGAACACGACTATCGAGTATTGCCGATCATGCGGGGTAGACCTGTGTCAAGTTAGAAGTCGAAGCGCTATAAATACAACGCGCCGAATCTGACGTTCGCGCTTTCGTGGAAATGAGGACACTGCCCTCGTGCCGTGCAGTCCCGCGCGGTTTCATTTCACCGGAGCGCACATGGAAGTACAAAAAAACGATCCTCCCGTCACTACGAATCGAGTAGTTCGCCTGCGTCCACTTACCGAGCGCATCGGATTAAGCAAAAGCGAAATTTATCGCCAAATTCAGGCCGGAACGTTTCCCCGGTCTATTTCGCTGGGTGTCCGCGCTGTTGGTTGGCTCGAATGCGACATCGAGGCGTGGCTCGCTGCTCGCGTAAAGCAAAGCGAGGCGCAATGACAAACACCGCAACTAGCGCGCGCGCAGCGGCACGCCGAGCGAAGAAGCAGGCCGACGCAGCTTTCTACGAAAGTGAGCTGACGCTCCAGCGCGAGAGGTTCGCCGAGGCGCTCGGGCGCAGCATTGACGAAGGTCGACGCGAGGCGGCTTGCTGGATCGCGGCGGCTGCGACGGTGTTCGAACGCGATGCCGAGCGTATTCCGTCTCGCGCCAAGCGCGCAGTCGAACTCCTCAAACACGCGGTTTTCATGCTCGATCCGAAGGCCCCGGCATGACGTCCCGTCAAAGTGACTTTGCCTTGGTGAAGGAGCGAGAAGTCTGCCTCGTTGTACCGCTTCCGCTGGCTCATCGCTCCCTCGATTTGCGCTTCGCGGCGGTGCGCAGTATCCTGTGCGAGTCGCTGAGACAACAGCGACCCGGATTGGCGTCCGGCAATCTCCAGAGGCGGATGACCGCCTCAGCGCGGTTTTTTTACGTCCGCACACTAAGCGCCTTCTACGGTCGGGCCTTGGTGGTGGAGCGCTCGCGCTCGCCGGTTTCCTCTGGGTCCGGTACGCCAACGCCGCCATGCGCCCGGCCACCTCAATTGGCGTTGAGGTCCGGGTGGTTCAACCCACCAGAGGAGGTCGCAATCCATGCGCCAGTCCACGCACGCCCGTACCGGGCAGCATTCCCACCTCATTCAATCCATCGTCCGCGCAGCACTGCGCGACGCGGCAACCGCCAGCACGTATCAGGACGCGCTCGACGCAACCGGCGCGGCACTGGCCGCGATCGCTGCGCTCGTCCGTGCGGAGGTGCGTCATGGCTGAGCTGCGCTGCAAGATTGGCGATCTGGCAATCGTCACGCAATGCGACGCTCGCGCGCGCATCGGCATGCTGGTCGAGGTGGCATCGGCGCGGCCGACGCCCGATCACGATTGGCGCGTGCGGATCTTGGGCGGTCCCGTCTCGGGGCGCAGCGTCTACGGTCGGCGGTTCGGCGAATTCACGCATGCAGCCGTCCACGACTGGAACCTCACGCCGATTCGCGGCGAAGCGGAGCTGGATTGCACGGTCGACGTCGGGCAACTCCTCGCGTCGATTCTGGAGGTGCGCCATGTCTAAATACCGCCTGCCGAATGAAGTCACGATGATCGCCATGTGTGCGGCCCATCAGTTCGCCCAGCTCGAAGCCCTGTTCGATGCCGTCCGTTCGCATCTTGCGGAGGGCACCTACGAGCGGGCGCTCGTCGACATGGGGCAAAGCGTCGCGAGCCGCTATTCGGCCGAAATGCGCCGTACTGCGCAGCCGGAGGTGTGCCATGACTGATCAGCGCATCCGAACCGCGGTTGTCGACGGATTCGACAACGCACCGCCTTTGGATACCGGCGCACCGATCGAGCTGCAATTCGCTGTCGACCTGGGCGCGATCTGCGCCGACGCATGGCTCGACCTGAAAGGCAACGTGCGGCTGCACGACTACGCGGCCCATCAAGCCGCCGCGTTCGCGCGCGGCATGGAAGCCGCCATGAAGGATGCGGGCGACGTCGACGCGCACCGCGTGACGATCAGCCGCCAAGCGTTCGCGGCCGGCCTGATGGGGCGCGTGCAGCAACATCTGTTCGCGGCGCTCGGCCTTGTCACGCGCGAACCGCGCACGACGCATTGAGGGGCGGCCATGGCAAAGACGAACAAGAATGCCGTGCAACCGCTCGCGTCGCACTTCGTGGCCGAGGTGAACCGTCTCGACCGCAACCGCATCGGCACGCGGATCAGTGACGCTATGGAGCTGCTGGACAGCCTGCATTGGGCGGCCGACAAGGCCATGTCCGATGACGACTACTGGCTCGTGCTGAGCCTGTTCCGCGCGTCCCTGCCGTCGATCGGCGCGGCGCTGGAGGCGGCCAACGACGCCCTTGGCGAGTCGCGGCTCGGCCGCTACGTCTACAGCAACGACGTCACGGCCGGCGGAGCGGTCCTGTCGGTGCCTCGCGCGGCCGGCTGACGCTCCGCCGCTAGGCATCGTCGCATCATTCAATTCTTCGCGCGTCGGGTAGCTGCTTGCCCGATATGGACTACTAATCGGAAGTCGACCGACGCGCGTCCAATGGGAACCTATGAGTAACGCACCTATGTCCGAATTCGAGCGGGCGAGAGTCGCGCTTGGCTATGTCCCGCCCGACGACCGCGACACGTGGCGTCAGGTGGGGATGGCGCTCAAGGCCGAGTTTGACGAGGAGGGCTTCGCCCTCTGGAACGAATGGAGCCAAGGCGCGCAGAACTACAACGGCAAGGACGCACGCGATGTGTGGAAGTCGTTCAAGGGCGGCAAGATCACCATCAACACGCTGTTTCACCTCGCCAAGCTCGGCGGCTTCGATCCGCGCGCGCATCGAGCCAAGCCGGTCGATCCAGCGAAACGCGGGCGGCAGAAAGCCGAACGCGCGGCCCGCGAAGCGGCTGAGCTGGCCGAGCTGACCGAGAAACAGCAAGCCGCGTCGGCGCTCGCCGAATCGATCTGGTCGGCGGCCGAGCCTGCGCCGGCCGATCACCCGTACCTCGTTCGCAAGCGAATTCCGGTCGACGCGCTGCGCGTCTATCGCGGCGGTTTGTGCATCGGCACGGCCGCGTGCGACGGAGCGCTCGTCATCCCGGCGCGTGACGCGGACGGCAAGCTGTGGACTCTGGAATTCATCCTGACGGACGGCCAGAAACGCTATCTGCCGAACGGCCGCAAGGCGGGCTGCTTCTCGCTGATCGGCGGGCCGGTATCGTCCACGCTGCTGATTGGCGAGGGTTACGCCACGTGCGCAACGCTCGCGGCCGCGACTGGCTATCCGGCCGCCGTCGCGTTCGACGCCGGCAACCTGCACGCGGTCGCAACGGCGCTACGTGGCCAGTATCCGGACGCCCGTATCGTAGTTTGCGCCGATGACGACCACACGACGAAGGGCAATCCGGGCGTGACGAAGGCCCGCGCGGCGGCCGAGGCCGTCGCCGGCATCTTGGCCGTGCCCGACTTCGGCTCGAACCGCCCGGCGAACGGGACCGACTTCAACGACCTGGCTGCGCACGTCGGCCCGGATGCGGTGGCCGCCGCCGTGCGTGCTGCGCTCGCGCCGGCCGGCTCGTCGGATGCCGGCAAGGGCAAGGCTGCACCGCCCGCTGCGAAGCCCGCCAAGCGCCCGAAAACGGCCCGCGCGCAGGACGGCAAGTCGCGGTTCGTCGTCGACGATAAGGGCGTGTGGTTTCACGGCTTCAACAATCAGGGTGATCCGCTCCCGCCGCATTGGGTCAGCACGCGGATCGACGTGATCGCGGAGACGCGGAACGAGATGAACAGCGAGTGGGGCTACCTGCTCGAATTCACCGACCGCGACGGCATCCTGAAACGGTGGGCGGTGCCGGCCGGCCTGTTTGCCGGCGACGGCACGGAGCTGCGGCGCATGCTGCTCGATATGGGCGTGAAGCTCGGCGTCACGCAGATCGCCCGCACGCAGATCGCGAACTATGTGCAGATGGCGCAGCCGGACGAGCGTGTGCGCTGCGTGCCGCGCGTCGGCTGGCATCACGGCGCGTTCGTGCTGCCCGATCGCGTCATCGGCACCGGCAAAGAGGCGCTGATCTATCAGGCTGATACGCCGATCCAGAGCCAGTTCAAGGAGCGCGGTACGCTGAACGACTGGCAACGCGAGGTCGCGGCCTACTGCGTCGGCAATAGCAGGCTGCTGTTCTGCGTCGCAACCGCGTTCGCTGGTCCGCTGCTGCACTTCTCCGGGCTTCAGTCGGGCGGTTTCCACTTGCTCGGCACGACGTCCAAGGGCAAGTCGACGGGCGGCGTCATCGCCGCGTCCGTGTTCGGCTCGCCGGACTATGTGCGGAGCTGGAAGGCAACCGACAACGCCCTCGAAGCCGTCGCGACACAACACAGCGACGCGCTGCTGATCCTCGATGAAATCGGGCAGGTCGAGCCGCGCTTGGTCGGCGATGTGATCTACATGCTCGCGAACGAGTCGGGCAAGGCCCGCGCGTCGCGTAGCGGCTCGGCAAAACCCGTTCTCACGTGGCGGCTGCTGTTCCTGTCGAATGGCGAAAAGAGCGTGTCCGCGCTGATGGCCGAGGGCAACAAGCCGATGAAAGGCGGTATCGAGGTGCGCTTGCCGGCGATCCCGGCCGAGGTCGGCGAAATGGGTGTCGTGGAGAAGTTGCACGGCTTCCCGACCCCGGCCGCGCTGATCGAGCATCTTGAGCGCCATGCAGGCATGCACTACGGCACGGCGGGGCCGGCCTTCATCGAGTGGGCGTCGTCGCAGGCCGGCGAGCTGGCCGAGCATCTGCGTGTTCGTGTCGATGAGCTGGTCGGGCAATGGGTGCCGGACGGCTCGCATTCGCAGGTTGCCCGCGTCGCTAAGCGGTTCTGCCTCGTTGCGGTGGCCGGCGAACTGGCGACGGCGCACGGGCTGACCGGCTGGCCGCAGGGCGAAGCGGTCGAGGCTGCGCGCCGCTGCTTCGAGGGCTGGCTCGAACTGCGCGGCGGTACGGGCAATTCGGACGAAGCGGAAGCCGTGCGGCAGGTACAGCATTTCCTCGCCGCACACGGCGACAACCGTTTCGTGTGGATGAACCGGGCGCAGGACGACCATCGGCCGAACGTGCCGCATCGAGCGGGCTTCAAGCAGCACGTAAAGCGCGACGAGCGCCGCACGCCCATCGCGTCGGATCGCGAGTATTACGCCGAGTTCGGCGGCAAGATGAGCGCCGACGATGCCGAAAGCGTCGAGACGGAATACCTGATCGAAGCGGCCGTGTTTCGCAAGGACGTGTGCGCCGGCTTCGATCACAAGATCGTCGCCAAGGCACTGATGAAGCGGGGCGTGCTGATGCCGCGTAGTGACGGCTATCCGTACCGGCAGGAGTACATCCCCGGCCACGGGAAATTCATGGTCTATCGCGTGCTGCCGTCCATCTTCACGCTTGAGCTGTGAAAGACGCCGCCGCCGTCCGGGAGGGCGGTGGCGGGCATTCCTTTGCGCGGCATTTTGGCCCGCGCGTCAAAGTTACTTTGAGCGATCCGCTCCAGATGGAACCGGGCCGGCGGCTGCCGCGATTCTTGCCGCCTCCGTAACAATCCCGGCCGGTTTATCTCCAGTATCTCCAGCGTTCTCCAAATCGTTTGGAGACACACGAAGCCTTACCCCATAAGGCTTTGCAGCCGATTCAGGCGTTTATCTCCAACTCTCCAACTCATTTTGCACTGAGCGGACAGGCGTCGACCGTCTGCGTCGACCGCGAAGCTAGACGGGGTGCGGCTCTCCGGGATTTGACGGGCGTCGGATGCGTGTTTTTGAGGGGGGTGTTCGCGATGCGCCCCGCTCGGGCATTGTTGCGCCGGCCGCAAGTGTCGGGGCGGCCGGAAAGCGGGGGACCCTGCGTCTAGGGCAAAGACGCGGGGGCTCACACCCGCGTCTTTTCTCTACCCCCGACACGCCAAGGGGGGTCATATTCATACCGACATGCAGGGGACCAGCAGTGCGGTGCCAACTGTGAAAAATCGGTGGGAGGTGCGCGGCAAGGGGGTCATACGCGTGGTGGCACGGGTTTATCTTGCAGCCGCGATCGGGATGATCTTCGCCCCACCCTGTTTGTCGAGATAGTCCGCCCACCACTGCATCATGCGATGGCGCTCGGACAGATACTCGGCGTGGTTGTATGCCGCCCGCACACCGTCCTGCTCGGAGTGGGCGAGCTGACGCTCGATCCAGTCGGAATTGAAGCCCTTCTCGTTCAAGATCGTTGAGGCAAGACCACGGAACCCGTGCCCGGTCATGCGACTGCGATAGCCCATCCGGTATAGCGCGTACAGGATCGTGTTCTCGCTCATCTGCTGCAACGGTCTACGGCTGTTCGGGAACAGCCAGCGACGGTGGCCCGTCAGCGCGCGTAGCTCGGAAAGCAGCGCGATCGTCTGGTCAGCGAGCGGCACGATATGCACGCGGCGCATCTTCATCTTCTCAGCCGGAATTCGCCACTCTCGGCGCTCCACGTCGATCTCTGTCCACTCGGCCTGCCGCAGTTCGATCGTACGAACGAACGTCAGTGCCAGGAATCGCAGAGCGAGCCGTGTCTCCGGCTCGCCCTCATATGCAGCGATCGAGCGAAGCAGCTCCGGCAGCTCGCTTTCGCCGACTCGGGCCATATGCTTGACGGGCACTGCCTTCAATGCGCCTCGCAGGTCCGGCGACGGATCTCGCTCGGCACGGCTCGTTGCAACGGCATAGCGAAAAACTTGGCCGCATGTCTGCAACGTCTTGCGCGCAGTCTCGAACGCCTCTCGACCTTCGATTCGTCGAATGACCGCGAGCAAATCCGGTGCGCCGATCGAAGAAATCGGACGCTGGCCGATCAGGGGAAACACCTCGCGATCGAGCTGTTTCTTGACTCGGTTCGCGTGCGAAGCGCTCCATGTCGCTTGCTGCGCCTCGTACCACTCCAGCGCGACAGCCTCGAAGGTGTTCTGTGCGGCAATGGCGCGAGTCTGCTTCTCGACGTCACGCTCGAACGCAGGGTTCTTCCCTTCCGCTAACAGCCGCTTCGCTTCGTCACGCCTCGACCGAGCATCGGCGAGCGACGTCGCGGGATAGTCGCCGAACGTCAGCAGGTTTTCTTTGCCATTGAACCGGTATTTGAGCCGCCATTTCTTCGAACCACTGGAGCGCAGATCGAGATACAGGCCGCCGCCGTCGAAGAGTTTGTTTCCCCCGGCCTCATCGAATCTAGCGTTGCGGCACTTGGCGTCGGTAAGAGGTTTGGTTTTCATTGTTCGTCGGGGGTACGGCATACCCCCAAATCCCGGAAGTCATACCCCGAATCTTACCCCCAAATTTTGGGGATGCCCCGGCCTCTCACGGGACGTCCTGAAACAAAAAACCCGCGTCAGCGCTAGGCTGGACGCGGGTTTTGGGACTTCCGGGTACTACTTGAAACTAGTGTTTGGTGCCGGCTGCAGGACTCGAACCCGCCACCTGATGATTACAAATCAACTGCTCTACCAGATGAGCTAAGCCGGCGTAAGCGCGAGATTCTACCTCATTTCACGATCTTGAGGCGAGGTCTGCTGCCACCTTTCGAGCCGTCGCCGTCGGTTTTCGGCGGTTCGTCGGCGCCTTCGGACGGTTCCTCGTTCGCGCCGCTGTCGGCGACCGGCGTCAGCACGGCAGGCGACTCGTCGCGCTGCACGTCATCCGCCTGCGCAGCCTCTTCGTCGAACGTGCCCGAATCCTCGCCTTCACCTGCGACCGCATCGACCTGGAACGCCATCCCCTGCCCGTTCTCGCGCGCATAGATCGCGAGCACGTTGGCCACCGGAATCTCGATCTTGTGCGCCTTCCCGGAGAACCGGGCAGTGAACTCGATCCACTCGTTGCCCATCTGCAACTGGCTCGTCGCCTCGAAGCTGATGTTGAGCACGATCTCGCCGTCACGCACGAACTGACGGGGCACGCGCGTCGAGTTGTCGACCCTCACCGCGATATGCGGCGTGTAACCGTTATCGGTGCACCACTCGTACAGCGCGCGCAGCAGATAAGGCTTCGTTGAAATCTCTTGCATCACAATCCTCGAACCCGGAGCGGGCGCGCGGCACGCCGCGCCGCCCTCTCCGTCATGCCCTATTGCATCATCAACGACGCATGACCTTTTCGGACGGCGTCAGTGCTTCGATATAGGCCGGACGGCTGAAGATCCGCTCGGCGTACTTCATCAGCGGCGCGGCGTTCTTCGACAGTTCGATGCCGTAGTGATCCAGACGCCACAGCAGCGGCGCGATCGCGACGTCGAGCATCGAGAACTCTTCGCCGAGCATGTACTTGTTCTTCACGAAGATCGGCGCGAGCTGCGTCAGGCGATCGCGGATCGCGAGGCGTGCCTTCTCGTGATTCTTCTCCGCTGCCTTGCCCTTTTCGTTCTCGAGCGTGCTGACGTGAACGAACAGCTCCTTCTCGAAGTTGAGCAGGAACAGGCGCGCGCGTGCGCGCTGCACCGGGTCGGCCGGCATCAGTTGCGGATGCGGGAAGCGCTCGTCGATGTACTCGTTGATGATGTTCGATTCGTACAGGATCAGGTCGCGCTCGACCAGGATCGGCACCTGACCGTACGGGTTCATCACCGAAATGTCTTCCGGCTTGTTGAACAGGTCGACGTCACGGATCTCGAAGTCCATGCCCTTCTCGAACAGCACCAGCCGGCAACGCTGGGAGAACGGGCAAGTTGTGCCGGAATACAGAACCATCATATTTGCGTTTCCTCAAAAAAGCCGAGGGCCGGCACGCGGCGCAACCCCTTTCACGGGTTCCGCCTTGCGCCGGCCCCACGCCGGTCAGGCGTGTTTACTTGATATCTTTCCAGTACGCGGCATTGAGCCGCCAGGCCAGGAAAGTCAGGACACCGAGAAAGATCAGCACCCACACGCCGAGGCGTTTGCGGGTCTGCTGGGCCGGCTCGGACATCCATGTCATATAGGCCACCAGGTCGGCAACCGCAGCATCATAATCCGGCGACGAAAGCGTCCCCGGCGTGACCTGCTGGAAGCCGACGAGCGTGTGGACCTTCTCGCCCGTCTCCTCGTCCGTCTTGTCTTCGAATTTGGCAGTGCGCTGCCCCTGCAGTTGCCACAGTACATGGGGCATGCCGACGTTCTCGAACACCGCGTTGTTCCAGCCGGTCGGCCGCGTATCGTCGCGGTAGAAACTCCGCAGATACGTATACAGCCAGTCGCGGCCGCGCGCCCGTTCCTCGACCGACAGGTCGGGCGGCGAGGTGCCGAGCCAGTTCTTCGCGTCTTCGGGCCGCATCGCGACGGACATCGTGCTCCCGACCTTGTCGGTCGTGAACAGGAGATTCGTTTCGATCTCCTTCTGGGATATGCCCAGATCCGTCAGACGGTTGTAGCGCATCAGGTTCGCGCTGTGGCAGTTCAGGCAATAGTTTACAAACAATTGCGCGCCGTGCTGAAGCGAAACGAGATTTTCCGTGTTATCGGGCGCCCGGTCGAGCGGAAAATTACCTTCCGCCCGCACAGCCGGCGCCGCCAGCAGCGCACACGCGGTCGCCCCGATCAGCGCGAGTGTCGAAAGCAGTTTCTTCATGTCGTTCTCTCCTCGCTCTCGTTAATGGGGCTTGAAGCGCACCCGCTCCGGCGGCTGCTTGAACGTGCCAAGCGGCGTCCAGACGGGCATGCCGAGGAAGAACGCGAAGTAGATCAGCGCGCAGGCCTGCGCGATCAGCGTCGCCGCCGGCGATGGCGGCCGCGTGCCGAGGAACGCGAGGGTCAGGAACGCCGCGACGAAGATCCCGAGGAACACCTTGTGGAACAGCGGCCGGTAGCGGATCGACTTCACCGGGCTGCGGTCGAGCCACGGCAGGAAGAACAGCGTGATCACCGCCGACCCCATCACGACGACGCCCCAGAACTTCGACTCCGTCAGGTACATGAACACGACGATCGCCGCGGCCAGCACCGGCAGCCCGGCCTTCCACTTGCCGCGCGCGCGGATCAGCGCAAGCACGCCGAGCAGCGCGATCACGATCATCAGCACGATCTTGAACGGGTCGGTGGTCGCACGCAGCATCGCGTAGAACGCGGTGAAGTACCAGACCGGCGCGATCTCGGGCGGCGTCTGCAACGGGTTCGCCGGGACGAAGTTGTTCGCCTCGAGGAAGTAGCCGCCCATCTCCGGCGAGAAGAACACGATCAGCGCGAAGATCATCAGGAACACGCACACGCCGAGGAAATCGTGCACCGAGTAGTACGGGTGGAACGGGATGCCGTCGAGCGGAATGCCGTTCTCGTCCTTCTTCGCCTTGATCTCGATGCCGTCCGGGTTATTCGACCCCACTTCGTGAAGCGCAACCAAGTGCGCAACCACGAGGCCGACCAGCACGAGCGGAATCGCGATCACGTGGAACGCGAAGAAGCGGTTCAGCGTGACGTCGGACACGACGTAGTCGCCACGAATCCACAGCGACAGGTCCGGGCCGACGAACGGGATCGCCGAGAACAGGTTCACGATCACCTGCGCGCCCCAGAACGACATCTGGCCCCACGGCAGCAGGTAGCCGAAGAACGCCTCGGCCATCAGGCACAGAAAGATCGCGCAGCCGAAGATCCACACGAGCTCGCGCGGCTTGCGGTACGACCCGTACAACAGCCCGCGGAACATGTGCAGATAGACGACCACGAAGAACATCGACGCACCGGTCGAGTGCATGTAGCGGATCAGCCAGCCCCACGGCACCTCGCGCATGATGTACTCGACCGACGCGAACGCGAGCGTCGAGTCGGGCTTGTAGTTCATCGTCAGGAAGATGCCCGTGACGATCTGGTTGACGAGCACCAGCAGCGCGAGGGAGCCGAAGAAGTACCAGAAGTTGAAGTTCTTCGGCGCGTAGTACTCGGAAACGTGCTTCTTCCAGGTGGACGTGAGCGGGAAGCGCTGATCGATCCAGCCGGTGAGACCTGTCGTGGAGACTTCTTTGTTGTCGGCGGCCATCACGCTTCTCCTTTCTCGTCCTTGCCGATCACGAGGGTCGTCGCCGACGTGAACATGTAGGGCGGGATGTCGAGATTCTGAGGCGCCGGCTTGTTCTTGAACACACGGCCGGCGAGGTCGTAGGTCGAACCGTGGCACGGGCACAGGAAACCGCCCGGCCAGTCGTCCGGCAGGTTCGGCTGCGGACCCGGCGTGAAGCGTTGGCTTGGCGTGCAGCCGAGGTGCGTACACACGGCCATCACGACGAGAATGTTCTTGCGATCGGCCCGCGAGCGATATTCGTTGGCGCAATACGCGGGCAACGGCATCGAATACGGGGATTTCGTGGTTGGATCGGCCACTTCCTTGTCGGCCTTGACCACGTCGGACAGCATGTCGTCCGTGCGATTCAGGATCCAGACCGGCTTGCCGCGCCACGGCACCGTGACCATCTCGCCGGGCTTCAGGCTGCTGATGTCTACCTCGACCGGGGCTCCGGCCGCTTTCGCTTTCGCGGACGGCGCAAGCGACGCCGCGAAAGGTATGACGGTGGCTACGCCTCCCACGCCACCTGCTACGGATGTCGCAATCAGCCAGGTACGGCGGCCGCTGTCGACGCGTTTCTCTTCCTTGTCTCGCATCACACGCCCCACTTCTGAGTTGGATTTTCCGTCACGACTTTCGATTCCGCCGCTAGTTTGCGCGAATGGAGTCGCCATTTACAAGGCCCGGAGATGAAAATCCCTTCGAAGTGATTGATAGTTAAGGGTTTTCCCGCACTATCGGAGCGATTAAATCATTTCACTTTTAAGCATTCGCTACATTGTGAAATTTCGATGCACCGCCGCAAATCCGTCATTCAGACCGGATTATGAATATCGATAAAAAGGTGTTCGAGATCGAATTCTTCGGACAAGTGGGCGCCCAGCGCCTGGATTCCGTAGCGTTCGGTCGCATGGTGCCCTGCCGCAACGAACGCAACGCCGCTCTCGGCAGCCGTGTGCGTCACGTATTCGGACACTTCGCCGGTCAGGTACACGTCCGCGCCGGCGTCGATCGCCGCGTCGAAATAACTTTGCGCGGCGCCCGTGCACCACGCGATGCGGCGCAGCTGCATGTCCGGATCGCCGAGCACGAGCGGCGTGCGGCCGAGCGTACGCTCGACCTTCGCGACGAAGTGCTCGAGCGTGACGGGCATCGGCAGCGTCGCCATCCAGCCGAGGTCGCCGTCGCCGAAACGCTGCTCGCCGATCAGCCCGAGCTTTTCGCCGAGCTGCGCGTTGTTGCCGAATTCGGGATGCGCGTCGAGCGGCAGGTGGAACGCGAACAGGTTCAGGTCGTTTGCGAGCAGCAGCTTCAGGCGCTGGTACTTGCGGCCGGTGATCTGCGGCGCCTCGTTGCGCCAGAAATAGCCGTGATGAACGAGCACGGCATCCGCCCCCCATTCGAGCGCGGCTTCGAGGAACGCGGCCGACGCCGTCACGCCGGTGGCGATCTTCCCGATCTTGCGACGCCCTTCGACCTGCAGGCCGTTCGGGCAATAGTCCTTGAAGCGCGCGGTTTCAAGGGTATTGTTCAAGTACAATTCAAGTTCGATCCGATCCATATAAACCTCTAATCCATTCAGATGCTTAGACGCTTCTGGCTGTTCTTCGCGCAGGCGGTTACCGTGCTGCTCGCGCTGATGTTCATCGTCGTGACGCTCAAGCCGCAATGGCTGCAACGGCAAGGACAGCTCGGCAAGCAGCTCGCCACGCCGATCGTTGCGCTGCGGGAAGTCGCGCCAGGCATCGGCGGCGCGCCGGCGACCACGTCGTATGCGGAAGCCGCGCAAAAGGCGATGCCCGCCGTCGTCAACGTATTCTCCAGCAAGGACGGCTCGCTGCCGCCCGACCCGCGCGCGAAAGATCCGCTGTTCCGCTATTTCTTCGGCGACCGCAACGCCCGCAAGCAGCAGGACGAACCCGCAGCCAACCTTGGCTCGGGCGTTATCGTGAGCCCTGAAGGTTACATTCTAACGAACCAGCACGTCGTGGACGGCGCCGACCAGATCGAGGTCGCGCTTGCCGACGGCCGCACGGCCACCGCGAAGGTGATCGGCAGCGATCCGGAAACCGATCTGGCCGTGCTGAAGATCAACATGACGAACCTGCCGACGATCACGCTCGGCCGCTCCGACCAGTCGCGGGTCGGCGACGTCGTGCTTGCGATCGGCAACCCGTTCGGCGTCGGCCAGACGGTCACGATGGGGATCATCAGCGCACTCGGTCGCAATCACCTCGGCATCAATACGTTCGAGAACTTCATCCAGACCGACGCGCCGATCAACCCCGGCAACTCGGGCGGCGCGCTGGTCGACGTGAACGGCAACCTGCTCGGCATCAACACGGCGATCTACTCGCGCTCGGGCGGCTCGCTCGGCATCGGCTTCGCGATTCCGGTATCGACCGCGCGCACCGTGCTCGAAAGCATCATCACGTCGGGCTCGGTCACGCGCGGCTGGATCGGCGTCGAGCCGCAGGACGTCACGCCGGAGATCGCCGAGTCGTTCGGGCTCCAGCAGAAGTCGGGCGCGATCGTCGCCGGCGTGCTGCAGGGCGGCCCGGCCGACAAGGCCGGCATCAAGCCGGGCGACATCCTGGTCACGGTGAACGGCGAGGAAATCACCGACACGACGAAGCTGCTGAACGTCGTCGCGCAGATCAAGCCGGGCACGCCAACCAAGGTGCACGTCGTGCGCAAGGGCAAGGAGTTCGACGTGAACGTCGTGATCGGCAAGCGTCCGCCGCCGCCGAAGCAGACGCTCGACGAGCAGGACAGCGATACCGAATGACGGTCGGCGGTCGGCACGCGCCGCCGCGTGCCCTGTCGTAGACGGAAAAGCAAAAGGGCAGCCTCGGGCTGCCCTTTTGCTTTGTATCGGTGATCGTTGGTGCTGGCGACGTGGCCTAGCCGGCTCGTTACCCGCTTTCCGGCCGGCAACGCCATCGGGCCGCACCGGGAACGGTCGCCGCAAGGCCATCCGCCGCGCGCCGCCCGGCGCATCCGTCAGCTTGCGGCTTCGCCGTTCTCCGCCTCGCCCTCTTCGGCCGGCTTCTTCGGCACGACGAACCGCGCGGCCAGCAATCCGATCTCGAACAGCACGATCAGCGGCAACGCGAGCATCAGTTGCGAAAACACGTCCGGCGGCGTAACGACCGCCGCGACGACGAACGCGCCGACGATCACGTACGGCCGCATCTCCTTCAGCTTCTTCAGCGACAGCACGCCCATCCGGACGAGCAGCACGACGACGATCGGCACCTCGAACGTGACCCCGAACGCGATGAACATCCCGAGCACGAAGCTCAGGTAGTTGTCGATGTCGGTCGTCATCTCCGCGCCGAGCGGCGCGTTGTAGTGCGCCATCACGCGGAAGATCGTCGGGAACACGAGGAAGTACGCGAACGCCATCCCGCACAGGAACAGGAAGTAGCTGCTGCCGACGAGCGGCACGACGAGCTTCTTCTCGTGCTGGTACAGCCCCGGCGCGACGAACGCCCAGATCTGGTACAGCACGATCGGCAGCGCGATCACGAGCGCGACGAGCATCGTGACCTTCATCGGCACGAAGAACGAGCCGGTGACGTCGGTCACGATCATCTTGCCGTCCTTCGGCAGGTTCTCCATCAGCGGCCGCGCGAGCAGCTTGAAGATGTCGGGCGCCCAGTAGACGAGCCCGAGGAACACGACGATCACGGCCAGCCCCGCGCGAATGATGCGATCGCGAAGCTCGACGAGATGGGAAATGAAGGTTTCTTCCGGGGCGTCGCCCGGGTTCTGCTGGGGGTCGCTCACGCCGGCCCTCGGTAGGATTGACGAGCGAGCATGCGCTCGACTCAGAAGAAGCGCGTCGGCCGGCGCAGGCTGGCCGGCTGGTGGCGCGCGACACGCGCGGCGCCCGACTGCACGTGCGTACGGCGGGTGGTCGCGCGCTTGTACCAGACAGGCGTTGCCGCCTGCTTCACACGCCAGTTGCGGCGCTTCGGCGCGAGCGCGGCGGTGCTGCCGCGCCACGACGGCGCCGCAGGCGTGTCGGAGCCGTAGGACCCGGTGCTGCCCGACGCTTCGTCAAGGCCGCCGACCGCGGAATGCCACGTGTCGTTCAGTTCCTTCTCGTGCTCGCGCAGGTTGTCGTGAATCGTCGTCTCGACGTTGCGCGCGGCCGACTCGAAATCGGTCTTCATCGTCCGCAGCGCGTCGAGTTCGATTTCGCGCGAGACCTCGGCCTTCACGTCGTTGATGTACCGCTGCGCGCGGCCGAACAATGCGCCTGCCGTACGCGCAACGCGCGGCAGGCGCTCGGGGCCGAGCACCACGAGCGCGACGACGCCGATCAGCGCCATCTTCGAAAGACCGAGATCCAGCATCGCGAATGCCTGTCAGCGTGCCGGCGTTACGCCTTGTTCGAATCGGAACGCGTCGTTTCCTTCGCGTTGACGTCGACCGAGCCCGAGCGCGGCAGTTGCTGCGCATCAGCCGGCGTTTCGCCTTCCTTCATGCCGTCCTTGAAACCCTTGACGGCGCTGCCGAGATCGTTGCCGATGTTGCGCAGCTTCTTCGTACCGAAAACCAGCGCGACGATCAGCAGCACGATCAGCCAGTGCCAAATGCTCAATCCACCCATGATGAAACCTCTCCTCAACCACGCCGCTTCGCGGCGCAAATCGCCGGCGACGCGCCGGCTTCGACTATCGAATGCAGGGCAACGCCCCGCGCCGTCAACCCATCCGCTGCCACGGGCGCGGGCCGGCCAGAATATGCGCGTGCAGGTGGTAAACCTCCTGCCCGCCGCCGGGGCCCGTGTTGATCACCGTGCGAAAACCGGTTTCGCCGCCCGTGTACGCGACGCCGAGCTGGTCGGCCAGGCGCGCGACGAGCAACATCAGCCGGCCGAGCATCGGCGCATCGCCGTCGCTCGCCGCCGACAGCGTCGGCAGGTGCTGGCGCGGGATCACGAGCACATGCGTCTCGGCCGCCGGGCGGATGTCGCGGAACGCGACGAATTCGTCGTCCTCGTGCACCTTCGTGCTCGGGATCTCGCCTGCCGCGATCTTGCAGAACAGGCAATTCGGATCGTGACTCATGTTGCTCCTGCAGACGCCCGCGCGCGGCCGGTCAGAACCACGCCTGCGGATCGAGCGTCTTGTTGTCGTTCAGGTACAGCCAACCCTTGATGATACGGTACAGCGTCCAGATCCATGTGACAAACATCACTGCGAATCCGATCACCACGAACATCAACGCGAAGCCGATCACATAGGCGATCAGCGCGCGCCAGAACGTACGGATCTGCCACTCGAAGTGATCGGCGTACGGCGTGCCGGCCACATCGGCGCGCTTCACGTAGTTGATGATGATCGCGATGATGCCCGTGACGCCGCCCGTCAGCCAATGAAACGCGTAGAGGCCGTAAAGCACGTGAGTCAGCGTGCGCAGCCCGTTCAGGCGCTCGGCGTCCGCGGCCCCCGGCACCGACGGCGGCGGAAACTGGCTTGGCGTATCGGTCATGATGCTACCCCCGTTAGATGACAATTCTTACAGCTTACCGCACTGTGGCTGCATCGCGACGCTGCCTGTCACCCGCCGTTTTCCTCGCGCTCGCGGCGCTTGCGCAACGCCTTCTCCTCGATGCCCGACAGCCCTTCGCGGCGCTCGAGCTCGGCGATCACGTCGGCCGGGCTCAGGTCGAAGTGCGACAGCATCACGAGGCAGTGGAACCACAGATCGGCCACCTCGCTGACGAGCGCGGTCGGCGCGCCGCCCTGGCGCACGTCCTTCGCGGCCAGCACGACTTCCGTCGCCTCTTCGCCGATCTTCTTCAGCACCGCGTCGTCACCCTTGTGGAACAGGCGCGATACGTACGATTGATCGGGATCGCCGCCCTTGCGGCTATCGATCACGGCCGCGAGGCGCAGCAGCGTGTCTTCGGTCGATTGCGTCATTTGTAGATGTGTTCGGGATCTTTGAGCACCGGTTCGACCGCGACCCAGTCGCCGTTCTCGACGGTGCCTTCGAATTTCTGGAAGAAGCACGAATGCCGGCCGGTGTGGCATGCGATGCCCGACACCTGCTCGACCTTCAGCAGCACAACGTCCTCGTCGCAGTCGAGCCGCACCTCGTGCACGTGCTGCACGTGGCCCGACTCCTCGCCCTTGAACCACAGGCGCTTGCGCGAACGCGAATAATAGACCGCGCGCTGCGTCTCGATCGTCTTCGCCAGCGCCTCGCGGTTCATCCACGCGAACATCAGCACGTCGTTCGTCGACGCTTCCTGCGCGATCACCGGCACGAGGCCGTTGTCGTCCCAGCGGACCTTGTCGAGCCACGCGGGCAGGGATTTCGTTTCCGTATTCATCACAGCCTCACCGGGATGCCCTGGTCGGCCATGAAGCGCTTCGCCTCGCCGACCGTGTGCTCGCCGTAGTGGAAGATGCTCGCGGCCAGCACCGCATCGGCACGGCCGTCCTTGATGCCGTCGGCAAGGTGCTGCAGCGAGCCGACACCGCCCGACGCGATCACCGGCACCGGCACCGCGTCCGACACGCCGCGCGTGAGCGCGAGGTCGAAGCCCGACTTCGTGCCGTCGCGGTCCATGCTCGTGAGCAGGATCTCGCCCGCGCCGAGCTCGGCCATCTTGCGCGCCCATTCGATCGCGTCGAGGCCCGTGCCCTTGCGGCCGCCGTGCGTGAAGACTTCCCAGCGCGGCGTCTCGCCGTCGGCCGACACGCGCTTCGCATCGATCGCGACGACGATGCACTGCGAGCCGTACTTGTCGGCCGAGTCGCGCACGAGCTGCGGGTTCGCGACCGCCGACGAATTCATGCTGACCTTGTCCGCGCCCGCGTTCAGCAGGCGCCGCACGTCCTCGACGGCGCGCACGCCGCCGCCGACGGTCAGCGGAATGAAGACCTGCGACGCGACGGCTTCGATGATCGGCAGGATCAGGTCGCGCTGGTCGGACGTCGCGGTGATGTCGAGGAACGTCAGTTCGTCGGCGCCCTGGTCGTCGTAGCGGCGGGCGATTTCGACGGGGTCGCCGGCGTCGCGCAGCTCGACGAAGTTGACACCCTTGACGACACGCCCGGCGGTCACGTCCAGGCAGGGGATGATGCGTTTAGCTAGAGCCATGATGTTGCGCCAAAGGCCGCGATGGGACGGCCGGTTACGGAAGCCTCGCGCGAGGCTTCCGGTCGGGGCTGCTCACGGGCAGCCCCGGCGAAGGGGACAACCGCGATCAGGCGTTGTCGAGTTCGCCGTTCAGTTCGTCCGCGCGTTTTTGCGCGGCCGCGAAATCGAGATCGCCGGAGTAGATCGCGCGGCCGCAGATCACGCCTTCGACGCCTTGCTCTTCCACTTCGCACAGGTTCTCGATGTCGGCGAGGTTCGACAGGCCGCCGCTCGCGATCACCGGGATGCCGACCGCCTGCGCGAGCTTCACGGTCGCCTCGATGTTGATGCCCTGCAGCATCCCGTCGCGGCCGATGTCCGTATAGACGATCGATTCGACGCCGTAGTCCTCGAACTTCTTCGCGAGATCGATCACTTCGTGGCCCGTCAGCTTGCTCCAGCCGTCGGTCGCGACCTTGCCGTCCTTCGCGTCCAGCCCGACGATGATGCTGCCCGCGAACGCGGTGCACGCGTCCTGCAGGAAGCCCGGATCCTTCACGGCCGCCGTGCCGATAATCACGTAGGACAGGCCCGCGTCGAGGTACTTCTCGATCGTCTCGAGGCTGCGGATGCCGCCGCCGAGCTGCACGGGGATTTCATCGCCGACTTCGTCGAGGATCGCCTCGATCGCCTCGAGATTCCTCGGCTTGCCGGCGAATGCGCCGTTCAGGTCGACCAGATGGAGCCGCCGGGCGCCGAGATCGACCCACTTGCGGGCCATCGCCGCCGGGTCCTCGGAGAAAATCGTAGCCTGGTCCATATCGCCCTGTTTCAGGCGTACACACTGACCGTCTTTGAGATCGATGGCCGGAATCAGCAACATAGCAATCGGGTATCGTCGTGGAAAAAGAAAAGAATCCGGCGCGCACCGGCCAATCCGGTGCCGCGCCGCCTCGCTAGTTTAGTACAACTCTTTCGGCGCCTTGGCGGGCAAGCCCCGTGCGACAGGCCTTTCCGGCCCGCCGACTGTGGCACGCACGCGACGTTCACGGTTTCCAGTGTACGAAGTTGCGATACAGACGCAACCCGACCTCCGCGCTTTTCTCGGGGTGGAATTGGGTCGCGAAGAGATTATCCCGCGCGACCGCGGACGTAAACGGCGCGCCGTATGCCGTTTCGCCGACCGTATGCACCGGGTTGTCCGGGCTCACGTAATAACTGTGCACGAAGTAGAAATACGCGTCGTCGGGCACGCCGTCCCACAGCGGGTGCGGCTGCGACTGACGCACGCGGTTCCAGCCCATCTGCGGCACCTTGAAGCGCGAGCCGTCGTCCTGAAGCTGGCCGTCGAGCGCGAAGCGCACGACCTTGCCGGGCAGCAGGCCGAGGCCCTTCGTGTCGCCTTCCGCGCTCCAGTCGAACAGCATCTGCTCGCCGACGCACACGCCGAGCAGCGGCTTCGTGCGCGAGGCCTCGATCACGGCCTCCTGCAGGCCCGATTCGCCGAGGCAGCGCATGCAATCGGGCATCGCGCCCTGGCCGGGCAGCACGACGCGGTCGGCCGCGCGAATCGCGGCCGGCGTGTCGACGATCGCCACGTCGGCGGCCGGTTCGGCCTTCTTGAGCGCCTGCGCGACCGAGCGCAGGTTGCCCATCCCATAATCCACAATCGCAATCGAAGTTTTCATCTCAGTGCAGGCAGTAGCGCCCTCAGTCCATTGACGATGAATTCCACCGCCAGCGCCGACAGCATCAGACCCATCAGCCGCGTGGCGATGTTGATGCCCGTGCGGCCGATCCAGTTCGCGATCGGCTCGGCGAGCCGCATCGCGACGAAACACAGAAAAGCCAGGACCGCGCCGATCGCAACCAGCCCGGCCCGCTCATACCAGTGATGCGAGTTCGCCGCATAGATGATCACCGTGCTGATCGAGCCGGGGCCCGTGAGCAGCGGAATCGCCAGCGGCACGACCGCGATGTTGTCCTTCAGCTCGGCCTCGTGGCGCTCCTCCGGCGTCGATCGCGTGTTGCCGATCTGCGCGTTCAGCATGTTGATCGCCATCAGCAGCATGATGATCCCGCCGCCCACTTCGAGCGAGCCGACCGAAATACCGAAGAAGTCGATGATCTGCTGCCCGAGCAGCGCCGTCACCGTCATCACGCAGAACACCGACACCGACGCGATCCGGATCGTGCGCCGCCGCTCGCCGTCCGTCTGCTGCGCCGTCAGGCTCAGGAAGAACGGCACCGCGCCGATCGGGTTGATCAGCGCAAGCAGCGAAATGAACGATTTGAGCAGATCCATCGCAAGCCGGCGCTGTGCACCGAGGCCGTAAGGTTGTCCTTAGCGTCCGTCCGTTCGGAAGTTCAGAGGCTGCCTTTCGTCGACGGGATCTGCCCCGCCGCACGCTCGTCCAGCTCCACCGCCGCGCGCAGCGCACGCCCGAAGGCCTTGAACACCGTCTCGAGCTGATGGTGCGCGTTGATCCCGCGCAGGTTGTCGATGTGCAGCGTGACGCCCGCGTGGTTCACGAAACCGCGGAAGAATTCGATCGACAGGTCGACGTCGAACGTGCCGATCCGCGCACGCGTGAACGGCACGTGGAATTCGAGGCCCGGCCGGCCGGAGAAATCGATCACGACGCGCGACAGCGCCTCGTCGAGCGGCACGTACGAATGGCCGTAGCGGCGGATGCCCTTGCGGTCGCCGATCGCCTTCGCGACGGCCTGCCCGAGCGTGATGCCGACATCCTCGACCGTGTGGTGGTCGTCGATATGGGTATCGCCATGCGCTTCGACCTCGAGATCGACCAGACCGTGTCGCGCGATCTGGTCGAGCATATGGTCGAGAAACGGCACGCCGGTGGCCAGCTTCTGCTGGCCGGTGCCGTCGAGATCGAGCTTCACACGGATCTGCGTTTCGCTGGTATTGCGAACGACTTCCGCCACACGCATGGCAATTCCTTGATTGAGTCTGATGTAAATGGGGATTGATCGTCGCGCGCCGCCGCGCCCTGGGCTCAACCGGGCAGCGCGAGTTTCAAGGCGGCCAGCAGGCGGGCGTTTTCATCGGGAGAACCGACGGTCAGCCGCACGCATTCGGCCAGCAATGGATGCATTTTACTCACGTTTTTGACCAGCACCCGCTCGGTGAGCAGCGCGTCGAACACCGCAGCCGCTTCAGGCACGCGCACCAGCAGGAAATTGCCGGCGCTCGGGAACACCGTCGCGCCCGGCAGCGCGGCCACGGCCTGGGCAAGGCGCGTGCGTTCCGCTCGCAGTTCGGCCGCCTGCGCGTCGAGCACGTCGAGGTGGTCGAGCAGGAAATCGGCGGTCGCCTGGGTCAGCACGTTGATGTTGTACGGCGGGCGCACCTTGTCGAATTCGGTCAGCCACGCGGGCAGCCCGACCAGATAACCGAGACGGATGCCCGCGAGGCCGAGCTTCGACACCGTGCGCATCACGACGACGTTGTCGAATTCGGCGGCGCGCGGCAGCCACGAGCGTTCGGCGAACGGCTGGTACGCCTCGTCGATCACGATCAGGCTGTGGCGCGCGGCCGCGATGATCCGTTCGACGTCGGCATCGTCGTACAGCGTGCCGGTCGGGTTGTTCGGGTAGGCGAGATAGACGAGCGCCGGACGGTGCTCGGCGATCGCCGCGAGCATCGCGTCGACGTCGAGCGTCAGGTCGGCCTTCAACGGCACGCCGACGAATTCGAGCTGCGCGAGCTTCGCGGACAGTTCGTACATCACGAAGCCCGGCACCGGTGCGAGCACCTTTGCGCCCGGCTGCGCGCACGCGACCGACATCATGCTGATGATTTCGTCCGACCCGTTGCCGAGCAGCACGTCGCAGGCCGCCGGCACGCCCATCGCGTGGCGCAGCTTGTCGAGCAGCGCGGCCGGGCGCGGCGCCGGGTAGCGGTTCAGCGCGACCTGCGCGAGGCGCTCGCCGAGCGCTTCGGCGAGCGGTTCGGGCAGCGGGTACGGGTTCTCCATCGCGTCGAGCTTCACGAACCCGCTTGCGTCCGGCACCGGGTAGCTCGTCATCGCGAGCACGTCGCGGCGGATGATGTCTTGTGGCGTCGTCATGGTCTCAAGCCGGCGTGCGTCGCGCCGGCGTCAAATGATCCGCAAGGCGGCGGCTGCCGCCCTGCGCGTGTCTCCAGCCCCGGCTTCGGGGTATCCGCCGGAGCCGGCACGTCGTCTGCGCCTGCCCCGGTCCCGCATCACGCGTGCGGTCAGCCCCTCATCCGGAACTCGGCGCTCCTCGCGTGCGCCTGCAGCCCCTCGCCGTACGCGAGCTCGGACGCGATCTCGCCGAGCGTCTGCGCGCCTTCGGCGCTGACCTCGATCACGCTCGAACGCTTGATGAAGTCGTACACGCCGAGCGGCGACGAGAAGCGCGCGGTGCGCGACGTCGGCAGCACATGGTTCGGGCCCGCGCAGTAGTCGCCGAGGCTCTCGCTCGTGTAGCGGCCGAGGAAGATCGCGCCCGCGTGGCGGATCTGCTGGCCCCATTGCTGCGGCTCCAGCGCCGAAATCTCGAGGTGCTCGGGCGCGATGTCGTTCGCGATCCGGCATGCCTCGGCCATGTCGCGCACCTTGATCAGCGCGCCGCGGCCTTCGAGCGACGCGCGGATCACGTCCTGGCGCGGCATCGACGGCAGCAGCTCGTCGATCGCCTTTTCGACGCGATCGAGGAACGCGCCGTCCGGGCACAGCAGGATCGACTGCGCGAGTTCGTCGTGCTCCGCCTGCGAGAACAGGTCCATCGCGACCCAGTTCGGATCGGTCGTGCCGTCGCACAGCACGAGGATTTCCGACGGGCCCGCGATCATGTCGATGCCGACCGTGCCGAACACGCGGCGCTTCGCCGATGCGACGTACGCATTGCCGGGCCCGCAGATCTTGTCGACGGCCGGCACCGTCGCCGTGCCGTACGCCAGCGCGCCGACCGCCTGCGCGCCGCCGATCGTGAACACGCGATCGACGCCGCCGAGCAGCGCCGCGGCGAGCACGAGGTCGTTCTTCACGCCGTCCGGCGTCGGCACGACCATCACGATCTCGCCGACGCCCGCGACGCGCGCGGGAATCGCGTTCATCAGCACCGACGACGGATACGCGGCCTTGCCGCCCGGCACGTACAGGCCGACGCGGTCGAGCGGCGTGACCTTCTGGCCGAGCACCGTGCCGTCGCTTTCCGTGTACTGCCAGCTATGGGTGCCGCACTCGATCTTCTGCTTCTCGTGGTACGCCCGCACGCGCGCCGCGGCCGCTTCCAGCGCCGCGCGCGCTTTCGGCGCGAGGCCGTCGAGCGCCGTCTGCAGCGCATCCTGCGGCAGTTCGAGCGCGGCGACGCTGCCTGCGTTCAGCCGGTCGAAACGGTTCGTGTACTCGAGCACCGCGGCGTCGCCGCGCGACTTCACGTCGGCGAGAATCTGCGCGACCGATTGCTCGATCGCCTCGTCTTCGCTCGCCTCGAATGCGAGTACCGCGCGCAGCGCGGCGCCGAAGCCTTCGCTCGTCGAATCGAGTTTGCGGATGGTGATGGCCATGAGAGTTCCGTTACGGTGATGCGCTCAATTGCCATTCTGCGACGCGCGTTCGAACGCGTCGAGGATCGGCTTGAGCGCCGCGCGCTTCAACTTCAGCGCGGCCTGGTTCACGACGAGGCGCGACGAGATCGCCATGATCTCTTCGACCTCGACCAGATTGTTCGCTTTCAGCGTGCCGCCCGAGCTGACGAGGTCGACGATCGCGTCGGCCAGCCCGACCAGCGGCGCCAGTTCCATCGAGCCGTACAGCTTGATCAGGTCGACGTGCACGCCCTTCGCGGCGAAGTGCTCGCGCGCCGTTTCGACGTACTTGGTCGCGACCCGCAGGCGCGCGCCCTGGCGCACGGCGCTCGCGTAGTCGAAGCCGGCCGACACGGCCACCGACATCCGGCAGCGTGCAATGTTCAGATCGATCGGCTGATACAGGCCCGAGCCGCCGTGCTCGACCAGCACGTCCTTGCCGGCCACGCCGAAATCGGCCGCGCCGTATTCGACATAGGTCGGCACGTCGCTCGCGCGCACGATGATCACGCGCAGGTCCGGGTTCGTCGTCGGCAGGATCAGCTTGCGCGACGTTTCCGGATCCTCGGTCACCTGCACGCCGGCGGCGGCCAGCAACGGCAGGGTTTCCTCGAAAATCCGGCCCTTCGACAGGGCGAGGGTCAGCGGCGCGGTCATGCTTGGCTCCCGGAAAGGCGGCGCACGTTCGCGCCGACGGCGGTCAGTTTGGCTTCCATGCGGTCGTAGCCGCGGTCCAGGTGATAGATGCGGTCGACGAGCGTTTCGCCGTCGGCGCGCAGCCCGGCGATCACGAGGCTCGCCGACGCGCGCAGGTCGGTCGCCATCACGTTCGCGCCCGACAGTTTCTCGACGCCGGTCACGAGCGCCGTATTGCCGTCGATCGTGATGTTCGCGCCGAGCCGGTTCAGCTCCTGCACGTGCATGAAGCGGTTCTCGAAGATCGTCTCGACGACCTGCGCGGTGCCGGTCGCGACCGTATTGAGGGCCATGAACTGCGCCTGCATGTCGGTCGGGAACGCCGGGTATTCCGAGGTGCGGATCGTCACCGCCGACGGCCGGCGGTCCATTTTCACGCGCAGCCAGGTGTCGCCTTCCTCGATCGACACGCCGGCTTCGCGCAGCTTGTCGATCACCGCGTCGAGAATGTGCGGGCGCACGCCCGTCAGCCTCACGTCGCCGCCCGCCGCCGCGACCGCGCACAGGAACGTGCCGGCCTCGATGCGGTCGGGAATCACCGAATGGCGCGCGCCGTGCAGCCGCTCGACGCCCTGGATCACGAGGCGGTCGGTGCCGATGCCGTCGATTTTCGCACCCATCGCGACCAGCAAGTGTGCGAGATCGCTCACTTCCGGCTCGCGCGCGGCGTTCTCGATCACCGTTTCGCCGTCCGCGAGCGTCGCGGCCATCAGCAGGTTTTCCGTCCCCGTCACCGTGATCATGTCGGTCACGATGCGCGCGCCCTTCAGGCGCTTCGCGCGCGCTTCGATGAAGCCGTGCTCGATGCTGATCTCGGCGCCCATCGCCTGCAGGCCCTTGATGTGCTGGTCGACCGGACGCGCGCCGATCGCGCAGCCGCCCGGCAGCGATACCTTCGCCTCGCCGAAGCGCGCGAGCAGCGGCCCGAGCACGAGGATCGACGCGCGCATCGTCTTCACGAGCTCGTACGGCGCAACGAGGTTGTCGACGCGCGACGCGTCGAGCTGCACGCGGCAGCCGTCGGTCTCGCTCTTCACGCCCATCTGGTTCAGCACCTTCAGCGTCGTGCGCACGTCCTTGAGGTTCGGCACGTTGTCGAGATCGACCGGATCGGCGGTGAGCAGCCCCGCGCAGAGGATCGGCAGTGCGGCGTTCTTCGCGCCCGACACGACGATCTCGCCGGACAGGCGGCGGCCGCCCTCGATCACGAGCTTGTCCATCCCCTGTCCCTGCGATTCCCCGTTGGCGGCCGGGTGTGCCGTGGCGACGCTCTGGACGGCGTCGCGCTCGTTGACGGTGACTTGCACTCAGTGATTTCCGGTTATGCGTTCTGCCATTCGGCGGGCGTCAGCGTCTTCATGCTGAGCGCGTGAATTTCCTGTTTCATGCGATCGCCGAGCGCCGCATAGACGAGCTGATGCCGCTGGATCGGCCGCTTGCCTTCGAAGGCCTCGGACACGATCGTCGCAAAGAAATGCTGGCCGTCGCCTTCGACTTCCAGATGAGTGCAGGCGAGACCGCCGGCGATGTATTGCTTGACCTGTTCGGGAGTCGGCAACATGTAAGGCTCCTGTCGGCGCGCGCCGCCCGCGGCGGCCGCTGCCTGTCGATATCAATGACGCAGTTTGTAGCCGGTCGCGAGCAGCCGCATCGCGACCACCGCGAGCAGCACGAAGAAACCGGTGACGATCGCAAGGCTCGCGAACGGGTTGATGTCGGACGCGCCGAAGAACCCGTAACGAAAGCCGTCGATCATGTAGAAAAACGGATTGAGACGCGAGATCTCGCGCCACACGGGCGGCAGCGAGTGCGTCGAATAGAACACGCCGGACAGGAACGTCAGCGGCATGATCAGGAAGTTCTGGAATGCGGCGAGCTGGTCGAATTTCTCGGCCCAGATCCCGGCGATCAGGCCAAGCGTGCCGAGGATCGCCGAGCCGAGCAACGCGAACGCGATGATGAACAGCGGCGCCGCGAAGTGCATCGGGATGAACCAGATCGTCACGACGAACACGCCCGTGCCGACCGCGAGCCCACGCACGACGGACGCGAGCACGTACGCGCCGAAGATGTCGCGGTACGACAGCGGCGGCAGCAGCATGAACACCAGGTTGCCGGTGATCTTCGACTGGATCAGCGACGACGAGCTGTTCGCGAACGCGTTCTGCAGCACGCTCATCATCACGAGGCCCGGCACGAGGAAGCTCACGTACTCGACGCCCGGATACACCTCGACGCGGCCCGACAGCGCGTGGCCGAAGATCGTCAGATACAGCAGCGCCGTGACGATCGGTGCGCACACCGTCTGGAACGACACCTTCCAGAAACGCAGCAGTTCCTTGTAGAACAGCGTTTGAAACCCGCTCATGCCAATCCCTCGATGACGTCTGCCCCGTTCATCACCTGGACGAACACATCCTCGAGGTCGGCCTTGCGAACCTCGATCTCGTCGAACGTGCAGCCCGCCGCGCGGCATTGCGCGAGGATGCGTTCGACATCGTCGTAGCTGGACAGGCGCAGCAGGTGCTCGCCCGGCGCGCGCGCGGCCGGATCGGTCTCCAGCCCGCGCAGCTCGGCCGGCAACGCGCCCGTCGCCAGGCGCAGGTAGAGCTGCAGCCCCGCGAAGCGGCGCAGCAGCGCGTCGGTGCGATCGAGCGCGACCACTTCGCCACGGCGCAGCATCGCGATGCGATCGCACAGAGACTCGGCTTCCTCGAGGTAATGGGTGGTCAGCACGATCGTGTGACCCTCGCGGTTCAGGCGCGAAATGAATTTCCACAGCGTCTGGCGCAGTTCGACGTCGACGCCGGCGGTCGGCTCGTCGAGCACGATCACGGGCGGCCGGTGCACGAGCGCCTGCGCGACGAGCACGCGGCGCTTCATCCCGCCCGACAGCGCGCGCATGTTCGCGTCGGCCTTCTCGGTGAGATCGAGATTGGCCATCACCTCGTCGATCCAGTCGTCGTTGCGACGCAGCCCGAAATAGCCGGACTGGATCCGCAGCGTCTCGCGGACGGTGAAGAACGGGTCGAAAACAAGCTCCTGCGGCACGACGCCGAGTGCGCGACGCGCACCACGGAAGTCCTTGACGACGTCGTGGCCGCGCACCGAGATACTGCCTTCGTCGGCCCGGGCGAGCCCGGCGAGGATACTGATGAGCGTGGTCTTGCCTGCGCCGTTGGGGCCGAGCAGACCGAAAAACTCGCCTTCCTCGACCGACAGGCTGACGCCCTTGAGCGCCTGAAGCGACTTGTAGCGCTTCTTGACGTGACGGATTTCTATGGCTGACATGACTGTGCGCGACGCAAGGGCCGCGACGCCTATTCTGTGCTTGCTGCGAAAGAAAATGGGGGCCGGACGCCGATTGACTGCCCCGCAAAACGCTTGATTATAGGGCAAACCGGCTGGTGAAGCCGACGCCGGAGGCGCGCGGCCTGAAGCTTGCGCGCGCCGGCTGGCGCGGCAGGCTCCGGTCGGACAGGGTCAATGTCGCCCGGTGCCTTCGATGAGCGCGTCGACGCCGTAGGCGCGCGCGAGGCTGGCGAGCTTCGGGGGGAGATTGAGGATATCGAGGGCTGCGCCGCGCGCTTTGGCGGCGCGTTGCCATGCGAGCAGCACGGCGAGCGCGGACGAGTCGAACTGCGTCAGCGCCGCGCAATCGACGGCGGTCGCACCCGCGCCGATGCGCGCAAGACCGTCCGCGAGCGCGGACTTCGCGCTCGCGACGGTCAGCGAGGAGCCTGCTTCGAAGCCGCTCACGACGCCTGCTTGCCCGCGGCAAGTTGCTGGTTGCGCTGCGTCAGGAACTGGATCAGGCCGTCCACGCCGCTTTGCTGGATCTTCTCGTTGAACTGCTGCTGGTACGTCTGGATCAGCCACGCGCCGAGCACGTTCAGGTCATACACCTTCCAGCCGTTCGCCGTCTTGTACAGGCGGTAATCGATCTGGACCGGCTGGCCGTTGTTCATCGCGACCGTCTTGACCACGACATCGGTATCGGCCGGGTCCGCGCGGAACGGCGGGTACTGGATCTGCTGGTCCGGCTTCAGCTGCGCGAGCGCACCCGAATACGTGCGGATCAGCAGCAGCTTGAACTGCTCCTGAACCTGTTGCTGCTGCTCGGCCGTCGCCGTGCGCCAGTTGCGGCCCATCGCGAGCTGCGTGGTGCGGCGGAAATCGGTGTACGGCAGGATGTCCTTGTTGACGATCGTGATGATGCGATTGGTGTCGCCTTGCTTGATCGTCTGCGCCTTGACTTCGTCGAGCACCTGCTGCGTCGCCGTCTTGATCAGTGCCTGCGGGTTCGACTGGTCGACTTGCGCGTGAGCTGCGCTGCCGAACGAGAACAGCGCCGCGAAAACGGGGATCAGGAACAGTTTTTTCATCATAGTGACCTGCATGGAATGAGTCGATGCGAAGGTTGGAGCCGGTAGCTTACGCGCAAGTTCGCGTGGGCTACCGACTGAATCGTTTCCGGCTGTAACGAATGTAAATCGTCAGTGCAGGCGGATGCTCGGGAAGCGGAATCCGCCCGGCGACGGCGGCGCCACCTGCATCGCCGGCACGTTCGTTTCGCTGGCCGGATTCGGCGATTCGGCCGTACCCGATGCCGGCGCAGCCACCGCCGCGCCCGAAGCACCGGCCGGCGCCGCTGCACCCGCCGTGCCGGCTGCCGCCGGCGCCGCGCCGTCGTCCGGCAGGTCGTACTTCGGCAGCGCATCGTTGCTCGACGTCGCGGCGGCTTCGCCGCGCGCGTTGCTGATCAGCATCTGGCGGCGCTGCAGGTACGCGTTGCGCACGAACGAGTACTTGTCGAGTGCCGCAGCATCCAGCACGTCGCCCGCGCCGAGCAGGTTCGAGCGCGTGTTGACGAGGTTCACGCCGAACAGCCCCCAGCTCACGCCGTCCGGCTTCACGTAGGTGAGCGGGTTGCCGACGTAGTCGACGCCGAGGCCGGCCGTGTCGCGCAGCGTGCTCGGGCCGAGCAGCGGCAGCACGAGATACGGGCCCGACGGCACGCCGTAGCGGCCCATCGTCACCCCGAAGTCGGCCGTGTGCTTCGGCAGCTTCGCGATCGTCGCGACGTCGAACAGGCCGCCGACGCCGAACACCGTGTTGATCACGACGCGCATGATGTCGCCGACACCGTCCGCGATCCGCAGCTGCACGATGTTGTTCGCCGCGACGTAGACATCGCCGATGTTCGAGAAGAAGTTCGTGACGCTGTCGCGCACCGGCTGCGGCACGACGTACTGGTAGCCCTTCGCGACCGGCTTCAGCGCATACGTGTCGACCGTGTCGTTGAACTTGTACATCGTCCGGTTGAAGCCTTCGAGCGGATCGCCCTTGGTCGGCGTCTGCACGGTCGCGCAGCCGCTCAACGCGGCGACTGCCGCCACTGCCAGCACGGCGTGCCTGATGCGGATCGTCTGCATGGTCATTACCCTCTTCTATTCTCTCGTGTGGTTATTGGGCTGCCGAGCCCGACACGGCGGACGCCGGCACCGCCACCGGTGCGGGCGCAGCCGACGCGCCGGCTGCCGGCTTCGCACCGCCCGCGTCGGCCGCCTTGCTGTACAGGAACTGGCCGATCAGGTTCTCGAGCACGATCGCGGATTGCGTCATCGTGATCGTATCGCCTGCCTTCAGCATTTCAGTGTCGCCGCCCGGCTCGAGGCCGATGTACTGCTCGCCGAGCAGGCCCGACGTCAGGATCTTCGCCGACGAATCTTTCGGGAACGGGTACTGGCCGTCGATATCGATCGTCACCAGCGCCTGGTAGGTATTCGTGTCGAAACCGACCGTCTTCACGCGGCCGACCACGACGCCCGCACTCTTCACCGCCGCGCGCGGCTTCAGCCCGCCGATATTGTCGAATTTCATCCGGACCGAGTAGGTCGGCTGAAACGACAGCGAGCTCATGTTGCCGACCTTCAGCGCCAGGAACAGCACCGCAAGGAAGCCCACCACCACGAACAGGCCGACCCAGAAGTCGAGAGCAGTCTTTTTCATCGTCATTCCAAAATTTGGCTTGGCTGAGGCTTAGCTGAACATCAGCGCGGTCAGCAGGAAATCGAGGCCGAGTACGGCGAGCGACGCGAACACGACCGTCTTGGTGGTCGCGCGCGACACGCCTTCGGGCGTGGGCTTCGCTTCATACCCCTGATACAGCGCAATGAAGGTCACGGCGAACCCGAACACGATGCTCTTCAGCACGCCGTTGCCGACGTCGGCCCAGACCTGGACCCCGCCCTGCATCTGCGACCAGAACGCGCCCGGATCGACGCCGATCAGCACGACGCCCACGAAGTAGCCGCCGAGCACGCCGACCGCGTTGAAGATTGCAGCCAGCAGCGGCATCGCGATGATGCCCGCCCACATGCGCGGCGCGATCACCGTCTTGATCGGGTCCACCGCCATCATCTCGAGCGCGGTGAGCTGCTCGCCGGCCTTCATCAGGCCGATCTCGGCCGTGAGCGACGTGCCCGCGCGGCCCGCGAACAGCAGCGCGGTGACGACCGGCCCGAGCTCGCGCACCAGCGACAGCGCGACCAGCAGGCCGAGCGCCTGCTCGGAACCATAGCGGTTCAGCGTGTAATACCCCTGCAGGCCGAGCACGAAGCCGACGAACAGCCCCGACACGGCAATGATCACGAACGAATAGTTGCCGAGGAAGTGGATCTGCTTCGTGACGAGCCGCGGCCGGCGCAGCAGCGGGAAAAATTCCAGCACGAGGCGCACGAACAGGCGCGTGCCGTAGCCCGCGCGTTCGAGACCGCCGATGACGTAACGTCCGATCGCGCTGATCATGCGCGCCCTCCGCCGAGCCCGAAATCCGCTGCGAGCGGCGGGCTCGTGTAATGAAATTTGAACGGGCCGTCCGGCGCGCCGTCGATGAACTGCCGCACGCTCGGATCGGTCGACGCGCGCAGCTCGTCGGGCGTACCCTGCGCGAGCACGCCGCCGTTGGCCAGAAAATACACGTAATCGGCGATCGCGAACGACTCCGGCACGTCGTGCGTGACGAGGATCGACGTCGCGCCGAGCGCCTGGTTCAGCGTGCGGATCAGGTTGGCGGTGATGCCGAGCGAGATCGGGTCGAGGCCGGCGAACGGCTCGTCGTACATGATGAGCTGCGGATCGAGCGCGATCGCGCGCGCGAGCGCGATGCGGCGCGCCATCCCGCCCGACACCTCGGACGGCATCAGGTCGCGGGCGCCGCGCAGCCCGACCGCGTTGAGCTTCATCAGCACCAGATCGCGGATCAGGTCTTCGGGCAGGTCGGTATGCTCGCGCAGCGCGAACGCGACGTTCTCGAACACCGACATGTCGGTGAACAACGCGCCGAACTGGAACAGCATGCCCATCTTGCGGCGCAGCGCGTACAGGCCGTCGCGCGTTTGCGCGCCGACATCGGCGCCGTCGAATAGCACCTGGCCGCGGCGCGCGCGCACGAGGCCGCCGATCAGGCGCAGCACGGTCGTCTTGCCGCAACCCGACCCGCCCATGACCGCGACGACCTGCCCGCGCCCGAAACGCAGGTTCAGGTTGGACAGGACGAGGCGGTCGCCGTAGCCAAAGTCGACGTCGCGAAGTTCCAGCAGTGTCTCGGTAGGAGTGGGGCTCACGGAGCTGACAGTCCTTTTACGCAGAACGCCGAATTATAGGGCCTGCATTGGAATGATGTCGTGACGCCGTTCCGGGCCCTGCGGTCAATGATTGTCAAATTGTCCGGGAAAACATTGCTGCAACGCAATAAGCGCAGTCCGATAGTCGGCTGCGCCCGTCACCGCACTGACCACCGCAACGCTGCCGACGCCCGTCGCCAGTACGTCCGGCAGCGCGTCGAGCCCCACGCCGCCGATCGCGACGAGCGGCGCCCGCGCGCGCGCGAAGCGCGCATAGCGGGCAATCCGCGCGAGGCCCTGTGGCGGCGCGGCGACAGCCTTGGTCGCGGTTGCATACACGGGGCCGAGCGCGAGGTAGCTCGGGCGCTCGTGCAGCGCCCGCAACATCTCGTAATAACCATGGCTCGAAAGTCCGAGCCGCAGGCCCGCGCGCGCGATCGCGGCCAGATCGGCCGTTTCGAGATCCTCCTGACCCAGATGAACGCCGTACGCACCCTCATCTGCGGCGATCTGCCAGTGATCGTTGATGAACACGCGTGCATCGGGATAACGCCGCCCTGCCGCGACCGCGCGTGCGATTTCCCGGCGCAACACGTCCGGCGTCGCGCCTTTCACGCGCAGCTGCACGGTTCGCGCGCCGCAATCGAGCACGCGTTCGACCCATTCGGCGTCCGGCACGACCGGATACAGGCCGAGTTGCGCGGGGCATGGCGGGAACGCCGGCTCGGGCGCGGCCGGCAACCCGGCGACGCGCGGAAACCTCGCGGCGTCGACCGGCCACGCGTCGGCGGCGCGTGTTTCGTCGCCGTCGCGCCATGCGAGCGCGAGCACCAGCGCGTCGATCGGCTCAAAACCGCAATCGAGGAACGCAGCGAGCGCCGCGATCCAGTCGTCCGCGAGCGGATGCGCGGCTTCGAGCGCGTAGCGCGCGCCCGCCGCATGCAGCACCGCGCCCTGCTCGTCGAATTCGATCGCGACCGCGTCCGGCGACGCAGGCCGCGACACGGCCGACGCCCGCGCTTGCGCGATGTGGTCTCCGGCCGACACGATCAGCACATCGCCAGCGGCCGGCGCGTCGGGCGCCGCCACGCAGAGCCGCCACGGCGCGGCGCCGCCCGGCCAGTCGCCGAGCCGCGCGCGAATCCGTTCGGCCGCTTCGGCCAGTTCGTCGGCCGGCGGCCAGAACGCTTCTGCGAAACGCGCGCTCATGCGCCGCCTCCGTCCTGGTGCCAGAACGGCATCCCGACGACCGGCGTGCTCGCATGCGCGGTCTCGCGCGCGTCCATCGGACCGGCGAGATACGCGGCACGGCCAGCCTCGACGCCCTGCGCAAAGGCACGCGCCATGATCTCGGGGTGCGTGGCTTGCGACACGGCCGTGTTCAGCAGCACGCCGTCGAAGCCCCACTCCATCACCTGGCACGCGTGCGACGGCACGCCGAGCCCCGCATCGACGATCAGCGGCACGTCGGGCAGCCGCTCGCGCAGCACGCGCAAGCCGTACGGGTTCACGACGCCCTTGCCGGTGCCGATCGGCGCCCCCCACGGCATCAGCGCCTCGCAGCCGACGTCGAGCAGGCGCCGGCCGATCACGAGATCCTCGGTGCAGTACGGCAGCACCTTGAAGCCGTCCTTCACCAGTTGCGCGGCGGCCTCGATCAACCCGACCGGGTCGGGCTGCAGCGTGTAGTCGTCGCCGATCAGTTCGAGCTTGATCCAGTCGGTGCCGAATACCTCGCGCGCCATGTGCGCGGTCGTCACGGCCTCGGCGACGGTCTGGCAGCCGGCCGTGTTCGGCAACAGCGGCACCGCGTGGCGCTTGAGCAGGTCGAAGAAGCCGGCTTCGGCCGTACCGCCCGTCATCTGGCGGCGCAGCGCGACCGTCACCATCCCGGGGCGCGACGCGGCGATCGAATCGGACAGCGACTGCAGCGACGGATAGCGCGATGTGCCGAGCAGCACGCGGCTTGCAAAGGTTTCGCCGTACAGCGTGAGCGCGTCGGCGGATGTGAGGGACGTCATGTCGTTTTCCTGGAAGAGCGGGGACGAACCGGCGGCGCTCAGCCGCCCGCGACGGGGTGCACGACGTCGAGCTTGTCGCCCGCCGCGAGCGCACGCGCCGCATGCTGCGTGCGCGCGACGAAGTTGCCGTTCAGCGCGACCGCGTACGGCGGACGCGCGCCGTACGCGGCGAGCGCGTCGGCCACGGTCGCGCCATCGGGCAGCGTCAGGGTCTGTTGATTGATCTGGATATCCATGAGGCTTCGTCGGATTCGGTCGGCGGCGCGCGTCAGGCCGGCTGGCGCGCGTCGTTGCGGTGATGAAGGAGCGTCGGCCAGCGCGCGGCGTCGCGCCACGCGGCGAACGCGTCGGCATCGCCGAACGCGCCGCCGAGCGCGGCTTGCGCGAACGTCGCCGCTGCGTGCGCGACTTCCGGCGCGATCATGAAGCCGTGCCGGTACAGGCCGTTGACGGCGAGCGTCGACGCGCCGTCCCAGATCACCGCCGGGCGATGATCGGGCAGCGTCGGCCGGCAGTGCGCATTGAGTTCGAGAATGCGCGCCTCGCCGAACGCCGGATGCACGGAGAACGCCGCGCTCAGCAGTTCCAGCGCGGAGCGCACGCTGACGGGCGACATGTCCTCGCCCTCCACTTCGGTCGCGCCGATCACATAGAGATCGTCCTGCTTCGGCGCGATATACAGCGGGTAGCGCGGATGCAACAGCCGCACGGGCCGCGTGAGCCCGATGCCAGGCGCATGCACGCGCGCGACTTCGCCGCGGATGCCGCGCAACGCGGGCAGCGCGGGTTTCGCGCCGAGCCCGCGGCAATCGATCGTGAAGTGGGCATCCGGCAGGTTCGCATCGTCGATCGTCACGTGCCAGTGCAGGTCGACGCCGCGTTCGGCGAGGCCCGCCGCGAGCGCGTGCAGCGCCTGACGATTGTCGAGCTGGCCTTCGCGCGGCAGCAGCAGGCCGCGTGCGAAGCGGCCCGCGAGCGCGGGCTCAGCCGCGTCGACCTGCGCGCCGGCGAGCGTGACGAAACCGCCGTCGAACAGTCCGGCCGGTGCGTTCGCGCGCACGCGCCGCTCGAACAGCGGCGCCTCCGCGCGGTCCGCGTGATGCCACACGACGAGCGTGCCGTGATGCTGGAAGAAAACGGGTTCGGGCAGCTCTGCGAGCCACTGCGGCCAGCGCGCGAGCGACGCGGCGCCAAGCTCGGTGATCAGCAGCTCGGCGCTCGCCGCTTCCGCGAGCGGCGCGAGCATCGCGGCCGCGATCCACGCGGCCGACTGCTCGCCGTCCGGGCCGCCGCGCTCGTAGAGCGCGACGCGATGCCCGTCGCCCGCGAGCCGCCACGCGATCAGGCGGCCGACGAGGCCGCCGCCGAGCACCGCGAAATCGGGCCGGGAATCCTGGGCGTTCATCGCGCACCCTCCCCGCGAACCGCACGCGCGACGAATGTCGACGCGCGCGCGCCGCCCCGTGCAAAAGCACGCGGCATCGGGCCGGGAATCATGCAAAAGACTGAAGATTGTGCGGTCATCATTCCTTCCGTAACGCGCAATGCGCGTACCCAAAAGGACGAAACCGGCAGCAAAGGCCGGCCGGGCGGGACTCGGGCGCTGACCATGTGGGATGGCGGCCAGCGCGGCCCGGCGGGATCAGAAACTTCCCTCGCCGGTATTACCCGGATCGGGTGCGAAGGGTCTTTCTCAGCCTCGCCGCGCCGTGCGGAACATCCCGCCGGTTGCCTGCAAAGCACCCCTGTTTCGTCGTCGGCCATTAGACCATAAAAGCGGAAAGCGCCGCAAACTGTCCCCCGTGCGGCAAATTCGCCGTCGTGCCGTGCCGCTCTGGCACAATGCCCGCAGGCCGGCCCGCGCGAGCGGCCGGTTGCCGCGTCACCGCCGGCCTTTAAGTGCCGTTTAAGACGCGCGGGCGACCATCCGGACGCCCGCCGTCAGTCGGCGCTTCGTTCCGGCTTGCCGTATCGCGGCGCGCGCCCGGTTTCGCCCGGCCCGCGCGCCGGCTACTCATCAGGAAGCACATGACCCAATCGATCGATCCCGTCCGCTCCGCCTCCGACGCGCCGCAGGACGAGCGCCCGGTATCCGCATGGAGCCTCATCAAGCCCTACTGGGTATCGTCCGAATGGAAAATCGCGTGGGGACTGCTCGTCACGATCATCGCGATCAACCTCTGCGTCGTCTGGATCAACGTCCGGCTGAACAAGTGGAACGCCGAGTTCTACAACGCGCTGCAGTCGAAGGACGTTCACGACTTCCCGCACCTGCTGATGCAGTTCTCCGCGCTGGCGTTCGCGTTCATCATCCTCGCCGTGTACGGCCGCTACCTGCGGCAGATGCTCGGCTTCCGCTGGCGCCAGTGGCTCACCGACCGTTTTCTCGGCCAGTGGCTCGGCGATCGCGCGTTCTACCGGATCGAACGCGACCGCCTCGCCGACAACCCCGACCAGCGGATCACCGATGACCTCCAGTCGTTCGCGACGACCACGCTCGCGCTGTCGCTCGACCTGCTGTCGACGGTCGTCACGCTCGTGTCGTTCATCACGATCCTGTGGTCGCTCGCCGGCGCGCTGACGGTCTCGCTCGGCGCGACGCCGATCACGATTCCCGGCTACATGGTGTGGGCGGCCGCGCTGTACGCGGTGGTCGGCTCGCTGATCATCCAGAAGGTCGGCCATCCGCTCGTCTCGATCAACTACCAGCAGCAGCGCGTCGAGGCCGATTTCCGCTTCGGGCTGATCCGCGTGCGCGAGAACGCCGAGCAGATCGCGTTCTACGACGGCGAGAAAACCGAGACCGGCAACGCGCAAAACCTCTTCATGCGCATCCGCGACAACTGGTGGCGCGTGATGAAGTACACGAAGCGGCTCACGTTCGTGCTGAGCTTCTACGGGCAGATCGCGATCATCTTCCCGCTCGTCGTCGCCGCGCCGCGCTATTTCGCGGGCGCCTTCTCGTTCGGCGTGCTGATGCAGATCTCGTCCGCGTTCGGCACCGTCAGCGATTCGTTCTCGTGGTTCATCAACAGCTACTCGACCCTCGTCGAATGGCGCGCGACCGTCAACCGTCTGCGCGAATTCAAGCGCGTGATGGGCACGTCGCACCTGAAGGAAAGCCTGTCGCCCGCAACCGAGCACGGCGGCATCAACCTGCACTACACCGACGGCGCGAAGCTGTCGACGTCGTCGCTCAAGCTCGCGCTGCCGAACGGCAACGCGCTCGCGAACATCGGCAACGTCACGATCGAGCCCGGCTCGCGCTGGCTCGTGATCGGCAAGTCGGGTTCCGGCAAGAGCACGTTCATGCGCGCGCTCGCGGGCCTGTGGCCGTTCGGCGACGGCGCGATCGACGCGCCGGTCGGCGCGCGGATGATGTTCGTGCCGCAGACGAGCTACCTGCCGATCGGCACGCTGAAGGCCGCGCTCACCTATCCGTCGACGCCCGACGCGTTCAGCGACGATGCCTGCCGCGACGCGCTGCGCGCCTGCCGCCTCGAAGACTACGCCGCGCGCCTCGACGAGACCGCGCACTGGACGCGCGTGCTGTCGCCGGGCGAACAGCAGCGCCTTGCCGGCGCACGCGTGCTGCTGCACAAGCCCGACTTCCTGTTCCTCGACGAAGCGACAAGCGCGCTCGACGCCGACAACGAAGCACGGCTCTACCACCTGTTCGCCGAACGGCTGCCGAAGGCCGCGATCGTCAGCATCGCGCACCGCGAGTCGCTGGCCGCGTTCCACGTCGGCACGATCAACGTCGAGCGCGTGAACAACAGCGACAAGGTCGCCGCGTGAACGCACGCGCCGCGCAGATCGGGCGCATCGCGCTGATCACCGGCGCAGGCTCGGGGATCGGCGCGGCGCTCGCGCGGCGGCTCGCGGCGCCCGGCATCGCGCTCGCGCTGCACGCGCGCGGCGCGGACGATGCGGCGCGGGCCCGGCTCGGCGAAGTCGCGCGCGCGTGCACGGCGGCCGGCGCGGAATGCATCACGCTCACCGGCGATCTCGCCGAACCGGGCGTTGCCGCCGCGCTCGTCGACGCAACCGCGACGCGCTTCGGCGGCCTCGATCATCTCGTCGCGAACGCCGGCTTCGCCGCGCGGCAAGCCTTTTCCGACCTTTCCGCGGATGCGCTCGCGTCCGCCTTCGCGGCGATGCCGGGCGCGTTCTCCGCGCTCGCGGGCCGCGCGCGGCCGCTGCTCGACGCATCGGCCGCACCGAGGATCGTCGCGGTCAGTTCGTTCGTCGCACACCGCTACCGCGCCGACGCGCCGTTCGCAGCCACCGCCGCCGCGAAGGCCGCGCTCGAATCGCTGGTGCGCACCGCAGCCGTCGAATTCGCCGCGCGCGGCATCACCGTCAACGCGGTCGCGCCCGGCTTCACGCGCAAGGATCAGGGGCCGAGCGCCGGCAACGCCGCCGCATGGGCGCAGGCCGAACAGGCGACGCCGCTCGGCCGGATCGCCGAACCCGACGACGTCGCCGCCTTGATTGAGTTCCTGCTGTCGGATGCCGCACGGCACATCACCGGGCAGGTGATCCACGTCGACGGCGGCCTGACGCTCTGAATCGAGCGCCCACGCGCCGTGCCGGCGCGCGGACCGCCGCCGGCACCGGCGTTTGCGCGACGCTCAAGCGCAATCGGCAATCGCGTCTTCCCCCAAAACACCCGCCGTTTCGCGCTGCCCCCGCCACCGTCACAGCCCTCGCTGGCCGCCGCGCCATCACGCTCACGCCCACCTAGTCTTTTTGGCGCCTCGCTCCCCGCCCGTAAAATAAGCACCACGCGGCAGCGCGACACGAGACAAGAGGGGGCGGCAAGCATGCAGGCATTCCAGTGGTTCACCGAATTGTCGACACGCGAGCGCAGGACGCTGTACGCCGGCTTCGGCGGCTATGCGGTCGATGCGTTCGACTTCATGATCTATTCGTTCCTGATTCCGACGCTGATCGCCACCTGGGGCATGACGAAGAGCGAAGCCGGGATGATCGCGACGAGTTCGCTGATCTCGTCGGCGATCGGCGGCTGGGCCGCCGGCATCCTCGCCGACCGTTACGGCCGCGTGCGCGTGCTGCAGTGGACGATCGCGACGTTCGCGCTGTTCACGTGCCTGTCCGGTTTCACGCATTCGTTCTGGCAGCTCCTCGCGACGCGCACGCTGCAGGGTTTCGGTTTCGGCGGCGAATGGTCGGTCGTCACGATCATGATGGCCGAGACGATCCGCTCGCCCGAGCATCGGGCGAAAGCGGTCGGCACCGTGCAGAGCAGCTGGTCGTTCGGCTGGGCCGCGGCCGCGATTCTCTACTGGGCGTTCTTCGCGCTGCTGCCCGAGCAAGTCGCGTGGCGCGCATGCTTCTGGATCGGCATCGCGCCCGCGCTGTGGATCCTCTACATCCGCCGCAACGTCAGCGATCCCGACATCTACACGGCCACGCGCCGCGCGCGCGACGAAGGCCGCGTGTCGGGCCACTTCCTCGAGATCTTCGCGCCGCAGCACCTGCGCGCGACGCTGTTCGGCAGCACGCTCTGCACCGGGATGCTCGGCGGCTACTACGCGATCACGACGTGGCTGCCCACCTACCTGAAAACCGTCCGCCACCTGTCGGTGTTCAACACGAGCGGCTATCTCGTCGTGCTGATCGTCGGCTCGTTCGTCGGCTACGTGGTCGGCGCGATCCTGTCCGACCGGCTCGGCCGCCGCGCGTCGTTCATCCTGTTCGCGATCGGCTCGTTCTCGCTCGGCATGGCCTACACGATGCTGCCGATCACCGATACCGCGATGCTGCTGCTCGGCTTCCCGCTCGGCATCGTCGTGCAGGGGATCTTCGCGGGCATCGGCGCCTACCTGTCGGAGCTGTATCCGGGCGCGATCCGCGGCTCGGGCCAGGGCTTCTGCTACAACCTCGGGCGCGGGCTCGGGTCGTTCTTCCCGATCCTCGTCGGCTCGCTGTCGCAGTCGATGTCGCTCGTGAAAGCGATCGGCCTCGTCGCGGGCGGCGGTTACCTGCTCGTGATCGTCGCCGCGCTCGTGCTGCCGGAAACGCGCGGCAAGTCGCTCGTCGACGATCCGGCCATCGCGTCCTGAGCCCCCTCTTCGTTCCGGAATCGGCATGCACGTGATCGTTCTCGGCGCCGGCGTGATCGGCGTCGCCACCGCCTGGCACCTGCGCGAAGCGGGCTGCGACGTCACCGTGATCGAACGCGAGGCCGACGTCGCGCAGGCGACGAGCCTCGGCAACGCGGGCGTGATCGCGCCCGGCTACGTGACGCCATGGGCCGCGCCCGGCATGCCCGGCAAGATTCTCAAATACCTGTTCAAGCCCGCATCGCCGCTGATCTTCCGGCCGACGCTCGATGCCGCGCAGTGGCGCTGGATCGCGCGCTGGCTGCGCGAATGCGAGTTCGAGCGGTTCCGCGTGAACAAGCAGCGGATGCAGCGCATCGCGTATTACAGCCGCGCATGCCTGCATGCGTTTCGCGAGCGTCATCCGTTCGAGTACGGCGCGAGCCGCGGCTACCTGCAACTGCTGCGCGGCGCATTCGACGTCGAGATGGTGCAGCCCGCGCTGAAGGTGCTGCGCGATGCCGGCATCGCGTTTCGCGAACTCGACGCGGCCGGCTGCACGGCGATCGAGCCGGGCCTGCGCTGGGCGCGGCAGGCACCGGTCGGCGGCATCTACCTGCCCGACGACGAAGCCGGCGATTGCGCGCGCTTCACGCGCGAGCTGCGGGCGCTGTGTGAAGCGAACGGCGTGACGTTCCGCTTTCGCACCGAGATTCGCGCGCTCGATGTCGCGGGTGGCAAGGTGCGCGGCGTGCGGATCGCCCCCGTCGAAGCAGGCTCGGCCGCGCGGCGCGACACCCCGCTCGCCGCCGACGCGATCGTCGTCGCGCTCGGCGTCGACAGCGCCGGCCTGCTGAGGCCGCACGGGATCGACGTGCCGCTGTATCCGGTGAAGGGGTACTCGGCGACGCTCGCGGTCGTCGACGACGAAAAAGCCCCGCGCGCCGCACTGATGGACGAATCGCTGAAGACGGCGATCACGCGCTTCGGCCCGACGCTGCGCGTCGCGGGCACGGCCGAACTCGGCAACCGGCACGCGGTGCTGCGGCAGCAGGCGCTCGATACGCTGATGAAGGTGCTCGACGACTGGTTCCCGCACGCGGCCGATCGTACTTCGGCGCGCTTCTGGGTCGGCCGCCGGCCGATGACGCCCGACGGGCCGCCGCTGCTGGGCGCGAGCGGAATCGACGGGCTCTGGCTCAACGTCGGCCACGGCTCGACCGGCTGGGCGATGTCGATGGGTTCGGGAAAGGTGCTGGCGGATCTCGTCACGGGACGCGAGCCGGAAATCGATCTGTCGGGCCTGACGCTCGCGCGTTATGGGCGGTAGCGCTGCGGGCCGGGCGTCGGGAGACGTCGGCGATGCCAGGCGCCAAGGGAGATATCCAGCGTGATGCCGACGACGGCAGGCCTTCGCAACGCATCGTGGGAACCTCTCCCTCGCGTCTGCAGACCTGACGTCGGGCGATGTCATCGACGCAATGCGCCGGCGGTTATATCCGGCGTAATGCCAATGACGGCGGGCCTTCGCAACGCGTCGCGGGAACCGCTCACCTTGTCTGCAGGCCGGACGCCAGGCACCAAAAGTTATATCCAGCGTGATGCCGACGACGGCAGGCCTTCGCAACGCATCACGGAAACCGCTCACCGCATCGCGTGGCCGTCCGCCTGCGCGATCGGCGCCGACACGATCGGCCGATGCGACACGCCTTCGTGCGACAGCCGGCTTTCGAACAGCGTCAGCGCTTCGACACGCAGCACGACCGGCCGCCCGGGCGCGCCGCCATGCGCGGGCTGCCCGACCGCATCGTGCGGCAGCCGCGCGAGCGTCACGTGCGGCCGGAACGGCCGCCGGTCGGCCGGCACGCCGAGTTCGCGCAACAGCACCGTCAGCCCCGCATTCAGCGCCACGCAAGCAGGATCGGCCTCGAGCTCCGCGACGATCAGCCGTGCGCGCGGCAGGCTCGGCCACCACGCGATCCGCTCGACCGGCAGCAACGGCAACGCATGCGCGGCGGCGAGTTCAGGCAGGTGCGCGGCGAGCGCGTCGCACCGTTCCCGTTCGATCGCGCCGATGAACGCGAGCGTCATGTGCAGTTGCGCGGGCAGCGTGCGCCGCGCGCCGCGGGTGACCGGCAACGCGTGCAGCGCGTCGCGCGAGGCCGCATCGGGCATCAGCGCGACGAACGCACGGAGCCGGTCGCCGTTCATGACTCGCGCACCGTCGCGCGCACCTCGTTCACCGTGCCGGCCGAAACCGGACGCTGCGGCAGCGGGCCGTGCTCGCCCCACACATCGGCCGGCAGCACGCGCGCGAGTTCGGGAATCGTATTGCGCGTGAACACCGGATCGGTGACGCCCGCCGCGCGCTGGCGACGATAGTCGGCCCACGCGGCGTGCGCGTACTTGCCGAGCGCGAGGATCGCGATCAGGTTGATGATCGCCATCAGCCCCATGCTCGTATCGGCCATCGCCCACACGAGCGGCAGTTGCCCGACGCTGCCGAACATCACCATGCCGAGCACCGCGACACGGAACAGCGGCAGCACACCGCGCCGCTTCGTGATGAATTCGACGTTGCCTTCCGCATACGCGTAGTTGCCGATCACCGACGAGAACGCGAGGAAGAAGATCGCGACGGCCATGTAGATGCCGCCCCAGTCGCCGACGTGGCTCGAGATCGCGCGCTGCGTGAGCGCCGCGCCTTCCATGCCGGTGCCGAGTTCGTACTGGCCCGACAGCAGGATCACGAACGCGGTCGCGCTGCAGATCACGATCGTGTCGACGAACACGCCGAGCATCTGGATCAGCCCCTGCGTGACCGGGTGACGCGTGCTGGCAGTTACGGCCGCGTTCGGCGCGCTGCCCATCCCCGCCTCGTTCGAGAACAGCCCGCGCTTCACACCGATCGCGATCGCCTGGCTGACCGCATAACCCGTCAGGCCGCCCGCAGCCTGCTCGAGGCCGAACGCGCTCTTCACGATCAGCGCGATCACGCCCGGCACCAGCGCGATATGCGTCGCGACCGCGTACACCGCGAGCGCGAGGTAGCCGATCGCCATCAGCGGCACGATCACCTGCGCGACCGTCGCGATGCGGCGGATGCCACCGAAGATGATCGGTGCGCTCAGCAGCACGAGGCCAAGGCCGACCGTCTCGCGGCTCCAGCCGAACGACGTATGGAATGCGTCGGCGATCGCGTTAGCCTGCACCGCGTTGAACACGAAGCCGAACGCGAGGATCAGTGACAACGAGAACAGCACGCCGAAGCCGCGCGAACGCAGGCCGGTCTGGATGTAGTACGCGGGGCCGCCGCGATAGCTGCCGTCCGGGTGCGACACCTTGAAGATCTGCGCGAGCGTCGCCTCGACGAACGCAGACGACATGCCGACAAGCGCGGTCATCCACATCCAGAAGATCGCGCCCGGCCCGCCGACCGTCAGCGCGACCGCGACACCCGCGATGTTGCCGGTGCCGACGCGGCTCGCGAGCCCGGTCGCGAACGCCTGGAACGACGAAATGCTGCCCGGCTCGCCCTTGCTGCCGACCAGCTTCATGCTGAGGAACAGCGCCTTCAGCTGGATCATCCGGAACCGCAGCGTGAACCACGCACCGGCGCCGAGCAGCAGCGCGATCAGCACGTAGTTCCACAACACGCCGTTGACGGCGTCGATCAGCCCATGCACGAGTGCTTCCATCCGGTTTCCTTGTAAATAGGGTCAGTCATATGCGGCGGCTACGCGGTCGCAGCCCGAGGGGCGACATGATATGACAGTTTGCAAGAAAAATTACAAAACGAAAGGAAACGAGATGACGAAAAATCAGCGCCGGATGTGATCAGATTAGGCGACGCTTCGCGAAAATGAAGGACATCCGCGTAGCGATAAAACGGCCCGGAGTACGGCGCGAGGCCGTGCGGCCTGCCGGCTGAAGTGCATCGTCGCGCTCGCGCGACGGCCATAAAAAAAACCGGGCGTCCTTTCGGACGCCCGGTTTTCATCGAAACCCGCTTGCGCGATTCAGCTCAGCGCGGCAGTTCCGAATGCCCCATCAGGTACGCATCGACCGAACGTGCGCACTGGCGGCCTTCACGGATCGCCCACACCACGAGCGACTGGCCGCGGCGCATGTCGCCCGCCGCGAACACCTTGTCGACCGACGTGTAGTACGAGCGATCGCCTTCGGTCGCCGCACGCGCATTGCCGCGCGCGTCCTTCGCGACGCCGAACGCTTCGAGCACCGGCGCCGCCGGCTGCGTGAAGCCCATCGCGAGCAGCACGAGATCGGCCTTCATCTCGAACTCGGAACCCGGCACTTCCTGCATCTTGCCGTCCTTCCACTCGACGCGCACCGCGATCAGCTTCTCGACCTTGCCGTTCTTGCCTTCGAGACGCTTCGTCGCGACCGCCCAGTCGCGCTCGCAACCTTCCTCATGCGACGACGACGTGCGCAGCTTGATCGGCCAGTACGGCCACACGAGCGGCTTGTGTTCCTCTTCCGGCGGCTGCGGCAGCAGCTCGAACTGCGTGACGTGCTTCGCGCCGTGACGGTTCGACGTGCCGACGCAGTCCGAACCCGTATCGCCGCCGCCGATAACGATCACGTGCTTGCCCTTCGCGAGCAGCTGGTCGACGAGCTTGTCGCCCGCGTTCACGCGGTTCTGCTGCGGCAGGAAATCCATCGCGAAATGGACGCCCTCGAGCTCACGGCCCGGCACCGGCAAATCGCGCGGCGTTTCCGAACCGCCGGCGATCACGACCGCGTCGAATTCTTCCTTCAGCGTGTCCGGCGAAATGGTTTCCTTCGCGAGGCTGCCGATCGACTCGGGCAGCGGGTCCTTGCCGATGAACACGCTGGTGCGGAACGTCACGCCTTCCGCTTCCATCTGGCGCATGCGGCGGTCGATCAGCCACTTTTCGAGCTTGAAGTCGGGAATCCCGTAGCGCAGCAGGCCGCCCACGCGATCGTTCTTCTCGAACACCGTCACGTCGTGGCCCGCGCGCGCGAGCTGCTGCGCGGCGGCGAGGCCCGCGGGGCCCGAACCGACGACCGCGACCTTCTTGCCCGTCTTGTGCTCGGCCGGCAGCGGCTTCACCCAGCCTTCCGCCCAGGCCTTGTCGATGATCGCGTGCTCGATCGACTTGATGCCGACCGGATCGTCGTTGATCCCGAGCGTGCATGCAGCCTCGCACGGCGCCGGGCAGATGCGGCCCGTGAACTCCGGGAAGTTGTTGGTCGAGTGCAGGACTTCGATCGCCTGCTGCCAGTCCTGGCGGTAAACGAGATCGTTGAAGTCCGGGATGATGTTGTTGACCGGGCAGCCGTTGTTGCAGAACGGGATGCCGCAATCCATGCAGCGCGCGCCCTGGACCTTCGCGTCCGCGTCGGCCAGCGCCGCGACGAATTCCTTGTAGTGCTTCACGCGCGTGAGCGGTGCTTCGTACGCCTCGTGGCGGCGTTCGAACTCCAGAAAACCGGTTGCCTTGCCCATAAGGTGCTCTTCTGTTCGGTGTATCGGGTGGGGGAGCCGCGCGCGGCCATCATGCGCGCGCGGCATTCGCTATGTCGTTCGTCGCTCAGGCGGCCAGCACTTCCTTCGCCGCCTTCTTCGCACCGATCTCGCCCAGCGCGCGCTTGTATTCGTGCGGGAACACCTTCACGAACTGGCGGCGCGCGGCGTCCCAGTTTTCCAGCAGCGACTTCGCGCGCGGCGAACCCGTGAACTGGAAATGACGCTCGATGAGCCCCTTGAGCAGCGCTTCGTCCGTCGTGCCTGCATGCCAGAGCGCGCGGTCGACCGTGCGTTCCTGTTCGGCCTGCTGCAGCACCGGGTCGAGCGCGACCATCGACTTGTTGCACTTCGCCGCGAACGTGCCTTCCGGATCGTAGATGTACGCGAGGCCGCCCGACATGCCGGCCGCGAAGTTGCGCCCCGTCTCGCCGAGCACGACGACCGTGCCGCCCGTCATGTATTCGCAACCGTGGTCGCCCGTGCCTTCGACGACCGCCGTCGCGCCCGAGTTGCGCACGCAGAAGCGCTCGCCCGCGACGCCGCGGAAGAACGATTCGCCTTCGATCGCGCCGTACATCACCGTGTTGCCGCAGATGATGTTTTCTTCGGACTTGCCGCGGAAGTCGTTGGTCGGACGGATGATGATCCGGCCGCCCGACAGGCCCTTGCCGACGTAGTCGTTGCCGTCGCCGACGAGGTCGAGCGTCACGCCCTTCGCGAGGAACGCGCCGAAGCTCTGGCCGGCCGTGCCCTTCAGCTGGATGTGCACCGCGTCGTCGGCCAGGCCGTCGTGGCCGTGCTTCTTCGCGATCACGCCCGACAGCATCGCGCCGACCGTGCGGTTCACGTTGCGCACCGGCTGGATGAACGACACATGCTCGCCGTTCTCGATCGCGGCCTTCGCCTTCTCGATCAGCACGTGGTCGAGCGCGCGCTCGAGGCCGTGATCCTGCACGTCGACGTGACGCGGCGCGACGTCCTCGCATTCTTCCGGCTGGTAGAACACGCGCGAGAAGTCGAGGCCCTTCGCCTTCCAGTGCTCGACGCCCTTGCGCGTGTCGAGCAGGTCGGCGCGGCCGATCAGGTCGTCGAACTTCGCGATGCCGAGCTGCGCCATGATCTCGCGCACTTCCTCGGCGACGAAGAAGAAGTAGTTCACGACGTGCTCGGGCTGGCCCTTGAACTTCGCACGCAGCACCGGGTCCTGCGTCGCGACGCCGACCGGGCACGTGTTCAGGTGGCACTTGCGCATCATGATGCAGCCCTCGACGACGAGCGGCGCCGTCGCGAAGCCGAATTCGTCCGCGCCGAGCAGCGCGCCGATCACGACGTCGCGGCCCGTCTTCATCTGGCCGTCGGCCTGCACGCGGATACGGCCGCGCAGGCGGTTCAGCACGAGCGTCTGCTGCGTTTCGGCGAGGCCGAGTTCCCACGGCGTGCCCGCATGCTTGACCGACGACAGCGGCGATGCGCCCGTGCCGCCGTCATGGCCGGCGATCACGACGTGATCGGCCTTCGCCTTCGCCACGCCCGCTGCGACCGTGCCGACGCCCACTTCCGACACGAGCTTCACCGAGATGCTCGAGCTCGGGTTCACGTTCTTCAGGTCGTGGATCAGCTGCGCCAGATCCTCGATCGAGTAGATGTCGTGGTGCGGCGGCGGCGAGATCAGGCCGACGCCCGGCACCGAGTAACGCAGCTTGCCGATGTACTCGGACACCTTGTGGCCCGGCAGCTGGCCGCCTTCGCCCGGCTTCGCGCCCTGTGCCATCTTGATCTGGATCTGATCGGCCGACGCGAGGTACTCGGCGGTGACGCCGAAGCGGCCCGACGCGACCTGCTTGATCTTCGAGCGCAGCGAATCTCCGTCCTTCAGCTCGATGTCGCTGACGATTTCGTCGCCGATCACCGACTTCAGCGTCTCGCCGGCCTTGATCGGAATGCCGCGCAGTTCGTTGCGATAGCGCTTCTGGTCCTCGCCGCCTTCGCCGGTGTTCGACTTGCCGCCGATCCGGTTCATCGCGATCGCGAGCGTCGCGTGCGCTTCGGTGCTGATCGAACCGAGCGACATCGCGCCCGTCGCAAAGCGCTTGACGATGTCCTTCGCCGATTCGACGTCGTCGATCGGGATCGCCTTGGTCGGCTCCACCTTGAACTCGAACAGGCCGCGGAACGTCATGTGACGCTTGGTCTGGTCGTTGATCAGGTGCGCGTATTCCTTGTACGTCTGGTACGAGTTGCTGCGCGTCGCGTGCTGGAGCTTCGCGATCGAATCCGGCGTCCACATGTGGTCTTCGCCGCGCACGCGGTACGCGTACTCGCCGCCCGCGTCGAGCATGTCGCGCAGGACCGGGTTGTCGCCGAACGCGTCGCGGTGCAGGCGGATCGCCTCTTCCGCGACTTCGAACAGGCCGATGCCGCCGACCTTCGACGCCGTGCCCTTGAAGTACTTCTCGACGAGGTCGCTCGACAGGCCGAGCGCTTCGAAGATCTGCGCGCCCGTGTACGACATGTACGTCGAGATGCCCATCTTCGACATCACCTTCTGCAGGCCCTTGCCGACCGCCTTCGTGAAGTTGTAGACGGCCTTCTCCGGCGACAGGTCGCCCGGCAGGCCTTCGGCCATCTTCGCGAGCGTTTCCATCGCGAGGTACGGGTGCACGGCTTCCGCGCCGTAGCCCGCGAGCAGCGCGAAGTGGTGCGTTTCACGCGCAGAGCCCGTCTCGACGACGAGGCCCGTGCTCGTGCGCAGCCCTTGCTGGACGAGGTGCGTGTGGATCGCCGACGTGGCGAGCAGCGCCGGAATCGCGACGTGCTCGGCGTCCGTCTTGCGGTCCGACACGATCAGCATGTTGTAGCCCGACTTCACCGCGTCGACGGCTTCCGCGCACAGCGACGCGAGGCGCGCCTCGATGCCTTCCTTGCCCCACGCGACCGGGTAGCAGATGTTCAGTTCGTACGCGCTGAACTTGCCGCCCGTGTACTGGTCGATCGCGCGGATCTTCGCGATGTCCTTGAAGTCGAGCACCGGCTGCGACACTTCGAGACGCATCGGCGGGTTGATGTTGTTCGTGTCGAGCAGGTTCGGCTTCGGGCCGATGAACGACACGAGCGACATGACCATGTTCTCGCGGATCGGGTCGATCGGCGGGTTCGTGACCTGCGCGAACAGCTGCTTGAAGTAGTGATAGAGCGTCTTGTTCTTGTTCGACATCACCGCGAGCGGCGAGTCGTTGCCCATCGAACCGACAGCCTCTTCGCCCTGCTGCGCCATCGGCGCCATCAGGAACTTCAGGTCTTCCTGCGTGTAGCCGAACGCCTGCTGGCGGTCGAGCAGCGCGGCGCCCTGCGTGCGGCCGGCCGCGACTTCCTCGGCCTTCGGCTCGATTTCGTCGAGCTTGATGCGCACCGCGTCGATCCAGCTCTTGTACGGCTTCGCGTTCGCGAGGTTGTCCTTCAGTTCCTTGTCGTCGATGATGCGGCCGTGTTCCATGTCGATCAGGAACATCTTGCCCGGCTGCAGGCGCCACTTCTTGACGATCTTCGATTCGGGGATCGGCAGCGTGCCGGCTTCCGACGCCATGATGACGAGGTCGTCGTCGGTCACGATGTAGCGCGCCGGGCGCAGGCCGTTGCGGTCGAGCGTCGCGCCGATCTGGCGGCCGTCGGTGAACGCGATCGCGGCCGGGCCGTCCCACGGCTCCATCATCGCGGCGTGGTATTCGTAGAACGCGCGGCGGTTCTCGTCCATCAGCGTGTGCTGTTCCCACGCTTCCGGAATCATCATCATCACCGCGTGCACGAGCGGGTAGCCGGCCATCACCAGCAGCTCGAGACAGTTGTCGAACGATGCGGTATCCGACTGGCCCGGGTAGATCAGCGGCCACAGCTTCGGAAGATCATCGGCGAGCACGTGCGACGCGATCGCGCCGGTACGCGCGTTCAGCCAGTTCACGTTGCCCTTCACGGTGTTGATCTCGCCGTTGTGCGCGATCATCCGGTACGGGTGAGCCAGCTCCCACGCCGGGAACGTGTTGGTCGAGAAACGCTGGTGCACGAGCGCGAGCGCCGACACGACGCGCGCGTCCTGCAGGTCGCGGTAGTACACGCCGACCTGGCCCGCGAGCAGCAGCCCCTTGTAGACGATCGTGCGCGCCGACATCGACGGCACGAAGTATTCCTTGCCGTGCTTGAGCTTCAGCGCCTGGATGCGGTGGCTTGCCGTCTTGCGGATCACGTACAGCTTCCGCTCGAGCGCGTCCGTCACCATGATGTCCTTGCCGCGGCCGATGAAGATCTGGCGGATCAGCGGCTCGCTCGCCTTCACGGTCGGCGAAATCGGCATCGCATGGTCGACCGGCACGTCGCGCCAGCCGAGCACCACCTGGCCTTCGGCCTTCACCGTGCGCTCGAGCTCCTGCTCGCACGCGAGACGCGATGCGTTTTCCTTCGGCAGGAAGATCATCCCGACCCCATATTCGCCGGCGGGCGGCAGCATCACGCCCTGCTTCGACATTTCCTCGCGATAGAACGCGTCCGGGATCTGGATCAGGATGCCCGCGCCGTCGCCCATCAGCGGATCGGCGCCGACCGCGCCACGGTGATCGAGGTTCTCGAGGATCTTCAGACCCTGCTGGATGATCTCGTGGCTCTTCTTGCCCTTGATGTGAGCGACGAAGCCGACGCCACAGGCGTCGTGTTCGTTTTGCGGGTCATACAGACCTTGTGCGGCGGGCACCGCGGCGAGCGGCTGCTGGTGGTCGTTCATGGGGACACCGTCGTAAAGGGGGCCTGGAGGGCCGTTGAACCATTTTTTTGTTGCCGTCGATCCCGCTCCCGACGGGAGACGGCACGGCCGACAGTGGTGGGCATGCTTCGCCCGGGCCACCGGAATTCGGAATATACGCGACGAATCAAAGGAATAGCAACAAAAACCACTTGATCGAACCCCAATTAAACCAATGCTTCGATCTGGTGCCTTTTTATTGGGGACGTATCGATTTGGTGCAAAAAGAAGCGGCGCACGCAGCGCCGCCTCTTCGATCGCCGTTCCCGCGTTACTGCTGGATCGGCGGCGTATTCTCACGCACCTTTCTGGGGCGTCCGCGCGGCAGCGGCGACACGCGCCGGTTCGCGGTACGCGCCGCCCACTCGCGGTAATTCTCGCCGCCGAGCACCCAACCCTTGAGCGTCGCCTGCTGCAGCTGGTCGGCCTGCCGCTCGTCGAGCGGCTGCTCGCACAGCTCCTTGTACGCGCGCTGACGGTCGAACGGCGTATTGCCGAGCGCCCAGTAGAGCGGATGGTCGGTGATCAGGCTGTCGACGGTGAGCCCGACGTGATGCCGGTAGCTCGACCAGCGATAGGCCTCGGGCGTCGCGACGAGCTGCGAGCGCACCGGGCTCATCTCGACCACGCGGCTCGCGAGCAGGAAATAGCGCTCGCCTTCGATCACCGTCGCGCGATAGCGGCCTTCCCACAGGGTGCCGCGCCGCGAATAGCGCCGGTTGAAATGCGCGACGTAGCGGCGGCCGACGGCCTGCATCGCTTTCGGCAGGCTCGCCTCGTCGCTGGGCGTCACGAGGAGTTGCACCTGGCGCGGCAGCAGCACGTAGGCGTGCACCGACAGGTGATGATCGCGCGCGGCGGCCTTCAGACAATCGATGAAGAGTTCGTAGTCCTGGTCGTCGACGAACGCGGGTTGCTGATCCAGGCCGCGCAGTATCACGTGCTGCGGCTGGTCGGGAACGTAGAGTCGTGCTAACCGTGCCATGCTGAATGTCCGTTTGAACGCGTTAGGAAATACCCGGAGGTCCGAAAATGCGCACCTGCGTAGAATGCCTGTCCCCGCGGCGCGCGAAAGCGTACGGTCGTACGAAACCTAGGGAAACGCTGATCAATGAGCCTGTCGTCCGCATAACGGACGAGGCAGGTTGCAATTTTCAGATTGACGTAGGAATTTGACGACATGCGAGGTGAGTTTCGCTCGTATTCGGGCCTCACTTCCCGCGTTTTTCACACACATGACGGATTGCTCCCATGAGTCGACAACAGCTGATTTTTCGCGATCACCAGGTTCGCCAGCGCGAACAGACTGAACAGCTGTGCCGTGTTCCTGGCTAGACCCTTGTAGCGCACCTTGCGATGACGAAACAGGTTCTTCACGACATGAAACGGATGCTCGACCCGGGCGCGGATCTGCGCCTTGGTTCGCTCGACCGCGATCACGAGGTCCTTCAGCGGACCTTCCTGCATCGCCCTGATCTTTCCGCGCTTGAGCGCCACGTGCCACTTCACCGTCTTGCCCTTCATCTCCTCGCGCTTGTCCACGCCGGTGTAGCCCGCATCGCCAAACGCTTCCTGCTCATGACCGTGCAGCAGGGCGTGGGCCTGCGATACGTCCGGCTCGTTGGCCGCCGTGGTGACCACGCTATGCACCAGACCCGAGTCGGCGTCGACGCCGACATGGGCCTTCATGCCGAAATACCAGTCGTTGCCCTTCTTCGTCTGATGCATCTCCGGGTCACGGCTCTTCCCGGCGTTCTTCGTGGACGGCGCAGCCTCGAAGATCGTCGCATCCACCAGCGTGCCTTCCTTCATCATCAGCCCGCGCTCGCACAACTCGATGCCGATCTCGTCGAACAGCTTTCGCGTCAGTGCGTGCTCGACCAGCAGGCGCCGGAATTTCAACAGCGTGGTGGCGTCCGGCACGTTCTCGCGCGCCAGGTCGATGCCCGCGAAGGCGCGCATCGCGATGCTGTCGTAGAGCGCATCTTCAAGCCCTTCGTCCGACAACCCGTACCACTGCTGCAGCAAGTAGATCCGCAGCATCCGTTCCAGGCCAATCGGCGGCCGGCCACGCTCGCCCTTCGGGTAATACGGCCCGATCACCGACAGCAGCCGCGACCAAGGGACGACCTTCTCCATCTCGGCCAGAAAGCGTTGACGCTTGGTCACCCGCTTCTTGCCCGCACTTTCCGCTTCCGCAAAACCGATCTGCCGCTGCATCGTCGTGGGTCCGTTCCGTGAGCTTCTTTCTACAACGCCCTTGGCCTCGTCAGCGATGACCGCCAAGCCGAATTGATCAGTGTTTCCCTAGGGAGAAAACTCTAACTTACGAGCTTGTTTGGTTTTAAACGCAGTCGTCATAATGAGCACGCCTTTGATCGGAGGAGACACAATGAAACGAAAACTGGCCATTACGGGGGCCGCAGCGCTCGCATTCACGTTTGCGGGCGGTACGGCACATGCACAATCCGCAGGTGATTTCTACGTCAGCACCGGCTGGCTGCACCTTGCGCCGCAGGACAGCAGCGACCCGCTGTTCCTGTACGGCGTAGGCGGCACGCCCATCAACCAGTCGGTTCCCAACACCGGGGCCGGCATCAGCGATGCCGACACGCTCGCGCTGGCGACCGGTTACTTCGTGACCGACCACATCGCCACCGAGTTCATCGCCGGCATCCCGCCGAAGTTCGACATCACCGGCAAGGGCCAGTTCTCAAGTTTCGGCACGCTTGGCCGCGCGTACCAGTGGAGCCCCGCGCTCCTCCTGAAGTACTACTTCAACGACGCCAACGCGAAGTTCCGTCCGTATGTCGGCGTCGGCGCAACGTATATCTGGTTTACCGGCGCAAAGATCACGAACAGCGCGTTCGAGAACGGCGTGCTCGGCGGCCCGACCAGCGCGCAGACCAGCAACCAGTGGGCGCCCGTGTTCAACGCCGGCTTCACGTACAACTTCACGAAGCACTGGTTTGCCGGCTTCTCGATGTCGTACATCCCGGTCAGCGTGACGGCGACCTTCACGACGGCCCGCCGGACGCCGGTCGGCACGCTGACGGAAACGTCGAAGGCTCACATCTCGCTGAACCCGATCGTGACGTACCTGAACGTCGGTTACCGCTTCTAAGCGTAGTCGAATATTTGGGGAATGGTTAATCCTGCTGCAATTTGTAGCGGAATTTTCCTGACGTAACGTCTCCACGATGCAAAACGCCCCGGCGGATTCCCGCCGGGGCGTCGTTTTTTTGTCTCAGGGTCTTCCCGCATCCACCGTCGCGCGGGACCGGAATTTACGCGATGTCGTCCAGCGCGCCGGGGCCGATCAGGTCGATCCGGTCCGTGCAAACGGCATCGACGCCCCAGCGCACGAGTTCGCGCGCCCGGTCGAGATCGTTGACCGTGTACACCAGGATGCGCAGCCCGGCCGCCTTGATCGCGCGCACGAGCGGCTCGTCGAGCTGTTTGTGGTCTGCATGCAACGATACGCAATCGAGCGCGCCGACGACCTGCGCATGCCAGTCGTCCGGCACGGCCTCGTAGAGCATTCCACGCGGCAGCGCCGGCGCGGTCGCACGCGCCTGTTGCAGCGCCTCGAACGAGAACGACGACAGCAGCGGCGGGACGGCGGCATCGCGCCAGTACGCGGCCGCGTCGGCCGCCACGCGCTGCCCGGTCTCGCGCTCGCGACCCGGGCACGGCTTGATCTCGACGTTCGCGGCCAGGCCGTGCGCGATGCACCGTGCCGCCGCCGCCTCGAGCGTCGGCATCCGCTCGCCCGCGAAGCGCGCGTCGCGCCACGCGCCCGCGTCGAGCTCGGCCAGCGCCGCATAACGCATGCCCGCCGCCAGGCCCCGGCCGTTCGACGTCCGGTCGACCGTGTCGTCGTGCAGCAGGAACGTCACGTCGTCGGCCGACAGCTTCGCGTCGAACTCGACCATCCGGTGACCGCGTCGCGCGCCCTCGTCGAGCGCGGCGAGCGTGTTCTCCGGCGCGAGCGTGCCGCCGCCGCGATGGGCGACGACGCGCGGATAAGGCCAGTCGGTGCGGGTTGTCATCGTCGGTCTCCCGGCAAGTGCAGCAGGTTCAGCCGGCACGCTTGCCGGTCTCGGGATCGAAGAAATGCAGCCGGTGCGCGGGCAGCGCGGCCGCCAGCGCCGTGCCGCGCGCGGGACGATCCGCGTGCGGCAGGCGCACCGCGACGTCGTGACTGCCCCAGCGGCCGTGCGCGAGATTATCCGCGCCGAGCAGCTCGCACGAATCGACGGGCAGCGTCGCCTGCGCAACGCCCGGCTGCGGCGTCATGTGTTCCGGACGCACGCCGAGCACCCAGTCGCGGCCGGTGGCGATCGCCGTGCCGATGCCCGGCGCACCGGCGACCGGCAGCGCGGGGCCGCCGCCCGCGACCGTGAAGGTCGCGCCGTCTTCCGACAGCCGGCCGTTCATCAGGTTCATCGCGGGCGAGCCGATGAAGCCCGCGACGAACACCGTCGCCGGCTTCTCGTACACGTCGACCGGCGCGCCGATCTGCTCCGCGTAGCCGCGGTTCATCACGATCACGCGCTGCGCGAGCGTCATCGCCTCGATCTGGTCGTGCGTCACGTAGACGCTCGTCGTCGCGAGCCGTGCATGCAGCCGCTGGATCTCCAGCCGCATCTGCACACGCAGTTTCGCGTCGAGGTTCGACAACGGCTCGTCGAACAGGAACACCGACGGCTCGCGCACGATCGCGCGCCCCATCGCGACACGCTGCCGCTGGCCGCCCGACAACTCGCGCGGCCGCCGTGCGAGCAGCGGCTCGAGCTCGAGGATCTTCGCGGCCGCGGCCACCCGCGAATCGATCGTCGCGCGCTCGATCCCGCGGATCTTCAGCCCGTACCCCATGTTCTGCGCGACCGTCATGTGCGGATACAGCGCATAGTTCTGGAACACCATCGCGATGTCGCGATCCTTCGGCTCCAGCGTGTTGACGACCCGCTCGCCGATCGCGATCTCGCCGTCCGTCACGGACTCGAGCCCCGCGATCATCCGCAGCAGCGTCGACTTGCCGCAGCCCGACGGGCCGACCAGCACGATGAATTCGCCGTCGGCGATCTCCACGTCGATGCCATGCAGCACGTGCTGCTTGCCGTCGTAGGATTTCCTGACGCCCTTCAAGCTCAGCGCAGCCATACTTGGTCTTTCTCCCGGTTGCCGTCCGTCATTTATTTCTCGGAATCGACGAGGCCGCGCACGAACCAGCGCTGCATCGCCAGCACGACGACGAGCGGCGGAATCATCGCCAGCAGCGTCGCCGCCATCACGTATTGCCATTCGGTCGCGGCGTCGCCGCTCGCGATCATCGTCTTGATGCCCACCACCGCCGTCGACAGCGATGCCTCCGTCGTGATCAGGATCGGCCACAGATACTGGTTCCAGCCGTAGATGAACGTGATCACGAACAGCGACGCGATGCTCGTCTTCGACAGCGGCAGCACGACGTCCCAGAAGAAGCGCAGCGGCCCCGCGCCGTCGATGCGCGCGGCATCCATCAGCTCGTCGGGCAGCGTCATGAAGAACTGCCGGAACAGGAAGGTCGCGGTCGCCGACGCGATCAGCGGCAGCGAGAGCCCCGCGTAGGTATTCGTCAGGTGCAGCGTCGACACGACCTGCACGGTCGGGAAGATCCGCACCTCGACCGGCAGCATCAGCGTGATGAAGATCAGCCAGAACGCCGTGTTGCGGAACGGGAAGCGGAAATAGACGATCGCGTACGCCGACAGGATCGACATCGCGATCTTGCCGACCGCGATGCCGAGCGCCATCACGAAGCTGTTGACGAGCAGGCGGCCGAACGGCGCCGTCGTGCCGCCGCTGCCGTGCCCCCAGATGTACGCGACGTTCTCGAACAGGTGCGTGCTCGGCACGAGCGACAGCGGCACCGTGAACACTTCCTGCGCGTTCATCGTCGCCGCGCAGAACGCGACGTAGACGGGGAACACGATCAGCACGACGCCCGCGATCAGCACCGCGTGGCAGAACAGGTCGAAGCCCTTGCGATTTTCGATCATGCGTATTGCACCCTGCGTTCGACGAAGCGGAACTGGATCACCGTGAGCCCGACGACGATGATCATCAGCACGACCGACTGCGCGCCCGAGCTGCCGATGTCGAGCCCCTGGAAGCCCTCCGCGAAGATCTTGTAGATCAGCGTCTTGGTGCTCTGCGCCGGGCCGCCGCCGGTGGCCGCGTCGATCACCGGGAAGGTGTCGAAGAACGCGTAGACGAGGTTCACGACCAGCAGGAAGAAACTCGTCGGCGACAGCAGCGGCAGTACGATGTTGAAGAAGCGCCGCACCGGCCCCGCGCCGTCGATCGACGCCGCCTCGATCAGCGAGCGCGGGATCGCCTGCAGGCCCGCATAGAAGAACAGGAAGTTGTAACTCACCTGCTTCCACACCGACGCGAGCACGACGAGGAACATCGCCTGCCCGCCATTCAGCGCGTGGTTCCACACGATGCCGCCCTTCGCGAGCGCATACGTGATCAGGCCGATGCTCGGGTTGAACAGGAACGCCCACAGCACGGCCGCGATCGTCGGCGCGACCGCGTACGGCCAGATCAGCAGCGTGCGGTACGTGCGCGCGCCGCGGATCACGCGGTCGGCGCACGCGGCGAGCAACAGCGACACGACGAGCCCGCTCACCGTGACGAGCGAGCTGAACACGAGCGTCGTGCGGAACGAATCGAGATACAGCGGATCGGCGAACAGGTGCGTGAAGTTCGCGAAGCCGACGAATTCGCTCGACGTGCCGAACGCGTCCTGCATCTGCGTCGACTGCCACAGCGCGACGCCGGCAGGCCACAGGAAGAACACGGCGGTGATCGCGAGCTGCGGCGCGATCAGCAGGTACGGCAGCAGGCTCGTGCCGAAACGGGAACGGGATTGCATCGCGGATATCCGGTCAGGCGAAACGGAAAGGAAACCGCGCCGCCGGACGGCGCGCGCGCATGCGCGGCGCCGCCGGCGGCACGAACGCGATGCGTGTTCAGCCGCCCGACTTCTCGAAGCGGCGCAGCAGCTCGTCACCGCGCGAGGCCGCCGAATCGAGCGCGTCCTTCGGCGACTTCTTCTGCGCCCAGACCTGCTCGAACTCCTCGTCGACGATCGTACGGATCTGCGGCATGTTGCCCAGGCGCAGCCCCTTCGTGTACGGCAGCGGCGGCTTGTTCAGCATCTGCTTGATCGCGGTTTCGGCGCTCGGGTTCTTCGCGTAGAAGCCCTGCTGGCGCGTGAGGTCGTACGCGGCGGTCGTGACCGGCAGGTAGCCGGTGTCCTGGTGCCACTTCGCGGCGACGGCCGGCGAGGCGAGATACGCGAGGAATTTCGCGACGCCCTTGTAGGTCGCCGGATCCTTGCCGGCCAGCACCCACAGGCTCGCGCCGCCGATGATCGCGTTCTGCGGCGCGCCCTTCACGTTCGCGTCGTACGGCATCATCCCCGTGCCGTAGCTGAATTTCGCGAACTTCTGCACGTTCGCGAGCGCGCCCGACGACGTCGTCATGATCCCGCAGTCGCCGCTGTAGAACTTCGCCGACGCTTCATCCTTGCGGCCCGCGTACGTGAACGTGCCGTCCTTCGCCATCTGCTGCAGGAACGTGACATGCGCGATCTGCTGCGGCTTGTTGAATTCGAGCACGGCGTCGGTGCCGTCGAAGCCGTTGTTGCGGCTCGCGAACGGCAGCCCGTGCCAGGCGCTGTAGTTTTCGAGCTGGATCCAGCCCTGCCAGCCGGTCGTGAAGCCGCACGCCATGCCCGACTTGCGCAGCTTCTCGGCATCGGCCTTCACGTCGGCCCACGTCTTCGGCGGCTGGTTCGGGTCGAGCCCGGCCTTCTTGAACGCATCCTTGTTGTAGTACAGCACCGGCGTCGAGCTGTTGAACGGCATCGACACGAGATGGCCCGTCTTCGCGTCGCTGTAGTAGCTCGAGATGGTCGGCACGAACGCCTTTTCGTCGAGCGGCACGCCGGCCTGCTTGAACACGTCGTAGACGGGTACGACGGCCTTCTTCGCCTGCATCATCGTGGCCGTGCCGACTTCATAGACCTGGAGGATCGCCGGCGCGTTGCCGCTGCGATAGGCGGCGATGCCGGCCGCGAGCGCCTGGTCGTACGTGCCCTTGAAGACCGGCACGATCTTGTAGTCGCTCTGCGACGCGTTGAACTGGTCGGCGATCGTGTTGACCCGCTCGCCGAGCGCGGCCTCCATCGCATGCCAGAACTGGATCTCCGTCGCGGCGAGCGCCGCGTGCTGCACACCGAACATCAGCGCGCCGCCCAGCGCGATCGAACGAACCACGGTCCCCGCAGGCTTCTTCTTCATCGACCTCTCTCCCATGAAAACGTTACCAACAGCGTGTGCAACATTCCCGTCGCCATTGAACCGGCGAAGTCTAGTGATCGTTTGTGACAGTCAGTTGTCGTTGATGACGAACAGGCGCTGATATTCCTTCAGCGCGAAGCGGTCGGTCATGCCGGCGATGTAGTGCGCGACGAGACGCGGCTGCTGCGCCGCGTCGTCCGACTGGTACGGCGGCGGCAGCAGGCGCGGATCGTCGATGAACGCGTCGAACAGGCCGGTGACGACGCGCTGCGCCTTGCTCGCCATGCGCATCACCTTGTAGTGGCGATACAGGTTCTTGAAGAGGAAACGCTTGAGGGCGGCCGCCTGCGCGGCGACCGTTTCGCTGTGCGACACGAGCGGCGGCGCGGCACGCACATCGTCGAGCGACGCGGGTGCGACGCGCGCGAGATTGCGCATCGTCTCGTCGATCAGGTCGACGATCAGCGTGTTGATGATGCGGCGCACCGTCTCGTGCACAAGGCGGCGGCCTTCGAGGTGCGGGAATTCAGCGAGCGCCGCTTCGTAGTGGCGCTGCCACAGCTCGACTTCCGCAAGCTGCTCGATCGTGATCAGGCCGGAACGCAGCCCGTCGTCGACATCGTGGTTGTTGTAGGCGATCTCGTCCGCGATGTTCGCGAGCTGCGCTTCGAGCGACGGCTGGCGGCCCTGCAGGAAGCGCTCGCCGAGCGCGCCGAGCTTGCGCGCGTTCTCGCGCGAACAGTGCTTGAGAATGCCTTCGCGCGTCTCGAAGCACAGGTTCAGCCCGTTGAACGCGCCGTAGTGCTCCTCGAGCTCGTCGACGACCGCGAGGCTCTGCAGGTTGTGCTCGAAACCGCCGTGCTCGCGCATGCAGGCATTCAGCGCGTCCTGCCCGGCATGGCCGAACGGCGTATGGCCGAGATCGTGCGCGAGCGAGATCGCTTCGACGAGATCCTCGTTCAGGCGCAGGTTGCGCGCGACCGAGCGCGCGATCTGCGCGACTTCGAGGCTGTGCGTAAGGCGCGTGCGGAACAGGTCGCCTTCATGATTGACGAAGACCTGCGTCTTGTATTCGAGCCGGCGAAATGCGGTCGAATGGACGATGCGGTCGCGGTCGCGCTGGAATTCGGTGCGCGCCGCCGGCGGCGTTTCCGGATAGCGGCGGCCGCGCGACTGCAACGCATGTGCGGCATACGGAGCGAGATGGGCTTCCAGCGCCGCCAGCGTCGGCGGCTCGGCCACCGGCGCGGCTGATGCGCGGTTGGCCTCGGGCAGTGTGCTGCTGGATGTCTCGCTCACGTCTCCTCCATGTCAGGGGCGCCGGGGCATCCGGGCCGCCGTTAGCGGGCCGTCGTCTGCGCCAGTGTAGCGAACACGGCTTCGTCCGGCGCCTGTGTGATCAGCGTATCGCCGAATCGCTTCAGCAGGATGAACTTGATCGCACCTGCCTCGGCCTTCTTGTCGACGCGCATCAGGTCCATGTAGCGTGCATCGCCGAGCGCAGGCGCGCGGGTCGGCAGATGTGCGGCCGCGATCACCGCGTCGAGGCGTTGCCGCGATGCTTCGTCGAGCAGGCCGAGCCGCACCGACAGGTCGCCGGCCATCACCATCCCGCAACCGACCGCCTCGCCGTGCAACCACTCGCCGTAGCCGAGCCCGGCCTCGATCGCGTGGCCGAACGTGTGACCGAAGTTCAGGATTGCGCGCAGACCGCCTTCGCGTTCGTCGGCCGCGACCACGCTCGCCTTGATCTCGCACGAACGCTTCACGGCGTGCGCGAGCGCAGCCGGCTCGCGGCGGTTCAGCGCGCCGACGTTCGCCTCGATCCAGTCGAAGAATTCCGCATCGGCGATCGCGCCGGTCTTGATGACCTCGGCGATGCCGGCCGCCAGTTCGCGCTCGGGCAGCGTCGTCAGCGCGCCGATGTCCGCGATCACGGCCTGCGGCTGGTAGAACGCGCCGATCATGTTCTTGCCGAGCGGGTGGTTGATGCCCGTCTTGCCGCCGACCGACGAATCGACCTGCGACAGCAGGGTCGTCGGTACCTGGATGAACGGCACGCCGCGCATGTAGCACGCGGCGGCGAAGCCCGTCATGTCACCGACCACGCCGCCGCCGAGCGCGACGAGCGTCGTCTTGCGATCGGCACGCCCGGTGAGCAGGCCGTCGAAGATCAGGTTCAGCGTTTCCCAGTTCTTGTAGGCTTCGCCGTCCGGCAGCACGACCGTCGACACGTGCTTGCCGAGCGGCGCGAGCGCCGCGCGCAGCGCGTCGCCATAGAGCGGATCGACCGTCGTGTTCGTGACGATCGTGACGGACGAACCCAAGATGTGAGGCGCGAACAGCTCGGCGCGGCCGATCAGGCCGGCGCCAATGTGAATCGGATAGGCGCGGTCGCCCAGATCGACGTTGACAGTAATCATGCTTGTAGCGGCTTGGCGATGACGCCCGCCAGTTCGAGTTGCATCAGCACCATGTTGACGAGACCGTTGACCGACGGACGGCCGGTCTCGATGACGAAATCCGCGCATTCGCGGTACAGCGGGTCGCGCACTTCGTACAGCGCTTCGAGACGCCCCTTCGGGTCTTCGGTCTGCAGCAGCGGGCGGTTCTTGTCCTTGCGCGTGCGCAGCCACAGATCGTGCGGATTGGCGCGCAGGTAGATGACGATGCCGCTGCTTTTCAGGCAGTCGCGATTTTCCGGGCGCAGCACCGCGCCGCCGCCCGTCGCGAGCACGATGTTCTCGCGCTGCGTGAGATCGGCGATCACCTGCGTTTCGCGATCGCGAAACCCGGCCTCGCCTTCCAGTTCGAAGATCACCGGAATGCGCGCGCCCGTGCGGGCCTCGATTTCGTGGTCGGAGTCGAAGAACGTCCTGTCGAGACGACGCGCGACCGCACGGCCCACGGTGGTCTTACCCGCTCCCATAAGGCCGACGAAAAATACGTTTGCATGTGGGTCCCGCGCTTGCAACGGCTTCCTCTGCTTCAATCTTGCTGGTGTGGCGCAGCTTACTGGCAAAGCGGCTGCCTTGTCGAGCCTGCGCCGGCGGCTTCCGGCCCCGTTTTGTCGACATCCGCGTCGCCCGCGCCGAGCGCATCGCAGCGCGCATCGACGACGGTCGGCGTGATGAAGACGACCAGTTCGTTACGCTGGTCGCGCTGCGCGCGGTGCCGGAAAAGCGCGCCCAGAAACGGTATTTTGCCCAAGAGCGGCACGCGCGTCACATCGTTCCGGCTCAACTGCTCGTAGATCCCGCCAATTGCGACCGTCCCGCCGTTCTCGACCTCGACGCGCGTCTGCACGTGCTTCGTATGGATCGCGGGCCCGGCGGCCGTCGGCTCGCCGACGCTGTCCTTCGTCACGTCCAGGTCGAGCACCACCCGCCCGTCCGGCGTGATCTGCAGCTCGACCTCGAGCTTGAGCGTCGCGCGGCGAAACTGCACGCCGCTCACGCCGTTGCCGACCTTGGCCTGGTAAGGCAGTTCCGAACCCTGTTCGACGATCGCCTTGACGCGATCGGCAGTCACCACGCGCGGCCGCGAAACGATCTGGCCCCGCCCTTGCGCCTCGAGCGCGCTCAGTTCGACGTCGAGTACGCGGCTGAGCGGCGCGGCGAACAGCGTGAAGCCGGCGGTCGCCGCCTCGAAGCCGCCGAGCGGCCGCGCGGCGAGGTCGAGCGCGTTGCGCGCGTCGGTGGTGAATGTAGCGCTCTCACCCGACGGCGGCCGCCCCTGCGCACGCAGCGCGACGCGTGCGCCGAGATTGCGCGAGAAGCCCTGTTCGCCTTCGACGATGCGGGCCTCGATCCGGACCTGCCGCGACGGGCGGTCGATCGCGTCGATCAGACCCGCGATCTGCACGAGGCGCGGCGCAAGATCGGTCACGAACAGCAGGTTCATGCGCGGGTCGGCCGCCGCGGCGCCGCGTTTCGACAGCAGGCGCTGGCCGGTCGCGCCGGCCAGCAGCCGCTGGACGTCCTGCGCGCGCGGATAGTGCAGCGTGAACGTGCGGCTCTCGAGCGGCTCCAGATCGGCGGCCCGCGCATGCATTTCGAAACGCTCGCGTTCGCGCGCGGCCAGTTCGGCCGCCGGCGTGACCCGGATCACGTTGCCGCGCCGCGACATCGCGAGCCCGTGCGTGTCGAGCAGCGTATCGAATGCATCGCGCCAGCGGACATTGTTCAGACGTAATGTGACGGTGCCGCGTACCTGCTCACCGACAACGATATTGAGCCCCGTGAACCGCGCGAACGCGTCGAACGCAGCCGCGAGCCCGACGCCCTGCAGATTCAGCGAGATCCGCCGCGCGTCGTCCGCGTCGCCGGGTTGCCGCGCCGCATCGCTCATCCGCGCCGGCGGCGCCAACGGGATCGGCGGCCCTTCCAGCCCGGGTGCCGGTGCAGCGGCTTGCGCCTGAAGCGCCGCGCGCGCCGCCTGATCGAACGGCGGCGGGCCGGCCTCCGCCGATACGGTGTTGCCGGCGTCGTCGGCCATGCGCGGCGGCAGCGGCAGGCCTGGCACCTGTGCATCCATCGACGCGGCAGGCCAGACGGCCGGCAGCGGCGGCAATGACGCGCTGGCGCCGGCCGCCGTCAATCCGGCCCAGACGGCAAGTGCCCGGCATCCGTACTTCGATCGGCGCTTCATCATGGCCGCCCTCCGCCGTCCAGGACGAGCCGGTGCGCCCCGTCCACCGTCGCGAGCGTCACGGCCGCCGGCTCGATACGCACGACGCGCGCGGCCCCGACCGCTTCCCCCGGCGCCACGGCCGTGAACGCGCCGTCGCCGTCGTCGAACAGCGCGAGACCCGCACGCGCATCGCGAATCGTGCCGGCCAGGCGGGCCGCCTGATCATCCGCTGCGGACAGGCCTGCCCCATCGAACGGATCCGCGCCGGGCGCAGCAACCGGCACCGTGTCGGCCATCGCGGTTGCGGCCGGCAGGGCCGGAAACACGTCGACAGACATCTCCACCCGCGCCGCCGGCACGCCCTGCTCGATGCGCAGCGCCGACGGCACTGCCAGCACCGGGAAGCGCGCCAGCCCGCCGATCATCCGCAACAGCGCGCGAAAGTCGCCACTCGCAACGATGCGCACCGTGCGCCGGCCGTCCGGTGCCGCATCGTCGGCGCGCTGCGGTTCGATCGATACGCGATGCAGCCCGCTCGACGCGGCAAGATCGGCCAGCTCCAGCATCAGCGCGGCCCATTCCGGCGCACGCGGCACGCGATCGTCGCGCGCCGGCGCCGGCGCCGGCGCCGGATGCGCATCGCGCCGTGGCCGAGCGGCGGCGAGCAAGCGTTGCGCGTCGGCCGCACGTACCTGCGCCGCCGCCAGCAATGCGCGACCGTGCGCGAGCCCGCTCCAGTCGGCGGCATTCGCCAGATGAATGCCGCCCGCCAGCACGGCCGCGAACGCCAGCATGCAGCCGGCGGCATGTGCAGCCGCAGGCGACACGCGCCGCCTGCCGCCCGGCCGCGCGTGGCCGCGCGACGCGGATCGATGCGTGATCGCCGTCATGCGTCACCTCCCGATGCGTTGCGCGACGGCATCGCGTCGCGCCAGTGCAACTGGACCGAGAACCGGAACGGCATCCCGGCCGTGGTGACGGGCCCATCGGACGCGGGCTTCAACGCATTCATGTCGAACCGCCAGTCACGCTGCTCGCGAGCCATCCCGGCGAGCCAGCGTGCAGCCGCCCGGTAACCGGTGGCGCGCGCCTCGAGCACGGCGCCGGTCGACGTCATGCGTAGCGCGTCGAGCCGGACGCTGTCGTCGCGCGCCCGGGTCAATGCCGCCAGCAGCCCTGCGACACGCCGATAAGGCGCGGCAAGCACGGCAGCCCGCGCGTCGCGCTGCGTGACGGCGGCGGCTGCATTGGCGGCGCGCGTCGCGGCATCCACCTGTGGCTGCAACTGCTGCAGCCGCGTCTCGACGCTTGCGCGCTCGGCGTCCGCCCGCCAACGCGACCACGTGGCTGCGCCCGTCCACAGGCCGGCGCCGAGCACACCGAGCAGGATCGCGGTACCGCACTGTACGGCTCGGCGACGTCGCAACGCCTGCGCCAGCCGCTCGCGGTACGGCAGCAGGTTGAAGCCGCCGAGCCCGGCTCGATCGACCGGCACCGCCCACGACAGGCTTGCCGGCATGCGATCGGCCCTCATTCCCACACCCCGCGCAACGCCAGCCCGAACGCGACGGCGAATGCCGGGCCGCCCTGCATGCCGTCTGGCGAACACGGCTGCCCGCTCCAGCCCATGCAATCGAACGGCACGGCAACCGCGCCGAGCAGGTCGCCGATATCGGCGACGGACGTACCGAAGCGGGCAATGCACCGCTCATCCCCGGCCACGAGGACACAACGCACGGCCCCGAGCGCACACCGGCGCAATGCATCGGAGAACGCCCCCCGGCACGTCGCCCGACAGCGCAAGCACCGGTGCGGCCACCGGTCCGTCGATTCGCCAGCCGTGCACGCCCGAGTCGCCGAACCAGAGCGCCGCGTACGCGCCCTGCGCGTCGAGTTCGAACTGCGCGGCGTAGCGCAACGCACGCAACGCGGCGGCCGACTCACCGTCGACGGCCGCCAGGTCGACACCGGCCTGGGCGGCCACGTCGATCCGCCGCTCGAGCAGCGCCAGCGGCGCCACGGCAACCGCGATCTCGCCGGACTCGGCGCCGCCGTCCTGCCGCCAATCGAACGCAAGGCTGTCCGGCGCGAGCCCAGAGATGCGCTCGGCCGCCTGCCGCGCAGCGTCCGCGACGTCGTCACGCCCGGCCAGATCAAGCGTCGCGGTGCGCATCTCGTCATCATGCAACGCCATCACGCCGCGCGCCTCGCACCGCACATCCGCCGCCGACAGCCGCGACACGGCCGCCGCGAGCCCGCGCGCGACCGCCGCCCAGCGCGCGTCTTCCGGCCCGCCCGCCAGCCCGACCGGCTCCCGCTCGAGCCCTTCGATGCGCACCTCCGCGACACGACCGCGCCGGCTCAGCACGACCACCCTCACCTCGTCCGCACCGACGTCGATTCCCGTCGACCGGTGCCTGCCCTGCGCAAACCGCGCCACCCACCGTCCCGCCATCCCAGCCTCCCGCGATCGTCGCGACCCATGTCGCGTTTCCGAGGCTTGATTCTGCAAAGCGGCGCGCGCCGCCGACAGTCGGCCAAACGGCCAGCAACGGCTCGCGGCGGCCGCGCGCGGGCTATGCTGGAGGCACATCAGCCTGCGGCTTTCCGACGGGCGTCCCTCGCGTCAGGACCGGTCTTACCGGGCAGCTATAATCGCGGGACTGTTTTCCGGTATGCCTATGCAATCCACGACTCCTACGTCCCCGCCTCCTGCCCCGGAGCCGAAAAAGCGGCCCTGGTGGCAAAAAGTCCTGCTCGGCTTCGCCGCGATGTGCGTGGCCCTCGTCGTGGCCGGCGGCCTCGTGCTCGGCTACGCACTCGTTGTCGCGTGGCCGAACATGCCGTCGCTCGATGCGCTGACCGACTATCGCCCGAAGGTGCCGCTGCGCATCTACACGTCCGATCACGTGCTGATCGGCGAATTCGGCGAGGAGCGACGCGACGTCGTCCATTTCAAGGACGTGCCCGACTCGCTCAAGAAGGCGATCCTCGCGATCGAGGACGCGCGCTTCTACGATCACGGCGGCGTCGACCTCACCGGCATCGTCCGCGCCGGCTTCGTCGCGCTGACGAACGGCCACGCGTCGCAGGGCGCGAGCACGATCACGATGCAGGTCGCGCGCAACTTCTTCCTGTCGAGCGAAAAGACCTACACGCGCAAGATCTACGAGATGCTGCTCGCGTACCGGATCGAGCGCGCGCTGACGAAGGATCAGATTCTCGAGGTCTACATGAATCAGATCTATCTCGGCCAGCGCGCGTACGGCTTCGCGAGCGCCGCGCGGGTCTATTTCGGCAAGGACCTGAAGGACATCACGCTCGCGGAAGCGGCGATGCTCGCGGGGCTGCCGAAGGCGCCGTCCGCGTATAACCCGGTCGTCAATCCGAAGCGCGCGAAGGTGCGCCAGGAATACATCCTGCAGCGGATGCTCGAGCTGAACTTCATCACGCGCGAGCAGTACGACGAAGCCGTCGCGCAGCCGCTCGTCGTCAAGGGCCCGGGCCGAGATTTCAGCGTGCACGCCGAGTACGTCGCCGAAATGGTCCGACAAATGATGTACGCGCAGTACCGCGAGGAAACCTACACGCGCGGCTTCAACGTCGTCACGACGATCGATTCCGCCGACCAGCAGGTCGCGTACACCGCGCTGCGCAAGGGCATCATGGATTACGAGCGCCGGCACGGCTATCGCGGGCCGGAAGGCTTCATCGAGCTGCCGGCCGGCGCCGACGACCGCGAACAGGCGATCGACGATGCGCTGCTCGAGCACCCCGACAACGGCGAGCTGATCGCCGCGGTCGTCACCGCCGCGAGCCCTCGCCAGATCACGGTCGCGTTCATCGACGGCAGCAATGCGACGATCGACGGCGACAACCTGCGGTTCGCGTCGGGCGCGCTGGCGGCCAATGCGCAGCCGAACCGCCGCATCCGCCCCGGCGCGATCGTCCGCGTCGTGAAGAACGACGCCGGCAAGTGGTCGATCACGCAGTTGCCGCAAGTCGAAGGCGCGTTCCTGTCGATCGTCCCGCAGGACGGCGCGATCCGCTCGCTCGTCGGCGGCTTCGACTACAACAAGAACAAGTTCAACCACGTCACGCAGGCGTGGCGGCAGCCGGGTTCGTCGTTCAAGCCGTTCATCTACTCGGCGTCGCTCGACAAGGGCCTTGGGCCCGCAACCGTGATCAACGACGGCCCGCTGTATTTCAGCGCCGCCGAAACGGGCGGCCAGCCGTGGGAGCCGAAGAACTATGGCGGCGGCTTCGAAGGCCCGATGTCGATGCGCACCGCGCTGCAGCGCTCGCGCAACCTCGTGTCGATCCGGATCCTGAACCACATCGGCACGAAGTACGCGCAGCAGTACATCACCCGCTTCGGCTTCGACGCCGAACGTCATCCGGCCTACCTGCCGATGGCGCTCGGCGCGGGCCAGGTCACGCCGCTGCAGATGGCCGGCGCGTATTCGGTATTCGCGAACGGCGGCTACCGCGTCAATCCGTACCTGATCGCCGAAGTCACCGACCCGAATGGCGCGATCGTCGCGCGCGCGCAGCCGCTCGTCGCCGAGCAGAATGCGCCGCGTGCGATCGACGCGCGCAACGCATACGTGATGAACAGCCTGCTGCAGAGCGTCGCGCAGCGCGGCACGGGCGCGCGGACCAACGTGCTGAAGCGCACCGACCTCGCGGGCAAGACCGGCACGACGAACGACTCGCACGACGCGTGGTTCGCCGGCTACCAGCACACGCTCGCCGCGATCGCGTGGATCGGCTACGACAATCCGCGCAGCCTCGGCGATCGCGAAACCGGTGGCGGCCTGTCGCTGCCGGTCTGGATCGACTACATGGGCGCGGCGCTGAAGGGCGTGCCCGAGTTCAAGCCGACGGTGCCGGACGGCGTCGAATCGCTCGGCGGCGAGTTGTACTTCGCCGACTTCACGCCGGGGCACGGCTTCGTGTCGACGGTCGGCGTGCCGCAGGCGCCGGCCGCGCAGAACGTCGACGAGGCGGTGCCGCATGTCGACGAGCAGGAAAAGCAGGACATCATGAACCTGTTCCGCGGCCACTGACACGCAGCCCGGAGATGAAAAAAGCGCCCCTCGGGGCGCTTTTTCTTTTGGTGCGATGCTCGGGGCCGAACGCCCCGGCCGTCACGCGCTGAACGTGATCGGCAGGCCGGCCTGCTGCGTCGCGTATTCGGTGAGCGCCGAGAAAAACTCGGTGCCCGTGCGCGTATCGCGCCATTCGCCGTCCGTGAAACGGTAGTGGAATCCGCCCGCTTTCGCGGCGATCCACACTTCCTTCATCGGCGGCTGCAGGTTGACGATGATCTTCGAGCCGTTCTCGAACGTCAGCGTCAGGACGCTGCCGTTGCGCTCCAGATCGATGTCGTGATCGCCGTCGTTGGCGTCGTCGACAGTACGCTCGACGGCCGCCAGTACGGCCTCGGCACGGGACAGGTATTGGGTATCGGACATGCTAAACTCTATCGGTTCAATTGTTCAGGGACGATCATGCGAGTCGTTTTCCGGATGAGCGCGATTGTAGCGGCTTTGGCGATTCTTGCCGGCTGCGGTCAAAGCGGCGCGCTCTATCTGCCCACCGTGCCTCCGATGCCCAAGCCACTCCAGCAGCAGAATACGCCACCGTCGGACGTGAAACCGACCGATGAAAACGCATCGTCCGACGATACACCCGACACTTCGGGCTCGCCGCTGATGCTGTCGCCCGAGTTGTCGAGCAGCGCATCGGCCGTGCCCGCACCGGCATCGAGCCCGGCCGCGAAGTAACGAACACAACGCCGCTCGCGCGGCAGGCGAAACAAGGCGATGGCTTCACGGTCATCGCCTTTTGTTTTTTCGGGCTGCGCCGTCACGCGCGCACGCGCCGCCATCCCCATGCCGCCAGGCGCCAGCCGAGCAGCGCCGCGACGATCGCCGCGTAAAGCTTCGGCTGCGCGAGATCGTGCTTGCCGGCGCGCATCCACCAGAAATGCAGCACGCCGAACAGCGCGATCGCGTAGATCGCGCGATGCAGCACTGCCCAGTGGCGGCCGAGCCGGCGCACCATCGCGCGCGGCGACGTCGCGGCGAGCGGGATCAGCAGCACGAACGCGGCAAAGCCGACCGTGATGAACGGGCGCTTGCCGACGTCCTTCAGGATCGCGACGACGTCGAACCACTTGTCGAACCACAGGTAGGTCGTGAAGTGCAGCGTCGCGTAAAAGAACGCGAACAGCCCGATCATCCGGCGAAAGCGCAGCAGCGTCGCAAACCCCGTCATGCGCCGAAGCGGCGTGACGGCAAGCGTGATGCAGAGCATCACGAGCGTCCAGAGGCCCGTCGAGCGCGTGATGAATTCGATCGGATTCGCGCCGAGCCGGTCGGTCAACCCGAACAGCACGAGACGCGCGAGCGGATAGAGGCCGGCCGCGAAAACCAGCACCCTCGCCGGCGCGAGCCAGCGCGGCGCGGCGGGACGGATCGCGCCGGCCCGCGCCGCGCGTGCAGCGGGTTCGGCGCCGGCTGCGCGCGCGGGCGTCAGCGTCGAAGGAGGCATGTCGTTTCTCACCGTCGCGCTCAGAAGTTCTTTTTCAGGTCCATGCCCTGATACATCGACGCGACCAGATCGCCGTAGCCGTTGAACATCAGCGTCTTGCGTTTCGGCGTGAAGAAGCCGTCCTCGCCGATGCGCCGCTCGGTCGCCTGGCTCCAGCGCGGGTGATCGACGTTCGGGTTCACGTTCGAATAAAAGCCGTACTCGTTCGACGCGTACGTGTTCCAGCTCGTCTTCGGCTGCTTGTCGACGAAGCGGATCTTCACCAGCGACTTCGCGCTCTTGAAGCCGTATTTCCACGGCACGACGATCCGCACCGGCGCGCCGTTCTGGTTCGGCAGCACCTGCCCGTAGACGCCCATCGTCAGCAGCGTCAGCGGATTCATCGCCTCGTCCATCCGCAGCCCCTCCGAGTACGGCCAGTCGAGCACGGGCGTGGAGAGGCCCGGCATCTGCGACGGATCGGCCAGCGTGACGAACTGCACGTATTTCGCGTTGCCGGTCGGCTGCACGCGCTTGATCAGCTCGGACAGCGGCACGCCGATCCACGGGATCACCATCGACCATCCCTCGACGCAGCGCAGCCGGTACACGCGCTCCTCGAGCGGTGCGAGCTTCAGCAGTTCGTCGAGATCGAACACCTTCGGGTGCAGCACCTCGCCCTCGACGCTCACCCGCCACGGGCGCGGCCGCAGCGTACCGGCGTTCTGCGCCGGGTCGCTCTTGTCGGTACCGAATTCGTAGAAGTTGTTGTAGGACGTGATGTCCTTGAACGGCGTCACCTTGTCGGCCGCGACGAACTTCGGGTTCGTTTTCGCCGCGAGCTTCGCCGCTCGCGCATCAGGCGACGCATACGCGGCAAATGCCGCGCCGCTGCCGCCGAGCAGCCCGCCCGCCGCCGCGAGGCCGGCCGCCTGCAATACGCGCCGCCGGTTCTCGAACACCGCGCGCGGCGTGATCTCGCTGTGTGCGATATCGCCGCCGGTCAGTACGTTCCGCAAAGGGTGTTTGATCCACATCGTGCTGCTCCTCCTGCATGCGCCGCGCGCACGCTTCATGAGCGTTCGACCCGACCCGTCTTGCGCCGTTCGACGCCCGGCTCGCCCGCCCGTTACAAACAAAAACCGCCGGGCACGCAGTGCACCGGCGGTCTTGTAGTCGGACGAGCGGCGGAAATCTTACAGCTTGCCGTAGCTGTGCAGTCCGGACAGGAACATGTTGACGCCGAGGAACGCGAAGGTCGTCACGAGCAGGCCGGTGAGCGCCCACCAGGCGGCAACCGCGCCGCGCAGGCCCTTCATCAACCGCATGTGCAGCCACGCCGCGTAGTTGAGCCACACGATCAGCGCCCAGGTTTCCTTCGGGTCCCAGCTCCAGTAGCCGCCCCATGCTTCGGCCGCCCACAACGCGCCGAGGATCGTCGCGATCGTGAAGAAGGCGAACCCGACGGCGATCGACTTGTACATCACGTCGTCGAGCACTTCGAGCGTCGGCAGGCGATCGGCGAGCACGCCGCGTTCCTTCATCAGGTACGCGACCGACACCATCGCCGACAGCGCAAAGCTGCCGTAGCCGATGAAGTTCGCCGGCACGTGGATCTTCATCCACCAGCTCTGCAGCGCCGGCACGAGCGGCTGGATCTGCTGCGCATCGCGTGCGACCGAGTACCACATCAGGAAACCGACCGCCGCGCTGATGACCAGCAGCACGAACGCGCCGAGCGAGCGTGTGCCGTAGTGGCCTTCGTAATACAGATAAAGCAGCGCAGTGATCAGGCTGAACAGCACGAACACTTCGTAGAGGTTCGATACGGGGATATGCCCGACGTCGGCGCCGATCAGATAGGACTCGTACCAGCGCACCATCAGCCCCGTGAAGCCCATCAGCACGGCGACCCAGGTGAGCTTCTGGCCGATCGCGGCACCAGTTTCCGAGCGCGCGAGCAGGCCGATCCAGTAGAAGATCGTCGCGAGCACGAACAGCGCGCTCATCCACAGGATCGCCGACTGGCTCGACAGGAAGTACTTGAGGAAGAACGCCGAATCGGCGCGCGCGAGATCGCCCTGATAGATCTGGATCGACAGCAGCGAGAACACGGCGATCGACGCCATCATCAGCCGGGCCGGCTTCCAGCGCCAGCCGAGCGTGATGAGCGCCGGCACAGCGCCGATCATCACCGCCTTGTCGTAGTAATCCATGTGCGCGTTGTAGTGCACGAGCGCATAGCCCGCGCCCACCACGAGCGCCAGTGCGAACAGCCAGTCGACCAGCGACAGGCGCGCGAGGAACGGACGATCGTCGAACAGCGGCGCCGAAACCGGAGCCTGGGCCGACGCCCGATGGGAAGAGGAAACTTGCGTGAGATCCATGATGTTACCGGGTGGAATTCTCGGAATCGGAACCGCCGCCGGCAGGCGGGCGGGCCGTCGATGCCGCACCGGCAGGCGCGGCGTCGCGAGGTGCGGCGCGCAAGGCGGCGCCGGCCGCGTCGCGCGTCTGCACGAATTCTTTCTCGAAATCGAAGGTCTTGCGGGCCGTGGACATCGCCATCACCACATCGACGCCGGAACCTGCGTCCTTGAGCCAGAACCAGAGGCGCCGCTCGCGCACGTAGAACATCGAGAAGATGCCGGCGACCAGCAGCAGGCTGCCAAGATACACCAGATTCTTGCCGGGTGCGCGCGTCAACTGAAATACCGAAGCTTGCACCTGCTTGAATGAGTCAAGCTGCAGATAGACGGGAGATCCATACAAAAAGCTGTCGGATAGCGCATTGATCGCGTTCTGCACGAAGCGGATCGTGTCGGTGCCCTGCTGGGCCGCCGGCTCGCCGGCGCGTTCGCGCGCGATCTGCCAGACCTCCCACATCGAGCCCTCGAGCATCCGCAGCAGCAGGCTCGCGGCCTTCTCCTGCTCGGCCTTCGGCACCGAGCGGTCGATGAACGTCGCCACGGCCTGGAAGCCGCCGATCGGCTGGCCGTCGGCGCCGCGGCCGACGCTGTCGTCGCTTGCCGCAAAAAGGGTCAGCACCTTCGATGCGCTGTCCTGCAGGCGGCCGCGCAGCGATGCGTCGGTGCCCGGCAGCGAACGCTGCGCGAATCGCGCGGCGGCTTCGGCGCGCACGGCCGGATCCTCGAGCGCGGCACGCAGGCGCATCCATTCGCCGATCGAATCCTGGCTGTCGGCCGGAATCCGCATGTAGCGGAACGGGTCGTTCGGGCTCGCACGCACGCCGGCGAGGAACACGCGCTCGCCGGCCATGTCGACGGGCAGCATGTAGTTGTTGAATTCACGCGCCTGGCCGTCCTTGCCGCGGATCTTGTACTGCACGGACGGGCCGATGTTGTGGAGCTGCGTCGGCTTCGACGTCTTCGCGCCGGAGCCGAGCCGTTCGTCGAACGCCTCCCTCAGCGAACTCGTCGTCGCGACGCCGCGCACGTCCGGCTTGCCGTTCGCGTCGGCCATGTTCTCGACGTTGATCGCGCGGAAATCGGAGAACTCGATCGTGTCGCCGTCGGCGCCCGGCGCCTGCAGCGGCGCCGAACTGCCGATCGTGCCCTGCACGGGGAAAGTCTTCGCATTGCCGCCCGTCATCGGGTAGGCGGTCATCTGCATCTGCGAGCCGCCGTCCTGGAAGCTCGACTGGTAGATCGACACGCCCTTGTACGTGAACGGCTTGTTGACCTCGACGCGCGCCGGAATCTTCTGGCCGGTCTCGCGATCGATCACGACGATGTCGCTCGCGAACAGCTTCGGCATGCCCGTCGTGTAGTAGTCGACGATGAACTTGTTGAGCTGGATCGAGAACGGCAGGTCCTGGATCAGCGAACCGCTCGGCTGGTTCAGGATCGCGGTCGACACGAACTGGCCTTCGGGCACCCACGCGTAGCCGCGGAACGTCGGGTTCGACGCGGACAGCCGATGATCGGGCGAGATCTCGCTGATCGTCGCGCTCGTGTTGACCGGGCTCTTGCCGAACATCCACATCTGGAATTTGATCGGCAGGTTGCTGTCCAGCAGGCCGCCGATACAGATCACGACGATCGCGAGGTGGGCGGAGATGTAGCCCCACTTGGTCATCGCGCCGCGCTTCGCGGAGATCAGCGTCGCGCCGTCGGTTTCGCGCACGACGTGCTTGTAGCCGGCCTTGGTGACGAACGTGGAAAGCGTGGCGGCAACGGTCGCGCGCGTGCCGGAAGCCGTGTATTCGGCCTTGTGATGGAACGCGCGCAGGCTGCCTTCGCGAACCTTGTCCTTCCAGCTCTTCGCATCGGCGAGCATCTTCGGCGCGTTGCGGATCACGCACAGCGAGATCGACGTGACGAGGAAGATCAGGATCAGCATGAACCACCACGCGCTGTACACGTTGTACAGGCCGAGCGAGCGGAAGATGTCCGCCCAGAACGGCCCGAACTGGTTCACGTAGTTCGGATACGGATCGTCCTGGGTCAGGACCGTGCCGATGATGCTCGCGATCGACAGCACCACCAGCAGTGCGATCGCGAAACGCATCGAGCTCAACAGCTCGACCGCGCGCTTCGACGCACCCTGACCTGACTTCGACTGCAACCCCGACGTGGTAACGCTCATTCAAACTCCGACTAAGGGGAAACAACCCCCACGCTCACTATGTTCGCTGCCCCCAAGGGGGCGGTCAGCACGCTTGGGACGGCCCGGCGAGTGCCGACACAAAAAAGGGCGAGGCGACCGCAACGATGCGGCGCCCCACCCTTTTCTTGTTCTGACTCCGACCGCCCTTCGGGCGCCCGGTCATTCCATTCGCGACTGGCCGCTCAACGCAGGCCCGCGATGTAATCCGCGACGGCCTTGATCTCGTTGTCCGACAGGCGCGTGGCGATCTGATGCATCGCCTCGTTGTTGTTGCGCGCGCCAGCCCCTTGCTGGAACGCGGTCAACTGGGCGACGGTGTAATCCGCCCACTGCCCCGACAGACGCGGGTACTGGACCGGAAGGCCCTGCCCTGTCGGCCCGTGGCAGCTCGCGCAGGCGGGCACGCCCTTCTCCGCGATGCCGCCGCGATAGATCTTCTGGCCGATCGGCACGGTTGCCGCATCGCGTGCGGTACCGAGCTTTATCGTCTGCGACCCGTAGTACGCGGCGACGTTTCGCATGTCGTCCGCGCTCAACGCGCTCGCGAATCCGACCATCACCGCGTTGGTACGCACCGGCCCCTTCGCGCCCGGCTGCGTCTTGAAGTCGTTCAACTGCTTGACCAGATACTCGGGATGCTGGCCGGCAAGCTTCGGGAAACTGCCCGACGCGCTATTGCCGTCGGCGCCGTGACACGACGCACAGACCTGCCCGGCAATCGCCTTGCCGCGGTCGAGATCCGGCTTTGCCGCATCCGCCGCGTTTGCCTCTGCTACGAAACCTACGAACCCTGCTGCAACCTGAAGCACCATCAGAGACTTGCACAGTCGATTCATTCGCACACCCTGTTTCGTCTTGTGGGAATTTGAGGTTCTGCAAAAAACGACGGCGTTCAGTCTACCGCAGAAGCCACATAAAAGTGCGAGGCAGGCGCCCGGTGGCCTTCGGTAAACCGCCGTATTGTACAATATCGTGTTGAAAGCTCCCGCGCCTATCGGGGCTACCCCGCCTCCACCAAGCGGCTCGCGCCGCCCGTCCTTCCGGTTCCCATGGCCTTTCTGCTCCATCAAGCCCGCTTCTACACGACCGTCAACCATCTGCGCGACCTGCCGCCGACGGTTCAGCCGGAAATCGCGTTCGCGGGTCGCTCGAATGCCGGCAAGTCGACGGCGATCAACGTGCTGTGCAACCAGAAGCGGCTGGCCTTCGCATCGAAGACGCCCGGCCGCACGCAGCATATCAACTACTTCTCCGTCGGCCCGGCCGCCGAGCCCGTCGCGAACCTCGTCGACCTGCCCGGCTACGGCTACGCGGAAGTGCCCGGCGCCGCGAAGGCGCACTGGGAAATGCTGCTGTCGTCGTACCTCGCGACCCGCTCGCAGCTTTGCGGCCTGATCCTGATGATGGATTCGCGCCGTCCGCTGACCGACCTCGATCGCCGCATGATCGAATGGTTCGCGCCGACCGGCAAGCCGATCCACACGCTGCTGACGAAGTGCGACAAATTGACGCGGCAGGAAAGCATCAACGCGCTGCGGACCACGCAAAAGGGGCTGGATGCGTACCGCGATCAGGGCGTCCAGGGCAAGCTGACGGTCCAGCTGTTCTCCGCGCTGAAGCGCACGGGGCTCGACGAGGCGCATGAGCTGATCGAGAGCTGGTTGCGACCGTCCGTCGCCGACGAAAAAAGCGAGCCTGTAGCACAATGATCGGGCAACGCGCGGCCGGGATCGGCGGCGCGCTCCTGACGGCGCCTGCGGATTCGGCCGGCTCATAAAAAAACCCGCCGTTTAACGGCGGGTCAAACAGCCTAATCGAAAAACGACAGGCACCCGCTCAGGGAGGAGAAGCGGGGAGCAACACGCGACGCGTGCCGCTCGATCGCTATCATATACCAACGCTCCCGAAAATGACCTAAGGGTTCCGTAAGGTCCTTACTGCCCTGATTTCTGCCCAATCGCCATGAGCTTCCATCCGCTTCATCGTCCGCGCCGGATGCGCCGCGACGACTTCTCCCGCCGCCTGATGCGCGAAAACCGCCTGACCACCGACGACCTGATCTATCCGGTGTTCGTCGTCGAAGGCACCAACGAACGACAGCCGATTCCGTCGATGCCCGGCGTCGAGCGCGTTTCCGTCGATCTGCTGATGCACGTCGCCGAGCAATGCGTCGAACTGGGCGTGCCCGTGCTGTCGCTGTTCCCGGCCATCGAGCCTGCACTGAAAACGCCTGACGGCCGCGAAGCGGCCAATCCGGAAGGCCTGATCCCGCGCGCAGTGCGCGAGCTGAAGAAGCGCTTCCCGGAACTCGGCGTGCTGACCGACGTTGCGCTCGACCCGTACACGAGCCATGGCCAGGACGGCGTGCTCGACGAAAACGGCTACGTGATCAACGACGACACGATCGAGATCCTGATCGACCAGGCGCGTGCGCAAGCCGAAGCCGGCGTCGACATCGTCGCGCCGTCGGACATGATGGACGGCCGCATCGGCGCGATCCGCGAGATGCTGGAAAGCGACGGCCACATCCACACGCGCATCATGGCCTATTCGGCCAAGTTCGCGTCGGCGTTCTACGGCCCGTTCCGCGACGCGGTCGGCTCGGCGTCCAACCTGGGCAAAGGCAACAAGATGACCTACCAGATGGATCCGGCGAATAGCGACGAAGCGCTGCGCGAAGTGCGCCTCGACATCGACGAAGGCGCTGACATGGTGATGGTCAAGCCCGGCATGCCGTATCTCGACATCGTGCGCCGCGTGAAGGACGAGTTCCGCTTCCCGACCTACGTGTACCAGGTGAGCGGTGAATACGCGATGCTGAAGGCCGCCGCGATGAACGGCTGGCTCGACCACGACAAAGTCGTGCTCGAATCGCTGCTCGCATTCAAGCGCGCGGGCGCCGACGGCGTGCTCACGTACTTCGCGCTCGACGCCGCGCGTCTGCTGAAAGCGCAACGCTGATCACGCGCCGGCAGGCGGAAAGAAAAACGGCGGGACACCTCGGTGTTCCGCCGTTTTTTTATGACTGTCGATCGCGACCGCCTACCGGCGCCGGATCGTCAGCTCATGCCACCGAAACGCGTCCGACAGGCGCCGTCATACCGTCGGGACAGCCGCGCGATCGAGGCTGCGCAGGAACGTCTCCGCCGCCTGATAGCCGACCACACGCCCGATCTCGTTGCCGTTGCGATCGAAGAAGATGATGCCCGGCGGCCCGAACAGGTTGAAGCGCTTGAGCAGCGCCTGATCATCCGGATTGTTCGCGGTGACATCCGCACGCACGAGATGGAGTTGCGCGAGCCGCGCCTGCACACGCGCGTCGGTAAATGTCAGGTGCTCCATCTCCTTGCAGCTCACGCACCAGTCGGCGTAGAAGTCGAGCATCACGGGCTGGCCCGACGTCTTCAGCAGCGCGTCGAGCTCACCGCTGGAGCGCACCGATGCGAACGCCGGCCCGTCCTGCCCGGCAGTTGCCGCCGCGCCGCCCGATGCCACCGTGCGCGCCGCGAGTACGGCCAACGGTTTGACGGGGTCGGTCGATCCCGCGGCAAGGCCGACGAGCAGCGTCGCCGCCCAGATCGCGAGCGCGGCGCCCACGCCGCGGCCCAGCCGACGCCAGATCGACACGGCGCCGGCATTCGGCGTGAACAGGCCAAGCGCCGCGGCCGCGATGAGCAGCCACAACGCGGCGAGCACCATCTTCAGGCTGCCTGCCAGCACGGGCCACACGATCCACAGCGCGGCCGCGAGCAACACAATGCCGAAGAACACCTTCACGCCGTCCATCCACGCGCCCGCACGCGGCAGCACCGTCCCGGCGCCAATGCCGACGATCAGCAGCGGCACGCCGAGCCCCAGCCCCATCGCGAACAGCGCCGCACCGCCGAGCAGCGCATTGCCGGTGTGTGCGATGAAAGCGAGCACCGCGAACAGCGGCGCCGTCATGCAGGCGCCGACGACCAGCGCCGACAATGCGCCCATCGCCGCAACCGCCACGAAGTGGCCGCCCTGGCGCGCGCTCGACGCTCCGGCCGCACCGTTCTGCCAGCGCTCGGGCAGCGCGATGTCCTTACCCGAGATCAGCGACACCGCGAACGCTGTGAGCAGCACACCGAACGCGCCGAGCACCCACGGGTTCTGCAGCCACGCGCCGAGGCTCTGTCCGACCAGCGCCGCGGCAATACCGAGGACCGTGTAGACCAGCGCCATGCCAACCACATAGGTCAGCGACAGCGCGAAGCCGCGTGCGTGCGTCGCGCGCGTCCCCTGGCCGATGATGATCGCGGATACGATCGGAATCATCGGGTACGAACAGGGCAGGAGGCTCAGCACGACGCCCGCGACGAAATACAGCGCGATGATCGTGAAGAAGCCGTGCCCTTCGAGCAGCGACTGCGCGAAGTCGGCACTCGTGACCTTGTCGAACCAGCTGCCCGCGGCAGCCGCTTCGCCGGACGACGATACGGCCGCGCCGAGCGCGGCGCCGTCTACCTTCACGACGTGCTCGGCCGGCGGATAGCAGATCCCTTCGTCCGCACACCCCTGCGACGTCACCGTGAGCTCGAACGGCCCCGACGCCTGCTTGACGGGCACATGAACCACGACTTCGTCGCGATAGGTTTCGACTTCCTTCTGGAACGTCTGGTCGAACTTCACGTGGCCGGCCGGGAATTGCGGCTCGCCGAGCGTCGCCTGCCCGCTTTTCACTGCGAATGCGAACCGCTCTCGGTACAGGTAATAACCGTTGGCGACCTTGAAGCGGACGTCCACTTGCCCAGGCGCTTCGCTCGCACTGAACTTGAACGCCACCGACGGATCGAGGAAATCGTCCGCCGCGCGCGCGACCGACAGGCCGCCCAGCAGGAGCACGAACGACAACAGGACTGCAAGGAACCGCAGCGCGCGCACGCGCACCGGAAGCGTCATACCGTTAAACATGAAATAGACGTTGAGTTTCGCTGGTCACCCACTGGCCGTACGCGGCCGATGCCGTCGCCTGCCACGAGACGATTTCGGGCGTCTCGTAAGGATGATGCGCGAGAATAAATCGCTCCAGTTCGAGCGCCCGCATGGGGCTCGTTTTGAACAGCAACTGGATCTCGTCGGCCGTTTCGACCTTGCCCTGCCAGTGATAGCGCGACTTGATCGCGCCGAGCTCCGACACGCATGCCGCAAACCGCGCGTCGAGCGCGCCGTCGGCAAGCACCGCGGCCGTCGCCGCATCGGGCACCGTCGTCAGCATCAGCACCACTATCATCCGCGCCCTCCTGGCTGGTCGACCGGCTCCTGCCGACGCGGATTGCCCGTCCAGGGACCGCGCCGGCTGCCCTGTATCGTAGCGCAGCCCGCGCAACGCTGCCGGTGCCGGCCTGCGACAATCGATCGCAGCCGGATCTCAAAAACAAAAAGGGCCAAGCAATCGCTCGGCCCCTTTCAGATACTGCTGCGTACCGGAAGCTTATTCAGCTTCTTGCACGTTTTCCGTTTCGTCGACTTCCGGACGATCGAGCAGCTCGACCAGTGCCATCGGTGCGTTGTCGCCAACGCGGAAGCCGAACTTCAGCACGCGCAGGTAGCCGCCCGGACGGTTCGCGAAACGCGGACCGAGCACGTCGAACAGCTTCGCCACCGAGTCACGATCGCGCAGGCGGTTGAACGCCAGGCGACGGTTTGCCAGCGACGGCTTCTTGCCGAGCGTGATCAGCGGCTCGACGACTTTACGGAGTTCCTTCGCCTTCGGCAGCGTCGTCTTGATGACTTCGTGCTCGATCAGCGAGTTGGACATGTTACGGAGCATAGCCAGACGGTGGCTGCTCGTGCGGTTCAGTTTCCGCAGACCATGACGATGGCGCATTTCAGTTTCCTTGATTCAAAGTTTTGATCCAGCTCTTCTATCGCACCTCGAAGGGTGCACGGGCCGGTAGCGAAAAAAGCAAGATGCGGATTTTAAAGGAAAATCCGCATCTTTGCCAACTACAGCAACAACCGGGCTTACTTGTCGAGACCAGCCGGCGGCCAGTTCTCGAGCTTCATGCCCAGCGTGAGACCGCGCGAAGCGAGCACTTCCTTGATCTCGTTGAGCGACTTGCGACCGAGGTTCGGCGTCTTCAGCAGCTCGTTTTCCGTGCGCTGGATCAGGTCGCCGATGTAGTAGATGTTCTCGGCCTTCAGGCAGTTCGCCGAACGAACCGTCAGCTCGAGATCGTCCACCGGACGCAGCAGGATCGGATCGATCTGCGGTGCACGCGACGGCGCTTCGGCAGCCGTTTCCGTGCCTTCCAGCGCCGCGAACACGGACAGCTGGTCGACCAGGATGCGGGCCGATTGACGGATCGCTTCTTCCGGCGTGATCACGCCGCTCGTTTCGATGTTCATCACGAGCTTGTCGAGGTCGGTACGCTGCTCGACACGTGCGCTTTCGACTGCGTAGCTCACGCGGCGAACCGGCGAGAACGATGCGTCGAGGACGATGCGGCCGATGATCTTGGCCGTGTCTTCGCCGTAGCGACGGACGTTGCCGGGCACATAGCCACGACCCTTCTCGATCTTGATCTGAACGTCGAGCTTGCCGCCCTTCGACAGGTGTGCGATCACGTGATTCGGGTTGATGACTTCGCAGTCGTGCGCCAGCTCGATATCGCCGGCCGTGACGACGCCTTCACCTTCCTTGCGCAGCGTAACCGTCACTTCGTCGCGGTTATGCAGCTTGAACACCACGCCCTTCAGGTTCAGCAGCAGGTTGACGACGTCTTCCTGCACGCCATCAAGCGTCGAGTACTCGTGCACCACACCGGCGATCGTCACTTCGGTCGGCGCGTAGCCAACCATCGACGACAGAAGCACGCGGCGAAGCGCATTGCCCAAGGTATGGCCGTAACCGCGTTCGAACGGTTCCATGACCACCCTCGCGTGGTTCTCGCCAAGCGATTCCACGGCGATGATCTTGGGTTTCAGCAAACTGGTTTGCATGGGCTTTCCTTTTCAATACCCTCGGCTCGTTACACCGATAAGGCTGACCGGTAACAACCAGAAAATAAACAGCCGAGGCCCCTCCTTGCGCGACGCAATCGGGGTACCTCGGCCGTCAATCGGATTAACGCGAATACAATTCGACGATCAGGCTTTCGTTGATGTCGCCTGCGATGTCAGCGCGTTCCGGCATTTGCTTGAACGTGCCTTCGAACTTCTTCGCATCGACTGCAACCCAGCTCGGCATGCCGCCTTGCTCGGCCAGCGACAGCGCTTCGACGATACGCGCTTGCTTCTTCGCCTTTTCGCGGATCGCGACGATGTCACCCGCCTTCACTTGCTGCGACGGGACGTTCGCGACGACGCCGTTCACGGTGATCGACTTGTGGCTCACCAGCTGACGCGCTTCAGCGCGGGTCGAGCCGAAGCCCATGCGATACACGACGTTGTCGAGACGCGACTCGAGCAGTTGCAGCAGGTTTTCACCCGTGTTGCCCTTGCGGCGGTCGGCTTCGGCGAAATAGCGGCGGAACTGACGCTCCAGCACACCGTAGATACGCTTGACCTTCTGCTTTTCACGCAGCTGCGTACCGTAGTCGGACGTACGTGCGCCCGAGGTACGGCCGTGCTGACCCGGCTTGCTGTCGAGCTTGCACTTGTCGGCGAGCGAGCGGCGCGCGCTCTTCAGGAACAGGTCGGTGCCTTCACGGCGGGACAGCTTGGCTTTGGGGCCGATATAACGTGCCACTTTGCATTCCTTTATCAATCAGTCACGCGGATCGAAATCCGCGCTAGTCCGCTCCCTTTGGGGCGAACGGTGGGCTTAGTCAATCAAAAAAGCAACGCCCGTCGACGCTAGGCGGCGACAGGCAATGCGCTAGCACGAACGTGCCAGCACATCCTTAGATACGACGACGCTTCGGCGGGCGGCAGCCGTTGTGCGGAATCGGGGTGACGCCCGAAATCGCGGTGATCTTGATGCCGAGGCCGTGCAGTGCGCGCACTGCCGACTCACGACCCGGGCCCGGGCCCTTGATCCGCACTTCCAGATTCTTCACGCCGTATTCCATCGCGACGCGGCCAGCCGACTCGGCTGCGACCTGAGCAGCGAACGGCGTCGATTTGCGCGAGCCCTTGAAGCCCTGGCCGCCCGACGTCGCCCATGCCAGCGCGTTGCCTTGGCGATCGGTGATCGTGATGATCGTGTTGTTGAACGACGCGTGGACGTGAACCACACCTTCAGCGACGTTCTTCTTAACCTTCTTGCGAACGCGTTGCGCCGCGGTGTTCGAAGCCTTAGCCATTACGTTTTCCTGTAACTGTCAGTTCCGCTTACTTCTTCAGCGCTTGCGCTGCACGACGCGGACCCTTGCGAGTACGTGCGTTCGTACGCGTACGCTGACCGCGCATCGGCAGGCCCTTGCGATGACGGACGCCACGGTAGCAACCGAGGTCCATCAGGCGCTTGATGTTCATCGTCACTTCACGGCGCAGATCGCCTTCGACGACAAACTTGCCCACTTCTTCACGCAGCTTTTCCAGGTCTGCGTCGGTCAGATCCTTGACCTTCTTCGAAAAATCGACGCCAGCTGCCACGCAGATGCTGCGCGAACGGGTGCGGCCGACACCAAAGATAGCCGTCAGGCCGATCTCGGTGTGCTGGTGATTCGGGATGTTAACCCCTGCGATACGAGCCATTGTTTTTCCTCAAACAAAAAGCGCAAACAAACGCGCGGTCAGCCTTGGCGCTGCTTGTGGCGCGGATCCGAGCTGCAGATCACGCGAACGACGCCTTTGCGCTTGATGATCTTGCAATTGCGGCAAATGCGCTTAACCGATGCCATCACTTTCATGATAATACCCTTTTTTCAAATCACTTCGCCCGGAACACGATCCGCGCACGAGACAGATCGTAAGGCGTCAACTCAACCGTCACCTTGTCGCCCGGCAGGATGCGGATGTAGTGCATCCGCATCTTTCCGGAGATATGCCCCAACACGACATGGCCGTTTTCCAGCTTCACACGGAAGGTCGCATTCGGGAGGTTTTCAATCACCTCTCCCTGCATCTGGATTACATCGTCTTTGGCCATAGTCCTTAACGCATCGGGATGTTGCCGCCCTTGAAGTTCGCCTTCTTGAGCAGTGACTCATACTGTTGCGACATAACGTACGACTGCACCTGCGCCATAAAGTCCATCGTGACGACGACAATGATCAGCAGCGACGTTCCACCAAAATAAAACGGCACGTTCCAGCGCAGCACCAGAAATTCCGGCAGCAGACACACGAAGACGATGTAGATCGCACCGGCCAGCGTCAGACGCGTGAGGATGCGGTCGATATATCGTGCGGTCTGATCGCCCGGACGGATGCCCGGAACAAACGCGCCGCTTTTCTTCAGGTTGTCCGCGGTTTCCCTGCTGTTGAACACCAGCGCGGTGTAAAAGAAGCAGAAAAACACGATTGCCAGCGTGTACAGCAGCACATAGACCGGCTGGCCCGGTTTCAGCGCTTCCGCAACGTTATGCAACGTATTGGAAATCCAGCTTCCCGTCGGCTGACCGGTACTGAACCAGCCGAGAATCGTTGCCGGGAACAGGATGATCGACGATGCAAAGATCGGCGGAATCACGCCCGACATGTTCAGCTTCAGCGGCAGGTGCGACGACTGCCCACCGTAGATCTTGTTGCCAACCTGGCGCTTCGCGTAGTTCACGAGGATCTTGCGCTGACCGCGTTCGATGAACACGACCAGGTAAGTCACCGCGGCAATCAGAACGACGATGATGATCGCCGAAATGATGCTCATCGAACCCGTACGCACCAGCTCGAACAACCCACCGACGGCATTCGGGAACCCTGCTGCGATCCCGCCGAAGATGATGATCGAAATACCGTTGCCCAGACCACGCTCGGTAATCTGCTCGCCGAGCCACATCAGGAACATCGTGCCAGTAACCAGCGTCACGACCGTCGTCAGTCGGAACAGCATGCCGGGGTCGGTGACGAGGCCCGGCTGGTTTTCCAGCGCAGCCGCGATACCGAATGCCTGGAAGGTCGCGAGCACCACGGTGAAATACCGTGTGTACTGCGTGATCTTCCGTTGCCCTGCCTGCCCTTCCTTCTTCAGCGCCTCGAGCTGCGGCGAAACAATCGCCAGCAACTGCATGATGATCGACGCCGAAATGTACGGCATGATCCCCAGCGCAAAGATCGTGAAGCGGGAAAGTGCGCCACCCGAGAACATGTTGAACATGCCTAGGATGCCACCCGCCTGGCTCTGGAACAGCTTAGCCAGTTGATCCGGATCGATGCCCGGCACGGGAATGTGCGCGCCGATGCGATAGACGATCAGCGCCAGGAGCAGGAACATCGCTCGCCGACGCAGATCGCCGAATTTCGCCGTGCTTCGACCGGGTTTTGCAAGACTCGGGCTGTTAGCCAAGTACCTTCTCCGATGAATGCAAGTGACGACGCGCTACGCGTGTCACTCGGCGAACGAACCGCCAGCCGCTTCGATCGCAGCGCGCGCACCCTTGGTGGCACCGAGACCCTTCACGACGATCTTGCGCTTCAGTTCGCCCGTCGCGATGATCTTTGCGCTCTTCGTCAGCTCGCCGACCAGGCCGGCTTGCTTCAGTGCGAGCAGATCGATCTCGTCGACCGGCAGCTTCTCGAGGTCGCCCAGGCGCACTTCACCGACGAATTCCTTCGTCAGCGACGTGAAGCCGCGCTTCGGCAGACGACGTTGCAGCGGCATCTGACCGCCTTCGAAACCGACTTTGTGGAAGCCGCCCGAACGCGATTTCTGACCCTTGTGACCACGGCCAGCCGTCTTGCCGAGGCCCGAACCGATGCCACGGCCGACGCGACGCTTGGCGTGCTTGGCGCCAGCTGCCGGCTTCAGGTTATTCAATTCCATATCAACTCCTTGATCCGTAGGGCCGCTTACGCGATGACCTTAACGAGGTACGAGACCTTGTTGATCATGCCGCGGACCGCCGGCGTGTCCTGAAGCTCGCTGACCGAATTGAGTCGGCGCAGGCCCAGGCCACGCACGGTCGCGCGGTGCGATTCGCGGGTCCCGATCAGGCTCTTAACGAGCTGAACCTTGACAGTTTTTTCAGACATGGTGACCACCCGGGCTTAGCCCAAAATTTCTTCGACGGACTTGCCGCGCTTCGCCGCGATGTCTGCCGGGGTGGACTGCTTACGCAGGCCGTCCAGCGTGGCGCGAACGAGGTTGTACGGGTTCGTCGAACCGTGGCTCTTTGCCACAACGTTCTGAACGCCCATCACGTCGAACACTGCGCGCATCGGGCCGCCGGCGATCACGCCCGTACCTGCCTTCGCCGGAGCGAGGAGGACAGCCGATGCGCCATGCTTGCCGTGCACTTCGTGTTGCAGCGTGCCGTTCTTGAGCGGCACCTTGAACATGTTGCGACGAGCTTGTTCCATTGCCTTCTGGACGGCAACCGGCACTTCCTTCGCCTTGCCCTTGCCCATACCGATGCGGCCATCGCCGTCGCCAACCACGGTCAGTGCGGCGAAGCCGAGAATACGGCCACCCTTCACGACCTTGGTCACGCGGTTGACCGAAATCATCTTTTCACGAAGGCCGTCGTCGCGCTCGTCAGCCTGAACTTTCGCTTGCATCTTTGCCATGACGAATTCCTTCCTTAGAACTTGAGCCCAGCTTCACGAGCTGCCTCAGCCAGCGCCTTGACGCGGCCATGGTAGCGGAAGCCCGAGCGGTCGAAGGCGACGGATTCGATGCCGGCAGCCTTTGCCTTCTCGGCAATACGCTTGCCGATCAGCGTCGCGGCATTAACGTTGCCGCCCTTGCCCGACTTGTCGGCCAGTTCAGCGCGCACTTCTGCTTCGAGCGTCGATGCACTGGCGAGCACCTTGGTGCCGCAGGGCGAGAACACTTGAGCGTAGATGTGCGTGTTCGTGCGATGCACGGCGAGACGCGCGACCTGCAGCTCAGCGATCTTGATACGCGTCTGGCGAGCGCGGCGCAGGCGAGATTGAGTCTTATCCATGATTGCGCACCCTTACTTCTTCTTCGTTTCTTTGAGGATCACAACCTCGTCGGAATAGCGCACGCCCTTGCCCTTGTAGGGCTCCGGCGGACGGTAACCGCGGACTTCCGCAGCTACTTGACCGACTTGTTGCTTGTTGATCCCCTTGATCACGATTTCGGTTTGCGTCGGGGTTTCAGCCTTGACGCCTTCCGGCATCTGGTGCACCACCGGGTGCGAGAAACCCAGCGACAGGTTCAGCTTGTCGCCTTGCGCTTGCGCACGGTAACCGACGCCAACCAGCGTCAGCTTGCGCTCGAAACCCTTGGTCACGCCGTGCACGGCATTCGCGATGATCGCGCGCATCGTGCCCGACAGTGCATTTGCTTCGCGGCTTTCGTCGACCGGTGCCAGATTCAGCGTGCCGTCGTTGTTCGCCACGTTCACGAGCGGATTGATCGCTTGCGTGATGGTGCCCAGCGGGCCCTTGACGGTGATAGCACCGTCGGCCAGCTTGACTTCCGCGCCTTGCAGCGCGATCGGGCTCTTACCTACTCGAGACATGTTTCTCTCTCCTCGGCTTTAAGCGACGTAGCAGATGACTTCGCCGCCGACGCCGGTAGCGCGCGCCTTGCGGTCGGTCATCACGCCCTTCGGCGTCGACACGATTGCCACGCCGAGGCCATTCATGACCTGCGGAATGTCGTTACGACCGCGGTAGACGCGCAGGCCAGGCTTCGACACGCGCTCGAGGCGTTCGATGACCGGACGGCCAGCGTAGTACTTCAGCGCGATGTTCAGTTCTGCCTTCGCGCCTTCAGCCTTCACCGCGAAATCGTCGATATAACCTTCGTCCTTCAGGACTTGCGCGATTGCAACCTTGACCTTCGACGAGGGCATCGCGACCGATACCTTCTCGACCATCTGCGCGTTGCGGATGCGAGTCAGCATATCGGCGATAGGATCACTCATGCTCATTTACGTTTCTCCTATTACCAGCTCGCCTTGGTCAGGCCAGGAATCTCGCCACGGAATGCGATTTCACGAATCTTGTTACGCGCGAGGCCGAATTTACGGAACGTGCCGCGCGGACGGCCCGTGATCGCGCAGCGGTTACGCTGGCGGGTCGGGTTTGCGTTGCGGGGCAGTTGCTGCAGCTCCAGGCGTGCTTCGTAGCGCTCTTCTTCCGACTTGCTTTGGTCTTCGACGATCGCCTTCAGCGCATCGCGCTTTGCTGCGAACTTCGCGACCAGGCGGGCGCGCTTCTTTTCACGTTCGATCAGTGCCAGTTTAGCCACGGTAACCTCAGTTTCTGAACGGGAACTTGAAGCTGGCGAGCAGAGCCTTTGCTTCGTCGTCGGTCTTCGCAGTCGTCGTGATGCTGATGTTCAGCCCACGCAGTGCGTCGATCTTGTCGTAGTCGATTTCGGGGAAAATGATCTGCTCTTTCACACCGATGTTGTAGTTGCCGCGGCCATCGAAGGCACGACCCGACACACCGCGGAAGTCACGCACGCGGGGCAGGGCAACGGTCACGAAACGGTCGAGGAATTCATACATCGCCTGGCCGCGCAGCGTCACCATCGCGCCGATCGGGTAACCCTGGCGGATCTTGAAGCCCGCGATTGCCTTGCGTGCCTTCGTCACGACCGGCTTCTGACCAGCGATCTTCGTGAGGTCGCCAACGGCGTTCTCGATGATCTTCTTGTCAGCGATCGCTTCGCCAAGACCCATGTTCAGCGTGATCTTGGTGATGCGCGGCACTTCCATGACCGACTTGTAACCGAACTTCTCGATCAGGCCGGGCACAACCTTTTCTTTGTAAAACTCTTGAAAACGAGCCATTTTTTACTCCGCTGCGTCAGGCGCTCAGTACGGCACCGGTCGTCTTCAGGAAGCGAACCTTCTTGCCTTCCTCGACCTTGATGCCAACACGCGACGCCTTGCCATTCGCGTCGACCAGTGCGACGTTCGAAATATGCAGGGGCATCGTCTTCGCTTCCACGCCGCCCGTCGTACCCTTCATCGGGTTCGGCTTCACATGCTTCTTGACGAGGTTGATACCTTCAACCGTCACATGTTCAGCACCGACAGCCAGCACGACGCCGCGCTTGCCCTTGTCTTTGCCGGTGACGACGATCACTTCGTCACCCTTGCGAATCTTGTTCATCGCGACTCCTTACAGCACTTCCGGCGCCAGCGAAACGATCTTCATGAATCGTTCGCTACGCAGCTCACGCGTGACCGGCCCGAAGATACGGGTGCCGATCGGCTCGAGCTTGTTATTCAAAAGCACAGCGGCGTTGCCGTCGAACTTGATCAGCGAGCCGTCTTGACGACGCACGCCCTTGGCGGTGCGGACCACCACGGCGTTGTAAATTTCGCCTTTCTTCACGCGCCCGCGCGGCGTTGCCTCTTTGACGCTCACCTTGATGATGTCGCCAATGCCGGCATAACGACGCTTCGAGCCGCCGAGCACCTTGATGCACAGGACTTCACGTGCACCCGTGTTGTCGGCTACTTCGAGCCGAGATTCGGTCTGGATCATGGTTTGTCTTTCCCAACTTAATCCGGATGCACCACCATGATGCATTCGGTCAGTCTTGGTCCCGTCAGCCAATCGGCTGCTTGGGTTGGAACAGCAGCGACGGCAAACGAAACCCGCCATCGCAATTCGGTGAATCTTTCGGACAGGCAGGCGCCAGTCCGCTTCCCCCACCAACTTCGCCCGCGACGGGGCTCCCATAAAGAGGGAAGACCAGGATTATAACAAATAATCCTGGTCACGCAAGCAAAAACTTTGCGATTTCAAGCACTTCGTGGAGAAGTGCCTGTTACTGCCTACCGCACGGACCCGCTTAGATCACGCGAGCCGCTTCGACGAGGCGCGACACCGTCCAGGCCTTCGTCTTCGAAACAGGACGAGTTTCCTGGATTTCGACGAGATCGCCTTCGTTGTAGGTGTTCGCTTCATCATGCGCGTGGTACTTCTTCGAGCGCACGACATACTTGCCGTAGATCGGATGCTTGACGCGGTGCTCGATCAGCACGGTGACGGTCTTGTCCATCTTGTTGCTGACGACCCGACCGACCAGCGTCCGCTTCAGCGAGGTTTTCACGCTATCGTTCATTTCTGGTTCGCCTTCTGAGTCATGACGGTCCGCACACGTGCGATGTCGCGACGAACCTTCTTCAGCTGGCTCGTGTTCGTGAGCTGCTGGGTCGCGAGTTGCATGCGCAGGCCGAATTGCGCCTTCAGCAGGTCCGCCAGCTCCTTGTTGAGCGCGGCCTGGTCTTTCTGGAGAAGTTCGGAAGCCTTCATGTTTTCTCCTTAGGCGCCGAGCTGGCGCACGATGAATGCCGTCTTCAGCGGCAGCTTGGCTGCAGCCAGACGGAACGCTTCGCGTGCCAGTTCTTCGGTTACGCCGTCCATTTCGTACAGCATCTTGCCCGGTTGGATCTCAGCGACGTAGTACTCCGGGTTACCCTTACCGTTACCCATACGCACTTCCGCCGGCTTTTGCGAGATCGGCTTGTCCGGGAAGATACGGATCCAGATGCGGCCGCCACGCTTGATGTGACGCGTCATTGCACGACGCGCCGCTTCAATTTGACGCGCGGTCAAACGGCCGCGACCGATCGCCTTCAGGCCGAAGTCACCGAACGACACTGCGTTGCCGCGCGTCGCCTTGCCGGTGTTACGACCCTTCTGCTCTTTGCGATACTTCCTGCGTTTCGGTTGCAGCATCGTTATTCTCCAGTCTTGCCGTCTTCCGGCTTGCCGGCGCCACGGCGCGGTGCGCCACGACGAGCACCCGGAGCGCCGCCTTCGCCGTCACGGCGCGGACGACGATCGCCCGGACGCGCATTGCGACGCGGACGCTTGTCTTCGGCTACTTCTTCCACCACCGGCGCGTCGTTGCGGCCGAGCGTGTCGCCCTTGTACACCCACACCTTGACGCCGATGATCCCGTAGGTCGTCTTCGCTTCCGAAGTCGCGTAGTCGATGTCGGCACGCAGCGTGTGAAGCGGAACGCGACCTTCGCGATACCACTCCGTACGTGCGATTTCGATACCGTTCAGACGGCCTGCGCTCATGATCTTGATGCCTTGGGCACCCAGACGCATCGCGTTCTGCATCGCACGCTTCATCGCGCGACGGAACATGATCCGGCGCTCGAGCTGTTGCGTGATCGAGTCAGCGATCAGCTGCGCATCGGTTTCCGGCTTGCGGATCTCTTCGATGTTGACGTGGACCGGAACGCCCATGCGGCGTTGCAGTTCCGTCTTCAGCTGTTCGATATCCTCGCCCTTCTTGCCGATGACCACACCCGGACGCGAGCTGTAAATCGTGATGCGCGCGTTCTTCGCCGGACGCTCGATGACAACCCGACCGACCGAAGCGTTCTTCAGCTTCTTCTTCAGGTACTCACGAACACCGATGTCTTCCTGAAGCATCGCCGCGAAATTGTTGTTGTTCGCGTACCAGCGCGAAGCCCAATTGCGGCTGACAGCCAGGCGGAAGCCAGTCGGATGAATTTTCTGTCCCATCGTATGGCTCCTTAATTCCCGACCGTCACAGTGATGTGACAGGATTGCTTCTCGATGCGGTTACCGCGGCCCTTGGCGCGCGCGGTGAAACGCTTGAGCGATGCAGCCTTATCGACGTAGATGCTCTTGATCTTGAGCTCGTCGATATCGGCGCCTTCGTTGTGCTCCGCATTCGCGATTGCCGACAGCACAACCTTCTTCACGATGCCAGCCGCCTTCTTCGGCGAGAACGTCAGAACGTTCAGCGCCTTGTCGACCGGCAAACCGCGGATCTGGTCAGCCACAAGGCGCGTTTTTTGCGCCGAGATGCGGGCACCGCGATGAATTGCTTTCACTTCCATCTTGATTGCCCCTTATTTCTTGGCCTTCTTGTCGGCTGCGTGACCCTTGAACGTACGGGTCAGTGCGAACTCGCCAAGCTTGTGGCCGACCATGTTTTCCGAGATGTACACCGGAACGTGTTGACGGCCGTTGTGAACAGCGATCGTCAGGCCGATGAAATCCGGCAGAATCGTCGAGCGACGCGACCAGGTCTTGATCGGCTTTTTGTCGCGCGAAGCTGCAGCCGCCTCAACTTTCTTCAGCAAATGGGCGTCGCAGAACGGACCTTTTTTAACAGAACGTGCCATTGCCTACTCCTTAACGCTTGTGACGGCGCTGGACGATCATCGTCGTCGTGCGCTTGTTGCTGCGGGTGCGGTAACCCTTAGCCGGCGTACCCCACGGGCTCACCGGGTCACGACCTGCAGCCGTCTTGCCCTCACCACCACCGTGCGGGTGATCAACCGGGTTCATCGCAACGCCACGCACCGTCGGGCGGATACCGCGCCAGCGGTTCGCGCCAGCCTTGCCGATTTGGCGCAGGCTATGCTCTTCGTTGCCGACTTCACCGATCGTTGCACGGCACTCGATGTGCACGCGGCGGATTTCGCCCGAACGCAGACGAACCTGCGCGTAGACGCCTTCGCGCGCCAGCAGCATTGCCGACGTGCCAGCCGAACGCGCCATTTGCGCGCCCTTGCCCGGCAGCATCTCGATGCAGTGGATCGTCGTACCGACCGGAATGTTGCGGATCGGCAGCGTGTTGCCTGCGCGGATCGGCGCTTCCGAACCCGACATCAGCTGTTGGCCGACGGTCAGGCCCTTCGGGGCGATGATGTAGCGACGTTCGCCGTCTGCGTAGAGCACCAGCGCGATGTTCGCGCTGCGGTTCGGGTCGTACTCGAGACGCTCGACCTTTGCCGGGATGCCATCCTTCGTGCGACGGAAGTCGACGATACGATAGTGCTGCTTGTGACCACCACCCTTGTGACGCGTGGTGATACGACCGTTGTTGTTACGGCCGGCGGTCGAGCTCTGCGAGTCGAGCAGTGCCGCGAACGGCTTGCCCTGGTGCAGGTTCTTGTTGACCACCTTGACCATCGCGCGGCGACCCGGCGATGTCGGCTTAACTTTAACGATTGCCATGATTACTTGGCCTCCGCTTCAAAGTTGATTTCCTGGCCGGGCTTCAGGCAAACGTACGCCTTCTTCACGTCCTTGCGGCGGCCCATCGAACGGCCAAAGCGCTTTTGCTTGCCCTTCTGAACCAGCACGTTGACGGAATCAACTTCAACCTTGAACAGCAGCTCGACAGCTGCCTTCACTTCCTGCTTCGTGGCATCCGGTGCGACTTCGAACACGACTTGCTCGTTCTTGTCGGCAACCAGCGTCGCCTTTTCCGAGATCACCGGTGCGAGCAGGACCTGCATCAAACGATGATCGTTCTTGCGAATCTCGCTCATGACAGCAACTCCTCGATCTGGGCGACCGCAGCCTTCGTGACCAGCACTTTCTTGAAGTAGATCAGCGACAGCGGGTCAGCGTAGCGCGGCTCGACAATCGCCACGTGCGGCAGGTTGCGCGATGCCAGGTACAGGTTCTCGTCAACCGTGTCGGTGATGATCAGCACGGAATCGAGACCCATGGTCTTGAATTTTTCGGCCAGCAGCTTGGTCTTCGGCGCTTCGAGGATGATGTCCTCGACGACCGACAGACGGCCTTCACGGGCCAGCTGCGAGAAGATCGAGCAGAGACCTGCGCGATGCATCTTCTTGTTGACCTTGTGCGAGAAGTTTTCTTCCGGCGAATTCGGGAAGATACGACCACCGCCACGCCACAGCGGGCTCGACGACATACCGGCACGAGCACGGCCCGTACCCTTCTGGCGCCACGGCTTCTTGGTCGTGTGCTTGACCTGCTCGCGGTCCTTCTGCGCGCGGTTACCCTGGCGAGCATTCGCCTGGTAAGCGACGACGACCTGGTGGATCAGCGCTTCGTTGTAGTCACGACCGAACACGACGTCCGATGCGTTGACCACTGCACCTTCCTGACCATTTTCGTTCAGGAGCTTGAGTTCCATTATTTCGCCCCCTTGGTCTTGACGGCCGGCGTCACAAAAACCTTGCCGCCCTTCGCGCCCGGAATCGCGCCCTTCACGAGCAGCAGCTTGCGCTCTGCGTCGATACGAGCGATTTCGAGGTTTTGCACCGTCACCGTCACGTCACCCATGTGACCCGTCATGCGTTTACCCGGGAACACGCGACCCGGATCCTGCGCCATACCGATCGAGCCCGGCACGTTGTGCGAGCGCGAGTTACCGTGCGTAGCACGGCCGGAGGAGAAGTTGTAACGCTTGATCGTACCGGCGTAGCCCTTACCGATCGACACGCCTTGCACGTCGACTTTCTGGCCCACTTCGAAAAGATCTGCACCGACCACGGCGCCATTCGACAGCTCGGCTGCCTTGGCCGCGTCAATGCGGAATTCCTTGAGGATTTCACCGGCTTCGACACCGGCTTTGGCGAGATGACCTGCCAGCGGCTTCGTCACGCGCGATGCGCGGCGGGAGCCGAATGCAACCTGCACGGCCGTGTAGCCGTCGGTTTCAACAGTCTTGATCTGCGTCACGCGGTTGTCCGACACGTCCAGCACGGTGACGGGAATCGAATCCCCTTCCGCCGTGAAGATACGGGTCATGCCAACCTTGCGACCTACGAGTCCAAGGCTCATCATTTTCTCCATTCCCGACTGCGATTGGTCGGGGCTGATTTACAAAATGCCGGGCACGCAAGGCCCAACTTTTTTACGCGAATACGCGAAAAGCCAAGCAGTATAGCCCGATTCTTCGTTTTCCGCAAGCAATCAAAGACTTAGCGCCGCCCGGCGAGCCGTTTGGCGCTGGAAGCCTTACTGCAGCTTGATTTCCACGTCGACGCCAGCCGGCAGATCGAGCTTCATCAGCGCGTCAACCGTCTTGTCGGTCGGATCGACGATGTCCATCAGGCGCTGGTGGGTACGGATTTCGAGCTGATCGCGCGACGTCTTGTTGACGTGCGGCGAACGCAGGATGTCAAAACGCTGAATGCGCGTCGGCAGCGGCACCGGGCCACGGACGATTGCGCCAGTCCGCTTCGCGGTATCGACGATCTCGGCAGCCGATTGATCGATCAGACGATAGTCGAATGCCTTCAGACGAATGCGGATTTTCTGTTGCTGCATGACGATTCCTTGAAAAGAGCGAGGCGATGTTGCATCGCCGGACACTAAAAGAACGCGAAACCATGACGCCTGCGGAGAGCGAGACACCCGGTTCCGAACGGTACTTCCACTGCTAAGCCCGCGATTCTACACGAAATTGTCGAGCGGTGGTGCAGGTTTATTGCTCCACGCAACGGAGGCCCCGGAAAAACAAAACCGGGTGCCAGCGCAAGCTGGACACCCGGTTTCGACGGTACAACTGCATACCGCGGAATCGCGGATCCCGAGGGATCCGCGGATCGTCGATATTACTCGATGATCTTGGCGACGACGCCGGCGCCGACGGTACGGCCACCTTCGCGGATTGCGAAGCGCAGACCTTCTTCCATCGCGATCGGAGCGATCAGCTTCACCGTGATCGACACGTTGTCGCCCGGCATCACCATTTCCTTGTCCTTCGGCAGCTCGATCGAGCCCGTCACGTCCGTCGTACGGAAGTAGAACTGCGGACGGTAGTTGTTGAAGAACGGCGTGTGACGGCCGCCTTCGTCCTTGCTCAGCACGTACACTTCAGCCGTGAAGTGCGTGTGCGGCGTGATCGAACCCGGCTTCGCCAGAACCTGGCCACGCTCCACGTCTTCACGCTTCGTGCCGCGCAGCAGGATACCAACGTTGTCGCCTGCTTGACCTTGGTCCAGCAGCTTGCGGAACATTTCAACGCCCGTGCAGGTCGTCTTCACCGTCGGCTTGATACCGACGATTTCGATTTCTTCGCCAACCTTCACGATGCCGCGCTCGACACGACCCGTCACCACCGTACCACGGCCCGAGATCGAGAACACGTCTTCCACCGGCATCAGGAACGCGCCGTCAACTGCACGCTCCGGCGTCGGGATGTACGTGTCCAGCGCGTCGGCCAGGCTCATGATCGCCACTTCGCCCAGCTCGCCCGTGTCGCCTTCCAGCGCCAGCTTCGCCGAACCCTTCACGATCGGCGTGTCGTCGCCCGGGAAGTCGTACTTCGACAGGAGTTCGCGAACTTCCATCTCGACCAGCTCGAGCAGTTCGGCGTCGTCCACCATGTCGCACTTGTTCAGGAACACGATGATGTACGGAACGCCAACCTGACGCGCCAGCAGGATGTGCTCACGCGTTTGCGGCATCGGGCCGTCTGCTGCCGAGCAAACCAGGATCGCGCCGTCCATCTGCGCCGCGCCCGTGATCATGTTCTTCACATAGTCAGCGTGGCCCGGGCAGTCGACGTGTGCGTAGTGGCGGTTAGCCGTTTCGTACTCGACGTGTGCCGTGTTGATCGTGATGCCGCGCGCCTTTTCTTCCGGTGCCGCGTCGATCTGGTCGTATGCCTTCGCTTCGCCGCCGAACTTCTTCGTCAGAACCGTCGTGATCGCTGCCGTCAGCGTCGTCTTGCCATGGTCAACGTGACCAATCGTACCAACGTTCACGTGCGGCTTGGTCCGCTCGAATTTACCTTTTGCCATGATTCTCTTCTTTCAAAAATAATCGATTGTGATAGCGAATTACTTCGACTTAGCGCTGATGATCGCTTCTGCAACGTTCTTCGGAGCTTCAGCGTAGTGCTTGAACTCCATCGTGTACGTTGCGCGACCCTGCGTCAGCGAACGCAGCGACGTGGAATAGCCGAACATTTCCGACAGCGGCACTTCGGCGCGCACGATCTTGCCGCCGCCAACCATGTCGTCCATGCCCTGGATAATGCCGCGACGACCCGACAGGTCGCCCATCACGTTACCCATGAAGTCTTCCGGCGTTTCCACTTCCACAGCCATCATCGGCTCGAGCAGCACCGGATCCGCGCGGCGCATTGCTTCCTTGAACGCCATCGAACCGGCCATGCGGAACGCATTTTCGTTCGAGTCAACGTCGTGGTACGAACCGAACGTCAGCGTGACCTTCACATCGACGACCGGGAAGCCTGCCAGCACGCCGCTCTTCAGCGTTTCCTGGATACCCTTGTCAACCGACGGGATGTATTCACGCGGAATCACGCCGCCCTTGATCGCGTCGATGAACTCGTAGCCCTTGCCCAGTTCGCTGCGCTCGAGCGTGATGACCGCATGGCCATACTGACCACGGCCGCCCGACTGCTTGACGAACTTGCCTTCGACGTCCGCAGCCGACTTGCGGATGGTTTCGCGGTACGCAACCTGCGGCTTGCCGACGGTCGCTTCCACGCCGAATTCACGCTTCATCCGGTCGACGAGAATTTCGAGGTGGAGCTCGCCCATGCCCGAAATGATCGTTTGACCCGATTCTTCGTCGGTCTGCACGCGGAACGACGGATCTTCCTGAGCCAGACGGTTGAGCGCCAGGCCCATCTTTTCCTGGTCAGCCTTGGTCTTCGGCTCGACTGCCTGCGAAATCACCGGCTCCGGGAAAATCATGCGTTCGAGCACGATCGGGTGAGCCGGATCGCACAGCGTGTCGCCCGTGGTCGCTTCTTTCAGGCCGACCGCAGCAGCGATGTCGCCTGCGCGAACTTCCTTGATTTCTTCGCGCTGGTTCGCGTGCATCTGCAGAATACGGCCGAGACGTTCCTTCTTGTCCTTGGTCGCATTGAGCAGCGTGTCGCCCGAATTGACGACGCCCGAGTAGACGCGGAAGAAGATCAGCTGGCCGACGAACGGGTCGGTCATGATCTTGAACGCGAGTGCCGCGAACTTCTCGTCGTCGGCAGCACGGCGCTCGGTCTTCTCGCCATTTTCGAGTTCACCCGTAACCGGCGGAATGTCGACCGGCGACGGCAGGAAATCGATCACGGCGTCGAGCATACGCTGCACGCCCTTGTTCTTGAACGCGGTACCGCACAGCATCGGCTGGATTTCGCACGCGATCGTACGGTCACGCAGCCCCTTCACGACCTCGGCTTCGCTCAGCTCGCCTGCTTCCAGGTACTTGTTCATCAGGTCTTCGCTCGACTCTGCAGCCGCTTCGACCATCTTTTCGCGCCACTCGTTGCACGTGTCGACGAGTTCCGCCGGGATGTCAACGTAGTCGAACTTGGTACCTTGCGATGCCTCGTCCCAAATGATCGCCTTCATCTTGATCAGGTCGACGACGCCCTTGAAGCCTTCTTCTGCGCCGATCGGCACCACGACCGGAACCGGGTTCGCCTTCAGGCGCAGACGGAGCTGGTCATAGACCTTGAAGAAGTTCGCGCCGGTACGGTCCATCTTGTTGACGAACGCGAGACGCGGCACCTTGTACTTGTTCGCCTGGCGCCACACCGTTTCCGACTGCGGCTGCACGCCGCCCACTGCGCAGTACACCATGCACGCGCCGTCGAGCACGCGCATCGAACGCTCCACTTCGATCGTGAAGTCGACGTGACCCGGGGTGTCGATGATGTTGATGCGGTGTTCCGGATAGTTGCCGCCCATGCCCTTCCAGAAGGCCGTGGTAGCAGCGGACGTGATCGTGATGCCACGCTCCTGTTCCTGCTCCATCCAGTCCATCGTTGCTGCGCCGTCGTGGACTTCACCGATCTTGTGGTTCACACCGGTGTAAAACAGAATGCGCTCGGTCGTCGTCGTTTTGCCGGCGTCGATGTGAGCGCTAATACCGATATTGCGGTAGCGCTCGATAGGAGTCTTGCGAGCCACTTTGATCCTCTACTGGGATGACGCGACGCAGCCCTGCTGCATCACGCTTCAACACAAACGGGCGAGGCGCCTGAAAAGCGCACCCGCCCGGAATTTATTTCCGCTAACAGCCCAGCCAGGCGCTTAGAAACGGAAATGCGAGAACGCGCGGTTGGCTTCTGCCATGCGGTGAACTTCGTCGCGCTTCTTCATCGCGCCGCCACGGCCTTCGGCCGCTTCGGAGAGTTCACCTGCCAGGCGCAGAGCCATCGACTTCTCGCTGCGCTTCTTCGCAGCCTCACGCAGCCAGCGCATCGCCAATGCCATACGACGCGACGGGCGCACTTCGACCGGAACTTGATAGTTGGCACCACCAACGCGGCGGCTCTTCACTTCGACCACCGGCTTGACGTTGTTGAGCGCAACCGTGAACACTTCCAGCGGGTCCTTGCCACCCTTGGTCTGGATCTGTTCGAATGCGCCATAAACGATGCGTTCTGCGACCGACTTCTTGCCGGACAGCATCAGCATGTTCATGAACTTGGCTACATCAACGTTGCCGAACTTCGGATCCGGCAACACTTCCCGCTTGGGGACTTCGCGACGACGCGGCATGATTCTTCCTTTACTTGTTCAGTTGGAGCTGTATCCAGCCCCGCGGCCACCAACAAACCCGATCACATCTTCACGACTAACCAGCTTGGCCGGGTGACCACTTACTCGACAGCACCGGCAATCCGGCACCACCGCCTTGACCGCCCTGCGGCGATCCCTGATCAAAAACTGCTTACTTGGCAGCCTTTGCACGCTTCGCGCCGTACTTCGAACGCGCTTGCTTACGGTCTTTGACGCCCTGGGTATCCAGCGAGCCGCGAACCATGTGGTAACGCACACCCGGCAAGTCCTTCACACGGCCGCCGCGGATCAGCACAACCGAGTGTTCCTGCAGGTTGTGGCCTTCACCACCGATGTACGAAATCACTTCGAAGCCGTTCGTCAGACGAACCTTGGCAACCTTACGGAGTGCCGAGTTAGGCTTCTTCGGCGTCGTCGTGTACACACGGGTGCACACGCCGCGACGCTGGGGGCAGTCCTGCAGGGCCGGGCTCTTGCTCTTCGTCGTTTCCGACTGACGGCCTTTGCGAACCAGTTGGTTGATGGTTGGCATTGTTTATTCCTGAAATTGAACAAAATCTGCACACCGATTTCGGGCAAAGCGAGAATCGGCGCACAGTTGACTTCCGAACCGGCGAAACGGGCGCGACCTTTCGAACGCGACTCGGCCCTCCGAATACCGGAACCCAGCATCATATTCCGGAAATGCCAACTAAGTCAACGGCTTGCGTGATTCGCCGGCCGGCGGGGTGGTTTACCGGAAGGGTCGGAACACCTGTGTCAGGCCGACTCGACGACGTCGATGATCTCGTCGCCGAAGCGCTCGAGCTTGCGCACGCCCATGCCGGGGATATGGCGCAGGTCGTCGATCGACTCCGGCGCGTTGCGCGCGATTTCAGCAAGCGTCGCGTCGTGGAAGATCACGTAGGCCGGCACCCCGTCCGTTTTCGCGGTTTCCGCACGCCACGCGCGCAGTGCATCCCACCGTGCGCGCTCGCGCGCGCCCATGCCGGCCGTCGGATCGACACGCGTGCCGCTGCGGCTCGACGACTGGCGCGTGCGCTGCGGCTTCACATAGCGGCGCAGCGTGACCTTCTCCTCGTTCTTCAGCACCGGTTTTGCCGCCTCGGTCAGCACGAGCGCGCCGAAACCGCCGTGATCGACGGTCAGGTAGCCGTACGCGACGAGTTGCCGGAAAATCGCACGCCACTCGGGCTCGGACAGCGACGCGCCGATCCCGAACGTCGTGAGCTGGTCATGGCCGCGCTGCAGCACCTTCTCGGTGCGCCCGCCGCGCAGGATCTCGATCAAATGGCTGGAACCGAAATTGAAGCCGCTCGCGCGCTGCGCACGGAATACGCACGACAGCGCCATCTGCGCCTCGCGCGTCGCGTCCCACGAATCGGGCGGCTCGATGCACGTATCGCAGTTGCCGCACGGCTGGCTCGCCTCGCCGAAGTAGTTCAGCAACCGCACGCGACGGCACGAGATCGTCTCGCACAGCCCCAGCAGCGCGTCGAGCTTCGACGTCTGGACGCGCTTGTGCGCATCGTCCGCATCGGACTCGTCGATCATCTTGCGCTGCTGGACGACGTCGCCGAGGCCATACGCCATCCACGCATTCGCGGGCATCCCGTCGCGGCCCGCGCGCCCGGTTTCCTGGTAATAGCCTTCGACGCTCTTCGGCAGATCCAGGTGGGCGACGAAGCGCACGTCCGGCTTGTCGATCCCCATGCCGAACGCGATCGTCGCGCACATCACGATGCCTTCCTCGCGCTGGAACATCTCCTGGTGCTTCTGCCGCACCTCGAACTCCATGCCCGCGTGATAAGGCAGCGCGCGCACGCCCTGCGCCTTCAGCCACTCGGCCGTTTCCTCGACCTTGCGGCGCGACAGGCAATAGACGACGCCAGCGTCCGTCGTGCCGTCCGCATTCGTGTGTTCGGCCCGGATGAAATCGAGCAACTGCGAACGCGCGTTGTCCTTCTCGACGATCCGGTAGCGGATGTTCGGGCGGTCGAAGCTCGACACGAATACGCGCGCATCGTCGAGCGCGAGACGATGGATGATCTCGTCGCGCGTGATCGCATCGGCCGTGGCGGTCAACGCGATGCGCGGCACCGACGGGAAGCGCTCGTGCAACACCGACAACTGGATGTATTCCGGGCGGAAATCGTGCCCCCATTGCGACACGCAGTGCGCTTCGTCGATCGCGAACAGGCCGATCTTCGCGCGCTCCAGCAGATCGAGGAAGCGCCCCGTCATCAGCCGTTCTGGCGCGACATACAGCAGATCGATTTCGCCTTCGCGCAACGCACGCTCGGTGGCGGCAGCTTCGGCGCCCGACAGCGTCGAATTCAGGTACGCCGCACGCACACCGACTTCGCGCAGCGCGGCGACCTGGTCCTGCATCAGCGCGATCAGCGGCGACACGACGATGCCGGCGCCCTGCCCGGTCTCGCGGCGCAGCAGCGCCGGGATCTGATAGCACAGCGACTTGCCGCCGCCGGTGGGCATCAGCACGAGGCAATCGCCGCCGCCAGCGACGTGTTCGACGATCTCGCCCTGCTGGCCGCGAAATGCGGAATAACCAAAAACTTCGTCGAGAATTTCGAGGGCGCGGGACATGAATGAGAGCGAGGACGGCAGAACGATGACCGCAAGTTTAACAACCCGCTCGCGCAACGCGTGGCGAATCGTGCAATGTTGGCCAATCGGACAGGGTTCGTTCGCGCGCATGACGGGCCTGCAGCGGCCGCGCCGCAAGCAATCGCGGGGCATGCCGCGGCGCCCGCAGCCATGCGACGCATCACTCGCAGGCAGCCGGTGCCGGTGATACGCAAGCGCGTCATGCGCGTGAACGGATAAAAAAAACCGCCCGGCAGAACCGGGCGGTCTCGATGACAGCGATGACAGCAAGGCAAGGCGGCTTGCGCCGCCCGCGCCTTACTCGGCTGCCGGATGCTGTTGCGGCTCTTCCGCGGCAGGCGCGCTCGGCGTGCCGAAGTCGAATGCCTCTTCCGCAGCGATCTGGTCGAAACGCTCGCGATCCGACGATTCCTTCGCCTTGCGTGCCTTGTGGAACGCGAGACCCGTACCGGCCGGAATCAGACGGCCGACGATCACGTTTTCCTTCAGACCGCGCAGATCGTCGCGCTTGCCCATGATCGCCGCTTCGGTCAGCACGCGGGTCGTTTCCTGGAACGATGCCGCCGAGATGAACGAGTCGGTCGACAGCGACGCCTTCGTGATACCGAGCAGCACGTTGTCGTACGAAGCCGGACGCTTGTCTTCGGCGATCATGCGATCGTTTTCGTCAAGCATGTCGGAACGTTCGACCTGTTCGCCCGGGATGAAGCGCGTATCGCCGTTGTCGGTGATCTGCACACGACGCAGCATCTGGCGAACGATCACCTCGATGTGCTTGTCGTTGATCTTCACGCCCTGCAGACGATACACGTCCTGCACTTCGTCGACGATGTAGCGCGACAGCGCCTCGATACCCTGCAGACGCAGGATGTCGTGCGGATCGGCCGGACCGTCCACGATCATTTCGCCCTTGTTGACGACCTGAGCATCGTGGACCAGAACCTGCTTTTCCTTCGCGATCAGGAACTCGTGCTGGTTGCCCTCGAGATCCGTGATGACGAGACGCTGCTTGCCCTTCGTGTCCTTACCGAACGACGTCGTACCGGTGACTTCCGCGAGAATGCCGGCATCCTTCGGCGAACGCGCTTCGAACAGTTCCGCCACCCGCGGCAGACCGCCGGTAATGTCACGCGTCTTCTGCGCTTCGGTCGGGATACGTGCGAGCACTTCACCGACCTGCACCTGCTGGCCATCCTTCACGGTGATCAGTGCGCCGACCTGGAAGCCGATCTGCACCGCGTGCTCCGTGCCCGGGATCTTCACTTCGTCGCCGTTCGCGTCGAGCAGTTTCACCTGCGGACGCACGCTCTTCGAAGCTTGCGAACCACGACGCTTCACGTCGATCACGACCAGCGTCGACAGGCCGGTCACGTCGTCGATCTGCTTCGCGACGGTCACGCCTTCCTCGACGTTCTCGAACTTCACCGTACCACCGTACTCGGTGATGATCGGACGCGTCAGCGGATCCCACGTGGCGAGCTGCGTGCCTGCCTTGATGGTCGCGCCGTCGAGCTGCAGCAGCGTCGCGCCGTACGGCACTTTGTGACGCTCGCGCTCGCGACCGAAGTCGTCGGTGATCATCGCTTCGCCCGAACGGGAAATGACGATCTGCTCGCCCTTCGCGTTCGTGACGTAGCGCATCGTCGCCGTGAAGCGGACGATACCGTTGCTCTTCGCTTCCACCGACGAAGCCACTGCCGCACGCGATGCCGCACCACCGATGTGGAACGTACGCATCGTCAGCTGCGTGCCCGGTTCACCGATCGACTGTGCCGCGATCACGCCGACTGCTTCGCCGACGTTCACGAGCGAGCCGCGGCCGAGGTCGCGGCCATAGCAGGCCGCGCACAGGCCGTAACGCGTTTCGCAGGTCAGCGGCGTGCGCACGCGCACTTCGTCGATGCCGAGGCGTTCGATTTCCTCGACCGCCGTTTCGTCGAGCAGCGTGCCCGATTCGTACAGCGTTTCCTGCGTTTCCGGGTTCACGACGTCCGCCACCGCGACGCGGCCGAGGATACGGTCGCGCAGTGCTTCGACGACTTCACCGCCTTCGACCAGCGCCTTCATCGCGACGCCGTTCGACGTGCCGCAATCGTCTTCCACCACGACCAGATCCTGCGTGACGTCGACGAGACGACGCGTCAGGTAACCCGAGTTCGCGGTCTTCAGTGCCGTATCAGCCAGACCCTTACGTGCACCGTGGGTCGAGATGAAGTACTGCAACACGTTCAGACCTTCGCGGAAGTTCGCGGTAATCGGCGTCTCGATAATCGAGCCGTCCGGCTTCGCCATCAGGCCACGCATACCGGCCAGCTGACGAATCTGCACCGCCGAACCCCGGGCGCCCGAGTCGGCCATCATGTAGATCGAGTTGAACGACTCCTGGCGCGTCTCGTTGCCGTCGCGGTCCGTCACCGGCTCCGTCGACAGCTGCTCCATCATCGCCTTGCCGACCGCTTCCGACGTCGCCGACCAGATGTCGACCACGTTGTTGTAGCGTTCCTGCGCGGTGACGAGACCCGACATGTACTGGCGGTCGTACTCCTTCACCTTCTTCGCGGCGTCGCCGACGATCGTTTCCTTCTGCGGCGGCACGAGCATGTCGTCCACGCAGATCGAAATGCCGGCGCGCGTCGCGAGACGGAAACCCGACTGCATCAGCTGGTCGGCGAACACCACCGTCGCGCGCAGACCGCACTTGCGGAATGCCGTGTTGATCAGGCGCGAGATTTCCTTCTTCTTCAGCGGCTTGTTCAGCACCGAGAACGGCAGGCCGTGCGGCAGGATCTCCGACAGGATCGCGCGACCGACGGTCGTCGCGTACAGCGAGATCTTCGGCACGAACGGCGGTGCGCCTTCCGACGTGTCTTCGTTGTGGACCATTTCGGTGATCCGCACGTTGACGCGCGATGCCAGCTCGACTTCCTTGTTCTCGTACGCGCGGATCACTTCCGACACGCCCGTGAACGACAGGCCTTCGCCCTTGCCGTTGATCGCTTCGCGGGTCGCGTAGTACAGACCCAGCACGATATCCTGCGACGGCACGATCGACGGATCGCCGTTGGCCGGGAACAGCACGTTGTTCGACGCGAGCATCAGCGTGCGCGCTTCCATCTGCGCTTCGAGCGACAGCGGCACGTGAACGGCCATCTGGTCACCGTCGAAGTCGGCGTTGAACGCCGCGCAGACGAGCGGGTGCAGCTGGATTGCCTTGCCTTCGATCAGCACCGGCTCGAACGCCTGGATACCGAGACGGTGCAGCGTCGGCGCACGGTTCAGCATCACCGGGTGCTCGCGGATCACCTCTTCGAGGATGTCCCACACCACCGGCGTCTGGTTCTCGACTTCCTTCTTCGCAGCCTTGATGGTCGTCGCGACGCCCATCACTTCCAGCTTGTTGAAGATGAACGGCTTGAACAGCTCGAGCGCCATCAGCTTCGGCAGACCGCACTGGTGCAGCTTCAGCGTCGGGCCGACCACGATGACCGAACGGCCCGAGTAGTCGACGCGCTTGCCCAGCAGGTTCTGACGGAAACGACCGCCCTTACCCTTGATCATGTCGGCGAGCGACTTCAGCGGACGCTTGTTGGCGCCCGTCATCGCCTTGCCGCGACGACCGTTGTCGAGCAGCGAGTCGACGGCTTCCTGCAGCATCCGCTTTTCGTTGCGGACGATGATTTCAGGCACCTTCAGCTCGAGCAGACGCTTCAACCGGTTGTTACGGTTGATCACGCGGCGATACAGGTCGTTCAGGTCCGACGTCGCGAAACGGCCGCCGTCCAGCGGCACGAGCGGGCGCAGTTCCGGCGGCAGCACCGGCAGCACTTCGAGGATCATCCACTCGGGCTTGATGCCCGAGCGCTGGAATGCCTCGAGGACCTTCAGGCGCTTCGCGTACTTCTTGATCTTCGCTTCCGAGCCGGTGTTCTTCAGCTCGGTGCGCAGCGTCTCGACCTGCTCGTCGATGTTGATCGCGCGCAGCAGTTCACGCACGCCTTCCGCGCCCATCTCGGCACGGAATTCGTCGCCGTATTCCTCGACCTTGTTGTAGTAATCCTCTTCGGTCATGATCTGCCGCGCCTTCAGCGGCGTCATGCCCGGTTCGATCACCACATAGGCTTCGAAGTACAGCACGCGTTCGATGTCGCGCAGCGTCATGTCGAGCACCATGCCCAGACGCGACGGCAGCGACTTCAGGAACCAGATGTGCGCGACCGGCGAGGCCAGTTCGATGTGGCCCATCCGTTCACGACGCACCTTCGCCAGCGTCACTTCGACGCCGCACTTCTCGCAGATCACGCCGCGGTGCTTCAGGCGCTTGTACTTGCCGCACAGGCACTCGTAGTCCTTGATCGGCCCGAAGATCTTCGCGCAGAAGAGACCATCGCGTTCCGGCTTGAACGTACGGTAGTTGATGGTCTCCGGCTTCTTCACTTCGCCGAACGACCACGAACGGATCTTGTCAGGCGAAGCCAGACCGATCTTGATCGCGTCGAAAACTTCTTCCTGTTGGACTTGCTTGAATAGATCGAGCAGAGCTTTCATTGCTTTCTCTCCGTAGTCCGATTAATTGCGGTCGAGATCGATATCGATACCGAGCGAGCGGATTTCCTTCACGAGCACGTTGAAGGATTCCGGCATGCCTGCATCGATGACGTGATCACCCTTGACCAGGTTCTCATAGACCTTGGTCCGGCCGTTCACGTCGTCCGACTTCACCGTCAGCATTTCCTGCAGCACGTAGGACGCGCCGTACGCTTCGAGTGCCCACACTTCCATTTCACCGAAACGCTGGCCACCGAACTGCGCCTTACCACCCAGCGGCTGCTGCGTGACGAGCGAGTACGGGCCGGTCGAACGCGCGTGCATCTTGTCGTCGACCAAGTGGTGCAGCTTCAGGTAGTGCATGTAGCCAAGCGTCACGCGACGTTCGAACATTTCACCCGTGCGGCCGTCGTACAGACGGACCTGGTTCTTCGACGGGTTCATGCCGAGCTGTTCGGCGATGTCGTCCGGGAACGCGAGGTCGAGCATCTTGCCCATTTCTTCCTCGGTCGCACCGTCGAACACCGGCGTTGCGAACGGCACGCCTTCGCGCAGGTTCTTCGCGAGTTCGAGGATCTCGTCGTCGGTGAAGCTTTCCAGATCTTCCTGGCGGCCCGAGTCGTTGTAGATCTTCGTCAGGAACACGCGCATTTCCTCGATCTTCGCCTGACGCTGCAGCATTTCGCCGATACGCCAGCCGAGGCCCTTCGCGGCCCAGCCGAGGTGCACTTCCAGAACCTGACCCACGTTCATCCGCGACGGCACGCCGAGCGGGTTCAGCACGACGTCTGCCGGACGGCCATCGGCCATGTACGGCATGTCTTCGATCGGGACGATCTTCGACACGACACCCTTGTTACCGTGACGGCCTGCCATCTTGTCGCCAGGCTGCAGACGGCGCTTGACCGCGAGGTACACCTTGACCATCTTCAGCACGCCCGGCGGCAGTTCGTCGCCTTGCGTGAGCTTCTTGCGCTTCTCTTCGAACGCGAGGTCGAACTGGTGACGCTTCTCTTCGATCGAGTTCTTGATCGCTTCGAGCTGCGCCGCTGCTTCGTCGTCCGCAAGGCGGATGTCGAACCAGTGGTAGTGGTCGAGGTCTTCCAGGTAAGCCTGGTCGATCTTCGTGCCCTTGGCGAGCTTCTTCGGACCGCCGTTCGCGACCTTGCCCACGAGCATGCGTGCGAGACGCTGGAACGCGTCGCCTTCCACGATGCGCAGCTGGTCGTTCAGGTCGAGACGGTAGCGCTTCAGTTCGTCGTCGATGATCTGTTGCGCACGCTTGTCGCGCTGGATGCCTTCACGCGTGAAGACCTGGACGTCGATCACGGTACCGCTCATGCCCGACGGCACGCGCAGCGACGTGTCCTTCACGTCCGACGCCTTCTCGCCGAAGATCGCGCGCAGCAGCTTCTCTTCCGGCGTCAGCTGGGTCTCGCCCTTCGGCGTGACCTTGCCGACCAGCACGTCGCCTGCTTCGACTTCAGCACCGATGTACACGATGCCCGATTCGTCGAGACGGCCGAGCTGGACTTCCGCCAGGTTCGAGATGTCGCGCGTGATTTCTTCCGGCCCGAGCTTCGTGTCGCGTGCAACGACGTTCAGCTCTTCGATGTGGATCGACGTGTAGCGATCGTCGGCCACGACCTTCTCCGAGATCAGGATCGAATCCTCGAAGTTGTAGCCGTTCCACGGCATGAACGCGATCAGCATGTTCTGGCCGAGCGCGAGCTCGCCCAGGTCCGTCGAGGCGCCGTCGGCCAGCACGTCGCCGCGCGAGACCTTGTCGCCCATCTTCACGATCGGACGCTGGTTGATGTTCGTGTTCTGGTTCGAACGCGTGTACTTGATCAGGTTGTAGATGTCGACACCGACTTCACCTGCGACCGCTTCGTCGTCGTTCACGCGAATCACGATACGGCCTGCGTCGACGTAATCGACGACACCGCCGCGGAACGCCTGAACCGTCGTGCCCGAGTCGACCGCGCAGGTACGCTCGATGCCCGTACCGACGACCGGCTTTTCCGGACGCAGACACGGCACGGCCTGACGCTGCATGTTCGAACCCATCAGTGCACGGTTCGCGTCATCGTGCTCGAGGAACGGAATCAGCGAGGCTGCGACCGACACGATCTGCGACGGCGCCACGTCCATGTACTGGATACGGTCCGGCGTGACCATCATCGTTTCGCCGGCTTCACGCGACGACACGAGTTCGTCGATCAGCGTGCCGTTCTCGTCGATCGCGGCGTTCGCCTGCGCGATCATGTAGCGGCCTTCCTCGATCGCCGACAGGTAATCGATCTGGTCGGTCACCTTGCTGTCCACGACCTTGCGGTACGGCGTCTCGAGGAAGCCGTATTCGTTCAGGTGCGCATACAGTGCGAGCGAGTTGATCAGGCCGATGTTCGGACCTTCCGGCGTTTCGATCGGGCACACGCGACCATAGTGGGTCGGGTGCACGTCGCGGACTTCAAAGCCTGCGCGCTCGCGCGTCAGACCGCCCGGGCCCAGTGCGGAAACACGGCGCTTGTGCGTGATTTCCGACAGCGGGTTGGTCTGGTCCATGAACTGCGACAGCTGCGACGAACCGAAGAACTCGCGGATCGCCGACGAAATCGGCTTCGAGTTGATCAGGTCGTGCGGCATCAGGTTTTCGCTTTCGGCCTGGCCGAGGCGTTCCTTGACCGCGCGTTCGACACGCACGAGACCCGCGCGGAACTGGTTTTCCGCCAGTTCGCCGACGCAACGCACGCGACGGTTGCCGAGGTGGTCGATGTCGTCCACTTCGCCCTTGCCGTTGCGCAGCTCGACGAGAATCTTGATCGTCGCGAGGATGTCGTCGTCCTGCAGCGTCATCGGGCCGGTGATCTCGTCACGGCTGACGCGGCGGTTGAACTTCATACGGCCGACCTTCGACAGGTCGTACGCTTCTTCGCTGTAGAACAGACGATTGAACAGTGCCTCGACCGCTTCTTCGGTCGGCGGCTCGCCCGGACGCATCATGCGGTAGATCGCGATGCGCGCGGCGGTGCGGTCGGTCGTTTCGTCGACACGCAGCGTCGACGAGATGTACGGGCCCTGGTCCAGATCGTTCGTGTAGAGCGTCTGGATGTCCTTGATGCCCGCTTCGCGCAGCTTCTCGAGCACGCTTTCCGTGACTTCGTCGTTCGCGCTCGCGATCACTTCGCCGGTATCGCCGTCGACGACGTTCTTCGCCAGCACGCGGCCGAGCAGATAGTCTTCCGGCACCGAGATGAACTTGGTCTTTGCGGCTTCGAGGTCGCGAATGTGCTTCGCGTTGATCCGCTTGTCCTTCTGGACGATGACCTTGCCATCACGATCCGTGATGTCGAAACGCGCGACTTCACCACGCAGACGCTCGGGCACGAACTCGAGTTGCGCGCCTTCGTCCATCAGCGTGAAGTTGTCGAACACGAAGAAGTTCGCGAGGATCTGTTCCGGCGTGAGGCCGATGGCCTTCAGCAGGATCGTGACCGGCATCTTGCGGCGACGGTCGACGCGGAAGTACAGGATGTCCTTCGGATCGAATTCGAAGTCGAGCCACGAGCCGCGGTACGGAATGATCCGTGCCGAAAACAGCAGCTTGCCCGAGCTGTGCGTCTTGCCCTTGTCGTGTTCGAAGAACACGCCCGGCGAACGGTGCAGCTGCGAGACGATGACACGCTCGGTGCCGTTGATGACGAACGAGCCCGTCGGCGTCATGAGCGGAATTTCGCCCATGTACACTTCCTGCTCCTTCACTTCCTTGACGACCGGCTTGTTCGGCGATTCCTTGTCGAGGATGACGAGGCGGACCTTCGCGCGCAGCGCGGAGCAGTACGTCAGGCCACGCTGCTGGCATTCCTTGATGTTGAATGCCGGCGCGGACAACGCATAGCTCACGAACTCGAGGCGCGCGAAACCGTTGTGCGAAACAATGGGAAATACCGATGTGAAGGCGGCCTGCAAACCTTCAGGCTTGCGTTGCGTCGCCAGTACATCGGCTTGCAGAAACGTGCTGAATGATTCAAGCTGGGTAGCCAGCAAGAAAGGAACTTGGTGAACGATGGGGCGCTTCGCGAAACTCTTGCGAATGCGCTTCTTCTCGGTGAAGGAATATTGCATACGATCTCCGAATCACGGCGGGTGCTATCGAGGCGGAATACCTGGACGTTTCAAACCCGAGTGTTCACCGACTGAGACCCGATGGCCGTCCAACGGCTTGAACGAGCCGAGAAGCTTGGTGGTTGGCCGCTACCAACCGCTGGCTGACGGCAGCGGATGCCTGTGTTGCCCGCTACCCGACCAAACTTGCCTTCTGCAGTCGCTTCAGAAGACAAAGAAAAACGCCAATCGTGATCAATGACAACGATTAGACGATTTTCTTTGGCTTCTGGGACCGATTATTCGGGCTCCCGAATGAGTGCCAGAATAACGTTCCCACAAAGCACAAAAAGGCCGGCGGTGAAAATACCGCCAGCCTTCGCACAGCGCGTCGAAACTTACTTGATTTCGACCTTCGCGCCTGCTTCTTCCAGCTTCTTCTTGGCTTCGTCAGCAGCAGCCTTGTCGACACCTTCCTTGACAGGCTTCGGTGCACCGTCAACCAGGTCCTTCGCTTCCTTCAGGCCCAGGCCCGTCAGTTCGCGAACGGCCTTGATCACGCTGACCTTGTTGCTGCCGGTTTCAGCCAGAACGACCGTGAATTCGGTCTTCTCTTCAACAGCAGCAGCAGCGCCGCCGCCTGCCGGGCCAGCGACTGCCACTGCAGCTGCCGACACGCCAAACTTCTCTTCGAACGCCTTGACCAGTTCGTTCAGTTCCAGGACGCTCATCCCTTCGACTGCGGCCAGGATGTCTTCTTTTGCGATTGCCATTTGAAATACTCCTAAATTGAATTCGGATACAGCCAGCGATCAATGACGCTGATGCACGCTCGATTACGCAGCTTCCGCTTGCTTCTTCTCGGCCAGCGCGGCGAGAGCGCGCGCGAAGCCCGAAACAGGCGCTTGCATAACGAACAGCAGCTTCGAGAGCAGTTCTTCGCGGCTCGGGATGCTTGCCAGCGCTTGCACGCCAGCCTTGTCCATCACCTTGCCATCGAACGAACCAGCCTTGATGACCAACTTGTCATTGCTCTTGCTGAAGTCGTTGACGACCTTAGCAGCAGCAATTGCATCTTCCGAGATGCCGTAGATCAACGGGCCAGTCATCTGCTCTGCCAGCGGAGCAAACGGCGTACCTTCAACAGCGCGACGCGCCAGCGTGTTCTTCAACACGCGCAGGTAAACCTGTTGCTCACGCGCTTTCGCGCGCAGCTTGGTCAGATCGCCAACCGCAATTCCACGATACTCAGCCAGCACAACGGTCTGGGCCTTCGCGACTTGCGCGGAAACCTCAGCGACGACGGCTTGCTTGTCTTCTCTATTAAGCGGCACGGTTAGCCTCCAGAAACGATACGTTCGGCACGAAACCTCACGTACCTCGTTCAACAACGGCGTCCGACCTCGTTAGGAGTATTTCCACCTCACGCCGCGAATCGCTTCACGGCCTGCGGCTTCACCACTGCAAAACTTTTTCGGGTTCGCCATCTGCGTTGGCTTGAATTAAGGGATCACCTGACTGCTGCGCCCCACCAACGGTCTTTGATAACCGGTTGCCCGCCTTGCTGCACGAACAACCGCCCAAAGCCCATGAGGGCCGCTTCGCGAGCGAAGCGGCCCGAATACTTGCTTACTGTGCTGCCAGCGTAGCCTGGTCGACACGCACGCCGACGCCCATCGTGCTCGACAGTGCGATCTTGCGCAGGTACACGCCCTTGCTCGTTGCCGGCTTCGCCTTCTGCAGCGCTTCGATCAGCGCCGACAGGTTCGAACGCAGCGCGGTCGGCTCGAACGATGCACGGCCGATGGTCGCGTGGATGATACCGGCCTTGTCGACACGGAATTGCACCTGACCCGCCTTCGCGTTCTTGACGGCGGTTGCGACGTCCGGCGTGACCGTACCGACCTTCGGGTTCGGCATCAGGCCGCGCGGGCCGAGGATCTGACCCAGCGTACCGACGATACGCATCGTGTCCGGCGAAGCGATCACGATGTCGAAGTCCATCTGGCCAGCCTTGATCTGCTCAGCCAGGTCTTCCATACCGACGATTTCTGCGCCTGCTGCACGAGCTTGCTCAGCCTTTTCACCTTGCGCGAACACAGCAACGCGAACCGACTTGCCCGTACCTGCCGGCAGAACGACCGAACCACGAACGACCTGGTCCGACTTCTTTGCATCAATGCCGAGCTGGACTGCGACGTCGATCGACTCGTCGAACTTCGCGCTCGCGCATTCCTTCACGAGGCTCAGTGCGTCTTCGATCGCGTACAGCTTCTGGCGATCAACCTTGGCGGCAAATGCCTGACGGCGCTTGGAGATCTTAGCCATTTACACACCCTCCACGGTGATGCCCATCGAGCGTGCGCTACCAGCGATGGTGCGAACGGCTGCGTCCAGATCAGCTGCCGTAAGGTCAGGCATCTTGGTCTTCGCGATTTCTTCGGCTTGAGCGCGCGTGATCGAACCGACCTTGTCGGTGTGCGGCTTGCTCGAGCCCTTGTCCACCTTCGCCGCCTTCTTGATCAGGACGGTCGCCGGCGGCGTCTTCATCACGAACGTGAAGCTCTTGTCAGCGAATGCCGTGATGACCACCGGCACCGGCAGACCCGGCTCCATGCCTTGAGTCTGCGCGTTGAACGCCTTGCAGAACTCCATGATGTTCAGGCCGCGCTGGCCCAGTGCCGGACCGACCGGCGGCGACGGGTTGGCTTTACCTGCAGGAATCTGCAGCTTGATAAAGCCGACAATCTTCTTTGCCATTTGAAAACCTCGTTGGAACGCCAAGCGGCGTTCGGTGAGTGATAACGCGCTTTCGCCGCTGGCTACTGACGCTCCTCAACGGCCATGACGCGGGCCGTAAGCGCGAAGGTGGGCAGCCGAGGCTGCCCACCGAATCGGGATCAAACTTTTTCGACCTGGCCGAACTCGAGCTCGACCGGGGTTGAGCGGCCAAAGATGGTGACCGACACACGCACGCGCGATTTCTCGTAGTTGACCTCTTCGACGGTGCCATTGAAGTCCGTGAACGGGCCTTCCTTGACACGCACCATCTCGCCAACTTCGAACAGGGTCTTCGGGCGCGGCTTTTCGACGCCTTCCTGCATCTGCGACATGATCTTTTCGACTTCCTTCGGGGAAATCGGGGTCGGGCGGTTACGCGCACCGCCAACGAAACCTGTAACCTTCGCAGTGTTCTTCACGAGGTGCCACGTTTCGTCCGTCATTTCCATTTCCACCAGCACGTAGCCGGGGAAGAAACGACGCTCGGTCACAGCCTTGTGACCGCCTTTGACTTCGACCACTTCTTCGGTCGGAACCAGGATCTGACCGAATTTGTCCTGCATGCCAGCACGTTCGATGCGCTCCTGAAGCGCACGTTGCACGCTCTTCTCCATACCGGAGTAGGCGTGCACGACGTACCAACGTTTTCCGCTCGGGGATGCCGGAGTATCGCTCATATCATTTCCAACCCAGAATCGCCGAGAAAATTACCCACTCGATCGATTTGTCACTCAACCAGAGGAAAATCGCCATCACGAGCACGAAACCGAACACGACGAGTGTTGTTTGCGTTGCTTCCTTGCGGGTGGGCCAAACGACCTTCCGGACTTCTTTGTACGAATCCTTGGCAAAGGCGATGAGGCTCTTGCCAGGTGCGGACATCAGCCCGACGGCCACGCCAGCGATGATACCTACCGCCAACGCGGCACCGCGGACATACCACTGCTGATTGGCCAGCCAGAAGAAGCCCACGAATCCGGCCAACACCAGCAATACGCCCAGGGCCAGCATCAGCTTATCGCCGGAGGTATTTACAGTTTCGACGGATGGATTCGCCATAACACCTTAAAACAAATGCCACGTAGAACACGTGGCTATTTTTTGGCAGGGGCAGAGGGAATCGAACCCCCAACCTTCGGTTTTGGAGACCGACGCTCTGCCAGTTGAGCTATACCCCTAAACCATGTTGGGGCCGGCTGTTGCCAGCCCCAAAACTGTCGATCAACGAATAACTGGCTTACTCGATGATCTTGGCGACGACGCCGGCGCCGACGGTACGGCCACCTTCGCGGATTGCGAAGCGCAGACCTTCTTCCATCGCGATCGGAGCGATCAGCTTCACCGTGATCGACACGTTGTCGCCCGGCATCACCATTTCCTTGTCCTTCGGCAGCTCGATCGAGCCCGTCACGTCCGTCGTACGGAAGTAGAACTGCGGACGGTAGTTGTTGAAGAACGGCGTGTGACGGCCGCCTTCGTCCTTGCTCAGCACGTACACTTCAGCCGTGAAGTGCGTGTGCGGCGTGATCGAACCCGGCTTCGCCAGAACCTGGCCACGCTCCACGTCTTCACGCTTCGTGCCGCGCAGCAGGATACCAACGTTGTCGCCTGCTTGACCTTGGTCCAGCAGCTTGCGGAACATTTCAACGCCCGTGCAGGTCGTCTTCACCGTCGGCTTGATACCGACGATTTCGATTTCTTCGCCGACCTTCACGATGCCGCGCTCGACACGACCCGTCACCACCGTACCGCGGCCCGAGATCGAGAACACGTCTTCCACCGGCATCAGGAACGCGCCGTCAACTGCACGCTCCGGCGTCGGGATGTACGTGTCCAGCGCGTCGGCCAGGCTCATGATCGCCACTTCGCCCAGCTCGCCCGTGTCGCCTTCCAGCGCCAGCTTCGCCGAACCCTTCACGATCGGCGTGTCGTCGCCCGGGAAGTCGTACTTCGACAGGAGTTCGCGAACTTCCATCTCGACCAGCTCGAGCAGTTCGGCGTCGTCCACCATGTCGCACTTGTTCAGGAACACGATGATGTACGGAACGCCAACCTGACGCGCCAGCAGGATGTGCTCACGCGTTTGCGGCATCGGGCCGTCTGCTGCCGAGCAAACCAGGATCGCGCCGTCCATCTGCGCTGCGCCCGTGATCATGTTCTTCACATAGTCAGCGTGGCCCGGGCAGTCGACGTGTGCGTAGTGGCGGTTAGCCGTTTCGTACTCGACGTGTGCCGTGTTGATCGTGATGCCGCGCGCCTTTTCTTCCGGTGCCGCGTCGATCTGGTCGTACGCCTTCGCTTCGCCGCCGAACTTCTTCGTCAGAACCGTCGTGATCGCTGCCGTCAGCGTCGTCTTGCCATGGTCAACGTGACCAATCGTACCAACGTTCACGTGCGGCTTGGTCCGCTCGAATTTACCCTTGGCCATTTTCGACTCCCAAAAGGAATTTCACAGGTTGCGCCGCGCGCACACAGACGCTGACTTTTTACTGCTGGTGCCCATGGGCAGGATCGAACTGCCGACCTCTCCCTTACCAAGGGAGTGCTCTACCACTGAGCCACATGGGCGCTTTTTCTGCGCTTCAACTTCACGGTCTGGAGCGGGTGAAGGGAATCGAACCCTCGTCGTAAGCTTGGAAGGCTTCTGCTCTACCATTGAGCTACACCCGCACGGGCTACCAACGATTCCCTACCGCTCTTTCAGCTGATGTTCTTGGTGGAGGAGGTTGGATTCGAACCAACGTAGGCGTAAGCCAACAGATTTACAGTCTGCCCCCTTTAGCCACTCGGGCACCCCTCCGTAGAGAACTGACGATTATGGGGGTGCATCGCACTCCTGTCAAGCACATCCGGAAGATTATTTTCACTCTCTTCCCGAACCCTGCTCACCTACCGATCTCCGCCCTCGCCCGGCTAAGGCAAGCACGAGATTTACTGATCGGCGCCACATCTTCGTCAGACTCCGTTTTCAGCACTGAACTTCATCTGCGCTGAAAACGAAAGACCGCCATCATACGGCCTCTTGCACACAATGCCAAGTGGGTAGGCATAAATTTCGCAAATTTCGTGCCGGGCGGCTTCGACGATCCTGTTTTCAGTGTTTTTGAAGGCTCCGGTTCGACGACTCGCGAAAGGCCGCGACTTCACGATCCGCACCGCAGAATCGCCCGACTGTGACCGAAGGACGATACCCGCGATGGGGTTTCGCAAGCACCAGGCGGTCACGCCGGTCTCTGGGCTGAATTCGTGGCCGGCCCGACATGCTTGCCGGCGCCGACTTCAGCGGAATGCGCGATACCATCCCGAATCGCTTTCTGGCGTCCCGCACGAATCCTCATGCGTTTGCTCTTCAGTTGCGTTGGCCTCCATCGCTTTGACCGCAAATTCCGCGGGGCGACAGAAGCGCTGCGGCGCTCGAGTGCGATCGCGGCCATCCGTCAGCAGGCACTGGCCAACGGTCAAGCACCGGGACTTCCGAAGGCAGCCGCAGTGCTCGCAGCGTAAGACACGCTGAAGCCGGCTCTTGATGCCGGCCGCATCGGTTTCGCACGCGGCGGTTCGTTCGTGGCACACCCCATGAGTAACGATGCGACGGCGTATACGTGGCAGCTCAGCGATGTATCCGCCTACCTCACGGCCGCAAATGCCAGCAACGACGCACCGCAAGATGGACCCGACAGCCAGGCCTGTCTCGACGTGTTGCAGCCGTTGCTTGGCGCCGACATGCGCCCGCTCCCGGGGTTGCCTCGCACTCTCAAGGCGGCCATCTCGTAGAACGTCCGGCGGCGCGGCGCCAATTGCGCCTCACCCTCGTGCGAACCAACCAACGTCAACATTTGGTCGGCCTATTGCAGCGAGTCCGCTGCGTACGGACGAAACTCCGTGTGCCCGTACGTCGCCTGCCTCGTTCAGCTGAGCGCGGACGCCTGCGTCGGGTTCGACTCAAGAGCCTTCGGTGCGCCCCATACGTCCGAAGACGCCGACGAACTGGCATGCGACGCTCAATCGTCGACGTCTGCCAGACATTGCCCGGCGATGCTCGCAATGACTCGAGGCCAAAGCCGGGGCACGACGCACCGGTTTCCGCCGGCTGAGCACTCCGCGCTCGCCGATCTGAGTGCCGCGTGCACGGTGCGATCGATCGGTGTCGATGCGGGCGGCACAAGCTTCGCGTTAGTGGGCGAAGGGCGAGATTGCTTCGGCAGTACAGTCTATTCGCTCATCGAGGAAATCTACGTGTTATGAGACGGCAAGCCCACGGTCATCACAAGGAACAGAGCGGATTTCTGACCGCCCCCGCTCTACGAGTTCACATACGTCCCTATTGGTCCGGCAGCCAGGGCTTTCTTGTAGCTGAACACGCGCCCGTTCGCTTCGAGTGAGCTGTTTTGGAGAAGATGCCGAAAATAAGAAGAAAGATGGCGATTGATAGCAACACGAAATCTTAGCGGAAGCATCTCGGCTGCTTGGTGCTGCTTGGTTTCAATGGGCGGCGATCGTTCAGAGCTTGTGACAAAAACACGTCGAACGCGAGGCACACGATACGCCGCATTCGATCGTATGAGCAGTAGATGCGGTGACCTCGGTCACGGAATGATGATCGTGATTTTGATAGAAGATGCGCTCAATACGCCAATGAACGGAACCAGATGGCAATCATTGAGCGGCAGGGTAACGCTCCGCCAGGCTACCCTGCATGACGAGAAAATTCATGTCCGAATGGTGGCAGGGAGCAGTTGCTGAGCGCTTGGTCCACCGGTTACCGACCAGACGACTCTTGCTTCGAACAGAGGGGCGTTGTGACCTGCTCCCCGTAAACCGGGCCAGTCGGAATCTAGTAAAGTCCGTTTTCGGAGAGGAAGACGGACATGAAGAAGCGCTTTTCGGAAGAACAGATCATCGGCTTCCTGAAGGAAGCGGAGGCGGGCCTGCCGGTGAAGGAGCTGTGCAGGAAGCATGGGTTCAGTGACGCCTCGTTCTACACGTGGCGCGCGAAGTTCGGCGGCATGGAGGTGTCGGAAGCCCGTCGGCTCAAGGAGCTGGAAGCCGAGAACGCGAGGCTGAAGAAGCTGCTGGCCGAGGCGATGCTCGATATGGAAGCCCTGAAGGTGGTCGTGAAGGGAAAGCCCTGAGCCCGCAGGCCAGGCGCGAGGCGGTCGCGGCGATTCGGCAGAAGGTCAATGTCTCCGAGCGCCGTGCCTGCCGGCTTGTCGGGCTTTCGCGCAGCGTGCTGCATTATGAAGCGCAGCCGGACCACGAGAATGAGGCGCTCAAGGCGCGCCTCATCGAGCTGGGGCACCAGAGGCGGCGTTTCGGCTATCGGCGGCTACACGCGCTGCTGGCGCGCGAAGGAAGGCACGTAAACCACAAGCGCGTGCACCGGCTGTATCGCGAGGCCGGACTGGCCGTGCGGCGCCGGCGACGGCGCCACGGCGTGATGGTCGAGCGCGAGCAGCTGGCTTTGCCGAGTACGCCGAACGAGGTGTGGTCCCTCGATTTCGTGATGGACGCATTGTCCAACGGGCGTCGCCTGAAGTGCCTGACCATTGTCGACGACTTCACCAAGGAAGCGGTCGAGATCGTGGTGGACCACGGCATCTCGGGTCGGTATGTGACGCGCGTGCTGGACCGGGTGGCGCGCTTCAGGGGCTACCCGAAAGCGTTGCGCACGGACCAGGGACCCGAATTCACGAGCCGCGCGCTGGACCAGTGGGCCTACGCCAACGGCGTGACGTTGAAATTGATTCAGGCGGGCAAGCCGACGCAGAATGCGTACATCGAGTCGTTCAATGGCAAGTTTCGTGACGAGTGTCTGAACGAGCACTGGTTCACGACGCTCGCCCACGCCCGGGCCGTGGTGTCGGCATGGCGCCGGGACTACAACGAGGCACGGCCGCACAGCGCATTGAACTACCAGTCGCCGGCCGAATTCGCGGCGAAGCATCCGGCACCAGTAGGCGCTCCTGTCTTGCAGGAGCATGTTTGAACAGGACTTTACTAGAAGCTCCGTGGCCCTATCGAAGGGGGCAGGTCAGTTGGGTGTCAGTCACGCCAGCCCCCGTTACCGTTACGCAGTTGACCTGGGTAGTTCGAGCGCGTCTCGCGGACCTCGCGAATGGCGGGTTCTGATCTGAAGGTAACGTCTGAAAGGAGCGACTTGGAAGAAGGGCAAAGACCGAGCGGCCCTCCTCTGGCGCGTGCATTTCCATCGCTGAAATGCAAAAACCCCCGCCTGGTTGGGCGGGGGTTTCTGGCTTAGGGAGCCTGACGATTACCTACTTTCACACGGGAATCCGCACTATCATCGGCGTAGAGTCGTTTCACGGTCCTGTTCGGGATGGGAAGGGGTGGGACCGACTCGCTATGGTCATCAGGCAAAGAGGGTTGTCGCGTTGCTTCGCAACGCAACCAATCAGGAAGAAGCAGTAATTTTTGAGGTTGTGCGTATCAGCACATCGCGGTCACTCAACCGCTGTCTGTAAAACAGACTTGTTATAGGATCAAGCCTTACGGGCAATTAGTATCAGTTAGCTGAACGCATTACTGCGCTTACACACCTGACCTATCAACGTCCTGGTCTCGAACGACCCTTCAAGGGGATCTAGTCCCCAGGGATATCTCATCTTAAGGCGAGTTTCCCGCTTAGATGCTTTCAGCGGTTATCTCTTCCGAACATAGCTACCCGGCGATGCCACTGGCGTGACAACCGGTACACCAGAGGTTCGTCCACTCCGGTCCTCTCGTACTAGGAGCAGCCCCCTTCAAATATCCAACGCCCACGGCAGATAGGGACCAAACTGTCTCACGACGTTTTAAACCCAGCTCACGTACCTCTTTAAATGGCGAACAGCCATACCCTTGGGACCGGCTACAGCCCCAGGATGAGATGAGCCGACATCGAGGTGCCAAACACCGCCGTCGATATGAACTCTTGGGCGGTATCAGCCTGTTATCCCCAGAGTACCTTTTATCCGTTGAGCGATGGCCCTTCCATACAGAACCACCGGATCACTATGACCTGCTTTCGCACCTGCTCGACTTGTCGGTCTCGCAGTTAAGCACGCTTATGCCATTGCACTATCAGCACGATTTCCGACCGTACCTAGCGTACCTTCGTACTCCTCCGTTACGCTTTGGGAGGAGACCGCCCCAGTCAAACTGCCTACCATGCACTGTCCCCGACCCGGATCACGGGCCAAGGTTAGAACCTCAAACAAACCAGGGTGGTATTTCAAGGACGGCTCCACCGAAACTAGCGTTCCGGTTTCATAGCCTCCCACCTATCCTACACAGATCGGTTCAAAGTCCAATGCAAAGCTACAGTAAAGGTTCATGGGGTCTTTCCGTCTAGCCGCGGGTAGATTGCATCATCACAAACACTTCAACTTCGCTGAGTCTCGGGAGGAGACAGTGTGGCCATCGTTACGCCATTCGTGCAGGTCGGAACTTACCCGACAAGGAATTTCGCTACCTTAGGACCGTTATAGTTACGGCCGCCGTTTACCGGGACTTCAATCAAGAGCTTGCACCCCATCATTTAATCTTCCGGCACCGGGCAGGCGTCACACCCTATACGTCCACTTTCGTGTTTGCAGAGTGCTGTGTTTTTATTAAACAGTCGCAGCCACCAGTTTATTGCAACCCCTTCACCCTTTGCCCGCAGGGGCATCAAGCTACAAGGGCGTACCTTATCCCGAAGTTACGGTACCAATTTGCCGAGTTCCTTCTCCCGAGTTCTCTCAAGCGCCTTAGAATACTCATCTCGCCCACCTGTGTCGGTTTGCGGTACGGTCATCGTTAGACTGAAGCTTAGAGGCTTTTCTTGGAACCACTTCCAATTGCTTCGCTCCCTAAGGAGCTCGCGCCACACCCTTGAATTCCGCGCCCGGATTTGCCTAAGCGCCTTCTCCAATGCAGCGACCGGGACTTCCAACACCCGGACAACCTTCCGCGATCCGTCCCCCCGTCGCATCTAACAATGGTGCAGGAATATTGACCTGCTTCCCATCAGCTACGCATTTCTGCCTCGCCTTAGGGGCCGACTCACCCTACGCCGATGAACGTTGCGTAGGAAACCTTGGGCTTACGGCGAGGGGGCCTTTCACCCCCTTTATCGCTACTCATGTCAGCATTCGCACTTCTGATACCTCCAGCATCCCTTCCGAGACACCTTCGCAGGCTTACAGAACGCTCTCCTACCATGCGAGCATAGCTCGCATCCGCAGCTTCGGTATATAGCTTAGCCCCGTTACATCTTCCGCGCAGGACGACTCGATCAGTGAGCTATTACGCTTTCTTTAAAGGGTGGCTGCTTCTAAGCCAACCTCCTGACTGTTTTAGCCTTCCCACTTCGTTTCCCACTTAGCTATATTTGGGGACCTTAGCTGGCGGTCTGGGTTGTTTCCCTCTTGACACCGGACGTTAGCACCCGATGTCTGTCTCCCGTGATTGCACTCTTCGGTATTCGGAGTTTGCTATGGCGGGGTAATCTGCAATAGACCCCCCAACCATGACAGTGCTCTACCCCGAAGGTGAGACACGAGGCACTACCTAAATAGTTTTCGGAGAGAACCAGCTATTTCCAAGTTTGTTTAGCCTTTCACCCCTATCCACAGCTCATCCCCTAACTTTTCAACGTTAGTGGGTTCGGACCTCCAGTACGTGTTACCGCACCTTCATCCTGGCCATGGATAGATCACTTGGTTTCGGGTCTACGCCCAGCAACTGAACGCCCTATTCGGACTCGCTTTCGCTACGCCTGCCCTATACGGTTAAGCTTGCTACTGAACGTAAGTCGCTGACCCATTATACAAAAGGTACGCCGTCACCCCTTACGAGGCTCCGACTGTTTGTATGCATGCGGTTTCAGGATCTATTTCACTCCCCTCCCGGGGTTCTTTTCGCCTTTCCCTCACGGTACTGGTTCACTATCGGTCGATCACGAGTATTTAGCCTTGGAGGATGGTCCCCCCATCTTCAGACAGGATTTCACGTGTCCCGCCCTACTTGTCGCACACCTAGTTCTTTCATACTGTTTTCGCCTACGGGGCTATCACCCGCTATGGCCGCACTTTCCAAAGCGTTCGGCTAACAATACAAATAAAGAGTGCAAGGCTCATCCCATTTCGCTCGCCACTACTTTGGGAATCTCGGTTGATTTCTTTTCCTGCGGTTACTTAGATGTTTCAGTTCACCGCGTTCGCTTCTCATGGCCTATGTATTCAGCCATGGATACTCCAAAAGGAGTGGGTTTCCCCATTCGGACATCTACGGATCAAAGCTCGTTTGCCAGCTCCCCGTAGCTTTTCGCAGGCTACCGCGTCCTTCATCGCCTGTGATCGCCAAGGCATCCACCACATGCACTTGTTCGCTTGACCCTATAACGAGTCTGTCTCTCCGACAGTCGTTACAGGTTGAGTTTTCGCGTTGTGCCGTATTCCAATTGAGTCAAACATAGAGTTCGAATCATCTTGAGATACATCGATACAATCACAACCCGGATAACTTTCACGTCCATCTCAAGACGCTTCCGCTATCCAAATTACTTACTTCTTCCAGATTGTTAAAGAACGACAGCCGATATCTTTTGATATCACTCTGACTGGCTCAATCGCCAATGGCAAATGCTCGTCTCACACGTCACTTTCGTGTGATCCAAACGCTTCCCATTGAAGATTGGTGGAGGCAGACGGGATCGAACCGACGACCCCCTGCTTGCAAAGCAGGTGCTCTCCCAGCTGAGCTATGCCCCCATGAGTACAGATTCCTCAGGTACTACCGCCAGACAAGACAATGGTGGGTCTGGTTGGATTCGAACCAACGACCCCCGCCTTATCAAGACGGTGCTCTAACCGACTGAGCTACAGACCCCTGAGTCTGTCTTTAATTTACAGCCGATAAGCGTGAGCGCTCAACTTTGCGAGATAGCTCTGGAAAGGAGGTGATCCAGCCGCACCTTCCGATACGGCTACCTTGTTACGACTTCACCCCAGTCATGAATCCTACCGTGGTGACCGTCCTCCTTGCGGTTAGACTAGCCACTTCTGGTAAAACCCACTCCCATGGTGTGACGGGCGGTGTGTACAAGACCCGGGAACGTATTCACCGCGGCATGCTGATCCGCGATTACTAGCGATTCCAGCTTCATGCACTCGAGTTGCAGAGTGCAATCCGGACTACGATCGGTTTTCTGGGATTAGCTCCCCCTCGCGGGTTGGCAACCCTCTGTTCCGACCATTGTATGACGTGTGAAGCCCTACCCATAAGGGCCATGAGGACTTGACGTCATCCCCACCTTCCTCCGGTTTGTCACCGGCAGTCTCCTTAGAGTGCTCTTGCGTAGCAACTAAGGACAAGGGTTGCGCTCGTTGCGGGACTTAACCCAACATCTCACGACACGAGCTGACGACAGCCATGCAGCACCTGTGTATCGGTTCTCTTTCGAGCACTCCCACCTCTCAGCAGGATTCCGACCATGTCAAGGGTAGGTAAGGTTTTTCGCGTTGCATCGAATTAATCCACATCATCCACCGCTTGTGCGGGTCCCCGTCAATTCCTTTGAGTTTTAATCTTGCGACCGTACTCCCCAGGCGGTCAACTTCACGCGTTAGCTACGTTACTAAGGAAATGAATCCCCAACAACTAGTTGACATCGTTTAGGGCGTGGACTACCAGGGTATCTAATCCTGTTTGCTCCCCACGCTTTCGTGCATGAGCGTCAGTATTGGCCCAGGGGGCTGCCTTCGCCATCGGTATTCCTCCACATCTCTACGCATTTCACTGCTACACGTGGAATTCTACCCCCCTCTGCCATACTCTAGCCTGCCAGTCACCAATGCAGTTCCCAGGTTGAGCCCGGGGATTTCACATCGGTCTTAGCAAACCGCCTGCGCACGCTTTACGCCCAGTAATTCCGATTAACGCTCGCACCCTACGTATTACCGCGGCTGCTGGCACGTAGTTAGCCGGTGCTTATTCTTCCGGTACCGTCATCCCCCGGCTATATTAGAACCAAGGATTTCTTTCCGGACAAAAGTGCTTTACAACCCGAAGGCCTTCTTCACACACGCGGCATTGCTGGATCAGGCTTTCGCCCATTGTCCAAAATTCCCCACTGCTGCCTCCCGTAGGAGTCTGGGCCGTGTCTCAGTCCCAGTGTGGCTGGTCGTCCTCTCAGACCAGCTACTGATCGTCGCCTTGGTAGGCCTTTACCCCACCAACTAGCTAATCAGCCATCGGCCAACCCTATAGCGCGAGGCCCGAAGGTCCCCCGCTTTCATCCGTAGATCGTATGCGGTATTAATCCGGCTTTCGCCGGGCTATCCCCCACTACAGGACATGTTCCGATGTATTACTCACCCGTTCGCCACTCGCCACCAGGTGCAAGCACCCGTGCTGCCGTTCGACTTGCATGTGTAAGGCATGCCGCCAGCGTTCAATCTGAGCCAGGATCAAACTCTTCAGTTCAAACCTGTTACTGTTTTCGGTTCTGTTAAGAACCGGTCGCTCACTCAAAGCTGACAGGTATATGAATTGCTTCATAAACCTGACTTACTTTAGTGTGAGACTCTTGATACTTTCGCTTTCTGATCCGAAGATCAGCTCGCTTCCATCAAGCGCCCACACTTATCGGCTGTTAATTTTTAAAGAGCATTTCTGCGAGAAACCGTTGATTTCTCAGCAGCGCCGCGTTTTCAGCAGCAGAGAAGCGAGATTATGAACCGTGTTTCGCAGTTCGTCAACAACTTTTTAACTACTTCGTTGCGACTGCGGGGCCCATCTTCCTGCGCCAGCCGCGCGCCTGACCTGCTGCGCACCACCGACTTCGCTTCCCCTTCCGCACCGCGTTTCCGTTAGCGCGAAAGAGGCGTGATTCTATGCACCGCGCACCATCCGCGCAAGCCCCTTTGTGAAAATATTTTGAAAAAGCCCCCGTGCGCTGCCGCGCACGGGGGCTTGGGGCTCGGTGGGCCAGGGAGCTTCGCTGGCTTGGTGACCGCCGGCAGCATGCGCGCTCTATATATAGAGCGCGCGTGACATCACTTACCGCCCACGGCAGCCTGCAACTGCTCGATCTGCACCGCGTCGGCCATCGCCGCATAACCTGCGTCGCTCGGATGGATGCCGTCGCCGCTGTCATATCGGCGCTGCAGTACGCTCGGGCGCGCCGGATCGCGCAGCACCGCATCGAAGTCGACCACACCGTCGAACCCGCCACCGCTCCGGATCCACCGGTTCACCTCGAGCCGTATCGCCTCGCGTCCGGCCGGCAACCCGGCCGGCGTGAGCGTCGCGCCGAAGACCTTCACGCCCTGACGGTGCGCCACCTCGATCAGCCGGCGATAGCCGTCAATCAGCGACGCAGCGGTCACCTGCGTATGCGGGTGATCGCAATCGAGCCCCGCGCGCGGCGGCATCGCCGCGAAATTGATGTCATTGATCCCGATCAGCACGATCGCCGCCTTCACGCCCTCACGCGACAGCGCATCCCGTTCGAACCGCGACGCCAACGACGTGCCGTAGCACGCAGAATCACTGAGCAGCCGATTCCCGCTGATGCCGAGATTCACGACACCGACCGAATCCGCGCCCGACGCCGTCAGCCGACGCGCCAGCGCATCCGGCCAGCGGCGGTTCCGGTTCAGGCTCGAGCGCAGGCCATCGGTGATCGAATCGCCGATCGCCGCCACACTGGCCCGCGCGGAACCGGCTTCGACGGCCAGCTCGGTCACCCACGCATATTGGGTAAAACGGGTGCGGAACACGGCGGCGTCCGGATCGCTCACGTGATCTCCCGGCGCCGATACATAGTTGAACTGGTTCGACACGCGGTGCCAGACCGTCATCCGTTGGTTCGGTCCCATCTGGAGGCTGACCGCATACGGCCGGCCGGCCGTCACGTCGATCGCCACCGGATCGCTTTCGAGTTCCTGGCCCGGTGCGAGCGTCGCCGAGGCCTTACCGCCGAACCGCACCGGCACGGCCGCACCGCCGGCGAGCGCCGCACCGTCACCGGCGCGCGCGAGGCTCGCTGCCTCGACGACCAGCGGCACACGACCGTATGCGTTACTGACACGAATCCGCGCGGCCCGCCCCGACACCGTCGGATAGACGATCTGGCGCACGGTCCGCCCTGCCACGTCGGGCGCACGATAGAGCGGCGGCGGTGCGGCAAGGTCGGGAATCGGCTGCAGCGCGGTCGCCCACGCGGCCACCCATCCGGCCGGCGCAGCCGATGCCGCGAGCGGCGATACGAAAACGGCCGCACCCAGCACGGCCGTGGCGATACTGCTTCGGAATGACATCGGCAAAATCCTCATCGGAAAGCGGGCATTGTGCCGCAGAAGACGCGGAACCCACGCGCGGGACCGCGCTCGCACCGTTCGATCCCACCCCGACGTCCCTCGTTTACCCGCGTCTCACGGCAAATCCGCAAGAAATTTATTAACCGACCGGTCGGTTGGTTTATACTTCGCACACATTCAACCGGACGAGAGCCTCGCCATGTACACGCAATCCCTCGACATCCCCGGCAACGTCGCGCCGCTGGACGCCGCAGCCGAGTCGCCCGAGCAGGCGCGGTTCGATGCAGTCATGGCCGCGGACGGCAAGATCGAACCGCAGGACTGGATGCCCGACGCCTATCGCAAGACGCTGGTTCGCCAGATCTCGCAGCACGCGCATTCGGAAGTCGTCGGCATGCTGCCCGAAGGCAACTGGATCTCCCGCGCGCCGAGCCTGAAGCGCAAAGCGATCCTGCTCGCAAAGGTCCAGGACGAAGCCGGCCACGGCCTCTATCTATATAGCGCAGCCGAAACGCTCGGCGTTTCGCGCGATTCGCTGATCGACGCGCTGCACGCCGGCAAGGCGAAATACTCGAGCATCTTCAACTACCCGACGCCGACCTGGGCCGACGTCGGTGTGATCGGCTGGCTGGTCGACGGCGCCGCGATCATGAACCAGATCCCGCTGTGCCGCTGCACGTACGGCCCGTACGCGCGCGCGATGATTCGCGTGTGCAAGGAAGAGTCGTTCCACCAGCGCCAGGGTTTCGACGCGCTGCTGTCGATGATGAAGGGCACCGACGCGCAGCGCGCGATGGTCCAGCAGGCCGTGGACCGCTGGTGGTGGCCGGTGCTGATGATGTTCGGCCCGAGCGACGCCGATTCGGTCCACAGCAGCCAGTCCGCGAAATGGGGCATCAAGCGGATCTCGAACGACGACCTGCGGCAGAAGTTCGTCGACGCGACGGTCGACCAGGCGAAGGTACTCGGCGTGACACTGCCCGACCCCGACCTGAAATGGAACGAAGCGCGCGGCCATCACGACTACGGCACGATCGACTGGGACGAATTCTGGCGCGTGGTCAACGGCGACGGCCCGTGCAACAAGGAACGTCTCGCGACCCGCGTGAAAGCGCACGCGGATGGCGCCTGGGTGCGCGAAGCCGCGCTCGCGCACGAAGCGAAGCGCCGGGCCCGCGCCGAACAGCACGCCGCCTGAGCGGCAACCCTCGAATTCAGGAATCAGGAGAAAGTGATGAACAAGGAATGGCCGATCTGGGAAGTGTTCGTGCGCAGCAAGCAGGGCCTCGACCACAAGCATTGCGGCAGCCTGCACGCCGCCGACGCGACGATGGCGCTGCGCATGGCGCGCGACGTCTACACGCGCCGCCAGGAAGGCGTGAGCATCTGGGTGGTGCCGTCATCGGCGATCACCGCGTCGGACCCGAACGAGAAGGCCGAGCTGTTCGAACCGGCGGGCGACAAGATCTACCGCCACCCGACGTTCTACACGCTGCCCGACGAAGTCAACCACATGTAACGCCCGCGCCATGACGATCACGCCCGAACACCTCTCCTACGTGCTGCGCCTCGCGGACAACGCGCTGATCCTCGGTCAGCGCAACGCCGAATGGTGCGGCCACGGCCCGATCCTCGAGGAAGACATCGCGCTCACCAACATGAGCCTCGACCTCATCGGCCAGTCGCGCATGCTGTATTCGCACGCGGCCGAACTCGAGCGCCAGCTCACCGGCGCGACGAAGACCGAGGACGACTACGCGTACTTCCGCACCGAGCGCGAGTTCGCGAACTTCACGCTCGCCGAGCTGCCGCACTACGGCCCAATCGCCGGCACCGCGCACGCCGACAAGGACTACGCGGTGACGATCGTGCGCAACTTCCTCTACGCGGCGCTGATGCTGCACGTGTGGAGCGCGCTGGAAACGTCGACCGACCCGCAGCTCGCCGCGATCGCCGCGAAATCGGTGAAGGAAACCCGCTATCACGTGCAGCACGCACGCGAGTGGCTCGTTCGTCTCGGCGACGGCACCGACGAATCGCACCGCCGCGCGCAGGACGCGCTCGACTACCTGACGCCGTACACGAGCGAATTCTTCGCGGCCGATGCGATCGACGACGCGATCGCCGCACCGGGCATCGGCCCGGCGCCCGCCGCGATCGAAGCCGCATGGCGCGCGGACGTGGACGATGCGCTCGCGGAAGCGACGCTCACGCTGCCGGCGCCCGTCCAGCACGTGACGACCGGCAAGCAGGGCGAGCACTCGGAGCACATGGGCTACCTGCTCGCGGAAATGCAGAGCCTCGCGCGCCAGCACCCCGGCGCAAGCTGGTAACCGGCCGACGCCACGGAGCCCGACGATGTCCGTCCAGACCGCCGCCCCCGCCAACTCCGCGCCCGCCGTGCGCCACGACGACCCGCTGCTCGCCCGCGCATGGGACGTGCTCGAAGCCGTGCCCGACCCGGAGATTCCGGTCGTGTCGATCCGCGAGCTCGGCATCCTGCGCGACGTCCGCCGCGCGGACGACGGCCTGCTCGAAGTCGTGATCACGCCGACCTACTCGGGTTGCCCGGCGATGTCGCAGATCGCCGAGGACGTCGCCGCGGCGCTGCAGGCCGCCGGCCTCCCGCCGCATCGGATCGAGACGGTGCTCGCGCCCGCGTGGACGACCAACTGGATCACGCAGGAAGCGCGCGACAAGCTGCGCGCCTACGGCATCGCGCCGCCGGTCGGCCAGTGCGGCAGCGCCGCGCCGCGGGAGAACGTCGTGCGTTTCATGCCCCGGCCGGTTGCAGCACCCGCGTGCCCGCGCTGCGGCTCCGCCCGCACCGAACGTCTCGCGCAATTCGCGTCCACGGCCTGCAAGGCGTTGTATCGCTGCGTCGACTGCCGCGAACCCTTCGACTACTTCAAACCTTACTGATCATGGCGACCCCGCAATTTCATCCGCTGCGTATCCGCGACGTGCGGCCCGAGACCGCCGACGCCGTCACCGTCTCCTTCGACGTGCCGCCCGAGCTGCGCGACGCGTACCGCTTCACGCAGGGCCAGTTCGTCACGCTGAAGACCCACATCGACGGCGAGGAGACGCGCCGCTCGTATTCGATCTGCGTCGGCACGACGGACTACGACCGCGACGGCGAACTGCGCATCGGCATCAAGCGCGTGCGCGGCGGCCGCTTCTCGAACTTCGCGTTCGACTCGCTGAAGCCGGGCCACACGATCGACGTGATGACGCCGGACGGCCGCTTCTTCACGCACCTGAACGCCGATCACGGCAAGCAGTACGTCGCGTTTTCCGGCGGCTCGGGGATCACGCCCGTGCTCGCGATCGTGAAGACGACGCTCGAACTCGAACCGCGCAGCACGTTCACGCTGATCTACGGCAACCGCAGCGTCGACGCGATCATGTTCGCGGAGGAGCTGGAGGACCTGAAGAACCGCTACATGAACCGCTTCGTCCTCTATCACGTGCTGTCGGACGACCTGCAGGACGTCGAGCTGTTCAACGGCGTGCTCGACCAGGAGAAATGCGCGGAATTCCTCGACACGCTGACGCCGGCCGACGCGATCGACGAGGCGTTCATCTGCGGCCCCGCGCCGATGATGGACGCGGCCGAAGCCGCACTGAAAGCGGGCGGCGTGCCGCAGGCGAAGGTGCATGTCGAGCGCTTCGGCACGCCGCTGCCGCAGGCCGGCGCGCCCGTCGTCGAGATCACCGACCAGACGCCGGCCGCCGACCTGGAAATCGTGCTCGACGGCAAGAAGCGCAAGCTGCGCCTGCCGTACGAAGGCGTCAGCCTGCTCGACGTCGGCCTGCGCGCGGGCCTCGCGCTGCCTTACGCATGCAAGGGCGGCGTGTGCTGCACGTGCCGCGCGAAGGTGATCGAGGGTGAAGTGCGGATGGAGAAGAACTACACGCTCGAGGAACACGAAGTGAAGGACGGTTTCGTGCTCACGTGCCAGTGCCACCCGATCAGCGACAAAGTCGTCGTGAGCTTCGACGAACGTTGAGCGGCATCGCGTCGCGGCGCCGGACGGTTTCTCGCCGTCACACATCTCGCTTACACTAGGGGCCGCCGGCCGGCTGGACATCGCAACGTCCGCCCGGCCGGCGGTTTTCTTTTGTTGACGACAGGCCGATGAGTACCATTCATGTGATTCAGGGCGGCACCGCCGCCGCGTCGCTGCGCGAGGCACTCGCGCAAGCCGGGCGCGACGAGCGCGTCGTCGGATTGCTCGACGATCTCGGCGTCGGGCCGCTCAAGGGCGCCGACGAGACGCCCGACACGCGCGCCGCCTTCTGGCAGCGCGTGCTCGGCGACCAGATCCCCGACTGGAACGCGGAAATCGGCGACGAGTTCGCGCGCCTCGACCAGCTCGCGATGGATACCGGCCAGGTGGTCGTGTGGCATGCGCCGAGCGTCGGCGACAAGCTGCTGCTGCGCCGCGTCGCCTACCACCTGCGCAACGTCCCGCAGCGCCTGAACGAGGTGCGGCTGTCGGCCGCCGACCTCGACACCGCGCAGCGGGCGTCGCTGTCGCGCACCGACCAGGCGTGCTCGACCGGGATGTTCTCGCCTGCCGAGCTGGCGCGCAAACGACCGGTAGCCGCGCCGATCTCGGTGCTGCGCATCGGCCGCCTCGCGCTCGAATGGCAGGAGGCGAAGCACCATAACGCCGAACTTCGCTACTGGGTCAGCAACACGATCAAGAGCGGCCACTACGCCGATCTCGACGCGCTGATCGTCTCTCGCGCCGCAACCGACTGGCTGCCTGCACGGCGCCTCGTCGGCAGCATCATGGCCGACGCCGACCGCGGCGGGCTGTTCGTCAGCGACTCGATCGCCTGGTGGCGCTGCCGCGAGCTCGCGGCAGCCGGCCGGCTCGAGGTGCAGGACGACGCGCCCGCCGCCCTCTCTTCCACGCAGGTGCGCGCGGCCCGCACGGCAGCCACGCACCGCTAATCTTCCGCATTCGACCATGGCCCGTACCCGAGCGCCCGACCACGAATCCCAGCGCGAGCAGATCCTCGATCTCGCCGCCGAGAAATTCGCGCAGACGAGCTACCCGAGCACGTCGATGTCCGATCTCGCGACCGCGAGCGGCACGTCGAAGGCACGTCTCTATCACTATTACGAGAGCAAGGAAGCGATCCTGTTCGACCTGCTCGACCGCTACACGAAACGGCTGATGCTGATCATCGCCGAGGTCGAGGGGGCGAGCCAGCGGCGCGGCCTCAGCGAGCGCGACGCGTTTGCCGAACTCGTGCGCGCGTTCCTCGCCGAATACGAGACGTCGCACAGCCGCCACGTCGCGCTGCTCAACGACGTGAAGTATCTCGAGGACGCGCAGCGGGAAATCGTGCTCGACCGCCAGCGGGACATCGTCGCGGCATTCGCGCGGCAGCTGGCGCGCGCGTACCCGGACCGCATCTCGAAGGAAAACCAGACATCGGTGACGATGATGGTGTTCGGGATGATCAACTGGACGTTCACGTGGCTGAAGCCGGGCGGCCGCCTCGGTTACCGCGACTTCGCCGAACAGGTGATCGACCTGATCGAGCGCGGGCTGACGCCGGCCTGATTGCCGCGCAGCAGCAAACGTTGCGCGACGGGCACACTGCGACCGCCTGCCACGCGTTTCATATGATGAATTTTAAATCACTTAAAAATCAAATAGATAGTGTTTTAACTAAGCGGATTTAGAATTCACCCTCAAGATGAGATACGGGTTTTCCCCAATCCGACGGGCCACACTCGGGTAAAATGCTGTTGCGTTGCACAACCCGCTGTACGGTCACATTGAGGAACCCACGATGAACACGCAATTCAACGGCCCTGCCGCAGTCGTCGGCACCGCCGGTAATGCGCCGGTTCTCGTCAGGGAACTGGCTTCCAAAGACCGTGAGCAAATGCTCACCCACTTTCTCTCGCTCGACGAAGAGGACCGCCTGCTGCGCTTCGGCCAGATGGTGCCCGACCACGTGATCGAGAACTATGTCCGCACGATCGACTTCGGTCGCGATACCGTGTTCGGCGTGTTCGACCACGACCTCGAACTGATCGGCGTCGGCCACCTGGCCTACCTGCCGGCCGAGGGCGACAAGCGCACGGCCGAATTCGGCGTGTCGGTGCTCGAAAGCGCGCGCGGCCGCGGCGTCGGCTCGAAGCTGTTCGAGCGCGCGGCGATCCGCAGCCGCAACACGCACGTGACGATGCTGTACATGCATTGCCTGTCGCGCAATGCGACGATGATGCACATCGCGAAGAAGTCCGGCATGCGGATCGAGTATGCGTACGGCGAAGCCGATGCGTACCTGTCGCTGCCGCCGGCCGACCACTCGACGATCATCGCCGAGATGATGCAGGAACAGGCTGCCGTGTTCGACTATGCGATGAAGCGCCAGGCGCGCCGCACGACGAAGTTCATCGAATCGCTGATGCCCGCCGCCCTGACGGCGTAACGTCGGCCAGCCGGGCCGCGCCTGCAGCGCGCCCGGCCTCTCCTCCTCCCCTTCCTTGCCCGGCGCGCTAGCGCACCGAACGAATCGGCAACGCCGTCGTTTCCTTGAAGCATTCGAGCGAAAAGCTCGTCTTCACGTCGATCACCGACGGGTGGTGCAGCAAATGCTCCTGCACGAAGCGGGAAAAATGCGCCATGTCTTCGACCTGCACGCGCAGCAGGTAATCCATGTCTCCCGTCATCGCGTGGCACGCGACCACTTCCGGCCAGGTCTGCACGGCTGCACGAAACAGGTCCGCATGGGTCGCACCCGCGCGCGCGGACCTCTCGTCGGCCCGCACCGGCGCCAGGCCGCCGCGCTTCTCGAGCCGCACGCTCACGTACGCGAGCAGATCGAGCCCGAGCTTCTGCGGATTCAGCAGCGCGACATAGCCGGTGATCACGCCGATCTCCTCGAGCCGACGGATCCGCCGCAGGCACGGGCTCGGCGACAGGTTCACGCGCTCGGCGATCTCCTGGTTCGACAGGCGCCCGTTCTCCTGAAGAATCGCGAGAATCCGCCGGTCGATGGCATCCAGTTCGGCTTGCGCCATTTTCTGCCCTCCATTGATTATTTAAAGACGGGAAATTGCGCCATCGTAGGCACGGGCGATTAATTTCGCAAGTTTACGCTCGCGACTGCCCGCTACACTCTGTCGCACGTACCGATCACGTTGCGCACACCGACACGTGCGCGACCGTCGACATCGAACCAGGCCGGGCATGCGCGCATCGCGCCGGCCGATCGCCCCGCACAGGAGACACGACATGCAGATCCCCAACTGGGACAACCCCGTCGGCACCGACGGCTTCGAATTCATCGAATACACGGCACCGGACCCGAAAGCGCTCGGACAACTGTTCGAACGGATGGGTTTCACCGCGATCGCGCGTCACCGCCACAAGGACGTGACGGTCTACCGTCAGGGCGACATCAACTTCATCATCAACGCCGAACCGGATTCGTTCGCGCAACGCTTCGCGCGCCTGCACGGCCCGTCGATCTGCGCGATCGCGTTCCGCGTGCAGGACGCCGCGAAGGCGTACAAGCACGCGCTCGAGCTCGGCGCCTGGGGCTTCGACAACAAGACGGGCCCGATGGAGCTGAACATCCCGGCGATCAAGGGCATCGGCGATTCGCTGATCTATTTCGTCGACCGCTGGCGCGGCAAGAACGGCGCGCAGCCGGGCTCGATCGGCAACATCAGCATCTACGACGTCGATTTCGAGCCGATCGAAGGCGCGAACCCGAACCCGGCCGGCCACGGCCTCACCTACATCGACCACCTGACGCACAACGTGCATCGCGGCCGCATGCAGGAATGGGCCGAGTTCTACGAACGCCTGTTCAACTTCCGCGAAGTCCGCTACTTCGACATCGAAGGCAAGGTGACGGGCGTGAAGTCGAAGGCGATGACGTCGCCGTGCGGCAAGATCCGAATCCCGATCAACGAGGAAGGCTCGGACACCGCCGGCCAGATCCAGGAATACCTCGACGCGTATCACGGCGAAGGCATCCAGCACATCGCGCTCGGCACGAACGACATCTACGGCGCGGTCGACGGCCTGCGCGGCAAGGAAGTGAAGCTGCTCGACACGATCGACACGTATTACGAACTGGTCGACCGCCGCGTGCCGGACCACGGCGAATCGCTGGACGAACTGAAGAAGCGCAAGATCCTGATCGACGGCGCGCGCGACGACCTGCTGCTGCAGATCTTCACCGAGAACCAGATCGGGCCGATCTTCTTCGAGATCATTCAGCGCAAGGGCAACCAGGGCTTCGGCGAAGGCAACTTCAAGGCGCTGTTCGAGTCGATCGAGCTCGACCAGATCCGCCGCGGCGTCGTGCAGGACAAGGCCTGACGCAGCCGGCGCGGCCGCCCGGGGCAAGCGGGCCGGCCGCATGATCCGGCGGCACAAAGAAAAAGGGCGGGAATCCTTCGATTCCCGCCCTTTTTGCGTTCCGGCGCGGCCCTCCGGCCGCGCGACCGGATCAACGTGCGTTCGCCTTCGACTCGATGGCGCGCTCGGCCGACGGCTGAGCGGCGGCATCCTGCGCCGGCACGATCTGACGCATCTGCGCGCCGGCTGCCGCCAGTGCGCTCGCGCCTTGCGCGCGCACCGGGCCGGTCATCGCGAAAAACGCGGCGGACACGATCAGGAAACTCTGGATATGGCGTGTGTTCATTGCACCTCCTGTAAAACTGCCGGCGCCTCCCCGAACGCGTCGAATCGAACCAACGCGGCCGGGCACCTCCGGCAGGCCGACAAGATTAATGGCATTTGGACGCAGATGGGGCCAGCTTTACATGCTTTTACATGATGTAACGCATCATTCCGCCCTGTTTTTCTGACGCAGCGCCGCAATCCACCCCGTAGCCCAACCGATGGGCGGCGGGTTTGCCCCAGTGCTACCATCACTTAAAACCGGCCAATATGCCGGCCACTGCCGACGCGTCCACAAGACGCCGGAGCAGTCGAGTTTTGGTGATCCCAAACTGGGTGGAGGAGACTGTTAATGAATGCCCCGCTAGACGCAGGCCAACGCGCGTCCCTAGAAGCCGCGCTGAAGTCCGTCACGCTTGATGACAAATACACACTGGAACGCGGTCGCGCGTACATGAGCGGCATTCAGGCCCTCGTGCGCCTGCCGATGCTCCAGCAGGAACGCGACCGCGCCGCCGGTCTCAATACGGCCGGCTTCATCTCCGGCTATCGCGGTTCGCCGCTCGGCGGCCTCGACCTGTCGCTCTGGAAAGCCAAGCAGCATCTGGCGGCCCATCAAATCGTATTCCAGCCCGGCCTCAACGAAGATCTCGCCGCCACCGCCGTGTGGGGCTCGCAGCAGGTGAACCTGTTCCCCGGCGCGAAGCACGACGGCGTGTTCGGCATGTGGTACGGCAAGGGCCCGGGCGTCGACCGCACCGGCGACGTATTCAAGCACGCGAACTCGGCCGGCTCGTCACAGCACGGCGGCGTGCTCGTGCTCGCCGGCGACGATCACGCGGCGAAATCGTCGACGCTCGCGCACCAGTCCGAACACATCTTCAAGGTCTGCGGGCTGCCCGTGCTGTTCCCGTCCAACGTGCAGGAATATCTCGATTTCGGCCTGCACGGCTGGGCGATGAGCCGCTACTCGGGCCTGTGGGTCGCGCTCAAGTGCGTGACGGACGTCGTCGAATCGTCGGCGTCGGTCGACATCGACCCGCATCGCACCGAGATCGTGTTGCCGACCGACTTCATCCTGCCGGACGGTGGCCTGAACATCCGCTGGCCGGATCCGCCGCTCGTCCAGGAAGCGCGGCTGCTCGACTACAAGTGGTACGCGGCGCTCGCATACGTGCGTGCGAACAAGCTCGACCGGATCGAAATCGACTCGCCAAGCGCGCGCTTCGGGATCATGACGGGCGGCAAGGCGTACCTCGACGTGCGCCAGGCGCTGACCGACCTCGGCCTCGACGACGAAACCTGCGCGCAGATCGGCATCCGGCTCTACAAGGTCGGCTGCGTGTGGCCGCTCGAAGCGCAGGGCGCGCAGGCGTTCGCGCGCGGCCTCGACGAAATCCTCGTCGTCGAGGAAAAGCGCCAGATCCTCGAATACGCGATCAAGGAAGAGCTGTACAACTGGCCCGACGCGCAACGGCCGCGCGTGTTCGGCAAGTTCGACGAAAAGGACGGCGCCGGCGGCGAATGGTCGGTGCCGATGGGCAACTGGCTGCTGCCCGCGCACTACGAACTATCGCCCGCGATCATCGCGAAGGCGATCGCGACGCGCCTCGAGAAGTTCGAGCTGCCGTCCGAGGTGCGTGCGCGCATCGCCGCGCGGCTCGCCGTCATCAACGCGAAGGAAATGGCACTCGCGAAGCCGCACGTGCAGACCGAGCGCAAGCCGTGGTTCTGCTCGGGCTGCCCGCACAACACGTCGACCAACGTGCCGGAAGGCTCGCGCGCAATCGCCGGCATCGGCTGCCACTACATGACCGTGTGGATGGACCGCAGCACGAGCACCTTCAGCCAGATGGGCGGCGAAGGCGTGCCGTGGATCGGCCAGGCGCCGTTCACGGACGAGAAGCACGTGTTCGCGAACCTCGGCGACGGCACCTATTTCCACTCGGGCCTGCTGGCCGTGCGCGCGGCGATTTCGTCGAAGGCGAACATCACCTACAAGATCCTCTACAACGACGCCGTTGCGATGACGGGCGGCCAGCCGGTCGACGGCGTGCTGACGGTGCCGCAGATCACGCACCAGCTCGCGTCCGAAGGCGCGAAGAAGATCGTGATCGTCACCGACGAGCCGGAGAAGTACGACGGCCAGAAGACGCTGCTCGCGCCGGGCGTGACGATCCATCACCGCGACCAGCTCGACGACGTGCAGCGCGAGCTGCGCGAGATCGAAGGCACGACGATCCTGATCTACGACCAGACCTGCGCGACCGAGAAGCGCCGCCGCCGCAAGCGCGGCACGTATCCGGACCCGGCCAAGCGCGTCGTGATCAACGAAGCGGTGTGCGAAGGCTGCGGCGACTGCTCGGTGCAGTCGAACTGCCTGTCGGTCGAACCGCTGGAAACGGAGTTCGGCACGAAGCGCCAGATCAACCAGTCGAGCTGCAACAAGGACTTTTCGTGCGTGAAGGGCTTCTGCCCGAGCTTCGTCACGGTCGAAGGCGGCCAGTTGAAGAAGCCGAAGGCGGTGTCGGTCGACGGCAGCGCGCTGCCGCCGATCCCGGAACCGACGCTGCCGGACATCGACCGTGCATACGGCGTACTCGTCACGGGCGTCGGCGGCACGGGCGTCGTGACGATCGGCGCGCTGCTCGGGATGGCCGCGCACCTGGAGAACAAGGGCGTGACCGTGCTCGACGTCACGGGCCTCGCGCAGAAAGGCGGCGCCGTGATGAGCCACGTGCAGATCTCGCACGCGCCGACCGACATCCACGCAACCCGGATCGCAATGGGCGAAGCCGATCTCGTGATCGGCTGCGACGCGATCGTCACGGCCGGCGACGAATGCACGTCGCGGATGCGCCACGACACGACGCGCGTCGTCGTCAACAGCGCGCAGACGCCGACCGCGGAGTTCATCAAGAACCCGAACTGGGCGTTCCCGGGCCTGTCCGCGGAGAACGACATCCGCGCGGCGGCGGGCGAAGCCGTCGATTTCATCGACGCGAACCGCTTCGCGGTCGCGCTGCTCGGCGACGCGATCTACACGAACCCGTTCGTGCTCGGCTACGCGTGGCAGAAAGGCTGGCTGCCGCTCACGCTCGCGTCGCTCGAACGCGCGATCGAGCTGAACGCGGTGTCGGTCGAGAAGAACCGCGCGGCCTTCGACTGGGGCCGCCGCGCCGCGCACGACCTGGCCAGCGTGAAGCAGGCCGCGGCCGGCGATGCACGCGCCACGCAAGGCGCCACGGTGATCGCGCTGCACACGAAGAAGGCGGTCGACGCGCTGATCGCGAAGCGCGTGGAGTTCCTCACCGCGTACCAGAACGCCGCATACGCATCGCGCTACGCCGCATTCGTCGACAAGGTGCGGGCAGCCGAGCGCACGCTGGCTGACGGCGACACGGTGCAGGAGCAGCTGACCGAAGCGGTCGCGCGCAACCTGTTCAAGCTGATGGCGTACAAGGACGAATACGAGGTCGCGCGGCTGCAGTCCGATCCCGCGTTCCTCGCGCGCCTGTCCGCACAGTTCGAAGGCGACTGGAAGCTGAAATTCCACCTCGCGCCGCCGCTGTTCGCGAAGGCGGACGCACACGGCCATCTCGTGAAGAAGGCGTACGGCCCGTGGATGATGTCGGCGTTCCGGTGGCTCGCGAAGGCGAAATTCCTGCGCGGCACGGGGCTCGACCCGTTCGGCCGCACCGAGGAGCGCCGCACCGAGCGCGCGCTGATCGGCGAGTACGAAGCGCTGATCGACGAGGTGACGGCCAAGCTGAACGCGGCCAACCGCCCGCTCGCGCTCGAGCTCGCGGCGCTGCCGGACGGCATTCGCGGCTACGGCCACGTGAAGGAGAACAACCTGCGCGCGGTACGCCAGAAGTGGAGCACGCTGCTTGCGAAGTGGCGTTCGCCGGCAAGCGGCCAGTCGCACCAGCAGGTCGCGTAACGGCACGCGGCGGGCGCCCGCAGTCAGGGCGCCTACCCGCACCGCCGGCGATTCGCGATAAAAAAACGCCACGGAACGCAGGTTCCGTGGCGTTTTTCATTGCGCCGCGCATCACGCGCGGCACACGCGGGCGCGAACTTACTTCGTGTTCACGTTCGCGGCAGCAACGGCCGTCATGTTGATGATCCGGCGCACGGTCGCGGCCGGCGTCAGGATGTGGACCGGCTTCGCCGCGCCAAGCAGGAACGGGCCGACCGTCACGCCTTCGCCGCCGACCATCTTCAGCAGGTTGTACGCGATGTTCGCGGCTTCGACGTTCGGCATGATCAGCAGGTTCGCTTCGCCCGACAGCGTCGTGCCCGGGAACGCGGCCTTGCGGACCACTTCGGACAGCGCGGCGTCGCCGTGCATTTCGCCGTCGACTTCCAGGCCCGGTGCGCGTTCGACGATCAGCTTGCGGGCCTCGGCCATCCGGCGCGACGACGCCGACGGCGCGCTGCCGAAGTTCGAGTTCGACAGCAGCGCGGCCTTCGGCGCGATGCCGAAACGCTCGATCTCGGCCGCGGCCTGGATCGTCATGTCGGCGAGCTGTTCGGCGCTCGGCAGCTCGTTCACGTACGTGTCGCACAGGAACAGGTTGCGGCCCGGCAGCATCAGCAGGTTCATCGCCGCGAAGTGCTCGGCGCCCTTCGCACGGCCCAGCACCTGCTCGATGAACTTCAGGTGGCTGTGGAACGTGTCGATCATCCCGCAGATCATCCCGTCCGCGTCGCCCAGGTGCACGAGCATCGCGCCGATCAGCGTGTTGAACTTGCGCATCGCGGCCTTCGCGACTTCCGGCGTCACGCCGTCGCGCGCGCCGATCTCCTGATACGCCTGCCAGTAGCGGTGGTAGCGCGCATCGTCTTCCGGATCGACGATTTCGAAATCGGTGCCGGCCTTCAGCTTCGAACCGATCTTCTGCAGGCGCATGTCGACGACCGACGGACGGCCGACGATGATCGGCTGCGCGATCTTTTCCTGCAGCACGAACTGCGCGGCACGCAGCACGCGCTCGTCTTCGCCTTCGGCGAACACGATGCGGGCCTGCTTCTTCTTCGCGGTCGCGAACACCGGGCGCATCACCATGCCCGTGCGGTAGACCGTCGCGCCGAGCTGCTCGCGGTACGCGTCCATGTCCTGGATCGGGCGCGTGGCAACGCCCGAATCCATCGCGGCCTGCGCCACGGCCGGCGCGATCTTGATGATCAGGCGCGGGTCGAACGGCTTCGGAATCAGGTAGTCCGGCCCGAATTCGAGCGAGTGGCCTTCATACGCCTTCGCGACTTCCTCGCTCTGGTCGGTTTCCTCGGCCAGCTCGGCGATCGCGCGCACGCAGGCGAGCTTCATTTCTTCCGTGATCGTCGTCGCGCCGACGTCGAGCGCGCCGCGGAAGATGAACGGGAAGCACAGCACGTTGTTGACCTGGTTCGGGTAGTCCGAACGGCCGGTCGCGACGATCGCGTCCGGGCGCACGGCCTTCGCGTCTTCCGGGCGGATTTCCGGTTCCGGGTTCGCGAGCGCCAGGATCAGCGGCTTGTCGCCCATCGTCTTGACCATGTCCTGCTTCAGCACGCCCGCGCTCGAGCAGCCGAGGAACACGTCCGCACCGACGATCGCGTCGGCGAGCGTGCGTGCGTCGGTGGTCGCCGCATAGCGCTGCTTCGACGGATCGAGGTTGCCGCGCCCTTCGTAGATCACGCCCTTCGAATCGGCGACGAGGATGTTCGACTTCGTCAGGCCGAGGTTCACCAGCAGGTCCAGACACGCGATGGCCGCGGCGCCGGCGCCCGAGCAGACGAGCTTCACTTCGGCGAGCTTCTTGCCGACGACCTTCAGGCCGTTCAGGATCGCGGCCGACGCGATGATCGCGGTGCCGTGCTGGTCATCGTGGAAGACCGGAATCTTCATGCGCTCGCGCAGCTTCTGCTCGATGTAGAAGCATTCCGGCGCCTTGATGTCTTCGAGGTTGATGCCGCCGAGCGTCGGCTCGAGCATCGCGATCGCCTCGACGAGCTTGTCGGGGTCGGATTCCGACAGTTCGATGTCGAACACGTCGATGCCCGCGAATTTCTTGAAGAGGCAGCCCTTGCCTTCCATCACCGGCTTCGCGGCGAGCGGGCCGATGTTGCCGAGGCCGAGCACGGCCGTACCGTTCGTGATGACCCCGACCAGGTTGCCGCGCGACGTGTACTTCTGCGCGTCGAGCGGATCGGCGTGGATCGCCTCGCACGCGGCCGCGACGCCCGGCGAATACGCGAGCGACAGATCGAGCTGGTTCGACAGCGGCTTGGTGGGAGTGACCGAAATCTTGCCGGGTTTCGGGTTCTGGTGATAGGCGAGAGCGGCCTGCTTCAGTTGTTCGTCCATGATTGACCTGCGAGAGACATGCGAAATTTTGACGATTTAGTACACAGCACCTTGAGCCGCGTCTGCTTGAATCGAGAGGATGGTCGACTGCGAGACGGCACGCGACGCGCCGGGTCGGCACGCCATCGAACCTTGGCGGGTGGCAAGAGGAAAGTACAAAGTACTGAACGATTTCTAAGGGTCGCCTAGTGTACACCCCGCGCATGCCATGTGTTGGTGCAGCGCCGCATCCCGCGCATCAGCGTCCGGACGGTCGCGCCCCGTTTGTTTCGCCGGTGGTGAGCGGCGCCGCGAACCTGCGCGAATTCCGCCGAAAACCGGCCTGAATCGGGTAAAATAGCGGGCTACGCGCGCAGCGATGCGATTGGCCCTCCGATCGCGCCCCCGCCCCTTGGGCAGGTTCCCCTTGCTGCGCCACCGGGCCCGCGCCCGCTTCTCGCTCAACACCCAAGGAATGCCCATGACAGGCTACGATCGTCAGTCGATCTCGGATACGACCGCCAAAATCCTGCTCGAAGTGCAGGCGGTGCACTTCAACGCCGAAAAACCGTTCATCTTCACGTCCGGCTGGGCAAGCCCCGTCTATATCGACTGCCGCAAGCTGATCTCCTACCCGCGCGTGCGTCGCGCGCTGATGGAAATGGCGGAAACGACGATCATGCGCGACGTCGGGTTCGAGCAGATCGACGCGGTGGCGGGTGGCGAAACGGCCGGTATCCCGTTCGCGGCATGGCTCGCGGATCGCATGATGGTGCCGATGCAGTACGTGCGTAAAAAGCCGAAGGGTTTCGGCCGCAACGCGCAGATCGAAGGCCATCTGGAAGAAGGCTCGCGCGTACTGCTCGTGGAAGACCTGACGACCGACAGCCGCAGCAAGATCAACTTCGTCAACGCGCTGCGCACCGCGGGCGCGACGGTGAACCACTGCTTCGTGCTGTTCCACTACAACATCTTCAAGGAAAGCGTGTCGGTCCTGAAGGACATCGACGTCGACCTGCACGCGCTCGCCACGTGGTGGGACGTGCTGCGCGTCGCGAAGGCGTCGGGCTACTTCGAGACGAAGACGCTCGACGAAGTCGAGAAATTCCTGCACGCACCGGCCGAGTGGTCGGCGGCGCACGGCGGCGCCACAGCCCCCAAGGAGTAACGCCGCGCCGGCCTGTACGGGCCTGCGTCCTGGCCGACAAAGCCGCTCGCTTCACCGCGAGCGGCTTTTTTTCGTCCATCGATCCGCGCAAACATCTGCCGCAATCGTGGGGCGCGACATGCGTCGCTCATCGAACCCTAATGCTAGACTGGATCTGTCGCCGCCATCAGCTGCGCACGCAACGCACAACGCCAACAATGCCGGGAGCATCGACCCGGCCCACGTGACGGGAGAAGCGCCATATGCGTGTGGATCGCCGGATCACTCCGCCTGCGCCATCGGGTCGCCCGTCCCCGTTCATCACCGCCCTTTTCTGCGCCGCCGCCTTCGCGGCGCTGCCCGCTCATGCGGAAGGCCCCTTCACCGTCTCGAGCGACGACCTGACGCCCGGCGGGCGCGTCGGCGCCGCGAACGTGTTCGACCGCGGCGACTGCAAGGGCGGCAACCGCTCGCCGCAGCTCACCTGGCGCAACCCGCCGCCCGGCACGCGCGGCTACGCGGTCACGATCTTCGATCCCGACGCCCCCGGGCACGGCTGGTGGCACTGGGCGGTGGCGGGCATCCCGGCCACGGTCACGAGCCTGCCCGCCGACGCGAGCGCGTCCGGTTTCCTGCGGCGCATCGGCGCGAGCGAAGCGCGCAACGACTTCGGGATCGACGGCTACGGCGGCCCGTGCCCGCCGCCCGGCAAGCCGCACAGCTACGTCATCACCATCTACGCGCTGAAGGGCACCGACCTGCGCGTCGCACAGGGCCGCCCCGCGCCGATGTTCGATCACGAGATCGGCACGCTGGCGATCGGCACCGCGCGACTGGTCGTCACTTACGGGCAGTGACTCGCGCCGCGACGGGCCCGAATCGGCGAAATGCCGCGCGCCGCGCATGCATGCTTTCCGTCATGTCGGCTTGCTAGACTCGTCGCTCCGGTTGCGCACCATCCCGCGCGCCGGTCGCGCCGCCTGACCGCGGCGCGCGACGCGGCGGGCCGCTGCGGCCGCCGTTCCCGTTCCTTTCCGGAGAACGCTTCATGTCGAACATCGTCATCGTCTATCACAGCGGCTACGGTCACACGCAGAAACTGGCCGAGGCCGTTCACGCGGGCGCGCAGGACGCCGGCGCGACCGTGCGCCTGCTCGCCGTCGGCGACATCGACGACGCAAGCTGGGCCGCGCTCGACGCGGCCGACGCGATCGTCTTCGGCGCGCCGACCTACATGGGCGGCCCGTCGGCGCAGTTCAAGCAGTTTGCCGATGCCACGTCGAAAGCATGGTTCACGCAGAAGTGGAAGGACAAGATCGCCGCGGGCTTCACGAACTCCGCGACGATGAACGGCGACAAATTCTCGACGATTCAGTATTTCGTCACGTTGTCGATGCAGCATGGGATGGTGTGGGTCGGCACGAGCCTGATGCCGGCCAACACGAAGGCGGCCACGCGCAACGACATCAACTACCTCGGCGGCTCGACGGGCCTGCTCGCGCAGTCGCCGGCGGATTCGACGCCCGACGAGGGCCCGCTGCCGGGCGACCTCGAGACCGGGAAGGCATTCGGCCGGCGCATCGCCGAAGCGACGGCGCGCTGGACGGCCGGCAAGCGCTGAACGCGCCCCGGCGCCTGCGGGCGGCCGCCGGGCGTCAAAGGGACACAAGACGGCCGCCAGGGCCGTCTTTTTTTCGCCCCGCGCGCTGCAGGCCTGCCGGATGACGTCTTAAAATGGCGGCTTCCGGGCGCGGGCCCCCGTTTCATTCAGTGAGAGCGAAATGAGCACCAAAGTTTTTGTCGACGGCCAGGAAGGCACGACCGGCCTCAAGATCTTCGAATACCTGTCGGCGCGCAACGACATCGAGATCCTGCGCATCGAAGAAGCGAAGCGCAAGGACGTCGACGAGCGCCGCCGCCTGATCAACGCGTCGGACGTCACGTTCCTGTGCCTGCCGGACGTCGCGTCGCGCGAATCGGCGTCGCTCGTCGAGAACCCGAACACGACGCTGATCGACGCAAGCACCGCGTTCCGCACCAGCGCCGACTGGGCGTACGGCCTGCCGGAGCTGACTCCCGCGCAGCGCGAGAAGATTCGCACGTCGAAGCGCATCGCGGTGCCGGGCTGCCACGCATCGGCCTTCGTGCTCGCCATGCGTCCGCTCGTCGATGCGGGCATCGTCGCGCCGACGTTCGCCGCGCACAGCTACTCGATCACCGGCTACAGCGGCGGCGGCAAATCGATGATCGCCGACTACGAGAGCGCCGCGCCGGGCGGCAAGCTCGCGAGCCCGCGCCCGTACGCGCTCGGCCTCGCGCACAAGCACCTGCCGGAAATGGCCGCGCACACCGGCCTCGCGAACCCGCCGATCTTCACGCCGATCGTCGGCCCGTTCCTGAAGGGTCTCGCGGTGACGACCTACTTCACGCCCGACCAGCTCGCGAAACGCGCGACGCCGCAGGACGTGCAGCGCGTGTTCGCCGAGTACTACGCGAACGAAGCGTTCGTGCGCGTCGCGCCGTTCGATGCGGACGCGAACCTCGACAGCGGCTTCTTCGACGTGCAGGCGAACAACGACACGAACCGCGTCGACCTGTTCGTGTTCGGCAACGAAGAGCGCTTCGTCACCGTCGCGCGCCTCGACAACCTCGGCAAGGGCGCGTCGGGCGCCGCGATCCAGTGCATGAACCTGAACATCGGTGCGGCCGAAGACGCCGGCCTCAAGCGCTGATCATCGTCTCATGCGATGCAAAGCCGGCCACTGGCCGGCTTTTTATTTACCCGTATCAGGCAATATATAAAATCCGGTTCGCGTATTTACAAATATTTACAAGCTTTCCATTGCGCGATTACCAGTGAATTAATCCCGCCCCTTCTTTATCCAGTCAATCCCGAATAGGGATAAACCGGATACCGTCGCTTTAAACGCTGCCGTTATACGCAGGAAGGCTCCTCGACAGCCTGCCGGGCGTGGCACATCCCCACTCCGGCAGCTTTCGGCAGCCCCTCGCCCGTTTTAATTCTTACCGATTGCCATGTCGGACAAGGATTCAAAGTGCGATATACGTTTCAATCGCCTTTTTTAGACGGGTTCATCAATTGACAGCAAAAATCAAGGCGGCGACATTAGCTCGCACAATTAAACGATTGGAGACAGCGGCATGTCGCACGCCTTATCGAAGGGGGTGGCAACGGCCTTTGCCATTGCCCCTTTCCTGGTTGCTTGTGGTGGAGGGGATTCCGGCGGCGCACCCGCGCCGATCAATGCGCCCCAATGTTCCGGTTCGAGCTGCGGCACGCAAGGGCCGCCGCCGTCACAGCCCATCAACGGCTCGCTGTGCCCGGCCGACGCCGACATCGTGAAGAGCACGTATCTCGGCGGCGCAGGTAGCGGCGAGATCGTCAGCGTCAACATCGACGCGGTCGCGATGACCTACACGCTGAAGTGGCTCGAATCGCCGATTCCGCTCGTGACCGGCACCGTCACGCCGAGCCGCGTCGGTACGTCGATCACCGGCAAGGTCATCCATCCGCCAACCGGCACGCTGCCGACGGCCGAGCAGACCCGCTGCGCATTCGTCCTCACGCCGGGCTCGGGCACCGCGCCGAACGGCACGACGTACTCCACGGCCGCCGACTTCAACCCCGCGAACCCGCCGATGCTGCTGGTCGGCATGGGCGTCGCGGGCGGCGGCATTCCGGGTGCGACGGTGCAGTTCGACGGGCTGACGATCAGCCTCGCCGGCATCCCGCTCTACCAGAACGTCGGCCAGGTGCCGAACCGTCACTTCGACTTCTATCCGTTCCTCGGTTTCGCGAGCACGACGACCGATCTCACGAAGCTGCCGGGCACGTACAACGCGCTGATCTACCACCTCGCGCCGTCGGGCAACTACGTGACGCAGGGCACGAACTCGAGCGAAACGTTCGATGCGAACGGCGCATGCACGTCGACGGCCTCGGGCGGCTGCCTGACGACCGGCAATCCGTGGACCGCGAACACCGCGAACGGCGGCTACTTCGACAGCACGAAGGCGCCGCAGATCGTGCCGCAGACGAAGCTGCCGATCATCGGCGCGACCGGCAAGTCGGCGACCGCGCACATGGTGATCGGCCAGCTCAACGGCGCGACGGTCCCGGTGATCGTGCGCACCGGCAACGTGGTCCTCGGCACGCCGCCGCTGCACACCGACGCGCAGGTCGACGACGAATCGGGCATCGCGGTGCTCGGCGCGGCGACGGCGATCACGTCGGGCGCGGTCGATGGCGGCTACGCGGGCGCGGATTCGAACTTCAAGTACACGGCGGCCCTGATTCGCGGCAGCAACGCGTCGTTCATCAATCCGACCACGCAGGCCGAGGAAGACGGCTTCACGCTCGACTACGGCCAGACGACGCCGGGCCTGCTGAACGCGACGACGATCCCGAAGAGCGGCACGGCCGCATCGGGCGTGGTGATCGCGACCGGCGGGCTGTACGCGGCGCTGATCCAGGGCACGGTGAACGGCGGCGTCACGTCGACGTCGGCGAACTCGAGCACGTCGTCGACACCGTACTTCGGCGTGGGCGCGCAGATCAGCAAGTAGCGACCGGGGACGCGGCGGCGAGCCCGCCGCCGCGTGACGCATGAACGCGCGCGGCACCGCGCAGGCAGGACGAGCACAAGTAACAGAAGCGGCCGACAGGGAGCTGGCCGCCGCACAAGACAAATCTGGAGGAGCAACATGAAGCGCAACCTCATTCTGGCGGCGACGCTGGCCGCCCCCTTCTTTCCGCCTGCGGCGGCGGCGACGACAATCCGCCTCCGCTCGTCGAAGACCGGCTCTGCCCCGCATCGCTCGACTACAGCACCGTGTTTACGGGCGGCGCGGGCAGCGGCGAACTCGCCAAGGTCCAGCTCGACACGACCAAGATGACCTGGCAGGTGACGTATGTCGAATCGGCCGTCCCGCGCACGACCGGCACCGTCACGCCGACCCGCGCAGGCACCGTCGACAGCGGCACGCTCACGCAGGAAACGATGTTGCCGACCAACAAGCTGAACCAGTGCGCATTTCGCCTGAACGGCGCGAGCCTCGACGCGTCGCGCCCGGCGCGGATCTTCGTCGGCTTCGGCGTCGCGGGCGGCACGATCCCCGGCAAGGAAATCCAGTTCAACGGCGTGCTCGGCCAGGCTGCGGTGCCCGACACGACATTCCCGTACTACCCGTTCATCGGCTTCTCGTCGATCGAGACCGACATCACGAAGGTCGCCGGCACGTACAGCCATGTCGGCTTCGGCGAAGTGCCGTCGCAGAAGTTCGCGCCCGCGTCGATCGACGCGAAGGTGACGATCAACGCGGACGGCTCGTGGACCAAGTGCGACTCGACCGGCCAGTTCGCCGGCGGCGCATGCACGCAACAGGGCTCGAACTTCGCGCAGTCCGCCGATGGCAGCGGCGCGTTCCAGTCGAACAACTACCAGAGCCAGCTGAAGCCGACGCTGTCGACCACGCCGCAGGGCAAGGGCTTCATGATCGTCGGCAAGCTGCGCAACCAGCTCGTGCCGATCCTCGTGCGCACGGGCGTCGCAAACCCGAACCCGACGCCCGACAGCAACGGCGTGCCCGGCCTCACCGCCGACGACGAATCGAGCATCTCGATCCTCGCGCCGCAGACGGCGATCTCGGCCGGTTCGCAGAACGGCGAGTACATCGGCGTCGACAGCGAGTTCAACTACCGGACCACCGCGCTGATCAACACCCAGGCGACGCTGCTCGATCCGTTCCAGCCGTCCCAGGCGTCGCTCACGAGAGTGCTCGACCTCGACTACACGCAGAAGGTGCCGGGCACGGTCACGACGATCCATACGGGCGCAAGCAGCACGTCGCCGACCGGCAAGTTCATCTTCTCGGGTGGCGTGTTCGGTTTCCTCGACAACGCGGGATCGACGCCGTATTTCACGATCGGCGCGTTCGTCCAGTAAGCGAGGGAAAACCGTGATGAAGAAAACCCTTCTCTGCGCGGCGGCCGGCGCCGCCGCACTGGCGCCGCTCGCGGCGCACGCGCAGAGCGCCGGCAGCAACGTCGTCACGCTGGGCTGGTTCCACGTGATGCCGCAGCAGAGCAGCACGCCGATGACGACCAACGTCGCGCCGACGCCGATCAACACGCCGCTGCGGCTGCCGCCGTCGTTCACGTCGCCCGGCACGGGGCTGCGCACGAGCGGCGCCGACACCGTCGGCCTGACGGTCAGCCACTTCCTGACCGACCATATTGCAGTGACGTCGGTGGCCGGCGTGCCGCCGGTGTTCAAGGTGTCGGGCCAGGGCACGATCAAGCCGCCGGGCCCGGCGGGCGCGCTCGGCACGCAGAACATCGGGCTCGCGTCGGTCAACCCGATCGTGAAGAGCGTGCGGCAATGGAGCCCGGCGGTGCTGCTGCAGTACTACTTCGGGCAGGCGACCGCGAAGTTCCGTCCGTTCCTCGGCCTCGGCGTGTCGTACAACTGGTTCAGCGACCTGCAGCTCAACACGAACTTCATCAAGCAGACGCAGGACAACCTCGGCGCGATCCTCGCGGCGGGCGCGGGCAAGCCGGGTACGACATCGGTGGAGGCAAAGGCGTCGTCGTCATGGCAGCCGGTGTTCAACGCCGGTATCCAGTACAACATGACCGAGCATTTCGGGCTGATCGCGTCGGTGACGTACATCCCGCTGAAGACGACGTCGACGGTGACGATCAAGGCGGCCGACGGCTCGGTGCTCGCCGAGTCGAAATCGGACCTGAAGGCCGACCCGATCATCAGTTACGTCGGGATGACGTACAAGTTCTGAGGCCGGCGACGGACGACGAATGGAGCGCTGCGACAAAATCGCAGGCAAAAAAAAGCCCGCCTAAGAGGCGGGCTGAATCCATATCAGAGGAGACATGGAGGAGACAGGTGCAACTATAGCGAATCGGTTTCCGCATTGCAACATTTCCGTAGAGAAAATAAGGATTTTCCCTCGAATGCCGGCTCTAAATCGCTTCGCTCGCTTCTGACCCCTTCCCGGTCTCCCCGTCCAGCACCTCGGCCAGCGCGTCGCGCAGCAGCGCGACGGGCCGTACCAGGCGGCCCGGCAGCGCGCCGTGCACGATCCACACGTTGATCCGCGTCTCCAGCCCCGCCGTTTCCACCACCCTCAGCGCATCGCGATGCGCGCTGCGCGCCAGTGCGTTCGGCGGCGCGATCCCGATCCCCGCGCCGCGCGCGACGAGCGACAGTTGCAGCTCGGAGCCGAATGCCTCGACCGCGACGTCGAACGGCAACCCGGCCGCACCGAGCGCACGGCTCAGCGCCGAACGCATCCCGCAGCCGTCCTGGCTCAGCACCCACGGAAAACCCGACAGCGTGTCGAGCGACAGCGGCCCGTCCGGCAGCGGAAAGTCGCGCGCGGCGACGAGCACCGTCGGCTGCGTGGCGAGCAGCGTCGCGGTGAACGCGTCGGGCAGCACCGTGCTCGCCGGCACCATCACGGCCGCGACGTCGAGCGTGCCGCGCTCGATACCCTGCATCAGCGCCGGCGACCAGCCGGCCGTCACGCGCAGCGTGAGGCGCGGGAACGCGTCGCGCAGCCGGTCGATCGGCCGCTCGAGCGCCAGCTCGGACAGGAACGGCGGCACGCCGATGCGCAGCTCGCCGGACGGTTCGCTGTCGGGCGCGCCCGCCGCCATCAGCTCGTCGACCGCGCCCAGCACGTTGCGCGCGAGCGCGTAGACGTCGCGCCCGGCGGCGGTCGGCTTCAGCGGTTTGCTCTGCCGTTCGAGCAACGGCATGCCGAGCAGCGTTTCGAGGTTCTGCACGCGCCGCGTCAGGCCCGGCTGCGTCAGGTGGAGCTTCGCGGCCGCGGCGACCATCGACCCGCTGTCGACCACCGCGACGAACGCCAGGAGATCACGCGTATTCAAAACAAACTCGCATAATCATGTTAGACATATTTCAATTGTCGCATAAACATTGGGCACCTACGATGGGGATTCATTCGACAACCACCCCAGGCTTCCGATGAACTGCCCCGCCCCTTCCTGCCCGGCCGCCGCCGGCGCCGGTGCACCGCCCGCGCTGAGCGCGGGCATGACGCTGTTCTTCGCCGCGACGGTCGGCGTGATCGTGATGGACCTGTTCGCCGCGCAACCGCTGACGGGCCCGATCAGCGCCGACCTCCATCTGCCGCCCGGCCTTGCCGGCCTCGTCGCGATGCTGCCGCAGCTCGGCTACGCGGCCGGGCTCGTCCTGCTCGTGCCGCTCGTCGACCTGCTCGAGAACCGCCGCCTGATCGTCGCCACGCTCGCCGTGTGCGCGGTCGCGCTCGCGCTGCCCGCGTTCACGCGCTCGGGCGCCGTGTTCCTGCTGGCGACGCTCGTTGCCGGCGCGGCGTCGAGCGTGATCCAGATGCTCGTGCCGATGGCCGCGTCGATGGCGCCCGAAGCGCAGCGCGGCCGCGCGGTCGGCAACGTGATGAGCGGGCTGATGCTCGGCATCCTGTTGTCGCGGCCGCTCGCGAGCCTGATCGCGGGCTCGGCAGGCTGGCGCGCGTTCTACGCGCTGGCCGCGCTCGCGAACGCCGCGATCGCCGTCGTGCTCGCGCTGCGCCTGCCGTCGCGCACGCCGGCGATCACGGCCGGCTACCGCGTGCTGCTCGCATCGATGGGGCGCCTGCTCGCCGACGAACCGGTGCTGCGCCGGCACGCGCTGTCGGCCGCGCTCGCGATGGCCGCATTCAGCGCGTTCTGGACCGCCATCGGGCTGCGGCTTGCGCAGCCGCCGTTCGGTCTCGACCTGCACGGCATCGCGCTGTTCGCATTCGCCGGCGCGAGCGGCGCGATCGTCACGCCGCTCGCCGGCCGCGCGGGTGACCGCGGCCACGGCCCGGCCGCGCAGCGGATCGCGCACGGCACGATGCTCGCGGCGCTCGTCGTGCTCGGGATCGCAGGCGCCGGCTGGTTCGGCTTCGACGCGCACGCGCATCGCGGCCTCGCGCTGGCGCTGCTCGCCGGCGGCGCCGCGCTGCTCGACGCGGGCGTCATCGTCGACCAGACGATCGGCCGCCGCGAGATCAACCTGCTGAACCCGGCCGCGCGCGGACGCCTGAACGGGTTGTTCGTCGGGCTGTTCTTCGTCGGTGGCGCGCTCGGCGCGGCGCTCGCGGGCAGCGCATGGGCATGGGGCGGGTGGAGCGCCGTGTGCGGTGTCGGGTTCGCGTTCGCCGGCGCGGCCGCCGCATTCGGCGTCACGGCCGGGCGCCGGGCCGGTGCCGCGGCATTGACACGCCCGCGCACGTGACGCCGCCCCGAAAAGACGAACGCCCCGCCCTCTCGCGAGGGACGAGGCGCTCGGTACGCCGGCGTCAGTTCGAAATCAGTGACGGACCAGCGCCATCATCGCGCCGAAGCCCACGAACAATCCGCCCGTCAGCCGGTTGAAGATCTTCGCGACGCTCTGGCTCTTCAGCGTTGCGCCGATGCGCGTGCCGAACGATGCATAGACGAGATACCAGCTCACCTCGATCACCGCGAACGTGACGACGAGGATGCCGAACTGCGGCAGCGTCGGCGCGGACGCGTTGATGAACTGCGGCAGCAGCGCGGCCGCGAACAGGATCGCCTTCGGGTTGCTGCCCGCGACCAGGAAACCGTTGCGGAACAGCACCCAGCGCGACGCCTGCGCAGCCTGGCGCGATTCGGTTTCGACATCGGCGGCGGCCGGCGCGTCTTCGTCGACGCGCGCGCGCCACGCCTTCACGCCGAGGTAGACCAGATAGGCCGCGCCCGCGAAGCGCAGCGTGTTGAACATCGCCGGCCACGCCTCGAGCACCGCGCCGAGGCCCGCCGCCGACACCGACAGCATCAGCACCAGCGCACTCAGGCAGCCGGCCATCGTCGCCGACGAGCGCCGCAACCCGTGCCGTGCGCCGTGCGTCATCACGAGCAGCATGTTCGGGCCCGGAATCGCCGACACGACGAACACCGTCGCCACGAAAAGCCACCACGTATGCAAGTTCATGCCTGCCTCTGCCTGAATGGTCTGAAAACGAAACGTCGATTATGCCGCGCGCGCGGCGCTTCTGTCGCGCCGCGTCAGCGGCCGGCGCGGCGCAGCGCGACTTCGCCGAGCACCGCGAAATCCTGGTCGCCGCCGCCGTGCGCGAGCGCGTCGAGCAGGTTGTCGCGCACGACGCTCGCCACCGGCAGCGGCACCGACACGGCGTCGCCGGCTTCCAGCGCCAGCCGGACATCCTTCAGCCCGAGGCGCGCCTTGAAGCGCGCGGGCTCGTACTGCCGCTCGGCGATCATCCCGCCGTAGCCTGCATAAACGGGCCCCGGAAACACGCTGTTTGTGATCACGTCGAGGAAGTCGCGCATCGCGACGCCGTGCGCGCCCAGCAGTGCGGACGCCTCGCCGAGCGTCTCGATCGCCGACGCGAGCGTGAAGTTCGCGGCGATCTTCGCGACGTTCGCGTGCTGCGGCAGCGAGCCGAAGCGCCAGGTCTTCTGGCCGATCGCGTCGAACAGCGGCTGCACGCGGTCGATCGCCTCGGCCGGGCCGGCCGCCATGATCGTCAGGCGCGCGGCGGCGGCGACGTCGGGTCGCCCCATCACCGGCGCGGCGACATAGTCGATGCCGCGCGACGCATGCGCGTGCGCGAGCGATTCGGCGAGCGCGACCGACACCGTCGCCATGTTCACGTGGATCAGGCCGCGCGGCGCCTGCGCGAGCAGCGCGTCGTCGAACACGGCGTACGCGGCCGCATCGTCGGCCAGCATCGAGAACACCGCGTCGCCGCGAAACGCGTCGGCCGGCGTATCGACGATCTGCGCGCCGAGTGCCGCGAGCGGCTCGGCACGCTCGCGCGACCGGTTCCAGACCCGCACCGTGTGGCCCGCCTTCAGCAGGTTCGTCGCGATCGCCTGCCCCATTTCGCCCAGCCCGATAAACCCGAGATCCATTGCCCGCTCCTTCGCTCCATGAAGCCGCGAGTTAAACACAGAAGCGGGCGGTCTGCAGCGCCCGCGGCCGGCTGCGCGCGGTGCGATACTGGACGGATGGCGACCGCAACCTTCCGTTTCCACGGCGAACTGAACGCCTTCCTTCCGCGCGCGCAGCGCGAGCGCGCGTTCGGTCACGCGTGCGCCCGCGATGCGACGGTGAAGCACGCGATCGAGGCACTCGGCATTCCTCATACGGAAATCGGCCGGCTCCGCGTGAACGATGCGCCGGCCGCGCTCGACCGTCCGCTCGACGACGGCGATCGCGTCGAAGCCTTTCCGGAACGCGCGCAGCCGGCGGCGAACGGTTCACCCGCGCCGCCGCCGGAACAATGGCGCTTCGTCGCCGACGCGCACCTCGGCGGCCTCGCACAACTGTTGCGCCTCGCGGGCTTCGACACCTGCTACGACAATCACTACGCCGACGACGAGATCGCGGCGCTCGCCGGGCGAGAAGGCCGCGTCGTGCTGACCCGCGACCGCGAGCTGCTCAAGCGGCGCGCGGTCGCGCGCGGCTGCTACCTGCACGCGCTGCAACCGGCCGACCAGCTTCGCGAACTGTTCGAGCGGCTCGATCTCGCGCCGCACATGCGGCCGTTCCGGCTGTGCCTGCGCTGCAATGCGCCGCTGCACGCGCTCGACGCGGCGGCCGCCGCGCCGCACGTGCCGGACGGCGTCCGGCAGCGGCACCGGCGTTTCGCCGCGTGCGACGTGTGCCGCCGCGTGTTCTGGGAAGGCTCGCACTGGCGGCGCATGCGCTCGGTCGTCGACGCGATGCGCGCGCCGCCGCCCGGCGAACGCGACGCCTGAAAAAACAAAACCCCGCATGCCGAGACATGCGGGGTTTCGCGACTGGTGGCCGGCAGTGCCGGCCCCGGGCGAAGCGCTTAGTTTGCTGCGCCTGCGTCGTTCGTGCCGGCTGCCGAAGCGGCGGCGGCCTTCGCCTTGCCCTTTGCCGAACCATGGTGCTTCAGCGCGTGCTTCGGCTTGCTGTGATCCTTCTTTGCCGGTGCCGGAGCGGCGGCCGACGTGTCGGCTGCCGGCGCGGACGCCTGTGCGAATGCCGAAACCGATGCGAGAGCGAATGCTGCGGCGATGATCGAAGCGAGCGTCTTCTTCATTGTTCTTCCTTTAGCGGAGAAAAAATCAAACGTACCGGTACGTAAAAGATGCGAGGCATTCGCATCGGAGCGCCAGGCCGGGGGCCGGCTTTCGCCGCTCCGCCACGATAAAACCTGACGCACTGGTTCCATAACGCACCGCCTTCGCGGCGAGTTGACACGTTGCTTGCATCCCTCGGGTTTCCCCGGAGGCAGACGTTTTTTCGCGGTCTGCCCCGCCGCCGCTCCGGCCCCACAAACCCGCTCGCGCGCCATCGGGGCGACGCTTATACTGGCGTCCATCCGTCCCCTTCCCGGGGAAGCGGATCGCGGCGGCCGCCAGGCTGCCGCCGTCTCGAGGCGCTCAAATTGCCCGATCACAATCTGGACAAACTGAAAATCGACCGGCGTCCGATTGCGCCGGCGCCGCGTCGGCGCCGGTGGGTCCGCTATGCGGTCGCCGCCGTCATCGCCATCGTCGCGCTCGCCGCCGGCTTCGCGCTCACCGGCCGGCCGACGGTCGAAACGACCTCCGTCACGTCCGCCTACCCGTACCAGAACGACACGCAGCTCAATGCGACCGGCTACGTGGTGCCGCAACGCAAGGCCGCGGTCGCGTCGAAAGGCCAGGGGCGCGTCGAATGGCTCGGCGTGCTCGAAGGCACGCGCGTGAAGAAGGACCAGATCATCGCGCGCCTCGAAAGCAACGACGTCGAGGCCTCGCGCGCCCAGGCGCAGGCCCAGGCGAAGGTCGCCCGCGCGAACCTCGGCGTGCAGCAGGCCGAGCTGAAGGACGCCGAAATCGCGTTGCGCCGCACCGCGGCGCTCGCGCCGAAAGGCGCCGTGCCGGCCGCACAGCTCGACATCGACACGGCCCGCGTGAACAAGGCGCGCGCGTCGCTCAGCAGCGGCCAGGCCGCGATCGCGTCCGCCGACGCCAACGCGCAGGCCGCACAGGTCGCGGTCGACCAGACGGTGATCCGCGCGCCGTTCGACGGCATCGTGCTCGCGAAGCACGCGAACGTCGGCGACAACATCACGCCGTTCTCGTCCGCGTCGGACAGCAAGGGCGCGGTCGTGACGATCGCCGACATGGACACGCTCGAAGTCGAGGCCGACGTCGCCGAATCGAACATCGCGAAGATCCGCGCCGAGCAGCCGTGCGAGATCCAGCTCGACGCGCTGCCCGACATGCGTTTCGCCGGCCGCGTGTCGCGCATCGTGCCGACCGTCGACCGCTCGAAGGCCACCGTGCTCGTGAAGGTGCGCTTCGTCGACCGCGACGACCGCGTGTTGCCCGACATGAGCGCGAAGATCGCGTTCCTGTCGAAACCCGTGTCGGCGCAGGACCGGCAGCCCGTGACGGCCGTGCAGGCGAGCGCGGTCGTCGAGCGCGACGGCCGGCCGGTCGTGTTCGTCGTGAAGGACGACGCCGTGCGCGCGGCGGCCGTGACGACGGGCATGCGGATCGGCGAGCTCGTCGCGGTCCGCGGCGTGAAACCCGGCGACACGGTCGTGCTCGCGCCGGGCGCGAAGCTGAAGGACGGCGCGAAAGTGACCGTCGCGAAGAAGTAGCGCGAGCGTGAACGACGCACCGCCGCCCCTCGTCGAGATCAGCCACGTCGCGAAGTCGTACCGGCGCGGCAACCAGATCGTGCCCGTGCTGACCGACATCACGCTCGACATCGGCGAAGGCGACTTCGTCGCGCTGATGGGGCCGTCCGGCTCCGGCAAGAGCACGCTGCTGAACCTCGTCGCCGGCATCGACCGGCCCGACAGCGGCGAGCTGCGCGTGGGCGGCCTCGACATCTCGCAGCTCGCCGAGGCGCAACTGGCCGATTGGCGCGCGGCCAACGTCGGCTTCATCTTCCAGTTCTACAACCTGATGCCGGTGCTCACCGCGTTCGAGAACGTCGAGCTGCCGCTGATGCTCACGCACCTGTCGCGCCGCGAGCGGCGCGAGCGCGTCGAGCTCGTGCTCGACATGGTGAACCTCGGCGACCGCACGAGCCATTACCCGTCCGAGCTGTCGGGCGGCCAGCAGCAGCGCGTCGCGATCGCGCGCGCGCTGATCACCGATCCCGTGCTGATCGTCGCCGACGAGCCGACCGGCGACCTCGACCGCGCGTCGGCCACCGACGTGCTCGCGATGCTGCAGCGGATGAACGCCGAGCTCGGCAAGACCATCATCATGGTGACCCACGACGCGCACGCGGCCGGCGCCGCGCAGTCGCTCGTGCATCTGGAAAAAGGGGAGCTGATCGATGGGCACGCCGGCTGACCGGCTGCGGGAGCGCGCGCGATGTACGTGCTGAAGCTGATCGCGCGCAACGCGCTGCGGCACCGGCTGCGCACGCTGCTGACCGTGCTCGGGCTGACCATCGCGGTGCTCGCGTTCGGGCTGCTGCACACGGTCGTCGACGCGTGGTACGCCGGCGCGGCCGCCGCGTCCAGCGGCCGGCTCGTCACGCGCAACGCGATCTCGCTGGTGTTTCCGCTGCCCGTGAGCTACGAGAACCGGATACGCGGCGTCGACGGCGTGACGGCCGTGGTCCGCTCGAACTGGTTCGGCGGTATCTACCGCGACCCGAAGAACTTCTTCGCGAGCTTCGCGGTGTCGGACAACTATCTCGACCTGTACCCGGAATTCATCGTGCCCGCGCAGCAGCGCGCCGACTACAACCGCGACCGCCGCGGCTGCCTGGTCGGGCGCCAGCTCGCGACGCAGTTCGGCTTCAAGGTCGGCGACGTGATTCCGCTGAAGGGCACGATCTACCCGGGCACCTGGGATTTCGTCGTGCGCGGGATTCTCGACGGCCGCGACGATTCGACGATCACGCGCCAGATGGTGTTCCACTGGGACTACCTGAACGAGACGGTGCGCCAGCGCACGCCGAAACAGGCCGACCAGGTCGGCGTGTTCGTACTCGGCGTCGCGAACCCCGACGACGGCGCGGCGATCGCGCGCAACGTCGACGCCGTGTTCAAGAACTCGCTCGCCGAGACGCTCACCGAAACCGAACAGGCGTTCCAGCTCGGCTTCGTCGCGATGTCGAACCAGATCATCGCGGCGATCCGCGTCGTGTCGTACGTGGTGATCCTGATCATCATGGCCGTGATGGCCAACGCGATGGCGATGAGCGCACGCGAACGCACGGCCGAATACGCGACGCTGAAGGCGCTCGGCTTCGGCCCCGGCTTCCTCGCGCTGATCGTGTTCGGCGAATCGGTCGTGATCGCGGTGGCCGGCGGCGGCCTCGGGATACTCGCGACGCCGCCTGCCGCGAGCCTGTTCAAGCAGGCGGCGGGCGGCATCTTCCCGGTGTTCAGCGTGTCGACCGAGACGGTCGTGCTGCAGGCCGCATGCTCGATCGCGGTCGGCATCGCGGCCGCGCTGGTGCCGGCGTGGCAAGCGGCGCACGTGCGCGTCGTCGAAGGCTTGCGGGCGATCGGGTAAGCGCATGGCGATTCCGCTCACCTACATCGCGCGCAACCTGTGGACCCGGCGGCTCACCACCGCGCTCACCGCCGGCGGGATGGCGCTCGTGATCTTCGTGTTCGCCACGGTGCAGATGCTCGACGCGGGGCTCACGCAGACGCTCGTGTCGACCGGCGAACCCGACAACGCCGTGGTGATCCGCAAGGGCGCGGAAACCGAGATCCAGAGCGCGATCGACCACCAGCAGGCCAACGCGCTCGAAATGCACCCGGCCGTCGCGCTCGGCCCCGACGGCCGCCCGCTCGTGTCGAAGGAAGCCGTCGTGCTGATCTCGCTCGTGAAGACGTCGACCGGCAAGCCGTCGAACGTCGTGATCCGCGGCGTGTCGCCGGCCGGCCTCGCGCTGCGCCCGCGCGTGAAGCTCACGGCCGGCCGCACGTTCACGCCCGGCTCGTCGGAAATCATCGTCGGCAGCGCGATCGCGAAAGGCTTCAGCGGCACGCAGCTCGGCGACAGCCTGCATTTCGCACAGCGCGACTGGACCGTCGTCGGCATTTTCGACGCGGGCGGCAGCGGCTTCGATTCGGAGATCTGGGGCGACGTCGATCAGCTGATGCAGTCGTTTCGCCGCACCAGCTATTCGTCGATGGTGCTGCGCATCCCGAACGCCGACGGCTTCGCGCGCTTCAAGGCCGACATCGACGTCGACCCGCGGCTGACCGACGAGGCGAAACGCGAGCAGACTTTCTATGGCGACCAGTCGAAGGCGCTGTCGACGTTCATCAACATCCTCGGCATCACGCTGTCGACGATCTTCTCGATCGCCGCGATGATCGGCGCGATGATCACGATGTATGCGTCGGTCGCGAACCGCGTCGCCGAGATCGGCACGCTGCGCGCGCTCGGCTTCAAGCGCCTGAACGTGCTCGCCGCGTTCCTGCTCGAAGCGCTGCTGCTCGGCTTCGTCGGCGGCGTCGCGGGGCTCGCATGCGCGTCGCTGATGCAGTTCGCGTCGTTTTCGACGACCAACTTCCAGACCTTCTCCGACCTGTCGTTCCGCTTCGTGCTGACGCCCGCGATCGTCGTGAAGACGCTGCTGTTCTCGCTCGTGATGGGGCTCGTCGGCGGGTTCCTGCCAGCGATGCGCGCCGCGCGGCTGAAGATCGTCGACGCGCTGCGCGCGCAATAGCGCGCCCGGCCGTTCAGCGCTCGCGCGGCACCCACGCGCCGTGGAACCCGGCCGGCACGCGGCGCGGCAGGTGCACGGTCGCGACCGGCCCCGCATCGATCGCACGCGCATCGAGGATCACGACGTCGCTCGACTCCGTCGCCGCGCGGTAGACCATCACCAGCAGCCAGCCGTCGTCCTCGTCCGTGCCACCCGGGCGCGGTACGAACACGGGCTCGCTGTTCTGGTCGCCGGCCGGCACCGCGTAGCGCGTCGTCGTGCCGCGCGCGTGGTCGAAGCGCATCACGCCGCGCATTTCCGCGTTGTTCGGCTGTTCGACCGCATACAGATATCGGTAGCGGCGCCCCGTCCGGCTTTCGTTGATGCGCGGCAGCTCGATGCCGCCGTCGGCGAGCGGCCCTTCGTCGATCAGCCCGTTCGCCGTATCGATCACGTAGCGCCACAGCTCGCCGACCGGGTTGTCGTCGAACCGGCCCGTGCGCGTCGAGCCGCAGAAACCACGGATAACGCACCACGTCGAGCACGATGCACGACGCGTCGCAGTCGTACGCGTTCACGACGTGCTGGACGAAGCACGGCTCGATGCCGAACCAGCGCACGTCGCCGCCGTGGCGCGGGATCACGCCGATCCGCGCGGGCCGGTCGTCGTGCCAGCGCAGCGGCATCCGGTGTCCGTGCTTCAGCATCGAGAAGTCGTAGCCGACGTTCAGGTCGAGCAGCAGGCTGCGGGTTTCGGTGATCGCGAGGTCGTGCATCATCGACGGTGCGGGCAGGTCGACGGCGATGTCCACGCGCTGCACGCCGTGTGCGTCGACGACACCGTAGCGTAGCCACGGCGCGCGCCAGTCCGCGCGAAACGTCATCAGCTCGCCCGTGACCGGATCGACCTTCGGATGCGCGGTCATGCCGCCATCGAAGCCCGCATGCCGGCGCGACACGCCGAGCGAATCGAGCCCGGCCGTGATCGCCAACGGCGCGCCACCCTCCGCCATCGCGAGCAGTTCGCCCGCATGCTGCAGCACGTTCACGTTCGGATTGGTGTCGGGCAGGTGCGGCGCCTGCTCGGGCGCATGGACGGCGGCCCAGCGCTGCGTGCGCGCCCAGCGATTCCGGTAGCCGGTCGCGCGGCCGCCTTCGAAGGCGATCGCGTGCAGCATCGCGGCCTCCGGCCACCACGACAGCATGTCGTGTCCTTCGAAACGGCCGCCCGGCGGATTCGGGCCGTTGCGCAGCAGCGCGCCGTCGAGTTCGCGCGGAATGCTGCCGGTCACGCGCAGGTCGACGAGATCGACCTCGTCGGCGACCGGCGCGATCGCGCCGCTATTCAGATCGAATACGGTCATGGTGTCTGCCGCTCCGTCAGCAGTCTTCGGCGGACGGCGGCAGGTCGCCGCGCGCCAGTGCGAGCGCGTGGTCGCGCACGTCGTCGGGCCAGCCACTGACCAGCTCGGCCAGCCGCGCCGGATCGTTCGCATACAACGCGCGCGCGGCCTCCTCGAAACCGGGCAGGTCGCCCGCCATCGCCGACATGAAGTGGTACGCGCGGGTTTGCGCATCGCGGTGCCGGTCGGCCGCCGCATGCGTGCGCCGCGCATCCTCGACGAGCTTGCGCAGCGCGACGGACGCGCCGCCCGACGGCGGCGCGAAACGCGCGCGGATGTCGTCCGCCGTGCCGCGCAGGTCGAGGTCGATCGCGCGGCCCGTCGCATCGTCGAAGATCAGGATCGTGCCGGCCATCGCGTCGCCGGCCGCCTGCCGGACCGCGAGCGCGACCGTCGCGAGCGGGCCCGACGCAAGCCGCCGGTGGCCGTCGAAGGCCGTGTAGGAAGGAAGAAGCGTGGAACTTGTCATCGTGGTCGCCCTCGGGCTGGAATCGGAATGACGCTATTTTTATCCGGGTATTAATTGGATGTCAATATTATCCGGGTAAAAATGTCATTCGCGCCACGGATTCCGTCCTGTCGGGCGACCATGACGCCGGTCAAAGCGCCCGGGCCGGAACCGCGAGGTCGCGCGCACTTGCCAGCACGTCGTCGAGCGACACATGCCCTTCGAACGCCAGCGATGCCGGCAGCGGCAGGTTTTCCTCGATCGCGTGCGCGAACTGCACGCCCGCATCGTCGGCGAGCCGTGCGCGCAGCGCGGCGATGCGCGGGAACGCGTCGCGCTCGAACACCGCGTGATAGTCGGCCCAGCGGGCAATCCCGGCGAAATAAGCGTCGGCCAGCGTGCGCCGCGCGCCCAGCAGCCACGGGCCTTCGCCGCGCTCGAGCAGCGCCTCGAGCTGCCGGTGCGCCTTCAGCACCTTGCCGCGGCCGTACGCCTGCAACGCCGCTTTCTCGGCGCTCTCGGTGTCGTGTTCGTACACGTACCAGAGCGCACCGAACGCGTTGAAGAACGTCGTGTTCAACCACGCCAGCATCCGGTTCAGCCGGTCGAAATCCGCGCTGCCCTGGCGAAACGCGAGGCCGCTGTCGAGCGTCTGCGCGCCGATGTGGCCGAGGATCGCGAGGCTTTCGGTCAGCACGTCGCCGTTCGCGGTGATGAATGCCGGCGTTTCGGCGACCGGGTTCAGCGCGAGGTACGCGTCGCTCGTCGCGACGCTCGGCATCGCGATGCGCGACAGCCGGTACGGGCGGCCGGCCCATTCGAGCGCGACGATCGAGCCGAACGAGCAGCCGGCGGGAATACCGTAGAGAAGGATCGGGGACATCGGAGGATTCCGCGGAAGTTGAACGAGCGATCATGCTCCCACGGCGAACGATGATGCAGTAGCCGCTAAAATCGAAACCCGTCGTTTCTTCTGGTGGACGCTGACAGTGAATCTGAACGATCTCTACTTGTTCGTGCAGGCGGTCGATGCGGGCAGCATGTCGGCGGCCGCGCGCCGGCTCGACCTGCCTAAATCGACGGTCAGCAAGCGCGTGGCCGAGCTCGAGCGCACGCTCGGCGCGCGGCTCGTGCATCGCACGTCGCGCAGCTTCCGGCTGACGCCGGTGGGCGCCGAATTCTTCGAGCACGCGCGCGCGGCCGTGATCGAGGCCGAGAGCGCGCGCGACGCGGTGCTGCGGCAGGCCGCCGAGCCCGCCGGCATCGTGCGGATCACGAGCTCGGTGCCGGTTGCGCAGCACATCCTCGCACCCTGCCTGCCGGCGCTGGCCATCGCACACCCGAAGCTGCTGCTGCAGATTCATGCGAGCGACCGCCTCGTCGACATCGCGCAGGAAGGCTTCGACATCGCGGTGCGCAGCCATTTCGCCCCGCTGCCCGATTCCGCGCTCGTGCAGCGGCCGCTCGCGACGTCGCCGATCGTCGTCGTTGCGTCGCCCGGTTATCTCGCGCGCGCCGGCGCACCGCACGAGCCGGCCGACCTCGCGCGGCACGACGGGCTCCACCCGGGCCAGCAGCCGTGGCGTCTGCAACGCGGTGGCGACACCGTCGACGTGACGCCGCGCATCCGCCTCCAGGCCGACGAATCGACGCTGCTGCTGCAGGCGGCGATGGCCGGCCTCGGCCTGGCCTGCCTGCCCGACTGGATCGCAAGCGACGCGCTGGCGTCCGGCGCGCTCGTGCGCGTGCTGCCCGGCTGGCGGGCCGGCGCCGTCACGACGACGCTGCTGATGCCGCACCGGCGCGGCCAGTTGCCCGGCGTGCGCGCGGCCGTCGAGTTTCTCGTGCGGCACGTGGCGCGCCATCATGGCGACGGTGTCGACGAGGCGGACGAGGCGGACGACGCGCGCCCGGGCGAGCGACTGACTTGATCGATTCAAATGCTGAATCGATCAAGTCAGCAATTGGCATGAAAGCGCAAATTTCGACATGACAGAATGGCCCGGACGCCCTGCTTTACGGCATCGGCGTCCGGCGCCCGGCCTCCGGTCGGCGGCACCGGCACACACAATGCGCGCACCCGACGCGCCTGCCGCACGACGGCACCTTCCGCCATTCGGAGGAGACAGTCATGAATCCGCTTCACGCGCTGCCGGCGTCCGCGTCGGCAACGGCCCGGCGCACGCGCGTGCGCTGGCTCGTGCTGGCCGTCCTGTTCGCGGTCACGACGATCAACTATGCGGATCGCGCGGCGATCGCGATCGCGGGCCCGAGCCTCGCCCGCGCGCTGCACCTGAGCCACGTGCAGATCGGCTTCATCTTCTCCGCGTTCGGCTGGTCGTACGTGATCGCGCAACTGCCGGGCGGCTGGCTGCTCGACCGCTACGGGTCGCGTGTCGTCTATGCGTTCAGCATCTTCTTCTGGTCCCTGTTCACGCTGATGCAGGGTGCGATCGGCTTCTTCGGCGGCGCGGCCGCGTTCGCGCTGCTGTTCGGGCTGCGCTTCCTGGTCGGCGCGGCCGAGGCGCCGTCGTTCCCCGCCAACAGCCGGATCGTGTCCGCGTGGTTCCCGGCCGCCGAGCGCGGCACCGCGTCGGCGATCTTCAACGCCGCGCAGTACGCGGCGACCGTCGTGTTCGCGCCGCTGATGGGCTGGCTCGTGCACGCGTTCGGCTGGCAATCGGTGTTCGCGGTGATGGGCGTGCTCGGCTTCGCGTTCGTCGCGGTGTGGAACCGCACGATGTACGACCCGAAGGACCACCCGAACATCAACCGCGCGGAACTCGACTACCTCGCCGAAGGCGGCGCGCTCGTCAACATCGACCAGGCGACGGGCGCGCACGGCGGCGGCCCGTCGATGCGTCACGTGAAGGCGCTGCTGAAGAGCCGGATGCTGGTCGGCGTGTACGTCGCGCAGTACTGCATCAACGCGCTCACCTATTTCTTCATCACGTGGTTTCCCGTCTATCTCGTGCAGGCGCGCGGGATGTCGATCCTCAACGCGGGGCTCGTCGCGTCGATCCCGGCCGTGTGCGGGTTCCTCGGCGGGATTCTCGGCGGCATCGTGTCCGATGCACTGCTCAAGCAGGGCCGGTCGCTGTCGGTCGCGCGCAAGGTGCCGATCGTGATCGGCATGCTGCTGTCGATGTCGATGATCGTCTGCAACTACACCGATTCGCACGTGCTCGTCGTGCTGTTCATGGCGCTGTCGTTCTTCGGCAAGGGGCTCGGCGCGCTCGGCTGGGCCGTCAACGCCGACACCGCGCCGCGCCAGATCGCCGGGTTGAGCGGCGCGCTGCTCAACACCTGCGGCAACCTCTCGAGCATCACGACCCCGATCGCGATCGGCTACATCGTCGACCGCAGCGGCTCGTTCAACGGCGCGCTCGTCTACGTCGTCGCGCACGCGCTCGTCGCGGTGATCTGCTACGTGTTCGTCGTCGGCGAGATCCGCCGCGTCGAGCTTCATTGAACCGCACGGGCCGCGCCGGCTCATCCGGCGGCCCGCGCGCCACCGGAACCAGGAGCGAACCGATGTCCGAAGCCAGCCGTGCCGGCACCCCGCGCGTCACGCGCATGCAGGTGATTCCCGTCGCCGGCCGCGACAGCATGCTGCTCAACCTGTGCGGCGCGCACGCGCCGTACTTCACGCGCAACCTCGTGATCCTCGACGACAGCAGCGGACGCACGGGCGTCGGCGAAGTGCCCGGCGGCGAAGGCATCCGCCACGCGCTCGAACGGATGACGGATCTCGTCGTCGGCCAGTCGATCGGACGCTATCAGGCGACGCTCAACGCGGTGCGCGCGGCACTCGCCGGTTCGGGTGCGGGCGCGGGCCGCACGATCCGGCACGAGGTGACGTCGGCCGGCGAGGCGGCCGTGCTGCGCCAGCCGCACGAGATCAACCTGCGGCTCGACAACGTGATCACCGCGATCGAGGCCGCGTTGCTCGACCTGCTCGGCCAGCATCTCGACGTGCCGGTCGCCGCGCTGCTCGGCGAAGGACAGCAGCGCGACGCGGTGCCGATGCTCGCGTACCTGTTCTATATCGGCGACCGGCGCCGCACCGATCTGCCGTATCGCGACGAGACGCATGCGGCGGACCCGTGGTTCCGGCTGCGCAACGAAGCGGCGCTGACGCCGGCCGCGATCGCGCGGCAGGCCGAGGCCGCGGTCGAGCGCTACGGCTTCGCGGATTTCAAGCTGAAGGGCGGCGTGATGACCGGCGCCGACGAGATGGAAGCGATCGCGGCGATCAAGGCGCGTTTCCCCGACGCACGCGCGACGCTCGACCCGAACGGCGCGTGGTCGCTCGACGAGGCCATCGCACTGTGCCGCGGGCAGGGCCACCTGCTCGCCTACGCGGAAGATCCGTGCGGACCGGAAAACGGCTATTCGGGCCGCGAGGTGATGGCCGAATTCCGCCGCGCGACGGGGATTCCGACCGCGACCAACATGATCGCGACCGACTGGCGGCAGATGGATCACGCGGTGCGGCTGCAGGCCGTCGACATCCCGCTCGCCGACCCGCATTTCTGGACGATGCAGGGCTCGGTGCGGCTCGCGCAGCTGTGCCGCGACTGGGGGCTCACGTGGGGGTCGCACTCGAACAACCACTTCGACGTGTCGCTCGCGATGTTCACGCATGCGGCGGCCGCCGCGCCCGGCACGATCACCGCGATCGACACGCACTGGATCTGGCAGGAAGGCGACGCGCGGCTCACGCACGAGCCGCTCGCGATCGTCGGCGGCAAGGTGGCCGTGCCGGAGCGGCCGGGGCTCGGGATCGAACTCGACATGGCGCAAGTCGAGGCCGCGCATGCGCTGTACAACGAGGTGGGCAGCACCGCGCGCGACGATGCGGTCGCGATGCGCTATCTCGTGCCGGGGTGGACGTACGACCCGAAGCGGCCGAGTTTCGGGCGGGGGTGAGGGGCGGCGGGCGGGCGGCAGGAAAACCGGTCGATCCTGCGTGACCGCCAGCCTGGCCGGCGGTCGTTGCGCCGCTATCGTGCGTTACGCGTTCCGCGTTATGCGGTTTCGGGGCCGCCCTCGCGCGCAGCGGCGGCGGCCGGTGCGGGGTGCGTCACCGGTACGGCGTGCGACACCGGAGCGGCGTGTGCCACCGGTGCGGGACCCACCGCCGGCTTGACCGAATGGACCCCCGGCACCATTCCTTGCAGCGATCCGCCGGACAGGCCGATTTCACCGAGCAGCGAATCGATCAGCGGCGCATGCGCGCGATAGGACAACGCCGCGGACATCGCCTGCTCGGCCAGATTGCCGCCTGCCGCGGCCGACGCACCGCCGTCCGCCGCGCCGTTGCGATTGAGCCCGTCGACCTGGATGATCTTGATGCCGTCGATCGACTTCATCGGCTCGACGGTCTGCTGAATCACGCCCGGCAACGCCTGCAGCAGCGCGAGCTTGAACTTGAGGCTGGTCTGGTCCGACGACAGCGCGTTGATCGCGTCGTTCAGCGCACGCTGCGCCTCAGCTTCCGCGAGCCCCTTCTTGCGCGCCGCCTCGGCCAGCTCGACCATCGCGGCCGCCTGCATCTGGGCCGCGTCCCGCTCCGCCCGGGCCTGCGTCGTGATGTGGACCGCCTGCGTTTCCGCCTCCTGGGACGCTTCGATCAGCGCGACCTGCTTCGCGCGATCCGCCTCGGCAGTCTTGCGCGTCGTCTCGACCAGTTGCTCGGCGCGCACCGCGTCCGCAAGCGATGCGCTCGCGCGAGCCTGCGCCTGCGATTGCGCCTCCGACTTCTCCGCGATCACGATCTCCTTTTCCTGCTGCGCGATTTCGGTCACCTTCGCCTGCTCGATCGCCGCCATCTGCGTGACGCGCGTCTGTTCGATCTCCTTCACGCGCACTTCGCGCTCCGCTTCCACCTTGCGGGTGCGCAGCGCCTGCTCACGCTGGATCTCGGATTCCTGAACCTGCCGCTCGGCAACGATCCGGCTCTGTTCCGCCTCCTGATGACGCTCGGCCTCGAACGCGGCAATGCGGGCGTTCTGCTCGGCCGAACGCGTCTTGACCTGCTGCTCCTGCTCGAGCTTCATGAACGCTTCCTGCTGCTCAATCTCGAGCTTGCGAGACAGTGCGTCGCGGTTCTTTTCACGCACGGCCACCTCGGTGTCCTGCTCGACCTCGTTGCGCTCCTTGCGGCGCCGCTCGGTTTCCTGCGTGAGCTTCGTCAGGCCTTCGGCGTCGAACGCGTTGTTCGGATCGAAGTATTCCTTCGACGTCTGGTTGAAATTGGTCAGCGACACGCTTTCCAGCTCCAGCCCGTTCTTCGTCAGATCTTCCGCGACCGTGTTCTGCACGCCCTGCACGAATTTCTCGCGGGCGTCCTGCAGATCCTGCATCGTCATCTGCGCGGCGGTCGAGCGCAGCGCATCGACGAACTTGTCGTCGACGAGCGCGCGCAGGTTTTCCGGCGCGAGCGTGCGCTGGCCGAGCGTCTGCGCGGCGGTCGACACGCCTTCCTCGGTCGGTGCGACCCGCACGAAGAAGGCGACGACCACGTCGACGCGCATCCGGTCCTTCGTGATGAGGCTGTCGCGCGTCGCGCGGCTCACTTCGAGCTTCAGCGTGTTCATGTTGATCGGGATGACCTCGTGAAACACCGGCAGCACCACCGCGCCGCCGCTCATGATCACTTTCTGCCCGCCGAGCCCCGTGCGGACGAAGGCGCGCTCCGCGGACGCGCGCACGTAAAGTCGCGCGAAAATCATGCCGATCACGCAGATACCCACCACCACTGCCAATGCGACAGCGCCCCAGAATGAGAGTGCATTCATCATGATGTTTGTTCGACTCCTGTGTACGGATGGTGACAGCAAGGTGCGCCAGCCCGCGCCGCCCGGAGCGGCGGCCGCCTGGCTAAACGGGATTCAGAGCAGTTCGGGCCGGGGATTTTCGATTGCGTGATAACGCGAACCCGAAATGCGCGACACGAGCAGAACCGTCGTGCCTTTCGCGAAAGTCCGGCCGGCCTCGTCGGGCTCCACCCGGACGTAGTGCTGCTGGCCGTGTTCGTCGACGAGCCGCGCTTCGGCGGGATTGCCGAGCGACGCTTCGCCGGTGACGATTCGCGCGGTGCGGCCGATGAAATCGGCCTCGGAGACCGCCGTGGTTTCGGTTTGCGGGAGAAAGCGCGCGATGAACTTCCCGGTGTGACGCACGAACGGCAGCGCCGCGACCGCCGCCAGCCCGACGGCCAGCGCGTCGGGTAGCATGAAACCGGCGACGGCCTGCAGCGATGTCTGCAAGGCGAGCCCGAGAACCGAAAAGCCGAGCAGGAACAGGATCAGCAGGATCAGCAGCGGCACCCGGCCGACATGCAGCCAACCGAGAAACTGGCCGACGACGCCGACGTCGGGGCCGCTATCGGCATGATCGAGACCGAAATGCATGACGAGCAGGTTGCCCGCATGCTCGGTCAGACTCAGCCCCAGCAGCATCGACACGCACTCCAGCGCCCCGATGACGATCATCAGCGCGATCGCGACGACGAACGGAGCGTTGCCCGGCAGCATCAGTGAAGAAGTCATTATCGTTTTGCTCTCAGGTTCGGAAACGATGCATCAGGACATGTCGTCCGCCGGCTTTCCGGATTGCGACTTCAGGCGGGCGACGCGTTCCTCGATCCGTTGTTCCTTGTGCAGCGTTTCAAGACGATACAACAGCGACGGGTCGGCCGACGAGGGGCTGGTGCCCAACCCCGTCGCCCCGGTCGCACCGGCCATCGTCCGGTTGAAACCCCGTTCGAGCTGCTCCGCCCTCGGATCGCCGCCGGCCGCGGCTTCCGTGCGGCGTTCGCCGTCGGCGGGCGCGGCCGCGCGCGCCGCGATCAGTTCGCTCAGCCCCGCCTCCATCTCCGCCCGCTTCGCGCGCAGGCCCAGCAGATCGCCCTCGGCGACCTGCGCGTGCTCGCTCGCCTCGTGAAGCGACTGCTGCAGCACGCCAAGCTGGTCCTCCAGCTCGATTTGCCGTTCCGCGCCGGCACGCACGGCCGCATCGTCGTTGCGGGCGAGCGCGGTACCGATCAGGTCGTTCAGCCGCTCGATCTCGTTGTTGATGCGCGCGATCGCCTTGGCGGCCTGGTAGCGCGCGGCCTCGTGCCGCCCCAGCACCACGCGCGCCTGCGCGATCACCTCGTCGAATTCACGCAGGTACTGCTCGAGGATCGCTTGCGGCATACGGCTTTCCAGCGAACCGATCAGCGCGTGTACGTTCGCGGTCAACAGCCTTTTGACTCGGATACCGAAATGTTCTGTCGTCACGACTTGTCACTCCTTCAGGAATTCAGACGGACCACGCCGGCCCGACCGTCAAACGCGGGCTTCGCAGGCCGCTCACGGTTTTGCCTGAGCCGGCTGGACGAGGCTCGCCAGTTCCTTCACCTCGTGCACGTATGAATCGAGCACGGCAGGATGGTAGGCGGGTGGATTGCCGGTCACGGCAAGGCGCAGCAGGCCGAGCAGCAGGCGCATGCTCTTCGCGGTCAGCCGCGCTTCAAGTTCGCCGGCGGCCTCGCCGATCGGCTTGCCGGGCGGCGCCGCCGTCACGAGGCTGGCCATCAGTTCCGGGAGTTGCGACGCGAGCAGCGTCACGATTTCGGAGCGCTGGTGCGTGGCGTGCTCGTACGCGTCGATCGCGTCGAGCACCGGCCGCACCTGCTCCCTGAACAGTGCCGCGCAACGCACGAAGTCGTGCGCTCCCTTGACCCGGCGGCGCGCATCGGCAATCAGCGCGCGAATCTTGTCGCTCGGACTCGCCGCATCCGGCAATTGCAGCTCGACCAGCCACGCGAGATCGTCCTCTGGAATTCGTACCGATACGGTTTGCATGACGTTCAGCCCCTTCGAGTCGATTGCTCAAAGCATAGTGCGTTCGTATGCAAATGTATACGTTTGTATTTCGGGATGAATTCGGGGTGCTGGTGTCGCCTGAAACAAGGAGGGCCCGATCTTTCCATCGAGTCCTTCGAAATACAAAATGGCGGAGTTTCGAGCGTGGATGACGGACGGCGGCGATGGACGGCTGTTGCCAAACACCGGAAACGCCCGCATCCTGCCGGCTGCCTGACCGGCCCGCGCCGCGTGTCGACTCAGCGCCTCCATCCACCCGAATAGAATCGCCCGCCATGACGTCTCCCGACCCGACACCGCGGCAGATCATCGTCTTCATTCTGTATTCGGTGCTGTGCCTGCCTGCGAGCATGACCCTCGCCGGCTATGGCGCGACCTGGATGACGCGGAACGTATCGAATTTCGAAGGCGGCGCAGGTTACGCGGCGCTCTGGTGGGTGGTTCTGCTGACCGGCGCGTTCTACGTGCTGTCGATTGGCATCTGCGTGCTGCTGCGGAACAGAACGGCGATTCTCGCAGCCATTACGGTGGCGTTCGCCGTGCTGTCGGTGCCGACACTCAGGCTCGCGCACGAACTGCTGACCTAACCGCCACGCCACGCCACGCCACGCCGAAAGCAGCGCAGACGCAGCCCGCCAGTCGCCGCAGAAAACAAAAAGGCCCGATCTCACGATCAGGCCTTTCGAATTCCGTTGGTGGAGCGGAGGAGGATCGAACTCCCGACCTTCGCATTGCGAACGCGACGCTCTCCCAGCTGAGCTACCGCCCCAACAGTCAACCATCATACACACGCATTTTGACGCTTGGCAATAGGGGTTACATCAACCCGAACGCGTCACTTCGACGGCGCGCCAGCCAGCACCCATTCGACCACCGAACGGACGTCGGCGTCGCTCATGCGCGGATGCGCGGGCATCGGAATCGCGCCCCAGACGCCGGAGCCGCCCTCTTTCACCTTCTTCGACAGCTTCGCCACGGCCTGCGGATCGGACTTGTAGCGGGCCGCAATATCCTTGAACGACGGGCCGACGAGCTTGCGGTCGACCGCGTGGCAGCCCATGCATGCATTGCCGCGCGCGACCTTCAGGCCGTCGCCGACATCCGCGTGCGCGGCGCCCAGCGTGCCGGCCACGAGCGCCATCGCAGCGCCGCCCTGCGCCATCCACCGTTTCATCTGCTTCATCTGCGTGATCTTCATTGCGACGGCGCCTTCGGGTTGCCCGGGTGCACGCTCGACGAATTCGAGATCGGCGCGGGCGGCTGCAACGGCGTGGCCTGCACCGACGCGTCGGGCACGGCGCCGACCGTCGCGGTGTCCGCCGGCGCCGCGGCAGCCTGCGCGCCGGACGCGCCGCTTGCGGGCGACGCGGCCTGCAGCGCCTGCGCGTCCTGCGGCTTCACGTACTGGAACACCTTCACGACCTTCTCGACGCCCGGCACCTGGCTCGCGGCTTCCGCGCCGCGATTGCCTTCGTCGACCGTCACGAGGCCCATCAGGTAAAGGTTGCCGCGCTCGCTGACGACCTTGTAGTAGTTCGCCGAAATGCCCTTCGTCGCGATCAGCTCGGACTTCACGCGCCCTTCGAGATACGAGTCGTTCGCGCGCGACGACAACGACGCCGCCGGTTCGACCGACAGCTCGTTGACGATGCCGTTCACGTTGTTGATGCTGCGCACGATTTCCTCGGCGCGCTGCTTCGACGCATCGTTCGGCACTTCGCCCGTCAGCAGCACGCGGCGGTTGAACACGGTCACGTTCACGTGCGACTGGTCGGGCAGCCCGCTGTTGATTTGCGACAGCGCCTTGACCTGGATCTCGCGATCTTCCGTCTGCGCGCCGAGCGTACGGCGATCGGTCGCGATCAGCGCGCCGCCGCCGGCCGCTGCACCCACGACCCCGAGCACGCAACCCTGCAGCGACACGGCGAGGCCCGCCGTCAGCGCGGCGAGCAGCGTGGTTCTGACGAGCGTCTGTTTGACGCGGCTTTGATTCATCGACGGCTCTCCTTCGTTCAATCCTCACCCAGCAGCATCGCGTCGATGCCGTCGCACAGGCACTGGATGGTCAGCAGATGGACTTCGTGGATGCGCGCCGCGCGAACGGCGGGCACGCTGATCGGAATATCGGTGTCGGACAGTGCGGCCGCGACCGTGTGGCCGTTGCCGCCCGTCAGCGCGACGACGGTCATCTCGCGCTCGTGCGCCTCGTCGATCGCCGCGAGCACGCGCGGCGATGCGCCGCTCGGATCGAGCACCAGCAGGATGTCGCCGGTCTGGCCGAGCACGCGCACCTGCTGCGCGAACAGTTGCTCGGCGGCCGCGGCGCCCGCGAGGCCGGCCTGCGATGCGTCGGTGGCCAGCGCGATCGCGGGCAGGCCCGGACGCTCGCGCTCGAAGCCGCCGACGAGCGACACGGCGAGGTAATGCGCGGCGGCGGCCGACGGGCCGTCACCGCAGGCGACGATCTTGTTGCCGTTCGCCAACGCGGCGAACATCGCGTCGACCGCAGCGGCGATCGGCAGCGACAGCGCATCGGCCGCTTCGGCGTGAAGCGCGGCACTGTCGCGGAAATGTTGCTGAATACGTTCGACTGACATCGATTCCTGGTGAACTGGGCGCGTGACACGCATCGCGCGACATCGTGGGTGCGGCGAGTTTACCGTACTCCGGCACGCTCTCCGGGGGTCCGGCATGAACTCTTTACATCTCGTCACAGCTCGCGGCTACGCATCGTCGGTACGAAATGCGTCGCGCAGCCACACGAGCCGCCCGGCCTCGAACGCGACGACGTCGAAACGGCACGCGGCACCGGCGCCGTGCCGCGCCCAGAACTGAAGCGCGGCCGCGACCAGACGCCGCCGCTTGCGCCAGCCGACGCTCGCGGCCGCGCCGCCATGCCGGGCGCTGCGCCGCGCGCGCACTTCGACGAACACCAGCATGCCGTCGGGCTCGTGCATCACGAGATCGAGCTCACCGCCGCGCATCGTCACGTTCGCGGCGACGAACACGAGGCCGCGGCGCTCGAGAAACTGCCGCGCACGCTGTTCGAACGCCGCGCCGACCGGCTTGGATCGCGCCGCGCCGGAAAAGTTGTCGCCCGCACGCGGCAAACCGCGCCCGCCGTCCGGCCGCGCCGGCGCCGCGTGGCACAATGCCGTCCTTGTTCCGCTTGCGCCGCGATTGCGTGCATTGCCTGCCATGACTGCCCTCCTCGAACTCGCGCATACGCAGCACTACCCGGACGCCGCGCTCTACGTGGTCGCCACGCCGATCGGCAATACCGCCGACATCACGCTGCGCGCGCTGCACGTGCTCGGCCTCGTCGACCGCATCGCGGCCGAAGACACCCGCAACACCGGCCAGCTGCTCGCCCGCTACGGGATCTCGAAGCCGCTGGTTGCCGTGCACGAGCACAACGAACGCGAAGCCGCGCAACGCGTGATCGACCTGCTGCGCGGCGGCGAACGCGTGGCCTACGTATCGGACGCCGGCACGCCCGGCATCTCGGACCCCGGCGCGCGGCTCGTCGACGCGGTGCGCGCCGCCGGCTTCGCGGTGATCCCGCTACCGGGCGCGAGCGCGGCCGTGACCGCGCTGAGCGTGGCCGGAGGCTGGGCCGGCGCGTTCACGTTCGCGGGTTTCCTGCCGCCGAAGGCCAAGCAGCGCGCGAGTGCGTTGCAGGCGCTGGTGTCGCATCCGTATGCGCTGGTGTTCTACGAAGCGCCGCACCGGATCGCCGAAACCGTCGCCGCACTCGCCGACGCATTCGGCCCCGCGCGCCGGCTGCTGATCGCGCGCGAACTCACCAAGCTACACGAGCAGTTGTTCCAGGGCACCCTGGCCGAAGGACAGACCTGGCTCGCCGGTGACGCGAACCGTCAGCGCGGCGAGTTCGTGCTGGTCGTCGAAGGCGCGCCGGCGACGAGCGGCGAAGCCGACGACACCGCGCATGACGCGCTGCTCAGGCTGCTGCTGGAAGAAGTGCCGGTAAAGAGTGCGGCGAAGCTCGCGGCCGCGCTGACGGGCGCGTCGCGCAACACGCTGTATGCGCGCGCGCTCGCGCTGAAGGAAGGCTGACGCGCGACGGCGCCGCGCGGAAACGACAAAGGGCTGCCGGAAGGCAGCCCTTTGTGCATGAGCGGACGAACCGCCGCGTTATTTCGCCGAGTTCGACGCGACCATTTCGTCGCGTGCCTCGCGCGCTTCCTGCGGCGACAGCCCTTCGATCTTCACGCGGCCCGTGCCGGCGTGCACGAGGCCGATCACCTTGGCCGCCGCATACGACAGGTCGAGCACGCGGCCGCGCTTGAACGGCCCGCGATCGTTGACCTTCACGACGACCCACTTGCCGGTCGATGCGTTCGTCACCTTGATGTACGACGACAGCGGCAGCGTGCGGTGCGCGGCGGTGAGCGCGTTCATGTTGAAGCGCTCGCCGTTCGCGGTGCGGCGGCCGTGGAAATCCTTCCCGTACCACGACGCCCGGCCGGTCTGACGGAAGTCGGACACGTCCTTGCCGTCGATCGGCTCGGCCTCCGCCAGCGACGACTTCTTCGCGTCCTTGCTGTCGGCAGCCGGCATCGATGCCAGCGCGGAATCGAAGTTCAGTTGCTTGTCGTTGTCCGCCTTCGCGGCAGCGGCCGTCTTGTCGACCGCGTTCTTCTGGTTCGCGCTTCCGGTGGTCTGGCTGGGTGGCACCGCACAGCCCGTCAACGCAAAAAATAATGCAATAGTCCCGAATCGGCTCGGAAATCGTACGTTCATCGACGTGTCGCCTTCTGGTTCGGGCCGCACCTTCAACACGCTGCTTCACAACGCAGGCATGCGGCCCGGACGGCAAATGCGTGCACGCCCCGCTCGAATGCGAGCAGGCGGCTAGCATGGGCGCGGCTTTCGTCTATGCCGCAACCGTCCTGATTAGCTTTCACGTCTGGCGCAACCTGTCCCCACAGCCTGACCAGACCCCACATGCCGCCATCGAACATGGCTTTCACGTTCGCGCGCGTCGAAACGACCAACGCACAGGAACGGCGGCACAGGCCTCATCCGGCGGCGCGGCAGCAGGGCCGCAGGCGGGCGCGCAGCACCCGGCCGGACAAGACGTGAGCACCGAATGTTCGGTGCTGGATACACCGCCGGACTTCCCGGCGGCTGATGCTTGACGGTGATTCAGACGCCTCTTTTAACGGGGCCGAAACACCAGCGAATTGCGTGAAATTCACGCGCAATGGGGCGCATTATACATAAATCAAAAGGTCCACCCGAAAAGCACCCCGCCCGCACCATTGATTCTCACTATGGCTGTAACAATCGGGATGCTCCGGGAATGCCCGAACCTGCGCGTCCCGACGTGCGCCGCGCGGGCGGCAGGCAGCGCGCGCGACCGGTACAATCGCTCCTTTTAGCCGCCGGTGCCTCCATGAAAGTCACGCTCATTCCGGTCACGCCGTTCCAGCAGAACTGCTCGCTGCTCGTCTGCGAGAAGACGGGCCGCGCCGCCGTCGTCGATCCGGGCGGCGATCTCGACCGGATCGAACAGGAAGTCGCGCGACAGAACGTGCAGGTCGAGAAGGTGCTGCTCACGCACGGGCACATCGATCACTGCGCGGGCGCGAAGACGCTCGCGACGCACTACGGCGTGCCCATCGAGGGGCCGCAGGAAGAAGAACGTTTCTGGATCGAGAAGCTGCCGATGCAGAGCGAGCGCTTCGGCTTTCCGGCCGCCGACATCTTCGAGCCCGACCACTGGCTGAACGACGGCGACACCGTGCGGTTCGGCGACGAGACGCTCGAGGTCTATCACTGCCCCGGCCACACGCCCGGCCACGTCGTGTTCTTCAGCCGCGCGCATCGCGTCGCGATCGTCGGCGACGTGCTGTTCGCCGGCTCGATCGGCCGCACCGATTTCCCGCGCGGCAATCACGCGGACCTCGTCCGTTCGATCAAGGAGAAACTGTGGCCGCTCGGCGACGACGTCACGTTCGTGCCGGGCCACGGCCCGGTGTCGACGTTCGGCGACGAGCGCCGCACGAACCCGTTCGTGTCCGACAAGGTGTTCGGATGAACCAGACCGCCATCCAGGAAATCTACGTCAGCACCGACGTCGAGGCCGACGGCCCGATTCCCGGCCCGCACTCGATGCTGAGCTTCGCGTCGGCCGCCTATACCGAGGACAAGCAGCTGATCGCGACGTTCTCGGCGAACCTCGAGACGCTGCCCGGCGCGCAGGCGCACCCGGTGCAGGAAGCATGGTGGAAGACGGAGCCCGAAGCCTGGGCCGCCTGCCGGCGCGACCTGCAGGCGCCCGAGGCGGCGCTGGTCGCGTACGTCGACTGGGTCGAGGCGCTGCCCGGCAAGCCCGTGTTCGTCGCGATGCCGGCCGGCTTCGACTTCACGTTCATGTTCTGGTACATGATGCGCTTCGCGGGACGCTGCCCGTTCTCGTGGTCGGCGCTCGACATCAAGACGCTCGCGTTCGCCATCACGGGGCTGCCGTACCGCAAGGCGATCAAGCCGCGCTTTCCGAAACACTGGTTCGACGACCATCCGCACACGCACGTCGCGCTCGACGACGCGATCGAGCAAGGCGCGCTGTTCTGCAACATGCTCGCCGACCTGCGCCGGCAGCAAGCCGCGCTCGCGGGCCTCGCCGTGTCCGACACCGATCGGCCGGAGAACGCGGGGGCGGGGCAAATCCCAACGGATCCACGGGCAAATTAGCGAATCTTGCTCAGCAGCGCCGCATCAGATTGCCTTTCCTTTCCCGGCCCTCTAACATTCAGCGTGTTGTAGCTGCCGCATGGAGGCGCAGGTGACGCTCGATTCCTTTTCGCAAAAAATCCTTCGCCTGTTGCAGCTCGACGCGCGCCGTTCCGTTCAGGAAATCTCCGACCAGGTCGGCCTGTCGAGCACGCCATGCTGGCGCCGCATCAAGGACATGGAACAGTCGGGCGTGATCCAGCGCTACACGGCGCTGCTCGATCGCGAGAAGCTCGGCCTGCACGTCTGCGCGCTCGCGCACGTCCACCTGACCCGCCACAACGAAGGCGGCGTCGAACAGTTCGAGCGCGAGATCGCGACCTGCCCGGAAGTCACGGAGTGCTACAGCACGACCGGCGAAGCCGATTACATCCTCAAGATCGTCGCGCCCGACATCAAGGCCTACGACGTGTTCCTGCACGAACGCATCTTCAAGATCCCGGCCGTGTCGCAGGTGCGCACGAGCGTCGTGCTGCGCGAAATCAAGTTCGATACGCAACTGCCGCTGTAACCGCGAAGCGCCCGCTTTCGCGGACGCCTCCCCTCGTCACGCCTGTGACGGCAACGCGCGCGTGAAGCCGATCCGGCGCGCGCCGAACTCGCGCTTCAGCGCGTCGACGTCGAGCCGGCCGGCCAGCACCGCATCGGTATCGTGCGGATCGCCGGCGAGCGTCACGTCGATCTCGAGCCCCGTGCTCAGGTAATGCAGGTTGATCGCCACCGTGCGCAGCCCGCGCTGCTCAAGCGCGGCCTCGAGCCGCGCCGCGATCTCGCCGCGCGGCGGCAGCGCGAGCGCCGGACGGCGCGCCGCATCGTTCTCCGGGTCGACATGGATCAGCGCGTCGAGCACGCGCGGGTCGGACAGCACGCGTGCGCGCGCGGTCTCGGCGATGTAATGCCCTTCGGAGACGGAGATCTTCGGATCGACGAGGATGTGGGCGTCGACGAGCGCGGCATCGCCCATCTTGCGCGTGCGCAGGTCGTGCACGTCGCGCACGCCGGGTGTCGCCGCGAGCAGCGCACGAATCTCGGCCGTGTCGGCCGTGTCGAGCGCGCGGTCGGAAAGATCCTGCAACGCGTCATAGCCGAACGTCCAGCCCATGCGCGCCACCATGAAGCCGACGATCGCCGCCGCAATCGGATCGAGCAGCCGCACGCCCGCCAGGCTGCCGACGATGCCGATCGCGACGACGAGCGACGACGCGGCGTCCGAACGCGCATGCCATGCGTTCGCAACGAGCATCGCCGAACGCACGCGCCGCGCCTCGCGCAGCATGTACCGGAACAACGCCTCTTTCGACACGAGCACCGTCAGCGCAACGATCAGTGCGGAAAAATGCACGGCCGGGATGTTTTCGAGATTAACGAGCCGGTCGCCGGCCCGCCAGAGCATGCCGATGCCGACCGCGATCAGGATCGCGCCGAGAAACAGCGACGCGACCGTCTCGTAGCGGCTGTGTCCGTAATTGTGGTCGGCATCCGGCGATGCGCCGCTATGCCGATTCGCAACCAGCACGACAAAATCCGAGATCAAATCGGAAATCGAATGCACGCCGTCGGCAATCAATGCCTGCGAATGCGCAATCGCGCCAACGGCGATCTGAAATGTCGCAAGCACGACATTCAGCACAATACTGACGAGCGTGCTCTTGCGCGCAACTGCGTGCTTATCTGCGCTTTGTACGTCGCCGGAAAACGTGGACATGAAATATGAGATATCGGTATGCGATACGCAATTCTATCAAAGGCGCTCCGCAAACCCTTCCAATACCCACAAATTCTCCATTTAAATCAACCGCTTATGCGAACGTGTCGTATTTTCATTCACACAGGATTCTTACATTTTCGTGACAACGCTTGTGTACCGGCCAGCGTCCGAAAACAAAAAAGCCGCGCTCCTGAACGGATACGCGGCTCTTTCGAGCAGACAACTTAAACAAACGTTTAAATTGCAAACTGTTCGCGGTTCTTGCCTGCGATCCAGCGCGGCGGCTTGCCGCGGCCCGACCACGTCGCGCCCGTTTCCGGATCGCGGTATTTCGCAGCCACGCCTGCGCGCGGACGGCCAACCTTGCCTGCCTTCGCGCGGCTGAGACCGAGTTCGGCGAGCGAAAAGCCGTAGTCGGCGATTTTCTGCTTCACGTCATTCAGCACTTCAGCGTATTCACGCGACTTCGCTTCTTCGATTTGCTTCTCCAGCTTCTCCCGCTGGGCCAGCAGGTCCTTGTAAGAAGACATAGTTTTCCTTTCTATCTGACCAATGGCGCCGGTCTGCAGCCAGCTCACCATTCATGAAATATATGTGCCTCGGATTTTCGAAGGCAGAGATTAGCACAAAAAAGAATTGATAGAAGCGGGATTCATGAAAATCCCGAGATCAATTGTAATTCGCGCATGTCATTTTGACCGGCCGCGGCCTTTTCTCAAATTTTTACGTTGCTACACAGAGATTAGGACATTAGCGATCGGCCATTAGGTCTATCAACATACGCAATTACCCTGCATATGGAAAATCAAAGCTTTCATCAGACGACAGCTTTGCGAAAATCAGATCGAGCGTATTGCTAAACGGACAAACCGGTACCCGCGACGTCACGTCACATCCCGCGCACACGCAATCAGCCGGTCGTGCAGCGCGCCGGCGTCGGCCTGCGGCGCATCGAACGGCGTGCGCACGCGGCGGCCGTCGCGGCACCAGTCGGCGCCGTGGCGATCGACACCGAGCAATTCGAGCCCGTCGCGACGCGCATCGCCGGCGTCGTATGCGTCCCACAGCGCCGCTTCCTCGTCGAAGGCGAGCGGCGGCAGCGCATCGAGCGTCGTGCCGTCCACCCAGCCCATCCGCCCGAAGCCGCCGATATACCGCAGCCGCTCGACATCGAGCGCCCAGAACGTGAAATCGCCGAGCGCGAGATAGCGCGCGGCGTCAGGCTCGTAGCGCCGGTAGCGCGCGGTGACATGCGGATCGTCGCCAAGCGGCACGAACCGGCCGAGCAGCGTCGCGCGCTCGGCGTTCAGCACGTCGCCGCCGGGCGCGTCGACGACGAGGAAACCCGCGCGCGGATCGGCGGCGAGATTGCGCGTGTGTTCGGCGAGGCCGCTCACGAGGATCACCGGCCGATGGTTTGCATCGGGTGCAAACGGGACGACCGTCGGATACGGGAAACCCTCCGGATCGCGCGCATGGGTGGCGAGCGTGCCGAGCGCGCAGCGGTGCAGCAGATGCAGGGCGAAGGCGGGATCGATGTTCAAGAAGACTCCTGCGGTCGAAGGGCGGCGCGTCGGACACGCCGCATGCGCTTCGATGTTACCCGCGGGCGCGCCCCACCGCGTATCGGCCGGACGGCCGATGCTGTGCCGGATGGCCTCGACCCGGCCGGGATGCGGCCCGGACACGGCCGGACGCGCTGGATCATCGGCCGAACGGCCAGGGCCCGGCAGAATCGTAAGCGGTTCGATAGAATCGAGCGGTTCCGACGGGCGCCGCGTGCGTCCGCACATTCCTTGACGAGCCTTCCGTGTCCGAATCCTCCTCCCCCGAATCGTCGTCCCCGTTCGCCGCCCCGCCCGACGCGCACCGCGTGCTGCCGCTCCCGGCCCGCCAGCGCGCACGCACCGCGTCGATGGCGCTGTTCTTCGTCGCCGGCATGATGTACGCGTCATGGGGCGTGCACGTGCCGACCGTGCGCGACAAGTTCGCGCTGAGCCCGGGGCTGCTGTCGATCGCGCTGTTCGCGGTCGCCGCCGGGTCGATCGCCGCGATGCTGACCATCGCGCGCTGGATCACGCGCGTCGGCTCGCGCACCGCGTGCCTCGCGGGCGGGCTCGTGATGTCCGCGTGCGCGGCGCTGATCCTCGTCGTACCCGACTACTGGATGCTGCTCGCCGTGCTCGCGCTGTTCGGCTTCTCGATGGCGACGCTCGACGTCGCGATGAACGCGGAGGCCAGCGCGGTCGAGATCGCGCTCGGCAAGCCGATCATGTCGTCGCTGCACGGGATGTTCAGCATCGGCGGGATGTCGGGCGCGGCGGCCGGCGGCGCGCTGCTGTCGGCCGGCATGGCGCCGGCCGTGCATCTCGCGCTCGCGGCGGCGGTGAGCGCCGCGGTGCTCGTGGCCGCGAGCCCGGCCGTGCTGCCGCACGTCCCGCATCACGAACACGCGCACGGCGGCGGCAACCGCTGGCGCTCGCCCGCGTTGTGGATGCTCGGCGGCATCGCGCTTGTCGCGCTGATCGCCGAAGGCGCGATGTACGACTGGGCGACGGTCTACATGCGCGACGTCGTTGCGGCGAGCCCCGCGCTCGCAAGCGCCGCGTACGCGGCGTTCTCGGGCGGGATGGCCATCGCGCGCTTCGCGGGCGACGCCGTGCGCGCCCGCTTCGGCGCGCCGCAGCTCGTATTCGCGAGCGCATCGCTCGCGTGCGCGGGGATGATCGGCGCGCTGTTGCTGCCGTATCCGGCCGCCGTGCTGACCGGCTTCACGCTGATGGGCCTCGGCCTCGCGAACATGATGCCGGTGCTGTTCGCTGCCGCCGCGCGCGTGAAAGGCATCCACGCGGCCGAAGGGCTCGCGCACGTGGCCGGGCTCGCGTATTTCGGACTGCTGTTCGGTCCGGTCGTGATCGGCGCGGTCGCGCAGGCCGCGAACCTGACGATCGGCCTGTCGGTCGTCGCGCTGTGCGCGGCGCTCGTCGCGGCCATCGCGCCGAAGGTGCTCTCGCACCTGAAGATCTGACGGCAGTGCGGTCGGGAGTCGCCAAAAAGAAAGCGCGCATGCGTTGCCGCATGCGCGCTTTCGCCCCTTCTGTTGACCGCTTTTTACGTTACATCTTCACTTCGTCGAGCAGCGACTTCTTGCCGCTCTTGTAGTTGTACAGCGAGATCACGCCGTGTTGCAGGTCGCCCTTCGAATCGAAGGTCGTCTTGCCGATCACGCCCGTGTAGTTCGTCGCCGGCATGGCCGCGAGGATCTTCGCCGGGTCCGTCGAGTTCGCGCGCTTCATCGCGTCGACGATGATGTACACGGCGTCATACGTGAACGGTGCGTAGATCTGGATCGGCTGGCCGAAACGCTTCTCGTACTTCGCCTTGAACGCGCCGCCGCCCGGCATCTTCTCGAGCGAGGCACCGGCTTCCGAGCACACGATGTTGTCGGTCGCGTCGCCAGCCAGGTCGGCCAGCTTCTCCGTGCACACGCCGTCGCCCGCGTAGATCTTCGCGCGCAGGCCGAGCTGCTTCGCCTGCTTCGCGAACGGGCCGCCGGTGGCATCCATGCCGCCGTACATGATCGCGTCCGGATTCTCGCCCTTGATCTTCGTGAGAATCGCGCGGAAGTCGACCGCCTTGTCGTTGGTCGCGTCATGCGACATCACGTTCAGGCCGAGCGCCTTGGCCTTCTTCTCGAACTCGTTCGCGAGGCCCTGGCCGTACGCGGTCGAATCGTCGACCACGGCGACACTCTTGATGCCCTTCGACTTCGCATAGTTCGCGAGCGCCGGGCCCTGCTGAGCGTCGGTCGCGACGACACGGTAGGTCGTCTTGAAGCCTTGCTGCGTGTAGGCAGGGTTGGTCGCCGACGGCGAGATCTGCACGATGCCCGCATCGCTGTAGATCTTCGAGGCCGGGATCGACGTGCCCGAGTTCAGGTGGCCGACCACCGCGACGACTTTGTCGTCGACCAGCTTCTGTGCGACCTGAGTCGCCTGGCGCGGGTCGGCTGCGTCATCCTGCGGATCCAGCTGCAGCGTGATTTTCTGGCCGTCGACCGTGAGACCCTTGGCGTTGATCTCCTCGACTGCGAGACGCGCGCCGTTTTCGTTGTCCTTGCCCAGGTGTGCAATGCCGCCCGTCAAGGGCGCGACGTGGCCGATCTTGACGACTTGATCGGCGGCCGCGTTGCTTGCAGCTGCAACGCACAGCATCGCCGCGGCGGTGATCGGCAACAGCTTTTGCATCTTGATATTCATGTAAGTCTCCAGTTTCGGTCCCAATAAACGCCATCGCCCGGTGCCCCGCTGCCATCCCTGTGTTTGCAATCACTGGACGATTCGCCGGTTGCATCGTTCATGCACTTGGCCTCAAGCACGTGTAAACAGCCGCTTTTAGCAGCCACCCGCCCGTACTTGCGCGCAAGTGTAGGTGATCAAATTAATTTGTGGGACTTTTTTGGGGTAGTGGTAACACTACTGATATGCGCACTTTGGAATGACTACTCGAATATCGCCGCAAGCCCCGCCGGATAAGGGTTTCCGCTAATTCATGGCGACCTTTTGAAAGGCCGTTTTAAAGCATTCCCGTGTCATTTCGATTCGGTATTTTGTGCCCGGGATCATTGAATGAAACGCGCGTGACAACACGCGCGTTTCGTCGTTCGATACGAACCGTTCAGGCGGCCGATGCGCGCCATTCGGCATCGAGCGCGGCGACGAGCTGCGACGTCGTCAGCGCATCGCCGCGGCGCCGCGCGAGCGGTGCGCCCTGCCCGGCCCACAGCGACAGGTAATCGCCGTTGTTCGCGCGCGCGGCGGCCTGGCGCAGCGGCTGCGTCAGCGCATTCTGCACCGGGTACGGCGCGACGTCGGACACGTGTTCGCCGAGCCGCGCCATCAGCGTGTTGCGCAGCCCGCGCGCATGGCGGCCGGTGATCGCGCGCGTGACCTGCGTCGACGTATCGGCGCTCGCGATGAGCCGCGCCTTCCAGTCCGCCGCGATCGCACTTTCCGCGCAGGTGAGGAACGCGGTGCCGAGCTGCGCGCCCTGCGCGCCGAGCGCGAGCGCGGCCGCGATCCCGCGGCCGTCCATGATGCCGCCCGCGGCGAGCACGGGCAGGCCCGTCGCGTCGACGAGCTGCGGCACGAGCGCGAACGTGCCGATCAGCGCATCCTCGGCGGGACCGATGAAGGTGCCGCGATGGCCGCCGGCCTCGGCGCCCTGCGCGGACAGCGCGTCGGCGCCGGCCGCCTGCCACGCGAGCCCTTCGGCCACATGCGTCGCGGTACCGATCACATAGGTGCCGGCCGCCTTCAGGCGCGCGACGTCGGCCGCATCGAGCACGCCGAACGTGAAGCTCGCGACCGGCACGCGCAGCGACACGAGCGCATCGAGTTGCGCGCGGAAGTCGGGCGCGTAACGTTCGGGCGCGGTGCCCGGCGGCAGCCCGAGCGCCGCGTTCAGCGGATCGATCGCCGCGAGTGCGCGCGCGACGGTCGCCGCGTCGGGCGCGACATCCGGCAAGACGAACAGGTTGACCGCGAACGGGCGATCGGTCGCCGCGCGGATGGCTTCGACTTCGACCGCGAGGCGCTCGGGCGCGAACGCGCCGGCGCCGAGGCTGCCGAGCGCGCCGGCGTTCGATGCGGCGGCGACCATCGCAGCCGTGGTCGCGCCGACCATCGGCGCCTGCACGAGCGGCAGGCGCAGGCCGAAGCGTTCGGAAAAGGGCGTGGAAAACGGACGGGCAGACATGGCGAATCCTTCGATGACGATGCGCGAAAGCGCTTTGTAAAGGCCGACACATCGACTCTATCGAAGCCGCGCGCCGCCGAAAAATGAATAATCGAGATTGAAACGATCGCTGCGCGAGAAGCAGGCCGCGCGGCAAGCACGCACGTCGCGCGCGCCCTGCACCGCCGCACGATTGGTGGCACACTAGGCCGCCCTCTTCCACCCCGGGGCGCGCGCGTCGCACCCCGTTCGCCGGGAGTTCAGAACGTGACTGCCCAATGGATCGACATCCCGACCGGTAACGACAGCTTCGGCGGCTATCTCGCGCTGCCCAAGCGCGGCACGGGCCCTGCCGTCATCATCATCCAGGAAATCTTCGGCGTGAACTCGCACATCCGCGCGGTCGCCGACCAGTACGCGTCCGACGGTTTCGTCGCGCTCGCGCCGGACGTGTTCTGGCGCACGCAGCCGCGCGTCGAGCTGACCTACGAAGGCGCGGACCGCGACAAAGGCATCGAGCTGATGAAAAAGACCGACGTGGGCCTCGCGGTCGCGGACATCGGCGCGGCGGCCGACGCATTGCGCGCGCGCGTCGAAGTGGCCGGCAAGGTCGCCGCGATCGGCTACTGCTTCGGCGGCCAGCTCGCGTACCGCGCGGCCGCGACCGGCAAGCTCGACGCGGCGGTTTCCTATTACGGCGGCGGCATCCAGAACGCGCTCGACCTCGCCGGCAAGGTCACGCAGCCGATCCTGTTCCATTACGCGGAAAACGACCACGGCATCCCGCTCGAGGCTGTCGACCAGGTGAAGGCCGCGTTCGCCGGCCACGCCCACGCGTCGTTCCACGTGTATCCGGGCGCCGAGCACGGCTTCAACTGTACCGACCGCGCGTCGTACAACCAGCGCGCCTCGGCGCTCGCGCACGGCCGCACGCTGACGTTCCTCGCCGAGCATCTGTAAAACGGCCAGTCGCGGGCCCATCGCGCCGGGCCCGCGTTATGCTCCCTTCATCGCCACAGGTCACAACGGGGGTGACAGCGATGCACTCGGACTATCTCGCGCATGACGCGATCGGCCTCGCCGCACTCGTGCGCGAACGCAAGGCGAGCCCGCGCGAACTGCTCGACGCCGCGATCGGCCAGGCCGAAGCGGTCAACGGCGCGATCAACGCGATCGTGCTGCAGGACTACGAAGCCGCGCGCCAGCGTGCGGCGTCGGCGCCCGATGCCGGCGCCGGCGCGCCGTTCGCGGGCGTTCCCTATCTCGTCAAGGATCTCGGCGCGGCGGTCGCCGGGCTGCCGCTGTCGATGGGCAGCCGGCATTACCGCTACTTCGTGCCCGCCGACGATTCGCCGGTGATCGCGCGAAGCCGCGCGGCGGGCCTCAACGTGTTCGGCAAGACCAATACGTCGGAAATCGGCCAGATGCCGTACACGGAGCCCGAGCTGTTCGGCGCGTGCCGCAACCCGTGGAATCTCGATCACACGCCCGGCGGTTCGAGCGGCGGCGCGGCGGCGGCCGTCGCGGCCGGTATCGTGCCGCTCGCGCATGCGTCCGACGGCGGCGGCTCGATCCGCATTCCGGCGTCGTGCTGCGGGCTGTTCGGCCTGAAGCCGAGCCGCAACCCGGTGCTCGTCGACCAGCCGTCGAACGGCGAGCTCGTCGTCCAGCATGCGGTCGCGCGCAGCGTGCGCGACAGCGCGCTGCTGCTCGACATCACGACCGGCCAGACGTTGCCGCAGGGCGCGCCCGGCACGTTCCTCGGCGCGCTCGACACGCCGCCCGGCCCGCTGCGGATCGGTCTCGTCGTCGACCCGATGCTCGCGCCGGCGCTTGCCGACGACACGCGCGCGGCGCTCGACGACGCGGCCGCGCTGCTCGAATCGCTGGGCCACCGCGTCGAGCCGGCGACGCTGCAGGTCGATTACGCGCGCGCGGCCGAAACCTTCCTCACGCTGTGGGCGACGATCGCCGAGGAGATGGTGCTCGGCGCGCGTGAGCTGACCGGCCGCGCGCCGCGGCGCGGCGAATTCGAGGCCGCGACGTGGGCGATGGCCGTGGTCGGCCGGCGCCTCGCGCGCACGCGCCTGCCGGACGTGCTCGAGTGGCAACGCCAGCTCACCGTGCAGGTTTCGGGCCTCGTGTCGCGCTACGACGCGATCCTGTGCGCCTCGCTCGCGGGGCCGCCGGTGAAGATCGGCGAATTGCAGCCGACACCGTTCGAATCGGCGCAGATGAAGCTGCTCGCCGCGCTGCCGGTGAAGCCGCTGCTGAAGGAAATGCTCGCGAGGTCGTCGGAGAAAGCGTTCGCGTGGGCCGGCTGCACCGAGCTGTTCAACCTGACCGGCCAGCCGGCGATGTCGGTGCCGCTCTACTGGAACGCGCGCGGGTTGCCGATCGGCGTGCAGTTCGTCGCGCGCCACAACGACGACGAGCTGCTGCTCAGGCTCGCGCGGCAGCTCGAACAGGCGCGGCCGTGGTTCGACCGCCGCCCGCCGCTGATGCAGGCGCAGCGCTGACGCGCGCCGCCGCTTCCTCAAGCCGCAAGCCGAAAAAAAGCCCCGCCGGCAAAACCGGCGGGGCTTTTGCGCATGCGGCACGCGCGGCGGCGCTTATACGTCGAGCCGTTCGCAGATCGTCCGCGTCGCGGCCGCTGCATTCAGCGTATAGAAGTGCAGCCCCGGCACGCCCGCGTCGATCAGGCGCCGGCACAGATCGGTGACGACGTCCGCGCCGAATGCACGGATCGCGTCGCGATCGTCGCCGAAGCTCTCGAGCCGGCGTGCGACCCAGCGCGGCACTTCGGCGCCGCACATCTCGGAGAAGCGCATCAGCTGCGAGAAGTTCGTGATCGGCATGATGCCCGGCACGATCGGCACGTCCACACCCAGCTTGCGCGCATCGTCGACGAAGCGGAAATACGCGTCGGCGTTGAAGAAGTACTGCGTGATCGCGGAATTCGCGCCGGCTTTCACCTTGCGCGCGAAATTCTCGAGATCGGCCTTCGGCGAGCGCGATTGCGGGTGGTACTCCGGGTAGCCGGCGACTTCGATGTGGAACCAGTCGCCATGCTCGGCGCGGATGAAGCTGACGAGCTCGGACGCATAGCGCAGCTCGCCGACCTCGCCCATCCCCGACGGCAGGTCGCCGCGCAGCGCGACGATATGCCGGATGCCGTGCGAGCGGTACTGGTCGAGGATCGCGCGCAGGCTGTCGCGCGACGAGCCGATGCACGACAGGTGCGGGGCGGCCTCGAGGCCGTCCTTCTGCATGTCGAGCACGGTATCGAGCGTGCCCTGCTGCGTCGAGCCGCCGGCGCCGAACGTCACGGAGACGAATTTCGGCTTCAGCGGCAGCAACTGCGCGCGCGTCGCGCGCAGCTTTTCGACGCCGTCCGCCGTCTTCGGCGGGAAGAATTCAAACGAGAGTTCGATCGGTTTCATGATTCGGTGCGTTGAGCCCTGCGATCAGCCGATGTCGCGCTGGCCGAAGATCAGGGCGGACAGCAGCCACGACACGATGCTGTACAGGATCGAACCGAAGAACGCGGACCAGAATCCCGACACCTCGAAGCCCTTCAGCAGCGACGACGCGAACCAGAAGCACAGCGCGTTCACGACGAGGATGAACACCCCGAGCGTGACGATCGTGACGGGCAGCGTCAGCAGGATCAGCACCGGGCGGATCACCGTGTTGATCAGCCCGAGCACGACCGCGACGATCAGCGCGGTGCCGAAGCTCTTGATGTGGATCGACGGCACGAGGTACGTGATGATCAGCAGCGCGAGCGCGTTGATGACCCAGGTGAGGATGACGCTCATGGAGTGCTCCGGTTCGATTGTCGATCTGTGCGATCAGTGGCCGCCGCCGGCCGCCGCGTGCGCCCGGAGGCGCGGCGCGACGGACCGGCGATCCGGCGCCGTGCCGCCGCCGCCGCGCTGCGTGCCCCGCAGCGGGGCGCACAACGCACGGCGACGGCGGCGGCGGCGCATCAGTAGCGGTAGTGGTTCGGCTTGAACGGGCCGTCCTTCTGCACGCCGATGTACGAAGCCTGCTCGTCCGACAGCACGGACAGGTTCGCGCCGATGCGCGCGAGGTGCAGGCGCGCAACCTTTTCATCGAGATGCTTCGGCAGCACGTACACCTTGTTTTCGTACTCGTTGCCGCGCACGAACAGCTCGATCTGCGCGAGCGTCTGGTTCGCGAACGAGTTCGACATCACGAACGACGGGTGGCCGGTCGCGCAGCCGAGGTTCACGAGGCGGCCTTCCGCCAGCAGGATCACGCGCTTGCCGTCCGGGAAAATGATGTGGTCGACTTGCGGCTTGATGTTTTCCCACTGGTACTGGCGCGTCGACGCAACGTCGATTTCCGAGTCGAAGTGACCGATGTTGCAGACGATCGCGTTGTGGCGCATCGCCTTCATGTGATCGTGGCCGATCACGTGGAAGTTGCCGGTCGCCGTCACGAAGATGTCGGCCTTGTCGGCCGCGTATTCCATCGTCACGACGCGGTAGCCTTCCATCGCCGCCTGCAGTGCGCAGATCGGATCGATTTCGGTGACCCACACCGTCGCGCCGAGGCCGCGCAGCGACTGCGCGCAGCCCTTGCCCACGTCGCCGTAACCCGCGACGACCGCGACCTTGCCCGCGATCATCACGTCGGTCGCGCGCTTGATGCCGTCGACGAGCGACTCGCGGCAGCCGTACAGGTTGTCGAACTTCGACTTCGTGACCGAATCGTTCACGTTGAACGCCGGGAACGGCAGGCGGCCGTCCTTTTCCATCTGGTACAGGCGGTGCACGCCGGTCGTGGTTTCTTCGGTCACGCCCTTGATGTGCGCGAGGCGCTTCGAGTACCAGGTCGCGTCGATGTCGAGGTGCTTCGCGATCGACTTGTACAGCGCGACTTCTTCCTCGTTGGTCGGCTTCGCGATCACCGAACGGTCCTTCTCGGCCTTCGAGCCGAGGATCAGCAGCAGCGTTGCGTCGCCGCCGTCGTCCAGGATCATGTTCGCGAATTCGCCGTTCGGCCATTCGAAGATGCGGTGCGAGAACTCCCAGTATTCGTCGAGCGATTCGCCCTTGAACGCGAACACCGGCGTGCCGGCTTCGACGATCGCGGCGGCTGCGTGATCCTGGGTCGAGAAGATGTTGCACGATGCCCAGCGCACGTCCGCGCCGAGCGCCTTCAGCGTCTCGATCAGCACGCCCGTCTGGATCGTCATGTGCAGCGAACCGGCGATGCGCGCGCCCTTCAGCGGCTGCTCGGCCTTGTATTCGTCGCGGATCTGCACGAGGCCCGGCATTTCGGTCTCGGCGATGTTCAGTTCCTTGCGGCCCCAGCCGGCCAGCGCCATGTCGGCGACGACGTAATCGTGGGAAGCCTTGGAATCGATAATGGCGTTCATCACGCCCTCCTTTCTAAAAAAGTTCTAGATTGGTGACGTGAGCGCCGTTCAGGAAGCGGAGCCGGCGCAAATTGGCCGCGCGGCTGCTTGGTGAAGCCTTCCGAGCCTGGCGGACGCAGGATGGTCCGTCGCAACGCTCCTCGGAAAACGGGAGGGATTGTAGCAAATCGGCGCGCAAAATGCGCGAGCGCGCGGCGTCGGCGCGCGTGGCCGCGAAGAAAGGGTCAGGACTCCGCGCCGACCCAGGCCTGTTCGCGCAGCCGGGCACGCAGGCGGGCGACGGCCTGGCTGTGCAGCTGGCACACGCGCGACTCGCTCACCTCGAGCACCGCGCCGATCTCGCGCAGATTCAGACCCCGTTCGTAGTACAGCGACATCAGCAGCTTCTCGCGCTCCGGCAGCCGCTCGATCGCCTCGACGAGCGCTTCGCGCAGGTGCTCGTCGAGCAGCGCCGACAGCGGATCGGCGTGATCGACGCGGTAGCGGTCGAGGAACGGCTCGTCGTCGGCCGCACGGTCGAAATCCTCGTAGTAGATGAGCTGGCTGCCGTGCAGGTCCTGCAGCATCCCCTGGTATTCGTCGAGCGGCATGTTCAGGTGCTGCGCGATCTCGGTCTCGCTCGCCGAGCGGCCGAGATGCTGCTCGACCTGATGCACCGCGTGCTCGACCTCGCGCGACGTCTTGCGCAGGCTGCGCGGCAGCCAGTCGTTGCTGCGCAGCTCGTCGAGCATCGCGCCGCGGATGCGCTGCGTCGCGTAGGTCTCGAACTGCGCGCCCTGGTCTTCCTTGTAGCGGCCGGCCGCGTCCATCAGGCCGATCATGCCGGCCTGGATCAGGTCGTCGAGGTCGACGCTCGCCGGCATCTTCGCGACGAGCTGCAGCCCGAGGCGACGCACGAGCGGCGCATATTGCGCGAGCACGTCGGCCTGGGACATCTTTCCTTGAGCGTTGTACATCATGGCTCTCTCCTTGCCCTAAGCGGCGTGTGCCGCGCCCGCCTCGTACGACGGTTTGCCGCCCGCGTGGACGGCGCGGCCCGCGCCCGAACGCGGGCGCATCGGCCAGTACAGCAGGTCGGCGGCAATCTGCCGGTAGTCGCGTGCGGCGGCCGACGACGGGAACGCATCGACCACGGCGCGCGTCAGCTCGCGCGCATGCTCGACGAGCGGATCGGCGCTCACGCAGCCCGCGTCGGCGATCGACACGGTCAGGTAGCGGCTCGCGACGCCCGCGAGGTTGTCGAACGCGGTCTTCGCGTCCGCATGGCTGCCGACGTGATTGGTCAGCACGCGGAATTGCGCGAACGCGTGCGCGAAATGCAGCCGCTTCATGCACGCATACGCCTCGGTGATCGCCTGCGCGGCGACCCGCGTGACGACCAGCACGTCGTGCGCTTCGCGCGCGAGCGCCGAGAACGAGCCGTCGGCGCCGAGCTGCGCGTCGACGAGCACGATGTCGGCCGGGCCGTCGACGAAGTCGCTCAGTTGCGCGTCGCTGTAGCCGGCGCGCGCGAGCCGCGCGGCCGAACACAGGCCGAAGCCCGCGGCCACCCGCGTGCGCTCGCCGTCGCGCAGCCACGCACCGGCGAGCGTCGCGGTGGCCGAGTGCACGTCGGCGCGCTCGTCGACGACGAGCACGTCCTTGCCGAGCGACGCGAGCGCCGCCGCCAGGTTCACGATCGTGGACGTGCAGCCGACACCCGCCGGCCCGCCCGTCACCGCGACGATGCGCGAGGCGCGCCCGGCCAGCAGGCGCCGCAGCCCTTCGGCCTGGTCGATGATTCGTTTATCCAAATCGCACCTCGTGCAGCTCGGCGGTGGAACGTGCGGTCAGTGCGGAAAGCAGCGTCGGCATGTCCTCGTCTTGCGGCACGAAGGGCGAGCCGTCGCGCGGCACACAGAACGCGCTCTTCAGCAGGAATTTGGTCGACGCGACGTACAGGTTCTCCGGCACCTTCTGGCCGGTCGACACGTAGTGGACCGGCAGCTTGTAGCGGATCACCGTGTCGAGCACGCCGCCGAGGTGGGTCGCCTCGTCGAGCTTCGTGAGGATGCAGCCGGCGAGGTCCGGATGCTCGCCCGCGCTGCGGTACGCCTGCACGACTTCGTTGAGGGTGTCGCCGTGGCTCGTCGCGTTGAGCAGCAGCAGGCGCTGCACCGGTGCGTTCGCGCCGTGCAGCATCGCGATCTGGTCGGACACCGCGCGGTCGCGCTGGCTCATGCCGATCGTGTCGATCAGCACGATGTGCTTGTTGCGCAGCTCGGACAGCGCGAGCGCGAGATCGCCGGCATCCTTCACCGCGTGCACGGGCACGCCGAGGATCTTGCCGAAGATGCGCAGCTGCTCGTGGCCGCCGATCCGGTAGCTGTCGGTGGTCAGCAGCGCGACCTTGCTCGCGCCGAAGCGCATCACGCAGCGCGCGGCCAGCTTCGCGGTGGTGGTCGTCTTGCCGACGCCCGTCGGCCCCATCAGCGCGAACACGCCGCCGCGCTCCATCAGCGCGTCTTCGCTGTCGAGCACCGGCAGGTTCGCGGCGAGCACCGACTGCGCCCATTCGGCGGCCTGTTCGAAGGTCTGCGTGCCTTCGCCGGACGGCAGGTTGTCGACCAGCATCCGCACGAGCTGCGCGGAGAGGCCGGCCGCGAACAGGTGCTTCGTCAGCGCGCCGTGCACCGCGCTGCGGCGCTGGCGGTCGTGCCACATCAGGTTGTCGAACTGCTCTTCCATCATCCCGCGCAGCTCGCCGAGCTCCTGCATCACCGTGTCGTTGACGATCCGCTCGATGCGCGACTTCACCGCATCGGCCACCACGGCGGCCGCGTCGGCGGACAGGCGCGTGCGCTCGGCTGCCTTCGCGGCCTGCGCGGCGCTCGTGTCCGGCGCGCGGGGGGCGGCGGCCGGCATCCGGCGCTCGGCATCGCGCACGATGTCGCGCGCCCAGTCGGGCGGCGTCGCGCTCGCGGCACGCTGCGGAGGCGGTTCGCTCGCTTGCGGCGCGGCGGGTGCCTGCGCGCGGGCGATCAGCGCATCGCGCTGCTGCGTCAGGCGCTTCGCGTGCTCGACGAGCCACGGCGCGGGTTCGGACGCGCCGGCGGCAGGCGTGCCGCCCGCGGGCGCGGCGATCGACGGGGAAGCCGCAGCCGGCACGTCCGCATCGGTCGCCGAAAGTTGCGCCGCCGGTTCTTCCATATCGGCGCTCGCACCGAACACCGACGAGAACACGTCCGGCAGGCCGCCTTCACCGGCTGCGTACGGGTTCACGCTCGGGCGTGCAAGCGTGGCGCCCGGGCGCGACACGATGCCCGGCACCGCGGCGGCCGGCACGGAGTCCTGCATTCGCGGCGCGGCGATGCGCGGCCGCGCGGCGGCCGGCGGCGTCACCGCGGCCAGGTCCGAATCGGCGAGTGCGACGATTTCGACGCTGCCGTCATCGAGCGTGCGGTTCGACAGCACGACCGCGTCGGCGCCGAGCGCCTCGCGCACCAGACGAAGCGCGTCGCGGCTGGTCGCGCCGGTGAATTTGCGAATGTTCAAGCGGAACCCCCGATGACGTTAACGACTTTGATCGTGCGTGTGTCCGGCACTTCGGCATACGACAGCACTTTCAGTTGCGGCAGGCTGCGGCGCAGGAAACGCGCGAGCATCGCGCGCAGCGCGTGCTGCACCAGCAGCACGGGCGGCAGCCCGAGATTCTGTTGACGCAGCATCGCTTGCTGCGTGCCGGTCAGAAGGTTGTGCGCGAGGCCGGGTTCGAGGCCCGGGTTCGCGCCGGTGGCGAGCGCCTGCGACAGCACGCGCTCGAGATTCGAATCGAGGCCCATCACCTGCATCTCGCCCGCGCCCGGATACCACTGCTGCGTGATCGCGCGGCCGAGCGAGAGCCGCACCGCGGCCGTGATCTCGAACGCGTCGCCGCGGCCCGCATGTTCGGACACGGCTTCGAGGATCGTGCGCATGTCGCGGATCGGCACGCCTTCCTCGAGCAGGTTCTGAAGCACTTTCTGCAGCGTCGTCAGCGAGATCGTCTTCGGCACGAGATCCTCGACGAGCGACGGCGCGTCCTTGCCGGTGCGCTCGACGAGCGCCTGCACTTCCTGGCGGCCGAGCAGCTCGGCCGCGTGCTGGACGACGAGATGGTTCAGGTGCGTCGCGACGACCGTGCTCGCGTCGACCACCGTGTAGCCGTACACCTGCGCCTGCTCGCGCAGCGCGACGTCGATCCACACGGCCGGCAGCCCGAACGCCGGGTCCTGCGTGACGGCGCCCGGCAGCGCGGCCGTCACCTGGCCGGGGTTGATCGCGAGCCACTGGCCCGGGAACACTTCGCCGACGCCGATCTCGACGCCCTTCAGCGCGATCCGGTACGCGTTCGGCCGCAGTTCGAGGTTGTCGCGGATATGGATCACCGGCGGCAGGAAGCCGATTTCCTGCGCGAATTTCTTGCGGATGCTCTTGATGCGCTTGAGCAGCTCGCCGTCGCTGTTCTTGTCGACGAGCGGGATCAGCCGGTAGCCGACTTCGAGGCCGAGCGGGTCGATCAGCTGCACGTCGTCCCAGGTCGCCTCGTGACTGTCGGCCGGCAGCACGGCGGGCGGCGCGATGTCGGTCACGTCGCCGGCCGCCTTGCGGGCCGCCGCGCGCTTCGTCTGCGTGCGGGACAGCCAGATCGCGCCGGCGCCGAGCCCGAGGAACGCGAAGTGCGGCATCCCGGGGATCAGCCCCATCAGCACGATGATCGCGCCCGTGATCATCAGCACGCGCGGATTCGTGAACAGCTGGCCGGTGATCTGCGTGCCGATGTCCTCGTCGGTCGCGACGCGCGACACGATCACGCCGGCCGCGGTCGAGATCACGAGCGACGGAATCTGCGCGACGAGGCCGTCGCCGATCGTCAGCAGCGTGTAGTTGGTGCCGGCCGCGGCGAACGACATGTCGTGCTGGACCATCCCGACGATCAGCCCGCCGATCACGTTGATCGCCATGATGATCAGGCCGGCGATCGCATCGCCGCGCACGAACTTCGACGCGCCGTCCATCGACCCGTAGAACTCGGCTTCCTGCGACACGGCCAGGCGGCGCTTGCGCGCCTGTTCCTCGTTGATGAGGCCGGCGTTCAGGTCGGCGTCGATCGCCATCTGCTTGCCGGGCATCGCATCGAGCGTGAAGCGCGCGGACACTTCCGCGATCCGCCCCGCGCCCTTCGTGATGACCATGAAGTTGATGATCATCAGGATCACGAACACGACGATGCCGACCGCGAAGTTGCCGCCGACGAGGAAGTGGCCGAACGCCTCGATCACCTGGCCGGCAGCGTCCGGCCCGGTGTGGCCTTCGAGCAGCACGACACGCGTCGACGCGACGTTCAGCGACAGGCGCAGCAGCGTCGAGAACAGCAGCACGCTCGGGAACGCCGCGAAATCGAGCGGCTTCATCGTGTACATGCTGACGAGCAGCACCATCACCGACAGCGCGATGTTGAACGTGAACAGCAGATCCAGCAGCAGCGGGGGCAGCGGCAGGATCATCATCCCCAGGATCATGCAGATGAGGATCGGGCCCGCGAGCGCGCGCAGGTTGGTGCCTGCGAACGGGTTCTGGCGCTTCGCGAACAGGCCGGTCGTCGGGGTGCTCATGCGGAGGCTCCTTGCGCGCCCTGCTTACCTTGCTTGCCGAGCGTGTCCTCGGCTTCCTCGCGCTCGTCGTCGGCGGACACCGACGCGCCCTTGTCGAGGTCGGCCGGCACGTCGAGATCGACCGGCACTGCGGGGAACGCGCCGCCTTCCGAGCGGAAGCGCTTGAGCTGGTAGACCCACGCGAGCACCTCGGCGACGGCCGAGTACAGCGAGCCGGGAATCTCGCGCTCGATGTCGACGTTGTGATACAGCGCACGCGCGAGCGGCGGCGCTTCGAGCAGCGGCACGTTGTGTTCGGCCGCGAGTTCGCGGATGCGCGCGGCGACGAGGTTCACGCCCTTCGCGACGACCTTCGGCGCGCGCATCTCGCCGTCCGTGTATTGCAGCGCGACGGCGAAGTGCGTCGGGTTCGTGACGACCACGTCGGCCTTCGGCACGGCCGCCATCATCCGGCGGCGCGCGATCGCGCGCTGCTGTTGGCGGATCCGCCCCTTCACGTGCGGATCGCCTTCGTTCTCGCGATGCTCGCGCTTCACTTCTTCCTTCGTCATGCGCAACTTCTTGCTGTATTCCCAGAGTTGGTAAGGCACGTCGAGCGCGGCGACCACCAGCATCCCGGCGACGGTCGTGCCGCAGCACACGGCGATGAGATGCAGCGCATCGGGCAGCGCCGTGCCGAGCGGCTGCGTTGCCAGGCTGAGCAGCTCGTCCTTGCTGCGCCAGATCGCAACGCCACCGATCCCGCCGACGACGATCGTCTTCACGAGCGACATGACGAGCTGCGTCAACGCCTGCATCGAGAAGATCCGGCCGAGGCCCGAGATCGGGTTCAGGCGGTCGAACTTCAGCTCGAACGTCTTCTGCGAGATCAGCCAGCCGCCGAGCGCCATCGGCGCGAGCAGCGCGGCGACGCCGGTGAGCGCGAGCAGCGGCAGCAGCGCGGCGAAGCCTTCGAGGCTCGCGCTGCCGGCCGCCGACAGCATCCGGTTGGTATCGAACGCGGTTGCGCGGTCGAACGCGAACGCGCCGTGCAGCATCGCCTGCAGATGCGCGCCCGACGGACCCGCGAGCAGCCATGCACCGTAGAACCCGGCCGCGAGCAGCGCGAACGAAGCCAGTTCGCGCGAACGCGCGACCTGCCCCTCCTCGCGCGCCTTCTCGCGGCGCCTGGGAGTGGCGGCTTCGGTCTTGTCGAGATCGCTCTCGTCTGCCACGGGGCCTCCAGTCGGGTACGGCGGAATGCCGCTTTCCAGTGACACCGATTATTCATGGAGGCGTCAAACGCCGATCGGTCGAGCAAAGCCGGGAAAGGGGGGTATTTCGGGGAATCGGGCGAGCCGGCGCAAACGCAGCCGGATCGCGGCCGAAGCGGCGCGTCACGCGGCGGAAAAACGTGCCGGTCGGCGCAATGGCGGCGTGTCTGCCCCGGATGGGGTGGTGACGGCGTGAAGCGGGGGAACGGTGAGGCGCTGAGGCGGGAGAAACGGGACGCGGAACGGGAGGCGAAACGGGGGAGGCGAAACGGGGAAAGCAGGGAAATCAAGCCCCGACGCGACGGTGTCGCGCGTCGGGGCCTGCGGCGCCCGGACGGTCAGGCCGCCGGGATCGGGTCCGCGCCGAAGCGGTTCGGACCTTCGGTGCCGCGCGAGCACATCCATACGAGCAGCAGGATGCCGCCGACGATCGGAATGAACCCGAGCAACAGGAACCAGCCCGAGCGGCCCGTATCGTGCAGGCGGCGCACGCTGACCGCGATGCCCGGGATGATCAGCGCGAGCGAAACCAGGAAGATCACGCCGAGCAGCAGCAGCGTGATCAGGCCCGCGTCGCGGCCCGCCGCGCCGATGATCTGGGCGAGAACCGAAAGCACGCAGCTCAGCAGCGCGAAATACCAGTATTCGGCACGACGCGCACGTCCTTCGAATGTCGCGTATTTATTGAGTACGGCACGAACGGCTTCTGAAAAATTCATCTTATTACCCTCCTGTTTTATATTGGCACCCCGGAAACAACGCCGGCATTATATGTTTGAATTTCGACAGGCTCCATCTCTTTTCACATATTGGCCGGCGCACGGGCCGGTCTTGCCGCACGCCAAAGTGGCGCGGGAACGGCCGCAATAACGTAATGCGGCGCCACGGACTTGCATGGCGCGTCATTTTAATAATCTTTAAAACCTGACAGAATCACCAGCCCCGAATAATCCAGCGTCTGATTACAACCAAATGAAACCGTGCACGATCGATAATCGGCTCGAGTACACGAAATTCGATTAACCGGCCGGCCGGCAATACGCTGGCGCGACGCTCGCGTTACCCTTTTGGCCTTCCCCGATCCCGTTCGAATCGCGCATGTTCCGTCGTCCGCTCGTTCCGTTGCTGTCGCTCGCCTGCACGCTCGCCGCCGGCTGCGCGGGCACGCCGGGCCTGCCGCCCGGCGCGCAGGCGCCTGGCGCGCCGCACCCCGGCACGATCGTCGTGCGATATGCGTGGAACGGGGCGACGCAAACCCGGCGCGCGCTGGATTTCTCGGAGGGCTTCGCGTTTCGCTGCGCCGACGCGCACGGTGAACCGGCCGAACGCGCGCATGCGGCGTGGTGCGTGCCGGTCGTCGAGATCGAATCGCTGTCGGTCGATGCCAACGGGCGCGCCGTCGCGCCGGCCGACGCGGCGCGCATCGAAAGCACCGCTTACGGGCCCGGCCACCGCTTCCTCGACCATACGACGACGATGCACGCCGGCCGGCCACCAGCCGACTAGCGCCGGTTCACGCTGATCGCGGGCTCGAGCCGGCCCTAGCCGGCCGCCGCGCGCTGCAGCGCGGCGAGATCGAGCTTCTTCATCGTCATCACCTGGGCCATCACGCGCTCGGCGCGCGCCGAATCGCCTGTCATCAGCTCGGACATCTGCGCGGGCACGACCTGCCACGACACGCCGAAGCGGTCGCTCAGCCAGCCGCACTGCTGCGCGCGCGCGTCGCCGCCTTCGGACAGGCGCGCCCAGTAGCGGTCGATTTCGTCCTGGTCGCGACAGTTGACGACGAACGACACGGCCGGCGTGATCTGGAACACGGGGCCGCCGTTCAGCGCGACGAACGCCTGCCCGTCGAGCTCGAACGCGACCGTCATCACCGCGCCTTCCGCCTGCCCGGACGCATTCGCGCCGGCCTTGCCATAACGCGCGACGTGCACGATGCGCGCGTCGTCGAACACCGACACGTAGAAATTGGCGGCCGCCTCGGCGTCGTGGTCGAACCACAGGAAAGGCGTGATGCGTTGTATGCGCGTGCTCATGGCGCGGCCTCCTCGATGTCGTGCCGGCACCGGTGCCGATCTTACATCTTAGGCGCTGCGCCCGCGCGCGGCGGCGATCCGGTCCGTCGTGCGCACGCGGCGGCGGAATAAAAAAGGGGGCGATCGATCGCCCCCTTTTGCTGCGTGCGGCCGTCCCGCGTCAGAACGCGACGAAAGGCTGCGCGCCGCCGCTCGCGGTCTTGTCCATCCCGAAGTAGATCGTCTTGCCGTAGAAGTGCGGCATGCCGATATCGAGCCAGGCGGACGAGCCGAACGGCCCCGCGATGTTGTTGAACGCGAACGTCGACGGGTTCGCGAACAGCGAATCCGCGTTCGCGACGGACATCGACACGGTGCCGGCCGTGCCGTTCTGGCCGGTCAGCGTCGCCGAGTAGGCGGTCGTGGCCGACGGGCAGTAGAACTGCGTATTCCTCGAGCAGACCGTCTGCGCCGAATCGTTGAAGAAATACGCGTTCGAGCCGGTATCGAAGAACGCGGTCACGTTGCGCCCGAGGAACGTCGCGCTGACGTCACCCGTCGTGGTCGACGTCATCACGGTCTTCCCGGTCAGGTCGGGCAGCCCGAACGTCAGCGTTCCGGTCGCGCTCGCCTGCCCGCTGCTCGAGACGTTCGGCATCTGCACGCTCACGCCGCTGCTGTCGGCGAAGCGATGCACCGGGTTGGCCACCTGCTGCGTCACCGGCACGAGCGTGACCGAGCAGTTCGCGTTGTTGCCGTTCGGGCACGCGTAGTAGTTGTTGCTCGACGTCGTCTGCGTCGCGCAAAGCGTGCCGCAGTCGTTCGGCGCCGGCCCGATGCCGAGGATCCCGTTCGCGCCCAGCGCGCTCGCCGAGTTGGCCGATGCGCCGCCGTTCGTGCACGAGCTCGGCACGTTCGTCGTGCCGAGGTCGCCGATGATCTGCACGGGCAACGCGCTCGCCTGCTCGCTGCCGATCGACAGGTCGACCGTGCGCACCGAACCCCACGTATAGCTCGACACGAACTTGCCGCACTCGGCGACCGGCGCGCCGCCGCTCGTCACCTGCGGCAGGTTGTTCAGCACGCCCGACACGGCGCTGCCGACGAGCCGCAGCCCGTAGGACGCGGTATCGACGAGCACGTTGCTGACCACCTGGCAGTTCGACGTGCCCGGCGCGCAGACCTTCACGCTGACGGTCGGGATGTTGATCACGTTCGCGACGCCGGTGCCGACCGTGATGACGGCCGTGTTCCCGCTGTTGCCGTCCGATCCGCCCGAACCGTTGCCGTTGCCGTTTCCGTTGCCGGCGCTACTGCCGCCGCCGTCGCCGCCGCCGCATGCCGTCACGAGCACGGCCGTCGCGGCCGCGAGGCCCAGCACGCCGAGCCAGCGCTTGAATGTACGAGGAATTCTCAAGATCGCTCTCCCGCTGTCACTGGATGTCGTTGCCGGTCAGGCCGGCAGGCAGCGCCGTCGGCAGCCACGCCTGGCCCGAGAAGGCGCCCATGTGGCCGCCCGTCCGGATCACGAGGCCGCTCGTCTCGACGGACACGGGCGCGCGCCAGCCGCGCGCCGTGTGCGCCGCCTGGACGCCAGCGGTGTACTGCGGGAAATAGCTGCCGAGCAGCGAGGCGATGTCCGGCATCGTCGGCCCGTGCCACGCGAGGCCGAATACGCTGCCGGCGGCAGAGGTGTATTCGTGGATGACGGTACCCGACCCGAGCGTGATCTCGCGGACGGTATAAGCGGCCGTGCTCGCCTGCACGCCGTCGGCCGAACGCATCGCGCGCTGCAACGCGCGCACGCTGGCGGCCTGATCGTCGGCGGGCGGCGACATCGGCGCGCCGCCCAGTTCGGCGTGCGCGTGGACGGCCCACAGCACACCCGTTGCAGCCGCCGCGCGCGCGACGGCCCAGCCCAAGCGTTTCAGCTTCAAGTTCCCTCCCAAGGGACTGGCTTCGTTGCAGGGCGCGCAGCCATCGTGCCTGCATCGCCTGCCAACATATGAAAGTCGTATGAATGACGCTCCGTTGCTGCTGACGCGTAGTATGCCTGCAGCATGTGTCGGCGTGTCAATTCGACGCATGCTGCACCGGGCCGCGCGGATGCGGCAAGCGGGGGTAAACGTTGTGGGAACGCCGTGACGCGCGCGAGCGGGCAGGCGGCCCCGCGAAACGGGGCGCGCCGATGCGGTGCGCCAGGGTCAGAAGCCCAGGCTCGCGAGCAGGTCGTCGACCTGCCCCTGGTCCTGGACGACGTCCGATTTGCCTTCCGGCGCGATCTGCGGGCCGTTCAGCAGCGACTCCGGGCTGCCGGTCGGGCTCATCTGCTCGGCCGCGAGCGCGGCTGCGGTCGCCGCGAACTGCTCGCGCCGCTCGGGCGCGATGTTCTCGACGAGCACGGTGAGAAGCTGCTGCTCGATCAGGTAGACCATGTCCATGATCTTCTTGATCACCTGCCCGGTCAGGTCCTGGAAATCCTGCGCAAGCATGATCTCGAGCAGTTGCGCGCTGGTCGCCGACGTCGACTCCGGCAGCGCACGCAGGAACGCGCGCGTATCGTCCATCAGCTCGCGCACTTCCGCGTGCTCGATCGGCGCCGCGTACCACTGCGACCAGCGCGCATCGAGCGCCTCGGCCTCGTTCTGGATGCGCTCCTGCATCGGCTTCGCGACCTCGATCGCGTTCAGCACGCGCACGGCGGCCTGCTCGGTCATCGTCGCGACGTAGCGCAGCCGGTCGCGCGCGTCGGGCACGGCTTCCGCCGCGCGCTCGACATGCTTGTCGAGCCCGAGCTCGCGCATCGAATCGCGCAGCGTGCGCGTGACGTGGCCGATGCGCGCGAGAATGCGGTCGCTCGCGAAATCGGCGCCTTCTGGATGGCTGTCGGCGCTGAACCCCGCGCCGGCGAGCGCCGCATGGATCGGCTCGTTCACGTCAGCTCCCGGCTTTCGCCATCTTGTCGATGATCTTGTTCAGCTTTTCGTCGAGCGTCGCCGCCGTAAACGGTTTCACGACGTAGCCGCTCGCGCCCGCCTGCGCGGCCGCGATGATGTTCTCCTTCTTCGACTCGGCCGTGACCATCAGCACCGGCAGGTGCGTGAGCGTCGCGTCCGCGCGGATTTCCTTCAGCATCGCGAGGCCGTCGAGGTTCGGCATGTTCCAGTCCGAGATCACGAAGTCGTAGCCGCCGCCGCGCAGCCGCGCGAGGCCGGCCAGGCCGTCCTCGGCCTCGTCGACGTTCGAGTAGCCCAGTTCCTTGAGCAGGTTGCGGACGATCCGGCGCATCGTCGGGAAATCGTCCACCACCAGGATTTTCATGCTCTTGTCCATCGTCGTTCCTTTCCAGATTCGTTTCCGTCGGGACGCGTATCGTGGCACGCGCCCCGTGACATTCCATTCAAACGCGCTGCACGCGGTCGCCCATCGTCGCCAGTCGCGCCATCACGCGGCGGCTCATGTCGGCGAGCGGCGCGATCTCGTCCGCGCCGCCGAGCGCGATCGCCTCGCGCGGCATCCCGAACACGATGCAGCTTGCCTCATCCTGCGCGAACGTGTGAGCGCCTGCGCGTTTCATTTCCAGCAGGCCGGCCGCGCCGTCGCGGCCCATCCCGGTGAGGATCACCCCGATCGCGTTCTTGCCCGCGTGCGTCGCCGCCGAGCGGAACAGCACGTCGACCGACGGGCGATGACGGTTCACCGGCGGCTCGTCCGACAGCTGCGCAATATAGTTCGCACCGCTTCTCGCGAGCAACAGGTGCGCATGGCCCGGCGCGATGTACGCGTGGCCCGGCAGCACGCGCTCGCCGTGCTCGGCTTCCTTCACCGCGATCCGGCACAGGCCGTTCAGCCGTTGCGCGAACGACTTCGTGAAACCGGGCGGCATGTGCTGCGCGATCAGCACGGCCGGCGCATCCGGCGGCAACGGCGTCAGCACCTCGCGGATCGCCTCGGTGCCGCCCGTCGATGCGCCGATGATGATCAGCTTCTCGGTACTGACGAGCGGGTTGTTGATCATCGGCGCGGCCGGCGGGCTGTCCGCCGCGCGCGCGGCGGCCTGCGGCTGCGGCGCCTGGCGCACGCGGGCGCGCGACGCCGCGCGGATCTTGTCGGCGAGCTTTTCCGCGTAGTCGAGCATCCCGTCGCGAATCCCGACGCGCGGCTTCGTGACGAAATCCACCGCGCCGAGTTCGAGCGCGCGCAGCGTGATCTCCGAGCCGCGCTCGGTCAGCGACGACACCATCACGACCGGCATCGGCCGCAGGCGCATCAGCTTCTCGAGGAAGTCGAGCCCGTCCATGCGCGGCATTTCGACGTCGAGCGTGAGCACGTCCGGGTTGTGCTGCTTGATGAGCTCCCGCGCGACGAGCGGATCGGGCGCGGTCGCGCACACCGTCATGTCGGGCTGGCTGTTGATGATCTCCGTCATCAGGCTGCGGATCAGCGCCGAATCGTCGACGCACAACACTTTGATCTTCTGCACTGCGGTCATGCCTCCTGCTTTTTCGATAGATTCGCTGCCTGCGGGCCGCCCACAGCCGGGCTCGCCGGGCGCACACCGCCGGCGCCGCCCGGCGCCGCGCCGCGCGCGCCGAACAGCTCGATGCGCGGGCGCGCCGGCTGCGGCGCGGCCGGCCGCTTCGCCTGGAACAGCTCGACATGCGCGCGCGGCCGCGCGGTGCGCAGGCGGTCGGCCTCGCGCGCGAGCGCGGCTTCGCGCTCGGTCACGCCCGGCACCTGCAGCCGCAGCTTCTTCACCATCGCGCGCCCCGTGCGCGGCATGAACGCGACCTTGCGCGGATGGACGTCCTGCAAGTCCTCCGCGGTGATGCGGATGCGTTCGAGCGCGAGGTAACGGCGCACGAAATCCGCATTGCGATCGCCGATGTTGATCGTCGTCATCCCGGCCAGCACGGCCGCGCCGCCGAACACCTTCGCCTCGAAGCGCTCGCGGCGCCCGCCGGCCTTGATCAGCTCGTTGATCAGCACTTCCATCGCATACGCGCCGTAACGCATCGATTCGGACGCGGCCGCGCCCGCATCGGCGCCGTCGTCGGGCAGCATGAAGTGGTTCATCCCGCCGATGCCCGCGTACGGATCGTGAATGCACGCGGCGACGCACGAGCCGAGCACGGTCATCAGCACCATGTCCTCGGACGTCGTGTAGAACTCGTTCGGCAACAGCTTCACGCCGGGACGGCCGAAATGGCTGTCGAAGTAGCGATTGGTCGCGATCGGCAGTGCGCTCATCCGCGCTCTCCATAGGCGGGCGCGGCGCCCGCGGCCCGCGCCGGCGCACGCGTCGGCATGGCGGCCGCCGCAGGCGCCTGCGCGCCGCGCGGCCGCGCACCCTGCGCGGCATCGCGTGTCAGTTCGTACACCGTCTGCCCGCGCAGCCGGAACGCCTGCGTGACGTACGTGAAGTTTTCCGAATGGCCGGCGAACAGCAGCCCGCCCGGCTTCACGAGCGGATCGAAACGCGACAGCACCTGCCCCTGCGTCGGCTTGTCGAAATAGATCATCACGTTGCGGCAGAAGATCGCGTCGAACGGCTTCGCGATTCCGTAGTCGGCATCGGTCAGGTTCAATTGCTCGAAACGGATCATCGCGCGCAGCTCGGGGCGCACCTTCACGCGGCCGGCCTGCGGGCCCGTGCCCTTCAGGAAGAAGCGCTTCAACCGCTCCGGCGCCAGGTGCTTGACCTGGTCGTACGTATAGATGCCGGCTTCCGCCTTCGCGAGCACCTGCGTGTCGAGATCGGTCGCGAGGATCGACGCGCTGCGCGCCGCCGATTCGCCGAGCGCCTCGATCAGCGTGATCGCGATCGAGTAAGGCTCCTCGCCGGTCGACGCCGCCGAGCACCAGACCGACACGGGCGCCGGCCGCCCCTTCACGAAATCCGCGAGGATCGGGAAGTGATGCGACTCGCGGAAGAACGCGGTCAGGTTGGTCGTCAGCGCATTGGTGAACGCTTCCCACTCGAGCGGATCGTCTTCCTGCTCGAGCAGGTCGAGGTAGTCGCGGAACGTGTCGAGGCCGCGCGCGCGCAGCCGCCGCGCGAGACGGCTGTACGCCATGTCGCGCTTGTGCTCGGACAGCGAGATCCCCGCGCGTTGGTGGATCAGCGCGCGGATGCGTGCGAAATCCGCGCCCGTGAACGCGAAGTCGCGCCCCGGCTCGCCCGCGCGGGGCGAGGCATCCGGTGCATCGGGTCGAAACGGCGCGCGCGCATGCGGCATGGTTTAGAAGGTCTCCCAGTCGTCGTCGGACGTGCCGGCCGCCAGCGCCGGCTTCTCGCCATTCAGCGCGGGACGCACGAGCGCGGGCTTCGCGGCGGGCTTGTCGGCCGGGGCGGCCGCCTTCGCGAGACGCGGCCCGTAGCCGGCGGCGGCGCCGCGGGACGCTGGCGCGTCCTTCGGCGTGCGCGCGGGCTCCGCCGCACGCTTCGACTGGCTCGCGCCCGCTGCCGCCGGCGCGGCGGCATGCGATGCCGGCGCGGTGCGGCGGGCCGGTTGCGCGGCGGCCTGCGGCGCCGGCAGCGCGGCGACCGGCGCGGCTTCGTAACGCGGCTCCGACGGCAGCGCCGGCACGGCAGCCGGTTCGTGCGCGATTGGCCGTGCAACGCTGCGCGCCGGCGCGAGCACGATGCCGCCCGCCACGCGCCAGCCCGACACGATCGCCTTCATCTGGCGTGTCTGCTCTTCGAGCGACGCGGCCGCGGCCGCCGCCTGCTCGACGAGCGCCGCGTTCTGCTGCGTGACCGAATCCATCTGGCCGACCGCGCGGTTGACCTGCTCGATGCCGGTCGACTGCTCGTCCGACGCGGCGCTGATCTCGCCCATGATGTCGGTCACGCGGCGCACGGCCTGCACGATCTCGTCCATCGTCGAGCCCGCGCGCGCGACGAGCGCCGACCCGCTGTCGACCTTGTCGACCGAATCGCCGATCAACTGCTTGATTTCCTTCGCCGCACTCGCGCTGCGCTGCGCGAGCGAGCGCACTTCGCCCGCGACGACCGCGAAGCCGCGGCCCTGTTCGCCCGCGCGCGCGGCTTCGACCGCCGCGTTCAGCGCGAGGATGTTGGTCTGGAACGCGATGCCCTCGATCGTGCCGATGATGTCGACGACCTTGCCGGAGCTCGTCGCGATGTCCTGCATCGTCGACACGACCTGGCCGACCACGTCGCCGCCCTGCGTCGCGATGTCCGATGCGTTCACCGCGAGCTGGCTCGCCTGCCGCGCGTTCTCCGCGTTCTGCCGCACGGTGCCGGTCAGCTGCTCCATGCTCGACGCGGTTTCCTGCAGCGACGCGGCCTGCTCCTCGGTGCGCTGCGACAGGTCGATGTTGCCGGTCGCGATCTCGCGCGCGCCGACGTCGATCGATTCGGTGCCGCGATGCACGGCCTGCACCATCGTCGTGACGGCGTCCTGCATACGCTTGATGCCGCCGAACAGGCGGCCGATCTCGTTCGTGCTGAACACGTTCACCGGCTGCGTGAGGTCGCCGCCGGCGATGCGCTCGAAGTGCGCGATGGCGTCCTCGAGCGGCTGCACGATCAGCCCGCGCAGCGCGAAGCGGATCGCGATCACGACGACGAACGCGATCGCGATGCCGGCCGCGATCAGCGCGACCATCAGCGAGATCTGCGACTGCGTCGCGGCCTGGCGTTCTTCGGCACGCTTCTGCAGCGATGCGACCACGGCCGACGCGGCCTGGTCGTACGCGACGAACATCGGGCTGATCTTGGTGTCCGCCACCGCGTGGTACGCGGCCATGTCGCCCGCGCGCGCGGCCGCGAACTCGGGCTCGACGCCTTCCTTCACGATCGTCGTGTAGCGCGCGGTGAGCTCGTCGACGAGCGCCTGCTCGACACCGAGCTTCGGCGTCGACTGGAACGCCTGCCAGTTCTGGCTCGACTTCCCGAACAGCTCTTGCGCGCGGTCGAGCACCTTGCCGGCCTCGGCCGTGTTGCCGGCCTCGGTCAGCGAACGGAAGCGGTCGAGCGACACGCGCGCGCGCAGCAGGTACGACGACGTATCGTCGAGCGTATGGATCGCCGGCAGGTCGACGTGCGCGATCTCGTCGAGCGAGCGGCTCGCGTGATTGAGCGCGTAGAGGCCGAGCCCGCCGACCGCAGCAGCCAGGCACACGAGGATGAGTCCGACGGCCGTGAGCGTCGTGCGGATCGACCAGTTATGCAACATTGCAGATTCTCCCGAAATTCCTGCGCGCGGCGCGCTTACCCGCCGAGCGACTCGATCAGCGCCATTTCACGGCTCGACATCAGCTTCTCGATGTCCATCAGGATCAGCATCCGGCCGTCGACGGTGCCGAGGCCCGTCAGGTACTCGGTCGTCAGCGTCGCGCCGAATTCCGGCGCCGGCATGATCTGGTCGGTCTGCAGCGTCAGCACGTCCGACACGCCGTCGACCACCATCCCGACCACGCGGTTCGACACGTTCAGGATGATCACGACGGTCTGGTGGTCGTACTCGACGCGGCCGAGATGGAACTTGATCCGCATGTCGACGATCGGCACGATGATCCCGCGCAGGTTGATCACGCCCTTGATGAAGTCCGGCGCGTTCGCGATGCGCGTCACGCTGTCGTAGCCGCGGATTTCCTGCACTTTCAGGATGTCGATCCCGTATTCCTCGTCGCCGAGCGTGAACACGAGGAATTCCTGGCCCGTCGCATCGCCTTGCGCCGCGTCGCGGCGGCCGGTTGTCGCATTGGCCGCGTGCGCCGCGGCCGGATTGATCATTTGGACTTCAGCAGACACGTTTGCCCCCAATCGGTTGAATGGCGAGAATCAGAACATCGCGAGCTCGGCGCCGGCTCGGGCGCCGTGCGTCGCACGGGTTTCACGGTTCAGCGCCGCGACGTCGACGATCAGCGCAACGCTGCCGTCGCCGAGAATGGTCGCCGCCGAGATGCCATGCACCTTGCGGTAGTTGGTTTCGAGGTTCTTCACGACCACCTGCTGCTGGCCGACCAGCTCGTCGATCAGCATCGCGAAGCGGCGCCCCTCGGTTTCCATGATCGTGACGATCCCCTGCGTCGGGTCGGTACGCGCGTCCTCGACCGAGAACACCTCGTGCAGCGCGACGAGCGGCAGGTATTCGCCGCGTACGCGCACCACGCGCTCGCCGTTGCCGACCGTGTAGATGTCGTCGGTCGACGGCTGCAGCGACTCCATCACGAAGTTCAGCGGCAGGATGAAAATCTCGCTGCCGACCTTCACCGACATCCCGTCGAGGATCGCGAGCGTCAGCGGCAGCACGATCCGCGTGGTCGTGCCGCGCCCGGCGAGCGACGTGATTTCCACATGGCCGCCCATCGACTGGATGTTGCGCTTCACGACGTCCATCCCGACGCCGCGGCCCGACACGTCGGTCACCGTCTCGGCGGTCGAGAAGCCCGGCGCGAAGATCAGGTTCCACACCTCTTCGTCGCTGATGTTGTCGGACACCTGCATGCCCTGCTTCGCGGCCTTCGCGAGAATCCGCTCGCGGTTCAGGCCCGCGCCGTCGTCGCTCACCTCGATCACGATGTTGCCGCCGTGATGCGCGGCCGACAGCACGAGTTGGCCGACCGCGTCCTTGCCGGCGGCGACGCGCTTGTCCACCGTCTCGATCCCGTGATCGAGGCTGTTGCGCACGAGGTGCGTGAGCGGATCGATGATCCGCTCGATCAGGCTCTTGTCGAGCTCGGTCGCCTGGCCGAACGTGACGAGTTCGACCTGCTTGCCGAGCTTGCCGGCGAGATCGCGCACGAGCCGCGGGAAGCGGCTGAACACGTAGTCCATCGGCATCATGCGGATCGACATCACCGCTTCCTGCAGGTCGCGCGCGTTGCGCTCGAGCTGCGCCATCCCGTTGAACAGGCGGTCGTGCAGCGCCGGATCGAACGCGCTCGCCGTCTCCGCGAGCATTGCCTGCGTGATCACGAGCTCACCGACGAGGTTGATCAGCTGGTCGACCTTCTCGACGCCGACGCGGATCGAGCTGCCTTCGGCGCCCGTTGCGGCCGCGGCGGCCGGGCGCGCACGCTTGTCGTCGTGATGCGCGGCGGCCTGCGCCGCGTGGTCGGCCTGCTGCTGGGCGTGCTGTTGCGGTTGCGCGGCGGCGGCAGCCGGCTCGGCGGAAGCCGGTGCCGGTGCGGCCGGTTGCGGCGCGGCGGCCGGCGGCGCGAATACCTCGACCCGCGCGGCCGGTTGCGCGGCGGCAGCCGGTTCGGCAGCCGGCGCAGCAGCAACCGGGGCAGCCGGCGCCGTGCCGTGCGCGACGCGGATCTGGCTTTCGTCGATCACGAAGCAGCACACGGCGACGATGTCGTCGGACGGCACGTCCGACTCGAGCCACAGCGTCAGGTCGGCGCCCTTTTCCTCGCGGCCGACGATCCGGCCGAGATTGCCGAGTTCTTCGGCGAGCAGTTCGCGATCCTTCGCGTCGACGCCCGCCAGCGTGATCTGCAGGTGCGGGCCGCCAACGCCGGCGTCGCTCGCATCGCCCGCCGGGTGCGCGGCTGCGACCGCCTGCTCGATCACATGGTCGGGCGCGCGATCGTCGCTCGCGGCGGACGCCGCCGCCACGGCCGGTGCCGGTGCGACGGCAGCGCTCGCCGCCGGTGCGACCGCGACCGCGCCGCTCTCGGCCTTCAGCCGTTCGAGCTTCGCGCAGATCGTCGCGGCGGCGGCCGCGTCCGGTTCGGCGCTCGCGCGGTAGTCGACGAGCTGGTCGGACAGCACGTCCTTGGTCTCGAGGAACGCGTCGACCATGTCCTTGGTCAGCGTCAGCTCATGGTTGCGTGCGCGGTCGAGCAGCGATTCGAGGATGTGCGTCGTATCGGTCAGCGCGGAAAAGCCGAATGTCGCCGCGCCGCCCTTGATCGAATGCGCGGCGCGGAAGATCGCGGCCAGGTCTTCGGGGTCGGGCGAGTCGACGTCGAGGTTCAGCAGCAGCTGCTCCATCTGCGCGAGCAACTCGTCCGCTTCGTCGAAAAAGGTCTGGTAGAACTGCGTGATGTCGAGAGTCATGCCCGGTCACCGGTTGGATTCGTCGCGTTCATATCAGTAGGCAGCCGGCTCGGACAGCGTCGCGACCAGGTCGACCAGCACGGCCGGGTCGATCGGCTTCTCGATCCAGCCGGTCGCGCCCGCGTCGCGCGCGGCCGTCTTGAAGGCATCGCTGCCCTCGGTGGTCAGTACGAGGATCGGCGTGTCCGCGTACGCGGTGAGCTTGCGCAGCGCGGCGATCACCTCGAGCCCGCTCTTGTGCGGCATGTTCTGGTCGGTCAGCACCAGGTCGTACGGCGCGGTCGCGGCCATGTCGAAGCCGGCTTCGCCGTCCGGCGCCACCGTCACGTCGTAGCCGGCCTGCGCAAGCGTTGCCTGCAGCAGCGCACGCATGGTCGCGGAGTCGTCGATGGCGAGAATGGTTCGGATCATGTCTGTCTCGGAATCTTGTGAACGTCAGGGTTTCGGCGCCACGGCGACGGCACTCGCCACGACCGGACGCGCGACCGGCGCCGGGGCGGCGAGCTGCTGCGCAAGCAGCTTCGAGCCCGCCGCGTCGGCCGACAGCGTCGTGGTCGTCGCATCGTCGCGCATCAGCGCTTCTTCGGATTTGCGGTTCAGCACGATCACGCTGATCCGGCGGTTTTCCGGATCGAGCGGGTCGGCCTTGTTCAGGTTCTGCGTCGACGCGAGACCGAGCACGCGCAGCACTTTCGCCTCGTCCATCCCGCCGGAGATCAACTCGCGACGCGACGCGTTCGCGCGGTCGGCCGACAGCTCCCAGTTGCTGTAGCCGCCCTCGCCGCCCGCGTACGGCACGGCGTCGGTGTGGCCCTGGACGATGATCCGGTTCGGCACGTCGTTCAGCGTCTTGCCGATCTCGCGCAGGATGTCGCGCATGTACGGCTCGACGTTGTCGCTCGACATCGCGAACATCGGCCGCTTCTGCGTATCGACGATCTCGATGCGCAGCCCCATCAGCGTCGAATCGATGCGGATCTGCTGCTTGAACTGGCGCAGCGTCGGGTTGGCCTCGATCGCGGCCATCAGCTTGATCTGCAGGTCGTGCAGGCGCGCCTGCTCGAGCCGGTCCTGCGCGCCCTGCGCCTGCTGCGACCGGGAATTCTCGTCGCCCGCCTTCGCGAGGCGCTCGGCGAGCTGCATGGTGCCGTCGGTGCGGCGCAGCGTGCCGGCGTCGACGCTCGACAGGTCGCGCCCGCCGCCGTTGATGATGCTGGAGTCCTGCGAGCTGCGGTCGCCGCTGCCGAACAGCGCGGCCTTCAGCGGCGTGTTGAAGTATTCGGCGATCCCCTTCAGTTGCACCGGCGTGACCGAACTCAGCAGCCACATCAACAGGAAGAACGCCATCATCGCGGTCATGAAATCCGCGTACGCGAGCTTCCATGCGCCGCCGTGGTGGCCCTTCTTCGCCGGGGCCACCCGCTTGACGACGATCGCGCGATCCTTGCTCTTGCTCATCGTGCGCTCCGCGTCACTTCGCCTTCACGCGGCGCACATGCTCTTCGAGCTCGGAAAACGACGGCCGCTCGGTCGAGAACAGCACCTTGCGGCCGAACTCGACGGCAATCGCCGGCGCATAGCCGTTCAGCGTCGCGAGGATCGTCACCTTGATGCACTGGAACATCTTCGTCGACTCGGCGACGCGCTGCTCCGCGAGGCTCGCGAGCGGCCCGATCAGCCCGTACGAGAGCAGGATGCCGAGGAACGTGCCGACCAGCGCCTGCGCGATCATCGCGCCGAGCACTGCGGGCGGCTTGTCGGCCGACGCCATCGTGTGCACGACGCCCATCACGGCCGCGACGATGCCGAACGCCGGCATCGCGTCGCCGACGCGCATCAGCGCATGCGCGGGGCCTTCGCCTTCCGCGTGGTGCGTCTCGATCTCCTCGTCCATCAGGCTCTCGATCTCGAACGCGTTCATGTTGCCGCCCACCATCAGGCGCAGGTAGTCGGTCAGGAATTCGACGATGTGGTGATCGGCGAGGATCTTCGGGTATTGCGTGAAGATCGGGCTCTTTTCCGGATCGTCGATGTCGGCCTCGAGCGTCAGCGTGCCTTCCTTGCGCGCCTTCGCCAGCAGCACGTACAGGAGCGCCATCAGCTCCATGTAGACGTCCTTCGTGTATTTCGAGCCCTTGAAGAGCGTCGGCAGCACACGCATCGTCGCCTTGATGGTCTTGCCGCCGTTGCCGAGGATGAACGCGCCGACGCCGGCGCCCACGATCATCAGGATCTCGACGGGCTGGATCAAGGCGGCCAGATGCCCGCCTGCCAGCGCATAACCGCCGAAGACGGACAACAGCGTCACGAGTGTTCCCACGATAATCAGCACTGCCTGTCCCTCACGAAAGACCGGCGGGGAGACCGCCGTTAAACAGGTTTACGGCAGTCGGCAGGAAAACTTTGGCGGCCAGGCAGCGTCGGTCCGGCGGTGTTTACCAGCAATCCGCAGACGGTTCGCGCAGCCCGCAAGACCGCGCGGCGCCCCGCCCGGCCCTGCCCGGCCCGGCGCTCAGGCCGCGGCGGCGGCCAGTTCCGCGCGTGCGGCGGCGGCCTTGCGCGTCTTGCCCGCGCGCGACGGCGGCTGGCAGAGGCCGCAGACGAAACCTTGATGCGGATCATGCGCATGCGCGACGAAGTGGCCGCCGCAGCGCGTGCACGGGGTCATCTGCAGCATCCCCGAATCGAAGAAGCGCACGAGCGTCCAGGCGCGCGTGAGGCTCAGCGCGGCCTCGTCGCCGGACAGGTTCACGTGCTCCAGGTAGAGCCGGTACGCCTTCACGATCGACTGGATCGGATCGCAGCGGCCGTGGTCCTGCATGAACCGGTAGATGTTGTAGAACAGCGACGAGTGGATGTTCGGCTGCCACGTCATGAACCAGTCGGTCGAGAACGGCAGCATCCCCTTCGGCGGCGACACGCCCTTCAGTTCCTTGTACAGCTTGATCAGACGGTCCCGCGACAGGCTCGTCTCCGCCTCCAGCAGTTGCAGCCGGGCGCCCAGTTCGATCAGTTCGATGGCGAGGGTGATTTCCTTCACCTCGATCACGACGCTTTTGCTTGCCATGGTGATAACCGTCCGCTTGACGTTGTTCGGATGGATGGCCAATACGCTGCCCACCGGCGCGGCACGCCGGGACATACGCAAGGCGGATGGGATCAGCGGACGCTTTCGACTTGCTGCCCGGCCATCAGGATGGCCGAGTGCGCGTGCGCGACGACATCGCTGCGGCCTTTGTCGGCGAGCGAGGACAGCAACGCGTGATCGTCGAAGCGGAAGCGGCACAGCATCTGGTTCGATGCGGCAAGCTTCACGGTCTGTGCGAGCGTGAGGTTTGCGAGTACGTCGGCCAGTTCCTGGGAAATTCCCATGCGGAACATGCCCATCGCCTTGTCTTCCCGCAGCAGGCGTTGCGCGAGGAGGAGGTACGACAGGTTGACCTCTTTGATCTCACTGAGCATTTCGCTGGTAGCGCTCATGATTCCCCCGTTAAAGAGCTTTGCTTTGGCCATTCGTGTTATGAAAACGTTTGCTCGGTCAGGGCGCTCTTGGCGCTCGGTCGGCTCGTTTATAGTCTTACAGGGCGAATTTTGGCCAAACGGCATTTATGCCGGTATCAGCGAAGTGGCGTATGCCATGCAGGATTTGTCTGTAAACCGTGTAGGAATTTTTCCGACAAGGCGAATTGAAAGGTGCAATCGGGAAAGCGAGCAGCAGCAAGGATTCGGCTGCGACGGAACCGATGGCCTCCACGCAATGGCGGAAGGCGTGCCGACAAGGCTGCCGACAATCGGATCGGTAAAAATTATAGTGCTTTTTCACGCGGGCGCAACAATAGAAGTTTCTATCTCGATTCGTGTTTCCTCGCCCTTTTTTTCGGGGTTTTCTCGTATTTCATCGTGTAACAAGCCTTAAGTGTTTGAAAAAACACTCGAACCCCACGGGGCGATATCGATAATGGACTCCAATGGGCGGCGGCGCGAGCCGTGCCGGCCCGCCCCGCAGCTTGCCGTCCGGCGCCCCGCGCACCCCGCCCAGGGCCCGGCCACGTAGCGCCAACAGCGTGCGTCGGCAAGTTCCGCAACCTTGTACGGGGTCCGTATCGGCGCTGAAGCGCGTACGCGGATCGACACAGGAGAACACCCATGCGAATTGCCCAGATCGCGCCGCTTTACGAAGCCGTTCCGCCGAAACTCTACGGCGGCACCGAGCGTGTCGTGTCCTACCTCACCGAGGCGCTCGTCGAACTCGGCCACGACGTGACGCTGTTCGCCAGCGGCGACTCCGTCACGTCGGCCCGTCTCGAGGCGGCGTGGCCGCGCGCCCTGCGGCTCGACCCGTCGATCCGCGATTCGATGGCGCCCCATATGCGGCTCCTCGAGCAGGTCGCCCGTGTCGCGCATGAATTCGACGTGCTGCACTTCCACCTCGACTATCTGCCGTTCCCGCTGATGTCGCGCCTCGACACGCCGTACGTGACGACGCTGCACGGCCGCCTCGACCTGCCGGAGCTGCAGCCGGTGTTCGACGCATTCCCCGACGCGCCGGTCGTGTCGATCTCGAACAACCAGCGCAAGCCGCTGCCGCAGGCCGCGTGGGCCGGCACCGTGTATCACGGGCTGCCCGACACGCTGCTCACGCCGCAGCCGGGCGTGAAGCCCGAATACCTGGCGTTCCTCGGCCGGATCTGCCCCGAAAAGCGCGTCGACACGGCGATCCGGATCGCCGCGCAAAGCGGGCTGCCGCTGAAGATCGCCGCAAAGGTCGACAAGGCCGACGCCGACTATTTCAAGGAAGTGATCGAGCCGCTGCTCGGCCAGGCGCACGTCGAGTTCATCGGCGAGATCAACGAAGCGCAGAAGCCTGCGTTCCTGTCCGGCGCGAAAGCGCTGCTGTTCCCGATCGACTGGCCGGAGCCGTTCGGCCTCGTGATGATCGAGGCGATGGCCTGCGGCACGCCGGTCGTCGCGTTCAACCGCGGTTCGGTGCCGGAAGTGATCGAAGACGGCGTGACCGGTTTCATCGTCGAGGACGTGCAGGGCGCGGTCGGCGCGCTGCACCGGATCGACAGCCTGTCGCGCGACGCGATCCGCGCACGTTTCGATACGCGTTTCAGCTCGAAGGCAATGGCGCAGCGTTATGTCGAAACTTACGAATCGCTTTGCACGACGACCAAGCAACCGACATTGCGCCGGGTCGCAGGCGCCTGACGCGGAAAATTCGCACGGAAATATTCGGTAAAATCCGCGCCGAAATCGGCGCGCAAAACCGCAAAACAAAAGAGCCGCATCGACGATGCGGCTCTTTCTTTTTGGCTGGCCATCATTCGATCAGGAAACGATCGCGGTTTTTCCCGACGATCCAATTCGGCGGCTTGCCGCGCCCGCTCCAGGTCGCGCCCGACTTCGGATCGCGGTATTTCGGCGGCAGCGGCGCCTTCTTCGGCGGGCGGCCGCGCCGCGCTCGCTCCACGAAGCCCAGGTCCTGGGCCGTCAGGCCATATTCGGCAATCATCCGCTGGACATCGGCGATCACCGCCGCCACTTCCTGGCGACGCACATCGTCCGCCTGGGCCTGCAGATCGGCGATCTGCGCCTTGAGTTTCGCGTATTGAGACATTTTTCGACTCCCCTTTTCGATGATGCGGCCCCGGCGAATCCGGCCGGGACACAAACATCCGTTACGCCATCCGCACTGCCGCCCTACCCTTCGAAGAAATAAATGCTGTCATCTTTAACCGATTCGGCTATATCGAGAATGCGGACTTATTCTAATAAAAGGTATTCGTCAGCCATTCAAATTTAACAATCGTTGACCCTCCCGGACGCGATTCATTTCCTATAATCCAGACCAATTCCGGGTGACGAAATAAATCCGTTGCGTCGTCCGGTCGTCTTCAACCACTTGGACGAGGTCCTTACATGAATCTTTCTCAGCGTCTCGCTGCAGAGGTATTCGGCACGTTCTGGCTGGTGCTCGGCGGGTGCGGAAGCGCCGTGCTGGCCGCCGCCTTTCCGGGCCTCGGCATCGGCTTTGCCGGCGTCGCACTCGCCTTTGGCCTGACTGTGCTGACGATGGCATTCGCGATAGGCCACATTTCGGGTTGTCACCTGAATCCGGCGGTGAGCGTCGGCCTGACGGTCGCTGGCCGCTTCCCGGCGCGCGATCTCGCGCCGTACATCGTCGCGCAGGTCGTCGGCGCGACGCTCGGCGCGTTCGTGCTGTACCTGATCGCAACCGGCAAGCCGGGCTTCGACGTCGTCGGCAGCGGCTTCGCGACGAACGGCTTCGGCGATCGCTCGCCCGGCCACTACTCGCTCACCGCGTCGTTCATCTGCGAAGTCGTGATGACGGGCTTCTTCCTGTTCGTGATCCTCGGCGCGACCGACAAGCGCGGTGTGCCGGCCGGCTTTGCGCCGATCGCGATCGGCCTGTGCCTGACGCTGATTCACCTGATCTCGATTCCGGTCACCAACACGTCGGTGAACCCGGCCCGCTCGACCGGCCCCGCGCTGTTCGTCGGCGGCGACGCGATCGGCCAGCTCTGGCTGTTCTGGGTGGCACCGCTGATCGGCGCGGTGCTTGCAGGGATTATTTACCCGCTGGTCGCGGGGCGTGACGACGCCGTCGACCTGCTGCCGGCATCGGCTCGCACAAGCGAATAAAACACTACGGGGTCAAGCGAGCAGAGCAGCGAGCCTCACGCTGTCGAAGAACATCGAGGCAGGCAATTTCGACGGGCGCCCTTGGGCGCCCGTTTTTCATTGCGGCTCGGGGAAGCTTGTTCGGGAAGCGCGCTCGGGAAGCGCGCGCGGAAAGCCCGCTCAGGAAGCGGCGGCGTTGCCCTCGAGCGAGAACAGCGTGCGCAGGTGGCGGGCGACGCCCGCGTCGAAGTTGTTGCCGATCCGCGGGATGTGCGGCAGGCGCGCGACGAGATCGGGGTTCGCGTTGTTCATCATGAACGCGTGACCGGCGGTTTCGAGCAGGTCGATATCGTTCATGTTGTCGCCGAACGCGATGCAGTGGCCGGTGTCGACGCCGAGCCGCGCGAGCACCGAGCGCAGCGCGCGGCCCTTCGACACGTTCGCGGTCATCACTTCGAGGCAGTCGGGCAGCGAGTACGTGACGTACAGCGCATCGCCGAACCGCACGCGCATCTGCTCGGCAACCACCGCCAGATCGGCCGGCTCGCCGATATACAGCACCTTCGCGATATTCGCGCCGTCGTGCGCCGGCATGTCGATCACGTCGTAATGGAAGCCCGAATCCTGGTGGAACTCGAGCAGGTGCGGCGCATCGCGGTCGATCAGCCAGCCGTGGTTGGTGAACAGGTTGACGATCACGCGGCCGTGCGCGCCGGTGACGTCCGGCTGCACGAGGCCGCGGACGATCGCGGGATCGATGTCCTGCGCGTGGATCATCGTGTCGTCCGGCGCATGCACGCGCGCACCGTTCGACGTGATCAGGTACGGCCGGATGCCGAGCACGTCGCGAATGCCGGCGACGTCCGCGTAGTGGCGCCCCGTCGCGATCACGAACTGCAGGCCGTCGCGGTCGAGCCGGCGGACGGTCTCGATCGTGTACGGATCGAGCTGGTGGTCGCTGTTCAGCAGGGTGCCGTCGAGATCGGTAGCAATGACTTTGTACATGGGACGGTAAAAAGGGCGCGCAGGGTTTTGCGGAACGGCCATTTTAACGTCGTGCCCGATTGCGCGCCGGGCGGTTTCCGGTCAGGTGCGGCCTTCGGCGCTGGTTCGGCACTTCGTCGGTGCTCTCTCGGCACGCCCTCCGCGCTCCCTTCGCGCTCCTTCAGCGCTCCTTGGCGCTGCTCCGGCGTGCCAACCACCCTCAACCGCCTTCCGCCGCCCGCAACGCCTGCAGCGCGAGACGCAACGCGCCATGCGCGGAATCGTCGAGCGGCGCGCGCAGCCGCGCGGCATGGCGCGCGGGCACGGCCGGCGCCAGCGCGTCGGCGAGCCCGCCGCACAGTGCAACCGGCAGCGCCTGCTGCGGATCCAGCGCATCGATCATCTTGCCGATCTCTTCACCCGCCTGCTCGATCAGCGTGCCCGCGACCGGATGCGCGCGGTGCGCGAACACGATCGGCGCGAGACGCGCATAGATCGTCTGGTTCGCATCGCACGACCACTGGACGAGCGCATCGCGATCCTGCGCGCCCGTTTCCGCGAGCAGCGCGTCGGCGAACGCATCGCGCGGCACGCGGCCGTCGAGCGCCTGTTGCGCGTACGCGAGCGCGCGCACGCCGAGCCACGCGCCGCTCGCCTCGTCGCCGGACGGAAAACCGAAGCCGCCCGCGATGCGGCAGGCGCCCGCGGCATCGAGCGCCGCCGCGATGCTGCCGGTGCCGAGCGCGACGATGAGCCCCGGCGCGCCGTCGTGCGCGCCGACGACCGTCGTATAGGCATCGCTCTCGATCGCGAGCGCGCCGAGCGGCGCCTGCGCGCGGAATGCGGCGAGCCACGCCGCGTTGTTGACGCCCGCGAGCCCACAGCCGAGCGCGCACTGCGACCAGTCGAACCCGAATCCGGCGCGCGTGAATGCATCCGCGCAGGCCGCGCCGATCGACGCCCACGCGCGCTCGATGCCGAGACCGAGCCCCGACGGGCCGCCGCGCCCCTGCGCGAGCTCGCGCCCGTGCCGGTCGGCCAGCACCGCGCGCGTGCCGGTGCCGCCGCCGTCGATGCCGATCGCAAAAAGTAATGCCGCCATACCTTCATCCCGCTGATTCGAACAGGCGCCAAGCTTAACCGGATCGGCGCCGCGCGCCCATCCGCCGTTCGGCCTGCTATCCCGCGAAAAGGGCTTCCGCTATGCTGGCGCGATCGAATCGACACTGAACAACGAGGCGGACGATGTCGCAGCGATGCAACTGGGTGAAGACGGAAGCGGACGCGCACTATCACGATACCGAATGGGGGCGGCCGTCGCACGACGATCGCCACCTGTTCGAAATGCTGATCCTGGAAGGTGCGCAGGCCGGGCTGTCGTGGTCGACGATCCTGAACAAGCGCGCCGGCTATCGCGAAGCGTTCGCCGATTTCGATGTCGACGCCGTCGCGCGCTTCACGCCGAAGCGCATCGAGAAGCTGCTGGAGAACCCCGGCATCGTGCGCAACCGCGCGAAGGTCGAGTCCGCGGTCAACAATGCGCGCGCCGTGCAGCGCATCCGCGACGAGCACGGGTCGCTCGCCGCGTTCCTGTGGTCGTTCGTCGGCAACACGCCGGTTCAGAATGCGTGGCAGTCATACCGCGACGCGCCCGCGTCGACCGAACAGTCCGACGCGCTCAGCAAGGCGCTGAAGGCATACGGTTGCAAGTTCGTCGGCTCGACGATCTGCTATGCGCTGATGCAGGCGACCGGGATGGTCAACGATCATGAGCTCGGCTGCCCGTGCCACGCGCAATGCGCGGCGCTCGGCGGCAAGCAGCCGGCACGCCGGCGCAAGGCCGAAGGCTGACAGCGACGGCGCGGCGCCGGCCGCCCCGTCACCCGGGGTGGCCCCGAGGTCATCCCGAAACCGCGACGGCCTCGCCGTCCGCTCATCGCACAGCGCGTGACGCTCCCGGCACGACCCGCGCGCTGCGCGCGGCCCGCACGCGCGCACTGCGCTTCTTCACCCAGATGCAGATGCCCGTCACGCTCAACATCGCGATGACGACGCCGAGCACACTCACCGCGACGCGGCCCGCCACGCCGGCGATCCGCCCCGAGTGCAGCGGAAACTGCGCCTGCATGAACAGGTCCCCGGCCGAGCCGCGGCCCGGCACCTGTGCGGCCACGGGCTTGCCGGTCACGGCATCCCAATAAAGCCACGCGTTGCCGAGCCCGACGTCGCCGTGGTCGTTGCCGGGCGTGAAGAACCCGACCGCGTAGACATTCATCGCCGGCGCGAACAGCAACGCGCCGGGCGGCGACGCGATCCCGGCATCACGCCCGGCCGAGCGCGCGATCTCGACGATCCGCTCGCGCGGCAGCACCTTGCTGCCCGGCGGCGCGGGCGGGAAGTGTTCGGGATTCGTATACGGCGTCTCGGCCAGCGGCGAAACCAGCGACACCAGCGGACGCACGACGGGCACGGCGAGATTCATCGAGATCGATGTGACCGCAACGACGAGCAGCAGCCCCCACACCCACACGCCGCCCGAACGGTGCAGGTCGAACACGAGCGGATAGCCGCCGCGCCGCACGCGAAACGCGAACGACTTGCGCCAGCTTTTCAGGTTCGGAAACGCGAGCACGAGCGCGATCAGGCTGTCGATCGCCCACACGATGCCGACGACGCCCATCACCCAGAACCCGAAGTTGATCCCGCCGTACACGGGCAGGAACAGCGAGTAGTGCAGCCGGTAGATGAACGGCATCAGGTCGAGCCGAGCGACCGACAGCGTGCCCCATTCGCGGCGGCCCTGCACCGCGCCGGTCGCGGGATCGACGGCGATCTGGTCGAAATCGAGCGCGGGCGTGCGGCCAGTCGCCGGATCGGTGCGCGGCATCACGCCCGCCTGCAACGTGTGCCCCGGTTCGACCGCGAGCGGCAGATAGGTCACCTGCACGCGCGGGTCGGCCGCCTCGATGTGCGCCGCGAGCTCGAGCGGCGCAAGCTGCACCGCGCCGCCGCGCGCGACATAGAAATCCGGATTCAACGCCGCGTCGAGTTCGTGGTCCCACGCAATCAACGCGCCGGTGAGCCCCGCGACGAACAGGAACAGCGCGATGGCGAGTCCGAACCAGCGGTGCAGGCGGACGAGAAACGGTCGCAGGAACGCATTCATCGTGTGCGCAGCGAAAGAAAGGCGGGCCGGCACGAGCGGCGGCCCCGGTTCGACGGGATGCAGGTCATTTGATGTCGGGCGCCGCACAGGAGCTGGCCGGCCAAGCCAGGCGGGGCTGGATGTCCTTGTGCGCGGCATGGAATTGTTGCGCGTTCGGCGGGTTTTGATACGATGCGCGACATTTTAACGCAATGCGAATGATTCTTACTTGCATTTTTACTCAATCGCCATGATTGCCAGCCTTGCTCGCCCTCCTGTCCCGCCGCGCCGCCTGGCCGCCGTCTTCGCCTGCTTCGCGGCGTCGCTCGCGCACGCGGACGATTCGCCCGGTGACGCCGCGGTGCTGCCCGCCCTGAACATCACGGCCGCGCACGACTCGCCGCAGCACCTGACCGACGCGATCTCGGCTGGCGCGCTCGGCACGCGACGCCAGCTCGACACGCCGTTTTCGACGACGATCGTCACATCGGAAGAACTCGAGGCGCGCCAGCCGTACAAGCTCGGCGACGTGTTCGCGAACGACGCATCGGTGTCCGACAACAGCGGCGCATACAGCGCGTGGGCCAGCTACATGACCGTGCGCGGCATGCCGCTCGACTGGCAGAACGGCTACAAGATCGACGGGCTGCCGTTCGTCACGTACGGGATCACGATGCCGTACGAGCAGCTCGAGCGCGTCGAGCTGCTGAAGGGGCTCGGCGGTTTCCTGTATGGCTTCGTGACGCCCGGCGGCGTCGTGAACTACGTGACGAAGCAGCCGGGCGCCGAATCCGTGCGCAGCATCGACGTGGGCTACCGGAGCACCAATGTGTGGACCGAACACGTCGATCTCGGCCAGCGCTTCGGGCCGAACAGCATGTTCGGCGCGCGGCTGAACGCGACGCACGAGGAAGGCAAGACGTACAACGACGGCAACATCCGCCGCGACAGCGTGTCGCTCGCGCTGCAGGCCAACCTGACGCGCGACCTGTCGGTGAATTTCGGGGCGCTTTACCAGGAGCGCCGCACGACGGGTCAGACGCCGTCGATCTTCACCGGCAGCTACCCGGGCGGCGCGCTGCCCGCGACGATCAGCGGTGGCACGACGAACCTCGGCGGCAAGGACCAGTACCTGAACACGAACCTGCAGCTCTACACGGCCGGGCTGCAATACCAGCTCGCGCCCGACTGGCAGCTCGACGTCGTGTACAGCTACAGCAAGGCGACGCGCCGCCGCAACGAAAGCACGCTGTACCTGCAGGATGCGGCCGGCAACTACACCGACAGCCGCTACGTCGGGATGGAGGATCACCGCTTCAGCCAGTGGCGCGCGATGGTCGAGGGCAAGTTGCGCACGGGCCCGTTCAGCCATCAGGTCGTGCTCGGCGCGTCGTGGCAGAAGCAGGCGAACGACTATTCGGCGGACAGCGTGTTCGTGCCGCTCGGCACGGGCAACCTTTATGCGCCGAATCCGTACCGCTACGAGAGCCCGCACGGCTTCGTCCAGTACCGCACGAGCGAGATCGTGCAGAAATCGCTGTTCGCGAGCGACACCGTGCAGCTCACCGATCGCTGGTCGGTGCTCGCGGGCGTGCGCTACATGAACTACGAGCAGCGCTCGTTTCAGCCGGGCGGCACTGAGGACCCCGGCTATCGGCAAAACGGCGTCGTGACGCCGACGTTCGCGGTGATGTTCAAGCTCGCGCCGACGACCACCGCGTACGCGAGCTACGCCGAATCGCTCGAACCCGGCAGCCGCGTGAACGATGTCTACGCAAACGCGGGGCAGGTGCTCAAGCCGCTGCGCAGCAAGCAGTACGAGCTCGGGATCAAGAGCGAGCACGCGCGCTGGAGCGCGATGGCGGCGCTGTTCCGCATCGAGCGCAGTGCCGAATATGCAAATACAGCGAACGTCTACGTGCAAGACGGCGAATCGGTGATCCAGGGGATCGAGTTCGGCACGCGCGCGAAATTCGGCGCGCGCTGGAGCGCGGGCGTCGACGCGATGCTGCTCGACGCGTGGTACGCGAACGGAATCGGCAACAACGGCAACCGCGTCGCGGGCGCGCCGCGCTTCGTGCTCGCCGGCGACGTCGGTTATGCGGTGCCGGGCATACCGGGGCTGACGCTCGGCGTCGACGCGAAACTCACCGGCGCAACGCCGCTGCGCGCGGCCGGCGGCCTCGACGCGCCGGGCTTTCTGGTCGTCAATGCGGGCGCGCGCTACCTGGCGCGGGCCGGCCGCCACGACGTGACGTTGCGCGCATCGATCGACAACGTGCTGAACCGCCGTTACTGGGAATACCAGTACGCGGACTATGTGAAGCCGGGCGACCCGCGCACGGTGAGCCTGAGCGCGAAAATCGATTTCTGACGAACGACGCGCCGGCGGCCCCGGGCCGTCGCACTCCGCCGACCGGAACCGCCGCGAGAGCGCCCGGCGCCGCGGCTTTTACACGATTCCGGGCCGCAAAAGCAAAACGGCGGAGCGGCTTCTTTCGAAGCACACTCCGCCGTTTCGCGGCGAACCGTAAGACGCTCTTAGTGGAGCTTCTTCGGCAGCATCTGGCTGCGCAGGCGCTTGTGCAGGCGCTTGACGGCTGCTGCCTTCTTGCGCTTGCGGACTGCGGTCGGCTTTTCGTAAGACTGGCGTTCACGCAGTTCAGCGATCAGGCCGTTTTTTTCGATAGCGCGACGAAAGCGGCGAATCGCCACTTCGAACGGCTCGTTTTCTTTCAGAAGAATCGTCGTCATGTCGTTCCTAAATTGCTTAAACGGTCAAAAACGTAGCGGCCAAGCGCCACGCACCGGCCATCCGAGCGTCCCCACAACAGGCGAAACGAGCGGAAATACGGCCTCGGAGGCCGGAAAAGAGAGGCGGAAAGCACCGCGAGTACGCTTCACAACCGCGTGCAGCGCCGCGTTTGACTGCCAGCAGACATGCCGAAACCGGCAAAGGCGTGACAGAAATCTCAATTCAGCCCGCCATCATATCAGGGAATCACAGACAAAACCATCCTTTTGTCGAATTCATGTGCACAGCGTTGCCACTCCTCCGGCGGGCCGGTCTCCGCCCCCATTAGTCGGACCGCCTGGCCGGGTCGGTTCGAAATGACAAAGAAGGATAAAAAATCGGGCCGAATCTCAACGTGCCCCTCAAGTTTTGTTTTGGTACGCCGAAATCCTGCTCTGAGGCGGCCAGCAATGAACGAGTGCTTCCGCCGACGCCAAAACGGCTTTTCAGGGCTTTCGGCTTAAACAGGAGATTTTCCATGCTCGGAATTAACAGCAACATCAACTCGCTGGTTGCACAGCAGAACCTCAACGGCTCGCAAAACGCCCTGTCGCAGGCAATCACCCGCCTGTCGTCGGGCAAGCGCATCAACAGCGCAGCGGACGACGCTGCCGGCCTCGCGATCTCGACGCGGATGCAAACGCAGATCAACGGCCTGAACCAGGGCGTGTCGAACGCGAACGACGGCGTGTCGATGATTCAAACGGCATCGAGCGCACTGTCGTCGCTGACGAACAGCCTGCAGCGTATCCGCCAGCTGGCCGTCCAGGCGTCGACGGGCACGATGTCCACGACCGACCAGGCCGCACTGCAGCAAGAAGTTGCGCAACAGATCCAGGAAGTGAACCGTATCGCGTCGCAAACGACGTACAACGGCACGAACATCCTGAACGGCAACGCAGGCATCGTGTCGTTCCAGGTTGGCGCAAACGTCGGCCAGACGATCTCGCTGGACCTGAGCCAAAGCATGTCGGCCGCGCAAATCGGCGGCGGCCTGGTGCAGAAGGGCCAGACGGTCGGCACGGTGACGGGCCTGAGCCTCGACAACACCGGCGTGTACACGTCGGCGGCGGGCAGCGTTGCGATTACCGCGATCAACGTGCTGTCGGACGGTAAGGGTGGTTACACGTTCACCGACCAAAACGGCGGCGCCATCTCGCAAACCGTTGCCCAGACCGTGTTCGGCACCGGCGCAACGGGCGGCACGGGCGCCGCAGTCGGTGCACTGGCGCTCTCGGCGAGCGCAGCCAGCGCGGGCAACACGTCGGCGGCGGCGCTCACCGCGATCAACAACGCCATTGCGCAGATCAACGCCGTCAACAAGCCGGCAACCGTGTCGGGCCTCGACATCAGCACGGTCAGCGGTGCGAACGTCGCGATGGTGTCGATCGACAACGCGCTGCAAACGGTGAACAACGTGCAGGCGCAGCTCGGTGCGGCACAAAACCGCTTCACGGCAATCGCCACGTCGCAGCAGGCAGAATCGACCGACCTGTCGTCGGCACAGTCGCAGATCACCGACGCGAACTTCGCGCAGGAAACCGCGAACATGTCGAAAAACCAGGTGCTGCAGCAAGCAGGCATCTCGGTGCTCGCACAGGCGAACTCGCTGCCGCAGCAGGTCCTGAAGCTCCTGCAGTAATCGCGTAGCAACCCACGGCCGGGCCCCGCGTAACGCGCGGCCCGGCCGTAGTCACTTGGCACGCGGGGCCTTGCCCCGCCGCCAGGTCTTCATCCAGAATTTCACGGACTACCCGCCGCACGGAGCACTACGATGTCGACGATCAATCCCGCCGTCACCGCCGCCAATAGCTCGGCCAACAGCGCGCTGCAACAGGCTGCCCAATCGATCATCAGCGGATCGACCGGCAACTCGTCGATGGACGTCAACTCGCTCGTGACGGCGCTCGTCAATGCGAAGACCGCCGGTCAGACCGCCGCGCTCAGCGCGCAGCAGGCCAGCGACAACACCCAGATTTCCGCGTTCGGCGCCCTTTCGGCCGCGCTGAGCGCACTGCAGGCCAGCCTCACGACGCTGTCGAACGGCGCGCTGCAGAACACCTTCACCGCCACCGCGAGCGGCACCGGCGTCACCGCGACCGCAGGCGCGGGCGCTGTCGCAGGCAGCTATTCGCTCGGCGTCACGCAGATCGCGACGTCGCAATCGTTGTCGTCGGCCGCCTTCGGCGCGTCGACCGCGCTCGGCACCGGCACGATGAAGCTGTCGCTCGGCAGCCAGTCGTTCACGGTCGACGTGAACGGCGCGAACAACACGCTGTCCGGCATCGCCGCCGCGATCAACAACACGGCCGGCAATCCCGGCATCGTCGCGTCGGTCGTCAACGGCACCGACGGCGCGCACCTCGTGCTCAGCTCGACGCCGACCGGCGCGGCGAACGCGATCAGCGTCTCGCTCAGCAACGTGGCCGGCGACAACGGCCTGTCCAGCCTCGGCGTCACGTCGACGCCCAGCACGACGGGCGGCCAGTCGACGGTCACGTCCGCGAACGGCAGCGCCGCGTGGAAGCAGAGCACGGCCGCGCAGGACGCCGCGTTCACGATCAACGGCATCGCCGGCACGAGCGCGAGCAACGCCGTCTCGAGCGCGATCACCGGCGTCACGCTGAACCTCACTTCGGCCGCCGTCACCGCAGGCCAGCCGCAGACGCTGACGGTCGCGGCCGACACCAAATCCCAGGCGGCCGCGATCAACAACTTCGCGACGCTGTACAACACGCTCGTCACGACGATGGGCTCGCTGTCGAGCTTCACGTCCGGCGCATCGTCGCAAGGCCCGCTGCTCGGCGACTCGACGCTGAACACGATCAAGAACGCACTCGCGTCGATCGTCGCCAGCGGCGTGAGCGGCACCGGCTCGACGGTCAACCTCGCGTCGATCGGCGTCACGCTGCAGGCCGACGGCACGCTGCAGGTCGACAACACGGCGCTCAATGGCGCGCTGCAGAGCAACCCGTCCGGCGTGGCGACGCTGTTCAACTCCAAGACCGGGATCGGTCAGCAGCTGACGACCAACATCACGAATTACACGCAGACGAACGGCCTGATCGCCGCGCGCACGACGGCGCTCAACAACGACCTGAAGAGCGTGACGCAGCAACAGTCGAACCTGTCGAACTACGTCGCGCAGCTCACCACGCAGTACCAGGCCCAGTTCACCGCGCTCAACACGCTGATGGCGACCATGAACAGCAATTCCCAGTACCTGACGCAGCTGTTCGGCGGCGCGAACAGCGCCGGCGCGATGTCGAACAACAAGAGCTGATCGTTAGCCGGACAGGAGCGTCCAGATGGAACAGACCGAACTGATTGCGCAAATCGACGCACTCACCAATGCGATCGAACATGCGGCCGCGATGGCCGACTGGGACGAGGCGGTGCGCCTCGTCGACGCGCGCTGGACGCTCGTCGCGTCGCTCGCGGCCGACCAGCCGCCCGCCGGCATCGCCGCGATCCGCCGCATGCAGGCCAGCAACGACCGCATCTTCACCGACGCGCAACGCGCGCAGCAGGAACTGACCGACGAATATCAGGCGGCGATGAGCCGCGTACAGGCCGTCGGCCAGTACCAGAACATCGCGAACCGCTGACACATGCCCGGCGCGGCGTCCGATCGCGCGCGCCAGCCAACCCGACAACAAGAACTACACGCTGATGTGAGGGCGTGCTCGTTCGCCTCCGCCCGCCTCGCGCGGGCGTTTTTTTGTTTCACGATGACTCCAGCCCGGTAGTTCGCTGGACTGCGCCGTAGCTAGATACAGCAGGTTTATCAATAACTTACGCGCGTCCATCATATGCCGGTGCTTTCTGAAACTTGACCCGGTTTTCCCTCGCGCCGCTCCTATCTGGCTCCTGGAATCCGGGTTGTTCCGAGGAGTCATCATGGCAAAGATCAAGCTCACCAAGACCGCCGTGGAGTCGGCCCAACCCCAGGCCAAGGATGTTGAACTGCGAGATACCGTGGTGCCCGGCTTCCTGTGCAAGATTACCCCGACCGGCCGCCGGGTGTTCATGCTCCAGTACCGCACGAACTCCGGCCAGCCCCGCAAGCCCTCGCTGGGGCTGTACGGGGAGCTGACCGTCGAACAGGCACGAGTCAAGGCACAGGACTGGCTGGCCGAGGTTCGCCGGGGCGGCGACCCCGGCGGCGCCAAGGCCGAGGCGCGCAAGGCGCCCACGATGGCCGAGTTGTGCAAGAAGTTCATGGAGGACTACTCCAAGAAGCGCAACAAGCCCAGCACGCAGGACGGCTATCAGGGCGTCATAGACCGCAACATCATCCCGCTGCTGGGCCGCAAGAAGGTGCATGACGTGAAGCGGCCCGACATTGCCGGGCTGATGGAGAAACTGGCCTACAAGCCGACCGAGGCGAACAAGACCTTCGGCGTGCTGCGCAAGATGTTCAACCTGGCCGAAGTGTGGGGCTACCGCCCGGACGGCACGAACCCGTGCCGCCACGTCCCCATGTACCCGCCGGGCAAGGAAACCCGGCTCATCGTGGACGAGGAAATGGTGCGGATCTTCCGCCAGTTGGAGAAGCTGGAGGCGGAGGGGCTGGAGAACTACGTCATCCCGCTGGCGATCCGCCTGCAATTCGAGTTCGCCGCCCGGCGCTCCGAAATCTGCCCGCTCGAATGGAGCTGGCTGGACTTCGAGAACCGGCGCGTGGTGTGGCCCGACAGCAAGGTCGGCGGCATTTCCAAGCCCATGAGCGAGGAAGCCTATCGGCTGCTTTCGACGGCGCCGCGCCGGGAGGGCTGCCCCTACGTCCTGCCATCGCCGAACGACCCGGCCAAGCACCTGACCTTTGGCGAGCACTATGGCGGCTGGTGCCGGGTGCTCAAGGCCGCCGGCGTCCCGCACGTCGGCACGCACGGCATCCGCCATCGCTCGACCACCGACATTGCCAATTCGGGCGTGCCGACCAAAGTGGGCATGAAGCTGACGGGCCACAAGACCGTGGCGATGTTCATGCACTACGTCCACACCGAGGACAAGCCGGTGCGCGATGCGGCCGAGCTGGTGGCCAGCCGCCGCCAAGCCATCACGGGTGCGCGCCAGCTTGCGGAGGCGGCGGCATGAACACGCGCCGGTCATCCGCAGCATCGTCCGCAGCGCCTTCGGCGCTGCTGGGCGACATTCGGGCACTGATCGAGGCGGCGCGCAAGCGCGCCGCCTCGACGGTGAATAGCGAGCTGACGATGCTCTACTGGCGCATCGGCCAGCGCATCCGCACGCACGTCTTGGACGGACGCCGGGGCGCCTACGGCAAGGAAGTCCTGCCCACCCTGGCGGCGCAGTTGGTGAAGGAGTACGGCGGCAGTTTTGCCGAGCAGAACCTGCGCCGCATGGTGCAGTTCGCGGCCACCTTCCCCGACGAGCAGATTCTCGTATCACTGATACGAGAATTGAGCTGGACGCACTTCATCGCCCTGATCCCGCTGAAAGACCCGCTCCAGCGGGACTATTACGCGCAGATGGCGAGCGCCGAACGCTGGAGCGTCCGGACGCTGCGCGAGCGCATCGACTCGATGCTGTACGAGCGCACGGCGCTGTCTCAAAAGCCGGGCGAGACGATCGCGCACGAGCTGGCGACGATGCGCGATGCGCAGCGCATGTCGCCCGCCCTGGTCATGCGCGACCCGTACATCCTCGACTTCCTGGGGCTGCGGGACACTTGGCAGGAAGGCGACTTGGAGGCGGCGATCATCCGCGAAATGGAGTCGTTCTTGTTGGAGCTGGGCGCGGGTTTCAGCTTCGTGGCCCGGCAGAAGCGCATCCAGATCGACGGCGAGGATTTCCACCTCGACCTGCTGTTTTACAACCGCAAGCTGCGGCGGCTGGTGGCAGTGGAGTTGAAGGTCGGCGAGTTCAAGGCAGCTTTCAAGGGACAGATGGAGCTTTATCTTCGCTGGCTGGACAAGCACGAACGGGAGCCGGAGGAAGCCTCGCCGCTGGGGATCATCCTTTGCACCGGCAAGAAGCGCGAGCAGATCGAATTGCTGGAGTTGGACAAGTCGGGCATCCACGTCGCCGAGTACCTGACCGCCTTGCCGCCGAGGGGCGTGCTGGTGGAGCGGCTGCAACAAGCAACGCAACGGGCGCAGTTGCAGCTCGAGCAGCGCAAGACCGACAACGAATAGTCCTGTCCCAAGCAGTCGGGCGTCCCGGCGTACCGCCGTCGCGCTGTCGTGCTGCGCATCGAGCCTCGCTGCGCGAGTCTCGCCCCTGTCGGGCTTCCATCACTGACGCCTCCGGCCCGGCTCGCTGATCCGCGCCTGCGCGCTTCGCTTGCCAAAAACCCGCGTGCGTGGGGTGGTGTGAGGGGGCGGTCTTGCTGTGTCCCTTCACCGTATCACGGCGTTCTCGCCGTGCAAGGGCTGCGCGCGCCTTGCGCGCTTGCGTCCTGGCGGCCGTCTGCGACCCCTGACTGCTGCGCTGCGCCGTGAGGGCGACGGTTCCGGGCAATTCCGCCCTTGCAACCGGAGAACCGTCATGAACGACAAATCACACGTTTCCCTCGAACAGCACGTTTGCCTGGTCTGCGGCACGGCGTTCGACACCGGCGCGATCCTGCTGGACAAGCGCCTGCGCGCGAGCATGGAGCGCCACACGGCGACCGGCTGGGGCCTGTGCCCCGAGCATCAGAAGCTGGCCGACGATGGCTTTGTCGCGCTGGTCGAATGCGATCCGCAGCGCAGCGGGTCGCAGGCTGGCGGGCGCATGAAGCCCGAGCAGGCATACCGGACGGGCCGGCTGGCCCATCTGCGGCGCACGGTGTTCGCGCAGGTGTTCAACGTGCCGATCGCGGACGAGCAGGCTTGCGTGTTCGTTGAGCCTGGCGTGATCGAGCAGTTGCAGTCGATGACAGCGCCGGCGGCGGGCTGATTGCGTCGTGCGGCCTTCGGTGCGTCGCTCCTTCGCGGGCGGCGCACTTTTTCATATCCCCCCAGGGGGGATACAATTGCCACATGAACGCGACACACAAGCACTCAACCCATCCCGATCTCGTGAAGCGGCTGAAACGCGCCGATGGTCATCTTCGGCACGTCATAGGGATGATCGAAAGTGGCGAATCCTGTCTCGACATCGCCCGCCAGCTCGCGGCGGTGGAAAGCGCGGTGACGGCCGCAAAGCGCGTCCTGATCCACGACCACATCGACCATTGCCTGGCCCATGACGAAGACTCCGTTTTGACCGAAATGAAGGCACTGACCAAACTGCTCTGAGGCCCGCCGATGCTCTCCGTCCTGAAGAACCGTACCTATCGTCACCTGTTCGCCGCTCAGGTGATTGCGCTTGTCGGCACCGGCCTGATGACGGTGGCCCTTGGCCTGCTTGCCTACGATCTGGCCGGGGCGAATGCCGGCGCGGTACTCGGGACGGCACTCGCAATCAAGATGCTGGCCTATGTCGGAGTCGCCCCGGTCGCGCAGGCGTTCGCCGACCGGCTGCCGCGACGGTCGTTGCTCGTTGCCCTTGACCTAGTACGAGCATCCGTTGCGCTCTGCCTGCCCTTTGTCAGCGAAATCTGGCAAATCTATCTGCTGATCTTCGTCTTGCAGGCGGCGTCCGCAGGCTTCACGCCGACCTTTCAAGCCACTATCCCGGACATCCTTCCCGACGAAGACGAGTACACGAAAGCACTGTCGCTTTCCCGGCTGGCCTACGATTTGGAAAGCCTGATTTCCCCGATGCTGGCCGCCGCGCTACTGACGGTCATCAGCTTCCACAACCTGTTTGCCGGAACGGTTCTCGGCTTCCTCGTGTCAGCCGCGCTTGTGGTCAGCGTGAGGCTTCCCACAACCGTTCCCGGCCCGTGTCGTGGCATATGGGATCGTACTACGCGGGGCACGCGCATTTACCTCGCCACGCCGCGCCTTCGGGGTCTGCTGGCGATCAGCCTCGCTGTGGCAGCAGCGGGGTCAATGGTGATCGTGAACACGGTGGTCATCGTGAAGGCACGCTTTGGCCTGGGCGAATCCGAGGTAGCGTGGGCGCTGGCGGCCTTCGGAGGCGGGTCGATGGTTGCGGCCTTCGCGCTGCCTCGCCTGCTCGACAAGATTGCTGATCGACCTGTCATGATTGCGGGAGCGACGATGCTGGTTGTGGGAACGGCAGCCGGGGCAATGATTCCGACCTATGCCGTTCTGGTGGTGATCTGGTTGGTGGTCGGCTTCGGCTACAGCGTGGCGCAAACACCTTCCGGCCGGCTGTTGCGCCGCTCCGCTCATCCCGAGGATCGCCCCGCGGTCTTTGCCGCGCAATTCGCCCTGTCCCATGCGTGTTGGCTCATTTGCTATCCCTTGGCCGGTCGCTTCGGCGCTGCCTTTGGGCTGCAATCGACCTTCATCATCATGTCGCTGATTGGTCTTGTCGGAGTGGGACTGGCGCTGTGGCTCTGGCCCGCTAGTGATTCTTCCGACATCGCCCACGATCATCTACCGCCAGATCATCCTCACTTGCGCGAACAAGCAGACCGAGGCGGGCACCGTCATCCCATGATCGTTGACGATCTGCACCGGGACTGGGCGCGCATTTAAGAACTGCCCGCCTTTCACATCGCTGATGCCTCCGGCCCGGATTGCTATTCGGGCCTGCGCGCTTCGCTTGCCAAAAACCGCGTGCGTGGAGGTGCGAGGGAGGCGGTCTTGCTGTCCCCTTCATCGTGCCACGGCGTTCTCGCCGTCAAGGGCTGCGCGCCGATGGCGCTTGCGTCCTGGCGGCCGTCGTTGACCCCTGACTGCTTGCGCTGCGCCGTGCCCCGGAAGGGTCGGGCAATTCCGCCCGGCAACCTTTCAGGAGTTCACCATGAACAACGCACTCATCACTGACGAGCAGCGCATCGTGCTGCTGGCCAACGGCCGCGAATCCTTGGAGAACCCGGACTTCGATCCGGCACCCGTCGTCAAGCTGTTCACGCCGGATGCCGGCGCGACCTGGCTGCTGACCGAGATTGATCCCGATGACCACGACCACGCCTTTGGTCTTTGCGACCTGGGCCTGGGGATGCCGGAAATCGGCTGGGTCAGCCTGGGCGAGCTGGCGACCGTGCGCGGCAGGCTGGGCCTGCCGATCGAGCGCGACCTGTCTTTCCGCGCCGAGAAGCGGTTGAGCGCCTACGCGCGCGATGCCCGGTTGGTCGGGCGTGTCGTCGTCTGAACCAGCCCTTGGAGCGCCGCAAGGCGCTCCTTGCGCTTTCCCAACCTTCGCAGGAGATCAATGCCATGAGCAGCCATCACGACTACATCATCGAAATCACGGCGCAACACGATGCGCTCAAGCCGTTCGCGCCGGAGAACGGTCAGCCCTTGCGCTTCAAGATCGGCGACGCGGTGATCTACACCAACGAGTTTGGCGCGCAGTTCCGGCGCCGCGTCACCGGGTTCTACCAGCCTACCGAGCCTTCGGGGCTGTATGCGCGTGGCAGGCGCTACTACCTGAACTCGACTTCGCCTTGGATGCCGGTTGCGGAATCCAGCCTGCGTCCTGACGACTCGGCGTGATGCCTAAGTGCCCCTGACGGGGCGCTGCGCGCTGCGCTTGCCTCCAGGGGAAAGCCCTGCGGGCTATCCCCGCCGCGCGGAGCTTGGCGCCCCTCAAAGGCCGCCGAACCGGCTGCGCCGGATCGGCCAGACCGCAGCAGCCGCTGTCGAACCTGTTTCCCGATGACTGGCGCATGAGCTTGTACATCGAGCCTTGGAGTCCGTGCGTCCCCGGCCAAGAAACATGGCCGGTCGCGCTGTCGTGCGCGTAGCGCATCGAGCCGCCTGCGGCGTCTCGCCCCTGACGGGCTTCCATCGTTCCCTCGCTCCGCTCGGCTGACGCCTCCGGCCCGGATTCCTAGATCCGGGCCTGCGCGCTTCGCTTGCCGTGCTGTCGGCGTGCTGAGGGGCCGTTGCCATGTCCAACCGTCTCCCCTGACTTCATCACCTTCACCGCGACTGTAGCCCGCGGCCGTGTGCCGTCAAGGCGCGCAGGGCCGTGTCCTCGGCTGCGCCTGCGGGCCGCACCAACCCTGCGCTTGCCTCCTTGACGGCCCCCGTCCGCGCGCTCCTGACCGTCGCGGGCGATGAACTCAGGAAAGACGGTGGCAACAGGGCCAACCGGGTTCCTCGTGCCGACCGCACCGAACCGCCGAAAGGCTGGGCTTCCGAATCTAGGAATCCGGTGTGCGGTGAACAGCAACCCCTTTTTTCTTTGTCAGGAGAAATGCCATGCAACTCGCATCCCGCTTCGCTTCCCGTTCCCCGGTGCTGCGTTCGGAACGTCCCTTGTCCGACGACCAAATCCGGGCCGTGGCCCCGTCCATCTTCGCGGACGCCCCGCACGAAAGCCGCTCTGAGCGGTACAGCTACATCCCCACCGCGACCGTGCTGCAAGAACTGCGCGGGGAAGGCTTCGAGCCTTTCATGGTGACGCAAACCCGCGTGCGCCACGACGACCGCCGCGACTACACCAAGCACATGATCCGGCTGCGCCACGCCAGCCAGATCAACGGCCGCGAGGCCAACGAAATCATCCTGCTGAACTCCCATGACGGCACCAGCAGCTATCAGATGCTGGCCGGGATGTTCCGCTTCGTTTGCAGCAATGGCCTTGTCTGCGGCGACACCGTGGCCGACGTGCGCGTGCCGCACAAGGGCGACGTAGCCGGGCACGTCATCGAAGGCGCTTACGAAGTCCTGCACGGCTTCGACCGGGCGCAGGAATCGCGCGATGCCATGCGCGCCATCACGCTCGACGCCGGGGAATCCGAAGTGTTCGCCCGCGCTGCGCTGGCGTTGAAGTACGACGAGGACAAGCCCGCGCCCATCACGGAATCGCAAATCCTGATGCCACGCCGCCACGACGACGACCGCCGCGACCTGTGGAGCGTGTTCAACCGCACGCAGGAGAACTTGACCAAAGGCGGCCTGTCCGCCCGCGCCGCGAATGGCCGCCGCCAGACCACCCGGCCCGTGCAGGGCATCGACCAAAGCGTGCGCCTCAATCGCGCCCTGTGGCTGCTGGCCGATGGCCTGCGCCAGTTGAAAGCCTGAATCCCCACGCGGCAGGGGCAGGCAGCAGCCCTTGCCGCTTCTCTCGCTGCTGCATCCCAACCGCAAGGAGTTATCACCATGAACGCTGTACTCAAAACCGAAACCGTCGCCATCGAAGCCGCCGCACCGCTGGAAGTGGCCGATCCGACCAAGAACCTGATCTTGGTTCCGCTGTCGCAACTGTTGCCGCGCCGCTCCAAGCGCAACGTCCGCACGACCCCGCGCCAGTCCATCCCCGAGCTGGCCGCGAGCATTGCCCGCATCGGCCTGCTGCAAAACCTGATCGTGATTGCATCCGCCGATGGCGAGGCTTACGAGGTGGTGGCAGGCGACCGCCGCCTGACCGCCTTGAAGCTGCTGGCGAAGAAGAAGCGCATCCCCACTGACTACGAAGTGCCGTGCCTGCTGGTGGCCGATGCGTCCGCCCGCACCGTCAGCCTCGCGGAGAACGTGCAGCGCGAGAACATGCACCCCGCCGACCAGTTCGCGGCCTTCGCCGCGCTGGTCAAGGAAGGCCGGCCCGTCGAGGACATTGCCGCCGACTTCGGCGTGTCCCCGCTGGTGGTGCAGCGCCGCTTGAAGCTGGCGAACGTCTCGCCGCGTCTCATGGCCGACTACCGGGCCGGTGGCGTGACGCTGGAACAGTTGATGGCCCTGACCATCACCGATGACCACGCCGCGCAGGAAGCCGCGTTCTATGGTGCGCCGGAATGGCAGCGCAGCCCGTCCAAGCTGCGCGAGCGCCTGACCGAGCGCGAAATCGACGCCACGCACGCGCTGGTGCGCTTCGTCGGGCTGGACACCTACCGGCAGGCAGGCGGCGGCATCCGCCGCGACCTGTTCGCGGAAGGCGATGCCGGAACCTACCTCACCGATACCGCAGTGCTGGAAACGCTGGTGCGCGACAAGCTGGCAACGCTGGCCGAGGACGTGCGCGGCGAGGGTTGGGCATGGGTGGAGGCCGTGCCGCATCTGGCCTACGAGGAACGGCAAGCGTTCCAGAACGCCCCGCGCCATCGCCGCGAGCCGACCACCCGCGAGGCCCGCCGCATCGCCTCGCTGGAAACCCGCCTCGAAAAGATCGACGCCGAACTGGAAGAAGCCTGCGACGCCGAGGACGAGGCCAAGGCCGAGAAGCTGGAACAGCGGCGCGATCAGGTGGTCGGGGAACTGCAAGACGCGGAGGACGCCTTACAAGGCTATGCGCCCGAGGTGCGCGAGGTGGCTGGTGCCATCGTCACCATCGACCGCAACGGCGAGGCCGTCATTCATCGCGGCCTGCTGCGCGAAGCCGAGGCCAAGGCGCTGCGCACGCTGGAAAAGCTGCGGCGCGGTTTCGGCAGCACCGAAGGCGAAGCCGCCAACGACGAGCACGAGGACGCCGACGACGCGCCCAAGGCCGCGAGCCTGTCCGACCGGCTGGCGCAGCGATTGAGCGCCCACCGCACGGCGGCGCTGCAAATCGAAGTCGCACGGCATCCGCACGTCGCGCTGGCCGCGCTGGTGCATGACATGGTGCAGACCGTCTTGCAGCCCGACGCCTATGGCGATGGCCTGCCGCTCGGCGTGCGCCTCACGGCGCAAGACCGGCTGGAAGGCATGGCCCCGGACTGGCCGGAATCGCCTGCTGCCGTGGCGCTGCGCGAACTGCAACAGGTGGCAGGTGAAGCCTTGCCGGAGGACAGCGCCGAACTGCTCGCCGTGCTGCTGGCGAAGTCGCAAGACGAACTGGTGCGGCTGCTGGCCGTGTGCGTGGCCTCCACGGTGGACGTGGTGACGCCTCGCGCCACGCCGCACCAGCCCGGCGCAGAACTGGCGCAGGCCGTGGGCCTCGACATGGCCGCATGGTGGAAGCCGACCGCAGAAGGCTACTTCAAGCACGTTCCGAAGGCCGTGATTCTGGATGCCGTGGGCGCGTTCGCACCGGAATCCGTCACCCGGCTGGCGAAGCTCAAGAAGGCCGACATTGCCAGCGAGGCCGAGCGGCTGGCCGATGGTACGGGCTGGATGCCCGCCATCTTCAAGGCCGCAGGCCCGCAGGATGCCGCGCAGGAGGCAGGCCCGGAGCAGGACGCCCCGGAAGATGCCGAAGCAATGGCGGATGAACCCGCCGAGGCGCTGGCCGCTTGACCCGCGCCGAAGGCAAGCGCCCCGGCCTCGACCGGGGCGCTTCGCTGGAAGGAGAAGCCCCCATGACCCGCACCACCACCCGCCGCCCGCGCATGGCGGCGATCTACGCCCCCGGCACTGTGCGCGCCCGCCGCTGGCACGGCGCAGGCGACGTGCGCGGCTACCGTCCGCCCTCGGGCTGGACAGCCCGCGCCGACCTCACCGACATTCATCCCATCACAGGCCGCGCCTTGCCGCGTGCCGTGTGGTGGCTCATCGAGACGAAGGGATAACCGCGATCAGCACCGCGCCCAGGCCGTACCGTCCTGGGCGCGGTGGACGCAAAATCCGGGCGCGGCAGTGGCCGCGCCCGGTGTTCCAAGCCCACAGCCGAATCGGAACGCCGCCGCCATCACGGCAGTTCAGGCGGCGGCGTTGACGTGACCGGGCTTCCCGCCCGGCGATGGCAGGCCCGCATGGGCCTGCAAGCCGAAGCGCCCGCAGTGCGCAGGAATCACCCGCAGTTTTCGGCTTGCCGCGTGCATACCCCGCAGCGTAAGCCGCGCCCATTTCATCAGAGGCATGTCCGCGTTTCCTGCTTGGAAATCTGGAACGGCCTGGGCGTGTCGGCGCGCAGCGCCGCCGGGCTTTCGGGCTACGCCCCGTGCCGTCTTTGCCGTCACGGCCCATTCGGCTTCAATCCCTTGTATCTTTGAAGTGCGTGTCCGGCAGTGCCGTCACGCCCGGACCTGTCAGGGTTCGGGGTTGGCCGCAGCATGTAGCCCGTCATCCCTCGGTGCCCATGGAGCCCGTGCGTGAGTCTTGGGCGCATGCATGCGCCCGATCTCTGAAAGCCCGAACAGTTGCGTGAACGCCGTTCGCATTTGCAAGGAAGGGACGCAGGGATCATGGCCAATCAAATTGCAGTCGGTATCGACATCTCCAAGAAGACCATGGATGTAGCCATGGGGCACGAGCAGCCTACGGCCATATTCAGCAACGATGGTGCCGGGCATCAAGCGTTGATCGAAGAGCTGAAAAACCATCAGGTCTCGCTGATCGTGATGGAGGCGACCGGACAGTACCAACTGGCCTGCGCCTGCGCACTTCAAGCTGCGGGATTCGCTGTCGTCGTCATCAACCCTCGGCAGGCACGGGACTTCGCCAAGGCCATGGGGCGCCTAGTCAAGACCGACAGCGTGGATGCCCGCATGCTGGCTGAGCTGGCCCAGGTGCTGAATCTGCGGCCGGATCGAGACCGCTTCATCAAGCCGATGCCAGACCAGGCGCAGCAATACCTTCATGCACTGGTGCTTCGACGCCGGCAACTGGTGCGCCTTCTGGTCAGTGAGCGCCAGCGCAAGCACATGGCGCATGCCGAGGTGGTGCAGGACATTGTGGAACTGATGGATGTGCTGTCGAGACAGCTTGAAGCGCTGGATCGGAGGATTGCGGAACACTTGGCGTACCATCAGCCCGATCTGGCCGCCTTGCTCAAGAGCGTCAAAGGGGTTGGTCCGGCAACGGCTGCGACGCTGATGTCCGAGCTGCCAGAGCTTGGCCGGCTCAAGGCCAGGCAGATCTCTGCGCTGGTAGGCGTCGCTCCGATGAACCGGGACTCGGGCCAGGCCCGCGGCAAACGCTTCATCTGCGGCGGACGTGCCGCGGTCAGGAGCGCTTTGTACATGGCCGCCATCGTCGCCATGCGTCACAACGCCGTGATACGGCGTTGCTATGAGCGTCTGCTGGCGGCAGGCAAGCCGAAGAAGGTGGCCATCGTGGCCTGCATGCGCAAGCTGCTGATTATCCTGAATGCCATGGTCAAAAGCGGGCGGCCATGGAATGACCAGCTTGCACAGGCCTGAAATTGCTGGAGAGTGTCCCCATGTCCGGCCGGCCGCTGCGCCGGCGAATGGGCTTCAGATACCCATCGCCATGACCCAGCCCGCCAGCCCGGCCAGCAGCACCACGAGCGCTGGCGGCACGCGTCCCACCGTCAGCAGCCCGAACGAGAGCAGCGCCAGCCCAAAATCCGCCTTGCCGTGGATGGCACTCGTCCATACCGGGTCATAGAGGGCGGACACCAGAATGCCGACCACGCCGGCGTTGATGCCGGCCATGGCCGTCTGGATGCCCGCGCGGTGGCGCAATCCTTCCCAAAATGGCAGTGCGCCGACCAGCACGAAGAAGGCCGGGAGGAAGATGGTGCCCAGGAGTGCCAGCCCGCCGATCCAGCCATGCAGCGGGCCGTGAGCAACCGCGCCGAGGTAGGCCGAGAACGTGAACAGCGGCCCCGGCACGGCCTGCGCCGCGCCGTAGCCGGCCAGGAAGTCGGCGTTGCTCACGACGCCGCTCGGCACCACGGCGGCCTGCAGCAGCGGCAGCACGACGTGCCCACCACCGAAGACCAATGCACCGGAGCGATACACCCCTTCCAGCAGCGCTATCGTGAACGAGTCCGTGGCTGCGGCCCACAGGGGCAGCCCAACGAGTGGGGCGGCAAACAGCAGCAGTGCCACGACGCCCAGCTTGCGCGAAACCGGGTAGCTATGGGCATGGCCGCCGCCAGGCTGTGCGATCTTCAAGCCCCACCAGCCCAGCAATCCCGCCACCGTGATGGCGGCGATCTGCCCCATCGCCGAGGGAAGAATGATGGTCAGCAGCGCCGCCAGAATGGCCAGGGCGGCGCGCGACCGGTCCGGGCACAACGACCGGGCCATGCCCCAGACTGCCTGGGCCACGATGGCCACGGCCACCACCTTGAGCCCATGGACCCAGCCGGACTGGGCCAGCCCCTGGTACTCGGCGATGCCAAAGGCGAACAGGATCAGCGCAATCGCCGATGGCAAGGTGAATCCGGCCCAGGCCGCCAGCAGCCCCAGCCAGCCCGCGCGGCCCAGCCCCAGCGCCATGCCCACCTGGCTGCTGGCCGGGCCGGGCAGGAGCTGGCACAGGGCGACCAGGTCGGAGTAGCTGCGGTCATCCAGCCAGCGGCGGCGCTCGACAAACTCCGAGCGGAAATAGCCCAGGTGCGCGATCGGCCCGCCGAAGGAGGTCAGCCCCAGCTTGAGAAAGGCGCCGAAGACTTCGACGGGTGAGCCGCGCGCGGCTGCGGACTCATGCTGCAAGGTGTTGGTTGAATCTGTCATTTGTGCATCGCCTCCCCGGTGAACTCCCGGATGCGTTCCTTGGCCAGTGCCAAGCCTTCCTTGCCCTTGGGCGTGATCGTGTAGAGCTTGCGCACGGTGCGCCCTTCACGCTCCTGGCGGGAGACGAGGTAGCCGTCGCGCTCCATCTTGTGCAACATCGGGTACAGCGTTCCGGGAGAGAGGCGGTAGCCGTGGTGGGCCAGCTCGTCGATCATCCATTGCCCGTAGATCTCCTGCTCGGCCGCGTGGTGCAGCACATGCAGGCGGATCAGTCCCGACAGCAAGTCGTGGTGCTCCATAGCGCGCGGTGTCGATTGTTCTTTCATATCGAATATCGATAACGAAATTCGATAATATCAGCTTCAGATCACCCGACTGCGCACGCAGAGGTATTTAGACCTTGCGACCCTCAGCATCCACCACGGCCTCACCATCCTCTTTGTTGAACGCGCCGCGCTGCGGCTGCGGCAAGATGTCCAGCACGGCCTCCGATGGCCGGCACAGGCGCGTGCCCAGCGGCGTGACCACGATGGGCCGGTTGATGAGGACGGGGTGCTGGAGCATGAAGTCGATCAACTGCACGTCGCTCCACTGCGGGTCATCCAGGCCCAGCTCGGCATAGGGCGTGCCTTTCTCGCGCAGCACGGCGCGCGCCGATACGCCCATCGCGGCGATCAGTGCCGTCAGCGTCGCCCGGTCGGGCGGCGTCTTCAGGTACTCGATGACCGTGGGCTCCTCGCCGCTGTTGCGGATCAGGGCCAGCACGTTGCGCGACGTGCCGCAGGCGGGGTTGTGGTAGATGGTGATGTTGCTCATGGTGGCTTGCCTGGGTTAGCGGGAGGGAGGGTTCGGGCCGCATTCGTACCAGCCGCGCGAGCGGTTGACCACGCGCACGACCAGCAGCATCACGGGTACCTCGATCAGCACGCCGACCACGGTGGCCAGCGCCGCGCCGGACTGGAAGCCGAACAGGCTGATGGCGGCGGCCACCGCCAATTCGAAGAAATTGGAAGCGCCGATCAGTGCCGACGGGCAGGCGATGCGGTGCTGCTCGCCCACCTGGCGGTTGAGCCAGTAGGCCAGCCCCGAGTTGAACAGCACCTGGATCAGGATGGGCACGGCCAGCATGGCGATCACCAGCGGTTGGCGCAGGATGGCCTCGCCCTGGAAGGCGAACAGCAGCACCAGCGTGAGCAGCAGCGCGGCCATGGACAGCGGGCCGATGCGGGCCAGCGCGGCATCGAAGGCGGCCTGGCCCTGGCGCAGCAGCGCGCGGCGCCAGAGTTGCGCGAGGATGACCGGGATCACGATGTAGAGCAGCACCGACACCATCAGCGTGCTCCAGGGCACGCTGATGGACGACAGGCCCAGCAGCAGGCCGACGATGGGCGCAAAGGCGAAGACCATGATGGTGTCGTTCAGCGCCACCTGCGACAGCGTGAACGCCGGGTCGCCGCCGGTCAGCCGGCTCCAGACGAAGACCATGGCCGTGCAGGGCGCGGCGGCCAGCAGGATCAGGCCGGCAACATAGCTGTCGAGCTGGTCGGCCGGCAGCCACTGGGCGAAGATCTGGCGCACGAAGATCCAGGCCAGCAGCGCCATCGAAAACGGCTTGACGGCCCAGTTGATGAACAGCGTCACGCCAATGCCGCGCCAATGCTGCCTGACCTGGCCCAGCGCACCGAAGTCCACCTTGAGCAGCATGGGAATGACCATGACCCAGATCAACAGGCCCACCGGCAGGTTGACCTGCGCGACCTCGAGGCGGCCGATGGCCTGGAACACGCCGGGTGCGAACTGGCCCAGGGCCACGCCCAGCACGATGCACAGGAACACCCACAGCGTCAGGTAGCGCTCGAAGAGGCTCATGGGCTGCGGCGCTTGTTCAGGCCGCAGCGCTTCAGGGATTGCATTCATTGCCCCGGCCTCACTTCGTACCGATATTGCGCAGCTCATGCTGCAACGACATGGCGTCCAGCCGCTGCAGCGGCAGCGACAGGAACAGCTCGATGCGTCGGCGCAGCGTCAGCGCCGCATCCGTGAATGCCTTGCGCTTCTGCTCATCGGTGCCTTTGACGGCTGCGGGGTCAGGAACGCCCCAATGCGCCGACATTGGCCGTCCCGGCCACACCGGGCAGACCTCGCCGGCGGCGTTGTCGCAGACCGTGAATATGAAATCCAGCTCCGGTGCACCGGGCGCCGCGAACTCATCCCAGTTCTTGCTGCGGTAGCCAGCGGTCGGCATGTGCAGCCGCTCCAGCGTGGCGAGCGCCAGTGGGTGGACTTCGCCCTTGGGGTGGCTGCCCGCCGAGTAGGCGCGAAAGCGCCCCTGGCCCAATTCATTGAGGATGCCTTCGGCCAGGATGGAGCGAGCCGAGTTACCCGTGCAGATGAACAGGGCGCTGTAGATCTTGTCGGTGGTCATGGGTATCTCACATCAGCAGCAGGAGGAGGCCGGCTTCACCGCAACGCCCATCGGCTTGCCGCGCACCGGGGTACAGCACGCTGCGGCGGAAGTCGCTGCAGGCGCCGCTTCGTTAAAGACCGGAATATTGCCCAGCGTGTGAAAGTGCTCCCAGGCCACGCCCTGCGGGTCGGTGATCCAGTGCTTCTCGCTGCGCGCGTAGCAGCAGGTCGTGGTGCCCTCGTCCAGCAGCGTCATGTCGGCCGCCTCGGCGCGGGCCTTCAGCACCGCCAATTCCTCGGCATCGTCGGTCTGGATACCCAGGTGGTCAATGCCCGGCTTGTTGCCACGTGTGGAGATGGCGAAGTTGACCGGCGGGTCTTCGAGCATCCATTTGGCGTAGTCGCTTTTGACGCGCGCGGGCTGCGCGGCGAACAGTTGGGAATAGAAGCCGATGCTGCGGTTCAGGTCATCGACGTGCAGGTGGACGTGGAAGCGCTTCATGGGGAGATCCTTTCAGCAGGAGGTACAGGCAGAGGAGGAATCACTGACCTCGCACGTGCTGCCTTGGCAGCAGTGCTCGGTCAGGTAGCCGAGCAGCCCATTCATCTGGCTGAAGTCGGCGCGGTAGATCAGGTTGCGGCCTTGCTGTTCGATGGTGACGAGGCCAGCATGAGCCAGTTCCTTCAGGTGGAAGGACAGCGCGTTGCGGGCCACGTCGAGCTGATCGGCCAGAACGCTGGGCGTGAGCCCTTCGGGGCCGGCGACGACTAGGGATCGGAACACGCGCAGGCGCTGGGCATGGGCCAGGGCACCGAGGGCGGAAACGGCTTGGGCTTCATTCATTATTCAATAATACATCAATTATTGAATCAATGGCAATGCCGCTTATGCTGGATCAAGCCTGCGTGGCTTGACTTTCAAGACAGTTGCTCACGCCTTCGCGCCTGCGGCGCTGCGCGCTTCGCTTGCCTCCAGGGGAAAGCCCTGCGGGCTATCCCCGCCGCGCGATGCTTGGCGCCCCTCGATGCCGCCGAACCGGCTGCGCCGGATCGGCCCGGCCCGCGCCCCGCCGCGACGGACGGGGCGCTGGCGAACACGCTGGCGCTTGCTGCGGCAGGTTGTGCAGGTGCATGCCGTCCTCAACGCTGGCGGTGCCTGCCCATCACGTCACGAAGGAGGTTCACGGACAACCCGCCCGGCATCGCTATGGAGCTTCCACGCCACGCCTCAAGAGCGGCGCCGCAAGGTGCGGCAGGGGCGTTCTCGCCTGTCGTCGGGTGGTTGACCTGGCCCGCGTCAGCGGGCGAGCCGGCGAAGCCTTCGGGCGGGGATGCCGAGTCGGCCCCATCTCCTTTCGGAGCGGTTCGGCCCAAGGCGTCCTTGTCTCGTTGTGAATCCTGGCGGGGCGCGGCTGCGCCTCGGGCTTCATGGCTGCAACCGTCCGGCGAAAACAATTTCCCCGCCGCTGCGCGGCTTCCTCGCGCAGCAAATTCTTTTCGCCTCCAGGCTCTCCACTGCGTTTCGACCGCAAGCGGTGCAGCCAGCCCGTCCCCCGCCGGCCGGATCACAACAAGGACGCGATGGGCGCGAACCTTGTTCAACCGAAAGGAGAAATCATCATGGCCAACATCGGCACCTTCACCGCAGACAAAGACGGCTTCACCGGCACGCTGCGCACCCTGACGCTCAACGTCAAGGTCAAGCTGGTTCCCAACGACAAGGGCAGCAGCGAGAACGCCCCCGACTTCCGCCTCCAAGCCGCCGGCCACGACATCGGCGCGGCGTGGAACAAGACCAGCGAGGCCGGGCGGGAATACAAGTCCGTGACCCTCGACGATCCTTCGTTCCCGGCTCCGGTCTATGCCCGCCTGATCGAAGGCGAGGACGGTACGCACGACCTGATCTGGTCGCGCAGCAAGCCCCAGGCGGCGTGACCGCCGCAGCGCCCCGCCCATCGCGGCGGGGCGCTGTGCTGCTGTTCGCAGCACATCACCACGTCACGCGCGCGGCTTCGCCGCGCCGCGCTCCTTCAGCACCGCCTCCAGCTCCCGGCGCACCTGCGCCAGCAGCTCGTCGGCCTTGTGCGGGCTGTCGCCCGCGTAGGCCAGCGTCAGCAGCGTGAGCGGGTGGATCTCCATCACCTCGCACAGCTCGGCCAGCTTATGCAGGGTCGGGCTTTTCAGGTCGCGTTCGAGGGTGCTCATATAGGTGCGGCTGGACACGTCAGAGAAGGCTTCCTGGCTCAAGCCACGCGCCTTCCTGACTGTCTTCAACGCCTTCGCCAATGAGTTCCCAGCCGCCACCTATGGTTTCCCTCGAAAAACCAAGATGACAGCCCATTGCGCCCTATAGGGCTACAATCTATAGTGTTCATTTGGTGTTCTACGTTTTCGTGCCTTTACGGAAATCCGCATTTGCTGGTTCCAGCAAAGCCACGCAAGCGCATCCGTGCTTGCACACGAAGGCGTAAATCCGGTTTGGCGGTTCTGCGCTTGGGCGTGAAACCGCATCCGTGCATCATTGGATTTGTGGGATTGCCAACCATGCCCCAGCCACTCGCCACCGTCCCGGAGCGCGCGCAACTGCTCGCCAACGGCGAGGCTCGTGCCGCCGGCCAGGCCATCGACCCGGTGCCCGTGGTGCGGCTGTTCACGCCGGACGCGCATGTGACCTGGCTGCTGGCCGCACTCGATCCCGCCGATGGCGACACCGCCTGGGGCCTCATCGACCTGGGAATCGGAATGCCGGCGCAAGGAACCGTCAAGCTGTCCGAGCTGGCTGGCATCGTCGGGCCGCATCAGCAGCCCGTGATGCGCGACCGCTACTTCCGGCCCACGCGCACGCTGTCGGAATACACCCGGCTGGCCGAGCGCGACGGGGCTATCCCGGACTGAACACAGCCTACTGTGACTTTTTCAGTCTGGTGTCATACCGGGCAGGTCTCAATCGAGATTCTTGCGGCGTAGCCGCGCCAGTCTGATCCAAACGGACATGATGCCTGACGCGGACTGCGGCAGGCTGGCCTGTACGGCGTCCCACGGGAGGGACGCTGCCGCCGCAGCATTGAGACGAATACCGCAACGCATCGGAGCCAGTCGGACTTGACAGCCCAACTATTCCCTTAACCCATTTCGTTCTGATGACACCGATGTAGCACGTAGTTCTTCCGTCGCGGCCAGTCCTGTTCGCAGGGAGGTTGCGTCATGGTCGATCGCAGCGCCGAGCACTGGTATCCGACTGCCGCGTATCTGTACGTGCTGCACTTGGACGACCTTGGGACGGCCTGGGAATATCTGCGCAGAAACCCCGATTACCGGCTCGACTGGCTGCGCCATCATCGCCGGCCGAAAGCCGCGCAGCAGGCGGCGCATCGCTGGGGCTTGCGCCTGCTGGAAGATCCGGCGTTGGATGCGCGCGACGCGCATCCAGCCTGGTTGCCCGGCCATGTGGCCGTGGTGCAGCTCTATCCCGACGCCGATCCGCCGCAGTATGCTCCCGCGTTCACGTTTTGGCGCATTGCCGGGCACAAGCAACTGCTCCATGACGGCAAAGGGCTGGCGCTGATGGCGCACAGCCCAGGTCATTGCCTGCGCTTCGCGCTGGCGCCCGGCCTGGAAGACGGGATGGCTGTCGCCTATGCCCGCCGCGGCGGCGCCGCCGCACCTGCGCGCAACCATGCGCTCGGCGCGGCCCTGGCTTCTGCGAAGCCCAGGCCGGCACCCGCCGCGCTGCTTGAGCTACACACCTTGCAGGCGCTCGACGCAACCCTAGCGGGTGCGTCCTTGCGCGAGGTGGCCGAAGGCTTGTTCGGCGGCGATGCCGCAGCCGATTGGTACAGCGACGGCGGCCTGCGCTCCAAGGTACGCCGCTTGGTACGGCGCGGCGATGCGCTGATGCGCGGCGGCTATCGCCGCCTAGCACAGCTTCCGCCGCTTGAGAAGGGTCGTTTTGAGGACGACGCAAAACGGCCCTGAGCAGGACAGCTTGGTTTTCTGAGACTGCCTCCATCCGGTTGCGCTGTGTGGCCGGAGCTTTGAAAGCTATGGAGGTTCACACCATGCGTCCCGCTCCTTTGCGGCCTGCCGCCACTGTCTCGACCGCTGCCGCGCAGCCCCAACGCTATCTCACCAACGACGAAGCCGCCGAGTACCTGCGGCTGTCGCCGCGCACGCTGGAAAAGCAGCGCGTGATCGGTGGTGGTCCGCGCTTTCGCAAGTTCGGCCGGCGCGTCATGTACGCCGTGGCCGACCTCGATGCCTGGGCCGCCGATCGCAGCTTCGAGACGACTTCCGATCCCGAGTACGCCGAGCACCACTCGGCCGACAGCCGTGCGCGCTGATCGGCGGCGCGCGGCAGGCCATCACCATGTCCAGCTCCGCGCTGCCGTTCCGGCAGCGGTCGTTGCAGGAGCGCGAACAGCTCGACCTGTTCCGCGCCTTGCCCGGCGACATGGCGCCGCGCGACAGCCAGGACTTGATGGCCTATCCGTTCTTCTCGCTCGGCAAGTCCAAGCGGGTCAAACCCATCGACTTCCGCGCGGGCAACGTGACGATCCGCGTAGAGGGCACGCAGGAGCACGGCATCGCCACGATTTGGGATGCGGACGTGCTGATATGGGCGGCCTCGCAGATCGTGGAAGCGAAGGACGCGGGCCTGCGCCCGTCGCGGCTGATGCGCGCGACGCCCTACGAGATCCTGCGCTTCATCGGGCGCGGCAAGTCGCTGCGAGACTACCAGCGCCTCAAGGCCGCGCTGGATCGCCTGCAATCGACCACGGTGGCCACGTCCATCCGCGAGACAACAGGCCGGCGCCTGCACCGCTTTTCGTGGATCAACGAATGGAAGGAACTGGCCGATGCCAGCGGCACGCCGCTGGGCATCGAGCTGATCCTGCCGGACTGGTTCTTTGCCGGCGTGCTCGACGCCGCGCTGGTGCTGACCATCGACCCGGCGTATTTCCGGCTCACCGGCGGCATCGAGCGGTGGCTGTACCGCCTGGTGCGCAAGCACGGCGGCAAGCAGGCATACGGCTGGCAGTTCGACTTTCGCTATCTGCACCAGAAGTCCGGCAGCACCGCGAAGCCCTACGACTTCGCCTGCGATCTGCGCGCGCTCGTCGCGCGGCAGTCGCTGCCCGGTTACGTCCTGGGCATCGAGCGGATGCCCGACAACGGCATGGAACTGCTGACGTTCCGGCCCGTGCCGCAGACGGCACGGGGATAACTCCGGGAAAGCCTGTGGATGGTGTCGTGCTATCAGGCGTGCGGGGTATCGTGCTATCAGGCGTGGGACTATCGTGCTATCAGGCGTGCCGATCGGCCGCAAACCCGCGCCAGCATTGGGTTTGTTCGCCCTCTAACTTCCCTAACTTAATTTCTCTAACTTTTAGTAGAGAAACGCCGTTGCGGTGGACAACCACCACGCGGCCACAAGCGCAGCAGCCAAAGCCCGGCTTTCCAACACGGAGGGCCGCGCCATGATCGTCGCTCTGCTCAACCAGAAAGGCGGCGTGGGCAAGACCACGCTCGCCACGCACATCGCCGGCGAGCTGGCGATGCGCGGCCAGCACGTCGTCCTGCTGGACGCCGACCCGCAGGGTTCATCGCTGGACTGGACACAGCGCAGAAGCCAACAAGGCTTGCCGCGGCTGTTCAGCGCCGTGGGCCTCGCACGCGAAACGCTGCACCAAGAGGCGCCAGAACTCGCCAAGCGGGCCGATCACGTCGTCATCGACGGCCCGCCGCGCATCGCGGCGCTGGCGCGCTCCGCGCTTCTGGCGGCCGAGCGCGTGCTGATCCCGGTGCAGCCCAGTCCCTACGACCTGTGGGCCAGCGCCGAGATGGTGGCGCTGATCCGCGAAGCGCAGGTGTTTCGGCCCGCGCTGCGCGCGGCCTTCGTCATCAACCGGCGCGTCAGTACCACCGTGATCGGGCGCGAAGCGCGCCAGGCGCTGGCCGACCAGCCGCTTCCTGCGCTGCGCGCGGAAGTGCATCAGCGCATCGTGTTCGCCGACAGCGTGGCCGCTGGCCGGCTTGCACGCGAGACGGCGCCGGACAGCGCCGCCGCGCGCGAAATCACTGCGCTGGTGGACGAACTGCTGCGGTGGCCGACATGACAGCGAAGCCGCCACCTCGCGCAAAGCGCGTCGGCATCGGCGCGCGTCCACCGGCTAATCCGCACGCCGAGGCGTGGATTCGCCAGGGCGATGCCGATGCGCTTAACAAGGGCGACCTCTACACCGCCCGTCTGACCCTCGACATCACGCCCGCGATGCGGGCGCGCATCAAGGTATCGGCCTTCACGCAGGGCGTGACCGTGGCCGACCTGCTGCGCGGCCTGCTGGAACGGGAGTTTCCAGAGCACCGCAGGGAGAACACCCCATGACCGCATCCGCTTCGCCTGCCTCTGGCGCGGCCACGGCTGCGCTCGCAGCACCTTCCGGCCAGCTTGCCAGCGCGCCGCTGACGCGCGTGGCGCTGGCCTACATCGAACCGCGCTTCAAGCTCTACCTGCGCTTCGGCGAACCTGCGCGCACGCACCAGCTCGACCGCTGGCGGCGCTGCGCCGTGTTCCTGCCGGGCGCCATGTTGTGCCGCATCCGGTGGCAGGCCAACGACTACGGCACTGTTCGCTGGCAGCTCATGGTGATGCAGGCTTGCACGCCACTAGATGCGGCACAGCGCATCCCCGGCGTGCAGCCGGGCGCGCGCCTGCTGCTGCACGCCGAGGGCGAGAACCAAGTGCGCGCCGTGCTGGAGCGCATCGACGCCATCGAAGCGCTGGGTATCGCACCCGCCGCTGTCTCGCCCGCGTACTGGCGCACGCTCGCCAACCGTCTCGCTGCGCGCTTACCGCTGCCCGAATACACCGCCGAGCGGCACGCCGCCTGGCTCATCGGGAGGGAACTACCATGACCGCCGTTTCGACTGCCAGCACCGCGCCGCGTCCTCGCTCGCGCTTGCGCGCTCGCCTCGTGCTGGCGGGCCTGTCCGCCTGCGGCCTCGCTGCGCTGGCCTGGGCGTCCTTCGTGCATCCGCTGCCGCGCCTGATCTACAACCCATCCGACAGCGTGGCGGTCGGCTGGTATCGCGTCGATCCGCTGCACCACGGCACCGCCTCGCTGCCACGTCCTTTGTCCGTGGGCAGCATCGTCCTGACCACGCTGCCGCCAGACGCCGCCGTGCTGGCCGCGCAGCGCGGCTACCTGCCGACGCGCGTGCCGCTGCTCAAGCGCGTGGGCGCCGTCGCGCCGCAGGAGGTGTGCATCACTGGCCGCGTTGTCCGCATTGACGGCGTGCTTTCGGCCGCCGTGCTGCCTGCTGACCGCTGGGGCCGGCCGCTGCCATCCTGGCAGCAATGCCGTCGCCTCGAACCCGGCGAACTGTTCCTCTTGAGTGTGACCAACCAGGCGTCGTTCGACAGCCGGTATTTCGGGCCGGTCAGCACATCCGCCGTGATCGGCGTCGCGCATCCGGTCTGGCTGGAGTCACGCCCATGATGGCGGCTGATTCGCTGCACGTTGCCGTGCATCTCATCGTGCCATCGGGCGTGCCGCTCCAGTGGCTCTCCGCGTGTCGTCGCGCGTGCAGTGCCAGCGCATCCGCGCTGCACTTCGCGCAGCCTTCCCATGTGCAGGCGTCTTGCCTCGAACGCGCCCGGCCTGTGGCCGTCGCCGCGTTCGCCGGCGCGCTGGCTGCTCACGCAGCAGCGCCGCCGGGCCGCCGCTGCCCGGAGCGCCAGCGAGGGGCAAAGGCGGAAGGCAAGACAAAAGGACGCGGCACCGGGCCGCGTCGAAAGCCAGTCTGCACGTGGGGGTGGCGCAGCACGCAGCGGCTTCGCCGCCGTGCCGCTTGTGGCGCGAGGCCCGCGCCAATGCAGGCATGTCCGCGTGCTTTGCACGACCGGACACGCCAGAGGTTGCAGAGGGCATAACCATGACCGACCGCCGCGATGATGATTTCCGCATCCGCCCCAGCGCCCCGAAGAACCGAGGCCAGGGCTTCGTCTCCAAGGTGCTCAAGCAGGCGGGCAAGGCCAGCGGCGGCAAGTCCTCGGTGCGCCGTCCTGGGACGACTGGCGGCACCGGGAGGGGCACCGTCCAGCGGCCCGGCTCGCGCCTGGGTCGCGGCCACACGGCGGCGCGCTTCGCGGGGGCGAAGCTCACGCCCATGTCGCGGCGCGTGACCATCAAGACGCTGCTGGTCAACCAGCGCCAGGCCAGTCCGCAGTCGCTCGCCAAGCACCTGCGCTACATCGAGCGCGATGGCGTGGGCCGCGATGGCGAGCCGGGCCAAGCCTACGGGCCGCAGACCGATGCTGCCGACCTCGACGGCTTCAAGGAACGCTGCGCGGATGACCGGCACCACTTCCGCTTCATCCTCTCGCCCGAGGATGGCGCGGAACTCGAAGACCTGCGCACCTACACGCGGCATCTCATGGGCCGCATGGAGGCCGACTTGGGCACGGGCCTCGATTGGGTGGCCGTGAACCACTGGAACACCGACAACCCGCACACGCACATCGTCGTGCGCGGGCGCGACGACACCGGCAAAGACCTCATCATCGCGGGCGACTACATCACCGATGGTTTCCGCCATCGCGCCGCCGAACTGGCAACCGAATGGCTGGGGCCGCGCACCGAGCTGGAGATCAAGCAGACCTTGCAGCGCGAGGTGGAACAGGAGCGGTGGACGAGCCTCGACCGCACCCTCCAACGCGAGGCCGGCGAGGACGGCCGGGTGCAGACCGAACGCTTCAACGAACCGATGCTGCAACGCCAGCGCCTGCCGCTGATCGGCCGCCTGCAACGCTTGCAGCGCCTGGGCCTGGCCGACGAGCTGCGGCCGGGCACCTGGGTCGTCCATGCCGACGCGGAGAAGACCCTGCGCGCCCTGGGCGAGCGTGGCGACATCATCCGCACCATGCAGCGAGCCATGCGCGGCCAGCCGCGCGAGCTGGCGGTGTTCGAGCCGGGCGACGACGACCGCACCATTCTCGGCCGCGTGGCCGCGAAGGGGCTGGCCGACGAGCTGCGCGACCGGGGCTACCTGGTCATCGACGGCGTGGACGGCAAGGCCCACTACGTCGCGCTCAACGCCCGCGACGAGCTGGCGAACTATCCGACCGGCGCCGTGGTGGAGGTCAAGGGTTCGGCCGACGTGCGCGCGGCCGACAAGAACATCGCTGCACCGGCGAGCGATGGCCTGTATCGCACCGATCATCACCTGGCGATTGAGCAAGGCCGGGCCACGCATGGGCGCGATCCGCAGGAAATCGTCGCGGCTCACGTTCGCCGCCTTGAAGCCCTGCGCCGGGCCGGCATCGTGGAGCGCGTGGCCGAAGGTTTGTGGAAGGTGCCGGGCGACCTGCCCGAGCAGGGCCGCCGCTACGACGCGCAGCGCCTGGGCGGCGTGGCGGTGGAACTGAAATCGCACCTGCCTATCGAGCGGCAGGCCCGCGTGATGGGGGCCACCTGGCTCGACCACCAACTGATCGGCGGCGGCTCGGGCCTTGGCAACCTGGGCTTTGGCAGCGAGGCCAAACAGGCGATGCAGCAGCGCGCCGACTTCCTGGCCGAACAGGGGCTGGCCGAGCGCCGTGGGCAGCGCGTAATCCTGGCCCGGAACCTGTTGGGCACGCTGCGCAATCGGGAATTGGCGCAGGCCGCCAAGGACATTGCGGCCGAAACCGGCTTGGAGCACCGGCCCGTGTCCGACGGCCAACGCGTGGCTGGCATCTACAGGCGTTCCGTCATGCTCGCTAGCGGGCGCTACGCGATGCTCGATGACGGCATGGGGTTCAGCCTGGTGCCGTGGAAGCCGGTGATCGAGCAGCGGTTGGGACAGCAACTCGCTGCGACCATTCACAAAGGATCGGCTTCCTGGGAACTCGGAATTCGTCGAGGTATATCGATTGGATAGAAGTTAGTCTTCCGTCAACAGGTGTAGCCATCCCTTGCTAGCGGCTTCCATAGAACTTTTCCACGAACGAGCGACGGTAACTCTGGTGGCAGGCTAGGCAGCTTTGCTGGGTTTTGGAGAAAGCCGCGATGACTGCTTGGCCGTCATTCCGCTGTGCAGCCTCGCCCATGGCGGTCGCGGCGTCATGGACCTGTCCATCAAGACCCCGAAACTTTCCAGCGTCTGCCCCAAGCCAGGCAAGGATGCGCATCTTTTCCGACATGGGCGGCTCGGCATGCTTGGCGATTCGTGGTGCTAGCTCGGCGACCAGTGGCCAGTCTTCTTTGGAGATCGCGCCCGTGACGGCTTGCATGTCGCGACCGAGTCTTTCCATTATGGTACGAAGCGCCATTGGCTTTGCTGACCTGCCCCCTTCGATAGGGCCACGGAGCTTCTAGTAAAGTCCTGTTCAAACATGCTCCTGCAAGACAGGAGCGCCTACTGGTGCCGGATGCTTCGCCGCGAATTCGGCCGGCGACTGGTAGTTCAATGCGCTGTGCGGCCGTGCCTCGTTGTAGTCCCGGCGCCATGCCGACACCACGGCCCGGGCGTGGGCGAGCGTCGTGAACCAGTGCTCGTTCAGACACTCGTCACGAAACTTGCCATTGAACGACTCGATGTACGCATTCTGCGTCGGCTTGCCCGCCTGAATCAATTTCAACGTCACGCCGTTGGCGTAGGCCCACTGGTCCAGCGCGCGGCTCGTGAATTCGGGTCCCTGGTCCGTGCGCAACGCTTTCGGGTAGCCCCTGAAGCGCGCCACCCGGTCCAGCACGCGCGTCACATACCGACCCGAGATGCCGTGGTCCACCACGATCTCGACCGCTTCCTTGGTGAAGTCGTCGACAATGGTCAGGCACTTCAGGCGACGCCCGTTGGACAATGCGTCCATCACGAAATCGAGGGACCACACCTCGTTCGGCGTACTCGGCAAAGCCAGCTGCTCGCGCTCGACCATCACGCCGTGGCGCCGTCGCCGGCGCCGCACGGCCAGTCCGGCCTCGCGATACAGCCGGTGCACGCGCTTGTGGTTTACGTGCCTTCCTTCGCGCGCCAGCAGCGCGTGTAGCCGCCGATAGCCGAAACGCCGCCTCTGGTGCCCCAGCTCGATGAGGCGCGCCTTGAGCGCCTCATTCTCGTGGTCCGGCTGCGCTTCATAATGCAGCACGCTGCGCGAAAGCCCGACAAGCCGGCAGGCACGGCGCTCGGAGACATTGACCTTCTGCCGAATCGCCGCGACCGCCTCGCGCCTGGCCTGCGGGCTCAGGGCTTTCCCTTCACGACCACCTTCAGGGCTTCCATATCGAGCATCGCCTCGGCCAGCAGCTTCTTCAGCCTCGCGTTCTCGGCTTCCAGCTCCTTGAGCCGACGGGCTTCCGACACCTCCATGCCGCCGAACTTCGCGCGCCACGTGTAGAACGAGGCGTCACTGAACCCATGCTTCCTGCACAGCTCCTTCACCGGCAGGCCCGCCTCCGCTTCCTTCAGGAAGCCGATGATCTGTTCTTCCGAAAAGCGCTTCTTCATGTCCGTCTTCCTCTCCGAAAACGGACTTTACTAGATTCCGACTGGCCCGGTTTACGGGGAGCAGGTCATTGCCGCCTCTACGGACTGCGCACCGAGTGCCGTGGCGAAGTTTGCCAAGAGCACGGACAGCGAGACGGTGAAGAACGATCTGGGTTTCAGGGGCTGGTTCACGAATTTCTCCATTGATGTTGTGACGAATGCTTTGGGTCTAACGAATGGTTGCAGGTGTCCTCAAAATTCCAGACTCAGCGCGATCGATCCGAATGCGTGATGGCCCGCCTGCTGGTCGAACTCGCGGGTTCTCCAAACGCGCATCACGGCGAGCCGCACGCCACGTCCAGCAACGATCCATTGGCTACTGATGCCGAGAGCTGCTTGCGCGACCCAAGGCCGCCGGCTGACATGATGGCTATGCCGGAACATGTTTCCGTCGAGTGAGAAGTCCCAGGCGACGGCTTTACCCTCCAGGCTCAGGAAGACATGTGCCCCAGGTTTGGGCGCCAGGACCGATTGCGGCGTTGTCGTGCGCAGATCGGCAACACCAGAGGGCGGGCGGTTCTCCGCGCCAGGGCGGATCGGATAGCTGCCGAAGTCGTTCGGTATGTTCCAGCCCGCGCGAAACTCCACGCCGGTACTGGCGGCGGTTTCGATGTTTCCGACCCGCAAGGCATAGCTGCCGATCACGTCGCTGCCCCATCCAGGACGGACGGCACCCTCCGTGTACGGCTTGAACTTGCGCTCCATGGCCATCTGAAATGCCGGCTCGTTGCGCAACTGGTTGTTCCAGCCGCGAAAGCGCTCAATGCCGCGTGCGCGATGCACCAGATCCTGAGATTGCTCGGCCAGCGACCAGGGGCCGATCACGCCCAGGGTCAACTCACGCACGTCAAGCATTTCGTAGCTGGCAGCTTGTGGGTGGATGCGGCGATTCCACGCCAAACCCAGGTAGAGCAAACCAGCGTACGGTCGGTCATCTGGAATCACATCGGTGCGCGTCTTGTTCTCGGGCGTGTACATGGCTTGGCCAAAGCGCACAACGAGGTTTTGCGACGACGAGTGGGCGCCGGCTTCGTGCCAGAAGCCTGGATCAGCCCAGCCGATGAAGCGGGCGTACAAACCAATCGGCTGGGGCAGGCACTCCGGACGGAGCCCGCCTTGCAGATCGCGTGAGACTGCTGTTAGCGCGACACCGTTGGTGTAGTTGCGATCGGAGCCGGTGAACAAATCGTTCTCCAGACGCAGGGTGCCGCCCCGCCAGCGCAGGGATTGCTCTGGCGAGCAGGAGGAAGGATTTGTAGAGAGCGAGACTTCGGAACCGAAAGTAGAGATCGGGCTGAACAATGCACCCGCAATCAACAAGGTGACGCACTGTCAACAGCAACTTAGAAGTGACCCACTTGGGCCGTTGTGCAGCACATTAGATTTGACCCACCTGGGTCACCAAGTTGATGCCCAGCATGTTGCGTGACCCTGGGTCAGCGTCAGTTGCTGGCCATCGGTTTCGCCTGACCCAGGGTCAAACGATGTTGCTGATCATCACTTACGCGTGCATCTCCAGTTGCTGTTCAGCACTTTCGGATGCACGGGATCGGATCACGCCGGCTTTTCGCTTGTCCTTCAGTCGGTAGCTTTCGCCTTTGATCTGTAGAACATGGCTGTGATGCAGGAGGCGGTCGAGCAACGCGGCCGTGAGCGTCTGATCTCCGGCGAACGTCTGGTCCCATTGCCCGAACGGCAAGTTGCTCGTTACGATCACGGAACCCTTTTCATACCGCTTGGCGATCACCTGGAAGAACAGATTGGCATCGTCCCGGCCGAGCGGCAGATAGCCGACCTCATCAATGATCAACAGCCGTGGGTTCATGATGTTGCGCTTCAGGAAGTCGGCCAATCGATCCTGCCGGGAAGCGGCGGCCAAGGCAATGACGAGATCCGCCGCAGAGATGAAGCGCGTCTTGATCCCCATCTGCGTTGCGATGTAACCGAGTGCGATCGCCAGATGCGTTTTGCCAAGGCCGCTCGGCCCGAGCAACACGATGTTCTCGGCGCGCTCGACGAAGGCCATCGACGACAGCTCCAGCACCGATTTCTTGGCAACGCCGTGAGCAAACGTAAAGTCGAACTCCTCCAGCGTCTTCAGCACAGGGAAGCCGGCCGTGCGCAGCAACATGGATTTGGTCCGCGTGTGCTTCGCGTCCATCGCAGATTTCAACAGCGCCTCGAAGAAGTCGGCAAACGTGAGTTGGTTCGCTGCCGCGCGAGCTGCCAACATGCTGTACTGCTCGCCCATCGTGTCGATCCGCAGTTGTCGACAGGCTTCGAGGATACGTTCGTGCTGGATGTCCATCAACGTGCCTCCGTCAGCAGGGCTTGATACACTGACAGCTGATGCTGCAGCGGCGTATCATCGAACCGCGACGGCGGTGGCATCGTCGGCACGGAAGCTGACGGCAGGTTCGCGCGCCACGGCTCCGGCAACTGCTGCAGCTTCGGTTGCTCAAGCAGGAGACGCTCGAGCGGCGACTGTCCAGTCGTGCCGTGGATGCGCACATTGGCGACATCTCTCAGCCAGCGCACGACCTCGGCGTTCGCCGTGGTCGCGTCAAGCGAGAGGCGATCCTGAGCGAGCCGGCTTGCCAGCGGATTGTAGAAGCTGCGGCGCAGGTATCCGTTGAAGCGCTCAACCTTCCCCTTGGTCTTCGCTCGGTAGGGCTTGCACAGGCGCGGCACGAAGCCGTGGTGCTTCGCAAAGTCGAGGAAGGCCGGTTGATAGCGATGCAGTCCGGGACCATAGGCGTCTCGGCCAATCACCACCGTCTTGACGTTGTCGTACAGGACCTCGCGAGGAACCCCACCGAAGAAGTCGAACGCGCGCTCATGGCATCCCAGCAGCGTCGGCAATCGTTCGTCGGTCACGAACTCGACGTAACTCGCCCGACTGTAACCGAGCGTCGCAACGAATGCCGACAGCGGCAGCTTGCCACGTCGCAACACGATCCAGTCGACCTGCATCTGCTGCCCCGGATCGGTTTCGAAACGTACCAGTGGCTCCGGCGCCTTGATCGACTTCAGCGACCGCAGATAGACCCGCAGCCGCGTCAGGCCTCCGTCATAACCCATCGCGCGAATCTCGATCAGCAGCGCGGTCGCCGGCAGCCAGGCCGGATGCGCTGCGCGAACCCGGTCATGCAGATAGGTTTTGAACGGATCGAGCTTCTGCGTGCGCCCCGATCGCGGCGCACGATCCTGCTCAGCACAACTGCGTAAGTATTTGCGCACGGTGTTCCTCGACAACCCCAGTTCCCGCGAGATCTCCCGGATTCCTAATCCTTGGCGGGCCAACACACGTATTTCCACGATTACCTCCCTTGTAAGCACTGGCCCTCCAAAAAGGGCCCATCCTACCCGGGTGGGTCAAATCCAATGTGCTGCCGCTGGGTCATTTTCAACGTGCTGCTGACAGCACTGCATCGGCTGCTGCACTTTGGTGCCGCGCAGGCTCCAGCGATACCCGTCGATGCCAATCATGTTGCCCCATCGCCTGCTGCCCTGGTGACGTAAAAGCGTTCGAGGGCACTGACGATTTCCTCTGCTTTGTCTACGCAGGTGAACAAGTCGAGATCGGATGGAGAGACATAGCCTTCGTCGAGCAGAAGATCGAAATCAACTACGCGATGCCAGAATGCACGGCCGACCAGCACTACCGGAATACGCTGCATCTTTCCGGTCTGGATCAAGGTGAGCACCTCGAACAGCTCATCGAGCGTTCGATAGCCACCCGGGAATGCCACCAAGCCCTTGGCGTGCAACAAGAAGTGCATCTTGCGCAGCGCGAAATAGTGGAATCGGAACGCCAAATCCGGGCACATGTAGGGGTTGGGTGCCTGTTCGTGGGGCAGCGTGATGTTGAGGCCAATCGAACGTGCGCCAACCTCGAAAGCACCGCGGTTGGCGGCCTCCATGATGCCGGGCCCACCCCCGGTGACGACGACGAAATCACGGCGGTTTTGCTGCTGGAAACGCGCCGAAATAAGGCCCGAGAAACGCCTCGCTTGCTCGTAGTGACGTGCCTGTTCGACCCGGCGATTGGCTCGCGCAAGCTCTTGCCTCAGCCCGACATTCTCCGGAGTGACGAGCGCCTGACGCTCCAGCGCGCCAAGGCGGGCTTCTGCCGTCTCGGCATCGCTCACGCGTGCGCTGCCGAAGACCACTACCGTCGAGTGAATGCCTTGCTCGTGCAGGATGCGCTCAGGTTTGAGCAGTTCGAGTTGTAGTCGCAGCGGCCGCAGTTCGTCCTGGCCAAGCAGCTCGATGTCTTCGTACGCAAGACGGTATGTTGGTGACTCGCGGATGGCGCGCAGGCGTTCAGCGAGATCTTCTGCAGGTTTCATCACTCGTGCGCCAGAAAGTCCGGCCAGCGCAGCGCATGGCCATACTCGGGCACCGTGACCTGCCAGCCGAGTTGCTGCTGCAAGAGTTCAGCGAAGGCTTGCGCGGCCGACGATTCCCCATGCACCACGAAGGTTTGCGCCGGTGCTTGAATGAAAGCACGGGCCCAATCCAGCAGCGCCTTTTGGTCGGCATGCGCCGAGAGGCCGTCCACGCTGTGGATCGCCGCACGTACCGGGATGTCCTCACCGAAGATGCGTACACGTTCGGCCCCCTCGATCAGGCGCCGGCCAAGCGTCCCCTGCGCCTGGAAACCGGGAAACAAGATGCTGCATTCGCGGCGTGGCAAGTTGTGGCGCAGGTGGTGCCGGATACGCCCCGCATCGCACATGCCGCTGGCAGAAATAATGATGGCCCCGGAGCGAATCCGGTTCAGCGCCATGGACTCCTCAGCGCTCGCGGTGAAATCCAGATACGGGAGGTTCTCGCCGCGCGCATGCCATCCGGCCAACCGCTTCGCCTGTTCGTCGAACAATTCGAGATGCTCACGCGTGATGCGTGTGGCCTCGGTGGCCATCGGCGAATCGACAAACACCATTGGACGCTGCAGACGCCCTTCGCAGGTGAGACGATGTAGGTGGTAGAGCACCTCCTGGGTTCGGCCGACCGCAAAGGCCGGAACGATGACATTGCCGCCGCGCTCGAACAGGGTTTTCTCGACGATGCCGATCATGTCCGCTTCGGTCGCCGAAAAATCCTTGTGCCGGCGGTCGCCGTAGGTGGACTCGATGACGAGGATGTCCGCGTCCTCGATGGGTGTCGGGTCGCGCAGGATGGGGCGTCCCGGCTGGCCCAAATCGCCGCTGAACACGATCTTCGTGGGGTAACCGTACTCGGTAATCCACACTTCCACGATGGCCGAGCCGAGGATGTGGCCGGCATCACGAAAGCGGGCGCGCACCCCGACGCGGGGTGCGAACTCCCGGTCGTATTCGATGCCGCGTACCTGCTGCAGGCATTCGTGTGTATCCTGCAGGGTATACAGGGGTGGCGGCACGGTCTTCTCTTTGAACCGCTTGGCAACCCGCTTGGCATCGCTTTCCTGGATGTGAGCGCTATCGGGCAGCATCACCCCGAGCAGATCAACCGTCGCTGGCGTGGCGTAGATGGGCCCCTTGAACCCGGCGCGCGTCAGTTTGGGCAATAGCCCGCTATGGTCGATGTGGGCGTGGGTCAGCAGGACGAAGTCAATGGACGCCGGGTCGAACGCAAACGGCTCGTAGTTGCGTGCTGCTGCTACACGCCCACCTTGAACCATGCCGCAATCGACCAGGAAGCGGACATTAGCCGCTTCGACCAGGAAGCACGATCCGGTGACTTCTCGGGCTGCGCCCAAAAAACTGAGTTTCATAGGGCGTTCACTCGGGTTTTCGCATCGGGCAAGTGCTGAGGCCGAGCAGGCGATAGCCAGGACAGCGGCCTGCCAGGCCGGTGAGGAGCGGCATGATTCCAATGAGTCCCAGCCAACGCCAAGATGAGTCCAGCCACAATGGGAGACTGAGCAAAATCAGTCCGATGACGATGCGCACAATGCGGTCGAGATTTCCAACGTTGATTTGCATGACGGTCTCCTGTGTTGAATCAGCGGCTTGAAAACGCGACGGGGGCGGCAGTGCCCCGCAGCAGATGGGTTGCGCTGGATGCCGCCGTGGATACGTCCCAGCCGCCACCAAGGGCCTTGTACAGCGCCACCAATTGCACGGCGGCGTTGGTATGCGCGCGTGCCGCTGCGGTTTCGGCCTCGTGCAGGCTTCGCTGGGCGGCCAGCAGTTCGACCAGTGCAATGTCGCCCGCCGCGTAGCGCGCCTTGGCGTGTGTCGCGGGGCGGCGTAAAGGAGCCGGGGATGGGCGGCGTAATGGCGCCAGCAGAACCGGGGGTAAAACGCGGATTCGAACGGTTTCAAGGTTGCGGTTTTTTGCCGTTTTTGGCAACTGCATTTTGAGGGGGATCTGGCATCGGTTTCGGGGTGCGGTAACTGTCGCCCTCGAGGACGAGCCGGTAGGCGCCGTGGCGTAGTCGGTCGAGTGTGGCGGTGCCGAGGATGCGGTTGTCGGGGAACGCGGCGCCCCATTCACCGAAGTCGAGATTCGACGTCAGGATGGTCGCCGCGTGCTCGTAGCGGGCCGCGACGAGATCGTGGAAGTCCTCGTCCTGCGGGGTACGTAGCGGTTTGAGCGCGAAGTCATCGACGATCAGCAGCGGCACCCGGGCGTACTGCTGGAACTTGCGGTCATAGGCGCCGGTGGCGCGCGCGGCGTTCAATCGCTTGAGCAGCTCGGTCTGCGAGATGAACAGCACATCGCGGCCTTGGCGGGCGGCGCAGTGGCCCAGCGCCTGGGCCAAGTGGCTTTTGCCGGTGCCGGTTGGACCGGCGATCAGGATCGCGACCTTCTCGTCGAGATACCGGCCTGTCGCGAGATCATGAACGTGTGAGCGGTTCAACGTAGGCAGCCGGTCGAAGTCGAACGTCTCGAGCGTCTTGCCCATCGCGAAGCCGGCGCGCAGCAGACGGGTGCCGAGCTTCTTGTGTTCGCGACGGGCAACCTCGTCGTGCAGCAGCATGGCAAGGAACTCGGTATAGGCGAGCTGCCCGTCGATCGCCTGACGGTTGCGCTGCTCAAGCGAGTCGAGGATGCCGGACAGGCGCAGCTGTTTGAGGATGGAATTCAATTCGGGACTCGGGTTCATGGTGTCAGTGGATCAGCAGGGATTGGAGATCACGGCCGAAGCGGCCGCCGTTCTGGTAAGCGCCAGTCGGGGCCGACGCGGGACGCGGCACCGGTTCGCTGTCCAGGCCTTTGTCGAGGATGCCCTTGATGGTGCTGTACTTCGCGCTGCTGAACGCGAGCGCACGCTCGCAGGCTGCTTCCAGCCTCTGATCGCCGACTTTCTGTCGCAGCCGGATGATCCCCTGCGCGCCGCGCAGGTTGACGAGCACCTTGTCGTTGAACAGCGCGAGGATCACGCCGTGGCACGACGGCCCGATCTCCTTCGCGCGCGCCAGACACCACTGCGGATCGTGCTCGAGCCAGGCCTGCGCTTCGGGCGGCTGGTGATCTCGCACCGTGTGGCGACCGCCGGCCCGCTGCCGCGGATGGGTTGCGACGAGTTCATGCCGATGGAACAGCTGGATGACCGTATCGGTCGCCTTCAGCCAGAGCGACTTGCCGACGAGCGTGAACGGTGCAGAGTACAGCGCGTGCTTGTAGACGACGTGGCCGTCGCGATGGACCGCCACCTCCTTCCAGACCGACAGTACCGGCGGCACGTCCGGCAATGCAGCGAGCAACGGGCGCTCGACGCCGAAGCGCGTCAGCGGCCGTTCGTGGACGGTGCCGTGGATACGAGTGCCGGCCTGCTGCATCACCCATTCGCGCAGTTGCCGGTTGGCGTCGGCCAGATCCCGGAACTCGCGCAGCGGCACGAAGGACTTCTTGACGTATTTGACGCCCGATTCGACGACGCCCTTCTTCTGGGGATCGTGCGGCGGACAGGCGTCGATCCGGAATCCATATCCCTCGGCAAGCGCGGCGTACGAGCGTTGCACCGCCGGCTCGTATCGACACGCCCGGATGATCGCGCACTTCGCGTTATCGATGATGACCCGGTCGGGACAGCCGCCGAACCATTCGAAGGCGCGCCGGTGGCTGGCGAGCCACGTCTCGACGGTCTGGTCCAGCACGATCTCGGCATACTGGTGGCGCGACCAGCACAACGTCATCACGAAGATCCACGTCCGGACCGCAATGCCCTCGACCGTCAGCACGGGTCCCGCGCCGAAGTCGACCTGCGCGGCGTCGGCCGGTGCGAAGTCGAGGATCGTTGTGGTGGCCACGCTGCGCTCGGCAGCCAGATGGCGCAGCATGCGCTTCACGGCACAATAGCTGCCGGCGTAGCCATGATTGCGTTGAAGGGCGGCATGGATCGTGGTGCCCTGAACGCCGGCGGCAAGCCATTCGCGGACCTGTTCGCGATATGGCTCAACCGTCGACACACAGGTGTGCGGCAGGTGCGGCGTGCGCCCGAAGACACCCGCGATCGTAGCGTCGTCCGGCAGCGGCTGCACCGGATCCAGCCAACTACGCGCTTCAGCCTCGCGGCGCACGGTCGTCAGCTTCTTGCGCCCCATCAAACCGCCGCGCGCGATGTCGCGGTCAGAATCGCCTTGCCGCATGCGGACAAGGACTTGGCGGTATTCAAACAATTCGAACCTCCTGTTGGCCATGGACGCTCCGTTCAAAAAGAACGGAGCGTACCGACTCGGAAAGTTCGAACCGCGTTCTCGCCCTGATGCTGCTGGCGCCTATGCGCCGCCCCTAACGTGGCGCCATTACGCCGCCCTTGGACTGGCGCCTATGTGCCGCCCCTCAAGTGGCGCCCTTATGCCGACCCCGCATTGGCTCCATAGCGCCGCCCCGTGACATGGCGTGGCCGTAGCTTGTGCGCGCGGCATCCAGTGCCATGCCACGGCGTTCCAGTGTGTCCAGCCCGCCGTGGTAGTCGCCCAGCGCGCGTTCGGCGTCGCCCAGCGCCGCCAGCACGGCCTGCTCGTAGGCCAGCGCGGCCTGCCGCTGCCCCGCCTCGCGCGCCCGAATCTCGGCGCGCACGCGGCCGCCGTCGAACAGGCGCCAGGAAATCAGCGGCAGGATGGAAAAACGCGAACTGGATGCATCGAACCAATCGCCCGTACTGAGCGCTTGGAACCCGCCGCCGACACCAATGGAGAGTTTGGGGAACAACTCGGCCGTGGCCACGCCGATGTCGGCAGAACTCGCCGCCAGGCGACGTTCCGCAGCCAGTACGTCAGGGCGCCGGCGCAGCATGTCGGCACGCTCGCCCACCGGCAGCGCCCGCAGCGTGCTCGGCGTCAAGGGGCCATCCAGCAGTGCCAGCTCCCGCTCCGGCGGTGCGCCCAGCAGCACGCCCAGGCTGAGTACCGCGGCGCGCTGGCGCGCCTGGATATCCGGGATGAGCGCGTTGACTGCTGTCCATTGGGCGTACGCCGCCTCCACGTCGGCGGTCGACGCGTCGCCCAGCGCATGCCGAAGGCGCACCAATTCCCAAGTCTGCTGCAGCGTATCCAGCGTGGCCTGTTGTGCGTGCAACTCGTAGCGGGCGCCGACGGCGGTGAACCAGGTGCGCGCGACCTCGGCCACGATGCGCATGCGTATGCCCTGTGCCTCGGCTTCGGTCGCCTGCAGGCGGGCGTTGGCGCCTTCCAGGGCGCGCCGCTTGGCCCCGAACAAGTCGGCCTCCCAGGCCGCGTCGAAGCCCGCGTCGTAGATGGTCTGCGTGGCGTCAAGGCCGGGGATCGAGCCTACGGGCAAGGGGCCGTTCTCGCTTTGACGGCGCCGGTTGACGCTCGCGCCAGCGGCGGCGGTGGGCAATGCCTCGCCGGCCACACGATCGCGCAGGGCGCGTGCCTCATCGATGCGTGCCGCAGCCTGGCGCAGATCCAGGTTCTGTGCCAGCGCCGTGGCCATCAGGCGATCGAGGATGGGATCGTCCAGTGCAGACCACCATTGGCTCAAGTCTGCGGACTGGGATTCGCTTGCCAACGGCAAGCTCCAGCCGCTGCCGACGTCGACCGGCGGCGGCTCGCGGTAGTCGGGGCCCACGCTTGCGCAGGCAGTCAGCAGCACGCAGGACAGGGCCAGCGCGAGCGGACGCGCGCGCCCAGGGGTCAGGCCGGTGACGGTTGCGCGAAGAAAGGGAGTGCGGGGCTTGGATTTCATTGCAGGCGTCCTCGGACGAATACGGTGGCCATCGTCAGCGTGGCCAGGGCGATGACCGCCAGCGGCCACAGGCTGGCGAGAATGTCACCGGGCGGCATGGCCTTGAGAAAGCTGCCTTCGACGATGATGAGGAAGTGGGTCAGCGGAATGGCCTGGGCCAGCCATTGCAGGACGACGGGCATGTTTTCCACAGGCGTCGCAAAGCCGGACATCAGCACCGCCGGCACGCCGATGGCGAACGCCCCCAGGATGGCCTGCTGCTGCGTCATGCTGACCGCGGAAATCATCAGACCGATGCCGACCACCGACAGGATGAACAGCACCAGACTGGCGAGCAGGAGCGCAAACGAGCCCGTAGCTTTCCTTGGTCACCAGTGCCATCAAGCGCCGCAGATCAAAACGGCGCAAGTCGGTCTGCAGGGGGCCACTCCCGTCTTTGTGCATTGTGGCGCCGTTCATATGGTGGCCTCCATCTCGCGGTCCGCCGACTCCACCAGGTGAATGAAGGCGTCCTCCATCGTCGGGTCGGGCCGTTCTGGGCTGATCGCCGAACGCTTGAGCGCGGTACCCTCGGCCTCGATCGCCTCCAAGTGGCCCGCCCACTGCGCTACCGCTTCCGACATCCTCGACTCCGTTTTCAATCATCACCCAGTCAACTGTGCACGACTTCCCTCTAGGCAAATAGGATGCGGTTAATGGAGCTCATACTGAGCGCGTCGGGCGTATCCAGCGCAATCAGTTGCGCACGCGACAGCAGTAAGCGGCTCGGCGCGACCAGTTCCATATTCGCGCGCGCATGGGGCATGATGTGAGAGCTTGGGGAGTTCCGTGAGGATCACGTGAGATCGTGCCCACGATCGTGGATCATGGGCACGATCTATCTGGATCTATGAAGCAGTCAGGCAGTGCCATGCGAGCTGACCGACGTCAGCTTGTCGACCACATTCCAAGGCAGCAGTTCGTCGACGCGGGTGATGACGTGATCAGCGATGTGGGTCAAGACGTATTCCAGATAGGCGCGCGGGTTGATGCCATTGAGTTTGCACGCACCAATCAAGCTGTACATCGCGGCGGCCCGCTCACCCCCGCTGTCGGAACCAGCGAACAGGAAGTTCTTTCTCCCGAGGCTCACGCAACGCAGGGCGTTTTCTGCCAACGCGTTGCTGATCTCGGCTTGCCCATCCTCGCAGAACAGCGTCAGCGCAGTCCAGTGATTCAGCGAGTACTGGATCGCGCCGGCCAGCTCCGACTTGCGCGACAGCGTCGCGAGCTTGGCCCGGATTCTCGTTTCGAAGGCGTCCAGCAGCGGCTTGCTTTTCTCACGCCGCACGCGCTGCCGTTCATCGGGCGGCTTGCCGCGGATGTCGGTTTCAATGCCGTAGAACTCGCCGATCATCTCGAGCAGTTTCTGGGTCTCGTCCGTCGGTGTGCTCGCGTGGATCTCGTAGTACTTTCTCCGCGCGTGGTCCCAACAAGCAGCCTCGCGGATCTTGCCACTTACGTACAACTCGTCGAAGCCGCCGTAGGCATCGGCTTGCAGGATGCCTTCGAATCCGGCGAGATGCGTCTGAGGATGGATGCCTTTGCGATCGCACGAGTACGCGAACCACACCGCAGCCGGCTCCGTCGAGCCCGAACGGCTGTCGTCGCGCACGTACACCCAGAGTCGCCCGGTCTTCGTCTTCTTGTTGCCTGGCGCGAGCACGGGGATCGGCGTGTCGTCCGCGTGCAACTTCGTGCCCGCCATCGTATACCGGCGCAGCGCGTCGGTCAGCGGGCGGCAGAGCGCCTCACACTGTCCGACCCAGCGACCCATGCTGGCGCGGTCAAGCGTCACCCCGTCGCGCGCCGCAATTTCCGATTGTCGGTACAGCGGCGCATGATCTGCGTACTTCGACACCAGAATGTCGGCAAGCAAGCTCGGATGCGCGATACTGCGCTCGATCGGCAGTCCCGGCATCGGTGGCTGCGCGATGTGGCCGCAGGCCGGACAGACCGTCTTGTGCCGGATCGTGCGGATCACCTTGAACATCGCCGCAACACGGGCGAGCTGTTCCGAGACGTCCTCGCCGAGGCACTGCATAGCACCTTCACACTTGGGGCAGATCGAATCCGGTTTGAGCACGCGATCTTCTCGCGTAAGGTGCGGTGGCAGCGGCTCACGTACGGCCGGATCGCTGCTAGTCGTGGACCTTTCTCGTCGGACCTTTGTGTGCTGAACGTCGGCGACACCGCTGCCTGCGGCCAAATCCTCAAGCCGGAGCTCAAGCTTCTCGATCTCTCGGGCAAGTTGTTCCGACTTGCGGCCGAAGTGCATTCGCTTGAGCTTGTCGATCAGGAGCTTCAACCGTGTGATCTCGAGATCGCTTGCGGCGATGTCGCGGCGCAGCTGTTCGATCTCGAGTTCCCGTTCGATGGCCGACGCGCGAGCCTCAGCCAGCATGGCCTTCAGTGCAGCGACATCGTCGGGCAGATCGTCGAGATTCGGCATGCGCCGGAGTTTACGAGCCTCCCGAGCGGTTTACAACACCTACAGCATCGACAGAGGTGCCGTACGGCGGGGCTGCCGCCAATCGATGCCTTCGAGAAGCATCGACAACTGCGCGACCGTGAGCGAGATCTTGCCGCCATCGGCTTGCGGCCAGATGAAGCGGCCGCGTTCCAATCGCTTCGACAGCAGCCAGAGCCCGTCGTCGGTGGCCCAAAGCAGCTTCACGAGATCGCCTCGACGTCCGCGGAAGATGAACACATGGCCGCACAACGGATTCTCCTCGAGCGTCGCCTGTACCTTCGTGGCAAGCCCCTGGAAGCCGCAGCGCATGTCCGTGACGCCCGCAGCAAGCCAGATGCGGGTGCCGGCCGGCAATGTGATCACTTCAGGCATTCCTGCAGGAACGCTTCGGCCCGCTCAGCAGACAGGCCGCGAATCTTCACGCGCCGCTTGCCGATCTCCACCTCGATCTCGCACACGGGCGTCGGCATCGGTACGCCGCTTGTCACCTTCGACGTCGCGTTTCCCGTAGGCTGCGGCGCTGGCAGCATCAACACCGAATCGATCACGTCAACGCTCAGCAACTCCGTGCCTGTCATGGCCGACGGCGCAGCTTCGAGTCCCGGCAGTTCCAGCTTGCCTTCCCGATATTGCTTGCGCCACCCGAACACGACGTTGGCGTTGATGTCGTGCCGCCGCGCGACGATCGACACCGACATGCCTGGTTCCAACGTTTCCCTGATCACTTGCTGTTTGAATGCCCGCGCATACGTGCGATGGGCCGGGCGCGCTGCATTCGGCATAGCTGACCGTCTCCGTCAATCTAAACGCGACTATCATGCGCCAGCAAAATCAGCATCGGGAAACGGTCGGGCCGAGTCGCTTACCGACAGCATGGCCACGCGATCGCAGTATTCGGCCTCGTCCATGAAGTGGGTGGTGACCATGATGGTCACGCCCTTGCGGGCCAGTCCGTTGATGTGGGTCCAGAATTCGCGCCGGGTGATGGGATCTACCCCTGAAGTGGGTTCATCCAGAAACAGAGACCGTGTCCGGTGAATCAAGGGGCTATCTCAAACTTGCTGTTTATGCTGTATCGCATGTACCGGATGGGTTTGCGGGAATTCGCGGGCTTCATGCACGACTATTGGCGCGGGCGTGGCGTCGAGCTGCCCGTACCCAGCTTTGGCCATCTGTCGGACCTGTTTGCTTCGCTGGACATCACGGTGCGCAGGAAGTGCGTGCGCGCGGCTGAGCGCCTCAATGAAGGCGAGCCGGTGACGGTGATAGTGGACAGCACGGGCTTGCGCTTTTCTCATGCCGGCGCATGGTACGAAAAGAAATACGGCAAGAAAGCTGAGCGTACGCCATGGCGCATGATGCATCTGGCCATGGATGCTGAAGGCGACGTACTGGCAGTGGAAATCACCGATACCGGCACTGGAGACAGTAGCGGCCTCGATTTGCTGTTGCCGCAAGTCGGTAAGATCGATCGACTCATTGCCGATACGGCGTATTACCAGATCGAGCGCAATGAACAACTGCTCGCCAGCGGCGTCGTGCCGGTGATTCCTCCCAAGGCCGATGCGGTCGATGACGCGAAGCAAAATCGTTGGCACGATCAACTTGTGCGTTATCTGAAAGAGAAGGGACAGTATGCATTCCAGAACAAATATGGCTATGGCCTGCGCGCTCGCGTTGAGGCGCAATTTTCGCGCATTAAGCGCTGCATCGGCGACACGCTGCTGACGCGTCGCATCGCGTCACAAACTCAGGAAGGCCGCGCTATCGCCAACCTGATCAATCAATGGAATGCATTTGGTCAGGCGAGGTGCGTTAAAAAAGCCTAATTGCGTCTGCACCACCAGCGCCCCTAACCTCCCGAACAAAGCCGAAGCAGATCTTCGATTCGGTTGATCCCAAACGCTGGTGCTTTGCGCTCTCTACTTCTCCGTCGAGATTGGCATTGAATTGTTCAACTTCTTGACACGGTAGTCGAGTTGCGCGCGTGTCAATCCGAGAAGACGTGCGGCTTCTGATATGTTCCCGTTCGCGGCTTTGAGTGCCGCGCGTACGAGCGCATCTTCGACCTCGCAAAGTGTCGCTTTGTTCATCTGTACAGCAAGCGCTGCCCAATCCTCGAGCCCCTCCGGGGCTTCTCCGCTCTTGCGGATCGTCTCGGGGGGAGCGCTCGTCGATATGGAATCGAGGGCAAGCGACCCAAGGTCGCTTAAACCAAAAGCACCCTTACATTCCACGGTGTCACCGCTACTAAACAAGTGGCATACATCGAGCGTACCGCCTTCCTCGGCGAGGATAACGCCACGTTCGAGCACATTTTCCATCTCGCGGATATTCCCGGGCCACGAGTAATCCAGCAATAGATGAAGCGCACGATTGGATAAGCCCTTGAGGGACCGACCATGCCTTTTTGAAAATTTCTTTATGAAAAATTCCAGCAAAACCGGGATATCATCCTTTCTTTCACGCAAAGGTGGAATAACAATTGGAAATACATTCAGCCGGTAGAAAAGATCCTCACGAAAACGCCCGCTTTTTATCGCCTGTTTGAGGTTGTCATTAGTCGCAGTAATTACCCGAACATTTACCTTAACCGTCTTTGAACTCCCGAGGTGCTCCATCTCCCCCGTTTGCAAAACTCTCAATAGCTTCGCTTGAGCGGTTAGACTGAGATTACCAATCTCATCCAAAAAAATGGTCCCTTCGTTTGCGCTTTCGAAACGCCCAACGCGGGCATCGGATGCGCCGGTGAATGCCCCTCGCTCCACACCAAAAAGCTCCGATTCAATCAGCGAATCGGGAAGAGCTGCACAATTTAATTCAACGAATGGTTTCCCTACACGCGAACTTCTGTTGTGCAGTTCCCGAGCAAACAGGCTTTTGCCCACGCCGCTCTCGCCCATCAGTAAAACGGTCGCACTAGTGGGAGCCACTCTGAATATTTTGTGCATCACTGCGTTGAATCCAGCAGACGCCCCTATTGGTCCTTCTTTGACAGGCACTTCGTCAGGCTTGCAAGGCACACACTCATGATCTGTAGAGTCAGTCGGGCTGGCCCTGAACTTTTCAACGCGACAAAGCGACGTTTCTCCAGAGATTGTGGCAGCATATACCGAAGATCCGCATCGGGGGCGTCCCACTCGTCCACGGGCTTTCCAATGATTCGACATAATGTATTGCCCATCGCGCGGCATTCGACTTCCCGGTATAGAATACGCCGGCCCATGAAAGCGCTCGTGTAGCCGCACGCGTAGCCAATCTGCATCCAGCAGGCTGGTTCGGAGCCGATGCCGTACACGGATATGTGAGCCTCATCCTCGGACGAGTCTTTCCACAGAAATTCCCCGTAATACTGACCGGTGGTGCTGTCGATATCCACTCTGACAGGTTCTACCAGGACGATGCCTTCCAGGGCGTGAAGTTGAGGACCTACCGCGAAGGCATCAAATGCGCTGTCTTGCCCGCGAACCTTTCGTGCGAGCGCGGCATCCCGAGAACCCGATAGATATCCCATGCGGGTCAGCAATCCGCGCGCAGCATCGCTACCTAAAGCTTCGATGAGTTCCTGTCGCAGTGAAGCAAACGCGTCCGTATGGATCAAGACCATTCGACGATCGTCGAGCCAGATGCGACCGTCCGCAGGATTGAAACGAAGCCGTTCCGCCAGATCCCGAATGTCCGGAAAATGCAGATCAGCCACTACATCTGGCACGAAAAGCGGTATTCCTCTGTCTATTTCTCCCGCTTTCCCTTTCTCCTCCTTCATGTTCCCTCCTCAGGAAATCGCCAGTCAGGGCTCTTTCTTAAAAGTTCATCGTCTCGCACGCTCTCACCGGGTGCGTAAACCTGCCTGGAACGAAAACCTAATTGGGGGACCGTTCGTTGCCACATGCCGTTGGCGTCACTTGAACGCCCCCCCAAAGGCCTCCGCGCGGAGGCTTAAAGCGCCTCTTCCGAGAAGAAGTCACCGACCAACCGGTTAAATCGCTCTCCATGTTCAATCTGCGTCCAATGGCCACAGCGGCCGAACACGTGCAGCTGCGCCCGTGGAATCAGTCTGAGCAGTGTATAGGAATTGGACAGCGGGATGACCTGGTCTTCGCGCCCATGGATGATGAGTGTCTCGTGCGGAAGCGAGCCGACGTCCTCCTCCCGGCTCGCCATAGCGTCCACCCAACGCTGGCGCGGTGCCGGAAACATACTTGAAAACGCTTCCTGAAAGTTCGGCCGGATGCTTGCCTCATAACGCAGGCGAGCGAGGTCGTCATTTACGAGATTGCGGTCGAACGCAAAAACATCGAGCAACTCTCGCATGTTGTCGATTGACGGAACGTAGCCCCAAACCTTGTCCAACCCCTCCGTTATCGGGAAGGAGATACCCACGCTGCCCATGAGGACCAATCGGCGCACTCTTTCGGGCGCCCGGATGGCCAGCGCCAAGGCCAGAGCCCCTCCGAAAGAGTTGCCCACCACGTGAGCCTTGTCAATGCCAAGCGCATCCAGCAACCCGAGCGCATGCCCGACCCAGGTATCCATGTCATACCGGATACCCACCGGCCGCTCGGTATATCCAAAGCCCACCATGTCCGGTGCGATGACGCGAAACTGCTTCGCGAGTTCAGGGATTGTGAGGCGCCAGTTCGCCCATGCGGTTACTCCAGGGCCCGATCCATGAATCAAAAGAACAGGCACTCCCTGACCACGATCGTGATAATTGGTTTTTATACCATTTGCGGTGACTGTATTCGCAATTTCTAAAGAATCCGACATTTGCAACTCCATATATCCAGTATCCGGCAACGAGCAATAACTTGATTTCCCTTAACAACCTCGTATGATTTTTCTTGGTTGAATCATCATCGATCTTTCTCAATGCTTCGCCGCAAAGCATGCTTGGGCGGCTTCCATTGGCATCAACCCTGCATTGAAGTAGCCATGCAAACGCTTGACGACTTCTTTGTCGGGTACATAGGGCCACCGGATAAAACCTAGTTCGACGGCCGCCTCAAACCAGGCGTTCGTCCACGCCTGCAGGTGCTTTGCATCCCCGATGCGTCAGTATATTTGACTCGTCAAACATAGTTTGTCGACCTCTGATGACTCGGAGCAATCATCTGCGCAATGCGACTTACGCTAGACCGCGCCCTCTGGGGGAAGTACCACTTCCTGAACGGCTAGCGGATTTTCGCGTAGATCTCATTGCACGAGCGTCCGCTTCCGTTTCCCTTCTACGAGCGTCAAATTCAGGACACTAGCCTCAAGCTTAACCCGCGTCGCTTGAGGTACGGCAGGTCCAATACATTATGTCTAAAAACGTCTTTGGTCATTCATGACTTCAATGTCCGGCTTCGTGAACACAAAAATTGCTGTTCCCGACTCACGCGACCTCTTGTGGGCTTAAATTTCGCCGATGAACGTGGTACGTCAATAATCACAATGTTTGCCTTTAACGGTGTCTGACAGTCCTGACCTACAGGGTCAACCCCACCCGCGCCCGCCTCTGCATCAAAACCGTTTTTGCCAGGCCACCGCTGCGTTGATCTGCGAGTGGGTCACCTTTATCGGCACGGAGGTGTTGGGCTGACTCGTGTTCGTCAAGGTCTTCTGCAGTGCGAATGATATGCCGAGGTCGATCTTGCTGTTTTGGCTGAACGCATAAGAGACGCCGCCGGTCAGGGTCGTGGTCGGGATGGCGGGAATGACGGCCAACAGCATATTGTTGGGTATGGCTTCCTGCGCATAATGGAAGCCCGCACGGAACGCGAGGCTCGCGTTGTAGCGGTATTCCGCCCCCACGCCAAACACGTTGATGTCACGGTAGTTCTGCGGCAGCGACAGGTTCAGGTTCGCCCCCGTGCCCGACTGCACGAAGCTCACGTTGATGTCCTTGAACACGCTCGCGAGAAACACGCGCTGATAGTCGGCCGAAACGCTCCAGTGATCGTTTAACCGGTGACTAATACCTGCCGTGAACTGCGCGGGCATTTCGAAGCTGTGGACCGTGATCTGACCGTCGAGCGGGATGTTTCCGGCAACGGAACTTACTGCCGACAACGTTGCATGGCCGCCCAGATCGCCCACGCGCGTCTTGAAGTTGTAGGCCAGGCCAAACACGGTGTCCGGCGTGAGGCGATACGTGAGGCCCAGCTTGCCGCCGATCCCCCAGGCATCGGCACCGCCGCCCACGATTCCGTTATGCGCGGAGTTGATATACCCGCCCGACAGGCCTGGCACGCTGGCGAGCGCGGGCAGCAGCGTGCCGGACGCGCGGTGCTGGGCCGCGAGCGTACCGATCTGCGAGGCATCCAGCAGCATGCCGAGATTCAGCGAGGTCCAGACCGCGTCGAGCGAGCCGCCGACCGTCAGCTTGTCCGTGACGTCGTAAGACATGGCAAACGGAATGCGCAACACCAGGAGACGCGAAAAATTGTCGAAGCCGGTGTTGATGCCGTTGGTGGTCGTGCGCGACAGAAAGCTGCTGCCGCCGTACTGCGTGCCGAGTCCCCCTCCCGCGAAGGCCCCCACGCCGAATGCATACTTCCCGGCCCGATACACGAATGCGGCTTCGGGCGCGAAGTAGGGGCCGTTGTTGTTGCCGTGATTGCCAGAAGAAACTGATTCACCGGTGGCGGCGTTTCGTATGTTGATATCGGTGTTGATGACATCCAGCCCGAAATCTAGATAGGCCCCCTGCTCCATCAAGCCCAGCGTCGCCGGGTTCGTCATCATGGCGGCCGCGCCAATGTCGTACGCCACGCCTGTGCCCCCCATGGCGCGGGACACGGGGCCATAGCCCTCCAGATTGAACACGTCAGTAGCCTTCGCAGTGCCCATCGCAAATAACGCGACCGAAAAAACCACGATCACCCGCACAGCGACACAACTCTGATTGATCTTCAATTTCGTCTCCTTACCAGATTTTTTCTAATAATGGTATGAGCGTTCTCGCGCTCACCCTCGCTTTACGTCGAAGCAGCTTTATGGCCGGATCAGTACCTTCATTGCGCTGTCCGATTTCTGATGAAAGACCGAGAATGCCTTGTCGACATCAGCAAGTTCGAACGCGTGTGAAAAGTACTCTTGCGGATTGATCACACCACGCTCCATCAGCCGCAATGCCTCCCACATGTAAGGCTGGGCGTTAGCGAAGCCATTCATGTGCAAGCTGATATTGCGCAGAAACACATCGGCCAAATTCAGATTGAAAGTTGAGTCGCAGAAAACGCCGATCGCGGCAACCGTTCCGCCGGGGCGAACCAGATCGAGGCACATCTGTAGGGTTTCGGGATAACCGACCACCTCGATCACTTTGTCAAAGCCACGTCCGCCGGTTTCTGCCAGTGCTTTTTCTTTCCAGTCTTCCTGGTTCGCATCAATCGCCACGCCCCCTTTTTTGCGCACGACGTCAAGACGATGGGCAACCTTATCGAGTACAACCACGCGCCCTGGCCCTCTGTGCAGCGCGATATCGAGAGTCATCATACCCGTCGGCCCGCAGCCCACCAGTGCAACATTCTCCCCGACCTGGATATCGGCCAGGCGGTTGGCGATGATTGCCGACGGCAGGTTGCAGGAAAGCGTAACCGCCGCTTCATCGGGAATTCCCTTCGGCACATTCATCGCGTGACCATCCGCGTGAGGGACGATCAGGGCCTCCGCATGAGTTCCATTGATGCTGCCGAAAGGTATGCCGAATCCATAGACTGCGTTTTTGGTAGTCTCACAATGTGCGGTCTGCCCAACCTCGCACATGTAGCAGTGGCCGCATGAGACTGAGTACCCCATACTGACGCGATCCCCCTGCTTGAAGCGCCCGACGCTCTTACCGACCTCCACGACTTCGCCGATCAACTCATGACCTGTTTGGGACTTGCCTTTTTCCATGATTCCATCAAGCGCGCCCCGGTAAAGGTGCAAATCGGAGCCACATATCGATGTGGCCGTTACTTTGACTAGCATTTCGTGGTCGGAGCGAATGACAGGGTCTGGAATATCCGTACAGCGAATATCCTGCGGACCGTAATAGACTGCGGCTTTCATTTTGGATTCCTTATAGATTAGTTAGCATAAGTGGTGCTTTCACCTTCCCGTATCCTGATGTCTCAACCCCTCTTCATACTTAAGAGGCCAGTTCAAAAACCCCTGAGGCGGCTGTTTACTTTCTCGGTAAGCTGTTAACCTTGGATGTCTGAACAACGGAACCCAAGGGATGGAAGCGCCGATTATTGATGACGAATTGTGGACACTGATCGAACCGTTACTGCCGCCGCCCAAGCCCCGGCGCAAAGGGCATCCTGGTCGCCCACGCGTATCGGATCGGGCGGCGTTGAATGGCATCCTGTTCGTGTTGAAAACCGGACTGCGATGGAACCACCTGCCGACCGTATTGGGCTTTGGCTCCGGCGCGACCTGCTGGCGACGACTGAACGACTGGCGCAAAGCAGGCGTATGGGATCGACTGCACGAACTGCTGCTCGACAAGTTGCGCGAGGCCGGGCAGATCGATCTTTCATACGCTGCCGTCGATTCCTCGTCGGTACGAGCTGTTGGGGCGGGCGAAAAACTGGCCCGAACCCCACGGATCGCTCGCGACCCGGTTCCAAACACCACATCCTCGTAGACGCCAATGGCGTTCCCATCAGCGCCATCCTGACAGGCGCGAACCGCAACGACGTCACCCAGTTGCTGCCGCTCGTCGACGCGATTCCCCCGATCCGTGGCGCGCGCGGCCGACCACTTCAGAGACCCAAGGTCATCTATGCCGATCGTGGTTACGATTCCGATCCGCATCGTCAACGATTGCGCGAACGCGGCATCAAACCGGTGATCGCACGGCGCCGCACTGAACATGGCAGTGGTCTGGGCAAATTCCGTTGGGTCGTTGAACGGACTCACTCGTGGCTCCAAAACTTCCGTCGTCTTCGCATACGCTTCGATCGTCGAGCTGACATTCACGAAGCATTCTTGAAATTCGGCTGCGCCCTCGTCTGCTGGAACATCTTCAGGCGTACGGAGCAGCCTTTTTGAACTGGCCTCTAAAGGAAAATCTTGAACCCCAAAACTCCGAAAAAGTTGGGGCAACAAGAACCGGTCTTCGTTAGATCAGACCCTCGGCTTTGAGCGCGGCCTGCACGGTCGGGCGAGAAGAAATTCGATTCGTATAGCTCTGCAAAGTCGGCCAGCGTCCGATATCTACGCCGACCCACTTGCCCCAAGACAGCACGGTGAACAGATAAGCATCAGCAACCGTGAAGTTATCTCCCATCAGATAGACCTGACCACCGAGCTTTTTTTCAACATAAGCCAGACGCGCCGCGATCAAATCATTTACGATGGCTTTCCATTCTTCCGGCGTTTTAGGATTGAAAAGCGGTGCAAAAGCCTTGTGAAGCTCGGTCGAAATAAAGTTTAGCCATTCCACCAAACGATAGCGCTCCATCGTCCCGGCTTCAGGCGCAAGCCGCGCTTCGGGAGCCCGATCGGCCAAGTACTGTACGATCGCCGGACCTTCCGTGAGCACCTGCCCATCGTCGAGAACCAGCAGCGGCACATAACCATTGGGGTTGACGCTGCGAAAGTCAGAACCGCTCTCGGTCTTTTTGCTTTGCAGATCCACTTTTTCGAGCTCGAATGTCAAGCCCATTTCACGCAATACGATGTGCGGTGAAAGCGAACAAGCGCCAGGACTGTAGTACAGTTTCATCGATTACTCTCCTCTGATTAATAGACTTGCATTGACATTAATTCGCAAGTCGTGTGGACGCTTCATTAAAAGAAACGATCGAAATGAAGCTGTTCGAAAGGAACACAGTAGCCGATCATCAACATCTCCTGAAGAGCCTGAGTCATAGGTGGAGGACCGGCGAAATAAAACTCAAAATTTGACAGCGTATCCCCGAACACACGCCGAACCACGTCATGAACAAATCCCGTTTCACCGCTCCACTGAAATCCGGAGGCCTCACCCGGCAAAGACACGACGGGGTAAAAATGAATGCGTTCGTCGTAGCCACGTAACATGCGCAGGAACGATTCTCCGCAAATGTCTGACGGCGTTCTCCCACCATAGAAAAAATGGAGATGGCGTGTTTCCAGCATGCCGGACTGCGACGCGCCACGTGCAATTGACACCATCGGTGCAAGACCCGACCCGCCCGCTACGCAAACAATGTCGCGTGGGGCCTCCGTTCTCAAGAAAGCAAGGCCGTAAGGTCCATCGATCTCCAGTTGATCTGACCTGCTCCCCGTAAACCGGGCCAGTCGGAATCTAGTAAAGTCCGTTTTCGGAGAGGAAGACGGACATGAAGAAGCGCTTTTCGGAAGAACAGATCATCGGCTTCCTGAAGGAAGCGGAGGCGGGCCTGCCGGTGAAGGAGCTGTGCAGGAAGCATGGGTTCAGTGACGCCTCGTTCTACACGTGGCGCGCGAAGTTCGGCGGCATGGAGGTGTCGGAAGCCCGTCGGCTCAAGGAGCTGGAAGCCGAGAACGCGAGGCTGAAGAAGCTGCTGGCCGAGGCGATGCTCGATATGGAAGCCCTGAAGGTGGTCGTGAAGGGAAAGCCCTGAGCCCGCAGGCCAGGCGCGAGGCGGTCGCGGCGATTCGGCAGAAGGTCAATGTCTCCGAGCGCCGTGCCTGCCGGCTTGTCGGGCTTTCGCGCAGCGTGCTGCATTATGAAGCGCAGCCGGACCACGAGAATGAGGCGCTCAAGGCGCGCCTCATCGAGCTGGGGCACCAGAGGCGGCGTTTCGGCTATCGGCGGCTACACGCGCTGCTGGCGCGCGAAGGAAGGCACGTAAACCACAAGCGCGTGCACCGGCTGTATCGCGAGGCCGGACTGGCCGTGCGGCGCCGGCGACGGCGCCACGGCGTGATGGTCGAGCGCGAGCAGCTGGCTTTGCCGAGTACGCCGAACGAGGTGTGGTCCCTCGATTTCGTGATGGACGCATTGTCCAACGGGCGTCGCCTGAAGTGCCTGACCATTGTCGACGACTTCACCAAGGAAGCGGTCGAGATCGTGGTGGACCACGGCATCTCGGGTCGGTATGTGACGCGCGTGCTGGACCGGGTGGCGCGCTTCAGGGGCTACCCGAAAGCGTTGCGCACGGACCAGGGACCCGAATTCACGAGCCGCGCGCTGGACCAGTGGGCCTACGCCAACGGCGTGACGTTGAAATTGATTCAGGCGGGCAAGCCGACGCAGAATGCGTACATCGAGTCGTTCAATGGCAAGTTTCGTGACGAGTGTCTGAACGAGCACTGGTTCACGACGCTCGCCCACGCCCGGGCCGTGGTGTCGGCATGGCGCCGGGACTACAACGAGGCACGGCCGCACAGCGCATTGAACTACCAGTCGCCGGCCGAATTCGCGGCGAAGCATCCGGCACCAGTAGGCGCTCCTGTCTTGCAGGAGCATGTTTGAACAGGACTTTACTAGAAGCTCCGTGGCCCTATCGAAGGGGGCAGGTCAGATCGCCCGCACGAAGGTGATGGAACAACTGCTCTGTCGCTTTACCTTGCGGCACGCGCCGGATCTGGAAATGCCACTCGCCTCGATCATTGCCGGTGTTAGACATGGAGTAGGCTCGCGGCGCGGTCACACCAGGGACCGAAAGCATCGCATACTGTCCCGCCAAGAAGGTGGCCGGGCCATCCGTCACAAAGCGAAATTCGCGAATGTCGTGGGTGACTTCATGCGATTCCACAAACTTGGCCAGCAGTCGCTTCGGCCTCACTTGAGCTTGATGGTCCGCCTCGACGCGCACCTTTATCTGTATGTTCCCCTTGGCTCTGCATTGGCACGCTAACAGACGACCTTTACGGCGATCGCGTTCGGTCAGCCCTGGCGCGTCTGGCCAAAGATTCTCGGCCTCTCCGTCCAGAAGATCAAACTTGCAGCTGCCACACCCGCCCGAGTTGCACTCATAGGGAAATCCTATTCCGGCGCGCAAAGCTGCCCGCAGGACAGTGTCTTCCCCCGCCTGGACAAAGGCATTTTTCTCTCCCTCTATGAGTATTTGATGTTCAGACATACATGAAATCCCTGTGATTACGCTGTCAAGATCACCAAGAGCGCGTGATCCAGGCGCTCTTGATGGTCCCCTGAGACAGCATCGGCTGGAAGTCTTTCCTTACAGACCCAGGGATCGACGAAACTCTCGAGTCGCCGACTTGGCCGACTCCGAGGCGTCTGGTACATCGGCAAGCGTGCTGCAATAGGCATCGATAGCCGCATCGCCGAGCGATTCCCAATTGGCAATCCAATTCTTGATAACTTCGGCGTTACCTGGCTTTTCGAGCGCCATCTTGACCAACGCCGTGGCCCAACGCCTGTGACGTGCCGCGTCGATGAGTTGGGCGTCCGTCAACAGGCCTAGCAAAGTATCTCCGTTATGGCGTCCGGACTCGCCCAGCTTGCGCAGCACCGATTCCTCCACCGCAGGCTTGGCGACCAGGTTGAGCGCCACAAACGCTTCGGCCCAGTCCCATGTTACGAGAACCTTTTCCATAAGCTCACGGAAGCCTTGCCAGGCGACGTCATCTTCCCAATATTTACGTTCGTCGCTACCAAAGCCCTTGTCCTGGAATGCTAGCGACAACTCTTTCGTACGATAGGCCGTATGGCTCAACCAGCGGAAAGAATCGGCCATCTGAAAATAGTTGCAGTTGGTGATAGTGCTCGCTGGAGCCATCTGGCCGACGTAAGCGGAGGCCATTTGCAGCGTGTGGAACAGGTAGCGGGCCGGGGTATATAGCCGGGCCAGCTTACCAGCCCAGCGGGGATCCAGCGACTTATCATGTTCACGGGAATTGAACTGGTCGAACAACCCGAAGACATACGTCTCCTGGCCGTCCTGCATCAGGTTGTACGTGCGATAGATGACTTCGTCCGGATCGCGGAACGCGTTCCAATCGTCGTGCTTGAGCGGACTATTGAGGGTGTGCTGCTTGAACCAGCGGCTCATCCACATATCCGGATCGAGCTCGTAGGGAGCATTCGGATCCCTCTTGTTGTAGTGCAAATTGGTGGAAACGATCTCGTATTCGCTCGGTTTGCGGCGCCGCGTCGCGAGATGACTCCAGGTCTTGAGCGGCTTGAGAACTTGAACTTCAGACATGCTTGTCTCCTCGAATCTTTACTTGGTGGGGCGGATGTTGTCCGGTACCGCTACTCAGACTTGCTTCTCAAAGTAGAAGCGGACCTGATCGGGCATAGTTTCAATACGCCCGGCAAACGAACTCAATTCAACCTCGAGGTCAGGCATTTTGAACGGTCGGCCCAGCGCCCGCTCGATCGTTTCGCGGCGCAGGATTAACTCCCCGTCGGTGTCGATGCGCAAATAGGCGCGCTTGTCGTCCACGCGAATTTCCTTGCCAGGGTTGTCCTCTCGCGCTGCCTCAACTACTGCCTCAGCGAGCTCCCCAGCACGCATGACCGGACCCACCCTGTTGTTAAGGTGGGCCGATGCAATATCGTTTTTAGTCACAGCTTTCTCCTTGCTTTCGAATTGGCGGACCGAATGCTGCTCACGTATGTGCGAACAGCGGCTTCACACCCTCGGTTTCCACAAATACCGCATCGCCTTCGATCTTGATTGGGTACTCGGCCAGCGCACAGTCCGACGGGTTGATACCTTTTCCAGAGCAGGCATCGAACTGCCAAAGATGCGCCCTGCAGATCACCGTCTTGCCGTCGAATTTGCCTTCAATGAGCGGAATGTCCTGGTGTGGGCAAATACCTTGGAACGCCTTCAGGTCGCCGCCCTGCGGCCAAACCATCAGAATTTCCTGCCCATCGACCTCGAACGACTCCATTTCGCCCTCCCAAAGATCGTCCAGAGAGCACACTTTCTTAAATGTCATGAACTTCCTTTCTATTGATGAAGGGGCCCCAGCACATCAACTGCCGAATGCCTGGTTATTGCTGGGCGGGTTCCCAGATGACCTCAACACACTCGGTCGGCTTGAGGCCCGAATCAGCCACTTTCATCGTTCGGGGCAAACATTCCTTGCTACCTTGCCGGCGCACCCGCAGGATATGCCCGGGACGCGCTTTCACACGCCGTCCAACGGAGTGATGCGCAGCAGCGGTCGCCACTTCGTCCATGGTGTTCTCGGTATCGACCGCCACCAGTTGAAGCACGAAGTCGCCTTCGAAATTGGAGCTCAAGGGAAACAAAGCCATTTTGGAGTCCTCTGTTTGGTTGGTGGTTGAGCCGGTGGTCATACCACCGGCTCTTCAGGCAGCAGTGCTCAACTTGCCTTCTTCATGCGCATCTTCTTGTAAATGTCCACCCATGAGTAGCCGTGGGCGTCATCACCGATTTCGCCGGGTGCCAGACCCATGTAAGCCAATGCGCCCCCCAGATCCATCGGCTGCACCAAGCCAGCCAGGAAACGGTCCACCAAAGTCATATGGCCCGCATAACGCTCCGGCTCCTGCTCAAAGCACCACCGATCCGGCTCCGAGCCGAAGTGATACAGCCTGCCGTTGTATTCGAGCGGATAATCCTGCACGGCCCACCCGTTGCCCGGCGTGTAATTGATCGGCAGGTTGCACATGTTGCACACGATCGGCAACGTCTCCGGGTACGTTTGCGCGATGTTCCCGTCGACCAGATTGTCGATGATCACATCCCAGCACTGGCCCCAGGTGTCGTTCCAGCCAGGGTATTTTTCTTCCAGCCAATCCCGTTCTGCGGGCGTGACGCCGGCTGCCGGGTTCCACCAGACGGTAGGACGCCAATACCAGACGCCCAAATGCATGCCATGATGCTGCTGATCGAGCTGCTGCAGGAACGTGTCCCAATACCAAGGCTTGTCGAGCCCCAGATCGCTCAGTGCGCGTTCAAACTGCGCAACAATCCATTCCTGCATAAACTCCTTGAACGACTGCTTGCGATGCTCGAGCGGGGTGTAGTAGTCCATCACCGGCCCAGTCAGCACCGAAAACAGCCTCCACGCGCGCCAAAAAGCGATGTCAACCTTTTTCTGGGCCTCGGCTTTCTTGCCGTTCTCGATCAGAATCTGGAGCGTTGGACCGCCGATCTGTGCATGGCGCGACTCGTCGGTCTGCACACTCGAGATCAGACTGGCGAATGTGTGATCCCCGGCCTCCGCAGCGTCTGCCGCCAGCCCAAGAAACTGCATGTTGGTGAAGCCGGTTTCAAAGCTGAAGGTCAGCATGATGGCGACGCTGATCGCGTCGCGCGTCATCATGATGTCATCGAAGAAATGACGTGCGGCAATCGCTGCCCATTCGTTGGTATGGAAGGCCTTGGCAGCCCAGTCGAACTGACGGTCTTTCGAGACGTGCTCATGAGGAAAGTAGAGCTGGATCTGACCGTGACGAATTTCGTCCATACTTCCCAGGGTCGCCATATTGCGCATGCCCGGTGCCTTGGAGAAACGCATCATCCTTGCCTCTGCGCTCGCGGCTGCGTACTCGCCGAGAGCGATCGCGCCATAGTGCTGCTTCATCACCGTGAGCCAACCCGGATCTGCTTTTTCATAGATTTGACTGCGCTCGAGCGCGGCCTTCACGGAGTACGCGCCAGCGTCCTTCTCGCGTTGGACTTTGACATACTCCGGGTAAGTCTGCTTGTATGGTTCGTCGTAGGTCTCCCACTTTTCCATGGGAATGCCGTGATCTCCACTGAGCTCGGGCGGAAAAAGCTCGCTCTCCGTGACGTACTTCGGCGACCAGTTAGTCGTCCTGGCAAGGTCGTACCAGTCCATCCGATTTAACAAAGCCATTTTCAGTCTCCATAATTTCTAAGGCCAACTGGCCCTCAACACACCAAACACACAACGTCCTAACGCCCTCGTTTCCTGGCGCTTTGACCCGCGATTCCAAAGTGTTCTTTCGGCATTTCGGTAATGAGCACGCGGATGGACTCCACCGGCGCATCAATCGCGCGATGGATCGCCTCGGTGACCTCGGCGATCAGCCGCTCCTTCTTTTCCGCATCGCGGCCTTCGATGATGTACAGCTGCGCAATCGGCATGGCTATCTCCTTTAAACGAAGCGCAAACCGGTGCTGCCCATCCCCTGCACCCGCAGGGCGATGGCATCCCCCGCTCGCACGGCAATGGCCTCCGTGATCCCCCCTGACAGAATCAAACTGCCCGCCGGAATCTCCTCGCCACGCGCGCCCAGATGATTGGCCAGCATCGCAATCGCCGCGGCCGGGTGGCCCAGCACCGCGGCGCCCGCCCCGAACGCAACCGGCTCACCGTTTTTCTCCAGCACGATGCCGACGGTGCGCAGATCCACCTCAGACACTGGCAGTGCGCGCCCACCCACCACAAAGCGTGCGGCCGACGTGTTGTCCGCTACCACACTTTTGAGATCGAACTTGAAATCGCGGTAGCGCGAGTCAATGACTTCGATGCCCGGCATCACGAAGTCAGTCGCCGCCAGCACCGCTCCAATATGACAGCCCGGGCCTTTCAACGGCGCTTTGGTAACAAAGGCGATTTCCGGCTCGACCTTGGGATGGATCAGCGCCTCGGTCTTGCACGTGCCGCCATCGGGGATCGCGTAATAGTCGGCCATGAAGCCGAAGACAGGGCTCTCAACCCCCATCTGCTTCATTTTGGCGTGCGAGGTCAGCCCCGCTTTGAGCCCAACGATCTTCCCGCCGCGGGCCAGCTTGCGGCGGCGAATCTCGTCCTGGATCGCGTAAGCGTCATCCCAATCCATCTCGGGATGCTCATCGGTGATCTTGAGCGTGTCTTGCGCGTGGAGCTCGCAGTTCTCGAGGTGCTCTGCAAGGCGCGCAATGGTGGTGCGATCCAGTTTCATGCCGCCACCTTCTGCGCCTTTGACGCACGCGCTTTGGCCAGCGTGATGGCCGTGTCTTCAATCATGTCTTCCTGGCCACCGACCATGCCCCGGCGCCCAAGCTCGACCAGGATCTCGCGCGCCGGTACGCCATACTTTTGCTCGGCGCGCTTGGCAAACAGCAGGAACGACCCGTAGACCCCGGCGTAACCCAGGGTGAGCGAGTCGCGGTCGATCCGGATGGGGAAGTCCATGATCGGCACGACCAGGTCTTCGGCCACGTCCTGAATGGCCCACACATCCACTCCGGTCTGAATCCCCATTCGGTCGCATACGGCGACCAGCACCTCCATCGGCGTGTTGCCCGCACCCGCACCGAGACCAGCCGAGGCGGCGTCGATGCGGGTGGCGCCACACTCAACGGCCGCAATGGAGTTGGCGATCCCCATCGCCAGATTGTGGTGGCCGTGAAAGCCCAGTTCCGTCTCCGGCTTGAGCGCCTCACGCACCGCGCCAAGGCGGGCCCTGACATCATCGGGCAGCATGTAGCCAGCCGAATCGGTAATGTAGACACAGTTGGCGCCGTACGACTCCATCAGCTTTGCCTGCCCGACCAGCCCTTCAGGACTGTTCATATGCGCCATCATCAGGAAGCCCACCGTGTCCATCTCAAGCTTGCGCGCCAGGGCAATGTGCTGCTCTGACACGTCAGCCTCGGTGCAGTGCGTAGCCACCCGGATGGTGTGCACGCCAAGCTCCTTGGCCATCTTCAGATGATCGACGGTGCCGATGCCCGGCAACAGTAAAGCCGAGACCTTGGCCTGCTTCATGAGCGGGATCACGGCCCCCAGATATTCTTCATCGCTGTGGGCCGGAAAGCCATAGTTGACCGACGAGCCGCCCAGGCCATCGCCGTGCGTGACTTCAATCAGGGGGATCCCGGCTGCGTCCAGGCCGCAGGCGATGCTTTTCATTTGCTCCAGCGTCATCAAATGGCGCTTCGGATGCATGCCGTCACGCAACGTCATGTCGTGGACGGTGATTTTTTTTCCTTGCAGGTTCATCTCTGTTCTCCTTGACGGCTCAAGCGACAACCGGTTCGAGCGTGAGATTGCCGGCAATCATCTCTTCGGCAAACATCTCGGCGGTCCGGGCCGCGGCAGCGGTCATGATGTCCAGGTTGCCGGCGTACGTGGGCAGATAGTCCCCCAGGCCCGCCACCTCCATGAAGACCGTCACACGCTTGCCGTCAAACACCGGGCCGTTGACCAGCCGGTAACCGGGCACGTACTTCTGGACTTCCCTGATCATCGCGTGAATCGACTCGGTAATCTTCTCGTGATCCGGCTCACTTTCGGTCAGGCAATGAATCGTGTCGCGCATCATCAGCGGAGGCTCCGCCGGGTTGATGATGATGATGGCTTTGCCCTTCCTCGCGCCCCCCACCTTTTCCACCGCGCCGGCCGTGGTCCGCGTGAATTCGTCAATGTTTTTGCGCGTGCCGGGCCCCACCGATCGGCTCGATACGGTCGCGACGATTTCTGCGTATGCCACCGGCTGCACGCGCGAGACCGCAGCGACCATCGGAATGGTGGCCTGCCCGCCACAGGTGACCATGTTTACATTCATCTCGCGTTTGCCCAGGTGCCCTTTCAAATTGACCGGCGGTACGCAGTACGGGCCAATTGCCGCCGGCGTCAGATCGATCATCATCACGCCCAGCGCGTTAAGCTTGCGCGCGTTTTCCGCGTGAACATATGCACTGGTGGCATCAAACGCGATCTGCACACCATCGGCCAGCACATGCGGCAGCAGCCCGTCGACACCTTCCGCCGTGGTTTTGATGCCGAGCTCACGGGCTCGATTCAGCCCTTCCGATTCCGGGTCGATGCCCACCATCCACACCGGCTCCAGCACCGAGCTGCGCTTGAGCTTGGCCAGCAGATCGGTGCCGATATTGCCTGGTCCGATCAGCGCACATTTGATCTTTTTCATGACCTTGTCCTTCCTATAAAAATGACTTTTACGCACGGCATCCGACAACGGCCGGGCGTGGTGCCTGGCCGGGCGCGTTCAGTGAAACCGGACCGAACAACCGCCCAGACCGCCAATACTGACGCGGAAACTGTCGCCCGCCTTGGCCGGGAACATCGCCGCCAGCGCGCCGGACAAGATCACCTCGCCCGCCTTGAGTGCAATGCCCAGACGCCCCAGCGTGTTGGCCAGCCAGGCCACGGCGTTGACCGGTGAGCCCAGTGCCGCCGCGCCGCAGCCCGTGGCGATAATCTCGCCATTACGCTCCATCACCATGCCGCACAGCGTCAGGTCGAGCTTGCGTGGATCGACCGCGTGATCACCCAGCACGAATACGCCACAGGAGGCGTTGTCCGCCACGGTGTCCTGAATCTTGATCTTCCAGTCGCGGATGCGCGAATCGACAATTTCAAAGCACGGCATCACGCATTCGGTCGCCGCCAGCACGTCCACGTTGGTCACCCCCGGCCCCATCAGGTCTTTCTTGAGGATGAACGCGATCTCGCCTTCGGCCTTCGGCTGAATCAGCGTGCCGATCTCGATCGACTGCCCTTCGTTGTAGATCATGCCGTCGAGCATGTAGCCGAAATCCGGCTGATACACGCCAAGCATGTTCATCACGGCCGCTGACGTCACGCCGATCTTCTTGCCGATGATGGTTTCACCAGCCTGCACACGACGCTCGATCATGCGCTGCTGGATGTGATAGGCGTCCTCGATCGTCATATCGGGGTGGCGCTCGGTCAGCGGATCGAGCACGGTTCGCGTGGTCAGTGCCTGATACAGGGCGTCGCCAAGCTCGGTGATTTGAGTTTTGTCCATGATCACAATTTGATGCAAACGTTTTTGAGTTCCGTGTAGAACTCCAGCGAGTGGACTCCGCCCTCGCGCCCGATACCCGACTGCTTGGCCCCGCCGAACGGCGTGCGCAAATCGCGCAGGAACCAGGAGTTCACCCACGCAATGCCGACCTCGATGGCCCCCGCCACGCGGTGCGCACGCGACAGATTGGTGGTCCAGATCGCCGTGGCCAGGCCGTAGTCGTTATCGTTGGCACGGCGGATCACCTCTTCTTCGCTGTCGAATGGCATGACCAGCGCGCAAGGGCCGAAGATCTCCTCGCGGGCAATCACCGAGTCGTCGCCCAAGCCCGTCCAGATGGTGGGCTGTACCCACGCGCCGCCTTTGAGCGCGTCCGGCATATCGGGTACACCGCCGCCCGCCACCACCGTCGCGCCCGCTTCAACCGCCTTCTTGTAATACGACAGCACCTTGTCACGATGCTCTTGCGAAATCAGCGGGCCCATGCCGGTGGCCGGATCTTCCGGGCGGCCGAGCTGCATGCCTTCAGCGCCTTTTTTGAGCGCGGAGACAAAACGATCAAAGATAGGGCGCTCGACATATACCCGCTCCGTACCCAGGCAGACCTGGCCACAGTTGGCGAAGCACGAGCGCAGCGTGCCTTCAATGGCGGCGTCGAAGTCGCAATCGGCAAACACGATGGCAGCGTTCTTGCCGCCCATCTCCAGACTCACGGGGCGCGCACCGTCAGCCGCGGCCTTCATGATGGCCGCACCCGTGCGGGTTTCACCGGTGAAGGTGATGGCGTTGATGCCGCGGTGGGTGGTGAGGAATTCGCCGGTGGAGCTGGGGCCGAAGCCGTGCACGACGTTGTAGACCCCTGGCGGCACGCCCGCCGCGTTCATCACTTCGCCCAGCAATGCAGCGGTCTGCGGCGTCTCTTCGGAGGGCTTGACCACAACGGTGTTGCCACAGGCCAGCGCTGGGCCGACTTTCCAGGTCATCAGCAGCAGCGGCAGGTTCCATGGACAGATCACCCCGACCACCCCGACCGGTCGACGCATGGCGTAGTTGATCGCCCCGACACCATCCGGTGTAGGCATTTCAAAAAACTCAGTGGGCACGTTCTTCACCACATCGGCGAAGATCTTGAAATTGGCCGCCCCACGCGGAATGTCCACATGCCGCGCCAGGCTCATAGGCTTGCCCGTGTCCTCTACCTCAGCGGCAAGGAAGTCGTCAAAACGACGGTTGATGCCGTCGGCCACCGCGTACAGCACTTCCACGCGCTGGGCCAAGCTCATGCGCCCCCATGCTCCCTTGAGCGCGGCCTGCGCCGCAGCCACCGCCGCGTCGACTTCGGCACGGCCGGCTTCGGCCACCTTGGCAATGACCGCGTTGTTCAACGGCGAGCGCTTCTCGAACCAACGCTGACCCGGCACATATTCGCCGTTGATGAAGTTGTGGATTTCTTTAGCACGAGCGACGGACTGGTTTCCAGTGCTCGCGGTCGCTTGGGGATCGGTAATCAGCATGATGTTTCAGTAAACTTCCTTGTTAGGCAAATGTGGTCGCGGCGGCAGTCGACTTTCCGGAAAGATTCAGGTTTGAGTTAGACCTAGCAGGCTCAATCCGGCTTGCGCACAGTGCTCGTCCTGCTCTTCGGTACCGCCAGACACGCCAATACCCCCGATGCGATGGCCACTTTCAACAATCGGCAAACCACCGCCGAAGGCGATGAAGCGGGGCCTTCGCACGATGCCTTGGCGGACCGCTTCGGAATGACTCAGCAAGGCCTCACTCCACCGACTGGTCGGTAAGCCGAAACTGGCTGCCGTGTATGCCTTGTCGATGGCGATCTCGATGGAGTGCAACGGCGCTCCAGGCATGCGCAGAAACGCGGCAAGATTCCCCGCCACATCGACCACCGCGATGTTCACGCATACGCCGAGGCGCTGCGCGTGCAGCGCAGCTGCCTCGACGACGCGGTTAGCCGCAGGCCAGTTGATCAGCCGCGCCTCGACGCTATGAAGTGAGTCAGCCTGAGTCATGTGCTATCTCCTGCGTGGCAGTCAGGTGTAAACCTCGGTGAATGACTGGACCAACTCACCGGTGTGATAGAAGATGCCGCTGCCGAGATGCTCTTCCGTCCAGGTCGTCACAGGCCGATCAGGTTGAGCGAGGTAGCCCAGGCCGGCAAAGGTCTCGTTGCGATTCCCACTTGGATCGAAGAAATAGATCGTCTCCCCGCGGGTAATCCCATGGCGCGTCGGCGCCACGTCGATCTTGACCTTGTTCTTGGCCATGACGTCAGCCGATTTCAGTACGTCATGCCACGAGTCGAGGAAGAAGGCAATGTGGTGCAAACCATTGCGAGGCCCACCTACGAAAGCGATGTCGTGCGGCGTGGACGTGCGGAACATCCACGTTGCAGCCTGAATGCTACTATCCGGACCTACCATAACTTGCTCAGCCAGATAAAAGCCCAGGCATTCCTTCATGAACCGGGTATTTTCCGCCACCCGATTCACGCCCGTCTCCGGATTGAGTTCACACATCAATAGGCAGTGATCCAGCCAATGGGCGCCTGCCCCCTTGACGTCATCGGGCCACGGGTCAGGATTGGTCGTTCCGACTCCGGTGCCCACATATTCCTTCGTCGCAAACAGACGCATCTCATGTCCGCTCGGCAGGTTGAACTGCAGCATACGACCGGTCGAAGGAAGGGTACCTTCGGGGAGCATTTGTGTCTTGAAGCCATAGGCTTCGATACGCTTTTGCAGCGCGTCCAGGTCGGCATCGTGCTCAACCTTGTAGGCGACATGGTTGAGCCCTGCTTGATCGGACGGCGTCAGAATAACGGAGTACTTGTCCCATTCGTCCCAGCACTTGAGGTACACGTTTCCATGTTCGTCCTCCATCGTCCTTTTCATTCCCAGGACGTTTTCGTAGTGCTTGATTGCCAACGCCATGTCCATCACTTTCAGACTGGCATGGCCGATTCGCATCACACCCATGGTCTATCTCCTTCGGCTTATTTCGTTGAATCTTGGGCTACCTGAAAGCTCAACCCTTTGAAAAAGGGCTTTTGCATCTTGCCGACCACCTCCAGTTCCACATCATCAGTGGGAGCCGCCCGGCACGCCAGCACCACACCTTGCGCTTCTTCCGCCTCGGAAATGTGCGCACGGCTCATTGCTCCAGTTTTGCGCACGCTGCCTCTGCACACCGCGACCTTACACACCCCGCACCCGCCGCTAAGGCAACCAACTGGTATGCCGCGACGCCCAAGGCGTGCCATGCCGGAAAGCAGAGACTCACCGAGAGCGCAGCTGAAACGCTCGCCGGTCTGCTTGACGGTCACGTTGACCTTCCCGTCCTGAGTAGTCACGATCACACCCTCTTGAAAAGCGGACTGCGTACTTGTTGGGCATCGGCTGCGGAAATGAACTTCTCAAAATAGATGTCGCGTTCGAACAACCGGCCCTGGATCAGGGTCGTGACGCAGGCGTCGATCATCGCCGGCGGCCCGCACAAATAGGCTTTGTGGCCGGAAAAGTTGTTCCCGAAATGAGCCTTGGCGACCTCGTGAACGAAACCCTGCGCCAAGGGATGCGTCGCACCTTCTGCTTTTTCCGATAGTGCCGGCACGTAGCTGAAGTTCGAATACCGCTGGCTGAGCTCGCGGAACTCCTCGTCGTAATACAGTTCTGCCTCATTGCGCTGGCCATAGACCAGAGTGATAGGCCTGCTCCATCCGCTTTGCAACAAGTCGATAATCATCGACCGAGGGCTCGACAGGCCTGAACCACCTGCCATGAAAACCATGGGTTGGTCGGCTGACCTGCGCACGAAAAACCGGCCATAGGGACCCGTCACGTGCAGTATGTTCCCCACCGCCAGTTGTTCATGGATGTAACCCGTGCCCTGTCCTCCCGGAACCCGGCGAATATTGAGCTCGATCTCCCCCGTTGCTGCGACGTCCGCAGGTGAATTGGCAATGGAAAACGCCCGTGTCTGGCGCAACTCGGGAATTTCAAGTTGCACGTACTGACCCGCCTGAAAATGAATCGGTTGATCGAGTCTCAGGAAGACGGCTTTGATCGTCGGTGTGAGTTGCTCGATGCGTGTCACCTCGGCATTGAAATCCTCGACCGGGATGACTTCGGCGTCCGGGTCTTCCTCGATGTCGGCCTCGATGGTCGTGTCATCGAGCAAGGTGGCACAGCAGGCCAACGCCTTGCGCTCCTCGCGCTCGAAGTCCATCAGCGCGAAGGGATTCGCATCGCCGAGATCGACTTCTCCGTCACACACCTGCACCTTGCAGGTTCCACATAGCCCGTGACCACACGCGTGCGGAATGTAAATGCCTTGGCGCAAGGCCGCGTCGAGTATAGTTTGCCCTTCCTCCACCTCAATGGTGGCACCCAGGGGCTGAATGTTGAGTTGATAGGTCATTGTTCAAATCGCCAGAGGCCAATCACACCGCGGCCTGTAACTTCGGCTGCGGTGTGATTGCGCTGCCATGACGCAATCTCAATTGCAGGAACCGCTCAGACCGTTCAAGCCAGGCGTGCGAAAGCGGATCACGTCTTTGTGCGTCAGACCGTTTTCAGCCAGCGACTTCGCCGGGTCGGGATGCCACGGCTGGCCGGACTTAAACCACTGCACCTGGCTCCAGTCGATTTTTGAGAAATCGGGGTGATAGCCATAAGTGCCGGGCAACACCTGGGTGCACAGCGCACCGAACAACGTGTCCGACGGCAGGGGCAAGGCAACAGGTGCCGCAAACAACAGATGGTCTTCCCAGCCGATAAACAGCAACGGCGCCGGAAAGTTTTCGCGCGCGTCTCGTGCCGGGAACTTGTAGGGTTTGAGGGCAACAACGCTCATTTGGCTTCTCCTTGCAAGACCTCTCCACGCCAGGCAGCAAAGTTCTTTTGGTCTTCCGACCCCTCGAAATCGAAGTTGTCCCGGCCTACATTCAGGTTGTAGTAGTCGAGCAAGGCCATCAAGGGATCGAAACCTTCCTTGGTCGGATCGGCATCCGGCTTGAAACAGTTTCCTTGATACACTTGCTGCGGCGGAAGCCATGACTGCACGAACTTCTCGGGTTCGTTGTCAAAAATCTCCTTGCAGTGGTCGCTGCAGAAGTGATACTTGTCGCCGAGGTAGTCCGACTCGCGATAGCAGATCTTGGTTGCGTCGCCAGGCTCGGTGAATATCATCGGAATCTGGCAGGTAGTGCAGAGCATCGGCAGCGTCTTGTTGTAGAAACGGTTGCCCTTGGCGGCCTGCTCGCGCCAGTAGTCCCAACGCGGACGGTAATACTTGTCGAACGTCTCGGGGTACTTCTCCGACAGCCACCCCATTTCTTCTTCTGTGGGAACCCAGGTGTGGATGGGGGCCGCGGCGTTATAGTTATAGAACACGGCGAAGGTCTGATGGCTGATGTGGTCCTTGCCTTCGCAAGCCTGGTCCCAGCCCTTGGGCTTGCGGATGCCGTAACGCGCCAGATCCTTGAACAGCGCGCCGCCGTTCTGCTCGACGTACATCTCCCAGCTCTCGCGCCAGCTCATCACCCGGTTGGGCAGCATGTAGTCCTGCATCATGGCCACGATGCTCAACAGCCGATAGCCGCGCCAGAACCACTTGTCGATCCAGCGCTGCACGATGGGCACGTTGTCCGGATCCTGTTCCAGCATGAACTTGATGCATTCGATGCCGAGTGTCATGTGGCGCGATTCGTCACTTTGCGCCGAAAAACCGAAGGTGACCGTCGACATGTCCCCGTTGTAAGCAGCACCCGACATGAAGGGGACAAACAGCAGGTTGGTCAACACATATTCGAACGAAAAGCTCACCGCGGTAAGAAACTCGAACGGTCCACCGGTGGCCGCGTCTTCAAAAAATGACTTGGGCACCGACAAATACCAGACCCGGTCGTACCAATGGATGGAGTTGTGCAGGCCGTTAAAATACTTGTTGTAGTGCGAGAGAGCATGCATTTCGGTCTGGAAGTGACGCAGCTCGTCGATGGACTGCATCTGGCAAGCAACACGCGCCCCTTCACCCGTAAAATGCCGACCAACGTGGGCAAAACCTCGGTGTGCCATATACTCCAGCGGTGTCACACCCTGGATAAACACCTTGAGTGCGTTGACATAGCGCGCGTCGGAAATGCTCAACTGCCCGTTGTTCTGCGCGAAAGCGTCGATGACGGCGTAAAGCTTTTTTTCCTTCTCGCCCTGATATTTCCAGTAGGCGTCCATGGTCAGGCGGAAGGGGTCTTCCCATTTATCCCAATCGTGGATCTTTATGCTTTCGTACTTGTCGTACGGAAACACTTTTTCCATCGGCTGGTAGCTGGTCTGCCAGCCAAGACCGCGGGTCATCGCTGCGTAGCGATCCTTTAAACCGAGTTTCTTCTTCTGCACAGAAGTGTCCATTTCAATTTCCTCTTTGCCGTGTTCAGTGTTTCCAGCTCAGCGTGAACTGTTCGTCATCCTCGTCGATATATCCGGACAAGGTGATTAGGTTGATGTGGATTTGCTGGAGATCGAACTTCATGCCGATCCTGTCTTCGATGCTTCGACGGTTTATTGTGAGATGCCCGGGCGCATCGATCTTCACCATGCCAGGCGACTCTGTGGCGACCGCATTAGGGTTATCAGCGAGAATCGCCTCCACCACCGATCGAGACTCCTCGTTAGCCTGAAACGCGATAAATACGTTAGACATGAACATTCCTCTATGACGGTCAGGAATATAAATTAGCGGTTACAGAACAATCCCGGCCTTCGCAACGCGGGCACGAAGTCGCTGCCTTACTTCTTCCAAGGCGTCGTGGCCGTTTTCCGCCAAAGCCATTTCAGCGACAGGCAACAACGCTGACGCCGCCTGATCTTCCCAGGTACGCAACCAGTGAATGAGCAGCGCTTTGTTATCCTCCGATTCCGTCGCCATGGTCTTCACTACCGCATCGACCCAGCGACTGGATTCGTCATGCCACGCGGGCATGAAAGTGGTTAGCATTGCCACTGCGCTACCACCGTTGAGTGCGATGTAATCGTCGACGAAAGCGCCGTAGATCATGGGATAAAGAAGACCGTCGAGCGCCAGATTTTGGGCGACGAACAGTTCCACCGGGTCTTGCAGCACCAGAGTGTTTTCCACATAACGACGCAACGGTTGCCAATCGGGACTCGTCATCCAGGCTTGCTTGGCTTCGTCAAGAAGATCGGGCCCGGACATTACCAGCGCCAGTCGTGTGAGATACTGCGCTACACCCAGATTGTCCATTGCGTGGAACATAGCCGGCGCAGTGAAGGTCGTGCCATAACCCAAGGCACAGATCTGGGAGTTGTTCATGTTCGCGCCCCAGGCCGCGTGGCGCAAAGGCACGAGAACGGAAAGCGCCTGTTGTCGAACCTCATCGGAAACGAGATCGATCATGCCGCGCGACTCGACAAACTCGAAGTTGGATTCCATCGCGTCTTGCTGCCGCGCTCGGGTCATCGTCCACGACGCGTAGTAGAACTGACGCGGGTCTTTCAGCGCATACCAGTCCTTCATTTGGATCGCGGTGCGCGACGTGTCGAACAGTTCATGCTCGGGATCCCACGTGGGCCGGTAATGAAAATTCGCTGCCGGTTGAGCACCTACAGTGCCTTCCTGATAGCGCGAAGCGGCTTTATCGGCTCCGATGTATTGAGCCACGTGCGTGTAGGTGTGACGCAGTGGTTTGATTTCCCGCGTCTTCAAATCGATGGTCATTAACTGCTCCTGTGGTTGTGAACCGGGATGGGATGCGATCAGACTAGGCGCGCTTCATCAGGCTGCTCGGCGCTGCTCACAAGAAAATCAATGCCGCACAATCTCGCCGAAGGCATCCAATCGCGTCACCTTCTGCGCGAGGCAAAATTCTTCGAACGCAGCAATAGGCAGCATGAGCTCGACACAGAGCTCGGGGGTGCCGACTGAAAATTCGAACTGGACGAATCCCTGTGTGTTGATGGCGGTAACGCTGACAAACCTGAGGTTCGGATCGAACCTGGGTTCCGCCTCAAGGGCTGCTTGCTTGTGCATCGCCTGTGTCTCCGATTCTGTGTTTTGATATCTCAAAGCAAGTCGCGTGCCATCGGCAGAAATGAGCCTTTATTGCTGCCTTGCAGCAATGCATTTACAGGTGAGCTGCTGCGGGATCGTCATCTGTCGCAATTCGGCCCAAGCATCCTGCGTTAAACGGCCAGATGCTTCCTGCGTTTGGGCGCCGCCTTCTGCCAGGCACAAACCGAAGGACGCAGGTCAGCACAACCGTCACACAGAATCGATACAACACAGGGTATCTACGGAGGTGCCAGCGAACGAGGTTGCGGATTTCGGCGATGGTGATCAATCGTTTCGGCGAACGTGATCAGTCTGGAAGGTGGTGTTGCGCGGTCAATGGATTATAGCGACGGTGATCACGATCAGGCGTCAGCGGACTCGGATTTCGTTTTCTTTCTCATCGAATCGCCCTTGACCGGAAGCTTGTGGGCCTGATGCACGAGCCGATCGAGAATCGCATCGGCGAGCGTGGGGTCCTGCAGCCACGCGTGCCAGTGTTCGAGCGGCAACTGGCTGGTGATCACAGTCGAGCGCGTACCGACACGATCATCAAGTACCTCAAGCAGATCATTGCGCGCCGCCTGGTCGAGATCCTGCAAGCCCCAATCGTCGAGGATCAGCACATCAATCTTCGCGAGTTGCGCAAGCCGACGTGTGAAGCTGCCGTCGCCGTGCGCGATTTTCAGCTCTTCGAACAGCCGCGCGACGCGCACATAGAACACGGAGAAGCCCTGCCGGCACGCCTGCTGGCCGAACGCGCAAGCGAGCCACGTCTTGCCCGCGCCGGTGGGGCCGGTCAGGATCAGGTTCTGAGCATTGCGCACCCAGTCGCAGCCGGCGAGCGTGGCGACGATGCGCTGGTCCAGCCCACGGGTTTGCCGGTATTCAATGTCTTCGACGCAGGCCTGTGGGTTCTTGAGCTTCGCGGCGCGCAGCAAACGTTCGAGTCGTCGCGTATCACGCCAGGCCAGCTCGCGATCTACGAGCATGCCCACGCGTTCCTCGAATGACAGGCTGGTGCTTGCCGTGAGCGTTGACTGCTCCTCGAACGCGCGAGCCATGCCGTCCAGTTTGAGCGCCTTTAGCTGGGTAAGGGTGTGCTGCATCAACATCGTGACCTCCTTCGGGTCAGTGGTAGTAGTCGGGGCCGCGCACGTTCTCGTGCTCGGGCGAGCGCCATTCGGCGGGCGTGGTCGGGAGCGAGGGCTGCAGGTCAAGTCCCGCTTCCAGGATTGACAGCACGGAGCGACGCGTGGGCGAGCCGATCTTCAATGCACGCTGGCATGCGGCCTCGAGGCGGTGTTTGCCGTACTTGCGCGCGAGCGAGAGAAGACCGAGACAGGCGCGATAGCCCATCTCGGGGTGAGGTTTGTTGGTCAGCAGATGCCGCACGACAGCCTCGGCGCCGGGGCCGACGGATGCGCCCCAGTTGAGCAGGCGCCCAGGCGTCCATTCCATGTGCGCGCGATGCGCAGCCGGCATGTGTTCGGCGATGGTCGTGTGTTTGCCTTTGAGGCGCGAGCGAGCGTGCGCAGCGACACGCTTGCCGCCATGCAGGATCTCTACGCCGTGGCGTGTGATACGCGCCCAGACCTCCTGCCGTGCGAGGCTATGCGGGACGCTGTAATAGTGGCCGCCGACATCGACGTGGTAATCGATGTTCACACGGCACTTCTGGAAGGTGGCGATCTCGTAGCGACGCACGGGCAACGGGCGCAGGACGGGTTGGTCCAGCCGTTCGAACCATTCACGCCGGTTGCCTTCGAGCCGCTTGAACGGGCGCTGGTTTAGGTCGGCGATCAGTTCTGCAATCGCCTTGTTGAGTTCAGCCAGACTGTAGAAGCGATAGTGGCGCAGTCGGGCCAGCACCCAGCGCTCGACGATCTGCACGCCGACTTCGACCTTGGCCTTGTCCTGCGGTTTGCGCGGACGCGCCGGCAGCATCGCGGTGCCGTAGTGGTTCACGAAGTCCTGCGTGGTCGTGCCGAGTCCGGGTTCGTAACGGTCGGGTCGCGCGATCAGCGCCTTCGGGTTGTCGGGCACGAGCAGCTCGGGCACGCCGCCAATGAACTCTAGCGCATCGCACAGGCTGCCGATCCAGTCCGCCATCGTCTCGGTGCGCGTCGCGCACGCGAACGTGTAGTTGGATGCGCCGAGCACGGCAACGAACACGTGCGCCTCGAACTCGACGCCGCCATCGCTCGCCAGGACCGGCACGGTGGGACCCGCGAAGTCCGCGAACAGCTTCTCGCCGGCGCGGTGCTGCTGACGCATCGAGCGCTTGATCGACTTCGCCCAGTCCTTGTACTTCTGGCAGAACTGCGTGTAGCGGTACGTCCGCTGGCCGGGGTTCGCTTCAGCGTATTCTTCCCACAGCAGTTGCAGCGTCACGCCCTTGCGGCGCAGCTCGCGATGCAATGCCGTGTAGTCGGGCTCGATGCGTCGCGTCGTCGTCGCCGCGGCATTGGTTGCCGCAGGCCTCAGGCGCGCGTCCAGTTCGTCGTCGGACATTGCTTCGGCTGCCGCCCAATCGAGTCCCGCCTGGCTGGCTTGGGCCGCGAACTTCGAGACGGCACCGACGCTGATGCCGATAGCCCGGCTGATCTGCCGATGCGTCAGGCCACACGCCCACTTTAGTCGCAGGACTTCCTTCAATTTGCGCATGCTCATCCGAGGTGTCGGCATCGGCACTTCTCCCGCAAAAAAGGGAGCAGGCTAACGCCGTCGGTGAATACATGCGCAACGCCACCGCCAGACTCAAACCCGGATTACGTTCCGGTTACGTGATCACCCGTTTCGGTCCCGTGATCGCTCATTCCGGCATCGTGATCACGCGTTTCGGAAACCTGTGATCAGCGATCACGATCAACCGAAACGGGTGATCACGATCATTCGGAATCCATGATCACGATCCGCCGAAATGCGTGATCACGTTCGCCGGAATACGCAAACGAGGTCAAGCTCATTGTGCAATCGCACATCGAAAAATCTCTGGGGTGCTGTCATAAAATTCGCGAACTAGGAAAGGGGCGCAGGTCGCTTAGATCAGAAATTTCTGAAATGCACACCCCAGCAAGGCTCTGTCAATTTGATGGCGAGGCAGCGGTAGAATGAAGTGGTGAAGAAAACGAAATCGCTTTATCACGGTCACCGTTTCCCTGCCGTCGTCATCAAATTGACAGAGCCCCTGTCGGTTCTGTTAAGCCATGCAACAGCTCAGCGCTGGCGGCGTGCTGGAGACCACCTCGCGCATCCAGGGCCTCCAACAGGCAGCCGACTGGCAGGCGCTCGCGACCTTGCCGTCCGAGGTGTTCTGGCGCCTGTGCCAAGGCCGCATGGGCGATGCCCAAGCGGTCGGGCAAGTAGCAGCCCAAAGCCAGGCGGCCTTTGCCAATGGTCTGCGCCAAGCGCTCACGACTTGGCAGGAATCTGTCTCCGAGGCATTCGGCGCCAGTGGCGACGCAGCCTCTTTCACGCAGCTTTGCCAGCGCTTGGCGCAGCCCTGGACCGCCCCAAGCGCCGTACCCCAGGGCAAGACCAAGAAATGAGGGGACGGCAATGAATACGACGCAACGGACGGCGCTCGTGACGGGAGGCAACCGGGGGTTGGGCGCTGCGATCGCCCGTGCCCTGCACGATGCCGGCCACCGCGTGATCGTCACGCATACCCCCGGCAACACCACGATTGGCCAGTGGCAGCAAGCGCAAGCGACACAGGGCTACTCATTTGCCGCCTACGGGGTGGATGTATCGGACTACGAATCAACGCAGGAACTGGCGCGGCGCATCCACGCCGACGGTCATCGGATCGACATCCTGGTGAACAACGCCGGCATCACCCGCGATGCAACGCTGCGCAAGCTCGACAAGGCCGGTTGGGATGCCGTACTGCGCACCAACCTGGACTCCATGTTCAACGTCACCAAGCCGTTCATCGACCCGATGGCCGAGCGCGGCTGGGGCCGCATCGTCAACATCTCTTCGATCAACGGCAGCAAGGGCCAGTTCGGGCAGACCAATTATTCGGCGGCCAAGGCCGGGGTACATGGATTCACCAAGGCGCTCGCACAGGAGGTGGCGCGCAAGGGCGTGACGGTCAACACCGTCTCGCCGGGCTATCTGGCCACCGAGATGGTGATGGCGGTGCGAGAGGACATGCGCCAGAAGATCATCGATGCGATTCCGGTTGGCCGTCTCGGCCAGCCGGCCGAGATTGCAGCTCTTGTCGCCTTCATCGCCAGCGAAGCCGCCGCCTTCATGACCGGCAGCAACGTGGCGATGAACGGCGGTCAGCACATGTCTTGAGCCCACTGCGCGAGCGGCTGACTTCCGACGCGGCAATCCGCAGCTCTTGGAGGAGTTCCATGTATTCACGATTTCTGGTGCCGCTTGATGGCAGTCCCACATCCCTTCTGGCCCTCGATCATGCGGCGGACATGGCACGCCTGAACGGCGCCACCGTGGTCCTGCTGCATGTCATCGAGCCGACCCGGCACAGCACGGGTTTCGAGCGCCCCAAGGTCTACATCGAGGACGTCCGCCCTCACTTCCTGGCAGCCGGGCATGCCTTGTTGGACGAGGCCGCAAACCGGCTGCGTCAGGACGGAATTGCAACAGAGACAGTACTGCTTGAAAGCACTGCAGAGCGGGTATCAGAGCAAATTGCCCGGCAGGCCAAGGAGAACGATTGCGACCTGGTCATCCTGGGCACCCATGGACGCCGTGGGGTGGACCGGCTGCTGCTGGGAAGCGATGCGGAACAGGTGGCGCGTATCGCACCTGTTCCCGTGATGCTGGTGCGCCAGTCGCGCAGAAAAGAGATCACATGAATCAACAGCCCGTGGAGGCGCTCGCGCAGGTGCTCAAAGCGGTGTCGAGCGCCTCGTCGCCCATTTCAAAACCATGGCGCCGGTACGCACTGCGGCGGCGCATCTTTGCGACGCGCTCTGGCGTGCTGTGCCATCGCACTCGTGCTAGTTGAGCGCGGAGAGTCACCGTCCGAACTATGAATCAATCAAATCCCGAAGGAGGACGATTCACTATGAAATACATCTTCAAAGGTGACAGCGCGCTGGTCAGTGGCGCCGGCTCGGGTATCGGCGAGGCAACGGCACACCTGCTCGCCATAAATGGTGTGCAGGTGGTTGCCTCCGACATCGACTTCGAGGCCGCCCGACGTGTGACACAGGCCATCATCGCCGCCGGCGGCCGCGCCGTGGCACACGAGGGCAATGCGGCCAAACCCGAGGACGCCGGTGCGGCGGTGCAGTGCGCACTCAAGCATTTCGGTTCTCTGCACCTGGCTTTCAACAACGCTGGCATTGCCGGAGAACTCAAGCCTGCAGGCGAACTGGCGGCCGAGGAATGGCAACGTGTCATCGATACCAACCTCTCGGGTGTGCAGCATGCCATGCGCGCGCAGATCCCGGCCATCCTGGCCGCCGGCGGCGGCGCCATCGTCAACATGTCGTCGGTCCTGGGATTAGTCGGCAGCGCGGACGCACCGGCCTACGTCGCGGCCAAGCACGGGGTGACAGGTCTCACGCGCTCGGCGGCGTTGGCCTATTCGGCACAGGGCGTCCGCATCAACTCGCTCCATCCGGGCTATATCGAAACTCCGCTGCTCAAGGCGCTCGACGAGGCCACACTGGCAGCGCTGAAGGGGCTGCACGCCATCGGGCGCCTGGGCCGGCCCGAGGAGATCGCCCACGCAGCCTGCTTCCTGCTGTCCGAAGGTGCCAGCTTCATGTGCGGCAGCGCCATGGTGGTAGATGGCGGTTATACGGCGGCTTGAATAGGAAGGGCACAGTGGAGTTGCGCCACCTTCGATGCTTCATCGCTGTCGCGGAAGAACTCCACTTCGCGCGCGCCGCCGAGCGGCTACATATCGAGCAGTCGCCATTGTCGCGGGCCATCAAGGAATTGGAGGAGGACTTGGGTGTGCAATTATTCGAACGCACCACCCGCAGTACCCGCCTCACCCGCGCGGGCCAGCTCTTCCTGGAACACGTGCCACGCATCTTTACTGCCTTGCAGCAGGCGCGTGACAGCGTGAAAGCGGTCGCCAATGGTTTCCACGGGCAATTGCGTGTGGCCTTGTCGGATGGCATCACGCCTTCGCGCTTACCGGCCTTGCTGGCGCTATGCCGACAAGAGGAGCCCGAGGTCGAAATTCGCTTCTTCGAGGTGCCGCTGTCGCAGCAGATCAAAGGGCTGCATGATGACCTGTACGACGTGGGATTTGCCCAATCCGATGAAGTGGGCGACGGCATCGTCGCTTTGCCCGCCTGGAGCGATGCGTTGATGGTGGCGGTGCCCGCCCGGCATCCGCTGCTGATCCACAAGCGCATCCCCTTGGATGAGTTACTGCGCTACCCATTGGTACTGTGCGATCCGCAAGTCTGTGAAGGCCTCGCGAAGCATGTTGAGCGGGTGCTTCGCCGAGTGGACATGGAGCCGCTGGTCGCGGAGCGAGTTGCCACAAGCGATTTGATGATGGCGTTGGTGTCAGCGGGCTTCGCACTTGGGTTGGCGGGTGCAGCTCACATTGCCGCCAGTCGTGAATCAGGTGTGGTGGCACGACCTTTGGCGTCACGCGTGCCACCGCTGACGACCTATTTGCTTCGTCTTGACAGTGATCCGTCCGATGAACTGGCGCGGTTCATTGAGCGCGTAAAGGCCATCGATCTGCCAGAAACTCCCAGACCCGCACGAGGCCGCAATCCCGATCACCCGGAGGAACTGATGCCATGAAGAAGATCATTCCGTTCTTGCTGGTGGCTGCCTTGACCGCCTGCGGTCAGTCCGAGACACCTCTGAACGCCACCAATTCAAAGGCAAGGATTCCGACAGTAGAAGAACTGGCGGCTAACCCAGAGCACCTCAAAGAACTGCGTCTGCAATGCAAGACCGACCGCCCCAAGTTGGGCGATACGATATGCGATCGGGTCGCCGAAGCCACGCGCAAACGGTTCTATGGCGACCGTGATACTCCGTACACGCCACCGAAACAATCGCCCAAGTTCTGATCGTCGGTGACGCGCCGCATCGGCTTCATATTCTTGTCCGACACGCCGCGATGCGCCTTCGCTTGCGGCGCTTTTCTTCGGCTCGCCGTCACACTAATTCTTTCTTTTTGCTCGACCATTCTGCTGAAAACGGTCTTTGACCGGCACTGACCCGGCACCGATCCTGACGCATGCGGCACGTTCCTGTGCCGCGATTTCCATGAGGAATCAGCGCAGGAGAAATCGGAGGCCAGGTCATGCAAGGGACGAACGTGCTGTTCGGTCAGATCGCCGTGGTGTTCGGCATCGTGATCGCCGGCGTGTGGGGCGCCACACAATGGACAGCAGCGGCCCTTGGCTATCAAGTACGCCTTGGCTCTCCCTGGTTCGATCTTCTTGGCACGCCGATCTACCACCCGTGGAAGCTGTTTGAGTGGTGGTTCTTCTTCGGCGCCTATGCGCCGGAAGTATTCGACACCGGCGGCGCCATCGCCGGCGCCAGTGGCATGGTCGCCGTGGGCGTTGCCATCGCCATGTCGGTCTGGCGCTCGCGCCAAGCTCGCCTCGTCACCACCTACGGCTCGGCGCGTTGGGCTAACGCGCAGGACATTCGCATGGCGGGCCTCACGCATCCAGCCGGCGTCTTCCTCGGCCAGCACGACCGCCAGTACCTGCGGCATGAAGGCCCGGAACACGTCCTGACCTTCGCGCCTACGCGCTCGGGCAAGGGCGTCGGCCTCGTGGTGCCGACGCTGCTGTCCTGGCCTGCATCCGCCGTCATCCACGACATCAAAGGCGAGAACTGGCAGATCACTGCGGGCTGGCGCTCGCGCTTCTCGCATTGCCTGCTGTTCAACCCGACCGATGCGAAGTCGGCGGCCTACAACCCGCTGCTGGAGGTGCGGCGCGGCGCGCATGAGGTGCGCGATGTGCAGAACATCGCGGACATTCTGGTTGATCCCGAAGGTGCGCTGGAGAAGCGCAACCATTGGGAGAAGACCAGCCACGCGCTGCTGGTCGGGGCCATCTTGCATGTCCTCTACGCGGGCGAAGACAAGACGCTGCGCGGCGTCGCCAACTTCCTCTCCGATCCGGCCAGCCCGTTCGAGCTGACCTTGCATCGGATGATGACCACGCCGCACCTCGGCGATGGGCCGCATCCGGTCGTCGCATCGGCGGCGCGCGAAGTGCTCAACAAGTCGGACAACGAGCGTTCCGGCGTGTTGAGCACTGCCATGTCGTTCCTCGGCCTGTACCGCGATCCCACGGTGGCCGAAGTCACCTCGCGTTGCGACTGGCGCATCGCCGATCTGATCGCGGCCGAGCATCCGGTATCGCTATATCTGGTGGTGCCGCCTTCGGACATTTCGCGGACAAAGCCGCTCATCCGCCTGATCCTCAACCAGATCGGCCGGCGCCTCACCGAGTCGCTCGATGGCTCCGACGGCATCGCACGCCGCCACAAGCTGCTGCTGATGCTCGATGAGTTCCCAGCGCTGGGGCGTCTGGACTTCTTCGAGACGGCCCTAGCCTTCATGGCGGGCTATGGCATCCGCAGCTTCCTCATCGCGCAGTCGCTCAACCAGATCGACAAAGCCTACGGCCAGAACCATTCGATTCTGGACAACTGCCATGTGCGCGTGACGTTTGCGACGAATGACGAGCGCACCGCCAAGCGCATTTCCGAGACGTTGGGCACTGCGACCGAACTGCGCGCCCAGCGCAATTACGCAGGCCACCGGCTGGCTCCGTGGCTGGGCCACCTCATGGTGTCGCGTCAGGAAACCGCGCGCCCGCTGCTGACGCCCGGCGAAGTCATGCAGCTTCCGCCTGACGTGGCGGTGGTGATGGTGTCGAGCGTGGCGCCGATCAAGGCGAAGAAGCTGCGCTACTACGCGGACGCCAATTTCAAGCGGCGCGTGCTGCCGCCTCCTGTGCTGGCGGACGGCCGATACGCCGACGCGCCGCCGGTGCGCCCGGACGACTGGAGCGGCCTGGCGATTCCTGCTGTACCCGCCGCGCCTGCGGCCGATGCCGCCGAAGGCTTCGGCGCTTCGACCGACGACGGTGGCCCACGCCGTCAACCCGAACTCTCCGAAACCGTCGCCTACGCCCCCGAGCTGGCCGCGAGCACCGCCGACCTCGACCTGCTCGATGACGACGACGACCTGCCGCTTCCCCTTCCTCGCCAGCTTAATCCGGCCATGCAGCGCACGGCCCGGCTGGCTTCCCTCGACCCCAACGACGGAATCGAGCTATGAGCCACTACCGCCTGAATCTCTTTATCCAGCCGGAGCACGCCAAGCGCCTGGACGAGCTGGCCGCCAAGAAAGGCGTGTCCAAGTCGTCCATCGTCGCGGCGGCGCTCGCATCGTGGCTGTCGCCCGATGCCGCCGACCAGCGCGAGGCGGCCATCGCCAAGCGGCTTGATCGCCTGTCGCGTCAGGCCGAGCGCATGGAGCGCGACCAGAACATCGCCATCGAGACGCTGGCACTGTTCATCCGCTACTACCTGACCGTCAGCACGCCGGTGCCGGAGGCCCATCAGGAGGCGGCGCGCGCCCAGGGCAAGGCGCGCTTCGAGCAGTTCACCGAGCAGCTTGGCCGCAACCTGCTGCGGGGCCGCAGCCTGGTGCGCGACGTGGTGGAGGAACTGCATGCCGACCCGATGCAGATGGAGGACGCGGCGGCAGCCGCGCAAGCGCAGGAGCGTGCGTCATGAGCGCCGTTCCGCAGTCCATGAGTGCCACGTCGCTCGACCGCCGCATCCAGATGCTGCGCACGGCAATGGGGCCGCTGATCGCCGCTGCGCTCGAAGACCCCGACGTGGTGGAAATCATGCTCAACCCGGATCGCACCCTTTGGGTGGATCGCCTGTCGTCGGGCCGCGCGCCGATGGGCGTTGAGATGCCCGAGGCTGATGGCGAGCGAATCATCCGCCTGGTCGCGGCCCATGTCGGCGCGGAAGTCCATCGCGGCCAGCCGCTCTTGTCGGCGGAGCTGCCCGAGACGGGCGAACGCTTCGAGGGCATCTTGCCGCCTGCTGCACCGGGGCCGGCCTTCGCGCTGCGCAAGCGCGCCATCGGCGTGATTCCGCTGGAGCGGTACGTCATCGACGGGATGATGACCAGCGCCCAAGCGGGCTTTCTCGTTCGCGCCGTGCGCGAGCGTCAGAACGTGCTGATCGCCGGCGCTACCAGCAGCGGCAAGACGACCTTGGCCAATGCACTGCTGGCCGAGATCGCCGCCACCGGCGACCGCGTACTGGTGCTCGAAGACACGGTGGAACTGCAATGCGCGGCGCGCGACCACGTTCCACTGCGCACGCGCGCAGGCGTGGTGTCCATGACGGAACTGGTGCGCTCGTCCATGCGCCTGCGGCCGGATCGCGTCGTCGTCGGCGAGGTGCGCGGCGCCGAGGCGCTGGATCTCATCAAGGTGTGGGGCACGGGCCACCCCGGCGGCATCGCCACGATCCATGCCGGCTCCGCGCTGGGCGCGCTGCTGCGCCTGGAACAACTGATTCTCGAAGTGGCCGTGAATCCGCCCCGTGCGCTGATCGCCGAGGCGGTCAACGTGGTGATCCACATCGTCGGGCGCGGGCGCAAGCGCCGCATCGAGAGCATCGCCCGCGTCGTCGGCTTCGACGGCGTGGGCTACCAACTGGCGGACGCGCTGGAAACGTCGTTTCCCGAGCTACTGCCGATCCCCGATGCCGCATCCGCTGCGGCGACTTCCCCGTCCCCTGACCAACCTGGAGAACTGCCATGACGCAGATGACCATTTCTGCTTTCCGTGTTTCCGTAAATCCGGCTTTGCGCCTTGCACGGCTGCGTAGCCTGGCCCGCCCTGCTGGGCAAGGGCTGCTGCTGGCCGCGCTGCTGCTGTTCCTGGCCGGCACCGCGCAGGCCGCCGGTTCCTCGATGCCGTGGGAAGGCCCGCTGCAATCCATCCTCGAATCCATCCAGGGGCCGGTGGCGCGCATCGTCGCGGTCATCATCATCATCGCAACCGGCCTCGCGCTGGCCTTCGGCGACACGTCGGGTGGTTTCCGCAAGCTGATCCAGATCGTGTTCGGCCTGTCCATCGCGTTCGCGGCTTCGAGCTTCTTCCTGTCGTTCTTCAGCTTCTCCGGCGGGGCCGTCGTATGAGCGGCCCGGATACCTTCGCGGCTGGGTTCGAGGTGCCGCTGCATCGCTCGCTGACCGAGCCGATCCTGCTGGGCGGTGCGCCGCGCACCGTGGCAATCGCCAACGGCACGCTGGCCGCCGCCGTCGGGCTAGGCCTGCAACTGTGGATTCCTGGCGTCGTGCTCTGGATCGTCGGCCATTCGCTGGCGGTATGGGGCGCGCGCGTCGATCCGCAGTTCATGGCCGTGTTCGTCCGGCACATCAAGCACCGCCCGCTGCTGGACGTGTGAGGGGACGCCGCCATGCTGAACCTTGCCGAATACCGCCAGCGACCCGCATTGCTCGCCGACTGGCTGCCGTGGGCTGGATTGGTTGCGCCGGGCGTCGTCTTGAACAAGGACGGCAGTTTCCAGCGCACGGCCCGGTTTCGCGGGCCTGACCTCGACAGCGCGACGCAAGGCGAGTTGATCGCCACGTCGGCACGCCTGAACAACGCCCTGCGCCGCATGGGTTCGGGCTGGGCGCTGTTCATTGAAGCAGAGCGCCGACCCGCCGCCGACTATCCGCACTCGGAGTTTCCCGAGCCACTGTCGTGGCTGGTGGACGAGGAACGCCGCGCCACCTTCGAGGACTCGGGCAACCACTTCGAGAGCGGCTATCACCTGACGCTGGTGTACCTGCCGCCCGAGGAATCGCGCGCCCGTGCCGCCAAGATGCTCTACGAGAACACGCCGACGAATGGCGTGGACTGGCGCGAGCGCCTGCAAGCCTTCGTCGCGGAGACGGATCGCGTCTTTGACCTGCTCGATGGCGTGATGCCGGAAATCACCTGGCTCGATGACAGCCAGACGCTGACCTACCTACACGCCACCATCTCGACGCGGCGCTATCGCGTCGGCGTGCCCGAAGTGCCGTTCCACATCGACGCGCTGCTGACCGATTCCGCGCTGGTCGGTGGCCTGGCACCGATGCTGGGCGACCAGCACCTGCGCGTGGTGTCGGTGCGGGGCTTCCCGACCTCGACCTGGCCGGGGATTCTGGACGACCTCAACCGCCTCGGCTTTGCCTACCGCTGGAGCACGCGCTTCCTGTGCCTCGACAAAGCCGAGGCGGAACGGGAGTTGGGGCGCCTGCGCCGCCAGTGGTTCGCCAAGCGCAAGAACGTCATCGCGCTGCTGCGCGAAACGATCTTCCAGCAAGAAAGCCCGCTGGTGGATACCGACGCCAGCAACAAGGCGGCGGATGCAGACGCGGCCTTGCAGGAGCTGGGCAGCGATCAAGTCGCCTTCGGCTACCTCACCGCGACGGTGACGGTGCTCGATGCCGACCCGGCCGTGGCCGACGAGAAGCTGCGCATGGTTGAGCGCGTCATTCAGGGACGCGGCTTCATCACCATCCCGGAAACGCTCAACGCCGTGGATGCGTGGCTGTCGTCCATTCCGGGCAACGCCTACGCCAACGTGCGGCAGCCCATCGTCTCGACGCTGAACCTGGCTCACATGATGCCGGTGTCGGCGGTATGGGCCGGGCCGGAAAAGGACGAGCACCTGGACGGCCCGCCGCTGATCGTCACGCGCACCGATGGCGCCACGCCTTTTCGCTTGGTCACTCACATCGGCGACGTGGGCCACACGCTGGTCGCGGGGCCGACCGGCATGGGCAAGTCGGTTTTGCTCGCCACGCTGGCAATGCAGTTCCGCCGCTATCGCGGCTCGCGCATCTTCGCGTTCGACATGGGCCGCTCGATGCGCGCCACGGTTCTCGGGCTGGGCGGCGAGCACTACGACCTCGGGACGGACGGCGAAATCGCCTTCCAGCCCTTGGCACACATCGACCGCGAGGGCTACCGCACCTGGGCGGCCGAATGGATCGAAGGCCGCTTGCTGCATGAAGGCGTGGCGGTCGGTCCCGACGAGAAAGCGGCTATCTGGTCGGCGCTGGGAAGCCTCGCCGGTGCGCCGTTGGAGCAGCGCACGATGACGGGGCTTTCCGTGCTGCTGCAATCGAACACGCTGCGTCAGGCGCTGTCGCCCTATGTGCTCGGCGGTGCCCACGGCAAGCTGCTGGACGCCGACCATGACCGGCTAGGCATGGCCGACGTGCAGTGCTTCGAGATGGAGGAACTGATGCACAACAAGGCCGCCGTCATGGCCGTGCTGCATTACCTCTTTGCGCGCTTCGATGAACGCTTCGACGGTGCGCCCACGCTGCTGATCCTCGATGAAGCGTGGCTGTTCCTCGATGACCCGGTGTTTGCCGCGCGTATCCGGCAATGGCTCAAGACGCTCAGGAAAAAGAACGTCAGTGTCATCTTCGCCACGCAATCGCTGGCGGACATCAAGGATTCGAGCATCGCACCCGCGATCATCGAGAGCTGCGCAAGCCGCATCTTCCTGCCGAACCCGCAGGCGACCGAGCCGCAGATTCGTACGATCTACGAGGGCTTCGGCCTGAACTCACGGCAGATCGAAATCGTCGCCACCGCGCAGCCCAAGCGCGACTACTACTACCAATCCCGCTTCGGCAACCGCCTATTCGACCTCGACCTGGGGCCGGCGACGCTGGCCTTTGCGGGCGCTTCCACGCCGCAAGACCAGCGCGACATGGACCGCGTGCTGCTGGACGCCGGCACGCCCGGCTTCGCAGGCGGCTGGCTGCGCCATTGCGGCCTCGATTGGGCGGCCGATCTGCTGCCCTCGTTCCCCGGCCTCGCGCCGGGTTCCCTCCGTACCGCTGACCACCTATTGGAGAACCAGCTATGAAGATCCGTGCGCTTTCCATTTCTCTCGCCGCCGCGCTGTCGGTATCGCTGCTGGCCGTACAACCGGCATCTGCCATCACGGTGTTCGATCCGTCCAACTTCGTGCAGAACACGCTGACCGCGATTCGCACGCTGGAGCAGATCAACAACCAGATCCAGCAGCTTCAGAACGAAGCGCAGATGCTGATGAACCAGGCGCGCAACCTCGCCAGCCTGCCGTCCAGCGTGGTGAACCAGTTGCGCGCCAATCTGGCGACGACCGAGCGGCTGATCGCTCAGGCTCGCGGCTTGGCCTACGACGTGACGAACCTCGATCGGGAGTTCGCGCGCCTGTATCCCGAGCAGTACGCCGCCACCGTCAGCGGCGACCAGATGTACCGCGACGCGCAGGAGCGTTGGCGGAACACGCTCAACGGCTTGCAGACCACCATGCAGATGCAGGCGCAGGTGTCGCAGAACCTGGGCGAAGACGAAAGCGTGCTGGCCGACCTTGTGAGCAAGAGCCAGTCGGCCCACGGTGCATTGCAGGCCATGCAGGCCATGAATCAGTTGCTCGCCTTGCAGGCCAAGCAATCGATACAGGCGCAACGGCTCCAGATCACACAAGACCGGGCCGCCTCGCTGGAGCTGGCGCGACAGGCGGCGGCCACGGAACGTGCCCGCGAAGTGCGGCGGCGCTTCCTGGGCGAAGGCACGCCGTACACGCCGCAGACCGTGAACTTCTACCGCGACTGACGGGAGGCCGCCATGCGATGTGTCCTCGTCCTGTGTGCTGTGCTGCTGGCCGCTTGCAGCGAGCAGCCGGCCGACAATCTTGCCGATGCCTTGGCCGCCGATCCCGTGCGGCTCAAGGCATTGCGCGCGCAATGCGCGGCCGACCGACAGGCTACGGGCGAGGACGCCTGCCGCGCCGCTACCGAAGCCTTCCGGCGGCGCTTCTTTTCTGGCCAGGCCGGGCCTGATGAATACCTGACGCTGCCCGACCTGCCGCCGATCCCGCCGAGCTTCGAGGAATCGGCCGATGGCATGGCGCCGGCCGTTCCCGTCGAACCGGAGGACACGCCATGAATGACGTGACCATCATCGACCAGTTCCTCAACACCTTCGCCACCTACATCGACTCGGGTTTCGGACTGCTGCGGGGCGAAGTGGCGTTCCTCACGGCCACGCTGATCGTCATCGACATGACGATCGCCGGCCTGTATTGGGCCATGAGCCATGCCACCGGCCAGGGCGAGGACGTGATCGCCAAGCTGCTGCGCAAGGTGCTCTACGTCGGTGCCTTCGCCTATATCCTCAACAACTTCAACTGGCTGGCCAGCATCGTGTTCCGCTCGTTCGCCGGGTTGGGCATCACCGCCACCGGCTCGGCCATCACGATGGAGAACTTCCTCCAGCCGGGCCGGCTGGCCAAGACCGGCATCGACGCCGGGGCGCCAATTCTGGAACAGATCGGCGAGATGGCCGGGTTTCCCGAGGTGTTCGTGAACCTCGATCCCATCGTGGTGATGTTCCTCGCTTGGTTGGTCGTGGTCCTGTGCTTCTTCGTGCTGGCGATCCAGCTTTTCATCACGCTGATCGAGTTCAAGCTGACCACACTCGCGGGCTTCGTGTTGGTGCCGTTCGCGCTGTGGAACAAGACCAGCTTCCTCGCCGAGAAGGTGCTGGGCAACGTGGTGTCGTCCGGCGTCAAGGTACTGGTGCTGGCCGTGATCGTGGGCATCGGCTCGGGCCTGTTCGCGCAGTTTCAAGTCCATCCCGCCGAACCGTCCATCGACCACGCGCTGGTCATCATGCTGGCCTCGCTCACCTTGCTGGCGCTGGGGATCTTCGGCCCCGGCGTCGCCACGGGCCTCGTGTCCGGTGCGCCGCAGCTCGGCGCTGGCGCAATGGCCGGTGCTGCTGTCGGCGCTGCCGGCACGGCTGTCGCCATCGGCGCCGCCGCGACGGGCGTGGGTGGCGCCGTGGCTGCTGGCGCGCGCATGGCCCCGGCTGCCGCCAAGCTGGCCGGAAGCGGTGCGCGCGCCGCCACGACGGCGGCCGGCAGTGCGAAGTCGGCGTTCCAGGCCGGTTCCGCCGCCGCTGGCGGCGGCGCAAAGGGCGCGATGGCGGGCCTGGGCAACGTCGCCAAGACCGGCGCGCAGGCCGCCGGATACGCGGCTGCATCCCGTGTTTCCGCTGCCGGGCAGCGGATGGCCGCTCCGTTCCGTGCTGGCTGGAATGGCTCGATGGCCGACGCTGGCGCGTCAGCCGGCCAAGCCTCCGCAGGAGAAGCCCCCGCAGGCGACGCCGCTGCACAGAAGCCGGAACAACCCGCCTGGGCCAAGCGGCTGCATCGCCGCCAGCAACTCACCCACGCCGCGACCACCGCCGCGCACACGCTGCGCGGCGGTGACGGTGGCGGCTCGGGGCAAGGCCCGAGCCTGCGCGGCTCCGACGAGTAAAGCGATTCACAAGGAGAACTGACCATGCGATTCAGAAAACCGCAGGTGCGCTATGCCGACACGCCGCAGCCTGCCACGCCGTACCAAGCTGCCGGCCAGGTGTGGGACGACCGTATCGGCTCGCCGCGCGTGCAGGCGAAGAACTGGCGCCTGATGGCCTTCGGCTGTCTGACGCTCGCGCTGTTGATGGCCGGCGGCCTGGTGTGGCGCTCGGCGCAGTCCTTCGTGACGCCCTACGTCGTGGAGGTGGACAACGCGGGCCAGGTGCGCGCCGTGGGCGAAGCCGCCACGCCGTACCGGCCCAACGATGCACAGACGGCGCACCACATCGCGCGCTTCGTGACGCTGGTGCGCTCGCTGTCCATCGACCCCATCGTCGTCCGCCAGAACTGGCTGGACGCCTACGATTACACGACCGACAAGGGCGCGGCCGTGCTCAACGACTACGCGCGAGTCAACGACCCGTTCGCGCGCATCGGCAAGGAGTCGGTGACGGTGCAGATCACCAGCGTCGTGCGCGCCAGCGACACGTCTTTCAACGTGCGCTGGACGGAACGCCGCTACGTCAACGGCGCCGCGGCGGGCCTGGAGCGGTGGACGGCCGTGGTGTCCATCGTGCTCCAGCCGCCGCGCACCGAAGAACGCCTGCGCAAGAACCCCCTGGGCATCTACGTCAACGGCCTGTCGTGGAGCCGCGAACTGGATTCTTCCGAAGGAGCCAAGCCATGAATGATCTTTTCCGTAAATCCGCTTTGCCGGTGATCCTGCTTGCCCTCGTGGGCTGCGCCTCGCAGGGCAAGCCACCGCCGACCATCTCGCTCGATGAGCCGGTGCAGGCCCAGCCGCTGCCGGAGCCGCCCGCGCCGGTGGAGGTGGTGGCCGTGCCCGAGGTTCTACCGATGCCGGCGCAGTTGAAGCCGTTGCCCGAAGCTGAGGACGCCAAACCTGCGCCGGAGCCGGCTGACGAGAAGGTGCGCGTCTCGCGCGCCAATGCCGAGGCCCGCGTAGCCCCCACGCGCGAGGGCTACGTCAATGCGATTCAGGTTTGGCCCTTCACGGACGGGGCGCTCTATCAGGTCTATGCGGCCGTGGGCCGCGTGACCGTGGTTTCGCTCCAGCCGGGCGAGGAACTGGTGACGGTGGCCGCTGGCGATACCGTGCGCTGGATCGTGGGCGACACGTCCAGCGGCAGCGGTGCCGATCTGCGCGTGAACGTGCTGGTCAAGCCGATTCGCTCAGGCCTCAAGACCAATCTCGTCATCACCACCAGCCGCAGGACGTACCTGCTGGAGCTGGCTTCGACGGAAAAGACGTGGATGGCGTCGGTGTCCTGGGAGTACCCGCGCGACCGGATGCTGGCGCTACAGCGCCAAGCGCAGGCGGCCAATGCCGCCGCGCCGGTCGATGCCGGGCTGGCGCTAGAGAACCTGCGCTTCCGCTACGCAATCAGCGGCAGCAATCCGCCGTGGAAGCCGTTGCGCGCCTTCGACGACGGGCAGAAGGTCTATATCCAGTTCCCCGCTGGCATCGCGCAAGGCGAGCTGCCGCCGCTGTTCGTGATAGGGCCGGAAGGCGACGGGCAACTGGTGAACTACCGCTTCCGCTCGCCGTACTACATCGTGGATCGCCTCTTTGGCGCGGCAGAGCTGCGCCTGGGCGGCGACAAGGGCGCCATGGTGCGGATCGAGCGCACGGATGGCGTGGCACGGAGGAACTGACCATGATCCAGGACGACACCCCCGACCTCGCCAGGCCGCAAGCGGGCAAGGTCGCGCCCGAGGCGTTGGCGCTGCGCGCCCAGCCGCGCCCGGTCACGCGCCTGAACCGGCGCACGCTGGCCATCCTCGTCGGCGGCCTGTCGGTCGCCGTGCTCGGAGCCACGATCTGGTCGTTGCAACCGCAGCGGCGCAGCGCGGGCGAGCAGCCCGAGCTTTACAACGTCGATCGCGTCTCGAAGTCCGAAGGGCTGGACGGCCTGCCGGCCGACTACTCGAAGCTGCAGCCGAAGGTGCCCGAGTTGGGGCCGCCGCTGCCGGGCGATCTTGGCCCGGCCATCGTGAACTCGCAGCAGCCGGCCGTGGCCGCTTACGCGGCCCCCGGCCACCATCCCAACGATGCCTTGCGCAAGGAGGAAGAAGCCGCTGCGGCTTCGTCGGTGTTCTTCCGTTCGGGCGGCCAAGGCCCCACCGCCGCGGTGGCGCAGGCGACGCCGGGTGCGCCTGGTGGTGCAAGCGCGCTCGCGGCCTTCGACCCGCTCGCAGCCGGGTCGGCCTCGACGGCGGCGCAGCCTGGCGACCCGACCGCCGTGCAGAACCGGCAAGACCAGAAGGAGGCGTTCCTGAAAGCCGGTTCTACGGAAACCCGCAATTCCGGCAATCTGGCGCTGCCGGCGTCGCCCTATCAGGTGATGGCTGGAACCGTGATCGCGGGCGCGCTGGTGACGGGCATCAAGTCGGACTTGCCGGGCGACGTGATCGCCACGGTGACGGAGCCGGTCTATGACACGGCTACAGGCAAGTACCTGCTGATCCCGCAGGGGTCGCGCATCCTCGGGCGCTACAACAGCCAGGTCAGCTACGGGCAGAGCCGCGTGCAGGTGGTGTGGAACCGGATCATCCTGCCCGACACGTCCTCGCTGACGCTCGACAACCTTGTCGGCACCGATCCAGCCGGCTATTCCGGTCTAGAGGATGACGTGGATTGGCATTGGAATCGCATCGTCGCGGGCGCGGTGCTGACGACGCTGCTGGGCGTCGGAGCCGAGCTGGCCGCGCCGGAGAACCGCCAGGACGGCAACCGCATCGTCATCGCCGGGCGCGACAGCGCCCAGGACGGCATCAATCAGGTCGGCCAGGAGATCACCCGGCGCAACATGAACATCCAGCCGACGCTGACCGAGCGGCCGGGCCTGCCGGTGCGGATCATCGTCAACCGGGATCTAGTGCTGCGGCCCTACCAGCCGCTGTTCTTCAATCGGGGAGCTTCGCAATGAGCGCGACCAAGAAGCTGCGGCTCGGGCCGCTGCCCAAGACCGAGAACGTCAAGCTGACCTTTGCCTGCCCGGCCAGCCTGAAAGCCGACCTCGACCGCTACGCCGCGCTGCACGCGCAGGCATATGGCGAAGCAGTCGATGCAGAGAAGTTGATCCCGCACATGCTGGAGGCGTTCATGGCGGGGGATCGGGGATTCAGGAAGGGCACGACGACCCGGAGCGCGCCATCAAAGCCTACATGATGGCATCGCATTCCAACGGCATCCATCGAACGCGCAGCCCTCAGCTGCGCGTTCTTCATTCTGGAGGCCGCCAAGCCTCTTGGGCTATGATGACGCGACAGGCCCGCCGTTCCTCGGCAATCCAGCACGACACAGTGCGATGCGGCTTTCTCTCCCGACGCTCTTATGTGGCTCCTAGCCGACGAAGCCGCGGTTCTGCAAAGCGGCCCCGAAAAGAGCTAACCTACTGCCCCATATACGGTTTCAAGCCCTGCGTGATTTGCGCGAAAGACTTGACACCGGCACTTTTTTGCCTGCCGCCGGCCGCGTCGCCCGGTGCCGCGGCCGCCCGTTCAATCGGCCAAACTGACCGGGCTTTTACCGTCATCTCGCGGCATCGGCGCGGCGGCACGCTACCGATAATGGTATCGACCGACTTTCCGCAGAATTCATCATGTTCTCGACCGAACTGCCCGCCTCCGCCGCGCTCACGCCTGAACAGCAGCTTGCGCAGGACATTGCGCTCGTCATGGAAAACGCGCTCGAGCGCCAGCGCGCCGGCGCGTTCGACGACGCCCGGGCGCTGTACGAGGCCATCCTCGACGCGATGCCCGCGCATGGCGATGCACATTACAACCTCGCGGTGTTGATGGTCGATACGGGCCAGGCGGCTGATGCGGTGCCACATTTCGAAGCCGCCATCGGCGCGAATCCGGCCAACGGCTACTACTGGGTCAGCTACATCCACGCGCTGCATCGCAGCGGACAAACGGCCGCTGCATGGATCGCCGTCGAGATCGCGCAACAGCGCGGCGTGCACGGCCCGGCACTGGACGGCCTGATCGCGCAGTTGGCGTCGCCCCACATCGTGCTCGCGACTGCAGCGGTCGCTACGGCCCCGAGCGGCATCGACACGGCAATCGTCCTGGAAACCGCGGCCGGCACAGGCGGGAAGAGCGACTCCGGCAAGCCTGTCCGCCGCCCCAGCCAGACGCTGCTGCAAAAGCACGCGGCGCTGTTCGACAAGAACAAGCACGCGGAAGCCACCGCACTTGCGCAGCAACTGGTCGCCGACTACCCGGAAGACGGCGCATGCTGGCGCGCACTGTCCGCATCGCTTCACCGGGAAGGCAGCTTCGCGGAGATGATAAAGGCCGGCTTTCGTACGATCGAATTGCTGCCGGATGAAATCCTCGTGCGCATGCTGCTCGCCGATACGCTGCGGATGATGAACCGTCTCGCGGAGGCCGACGAGCAGTGCAAGCGCCTGCTCCAGCTTCAGCCCGATCACCCGGAGACAATGCGGATTCGCGGTCTCGTGCTGTTCGCGCTGCGCCGTACGGATGAAGCGATCGCGGCCTGCCGGCGCGCGGTCGAGCTCGCGCCCGGCGCCGCCGCGCCATGCGGCACGCTGGGCTTCGTGCTGCTCGAACTGGGCGCAACGCAGGAAGCGATCGGCTGGCTGAAGCGCTCGATCGAAATCAATCCGACCGACAGCATCACCCACAGCAGCATGCTGTTCTGTATCGCGCACAGCAGCGACTTCGGTCCGCAGGCGCTCGTTGCGGCACACCGCAAGTTCGGCGAGCGCTACGACAATCTCAAGCGCAAGCGCGCAGCCGTGTTCTCGAACTCGCGCGACCCGGCGCGCAAGCTGCAGGTCGGCTTCGTGTCGGGCGACCTGTTCAGCCACGCGGTCGCCTCCTACGCGGTGCCCGTGATCGAGCATCTCGCGGCCGATCCCGGCATTGCGATGCACTTCTATCACAATCACTTCGAGGAAGATTACACGTCGGAACGCTTCAAGGCCCACGCGACGACCTGGCGCAACGTCGCCGGCATGAGCGACACGGCCTTCCTTGAACGCGTGCGCAACGACCACATCGACATCGTGATCGACCTGTCGGGCCATACCGGCCGCAACCGGCTCGTTGCGCTGGCGCAGCGCGCGGCGCCGGTTCAGGCATCGTGGATCGGCTATCCGGCCACGACCGGGCTCGCCGCAATGGACTACTACCTGACGGACCGCTTCGTCGCGCCGCACGGCGCATTCGACGACCAGTTCGTCGAGCAGCTCGTGCGGCTGCCCGCGATCGCGCCGTTCATGCCGGCGCCGAACTGCCCGCCCGTCAACGTGCTGCCGGCGCTGCGCAACGGCTATACGACGTACGCCAGCTTCAACCGCCTGAACAAGCTGAGCCCGCACGTGATCGAGGTCTGGGCGCGCGTGCTGCACGCGGATCCGACCGCGCGCATGGCGCTCGGCGCGATCGGCAACGACGGCGACCAGCAGACGCTGACCGAATGGTTCGCAGCCTCCGGCATCAATGCCGGCCGCCTGACGTTCCACCGGCGCTCGAGCACCCCCGTTTACATGCAGCAGCATCACAGCGTCGACCTCTGTCTCGACGCGTTCCCGTACACCGGTTCGACGACGACGCTGAATGCGCTGTGGATGGGCGTGCCGACCGTGACGATCCCCGGCGCGACGATGGCCGGGCGCGGCAGCGCGGGCTGGCTGCAGCACGTCGGGCTCGACGAATACATCGCGACGGACGAAGACGATTTCGTCGCGAAGGCACTGGCGCTCGGCCGCGACACGGCCGCGCTGCAGACACTGCGCACGGCACTGCGCGCGCGTTGCCTGCAATCCGCCGCGTTCCAGCCGGCCATCGTCGCAGCCGGGCTGTCGTCGGCGCTGCGCACGATGTGGACCCGCTGGTGCGCGGGCGAGCCCGTCACCGCATTCGACACGCCGCTGTTCGACGACACGGCTACCGCACAGGCCGCGGCAGAGGCCTGAACCTCACGTCAGATCGAGAGAGACCATCATGACCGCCAGCCTGCCCGCGTCGTCCGTCGCGCAATTGCCGCACGAACGCATCTACGTCACGCAGCCGCACCTGCCGCCGCTCGAAGAATTCCTGCCGTACCTCGAGAAGATCTGGGAAACCCGCACGCTGACCAACGGCGGCCCGTTCCATCAGCAGTTCGAGCGCGCGCTGTGCGAGTACCTCGGCGTGCCGTACCTGTCGCTGTTCGCGAACGGCACGCTCGCGCTCGTCACCGCGCTGCAGGCGCTGCGCATCACTGGCGAGGTCATCACGACGCCGTACTCGTTCGTCGCGACCGCGCACTCGCTGCTGTGGAACGGCATCAAGCCGGTATTCGTCGACGTCACGCCCGGCACGCTCAATCTCGACCCCGCACGCATCGAGGCGGCGATCACGCCGCAAACCACCGCGATCATGCCCGTGCACTGCTACGGCAACCCGTGCGACGTCGAGGCCATCCAGAAGATCGCCGACAACTACAACCTGCGTGTGATCTACGACGCGGCGCATGCGTTCGGCGTGCGCAACGCCGCCGGCAGCGTGCTCACTCACGGCGACCTGTCGGTGTTGAGCTTCCACGCGACGAAGGTGTTCAACACGTTCGAAGGCGGCGCGATCATCTGCCCCGACGCGAAGACGAAGCAACGCATCGATCACCTGAAGAACTTCGGTTTCGTCGACGAAGTCACGGTCGTCGCGCCCGGCATCAACGGCAAGATGAGCGAGATCAACGCCGCGTTCGGGATGCTGCAACTGCAGCATATCGACGGCGCGCTCGCGCGCCGCCGCGAGATCGACGCGCTGTACCGTGCGCTGCTGAGCGACGTGCGCGGCATCCGCTGCGTGCCGCTCGGCGGCCAGACCGTCGCAAACCATGCGTACTTCGCGATCCTCGTCGACGAGGACTACCCGCTCGACCGCGATGCGCTCTACCAGAAGCTGCGCGAATACGACGTGTACGCGCGCCGCTACTTCCATCCGCTGATTTCGGAATTCCCGATGTATCGCGGGCTGCCGTCCGCGAACCGCGACAACCTGCCCGTCGCGTCGGAAGCCGCACGCAAGGTGCTGTGCCTGCCGATCTACCCGGCGCTCACCGACGCGATGGTCCGCCGTATCGTCGAGCTGATCGCTTACTGACGCGCGACGCTCACAGATAGCGCTCGCCGGCCGCACGGTCGCGAACCCGGCGCGCCGGGTTGCCGTACGCGACCGTATACGGCGCGACGTCGCGCAGCACGACCGCGCCCGCGCCGACGACGCTGTGCTCGCCGACCGCGATCCGGTGCCGCAGCATCGCGCCGAGGCCGACCGCCGCGCCCTGGCCGATCCGGCAATTGCCGCCCGTGACGACGCCCGGCGCGAGGCTCGAAAAATCCTCCATCACGCCATCGTGATCGAGCGACGCATTCGTGTTGACGATGCACCCTTCGCCGATCGTGCAACACGGATTGATCACCGCGCCGGCCATCACGACCGTGCCCGCGCCGATCGTCGACGCCTTGCCGATGCACGCAGACGGATGCACCGCCGACACGCATGGCAGGCCGGGCGCGAGGGCCGCGAGAGTGGCCGTCACGGTCTCGCGCGCGTGGTTGTCACCGATTGCGACCAGCACCCCGGCAAGCCCGTGCGTGTCGATCAGCTGCGGCAGGTCCCGCTCGGTGCCCAGCACCGCATAGCCGAGCGTTTCCTCGCCGCGGGGCCTGAACGCGTCGATCAGCCCGGCGATCCGGTACCGGCCGGCCTGTTCGACGATGTCGATCACGACCTTGGCGTGACCGGACGAGCCGACGATGACGATGTTTTCCACGAGGGCCTCGATTGATCTGAAAAGCGGAGGCGGCAGCGCCGCGTTCCCCGCAGTATGCCGCGACGCGGCGGCACAGCACACGCTGCCGTGCCGTCAGACGGTACGCGCCGTTTCGTCCGTCGTCGCGCAACAGGCCGTGAAATGTGCGGCAAACGCCTCGCGCACGCGCTCGGCCATCCGGATCCAGCTTTCGTCGCGGCCGCGCCGGAACAGCCGCACCGTGCCCGGATACCACGGCGAATCGTCGCGGTCGTGCATCCAGCGCCAGTCCACGTCCTGATTCGGCAGCAGCACCCAGCAGGGCTTGCCGAGCGATGCGGCCAGATGCGCGGTCGAAGTGTCGACGCACACCACCAGATCGAGCTGCGCGACGATCGCGGCCGTATCCGCGAAATCATCGAGCTCCGAGCCAAGATGCAGCAACGGCAGGCCGCCCGGCGGATGCCGCGCCTCGTCTTCACCCTGCCCTTTCTGCAGGCTCACGAAACTCACGCCCGGCACGCTCCAGAGCGGCGTCAGCAACGCGAGCGACGGCAGCGAACGGTGCGCGTCGTTGTGATGCTTCGGGTTGCCCTTCCAGACGAGCCCGACGCGCGGGCCGACCGGCAGCACGTCGAGGCGCGCACGCCAGCGCGCGACACGGGCGAGATCGGGCACGAGCCGCGCCGGCGGCGGGATCGTGTCGAGCGTCGTGCCGGCGTGCAGCGGCGCGCTCAGCAGGCTCGTCCAGAAGTCGAACCGATCCGCGCGCGCTGCGGCCGCGTCGTGATCGAGCACTTCATCGATGCCGTCGATCGTTTCCATCAGCCGATGCAGCGCGGGCTGACACGCGAAGACCACTCGCGCCGCCTGCCGCGCGCGAAACTCCGCGAAATAGCGGCTGAACTGCAGCATGTCGCCTAGGCCGTCCTCCTGCCAGACGAGCAGCGTCTTGCCGTCGAGCGGCTCGCCTTGCCATTGCGCGCAGCGCAGCACCTCGCGCGTGCGGCGATGCACGAACGCCGACTGCTCGTAGCGCGATTCGTAGCGCCGCCAGCCTTCCTCGAACCGGCCGAGGCCGAGCAGCAGCGTCGCGAGCCCGAACTGCGCATCGTCGTAGTCGGCGCGCAGTTCGAGCGCGCGGCGGTACGCGCGTTCGGCGTCGCCGTGGCGGCCGGCATGCGCGAACGTCGTGCCGAGGTTGTAGTGCACTTCGGCCATGTCCGGCGCGAGCGCGAGCGCATCGGCGAACGCGGCCATCGCTTCGTCGTGGCGGCCCTGCGCGCGCACGACGCAGCCGGGATTGTTGTGCGGCTGCGGCAGGCCGGGGCGGCAGCGGATCGCGTCGCGATACGCCGCTTCCGCTTCGGGCAGGCGATCGAGATTCTGCAGCGCGACGCCGAGGTTGTAGTGCGCCTCCGGGTGATCCGGGCACAGCGCGAGCGCCTGCCGGCTGGCCGCTTCCGCTTCAGGCAACCGTCGCATGTCGACGAGCACCGCACCGAGGTTCGCGTGCGCGAGCACGTGGTCGGCACGCACGGCAATCGCAAGCCGGTACGCGAGTTCCGCCTCGGCCGGCCGGCCGAGGACGCGCAGCAGGTGGCCGAAATCGGCCAGCACGTCGGCGGACTGCGGCTCGATCAGCAGCGCCTGCCCGAACGCCTGCTCGGCCTCGTCGAGCCGGCCGAGCGCTTCGAGCACCTTGCCGAACCGGTGATGGTGCGACGCCCGCAACGGCGTGACCGACGCGAGCTGCCGGCGCACGATCGCCTCGGCCTCGGGCAGCCGCCCCTGCGACACGAGCAGCGCGCCAAGGCTCTCGTAAGCCGGATCGAACGCAGGCATCGCGTCGATCGCGCGCCGCCACCATGCTTCCGCATCGGCGAGCCGGTTCAGGCCGAGCGCGCAGATCGCCGCGACGTGCAACGCCGCAATGGCCGGCGCCGGCACGTCGAGCAGCGGCGCGATGCACGACAATGCGTCGGCGAACCGTCCGTTCTGGCACAGGGTTGCGGCTTGCTGAACAAGCGCGGAATCGTCGGGAGCAGGCGTCGTCATGAAAGGCAGGGCAAGGCGGCGGTTCGTCATGTCCGGCCGACGCGGCGGCGCTCCGGCATGCGCGGTGCGCTCAGGTGACCGTTTCGGCGCGGACAGCTTCGAATGACAGGCTACCGAAGCGGACATCGCCGCGATGCGGCGATCTGAGTCCATTCCGCGCGGCTGTTCGGCAGATGGGGCGTGCGGTGCGGGATCGGCCGGCGCGTGGCGGCGCCTTGGTCGGCCGGCAATGCGTGGCCGGCAGCGCGTCGGCGAATGCGCGCTGCGCGGCCGGCCGCGCAGCACGAACGAACCATCAGACCGGCGTCGGTGCGGCGGCCGGGCTGCCGGACTCGCTCATTGCGCGGTCCTTCGCCTCTTTGAGCGCCGCGAGCGTGTCGAGCGCGAGCCCTTCATCGGCCGCGAGATCGACGAGAAACGCGTCGTTGTTCTGCTTGATCCAGTCGAGCGGCATGTCCCACCACGCGAGCTGCAACAGTTGTTCGCGCACTTTCTCCGTGAAACGGAAGCGAATCAGACGTGCCGGCGAACCCGCATAGATCCCGTAAGCCTCGGTGCGGAAATTGGGCGGAACGACGGCCCGCGCGCCGATCACGCATCCGCTCTCGATCTGGCTGCCGCCCAGGAACAGCGCTTCGTCGCCGATCCAGACGTCGTTGTGGATCACGGTATCCGGATATTGCGGCATCGACGCGTTGTCGAGGCCATTTCCGTAAAGGCTGAACAGCGTGGTGGAAATGGTTCGAATCTCGTGCTGGCCGTTCAGCACGAAACGCAGGCGCATTCCGCCGGCCACGTTCTTGCCGATCACGAGTTTCTGGCTCCCCTGGTCGTACTTCGCGATCGAGCCCACGCCGATCGTCGAGCAACGGCCGATATGGAAGGTGCCAACCTGAGCCTCTTCGTCGAGCCAGTTGCGGAAAAAATTGTTCGGAATGGCCGAGAAAGCGCCATCCCGGTAGCCCAGCACGATGAAATGCTTCGCCCACGGATGGTCGGGCAGCACGCCAATGCAATCGTCGGAGGTCGTAACGTTCATTTGCGGTCGCAAGTAGGCCGGCGCAGCGGCTCGATGCGAGGCCGCACGGGACGGGAACGGGAAACGGCGCGGCACACGGGCCGCGATCGTGGACGATGCAGTATAGAAAGCACACGGCGACGCTCGACAACGAAAAAGAGCGGCGTTCTGACTTCTGTTCCGGGGATGGGGGCGATCCCGTTTGGGCGGGCTGGATAGAACGGACGTCGAAATCGATTCGCCGTCGGCGCCTGCTTTTTCATCCCGGCGCATTGACGTGGGCTTCGGCGGAAACGGCGCTTCGATCCGGTCAACCCGTCTTGTCCGCAGGGGTCGGCCTGCCCGGCGGTGGGTTGTTGCTTTTACCACCTGCGGCACGCTGTCTGCCGTTAGTTGCCATCACCCGCCGGCGCCGCGCTCAGTTGCTCGACGAGCATCCGCCGCAGCTGCTCGAGCTGCACGAGCTGGAGCTGCACGAACTCGACGAACTGCAGCTCGACGACGAGCAACTGCTGTCGGACAGGTCGGACGAACCGCCGCTGCCCGTTTTTGCCGCTGCGGCCCACGACGCCCGCGACGCGGCCTGCACCGTGCTCGAATACGCGGACCATGCGGTGCCGGCCAGCGCGCCGGTGCCGAACAGTGCGGCCGTCCACAGCAACGGGTCCGGCTCGTCGCGTTCGCGGCCTGCTGCCGCGCGCGTTTCCGGCATGTCGCCGGCGGACTGCGGCGCTCGCGCGGCCCGCGGATCGTGCGCGATCCGGCGCGCGAGCAACGCAGCACGCCCGGCAGCCGTCGCGCCACCTCGCCCGAAGCCGGTCAGGCGTTTGGCGACGATCCGGTACGCGATCGCGAACACCGCCATGCACAGGACCAGCAGCAGCACGGGCCGTCCGCGGCTCAGGCCAATCGCGAGTTTCGCGGCGCCGACGCCCAGCACGAGCAGGACGATCGCGCGCGCGGCCATGCGCGACGCGCGCATCTCGCCGGGCGCCCAGAGCCAGCCCTGCGCACGCATGCCGTCGACGACCTCCTGCACGTACCGCGCAAGCCGCTGGCGAAACGCTTCGAAGCGCACTTCGCCGTCCGGCTGCTCGCTCAGCCACGCGCAATGGTCGTCGTGCGCCCCCGCGCGCGCCAGGTCGCCGATCCGCACATAACCGCCGTGCTTCGGGACGCTACGCAATTCGATCGCGCCCGTGTGCGCGAGCGACATCGTCACGACCTGCGCGACCCGCGTTTCGCCACCGGTCAGATAGGCAACCTCGTCGGCCGTCATGTCTGCCGACGCGTTGCGGGTGTGCCCGCCCCGGCGGCGACACCGGAACTCGATCGCCTGAAGCGCCACGATCAGCAACAACGCGACGACGCAGGCCGGCACATAGAACACGAGAAACTGCGGCCCCGTGTAGTTCAGCACGTTGAAGTCCTGCGCCGATGCGCAGGTCGCCGCGACGCTCGCGACGGCCGCCGGCCACACGAGTTTCGGCAGCCGGTTGCGCCAGGTTCTGCGAGCCGGTGAACCCGATTCGCCCGGCAGGGCCGTCTCAGGCTCCGACGATTCCGGCGCTGTGCGCGAGCCGGCAGGCGACGGCCAGATCGACTCCGGCGGCTCGCTGCCGAACAGCCGGCGATAGCTGTCGAGCGTGTCGCGATAGCGCTGCGCATACACGGCGGCCTCGTCCGGCGCACCCGTGCCGGGCATGTGATGCAGCCGCGCGCGCAGCACGCCGGCGCAGAAGACGTCCCAGTATTCGAGCGTGTACTGCAGGTGGAAATGCCATGCCGCATCGACCGCAACCGACGGCGTGACCGGGTGCCCGGCCGCTTGAGCGAGAAACGCGAAGCGTTTGTATTCGTCGATCACGGCCAGCGCGTGGGCGTGCGACCAGCCTTCGGCTTCGGCGAGGCGCCGGCTGTACGGCAGGGGCGCGTCGGGGTCGTCGGGGGAATAGGCTTGCAGGCGCGCGAGCAGCGCCTGCTGCGCATCGGTCGGCGCACGGGCATCGACTGCGGTCGGGGTAGACGGGGTGGCAGTCATGGGAGTCGGCGCGATGCACGGACGGCCGCCGCGATCGACGCTTGGAGTTGTCGTTGCGGGCGATTCTCGCATAACCGCGTGACGGTGCAATGCCGAGAGCAGCCAACCGGCCGGGATGTTACTGCTAGCGGGAAAAGGATGCGCCGATGATGTGGCGAAACTGCGGAGAGCCTGAACAGACTAGACTTGGCGCGCCCGGCTGGGATCGAACCAGCAACCCCTGCCTTCGGAGGGCAGTACTCTATCCATTGAGCTACGGGCGCTTGTGACAGTGAAGCGACCCCAATATACAGGCCGCCCACAATTGGCAAGACGGCAAGGATACCCGGTTTCCCATGACGCGTCCACCTTGCCCGCCGAATCCCCGCCGGGCCACGTTTCGTGCGGGTAAACACGCGCCATCGCACCGCTCGCCGTGATGTAAACGTTCCGTCTATAATCGTCCGTGCTTCATTGGACTGCCATTCTGCCGTTGCACCGCGCTCAAAATTCCTATTCATGGAGACGAGGCAAGCATGAGCGAAGCACCCCACGAATCCCCCGTCAAAACCCCCGGGCAGCTGATTGCCGTCATCATCGCGTCGTTCGCGATTCCGATCATCCTGATCGTCCTGTTCGCCAACTATGCGAACCATGCGTTCCGTTCCGGCGCCGGCACGGACGCGCTATCCGACGAGCAGGTCGCCGCGCGTATCGCCCCGCTCGCGCAGGTCGACGTGAAGGACGCCAACGCGCCACGCACGTACAAGACTGGCGAGGAAGTCTACAAGGCCGTCTGCGTGACCTGTCACGGCACGGGCGCTGCCGGCGCGCCGAAGTTCGGCAACAAGGACGACTGGGCGCCACGCATCTCGCAAGGTTTCGACACGCTGCTGAAGACGGCCCTCGCGGGCAAGGGCGCGATGCCGGCGCGCGGCGGCACGAGCCCCGACGACGTCAGCGACTATGAAATCGCCCGCGCGATCGTCTACATGGCGAACAACGACGGCGCGAACTTCCCCGAACCGGCCGCGCCTGCCGCGAACGCGGCGACCGCCGCCAGCGGGGCCGCAGCATCGGGCGGCGACGCGTCGAACGCGCAGGCCGCCGCCGCGATGGCTGCGATCGCCGCGATCCCGAAGGCCGGCGAAAAGCCCGCCGCCGCACCAGCCAGCGCCGATGCCGCAACGGCCGGCAAGGCGCTGTACACGTCGACCTGCCAGGCCTGCCACGCGGCTGGCGTGCTCGGCGCGCCGAAGTTCGGCAGCAAGGAAGACTGGGCGCCGCGCCTGAAGGACTCGATGGACACGGTCTACAACTACGCGCTGCACGGCAAGGGCGCGATGCCGCCGAAGGGCGGGTCGAGCGCATCCGACGCCGACGTGAAGGCAGCCGTCGACTACATGGTCAACTCGGCGAAGTAACGCCAGCCGGCCAACAAAAAACCCCCGCGACGCACGCGCATCGCGGGGGTTTTGTCTTTGCGGATCGCCGGCCGCCGGATCGCATCGCGCACCACGGCGCCGCGCCGCGTCACTTCTGCCGCATCACTTCTGCAGCAGCGCCTTCAGGCTCGCGAGCCGGTCCTTCGGCGACATCGGCGCCTCTTCCGGCGTGGGCGGCGGCGCTTCGTCGAGGCCCATCTCGGGGATGAAGCGAGACGGCTCGCACACGACCGTCTCGCGCGCCCGCTTGCGCTTCTTGCACCAGTTCAGGTGCAGGCTGCGTTGCGCGCGCGTGATCGCGACGTACATCAGCCGGCGCTCTTCCTCGATCCGCTCGTTGTCGATCGGGCCGTCGTCCTCGCTGCCGCCGCGGTGCGGCATGATGCCCTCCTCGACGCCGACCAGGAACACGTGCGGATACTCGAGCCCCTTCGACGCATGGACGGTCGACAGCCGCACGGCGTCCGGGTCCTCCTCCTTGCCTTCGAGCATCGACATCAGCGCGACGGTCTGGATCAGGCCGAGCAGGTTCTTGCCCGTATCGGCGAGCCCGTCCGCGTTGTGGAAACCTTCCGCCTCGCCGTCGACGGCCTCCGCCTCGGGCTTCGTGCCCTTGCGCTTCAGCCATTCGAGGAATTCGAGCACGTTCTGCCACTTCGACTGCGCCTGACGCTCGTCGAACGCGTCGTACAGGTACGCTTCGTAGTGGATCGCCTCCATCATGTCGTCGAGCACGACGGTCGCGGGCTCCTTGTCCGCGCGGTCGGTCAGGCGCTGGATGAAGTCGCAGAACATGCGCAGCGGCTCGACCTGGCGCGCGGACAGCCGCGCCTCGATCCCGCCCATGTACACGGCTTCGAACAGCGACACCTTCGCCTGGCCCGCGAACGAGCCGAGCGCTTCGAGCGTCGTGTTGCCGATCCCGCGGCGCGGCGTCGTGACCGCGCGGATGAACGCGGGATCGTCGTCGGCGTTCGCGATCAGGCGCAGGTACGCGCACAGGTCCTTGATCTCGGCCTTGTCGAAGAACGACTGGCCGCCCGACAGCACGTACGGGATGCGCTCGCGCCGCAGCACCTGCTCGAAGATCCGCGCCTGGAAGTTGCCGCGATACAGGATCGCGTAGTCGCGAAACTGCGCGCGCCGCTCGAACTTGTGCGCCGACAGCCGGAACACGACCGATTCGGCCTCGTGCTCCTCGTCGTTGCACGGCGTGACGGTGATCGAATCGCCCATCCCGTGCTCGGACCACAGCTTCTTCTCGAACAGCTTCGGGTTGTTCGCGATCACATTGTTCGCGGCGGTGAGGATGCGCACCGTCGACCGGTAGTTCTGCTCGAGCTTGACCAGGTGCAGCTTCGGGAAATCCTTGCCGAGCTGCGCGAGGTTCTCGAGCGTAGCGCCTCGCCAGCCGTAGATCGCCTGGTCGTCGTCGCCGACCGCCGTGAACGCGGCGCGCGGGCCCGCGAGCAGCTTCAGCAGTTCGTACTGGCACGCGTTGGTGTCCTGGTACTCGTCGATCAGCAGGTAGCGCAGCTTGTTCTGCCAGCGGTCGCGCACCTGTTCGTTCTTCGCGAACAGCTCGGCGGGCAGGCGGATCAGGTCGTCGAAGTCGACCGCCTGGTAGGCGTGGAGCGTCGCGACGTAGTTGCGGTAGACCAGCGCGGCCTGGTGCTCATCCTCGTTGGCCGCGATCGCCATCGCCTCGTCGGGCATGATCAGGCCGTTCTTCCACAGCGAGATGATGCTCTGGATCTTGCGGATCAGGCCCTTGTCGGTCGTGCCGAGCTGCTCCTGCACCATCCCGAAGCAGTCGTCCGAATCCATGATCGAGAACTGCGGCTTCAGGCCGACGTGCTCGGCCTCCTGGCGCAGGATCTGCACGCCGAGCGAGTGGAACGTGCAGACGGTGAGCTGGTTGACGGGCACCTTGCGGCCTTCCTTGCCGGGCGTGGTGAGCGTCTTGCCCTCGAGCAGCTTCCCCACGCGCTCGCGCATTTCGGCGGCCGCCTTGTTCGTGAACGTGACGGCGGCGATGTGGCGCGGCTCGAAGCCTTTCGCTTCGATCAGGTGCGCGATCTTCTGCGTGATCACGCGGGTCTTGCCGCTGCCCGCGCCGGCGAGCACGAGACAGGGACCGTCGAGGTAGCGCACCGCTTCGTTCTGGGCGGGATTGAGGCCTGCGGACATGATGGCGGATGGTATTGCGGTTGACGGCGGAACGCCGGGAGGATGCCGTGCGCGGCAGGCTGGCGAAGCAAGCGGACACGCAGGCAGGACGCGCATGTTAACACGTCGGCGGCGCGCATTTCGGGCGCGCCGCCGGACGGGGCTGCGCGGGCCGGCTGCGCGGCCATCCCCTGTCCGCTCGGGCAGTCGCCCCCTGTCCGGACGGCCAATCCGGCCCCATTCGCGCAGCGATCGGACACAATAGGCGCACATCGATGCACACCCTGGCGCCGCGCTGCGCCAGCCCACAACCGCCACCGGATCGACATCATGGGATACCCGTTCGCCACCGCCGCCCTCGGCCCGCTGCTGTTCGCACAGGGGCGCTACGTGCGGCGCGTCACGCCGCGGCTGCCCGAAGCAGCCGGCCCGCGCGACGGCGTCGCCGGCGACGGCCCGCCGCTGCGCGTGCTGGTCGTCGGCGTCGCGACGCAGCGCGACGCGCTGTCCGGGCAACTGGCGAGCGCGCTGGCGGCCACGCATCGTGTCAGCTGGAAGCTGCTCGCGCGCACGGGCCTGACCACGCAGGAGCTCGTCGACTGGCTCGCCGTCGAACCCGCCGCGCCGTTCGACGTGGCCGTGACGTCGCTCGGCGTCAACGACGTGACGGGCGGCGTGCCGCCGGCGCGCTGGCAGGCGGCGCAGGCCGAGCTCGTCCGGCTGCTCGCCGCGCGCTTCCAGGTCCGGCACGTGATCCTGTCGGCAGTGCCGCCGATGGAGCGCTTTCCGGCGCTGCCGCAACCGCTCGCGTGGTATCTCGGGCTGCGCGCGAAGCGGCTCAACACGGCGCTCGCCGGCTGGGCCGGGATGCAGCCGCACTGCACGTTCCTGCGCGTCGCGCTGCCGCTCGAGCGCCACCTGATGGCCGAGGACGGTTTCCATCCCGGCGAAGCCGCATGCGCCGTGTGGGCGCGGCAAGTCGCGGCTGCCGTATTGCGGCGGCGGGCGGCCGCATGACGTGGTGCGGCGGTGGTCGCGGCCGCGCGCCGGCCGCTCACGGAAACGTCAGGCACGCAGCCAGGCACGTGCGGAGTGCGAGCCCGCGCAAAATGCCGGCTTCGCTTGCGCACGCGCCCCCTCTCGTCGTGCGTTTCGCCCAACGGGCCGGTAAGCGCGTCGGCGTCATGCCAAAATAGCCGGTCGTCTTCGCGCCGCCCCGGCGCGCCATCCTATAAATTTCCTTCGCAGCCAGGGATTGCCATGTCGTCATTGCTCAGGGTTGGTTTGATGGGTTTCGGTTTCGCCGGCGCGACGTTCCACGCGCCGGTGATCGCCACGAGCGGCCGTACTGAAGTCGCCGCGATCGCGACGGGCCAGCCCGATCGCGCGCAAGCCGCGTATCCGGGCGCACGCGTCGTCCCCGACCTCGACACGCTGCTCGGCCTCGACGACATCGAATGCGTGGTGATCGCCACGCCGAACGACACGCACTTCACGCTCGCGCGCCAGGTGCTCGAAGCCGGTCGTCACGTGGTCGTCGACAAGCCCGTCACGCTCACCGCCGACGAGGCGCTCGCGCTCGCGCGGCTCGCGAATGCGCGCAGCCGCCTGTTCGCGCCGTTCCACAACCGCCGCTGGGACGGCGACTTCCTCACCGTGCGCCGTGTCGTCGAATCGGGCGAACTCGGCCGGCTCACCTATTTCGCATCGCACTTCGACCGCTTCCGGCCGACGCCGCGCACGCGCTGGCGCGAAGAACCGGCGCGCGGCGGCGGCCTGCTGCTCGACCTCGGCCCGCACCTGATCGACCAGGCGATCGCACTGTTCGGCCTGCCGGAAACGGTGAGCGCGACCGTCAAGACACGCCGCGACCACGGCACGGCGCCCGACTTCGTGCACCTGCTGCTCGGCTATCCGGACAAGGACGTCGCGCTGCATGCGAGTGCACTGTCGGCGATCGAGCCCGCGCGCTTCACGCTGCACGGCACGCGCGGCAGCTATCAGAAGTTCGGGCTCGACACGCAGGAAGACCAGCTCAAGGCCGGCCTCACCGCGGACGACGTCGAGTTCGGCGGCGGCAACCCGCCCGGCCTGCTGCGCGTGCTCGACGGCGAAGTCGAGGTCGAGCGCCCGGTGCCGACGCTCGACGGCCAGTACGCGGAGTTCTACCGCGCACTCACCGCATCGATCCGCGACGGCGCGCCGTTCCCGGTCACCGCGCAGGACGCCGTCGACGTGATGACGATCATCGAGCTCGCCGCGCAGAGCGAGCACGACGGCCGCCGGCTGCCGTTCGTGCGCCGCACGGTCTGACGCCGTTTGCCGCCGATTGCCGCCGGCCTCGGCCGGCCGCAGCGCGTACGCCGAAGCTGACGAGAACATTCGGTTACAACTGTCGGGGGAACGAAAGTCAGCGTCAGGCTAGTCTGATGCGTTTCTCAAAAAAGTCGATCCGACACCAATCCGTCTGGAGAATGTTGATGCAACGGTTGATTCGCGCGGCAGCATGCTGCGTCCTGGTTTCCTCGCTCGCGGCCTGTATCGTGCAGCCGCCGCAGCCGGTCCGTCCGGCCCCCCCGCCGCGGCCGAATCCGCAGGTCGTCGCGAACGAGCGCATGCAGCAGATCCAGGGCCGGATCGACAACCTGCACCGCCGTATCGATGCGCGCGTGAACGGCGGCTACTACCCGCCGCCGTACGGCGCGCAGCTGCACCACCGCCTCGACGTGATCCGTCAGGAAGCGAACGACATGTCGGCGCAGCACAGCGGCGGCCTGTCCGGCGACGAGCAGCGCGTGCTGAACCAGGAACTCGACACGGCCGCGCGCGCGATCGGCGAGTAACGCGCCGGCGCCCGCCGGAGCGGAAAAAGCGGCGGCACCGGCTGCCGCCGCTTGTCGCGAAGCGACATTCTTTTACTCAAATTGACAATGCCCACCTGCTCGCGTACAGTCGCCCGCACGCGTCGGGAGAGCGTGTGACCGGCGTAGCTAGCAACGCCGGTCGCGCCGCCGAAGGGGCACACCCGCAAACTCTCAGGCAAAAGGACCGACCGCGTCGGGGAATCCCGTCCGCGCATTGCGCGGGCCGCACTCCCCGCACTCTGGAGAGCGGCAGTAGCCCGCTGCGCACATGCTGCGCGGGCAAGCTGCCCACCGAAGGGGCGCGCGTTCGCCGGGCTTTGCCCGCGGCGCAATCTCTCAGGTATCGAGGACAGAGGGGCATGTACCGGATCGCTCGCAGGCATCGGCCGCGGCGGTCGGCACATGGCCGTTCTGATCCGCGCGCAAGCGCCTTGCCTGAGGCCTCGATGACTGCACTGAATCACACCCCGCTCAACGCCGCGCACCGCGCGCTCAATGCCCGCATGGTCGACTTCGGCGGCTGGGACATGCCCGTCAACTACGGCTCGCAGATCGAAGAACACGAAGCCGTGCGCACCGACGCCGGCATGTTCGACGTGTCGCACATGTGCGTCGTCGATTTCACCGGCAGCCGCGTGCGCGCATTCTTCGAGCACGCGATCGCGAACAACGTCGGCAAGCTCAAGACGCCCGGCAAGGCGCTCTACTCGTGCCTGCTCAACCCGCAGGGCGGCGTCATCGACGACCTGATCGTCTACTACTTCACCGAAGACTTCTTCCGCGTCGTCGTCAACGCCGGCACCGCCGAGAAAGACATCGCGTGGTTCAACCAGCTCAACGAACAAGGCGGCTACGGCCTCACGATCGCGCCGCGCCGCGATTTCGCGATCGTCGCCGTGCAGGGCCCGAACGCCCGCGAAAAAGCCTGGACGACCGTGCCCGCCGCACGCGCCGCGACGAGCGAGCTGAAGCCGTTCAACGCCGCACAGGTCGCCGGCACGCCGTTCGGCGATCTCACCATCGCGCGCACCGGCTACACCGGTGAAGACGGCTTCGAAGTGATCGTCCCGGCCGCGCACGTCGAAGCGCTGTGGGCTGCACTGCAGCAAAACGGCGTGCGCCCGTGCGGGCTCGGCGCGCGCGACACGCTGCGCCTCGAGGCCGGCATGAACCTGTACGGCCAGGACATGGACGACACCGTCTCCCCGCTCGACGCGGGCCTCGCGTGGACGGTCGACCTCGCCGCGCCGCGCGACTTCGTCGGCCGCGCCGCGCTGGAGCGCGACGGCACGCGCGCCGCATTCGTCGGCCTGATCCTGCAGAAGGAAAACGGCAAGGCGGGCGGCGTGCTGCGCGCGCACCAGAAGGTCGTCACGCCGCACGGCGAAGGCGAGATCACGAGCGGCACGTTCTCGCCGTCGATGCAGGAATCGATCGCGTTCGCGCGCGTGCCGGCGGCCGTCCAGATCGGCGACACGATCCATGTGCAAATTCGAGACAAGAATCTTCCCGCGCGCGTGGTAAAACTGCCGTTCGTGCGCAACGGCAAGGTCCTCGCTGCGTAACGGCCGGGGGGCCCGCCTCCCGGGAAGCCGGGAGATGGCGCCCGGCGCAACCCACCCCGGCGCGCCCCGGCGGCGCGCCAGCAAAAACGAATTACACCTTTTTATCCAGGAGCATCCGATGAGCAACGTCCCGGCCGATCTGAAATACACCGACGAACACGAGTGGATCCGCACCGAGGCAGACGGCACGCTGACGGTCGGCATCACCGATCACGCGCAGAGCACGCTCGGCGACATCGTCTTCCTCGAGCTGCCGGCAGTCGGCAAGTCGGTGAAGGAAGGCGACGCCGTCGGTGTCGTCGAATCGGTGAAGGCAGCATCCGACATCTACTCGCCGGTGTCCGGCGAGATCGTCGCGATCAATGAAGAAGCCGTCGACACGCCGGAAGAAGTGAACAGCGACGCGTACGGCGTGTGGTTGTTCAAGATCAAGCTCGCGGCCGGCGCATCGACCGACAAGCTGATCGACGCAGCCGCCTACACCAAGCTGATCGACTAATTTCCTTACCCGAACCGCGCGGGGCCGGCCGCCAGCCGCCCGCGCGGGACCAGAGTCACGCCATGAAGCTCGAACACCCGGACCGCCTGATGAACCGCACGCCCCTCTCGCTCGCCGCGCTCGAAACGCACGACGCGTTCGCCGAACGCCACATCGGCCCCGACGCCGCCAGCCAGCAGGCCATGCTCGACACGCTCGGCTTTGCGTCGCGCGCCGCCCTGATGGACGCCGTGATCCCGGCCTCGATCCGCCGCGCCGAAACGCTGCCGCTCGGCCCGTTCGCGCAGCCGAAGAGCGAGGCCGAAGCCCTCGCCGCGCTGCGTGTTCTCGCGGACAAGAACCAGGTGTTCCGCTCGTATATCGGTCAGGGTTACCACGACACGCACACGCCGGCCGTGATCCTGCGCAACGTGCTCGAAAACCCGGCGTGGTACACGGCCTACACGCCATACCAGCCTGAAATTTCCCAGGGCCGCCTCGAGGCGCTCCTGAATTTCCAGCAGATGGTCGCCGACCTCACGGGCCTCGCGATCTCGAACGCGTCGCTGCTCGACGAGGCCACCGCCGCGGCCGAAGCGATGACGCTGCTGCAACGTACCGGCAAGCCGACGTCGAACGTGTTCTACGTCGCCGACGACGTGCTGCCGCAAACGCTCGAAGTGATCCGCACGCGCGCGCTGCCGGTCGGCATCGAGGTCAAGACGGGCCCGGCCGCCGACGCCGCGCAGGCGAACGCATTCGGCGTGCTGCTGCAATACCCGGGCGTGAACGGCGACGTGCGCGACTACCGCGCGCTCACCGAAGCGATCCACGCGGCCGGCGGCCATGTGGTCGTCGCGGCCGACCTGCTCGCGCTGACCGTGCTGACGCCGCCCGGCGAATGGGGCGCGGACGTCGCGATCGGCAACACGCAGCGCTTCGGCGTGCCGATGGGCTTCGGCGGCCCGCACGCCGCGTACCTCGCGGTGCGCGACGAATTCAAGCGCCAGATGCCGGGCCGCCTCGTCGGCGTGACCGTCGACGCGCAGGGCAAGCCCGCGCTGCGCCTCGCGCTGCAGACGCGTGAGCAGCACATCCGCCGCGAGAAAGCCACGTCGAACGTGTGTACCGCGCAGGCGCTGCTCGCGATCATGGCCAGCATGTACGCGGTCTACCACGGCCCGCACGGCCTGAAGACGATCGCGCTGCGCGTGAACCGCATCGCGGCGCTGCTCGCCGCCGGCGTGAAGCAGCTCGGCTTCACGACCGTCAACGACACGTTCTTCGACACGCTGACGATCGACACCGGCTCGCGCACCGCACAGGTTCACGAATTCGCGAAGGCGAAGCGCGTCAACCTGCGCCGCGTGAGCGGCACGCAAGTCGGCGTGTCGGTCGACGAAACGACGACGCGCGACGACCTCGCCGATCTCCTCGCCGTGTTCGCGCAAGCCGCGGGCGGCACCGCGCCGGGCGTCGACGCGCTGGACGCAGGCCTCGGCGGCGTCGCCGCGCTGCCGGCCGGCCTCGAGCGCACGAGCGCGTACCTGACGCACCACGTGTTCAACCGCCATCATTCCGAAACCGAAATGTTGCGCTACCTGCGCAGCCTGTCGGACAAGGATCTCGCGCTCGACCGCTCGATGATCCCGCTCGGCTCGTGCACGATGAAGCTGAACGCGACGTCGGAAATGCTGCCCGTCACGTGGCCCGAATTCGGCGGCATCCACCCGTTCGCGCCGGCCGACCAGACCGTCGGCTATCGCGAGATGATCGACCAGCTCGAGCAGATGCTCGTCGCGGCCACCGGCTACGCAGCCGTGTCGCTGCAGCCGAACGCGGGCTCGCAAGGCGAGTACGCGGGCCTGCTGATCATCCACGCGTACCACGCATCGCGCGGCGAAGCCCACCGCGACGTGTGCCTGATCCCGGCGTCCGCGCACGGCACGAACCCGGCATCCGCGCACATGGCCGGCATGAAGGTCGTGGTCGTCGCCTGCGACGCGCAGGGCAACGTCGACATCGCCGACCTGAAGGCGAAGGCGGAAGAGCATTCGAAGGACCTCGCGGCGATCATGATCACGTATCCGTCGACGCACGGCGTGTTCGAGCAGAACGTCCGCGAGATCTGCGAGATCGTCCATGCGCACGGCGGCCAGGTGTACGTCGACGGCGCGAACATGAACGCGATGGTCGGCCTCACCGCGCCGGGCCAGTTCGGCGGCGACGTGTCGCACCTGAACCTGCACAAGACCTTCTGCATCCCGCACGGCGGCGGCGGCCCGGGCGTCGGCCCGGTCGCGGTCGGCGCGCACCTCGCGAAGTTCCTGCCGAACCAGCGTTCGACCGGCTACTCGCGCGACGAAAACGGCATCGGCGCGGTGTCGGCCGCCCCGTACGGCTCGGCGTCGATCCTGCCGATCTCGTGGATGTACATCGCGATGATGGGCGCGAAGAACCTGACCGCCGCAACGGAAACCGCGATCCTCAACGCGAACTACATCGCGAAGCGCCTCGCGCCGCACTACCCGGTGCTGTATTCGGGCCCGGGCGGACTGGTCGCGCACGAGTGCATTCTCGACCTGCGTCCGATCAAGGAATCGAGCGGCATCAGCGTCGACGACGTCGCGAAGCGCCTGATGGACTACGGCTTTCACGCGCCGACGATGAGCTTCCCGGTGCCGGGCACGCTGATGGTCGAGCCGACCGAATCGGAATCGCAGGAAGAACTCGACCGCTTCATCGCCGCGATGATCGCGATCCGCGAGGAAATCCGCGCGGTCGAGGAGGGCCGCGCCGATCGCGAGGACAACCCGCTGCGTCACGCGCCGCACACGGCGGCCGTCGTCACCGCGAACGAATGGCCGCACGCTTACTCGCGCGAGCAGGCTGCGTACCCGGTCGCGTCGCTCGGCACGAACAAGTACTGGCCGCCGGTCGGCCGTGCGGACAACGCCTACGGCGACCGCAACCTGTTCTGCTCGTGCGTGCCGATGTCGGAATACGCATAACGCGCGCCAGGCCCGGAGCCGTCCGATGGTGACCACACCGCACGCAACCCCGTGTTGCGTGCGGTTTTTTCGTTCGCCGCTCGAACCGGTTCACGTTCGTTCGCCAATCCGGCTAACATCACACGCGATCCAGCCAATGAAGGAGTTCCGCATGGTGCGTCCGATGTTTCCGGGCCATGGTGCAGCGCAGAGGCAGCCGCGCGCGCGCCGGTTCGTGCCGATGCTCGTCGCGTCGCTGTCGTTCGCCGCCGGTCTCGGCGCGGCAGGCAGCGCGCGCGCCGCGATGAATTTCTGCGCGGCGCCGGCCTTGCAGGCGAGCGAGACGACGCAGGCCGAACCGGGCGTGCAGGCGCTGATCCGCAGCGTCGACGCGCGCATCGGCGAGCAACCGAAGGCGATGCCGCGCGTGCACACCGAAGGCACGCTGCCGCACGAGGGCATCTACGACCAGAGCGCGGCCGCGCTGAAGGACATGGACCTGATGCGCGACGCGGCGCTCGCCTGGCGCGTGACGAACGCGCCGCGCTACCTGCAGCTCGTCGACCGTTTCCTGTCCGCGTGGGTCGCGACCTATCAGCCGAGTTTCAACCCGATCGACGAGACGCGCTTCGAGAGCCTGATCGTCGCGTACGACATGACGGCAAGCGCGCTGCCGGTGAAGACCCGCAACGCGACGGCCGCCTTCATCGCGAAGCTCGGCGCCGGGTATGTCGCGCAGATCGACGCGCAGAAGCGCCCGCTCACCGGCACGTGGCGCAACAACTGGCAGAGCCACCGGATCAAGCTGATCGCGCTGTCCGCGTTCACGCTCGGCGACCGCAAGATGATGAACGCCGCGCAGCGGCTGTTCGTCGAGCATCTGGCCGACAACATCGGCCCGGACGGCAAGACGTGGGACTTCGAGGAGCGCGATGCGCTGCATTACGCGGTCTACGACCTGCAGCCGCTGGTGACGGCCGCGCTCGCCGCGCGCCGCTTCAACCGCAACTGGCTGCGCGAGCGCGGCGCGAACGGCGCGACGCTCGCGGCCGCGCTCGACTGGCTCGTGCCGTATGCGCTCGGCGAGAAAACGCACGAGGAATTCGTGAATTCGCCGGTGCCGTTCGACGCGAAGCGCCGCGAGGCCGGCTTGCCGGGTTACACGGGGCAGTGGGACCCGAAAAACGCCACCGAACTCTTTCATCTGGCCGCGCGGCTCGACGGGCGCTATGCCCGCGTCGCGCAGCAGCTTTCCCCAACGCCGCCCGCATGGCTCGCCGCGTGCCTGCCATTACAGGCGCGCTAGCACTACTCTTAAAGCAAGGCAGGTATCGAAATGGCAGTCAGCGTGTTTGACCTCTTCAAGATCGGCATTGGTCCGTCCAGTTCGCATACGGTCGGACCGATGCGCGCCGCGCTGATGTTCGTCCAGGGCCTCGAGCGCGACGGGCAGCTCGACGCGACGGCCAACGTGAAGGTCGAGCTGTACGGCTCGCTCGGCGCAACCGGCAAGGGCCACGGCACCGACCGCGGCGTGATGCTCGGCCTGCTCGGCGACGCGCCCGACACCGTCGATCCCGAAACCGTCGACGTGCGGCTCGAGGACGTCCGCAAGTCGAAGAAGCTCGCGCTGCTCGGCACGCACCCGGTGCCGTTCGTGCTGAAGGAGAACATCGCGTTCTACCGCCAGGCGCTGCCCGAGCACCCGAACGGCATGAAGCTGCGCGCGACCGACGCGAACGGCGCGGTGCTGGTCGAGCGCACGTACCTGTCGGTCGGCGGCGGCTTCGTCGTGACGGCCGGCGCGCCGAACACGAAGGTGCTGAGCGCGGCCGAGCAGATGACGCACCCGTTCCGCACCGGCGCGGAGCTGCTCGCGCTGACCGAATCGACCGGCAAGTCGATCGCGCAGCTGATGTGGGAAAACGAGCGCGCGTGGCACACCGAGGAGCAAACGCGCGACGGGCTGCTGAAGATCTGGGCCGTGATGCAGTCGTGCGTGTCGCGCGGCTGCGGGATCGGCAACCCGGATGCCGACGGCAACCTGCCCGGCCCGTTCCAGGTCAAGCGCCGCGCGCCGCAGTTGTACCGCACGCTGACGGGAAGCCCGGAGCGCGCGCTGCAGGACCCGCTGTCGATGATCGACTGGATCAACCTCTACGCGATCGCGGTCAACGAGGAGAACGCAGCCGGCGGCCGTGTCGTCACCGCGCCGACCAACGGCGCGGCCGGCATCATCCCGGCCGTGCTGCACTACTACACGCGCTTCACGCCCGGCGCGAACGAGCAGGGTGTGATCGACTTCCTGCTGACGGCCGCCGCGATCGGCATTCTTTACAAGCTCAACGCGTCGATTTCGGGCGCGGAAGTCGGCTGCCAGGGTGAAGTGGGCGTCGCCTGCTCGATGGCGGCCGGCGCGCTCGCGGCCGTGCTCGGCGGCACGCCGCGCCAGGTCGAGAATGCAGCCGAGATCGGTATGGAGCACAACCTCGGCCTCACCTGCGATCCGGTCGGCGGGATGGTGCAGATCCCGTGCATCGAGCGCAACGCGATGGCGTCGGTGAAGGCCGTCAATGCGGCGCGCATGGCGCTGCGCGGCGACGGCTCGCACTACGTGTCGCTCGACTCGGTGATCAAGACGATGCGCGAGACCGGTGCCGACATGAAGACGAAGTACAAGGAAACGTCGCGCGGCGGGCTGGCGGTCAATATCGTCGAGTGCTGATGCGGCTTTCGACGGCAATGCGGGGCGAATCGATACCCTGCATTGCCGTCGCACATGGCCGGGCGCGCTAGTCGTTCAGCCAGTTCTCCAGCCGCACCCCCGGGTAGCTCGCAAAATCCCGCTCGTTGTTGGTCACGAGAACGACGTCGAGCGACACCGCATGAGCCGCGATCAGTTTGTCGAGATGATCCTTCTTCCGCTCGCGGGTCGCTGCGCGGACAGGGCCGTACGCTTGCGCGGCCGGCGCGTCGAACGGCGCAACCGGAATATCCTCGATCAGCGCGGCAAGATTGCCGCGCTCCCTGGCGGGATTCGCGCACACGGTCACGCCGTATTCGAGCTCGGCATAGGTAATCGCCGACATCACGACGTCCCCCGTGTAGCACTGCGCAAATCGTCTTGCGACCTGTTCCGGCTGATGCTTCATCAGGTAGATGCACATGTTGGTGTCGAGCATGTAGCGCGGCATCACAACCCCTCGCGGTCAGCCTGCTCGTGGTCGCCACGCCCTTCGGCCATGAAATCCGGCCCGAATTTCGCGAACTTCTCGAGCACGCCGGTCAACGGCCGTCGCGCCGGCCGAATCCGGATTTCGTCGCCGATCCGTTCAATTTCGAGCTCGATATCGCTGCGCTCGTAGGCAAGGTCTGCCGGAATCCGTACGGCCTGAGAGTTGCCGTTCCGAAATACCCTCGTGGTATGCATGTCGATCTCCCATGCGGATGTACGAAGGATGTACTTTAGGGGGTTTCCGATGCAATGTAAATCCATGTGTGTACACGACTCCGATGCGGGCATGGGGGGCGGCACGCGATATGCCGAAGATATCCGCTGCGCCAGCGGTCGTATGCGACACGCGCACACGTAGCTCCGCAAGGCTCACCACCGGCTTGAACGCGGTAGCGGTGCGTCCTGGCCGCACGATATCTGCAGCCTCCACTTTCCCCCGTCAGGCGCTCACGCACCAGTCGTCCATTCGGCCAGCCGAACCCGACGCGCATCGAAGGCTCGCCACCCGAACCACTCCGTGTTCCGACACTTTTCACCGCCCTGCCAACGGGCGTAAGCTGTACGTCCCGCTACCCAGGGAGACGGCAGCCCATGTCGCATTCCAAGGATCTCGAGCCGCGCACCGCCACCGGTGCGCGACTGCTCGTCGATGCGTTGCTCGCCAATCACGTCGAACGCGTGTTCTGCGTGCCGGGCGAGAGCTTCCTCGCCGTACTCGATGCGCTGGCGGACGATACCGCGCGCATCCAGACGGTCGTGTGCCGCCACGAGGCGGCCGCCGCGAACATGGCCGAGGCCGTCGGCAAGCTGACCGGCCGTCCCGGCATCGCGTTCGTCACGCGCGGGCCCGGCGCGACGCATGCGTCGATCGGCGTGCACACCGCGTTCCAGGATTCGACGCCGATGATCCTGTTCGTCGGCCAGTGCGCGCGCGAGCACCTCGACCGCGAAGCCTTCCAGGAAATCGATTACCGCCGGATGTTCGGCCAGATGGCCAAATGGGTCGCGCAGATCGACGATCCGCGCCGCATCCCCGAATACCTGAGCCATGCGTTCCACGTCGCGACGTCCGGCCGGCCCGGCCCCGTCGTGCTCGCGTTGCCGGAAGACGTGCTGTCCGAAGCGTGCGCGCCGCAGCCGGTCGTGCCGGCCGCAAAACGCGTCGCGGCCGCGCCGTCGGCCGCGCAGATCGACGAGCTGCGCGAGCGGCTCGCGCGCGCGGAACGGCCGGTCGCGATCGTCGGCGGCAGCGGCTGGACGCCCGAGGCCTGCGCGAACCTGCGCACCTTCGTCGAGCGCTGGCAACTGCCGGTCGCGTGCGCGTTCCGCTACCAGGACACGATCGACAACGCGCACCCGAACTACGCGGGCGACGTCGGACTCGGGATCAACCCCGCGCTCGCGAAGCGCATCCGCGACGCCGACCTGCTGCTCGTGATCGGGCCGCGCCTCGGCGAAGCAACCACCGGCGGCTACACGCTGCTCGACATCCCGAAAACACGCCAGACGCTGATCCACGTGCACCAGGGCGCGGACGAACTCGGCCGCGTATATGCGGCCGACCTGCCGATCGTGTCGGGGATGCCCGAGATCGCCGCGCCGCTCGCCGCGCTCGAACCGCCGGCAAAGCCCGCGTGGGCCGGTACGGCCGACGACGCGCATCGCGCGTACCGCGAATGGCACGCACCGCTGCCGATGCCCGGCGACGTGCAGCTCGGCGACGTGATGGTGCAGTTGCGCGAACGCCTGCCGCATGACGCGATCCTGACCAACGGCGCCGGCAACTACGCGATCTGGCTGCATCGCCACTTTGCATACCGGCACTTTCGCTCGCAGCTCGCGCCGACGAGCGGCGCGATGGGCTACGGGATTCCGGCCGCGCTCGCCGCGAAGTCGCTGTATCCGTCGCGGACCGTCGTCGCGCTCGCCGGCGACGGCTGCTTCATGATGGCCGGCAACGAGCTGGCCACCGCGATGCAGTACGGGCTGAACATCGTCGCGATCGTCGTCAACAACGGGCATTTCGGCACGATCCGCATGCATCAGGAGCGCAACTATCCGGGGCGCGTACACGGCACGGGGCTCACGAACCCCGATTTCGCCGCGTATGCGCGCGCGTTCGGCGCGCACGGCGAGACGGTCGAGCGCACCGCCGATTTCGCGCCCGCGCTCGAACGCGCGCTGACCTGCGGGCTGCCCGCGCTGATCGAGATCCGCATTCCGCAGGACGCCAGCACGCCGGCCGCGACGCTCGAACAGATCCGCGAGCAGGGCCGCCGCGCACGCGGCGGATGACGGTGGACACGCACGCCGCGCCGGCCGTCGTCGCGCTGTCGCCCGACGACGCGCTCGTGCTGCCCGGCACGCTGCTCGCGCCAGACGGCACGCTCGTCGCGCCTTACGACATCGAGCACGGCGATACCCGCGCGGTCGGCCACGTGCCGGCCGCCGCCGCGCTCGGCCTGCTGCACGCCGCGAACCAGCCGTTCCGGCTCGACTACGACCGCGCGCGGCACGTGCACGTGGTCAACGGCATGGGCGTCACGCTCGGCGATTCGGTGATCGGGTTGACCGCGCTCGCCGCGCTGCGCGCCGCGCACGCGGGCCTGCGCTTCACGCTGTACCGGCCGGCCCGCGCGCCACGCTATGTCGACGCGCTGTATGCGCTCGCGGCCGACGTCGTCGCGCCGTCGCGCGCGCTGCCGTGCGCCGCCGGCACGCTGCCTGCGGATGCGCCGTGCATCGACGTCGGCAATCACCTGTACTGGCCCGCGTTCGCGCGGCTGCCGATGATCGATTTCTTCCTCGACGCGCTCGGCGCCGACCCGGCCGCCGTGCCGGCCGCCGCGAAGCGCAACCGCTGGCTCGCGCGGCTGCCGCTGCCCGCGCTGCCGGCCGAATGGCAGCGGCCGTACGTGCTGTTCTGCCCGAATGCCAGCACCGCGGTGCGCAGCGTGCCGCCCGCGCTGCGCGCGACGCTCGTGGATCGACTCGTGCAACGCTACGGGCTGCCGGTGGCCGGGTTCGGCCCCATCGCGCATCCGGCCTATGTCGACGTGAGCGCCGACGCGACCGATACCGCGCGGTTCATCGCATGGATCAAGGGCGCCAGCGTGCTGTTCGCGCCCGACACGGCCGCGCTGCATCTCGCCGACGGTTTTGACGTGCCGACGCTCGCGTGCTTCACGACGATCGGGCCGGCGCTGCGCGTGCGCGACTATCCGCATTGCGTGCCGGTCGCACTCGACGTGCCGCCCGAATTGCACGGGCTGCACCGCAGCGAGCGGCCGGACGATCTCGCGGCGATCGAAGCCGCTTACCGGAAAATCGACTGGGACGCGCTCGCGTGGCCCGCGCCGCGCGAAGTGGCGACGACTGCGACGGCCGGATAGCGAAACCGAACACAGCCGCCGAGTGAGCCGCCGAAAGCGCGGCGGCGGCCCCCCGCCGCCCTGCTCACCCCGCCGCGACCATCACCGCGCGTTCGCGCAGCGTTTCCGACGGCCGCTTGCCGAACAGCCGCCGGTAATCGGTCGCGAACTGGCTGAGATGCCAGAAACCCCACGCCTCGGCGACATCCTGCACCGAACCGGCCGCACGGCCGCACAGGTCGCGCCGCGCGCCGTTCAACCGCAACGTGCGCAGGTAGGTCGCGGGCGCCATCCCGAGCACGTCCTGGAAGCAGTACTGCAATGTGCGCCGGCTCACGTGAAGCTGCTCGCACAGCTCCGGCACGCCGACCGGGCGCGTGCGATGCGCGAGCACATAGTCGCGCGCCTGTTCGACGATCCAGCGGCGCGTCGACGGCGCACGGCCCGCGCCGTCGTCGGTCGGTTGTGCGCATGCGTCGAACAGCGCAGCCAGCACCTCGGCCTGCAGCTCGTCGCGCTGCGCATCGGGCAGCGGCCCGGCCACGGCCACCGCGCCGTCGAGCCGGCTGCCGAGCAGCGCGCACAGGCGCGCGAGCCGCGCATCGCCGACCTGCATCACGCGTTGCGTGAACAATTGCTCGTCGAGCGCGCGGCGCTCGACTTCCTCCGCATAACGGCGCAGCACGTCGCCGCGCACGACGACGCCGTAAATCGAGAACTGCGCGGGCGTCAGCAGTTCGAATTCCACGTTGCCGGGCCGGAACGCGAGCGCGCCGGGCCCGATGTGGCACGCGTCGACGCGCGCCGTGCCGTCGCACACGAGCGGGATGCCGAACCAGTACGCATCGCCGCGCACCTCGCACGCCTGGCGCAGCAAGTGGCTCGTCGATTCGCGAAACAGTTTCATGGTGTCGAGCGGCAGCTCGGTCAGCGTGCCGACGAAACGGCCGGCCGCGAGCTGGTCGTAGGTTTGCCGCCAGCCGACCAGGTTGCGCGCCTGCTCGTCCGCATCGTGCGCGACGCTGACGACGGCCTGCCCGGCCGGCGCGTCGTCGCCCTGCGCATTGCGCCGCGTGTCTTCGGCGGTCGGTTCTTCGCTGCACGCCACGTGTTGATCCATCGTGTTCTCCCTCACCTGCCCGGAACCGCGCTCATCACGCAAATCCCGTGCCGAACCGCGCGGCCCGGCGACAAGCCCGTCATTCCACGCTGACCGGCCGCCGCGCGCCATACGGGCGCACCCGGACGCGGCGCGCCGCGCACGCCGCCGGTGCGCGCCGGTGCGATACGCGCGACGACCGCGCATGCGCCGCCACCAGCTACCCGGCCGGCCGCAGCCGCACGACCCGCGTGCCGCAATTGCCGTACGCCTGCGCGACCGCCAGCTCGACGATCGCTGTACCGACCGCCCAGGGCGCCGCGTCAGCTTCCGGCAGATCGGCGCGCAGCGTCGCACGCCCGTTGATCCGGTAGCGCATGCCGCGCACGAAATCGACGAACAGCAGGCCGACCCCGCCACCGTCGCACGCCGCCGCATCGATCCGGCCGCCATCGCCGTATGCGGGCAACGCGAAACGCAGCGTCTTCGTGTCGATCACGCGCACGACGGGCAACAGGTCGCCGTCCGCGTCCCGCAGGCTCTGCACGATGTCGCAGGTCACGGGTGCGCGTGAGCCGCACGCCGTGCCGATGAACATGAACGGCTGCGATTCGACGAATTGCCGAACGCCGATGCTCAGGCGCGTCGTCACCACGTCGCTCATCCGCTCGGCTTCGTCGGCGACGCCGAAACGGTGATGCGCGTCGAGCTCGCCCGCGTGAAAAACGGGGTGGCGCGGAAAGGATCGGGGCAGTTCTGCCATGCTGGTTCTTGTTACGCGCATTGGCGCACCGTGCGGCCGCGAACGTACGGCTGCCGGTATCGTTTCCGGCGCCGGGCGTGACGATACGCGGCCCGCGCCGGATGTCGAAATCAAAACGGGCGAAGCGCCGGCTGACCGGATGGCCGACCGTCGGCACGTCGCACCCGCGTGTGCGCCGTCTGACAGATCGGCCAGGCTTCGACCGGCCGTCAGACGTTCAACGCAACCCGCACGCCACGCGCGCCGCCGCCGAATATCGGCAACCGCACCGGCCGGCACTGCTCCGCCGACCGGCCAGCGCCGGCACTCCGCCCCCACTGCATCGACGACCGGATCAGAAGAACCCGAGCGCCTCGGCCTGGTAGCTGACCAGCAGGCACTTCGTCTGCTGATAGTTCGACAGCGCCATCTTGTGCGTCTCGCGACCGATCCCCGACTGCTTGTAGCCGCCGAACGCCGCGTGCGCCGGGTACAGGTGGTAGCAGTTGGTCCACACGCGGCCAGCCTCGACCTCGCGGCCCATCCGGTACGCGCGCGTGCCGTTGCGCGTCCACACGCCCGCGCCGAGCCCGTAGAACGTGTCGTTCGCGAGTTCGATCGCGTCCGCCTCGTCCTTGAACGTCATCACCGACGCGACCGGCCCGAAGATCTCTTCCTGGAACACGCGCATCTTGTTGTTGCCGAGCAGCATCGTCGGCTTCACGTAGTAGCCCGTGCCGAGTTCGGCGACCGGCGCCGTGCGCTCGCCGCCCGTCAGGCATTGCGCGCCTTCGCCGCGGCCGATGTCGATGTACGACAGGATCTTGTCGAGCTGCTGCTGCGACGCCTGCGCGCCGATCATCGTCTGCAGGTCGAGCGGGTGGCCCGACTTGATGCGCTCTACGCGCGCGACGGCCTTCTCGATGAAGCGCTCGTAGATCGATTCCTGGATCAGGATGCGCGACGGGCACGTGCACACTTCGCCCTGGTTCAGCGCGAACATCGCGAGCCCTTCGAGCGCCTTGTCGAGGAATGCGTCGTCCTGGTCGAGCACGTCCGCGAAGAAGATGTTCGGGCTCTTGCCGCCCAGTTCGACCGTCGACGGGATCAGGCTGTCGGCCGCCGCGCGCAGGATGTGCTTGCCGACCGGCGTCGAGCCGGTGAATGCGATCTTCGCGATCCGCTTGCTGGTCGCGAGCGCTTCGCCCGCTTCCTTGCCGAAGCCGTTCACGATGTTGATCGTGCCGGGCGGGAACAGGTCGCCGATCAGCTCCATCAGCACGAGCACCGACGCGGGCGTCTGCTCGGCCGGTTTCATCACGACGCAGCAGCCGGCCGCGAGCGCCGGCGCGAGCTTCCACGCGGCCATCAGCAGCGGGAAGTTCCACGGGATGATCTGGCCGACGACGCCGAGCGGCTCGTGGAAGTGGTACGCGACGGTGTTGTCGTCGATTTCGGAGATGCCGCCCTCCTGCGCGCGGATGCAGCCGGCGAAGTAGCGGAAGTGGTCGACTGCGAGCGGCAGGTCGGCCGCCATCGTTTCACGCAGCGGCTTGCCGTTGTCGATCGTCTCGGCCACGGCGAGCAGCTTCAGGTTCTTTTCCATCCGCTCGGCGGCGGCGAGCAGCAGGTTCGCGCGCTCGGCCACGGACGTCTTGCCCCACTTGCGGCGCGCGGCATGCGCGGCGTCGAGCGCAAGCTCGATATCGTCTGCGCCCGAGCGCGGCACGCGGCAGAACGGCTGGCCGTTGATCGGCGACACGTTCTCGAAATACTCGCCCTTCACCGGTGCGACCCACTTGCCGCCGATGTAGTTGTCGTATTGCTGACGGTACGGGTATTCGACGTCGAGGCCCAGTTGCTTCAGGTCAAACGGGTTCATACATGTCTCCTGTTCATCGTGCTTGTGTGAGTACAGCGCCGGTTGGACTGCGCCGGATGCATTAACGCAACATGCGTGCCAAACAGGAATCGGAACGTAACGGAAGCACGACGGCAACGGCCGGCCGGGCGTGTGCCGTGCGGTGTTCATTCGCGACGCACGGCGGGTGTGCCGTTTCTGAACACCGCAATTGCGCAGCGGCGCGGCCGGTGTTCGGATTTTCCACAGTCCGCGTGCGCGGCGGCACCGCGCAGGCGGGCCGCCGCGCGTGGCATGTCGCTTGCGTGCGAACCGCGCATCCACACGCAGCGGCGTTCGCGCCGACCGACACCATGAGCGACCCGGGCCCCCTGACCGACGACGCTGTTGCGTTCATCCGCGAGCAGGCGTTCCTGATCGTCGCGACCGCCGACGCGGCCGGCAACAGCGATTGTTCGTACCGTGGCCGCCAGCCACGTGACGACGGCTCGTTCGAGCAGCTCGTCGACATGCCCGACCGACATACGCTCGTGCTGCCCGACTTCGCGGGCAACAACCTGTTCAACACGATCGGCAACCTGCTGGTGAACCCGGGCATCGCGCTGCTGTTCGTCGATTTCGTGCGGCAGACGACGTGGCTCGTGCAGGGCCGCGCGACGATCGACGAGGATGCAGGAAGCCGCGCGCACCTGTGGCCCGAGGCGCGGCGCTATGTGGTGGTGACGGTGGAGCACGCGCAGGCGCGCGCGGATGCGGCGCTTCCGCCGCTTGTGCTGGCGTGACGCGTTTGGCGGATCGTCGGCGTACGGGTGGGGTGAGGCGGTGATCGTGATGCCGTGATGCCGTGATGCCGTGATGCCGTGATGCGTGATGCCGTGATGCCGTGATGCCGTGATGCCGTGATGCCGTGATGCCGTGATGCCGTGATGCCGTGATGCCGTGATGCCGTGATGCCGTGATGCCGTGATGCCGTGATGCCGTGATGCCGTGATGCCGTGATGCCCGGGCACTTCGGCTGCCATCGCCGAAGCGCCCGGGCATCACAAAGCAACGCTCAACGCCCATGCGTCTCCGCACAGGCCGGTTCGATCCGGCTGCGCGCGGGCGCGTCACCGCTCTCCTCGGCAGCAGCCGGCCGCCCGCCGAGAAACGCGAACACCACGCCCGCGCACAGCACCGTGACGACGGCCAGCCCGGTCAGCAGCCGGTCGAACGCATGCGTATAGCTCGCGAGCAACGCTGCATGCCCGACACCCGGCAACGCCGCCGCAGCGCCGGCGAGATCGCCGGTCGCGAGCCGCGCGGCCGCGCGCAGCGTCGCGTCGGGCGCGCCAGCGGCGCCGGCTGCCTGCCGCAGCCCCGTCTGCGCGAGCGCGGCGAGCACCGCGCCGACGATCGCGAGCGCGATCCCCTCGCCGGCCACGCGCGTCGTGCTGAAGATCCCCGTCGCCATTCCCGCGCGCTCCTTCGGCACGACGCTCACCGACAACCCGTCCATCAGCCCCCACGGCATGCCGGCCCCGACGCCGATCGCGAGCATCGGCGCGATCGCCGCCGGCCCCGCGCCGCCGCGCAGCGCGACGCCCAGCCACGCGAGCCCGGCCGCCGCGACCAGCAGCCCGAGCCCCGAGATCACGCCGGCCGACAGCCAGCGCGTAAGCGTCGCCGCGACGAGCGGCACGACCAGCATCGGCGCGGAAATCGCGAGCATCAGCCAGCCGGCGTCGATCTCGCTGAAGCCGTCGATGCCGATGAAGCGCAGCGGCAGCACGACGAGCAGCACGATGTAGCAGCAACAGGTCGACACCGGCAGCACCTGCACGCCGACGAAACGCGCGATGCGGAACAGCGACAGGTCGAGCATCGGCCGCGCGACGCGCGCCTCGATCATCACGAACGCGAGCGCGCCGAGCGCCGCGCCGGCCAGCAGCGCGATCACGAGCGGGTTCGACCAGCCGCGCGCGGGCGCCTCGATCACGCCGAACGTGAACAGCGTCAGCGCGGCGGTGAACGCGACCGTGCCCGGCCAGTCGAGCCCGCTCGCGTGCGGGTCGCGCGACTCGTGCATGCGCGGCAGACCGAACGCGAGCGACAGCACGCCGGCCACCGCGCTCGTGACGAAGATCGCGCGCCAGCCGTAATGGCCGATCAGGCCGCCGGCGAGCACGGGCCCGAACGCAAGCCCGATGCCGAAGGTCGTGCCGAGCAGGCTGAAGGCGCGCGTGCGCGCCGCGCCGTCGAATTCCTGCGCGAGCGCCGCCGTGCCGCCCGCGAGCGCCGCGGCCGCCGCGAGCCCTTGCGCGGCGCGCAGCAGGTCGACCGCGAGCATCGACGGCGCGAACGCGAGCGCGACCGACATCAGCGTGAAACCGCCGACGCCGATCGCGAACACGCGTTTGCGGCCAAACTGGTCGGCCAGTGCGCCCGCCGCCATCAGGAAGCTGCCGAACGCGAGCATGAACGCGTTGGTGATCCAGTTCATCGCGACCGGGCCGCCGTGCAGGTCGCGGCCGATCGCCGGCGTCGCGACCGCGCCGCCCGAGAACGACAGCGGCAGCGCGACGGCGGCCAGGCAGACGGCGGCCAGCACCCACGCGCGCCGGCGCGCCGCAACGGCTGATACGGCTGAAAACGGGTGATCCATCATCGCTCCTCGAAAAGCCGGCGCGGATGCGCCACATGAGCGACAGAAGATAAATCCGATTCAATCCCCGAAAAACCACGCGAAGTTCCGCATATAACGGACTAGAATTCCGTAATTCACCGCACCCTGGATCTCGGCCGACCTCGATGGAGAACCTGACCGGCATCGTCGCCTTCGTCCGCACCGCCGAAGCGCTGAGCTTCGTCTCGGCCGGCCGCGCGCTCGGCATTTCGGCGTCGGCGGTAGGCAAGACGATCGCGAAGCTCGAACAGTCGCTCGGCGTGCGCCTGTTCAACCGCACGACGCGGCGCGTCACGCTCACCGACGAAGGGCGGCATTTCTACGAGCGCTGCCAGCGGATCCTCGAGGATTTTCGCGATGCGGAAGCGACCGTGACCGCGTCGGCTCAGCGCCCGCGCGGCAAGCTGCGCGTAAGCCTGCCGGTGATCGGCTACCGCTTCCTGCTGCCCGTGCTGCCCGAGTTCCAGCAGCGCTACCCGGACGTCGAGCTCGATCTCGATTTCAACGACCGGATGGTCGATGTCGTCGAAGGCGGTTTCGATGCGGTGATCCGCAGCGGCCCGCTGTCGGATTCGCGTTTGATGTCGCGGCGGCTCGGCCCGTTCGCGTTCGTGCTGTGCGCGACGCCCGCGTATCTCGCGCAGGCCGGCATGCCGCGCGAGCCGCACGATCTCGAAGCGCACGCGTGCGTGCGCTACTGCTTCCCGACCACCGGCAAGCTGCAGGACTGGGCACTCGCGGCCGACGACGGCACGCCGCTGAAGCTGCGCACCGCGATGACCTGCAACAACATGGAAGCGCTGCGCGGCGCGGTGCTCGCGGGGCTGGGGATCGGCTACATGCCCGACTTCCTCGCGCGCGACGCGCTCGAACACGGCACGCTCGTCACCGTGCTCGACGACTACCGGATCGCGCCGGGGCAATTCTCGATCGTGTGGCCGTCGAGCCGGCAGCTGTCGCCGAAGCTGCGCGTGTTCGTCGATTTTCTGTGCGAGCGGCTGTTCAGGTAGCCGCATGACCAGTGACTCGAAGCCCAAGGTGTTCGCGAAGCCCGGAGAATTATTGTTGTGAATATGATTGATCTATATGCCATGCACGAGGAAAAAGCTCGGGAAGGTCTTCTAACGATTCATCCTTCGCGATGGCTGTACGCTGGCCGACAAGTTGGCCGAGGCGGCGTCTTCGATCTTCTCTCTCACGGGACACAGGAAATTCGAGTTGGCGATCAGCTCGTCAAGCATTTCAAGCAACTTCAGGATGTTGGTTTAAACAGCAAAACACGCCATAAGCATGGCTACTACTTCGCCACAGCCGAAATTGCCGAGCGATACCTCAAATACGTCCCGCAAGACCGTGGCCTTGAATGCGCGGTGCGAGACGTATTGTCTGTACGAAACCCTGCCGGACAAGCCGAAGTTCACACTCCGGTCGGCTACGTCGATTTGCTTCTCCCAACGGCCGTCATAGAAGTAAAGAGCTTCGTAAAATGGAAGCATGCTCTTGGGCAAGTACTCGCATATTCCAGTTACTACCGAGATCGACGCAAGATTATTCATCTCTATGTTCCTGGTCCTCAGCGCCCGAAACTAATAGAACAGCTGAAGATCTGCGCCGAGTTTAACGTGAGTATCACGTATCAAAATCTTCTATCTAGCCGACTTGGCCCTATGTCAAGACTCGGTCAAGAATTTGACGCTCGAATCGCAGCAAACATATGAAGCACCGGTTCATGGGCAGTATTCATGCACCCCGCCCATCAGACCGATGTCCGATCTCCGTATGACCTGTCTGATGCCTATTCCTGGTCATCTACAACTGAGTCCCCGCCCCGATCCGCTCCGCTTCCGCCTGCGGCAGCAGCGCATCGCTGTCGTCCTTCAACCCGACGCCCGTCAGCTGCAGCCGGCGCGCATGCGTCATCAGGTAATGCAGCTTGTGCGCGGCCGCCGCATGCGGCAGCCCTTCGGGCCGCACGTTCGAGATGCAGTTGCGCAGCGCGTCGTGGCAGCCGACTTTCGGCGCCCACGTCAGGTACACGCCGAGGCTGTCCGGCGAACTGAGCCCCGGCCGTTCGCCGATCAGCATCGCGACGACCTTCGCGCGCAGCAGCTCGCCGATCTCGTCGCCGAGCGCGACGCGCGCCTGCGTCGCGACCACCACCGGGCCGATCCGCCAGCCGTCCGCGTCGAGCCTCGGGCGCACCGCCTGCAAGAGCGGCAGCGCCTGCTTCGCGGCCGCGAACGCCGACAGCCCGTCGCCGACCACGAACACGACGTCGGGCACATCATCGAGCGCCGCGCCGTGGCCGGCCAGCAGCGCGCGCCCGTCGTCGGACAGCTTGCGGCCGAGATCGGGCCGGCGCAGGTAGTGCTGGCGATCGGGCGCCGCGCTCTGCACGCCGAGCGTCGCAAAGCCGGCCGCATCCAGCTCGCGCCGCAGCGCGTCCGAGTCGAGCGGCTGGTGCACGGCGTCGCGCGCCTGCGCGTGCGACAGGTTGAACGCGAGCAGCGGCGCGGTCGGCAGGCTGTTGCCCGCGCGGCCGAGCGCGATCCGCGCGTTCGTGAACGACTTCAGCTGCGCCCACGGATTCTTTTCGACGGCGTCGCTCATGCGGAAATCCCCATCCAGTCGTTCGCGCCCGCGAGCAGCGGCACGCGCGACGTCGCGGCGCGCAGCGCGCCGTGCGCGTCGGCGATCTCCATCGTCTCCAGCCACTCCTCGAACTCCGGCGCGCGGCGCAGGCCGAGCACCTCGCGCACGTAGAGCTGGTCGTGAAACGACGTGCTCTGGTAGTTCAGCATCACGTCGTCCGCGCCCGGAATCCCCATGATGAAGTTGATGCCGGCCGCGCCCAGCAGCGTCAGCAGCGTGTCCATGTCGTCCTGGTCGGCTTCCGCGTGGTTCGTGTAGCAGATGTCGCAGCCCATCGGCACGCCGAGCAGCTTCCCGCAGAAGTGATCCTCGAGCCCCGCGCGGATGATCTGCTTGCCGTCGTACAGGTATTCGGGCCCGATGAAGCCGACCACCGTGTTCACGAGGAACGGCTCGAACTTGCGCGCGACCGCGTAGGCGCGCACTTCGCAGGTCTGCTGGTCGACGCCGTGATGCGCGTTCGCGGAAAGCGCGCTGCCCTGGCCTGTCTCGAAGTACATCAGGTTGTTGCCGACGGTACCCCGCTTCAGCGACAACGCGGCCTCGCGCGCCTCGCCGAGCAGCGCGAGCGAGATGCCGAAACTCGCGTTCGCCTTCTCGGTGCCCGCGATCGACTGGAACACCAGATCGACCGGCGCGCCCTTCTCGACCGCCGCGATCGTGTTGGTCACGTGCGTGAGCACGCACGACTGCGTCGGCACGCCGTAGCGCTCGCGGAAGCCGTCGATCATCGCGAGCAGCTTCACGATCGCAGCCAGGCTGTCGGTCGCCGGGTTGATGCCGATCATCGCGTCGCCGCAGCCGTACATCAGCCCGTCGAGCATCGATGCGGCGATGCCCTTCACGTCGTCGGTCGGATGGTTCGGCTGCAGCCGCACCGACATCCGGCCGGCCAGCCCGACCGTGTTGCGAAAGCGCGTGACCACGCGGCGCTTGCGCGCGGCCGCGATCAGGTCCTGGTTGCGCATCAGCTTCGACACGGCCGCGACCATCTCGGGCGTGAGGCCCGGCGCGATCCGTTCGAGCGCCGCGCCGTCGGCCGCGGGCGACAGCAGCCAGTTGCGGAAATCGCCGACGGTGAGATGCGAGATTTCCGCGAACGCCTGCGCGTCGTGATCGTCGACGATCAGGCGCGTGACCTCGTCGTCTTCGTACGGAATCACCGCTTCGTTCAGGAACGCCTTCAGCGGCACGCCCGCAAGCGCGATCTTCGCGGCGACGCGCTCCTCCTCGCTCGCCGCCGCGACGCCGGCGAGCTGGTCGCCGGAACGCAGCGGGCTCGCCTTCGCGAGCAGCGTCTTCAGGTCCGCGAAGCGGTACGTGCGCGGACCGATCGTCTCCGTGTAGGACATCGTGCGAATCTCCTTGCCCATCCTTGCCAAAAGCCGACGGCGCGCCCGTTCGACGGGGCGCGCCGGATGCCGTCACGAACGGCCGTTCACCTTCGTCATGCTCACTCCTCCAGCAGCGCGTCGCCGGGCGCGCTCTCGCGCTGCGAACGGGTCGCGAGGAAGTACGCGTAGCCCACCGCGAGAAAGCCCAGGAACACCAGCGCGACCAGCCCGTTGAAGTACACCATCGTACCGAGACAGACGAGCGCCGCAAGAATCGCGAATGCCGGGAAGATCGGGTACAGCGGCGCGCGGAACGGTCGCGCCATGTTCGGCTGCGTGCGGCGCAGCTTGAACAGCGACGCCATGCTCACGATATACATCACGATCGCACCGAACACCGACATCGTCACGATATTCGCGGTCAGCGTCTGCCCGCCGAACTGGATCAGCTTGTCGCTGTAGATCGCCGCGATGCCGACCACGCCGCCCGCGAGGATCGCGCGATGCGGAGTCTTGAAACGCGGGTGCACCTTGCCGAGCCACTCCGGCAGGTAGCCTTCGCGGGCCAGCGCGAAGATCTGGCGCGAATAGCCGAGGATGATCCCGTGGAACGACGCGACGAGCCCGAACAGGCCGAGCCACACGAGCATGTGCATCCAGCCGCTGTTCGCGCCGACGATGTACTTCATCGCCTGCGGCAGCGGATCGTTGATGTTCGCGAGCTTGGTCCAGTCGCCCGCGCCGCCGGCGAACACCATCACGCCGATCGCGAGCGCGACGAGGGTCAGGATCCCGGCCACGTAGGCGATCGGAATCGAGCGCTTCGGGTTCTTCGCTTCCTCGGCGGCCATCGCGACGCCTTCAATCGCGAGGAAGAACCAGATCGCGAACGGAATCGCCGCGAACATCCCGTGGAAGGCGCCGACGCTGAAATGATCGGCGCCCGACCAGCCGCCCTTCATGAAGTTGCTCCACGCGAAGCCCGGCGACACGACGCCCATGAACACCAGCAGCTCGAAGATCGCGAGCAGCGTGACGACCAGCTCGAACGTCGCGGCGATCTGCACGCCGACGATGTTCAGCGCCATGAACACGAGATACGCGCCCATCGCCGCGTGCTTCGGTTCGAGCCCGGGGAACTGCACGTGCAGGTACGCGCCGATCGCGAGCGCGATCGCGGGCGGCGCGAACACGAACTCGACGAGCGTCGCGGCGCCGGCGAGATAACCGCCGGTCGGGCCGAATGCGCGGCGCGCATACGCGAACGGGCCGCCCGCGTGCGGGATCGACGTCGTCAGCTCGGTGAAACTGAAAATGAAGGTGGTGTACATCGCCGCGACGAACAGCGCGGTGACGACGAAGCCCAGCGTGCCCGCGCTCGCCCAGCCGTAGCTCCAGCCGAAGTATTCGCCGGAAATCACGAGGCCGACCGCGATGCCCCACAGTTGCCAGGTTCCGAGCGTCTGCTGCAGCGCGGGCTGGCCGGACGACTTGGCGCCGGCGGCGGGCCGGCCATTCGACTCTGCTTTCATCGGACTTTCTCCTCAAAGGCGCCGTGCCTGCCGGCCTGCGCGACTGAGAATCGATGCTAGAGAGTCATTAAACGACGTGTTATCGAAATTCGGCAAAGATCATGGCTGACATTTCGCTGACGGAAACGCCGGTGCGGAGCGGGTGACGAGGCCGGCCGGCGATGAACCGGATACGCGAGCGCGGCCTTTGCCGACTCCGGCGCAGCGGTCGCACGCATGCGGCGACGCCCGAGCGGGCGCTGCCGCGGGTCGTCCGTGCGCCACGAGATGCAGTAATGGAGGGTGCAGTACCGTCCGGCCACGCGACGCGACCGGACGGACGTACGCGCTTGGCGTTACTGGCCGCCGCTACGCTGGTTGAACCAGCGGTCGAGCAGCTTGCCGGCCGCCTCGCGGCCGCCGAGGCCGAACGACAGCGCGACCGCCACCGCGATCGCGCCGAGCACGAGGCCGAACGCGAGCTGGACGATCTCGTTCGCGATGCCCATCGCGCGCAGCCCCATCGCGAACACGAGGCCGAGGATCGCGAATTGCGCGATGCGCGCGAACAGCACGCTGTGCTCGCGGTCGGCCTGCTCGATCACGCGGCGCGCGAGGCCCGCGAGCCACACGCCGATCACGAGGATCACGCCGCCCATCAGCACGTGGCCGCCGAATTCGATGAACAGCGTGACGACGTCGCGCACTTGCGAGAAGCCGAGCCGGTTCGCGGCTTCGACCGACGCGAACAGCATCGCGAAGAACACGATCAGCCGGCCCACCAGCACCGACGGCTGCAGGATCCCCGAGAACACGCGCTCGACGCCGAGCACGGCCGGCAGCCCGTCCGCGCCGGCGGCTTCCAGCAGCTTCTGCGCGAGCGATGCGACGAAGCGCGCGAAGTAGAACGTGACGAGCACGATCACGATCGCCGCGACGATGTCCGGCACCGCGCCGAGGAACTGGTTCAGCATGTTGGTCGCCGGGCCCGAGATCGCGTCGATCTTCAGCGCGTCGAGCGCGGAGATCAGCGTCGGCACGAACACGAACACGTAGACGATCGTGCCGACCAGGCTCGACACGCGCACGGGCGTCGGGCTGTCGAGCCCCTGCGTGAGGCGGTCGGCGCCGGCGGCGACGAGCAGGTTCGTCACGAGGCCGCGCAGCACGCGCGCGACGACCCAGCCGACGAAGCCGATCACCGCGGCCGCGAACAGGTTCGGCACGATCGCGAGCAGTTTGTCGACCATCCCCTGCACCGGCGACAACAGGCCCGACAGCGCAAACGACGCGAGGATCGCCGGCAGGAACATCAGGATCACGAGCCAGAACAGCACGTCGCCGAGATAGCCGCTCATCGGCTGCATGCCCGCGCCTTCGGACAGCTTGTCGTCGATCTTGCTGGCCTTCAGCGCGCGGTTCGCGAGGCTGCGCAGCAGCGATGCGATCAGCCACGCGATCAGCGTCAGCGCCGCGCCGCCGATCAGGTTCGGCAGGTAGTTGACGATGTGCGTGACGAGCAGCGAGAACGGATTGGAGACCGCGTACAGGTTGAGCACGTTGAAGATGCCCACCGCGGTGACGAGCAGCACGAGCCAGAACAGGCCGCCGGCGACGATGCGCTCGACGCATGCGCCCTGGCCGGTGCTTTCGTTGATCCGCTGATCGACCTTCAGCGCGTTGAGCAGGCGCAGCGCGCCGGCCCGCACCACCACCGCGATCAGCCAGCCGATCACCAGGATGCCGATCGCGCCGGCGATCTTTGGCAGATACCCGCCTAGCGTGGTCTGCAGCGACGTGATGAAGCTGGAAGCATCCATGTGTTGTTCTCCCGAAAAACGTGGCGTTGCGATTGAACATCGACGAACTACCTGCGTACTCCGAAAAACATGCGTTGCCGCCCGAGCAACTTACCCGAGAAAAATGACGCGTTCACCCGATTTCACCGTCTTTAACTTTAGTCGTAGATCGGCCGGGGCAAGACCCTATTTCGACGAAATAAAAAGGGGCCGATTGATCGGCCACGACACCGGCCGCTACGGTTTTCCGCAAGATTTGTCCATTCGGGCCGTGCTACCGTGGCGTCGGTTCCTGACCGGACACGCCGATGACAGTCGACACGAAAACCGACAAGCCCGCGTGGCTGCGCTACGCGGCGCGCATTTCGCGCGTCCACGACCATATCCGCACGCACCTCGACGACACGCTCGACCTGAACCGGCTCGCCGAAATCGCCTGCCTGTCGCCGTATCACTGGCAGCGCGTCTATCGCGCGCTGTACGGCGAGTCGATCGTGCTGACGGTGCGGCGGATGCGGATCGTGCGCGCATCCGAGGATCTCGTGTGCACGGCACGGCCGCTCGACGAGATCGCGCGGCGCGCCGGCTACGGTTCGACGCACGCGTTCGCACGGGCGTTTCGCGACGCATACGGCGTGTCGCCCGCGCAGCACCGGCGCACGGGCGCCCACCGGCCGATTTATCCGCTACAGCGAGGAGGGGAAGACATGTTCAAGCATGAAGTCGAGATCCGGAGCCTGCCGGAACTGCACGGCTATGCGGTGGCGCATACCGGCGCGTACCTGAAGGTCGGCGACGCGTTCGCGCGCATCGGCATGTGGGCCGGGCAACGCGGGCTGATCGGCCCGGGCGCGAAGATGATCGGGATTTTCTACGACGATCCGGATTCGACGCCGGAAGTGCAACTGCGCGCGAAGGCATGCCTGATGCCGGCCGACGGCGCACCGGACGCCGAGCCCGCGCCGCCCGTCGAACGCACGACGGTAGCGGGCGGCGAATACGCGGTGCTGCTGCATACGGGGCCGTATGCGGACCTGAAGGCGGCCTACCAGTGGCTTTACGGCGACTGGCTGCGTCACTCGGGCCGCGAAGCCGCCGACGCGCCCCCGTTCGAGCTGTACCTCAATACGCCGATGGACGCGGCGCCGGCCGACCTGCGCACCGAGATTCATCTGCCGCTGCGCTGAGTCACGTGCCGGGGCGTCGGTGCATCGGTACGTCGGTACATCGGTACATCGGTGCGTCGGTGCGTCGGTGCGTCGGTACGTCGGTACGTCGGTACGTCGGTACGTGGGTACGTGGGTACGTCGGTACATCGGTACATCGGTACATCGGTACATCGGTACATCGGTGCGTCGGTGCGTCGGTACATCGGTGCGTCGGTGCATCGGTGCATCGGTGCATCGGTGCGTCGTGCGTCGTGCGCCGGGGCGTCCCCTTGCCGGCCCTTGTGGGCGCGGGGATGCATGCATCCCCAGCGGGACCCCGCGCAGGCTGGCCCGGCAGTCGCGCCTAGCCGGCCTGCGTCCCGCACCCCGGGCAAAAGCGCGCGTCGGCGGCCAGCGCCGCGTGACAGCGGCTGCAGGCCTTGCCGCGCTGCGCCGCGCCGCACTGCGTGCAGAACCGCGCATCCGCCGCGTTGAGCGCGCCGCAGCCCGCGCACGCAAGCTGACTCAGCGGCACGTTGCCGCCTTGCGCACCGTTGCTGTCCGCCGGCGCCTGCCAGCCCCAGCCGTCACGATCGCGACCGCGCGCATCGTGGCCGCCATGCCCTTGCCGGCCCTGCCCGCCGTGATGGCCGCCGCCGTGGCCGCCGTTACCATTGCCGTGCCCGCTCCCATGGCCACCGCCGTGGCCGCCCAGGATTCGTTTCAGAAAGCTCATCGCCCGCTCCTCAACGCTTGGCCTGTGCGCCGCCGAACGCCCCGGAGGACGACAGCAGCCGCAAGCCGTTACCGACGACGATCAGGCTCGCGCCCGCATCGGCGAAAACCGCCATCCACATCGTGCCGAGCCCCGCGACCGTGAGGCCGAGGAACACGATCTTCACGCCGAGCGCGAAGCTGATGTTCTGCACCAGCACACGGTGCGTCGCGCGCGACAGCCGCACGAACGCGGGGATCTTGCGCAGGTCGTCGTCCATCAGCGCGACGTCGGCCGTCTCGATCGCCGTGTCGGTACCCATCGCGCCCATCGCGAAGCCGATGTCGGCACGCGCGAGCGCCGGGGCGTCGTTGATCCCGTCGCCGACCATCCCGACCGCGCCCGCGCCGCCGGCCGACAGCTCCTCGACCGCCGCGAGCTTGTCTTCGGGCAACTGGTTGCCGCGCGCATCGTCGATGCCGGCCTGCTGCGCGATCGCCTGCGCGGTGTGCGGGTTGTCGCCCGTCAGCATCGCGGTGCGGATGCCGAGCGCATGCAGATCGGCGATCGCTTCGCGGCTCGTGTCCTTGATCGTGTCGGCCACCGCAAAGATGCCGAGCACGCGTGCGTCGTCGACCAGTACCACGACGCTCTTGCCCTGCCGCTCGAGCGCGTCGAGCTTCGCTTCGAGCGCCGCCGAGCAGCGCTCGAGCTCCTCGACGAGCCGGTGGTTGCCGAGCCAGTAGCGCGCGCCGTCGATCGTGCCGCGCACGCCGCGCCCGACGATTGCTTCGAAATCCTGCACATCGGCGAACGCCGCCGTGCCGGCCTCGCGCGCCGCGGCCGCGATCGCCTGCGACACCGGGTGATCCGAGCGCGCGGCCAGGCTCGCGCCGAGATGGCGGACCCGTTCGGCGTCAGCGCCGGACGCATGCACGTCGAAGTCCGTCTGCACCGGCTTGCCGTGCGTGATCGTGCCGGTCTTGTCGAGCGCGAGCCACGCGAGCTTGCGCCCTTCTTCAAGATATACGCCGCCCTTCACGAGAATCCCGCGCCGCGCCGCGGCTGCGAGCCCCGACACGATCGTCACCGGCGTCGAGATCACCAGCGCGCACGGGCAGGCGATCACGAGCAGCACCAGCGCGCGGTAGATCCAGTCCTGCCACGCGCCGCCCATGACGAGCGGCGGCACCACCGCGACCAGCAGCGCGACCGCGAACACGATCGGCGTATAGACGCGTGCGAACTGGTCGACGAAACGCTGCGTCGGCGCCTTCGCGCCCTGCGCTTCCTCGACCGCATGGATGATCCGTGCGAGCGTCGAGTTGGCGGCAACGGCCGTCACGCGGTATTCGAACGAACCTGATTCGTTGATCGTGCCCGCATACACGGCGTCGCCGGTGGTCTTCTCGACCGGCAGGCTTTCGCCGGTGATCGGCGCCTGGTTGACCGTCGAGCGGCCCGCGACGACTTCGCCGTCCAGCCCGATCCGCTCGCCCGGCTTCACGCGCACCACCGCGCCGAGCGCGACCTGCGCGGCCTCGATCGTGCGCCACGAACCGTCCGCGTCCTGCACGGTCGCGGTGTCCGGCGCGAGCTGCATCAGCCCCTGGATCGCATTGCGCGCGCGGTCGAGCGACTTCGCCTCGATCAGTTCGGCGATCGTGAACAGCACCATCACCATCGCGGCTTCGGGCCACTGGCCGATCGCCATCGCGCCCGTGACCGCGATGCTCATCAGCGCGTTGATGTTCAGGTTGCCGTTGCGAATCGCGATCCAGCCCTTCTTGTACGTGGTGAGCCCGCACGCGAGCACCGCGACGAGCGCGAGCGCCGCCGCGAGCCACACGGGCAGGCCGGCCCAGGTCGCGCCCTCGGATGCGATCGCGGCGACGCCGGCCAGCGCCAGCGGCCACCACGGCTTCGCGGGCGGCGGCGCGACGCGCGACGCCGGCGCGCCGGCCGATGCGGCCTCCGGCGTCATCCCGAGCGTGCGGATCGCGCCTTCGATCGCCGGCTGTGCGCCCGGCACGTGGTCGACCGTCAGCATCCGCTGCATCAGGTTGAATTCGAGCGCCGACACTTCGCTCATCCCGCCGAGCTTCTTGCGGATCAGCGTTTCCTCGGTCGGGCAATCCATCTGCATGATCCGGAACGCGGAGCGAACGTGGCCCGACGCGGTCGCCTGCGCGGCCGGCAGCGGCGCGAGCGTCAGCGCGGCAGGCGCGCAGCAGTCGCCGGCCGCGTGGTCGTGGTCGTGGTCGTGGTCGTGGTCGTGACCGGCATGGTCGTGCGCCGCGTGATCGGACGAGCACGCGGCGCCGTGTACATGTGCGGCGCCGTGCGCATGATCGTGACCCGCATCGCCGTGTGCGGCGTGGCCATGCGAACACGCGGCGCCGTGCCGATGCGCATCACCGTGCGCATGGTCGTGATCGTGGCCGCCGTGGTCATGGACGTGATCGTGTGCTGCGGCCTCGCCGTGCGCGCGCTCGCCGGCCGCCGGCGCCGCGTCGGCAACGGTCGCCGCCTGCGTGTCGCGCGCGTCGGCGCAGCACGTATCGGCGCCGCCGGCATGACGGTGTCGTGGGTCGTGGGTACGCTGGGCGTCGGTCATGACAACCTCCTCAATGGCTTTCAATGGCTTGACGGAGTACAGTTAACACCCTGAAGCCACTACAAGGTCAACCCTTACACGGGAGAAAGACATGAAGATCGGCGAACTGGCCAAAGCGGCCCGCTGCACGCCCGAAACGATCCGCTTCTACGAGAAGGAGGGTCTGATGCCGGATGCGGAACGCACCGACGCCAACTACCGCAACTACACCGACGTGCACGTCGAACGGCTGCGTTTCATCCGCAACTGTCGCGCGCTCGACATGGCGCACGACGAGATCCGCGCGCTGCTGCAGCTCACCGACACGCCGGCCGACCGCTGCGATTCGATCAATTCGCTGCTCGACGAACACATCGGGCACGTCGACGCGCGCCTCGCCGAACTCACGCATCTGCGCGACCAGCTCATCGAATTGCGCCGCCAGTGCGTCGGCGAGCATTCGGTCGAGGATTGCGGAATCGTGCATGGTCTCGCGACGATGGAAACCGTCGCGCCGGCCGCGAAGCGCTCGCACCTCGGCTGACACCCTTGTGAAATAAGATAGTCTGGTTGAGAATAGTCATATTCTTACTAGATACATCATAACTATTCATGTCTACGAGTCGCCCGTCCCCGCTTGCGCTCGCGGTCCTCGCGACGCTCACCGAAGCGCCGATGCATCCGTACGGGATGCTGCAACAACTGAAGGCGCGCGGGTATGACGAAGTCGTCAACGTGCGGCAGCGCACGAGCCTCTACCAGACGATCGACCGGCTGCTGCGCGACGGGCTGATCGCCGTGCACGACACCGAGCGCGACGGCGCGTTTCCGGAGCGCACGCTCTATGCGCTGACCGAGGCCGGGCACACGGCCGGCCAGACGTGGCTGCATGCGCTGCTCGCGGAGCCCGCGCGCGAATTCCCGGCATTCGGCGCCGGCCTCGCTTTCCTGCCGCTGCTGGATGCGGAAGATGCGCGGCACCAGCTCGAACTTCGCATCGCGCGGCTCGACGCCGAGCGCGAGCGTCTGGAAGCGCTGCGCAACACCGCGCAGGCCGAACAGGTGCCGCGCCTGTTCCTGCTGCAGAACGAGCATGCGCTCGTGCTGCTCAATGCGGAGCTCGACTGGGCGCGCAGCGTCGTCGAACACCTGAAGATCGGCGCGCTGCGCTGGGTGGACGGCTGACGCGCAACGAACGCCGACGCCCGCCAGCAGCGGGCATCGCCGCGATCAAAGCACCTTGCCGGGATTCAGGATGCCGCGCGGGTCGAGCGCGGCCTTCAGGCGTCGCATCAGCCCGATTTCCGCGTCGCTGCGCGTGTGCGCGAGATAAGGCCGCTTGAGCGCGCCGATCCCGTGCTCGGCCGAGACCGAGCCGCCCATGTCCCGCACCACGGCGTACACGCAGTGATCGAGCGCGTCGGCATCCGCGTCGGTCATCCCGGCAAGCGATACGCCGATATGCACGTTGCCGTCGCCGACATGGCCGAAGAACAGGCACACGACATCCGGCCAGCGCGCGCGCAGCGCCGCCTCGCAGCGTTCGGCGAACGCTCCGAGTTCGCCGGTCGGCAGGCTCACGTCGAAGTTGACGAGATGCGGCAGCGCATCGATCGCGAGGCCTTCGCGCAGCGTCCACAAATCGCGCGCCTGCCGCTCCGACGTCGCGAGCACGGCGTCGTCCACGAGCCCCGCGTCGATGCCCGCCGCGAGGCCGGTTTCCAGCGCCTCGTGCGCGTCGCCGCCAGGCGCGCTCGTCGCGCACTCGATCAGCACCGCGAAACCGCCGTCGCCTGCGAACGGCGCAATGACGCCCGGCGTATGACGCGCGACGTAGTCGTAGAACGCCGGCCACATCGCCTCGAAGCTGACGACCTCCGGCAGCGTGCGCACGCGGTTCCACAATCCGAGCACCGCGTCGTAATCGCGCACGCGGCAGAGCGCCGTGGCCGGCACGGCGAGCAACGGATGCAGCCGCAGCACGGCGCGCGTGACGACGCCGAGCGTGCCCTCGCTGCCGATGAACAGCTGCTTCAGGTCGTAACCCGCGTTGTTCTTCAGCATCCGGTTCATCGACGACACGACCGTGCCGTCCGCGAGCACGGCCTCGAGCCCGAGCACCTGTTCACGCATCATCCCGTAGCGGATCGCGCGCGTGCCGCCCGCATTCGTCGCGAGCATCCCGCCGATCTGGCACGAGCCGCGCGCGCCGAGATCGACGCCGAACGTGAAGCCCGCCGCCTCCGCGGCTTCCTGCACCGTCTGCAACGGCGTGCCCGCGCGCACGGTCATCGTGCCGGCCGCCGCGTCGAGCGCTTCGATGCCCGCGAAGCGTTCCATCGACAGCACCACTTCGCCGCCGAGCGCGACCGCGCCGCGCGCGAGCCCCGTCAGCCCGCCTTGCGGCACGACCGGCTGGCCGAGCCGCGCACACAGCGCGAGCGTGCGCGACACGTCGTCAACGCTGCGCGGGCGCACCAGCGCACGGGGCCGTACGCCGGCCGGTTCGTTGTACGCAGTGAAGTAACGCGGATCGATGTCGGCCGAACGCGTGACGAGTGCCTCGCCCAGTTCGGCGAGGAGCACGGTTTCGAGCGCGTCGCCCGCGAGCGGCGCGTCGCCCTGTTCGCCGCTCGGCGCGGCGGTATCCCGGGTCTGCATCGCGCGACCCGCTTACTTCGTCGAGATGTCGATATCGCCGAAATACTTGCGGCCGAGCGTCTTCACCGTGCCGTCGGCCTTCAGCTTGTCGATCGCGGCGTCGAGCTTCGTCTTCAGCGCGTCGTCGCCCTTGCGCAGGCCGAATGCGATGCCGCTGCCGAGGATCTTGTCGTCGTGCACCGGCTGGCCGACGAACGAGAAGCCCTTGCTGTCCGGACGCGACAGGAAGCCGCGCTGGCCGGACGGCGCGAGCACGAGCGTCGCGTCGAGGCGGCCCGACACGAGATCGGCATACGCCTGGTTCTGGTCCTGGTACGCGACGATCGCGACGCCGGCCGGCTCCCAGTGCGCCTTCGCGAAGGTTTCCTGGATCGACGCCTGCAGCACGCCGACGCGCTTGCCCTTCAGCGATTCGGGCGTCGGCAGCAGGCCGCTGCCGGTGCGCGCGATCAGCTGGGTCGGCACGCGATAGATGATCGTCGTGAAGTCGATCGCTTGGCGACGCTGCTCGGTCGCGTTCATCGCCGAGTTGATCGCGTCGAACTTGCGGCCCTTCAGCGCGGGAATCAGGCCGTCGAACGACGTCTCGACCCATTTGCACGACAGCTTTGCCGTCTGGCAGACGGCATTGCCGACGTCGATGTCGAAGCCCTGCAAGTCGCCGTTCGGCGCTTTCGATTCGAACGGCGGGTATTGCGCCTCGAGGCCGAAGCGCAGCGTCTGCGCATCGGCGAGCGCCGCGCCGGAGCCAATGGCGCACGCGAGTGCGAATGCGAGTTTCAGGGTTGCCGGGTGCTTCATCGTGATCTCCTGTGTCTGGTCGATGCGACGTCCCCGTCGCCGGTTACCGCTTACAGCGAACGCAGCCGCCGCGCGCCTTCGACCAGCGTCGCGTCGTCCTTCGAGAAACTGAGCCGGATCACGCCGGCATCGGTGCCGTCGGTATAGAACGCCGACAGCGGAATCGTCGCGACGCGCGCGTCGCGGATCAGGCGCAGCACGAAATCGCTGTCGCTTTCGTCCGAGAAGTGCCGGAAGCGCGCGAGCATGAAGAACGAGCCTTCGCTCGGCAGCAGCTCGAAGCGCGAATCGGCCAGCTCGCGCGCGAGCAGGTCGCGCTTGGCCTGGTAGAACGCCGACAGGCCGAGATAGCTGTCCGGCCGCGCGAGAATCTCCGCGAACGCGACCTGCATCGGCGTGTCGGCCGCGAACACCATGAACTGGTGCACCTTGCGGATCTCGTCCATCAATTCGGCCGGCGCGAGGCAATGGCCGACCCGCCAGCCCGTCACGTGGAACGACTTGCCGAACGACGACACGATCACGCTGCGCTCGGCCAGCTCGCGGTGGCGCGCCATGCTCTGGTGCTGCGCGCCGTCGAACACGACGTGCTCGTACACCTCGTCGGACAGCACCACGATGTCGGTGCCGCGCGTGAGCTGCGCGAGCCGTTCGAGATCGTCGGCCGAGAACACGGTCGCGGTCGGGTTGTGCGGCGTGTTCACGATGATCATCCGCGTGCGCGGCGTGATCGCCGCGGCCACCTCGTCCCAGTTCACGCGGAAATGTTCGGGCGACAACTTGACCGCGACGGGCGTCGCGCCCTGCATCCGCACGATCGGCGCATAGCTGTCGAATGACGGCTCGAAATAGATCACCTCGTCGCCCGGATGCACGAGCGCGCTGATCGCCGCGTAGAGCCCTTCGCTCGCGCTCGCGATCACCGTGATCTCGGTAGCCGGGTCGTAGCGCGTGCCGTACAGCGCCTCGGTCTTCTCGGCGAGCCGCTCGCGCAGCGACGCGAGCCCGGCCATCGGCGCGTACTGGTTGTGCCCGTCGCGCATCGCCCGCGCGACGCCTTCGACGAGCGCCGGATCGGGCGCGAAATTCGGCGCGCCCTGCGACAGGTTCAGCGCATCGTGCTGCGCGGCCAGCTGGCCGATGACGGTGAAGATCGTCGTCCCGACGTCGGGCAGTTTCGAACGGGGCGCGGTGGCGCTTCGCATGACTCCTCCTTCTGATGTCCGTGGCGCCGGCCCGCGCGATACACGCAGCCCTGCACCTGCCGCATGATTTAGCCCCAGCCAATATCGACGGACAAACGAAAGTTCGTCATGGCGGCCATGCATTTTTCTCATGGCTGCCGGTGAGAAGCGCGCAGCGGCAAGGCGAGCCTGCGGGCCCGATATGCGTATCAGGCATTTCCCCTACGGAATGCTAGACGCCCGCCGCCGCCAGGTACGCGAGCAGCACGGCGCGCAGCTCACCGCGCAACGCGGCGAAATCGAGCGCGGGCCCGAGCGTCAGCAACGCCTGCGAGAGGCCGCCGTAGCAGACCGTGTGCGCCATCCGCGCGAGCCCGTCGAGCCGCGCGGCCGGCGGCGGGTCGGCCGCCTGCGCGAGCGCGTCGCGCCACAGCGCGACATACGCGTCGTAATGCCGGCGGTACGCGGCGAGCGGCGACACCTGCCGCTCCAGCGTGAAGAATGCGCTCCACAGCGCGGCGTCGGCGGCGATCGCGTCGACCTGTACGTCGACGAGCGCCGCCGCGAGTTCGGCCCGCGGCGCGCCGCGCAGGCGCCCGGCCACATCGCGCAGCCGGTCGGCCATCGCCAGCACGCGGCGGTGGATGCAGAGCGCCGCGAGGCTCTGCTTATCGCCGAAATACTCGTAGAAGGTGCCGATGCTCACGCCCGCGACGGCCGCGATCTCGCGGATCGTCGCTTTCGCGTAGCCGCGCTCGAGCAAAAGCTGAACGAACGCCTGCTGGAGCGCGTCGGAGCTCGCCTGCGCGCGCTGCTGGCGCGGCCGGCGGCGCAATGCGGGCGCGGGTTGCGCCGCCGGCTGGCCGGGCGGCGCCGGAACCTGAACATGTCGCGGCGGCATATTTGCTACTCTGAATTCAGCAGGGAACGCGTTTACCGGGGGCCGGAATCAGCGCCGCAGCGCCACCCGTGTTGCACGACGCCGGCCGCCCGCGAAGCATGAGACCGGAGACACGCTTGATGACCGAATCGACTCACGACGTCACGAACCAGTTCGACGAACTGGTCGACTATAACCTCTTCGCGACCGACGTCGCGCTGCGCGAGGCGCTTGCCCGCGCGGGCGCCGATTGGGCGATGCCGCAGCTCGACGCGTACGGCGCGCGGCTCGGCAGCGCCGACACCGCGCAACTCGCCGACGAAGCGAACCGACACACGCCGGAGCTGAACACGTTCGACCGGCGCGGCCGGCGCATCGACCGCGTCGATTTCCACCCGGCGTGGCACGCGTTGCTCGGCCAGTACCGCCACGAAGGTTTCGTGTCGCTCGCGTTCCGCGATTCGCGCCGCGGCCGCTGGGCCGCGACCGCGGCCGGCTTCTACCTGCACGGCCAGATCGAGGCCGGCACGCTGTGCCCGGCGACGATGACGCAGGCCGCGATCCCCGTGCTGCAGAAAGAGCCCGCGCTGTGGGACCTGCTGCGCGACAAGCTCTACAGCGACGACTACGATCCGCGCGACGTGCCGATCGCCGACAAGCGCGCGATCTGGTTCGGCATGGGGATGACCGAGAAACAGGGCGGCTCCGACGTGCGCGCGAACACGACGCTCGCGACGGCCGTCGGCGCGGGCGGACGCGGCGGCGAATACCGGCTGCGCGGCCACAAGTGGTTCTTCTCCGCGCCGATGTGCGACGCGCACCTCGTCGTCGCGCACACCGAAGGCGGCAGCCCGTCGTGTTTCTACGTGCCGCGCTGGCGGCCGGACGGCACGAAGAACGCGGTCGAGCTCCAGCGGCTGAAGAACAAGGTCGGCAACCGCAGCAATTCCAGCAGCGAAATCGAGCTGAACGACGCATGGGGGATCATGCTCGGCGACGAAGGCCGCGGCATTCCGACCATCATCGAGATGGCCACCTATACGCGGCTGAACTGCGTGCTCGGCAGCGCGGCGATGCTGCGCCAGGGTGTCGTGCAGGCGATCGCGTACGCGCGCCAGCGCCATGCGTTCGGCCGCGCGCTCGCCGAGCAGCCGCTGATGCGCACCGTGCTCGCCGATCTCGCGCTCGAAAGCGAGGCCGCGCTCGTGCTCGCGATGCGCCTCGCCGATGCGTTCGAGCGCGACGACTCGCCGCGCGAACGCGCGTGGAAGCGCATCGTCACGCCCGCCGCGAAATTCTGGGTCTGCAAGCGCGCGGTCGAGCTGACCGGCGAAGTGATGGAAGTGTTCGGCGGCAACGGCTACGTCGACGACGGCCCGATCGCGCGGCTGTTCCGCGAGGCGCCCGTCAATTCGATCTGGGAAGGCTCTGGCAACGTGATGTGCCTCGACGTGCTGCGCGCGGTGTCGCGCGAGCCCGACGCGGCCGCCGCGCTGTTCGCCGAACTGGCCGACCTCGGCGCGGGCGAACCGCGCATCCTTGCGGCGCTCGATACGCTGCGCGCGATGCTCGCCGCGCCGGCCGACACGCTCGAGGCGTCGGCCCGCGTGTTCGCGCAGCGGCTCGCGCTCGTCGCGCAGGCGTGCCTGCTGCGCCGCGATGCGCCAACGGCCGTCGCCGACGCATTCGTCGCGACGCGGCTCGCGGCGCCCGACTGGGGCCGTATCGCGGGCGGTTTCGATCCGCACGCGATCGACGTCGCCGCGCTGCTGCAGCGCGCGTACCCGGCCTGACTTTCTCGCCCGCCTTCGTTCGCCCCGCCCGGAGCCCTGATGAACCTCGTCGCCGCCCTCGACCGCGCCGCCCGCGCGACGCCCGACAAGCCGTTCCTCGTCAACGAATACGCGACGATCACCTATGCCGACGCGCGCGAGCGCTCGCACCGCGCGGCGGCCGTGCTGAGCGCGCTCGGCGTCGGCGCCGGCGATCGTGTCGCGGCGATGTGCTTCAACACGCCCGCGTTCGTCGACCTGATGTTCGGCGCGTGGCGGCTCGGCGCGGTGTTCGTGCCGATCAACCACAAGCTGCAGGCACCGGAAGTCGACTACGTGCTCGAACACAGCCGCAGCAAGGCGATCCTGTTCGACGTGACGCTCGCGCCGGTGCTCGAACGGATCGTGCATCCCGCGCGGCGGCTCGTGACCGAAGGCGAGCTCGACGGCGTGCCGCGCTTCGACACGATGTGCGCGGCAATGGACGGCGTCGCGGGCATCGAGCCGGCCGACGGCGATATCGCGCAGATCCTCTACACGTCCGGCACGACCGGCCGCCCGAAAGGCTGCGTGCACAGCCACCGCACCGTGACGTTCGCGGCGATGGCGGCGGCGCTCGCGACCGGCATCGGCCGCAACGAGCGCACGCTGATGGCGATGCCGATCTGGCATTCGTCGCCGCTGAACAACTGGTTCGGCGGCACGCTGTACGCGGGCGGCACCGTCGTGCTGCTGCGCGAATACCATCCGCTGCGGTTCCTGCAGACCATCGAGCGCGAGCGCGTGACGCTGTATTTCGGTGCGCCGGTGTCGTACACGCTGCCGCTCGACACGATCGACGGCTTCGCGGCGTTCGACCTGTCGAGCGTGCGCGCGTGGCTGTACGGCGGCGGCCCGATCGGCGCCGCGCAGGCCGAGCGGCTCGCGCGCGCGTATCGCACCGACGCGTTCTTCCAGGTGTACGGGATGACGGAAACGGGCCCGGCCGGCACGACGCTGTATCCGGACGAGCAGGTCGCGAAGGCCGGTTCGATCGGCCGCCAGGGTGGCCCGGGCGTCGACCTGCGCGTCGTGCGGATGGACAGTATCGATGCGCGGCCGGGCGAGGCCGGCGAGATCTGGCTGAAGGCCGACAGCATGATGCTCGGCTATCTCGACGACGCGGCCGCGACGCGCGCCGCGTTCGCGCCGGACGGCTGGTATCGCACCGGCGACATCGCGCGAATCGATCAGGATGGCTACCTGTTCATCGTCGACCGGCTGAAGGACATGATCGTGACCGGCGGCGAGAACGTCTATTCGAAGGAAGTCGAGGACGTGCTCGGCGCGCACCCGGACATCGCCGAGGCGGCCGTGGTCGGCATCCCGCATCCCGACTGGGGCGAGACGGTCGTCGCGCACGTCGTGATGCGCGCGGGTGCGGCGACCGATGCGGACGCGTTGCGCGCGTTCTGCGGCGAGCGGCTCGCCGCGTACAAGATTCCGCGCGAGTTCACGTTCGCGCAGGCGCTGCCGCGCACGCCGACGGGCAAGCTGCAGAAATTCCTGCTGCGCGTGCGCGGCGAGTAGCGCCTGCCCGCGCCGATAAAAAAAGCCACCGGGCCCGACGGCCCGGTGGCTTTTTCGCATGATCGAGCGGGCGGCGACGTGCGCCGACGCCCGCGATCCGCATGCTGCTTACTTGCCGCCGATGCTCTTCAGCGGCTTCCACTCGCCCTTCTCGACCTTGTACATCGTGATGCCGCCGTTCTTCAGGTCGCCCTTCGCGTCATACGCGACGTGCGTCGACGTGACACCCGCCATGTCGCTCTTCGCGAGCAGCGGCAGGTACTTCGCCGGGTCGGTCGAATCGGCCTTCTTCATCGCGTTGAGCATCGCCATCGCGCCGTCGTACGCATACGGCGAGTACGTCTGCACTTCTTCGCCGAAGCGCTTCTTGTACTTGTCGGCGTAGGTCTTGCCGCCGGGCATCTCTTCGAGCGGGAGACCTGCCAGCGAAGCGATCGTGCCTTCCGACGCGTTGCCCGCGATCTTCAGGAACGTCGGCGTCTTCACCATTTCGCCGCTCATCAGCGGTGCCGGGATGCCGAGCGTCTTCATCTGCTTGACCATCGGCGCTGCCTGCGAATCCGCGCCGCCGTAGTAGACGAGATCCGGCTTCGCCGCCTTCAGCTTCGTCAGGATCGCCTTGAAGTCGACCGCCTTGTCGTTCGTGAATTCGCGGTCGACGATCGTCGCGCCGCCGGCCTTCGCGGCCTTCTCGAACTGGTCGGCGAGACCCTGGCCGTAAGCCGTGCGGTCGTCGACGATCGCGATCTTCTTCATGCCGAGATCCTTCGACGCGAACGTGCCCGCCACCGAGCCCTGCTGCGTGTCGGACGTCATCATGCGGAAGGTCGTCTTGTAACCCTGCTGCGTGTATTCCGGCGCCGTCGCCATCGCGATCTGCGGAATGCCCGCGTTCGCGTAGATGCGCGAGGCGGGAATCGTCGTGCCCGAGTTGAAGTGGCCGAGCATGCCCTTGATGCCGTCGTCGACGAGCTTCTGCGCCACCGTCGTGCCCGTGCGCGGGTCAGCCTGGTCGTCCTGCGTGTCGAGCACGAACTTCACCGGCTTGCCGCCGATCTTCGGGCCCGTCGCGTTGAAATCTTCCAGCGCGAGCACGATCCCGTTCTGCATATCCTTGCCGTAGTGCGCCTGCGCGCCCGTCATCGGCCCTGCGTAACCGATCTTCACGTCATCCGCATGGGCCGTCCCCGCCAGCGACATGACCGCGACGAACGTCGCGCCTGCCAGCTTTTTCATCGTGTGTTGCATAGCATCTCCTTGGTACCAGGGTAAATGGAGCGGCTTCGGGATCGCCTTGCCGCTTCCTTTGTTTGATCCGAACGGCAAGGATGATCAGCCGATCGTCATCAAATTCGCATTGCCGCCCGCCGCAGCCGTGTTCACGCTCACCGAGCGCTCCGTCAACAGCCGTTCGAGCGCGTAATCCTCCGCGTCGCCGTTCTCGAACGCGCCCACCGACACGCCCTGCACCGACACGATCGGGCCCGGGCGCTGCGCGACGTCCTTCACGAGCGTCTGCAGTTCGTCGCTGTCGCCTTCGAACAGCACCGCGTCGAACGCCGCGTCGGCCTGCTTGCGCACGGCCGCGTGCGCCTTCAGCGACGCCGGCAGCGCGACGACGAGCGCCTCGCCGGCCGCGCCGGCGAACAACGCGCGGTTACCGGTCGCCAGCACCGCCGCGAACTGCGCGCGCGCGCCGGACGGCGTCGCCGCGACACACAGCACCGTGCCGCGCGGGCCGAGTGTATACGTGTTTCGCTCGCCCGTCGGGCCGGTCAGCACCGCGGTCGCGCCGGCCGGCACCTGCGCGAGATAACCGTCGCAACGCGCGGCCAGCGCCGGTTCGCGCTGCTCGATCAGCCAGTCGCGCAGCGTCGTGAGCGCCGCCGCCGGGTTGCCGCGCGCATCGCCTTCGACCGCGCCGTCCGCCATCAGCGCCTGCGCGAGCGAGCGCGGCAGGCCCGACGGACGCGTCGCGAGCAGGCGCTGCAGGTACAGCGCGCCGCCGGCCTTCGGGCCCGTGCCCGACAGCCCTTCGCCGCCGAACGGCTGCACGCCGACCACCGCGCCGATCACGTTGCGGTTCACGTAGATGTTGCCCACGTGCGCGTTCGAGATCACGTGTGCGATCGTCTCGTCGATCCGCGTGTGGATGCCGAGCGTCAGGCCGTAGCCGGTCGCGCGGATCTGCTCGAGCAGCTTGTCGAGCTGGTTGCGGCGATAGCGCACGACGTGCAGCACGGGGCCGAACACTTCACGCTTCAGCTCGTCGATGCTGCCGATCTCGATCAGCGTCGGCGGCACGAACGTGCCGTTCGTGCACGCATCGGGCGCCGGCAGTTGCGTGACCGCGTGGCCTTTCTCCTTCATTGCCGCGACGTGCGTGTCGATCGTGCTCTTCGCTTCGCCGTCGATCACCGGGCCGACGTCCGTCGACAGCCGGTCGGGGTTGCCGAGCGCCAGCTCGTGCATCGCGCCCTTGAGCATCGTCAGCGTGCGATCCGCGACGTCGTCCTGCAGACACAGAACGCGCAGCGCCGAACACCGTTGACCGGCCGAGTCGAACGACGACTGCATCACGTCCGCGACGACCTGCTCCGCGAGCGCCGACGAGTCGACGATCATCGCGTTCTGGCCGCCCGTTTCCGCGATCAGCGGGATCGGCTTGCCGTCCGGGTCGAGGCGCGCGGCGAGCGTCTTGTTGATCAGGCGCGCGACTTCGGTCGAGCCGGTGAACATCACCGCGCGCGTGCGCGGATCGGCGACCAGCGCCGCGCCGACGGTCTCGCCGTCGCCCGGCAGCAGTTGCACCGCGCCGGCCGGCACGCCGGCCTCACGCAGCAGGCGCACGGCCTGCGCGGCGATCAGCGGCGTCTGTTCGGCCGGCTTCGCGAGCACCGTGTTGCCGGCTGCGAGCGCCGCCGCCACCTGGCCCATGAAGATCGCGAGCGGGAAGTTCCACGGGCTGATGCAGACCACGGGGCCGAGCGGACGGTGCGTGTCGTTCGAGAATTCGTCGCGGATCTGCGCGGCGTAGTAACGCAGAAAGTCGACCGCTTCGCGGATCTCGGCGATCGCGTTCGGCAGCGACTTGCCGGCTTCGCGCACGATCAGGCCCATCAGCGTGTGCATCTGCGCTTCGAGCAGGTCGGCTGCGCGCACCAGGCAATCGGCGCGCGCGTCGACCGGCGTCGCCTGCCAGATCGGCGCGGCGGCCACCGCGTGCGCAAGCGCCGCGCTCACGTGTTCGGCCGTCGCTTCGCTGACCGTGCCGACCGTATCGCGCTGGTCGGCCGGGTTGCGTACGTCGCGGGCCGGCGCGTCGGCGAGCGCGTCGTCGGCAAGCATCGGCGCCGCGCGCCACGGGAAATGCGCGCTCGCGAGCAGCGCGGACGACAGCGACGCGAGACGGTGTTCGTTCGACAGGTCGAGGCCCATCGAGTTGGGGCGCTCGTCACCGTACAGGTTGCGCGGCAGCGGGATCTTCGCGTGCGGCGCGCCGAGCGGCACGACCTTCGACGCTTCGTCGACCGGATCGGCGACCAGCTCCTTCACCGGCACGGCCTTGTCGGCGATGCGGTTCACGAACGACGTGTTCGCGCCGTTTTCCAGCAGGCGGCGCACCAGGTACGCGAGCAGCGTCTCGTGCGTGCCGACCGGCGCGTACACGCGGCACGGACGGTTCAGCTTGTCGCGGCCGGTGACTTCCTCGTACAGCGGCTCGCCCATCCCGTGCAGGCACTGGAATTCGTACTGGCCCGGGTAGTAGTTCTGGCCCGCGAGCTGGTAGATCGCGGCCAGCGTGTGCGCGTTGTGCGTCGCGAACTGCGGGTAGACGGCGTCCGGCGCCGCGAGCAGCTTCTTCGCGCACGCGAGGTACGAGACGTCCGTGTAGATCTTGCGCGTATAGACCGGATAGCCTTCGAGGCCGTCCACCTGCGCACGCTTGATCTCGGTATCCCAGTACGCGCCCTTCACGAGGCGGATCATCAGGCGGTGACGGCTGCGGCGCGCGAGATCGATCAGGTAGTCGATCACGAACGGACAGCGCTTCTGGTAGCCCTGCACGACGAAGCCGATGCCGTTCCAGCCCGCGAGATCCGGGTCGAAGCAGAGCGCTTCGAGCAGGTCGAGCGACAGCTCGAGGCGGTCGGCTTCTTCCGCGTCGATGTTCAGGCCGATGTCGTAGCGGCGCGCGAGCAGCGCGAGTGCGCGCACGCGCGGCAGCAGTTCGCTCATCGTGCGATCCTGCTGCGAGCGCGAGTAGCGCGCGTGCAGCGCCGACAGCTTGATCGAGATGCCCGGGCCTTCGTAGATGCCGCGGCCGCCGGCCGCCTTGCCGATCGCGTGGATCGCCTGTTCGTACGACGCGTAATAGCGCTGCGCGTCCTCTTCGGTCGTCGCCGCTTCGCCGAGCATGTCGTACGAGTAGCGGAAGCCGCGCGCTTCGTACTTGCGGCTGTTGGCCAGCGCTTCGGAGATCGTCTCGCCGGTGACGAACTGCTCGCCCATCAGGCGCATCGCCATGTCGACGCCCTTGCGGATCAGCGGCTCGCCGCCGCGGCCGATCAGGCGCGTGAGCGCCGACGACAGGCCCGCTTCGCTGTTGGTCGTCACGAGCTTGCCGGTGATCATCAGCCCCCAGGTCGCCGCGTTCACGAACAGCGACGGCGCGTGGCCGACGTGCGAGCGCCAGTCGCCCTTGCTAATCTTGTCGCGGATCAGCGCATCGCGCGTCGCGCGATCGGGAATGCGCAGCAGCGCTTCGGCCAGACACATCAGCGCGACGCCTTCCTGGCTCGACAGCGAGAACTCGTGGATCAGCCCTTCGACGCCACCGCCCGAGCTCTTCTCGCGCAGCGCCTCGACGAGCTTCGTCGCGAGCGCCTGCACGTCCGCCTGCAGGTTCGCGGGCAGGCGCGCCTGCCCGAGCAGGAACGGCACGCATTCCGGCTCGGGGCGGCGGTACGCGGCCGTGATCGCCGCGCGCAGCACCGATTGCGGCTGCACGTTCTGCGCGAACTCGAGGAACGGATGCGGCGAGTTGTCGTCGTCGCCGTCCGCGGCCTGGCCGTCGGCGAGCTCCGTGACGCCGCTGTGGCCCGACAGCTCGGGCGGCAGCTGGCCGTGCTCGATCCGCTCGAGATACGCGAAGATCGCCTGCTTGATCAGCCAATGGGGAGTGCGCTCGAGACGCGCGGCGGCGTCCTTGAGGCGCGAGCGGAGAAGGTCGTCGACTTTGACGCCGAGAGTCGTGCTTGCCATGGTGGGTTCGTGCGCCGGTGCGAGCCCGGCAATGTGGTGTAAGAGGATGCGCGAAATCCTACGGCACGCAATAAAAAGGTGCAACCAAATTGAGAGATGGGTTGCACCATCAGGTTACTCAATATAATCAACCACTTATAAGGTTGCAACCTAGGGGTTGCCCGTGGTCGATGGATCGGTGTTTTCCCTGATCGGGCCGGTTCGACATGCGCGTGCAACCTTTGGCGCAGGCGCAGGCGGACGAAAACGGGTTGCACTGGGTGTGGCGACAGATGCGGGTGCGGGTGCGGGTGCGGGTGCGGGTGCGGGTGCCGATGCCGATGCGGAGCAGGTGCAGCCGAGTGCGGGCGCAGGCGCGCGGCGAGAGACAGCTCGGCGGCATCCGGCACCCGGCGGTCCGAGCGTCAACACGGCAGCGCACCGCGCAACGGCCGTGCGGGCGCCGCTCAGATATCCAGCGGATCGACCTCGACGCTCCAGCGCAGCACGCCCTTCAGCGCACGCAGCTCCGGCTGCCATGCGCGCAGCGCATGCTGCAGCGCCGCCCGCGACGCGCTTTCGAGCAGCAGCTGCGCGCGGTGCACGTTCGCGACCTTGACGATCGTCATCGGCACCGCGTCGTACACGGTCACGCGATCGGCGCCCGGCAGCCCCGGCAACGCGGCCGCCGCCTGCAGCAGGAACGCGAGCGCCGCGTCGAGCGTGCGCCCTTCGGCGCGCAGCAGCGCCTGGTAGACGAACGGCGGCAGGTGCGCGTCGCGGCGCTCGCCGAGCGTCGAATTCGCGAAGCCGACGTAATCCTGCCGCCCGAGCGCGTGATACAGCGCGTGACGCGGATAACGCGTCTGCACGAGCACCTCGCCCGGCAGCCCGGCGCGCCCCGCGCGGCCGCTCACCTGCATCAGCTGCGCGAACAGCCGCTCGCTCGCGCGGAAGTCGTGCGAGAACAGCGCGGTATCGGCATTGAGCACGCCGACCAGCGACACGCGCTGGAAATCGTGCCCCTTCGCGATCATCTGCGTGCCGACGAGGATATCGACCTCGCCCGCGTGCACGTCGGAAAAGAGCGCCTGCGCGCTGCCCTTGCGGCGTGTGCTGTCCGCGTCGATCCGCAGCACGCGCGCACCCGGCACGGCCTCGGCGAGTGCTTCCTCGATACGTTGCGTGCCGCGCCCGAGCGGCGCGATGTCGACGTTCCCGCATTCGGGGCACGACCGCGGAATGCGCGCTTCCCAGCCGCAGTGATGGCAGCGCAGCGCATGCTCGGGCTTGTGCAGCACGACGTACGCGCTGCAACGCGGGCAGCCGGCGACCCAGCCGCATGCGTCGCACGCGAGCTGCGGCGCGTAACCGCGCCGGTTCAGGAATACGAGGCTCTGTTCGCCGCGCTCGAGCCGCGCCTTCAGCGCCGCGACGAGCGGCCCCGACAGCCCTTCCATCGACGCACGCCCGCGCCGCCGCTCTTCTTCCAGATCGATCAGCCGCACGGTCGGCAGCGTCGCGTCGGCCACCGCACGGCGCGACAGCGTCAGCCGTGTGTAGCGGCCCTGCTCGGCCTGCCACCAGCTTTCGAGCGACGGTGTCGCCGAGCCGAGCACGACCGTGATGCCGAGCTGTTTCGCACGCCACACGGCAAGGTCGCGTGCCGAATAGCGCAACCCTTCCTGCTGCTTGTACGCGGGCTCGTGCTCCTCGTCGACGACGACCAGCGCGAGCGTCGGCATCGACGCGAGCACCGCGAGGCGCGTGCCGAGCACGATCCGCGCGCGGCCCGTGTGCGCGGCGAGCCAGTTGCGCGCACGCTCGCCCTCGGCGAGCCCGCTGTGCAGCGTGACGATCGCGTCGTCGGCGAGCGCACCCGCGAAGCGCGCGCGGAACGCGGCCTCGAACTGCGGCGTCAGGTTGATTTCGGGAACGAGCACGAGCGCCTGCGCGTCCGGCCGCGCGTCGAGCAGCGACGCGAGCGCATGCAGATAGACCTCGGTCTTGCCGCTGCCCGTCACGCCATGCAGCAGGAACGGCGCGAAGCCCTGCGCGGCGCGGATCGCGTCGAGCGCCTCGGCCTGCTGGTCGGTGAGCGCCGGCGGCACAGCTCGTCCACCGGTTGTCGACAGGTTATCCACAGCTTTGGGCACAGGCGTATCGGCCCAGCCGATCTCCTCGACGTCGACCCAGCCGCGCGCCGCCCAGTCGTCGAGCGTCGCGGCCGCCTTCGGATGCAGCGCACGCGCGTCGGGTAGCGCGAGCGATTCGGCATCGACGAGCGCCTGCGCGAGCCGGCGCAGCGCGGCGCCGCGCGCCGGCAACGCGTCCGGCAGCGCCGCGCGGCCGGCTTCCGTCGGCCGGTAACGCACCTCGGGCGCCAGCAGCCGCCCCCAGCGTCCGGCATCGCGCAGCGCCTGCGGCAGCGCCGGCAGCGCGACCTCGCCGCGCCCGCGCTGGTAGTAATCGGCAGCGAACGACACGAGCGCAAGCCAGTCCGCCGACAGCGGCGGCAGGTCGGTGCAGATCGCATCGACCGCGCGCAGCCGGGACGGCGGCACGTCGGTGTGAGTCGTCACTTCGCAAACCAGCCCGACGGCCTGCCGCTTGCCGAACGGCACCTGCACGAGCGTGCCGGGCACGGGCGCCGGCTGCGCGTCGCAGCGGTAGTCGAACAGGGTCGCGAGCGGATGGTCGAGTGCGACGCGCAGGTAGGTGCCGTCCATCACGACGCTCCAGCGGCAGTACGCACCGCGTGGACGGCTTGCATCCGCGCCCGCATCGCGGCGGCGGACTTAATATAAAACTTCAGATTCGGCGCTAAGTTTTGGATTCGCATTAGGAATCGCCGTATACCCTGCCCAGCCTGTGGATAACTTTGTTGAGAACTCGTCGCTCAACGGCCGCAACGCGTGCAGGGCCGTGCTTCCCGCCATTTTTCGCCACTTGCTGCAGTGCCCCGCGAAGCCTTATTCCATAAGGCTGCTATTCAAATTACCGAACCATAGCGAGACAAATTGACCGATACGGGGCTCTACCGCGCTGCAACGTGGAAAATGTGTATAAGTCAAGTCTTGACAAGCAACGAATCGGCAACCGGGGCGGGGTTGCGCCCTGTTTAGCGCCGACAGCGAAACACTGTCACCCCGCAGTGCAGCATGACAGCGCTTGCGTTCAGCCCGCCGCTCCGCTACGGATCGCGCGGCTGTGGGTATGCACTTCGTCGACGAGTTCGGCGACGTGATCGGGCGACGTGAATTGCGAAATGCCGTGCCCGAGGTTGAAAACATGGCCCGGATGGTTGCCGTAGCTGTCGAGCACCGCGCGCGCCTGCTCGCGCACCGCGGCCGGCGGCGCAAACAGGATCGTCGGGTCGAGGTTGCCCTGCAGCGCGACGCGCCCCGCGACGCGCTCGCGCGCGGCGCCGAGGTTGACCATCCAGTCGAGCCCGACCGCGTCGACGCCGATGGCCGCGATCTCCTCGAGCCACAGCCCGCCGCCCTTCGTGAACGTGATCACCGGCACGCGTTCGCCGTCGTGCTCGCGCTTGAGCTGCGCGACCACGCGACGGATGTAGTCCAGCGAGAAGCGCTGGTATGCGCCGTCCGCCAGCGCGCCGCCCCACGTATCGAAGATCATCACGGCCTGCGCGCCCGCTTCGATCTGCGCGTTCAGGTATGCGGCCACCGCCTGCGCGTTCACGTCGAGGATCCGGTGCATCAGGTCGGGGCGCGAATACGCCATCGACTTCACCGTGCGGAAATCGTCCGACCCGCCGCCTTCGACCATGTAGCACGCGAGCGTCCAAGGGCTGCCCGAGAAGCCGATCAGCGGCACGCGCTGGCGGCCCTGGCCGTCGGTGAGCGCGCGGCGTATCTCGCGCACGGCGCCCGTCACGTATCCGAGCGTTTCCTCGATGTCCGGCACCGCGAGCTTCGCGACGTCGGCCTCGGTACGCACCGGATGCGCGAACTTCGGCCCTTCGCCGACCTGGAAATCGAGGCCGAGGCCCATCGCGTCGGGAATCGTCAGGATGTCCGAGAACAGGATCGCGGCGTCGAGCGGAAAGCGCTCGAGCGGCTGCAGCGTCACTTCGGTCGCGTAGTCGGGATTCTTCGCGAGGCCGAGGAAGCTGCCGGCACGCGCGCGCGTCGCGTTGTATTCGGGCAGGTAGCGGCCGGCCTGGCGCATCAGCCAGATCGGCGTGTAGTCGGTCGGCTCGCGCAGAAGCGCACGCAGGAAGGTGTCGTTGAGCAGGTTATGGGCCACGGTAGGAGCGACGATGCGAAGGCAAAGCGGCATTTTACCGGACTGCCGCCTTCAGGCTGCGCATGCCGACGCGATGGCGGCCATATGACGCGCGCAATGGCTCCGTTATGATCGGACGCTCATATCGAACCAGACGAAGGAGGAGACCGATGAAAACATTCGCCACGCTCGCCGCAACCGCGCTGCTCTGCTGCGCCGCCGCGCACGCGCAAACCGGCGCGGGCCCCGCTGCAGCCGCACCGGGCGCCGGCTCGCGGCTCGACGACGTGCTCGCGCGCGGCACGCTGCGCGTCTGCACGACGGGCGACTACAAACCGTATTCGTACTACCGCGCCGACGGCCGTTTCGAGGGCATCGACATCGACATGGCCGAATCGCTCGCGAAGTCGCTCGGCGTGAAAACCGACTACGTGAAGACGAGCTGGTCGAACCTGACCGCCGATTTCGTCGCGAAATGCGACATCGCGGTGGGCGGCGTCTCGACGACGCTCGAGCGCCAGAAGCGCGTGTTCTTCACGCAGCCGTACGTCGTCGACGGCAAGACGCCGATCGCGCGCTGCGCGGACGCCGACAAATACCAGACCGTCGCGCAGATCGACCAGCCCGACACGCGCGTGATCGTGAACCCGGGCGGCACCAACGAGCGTTTCGCGAAGCAGTATTTCACGCACGCGAACCTGACCGTCTACCCGGACAACGTGACGATCTTCAAGCAGATCCTCGCGGGCAAGGCGGACGTGATGGTGACGGATGCATCCGAGACGCTGCTGCAGCAAAAGCTGAATCCGGGCCTGTGCTCGGTGCATCCGGACAAGCCGTTCCAGTTCGGCGAGAAGGCGTACATGGTGCCGCGCGGCGATGCCGTGTTCCAGCAGTACGTCGACCAGTGGCTGCATCTCGCGCTGTCGACCGGCGAATACCAGGCGATTTCGGACAAGTGGCTGAAGTAAGCGGGTACGCGCGCGGCGGCCGATAACGGGCACCGACCCCGTGGCCGCCGCCCGCGAAAGTCGCGGCGCGTCGGCGGCCGACAGACCACCGTTACACATCGGCGCCGCGTGCCGGCACGTCCGAACCGGCCGAAATCATCCGGATTGGCCGAATGGCCGACTTCCACACATTCCGATCACGTTTCAAAATCTTTCTGACGAATGAATCGTCATATGTGGTATCTGCCGCGCGGCGCACTTTATCGCGTGCAAATCGGCAGTTCATCGAGCCGGATACGCATGAAAAACGCATCGCACGCATACGATGAAAACGCTGCGGAAAATATGAGTAAAAATGACCTTTTTCAGGATCCCGAAAACAGCAAAAAATCCCGGGAAGCCTTATCTGGCGGGCGTTACAACCTGAAACACTTTGTTACCGCGACGGGTCATTAATTCGCCCACAATGGCCTCAACGGTTTCAACACGGATGCGGTCTCGTGTGCCAAGTGTGAGCGGACGCGAAGCGCTGCGAGCCAGTCGGTCACGTACCGAAGCCCTTCCGAGGGGCATCCCTGTTGGAGTCGTTCCCGGCCCCCGCCGGGCACGGTTTCATCTTTGGTCTCCTCGCGCTAACCCCGTAGCGTGTGGTTTTTAGCGGGCTAATAAGCCCGCTTTTTTTCGTCCATCGAAAACGCAACGGCCCGCAGGCCGCCACGTTTGTCCCGCCGCCCGGCCGCGTCATGCGGTCTTCTGCACGTCGAGCTTCAGTTCCTCGATCATCCGGTCGCGCATCACGAACTTCTGCACCTTGCCCGTCACCGTCATCGGCAACTCGTCGACGAAGCGGATATAGCGCGGAATCTTGTAGTGCGCGATCTGCCCGTTGCAGAACGCGCGCACGTCGTCCTCGGTCATCTGCTCGTCGGCTCGCAGCACGATCCACGCGCACAGCTCCTCGCCGTATTTCGCATCGGGCACGCCGAATACCTGCGCGCTCTGGATCTTCGGATGCCGAAACAGGAATTCCTCGATCTCGCGTGGATAGACGTTCTCGCCGCCGCGAATCACCATGTCCTTCAGGCGCCCGACGATGTTGCAGTAGCCATCCGCGTCGAGCGTCGCGAGGTCGCCCGTATGCATCCAGCCGTCGACCAGCACCTCGCGTGTCTTCGCGTCGTCGTCCCAGTAGCCGAGCATCACCGAATAGCCCTTCGTGCACAGCTCGCCCGTCGCGCCGACCGGCACGATGCCGCCGCTCGGATCGACGATCTTCACTTCAAGATGCGGCTGGATGCGGCCGACCGTCGTCGTGCGCTTCTCGAGCGGATCGTCGGTCGAGCTCTGGAACGACACGGGGCTCGTCTCCGTCATCCCGTACGCGATCGTGATCTCAGACAGGTGCATCTGCGACACGACGCGCTTCATCGTCTCGATCGGGCACGGCGAGCCCGCCATGATCCCGGTGCGCAGCGTCGACAGGTCGAAGCTCGCGAACTGCGGGTGATCGAGCTCCGCGATGAACATCGTCGGCACGCCATGCAGCGCGGTGCAACGCTCTTCCGCCACGGCCGCGAGCGTCGCGACGGGGTCGAACGCTTCACCGGGGAACACCATCGCCGCGCCCTTCGACACGCACGCGAGCACCGCCAGCACCATCCCGAAGCAGTGATAAAGCGGCACCGGAATGCACAGCGAATCCTGCTCGGTGAAGCGCATCGCCATCGCGATCGAACGCGCGTTGTTGACGACGTTGCGGTGCGTGAGCGTCGCGCCCTTCGGGCTGCCGGTCGTGCCGCTGGTGAACTGGATGTTGATCGCGTCGGTCGACGCGAGCGTCGCGCCGATCGCATCGAGCAGCGCGGGATCGACGGCCCGGCGGCCGCGCGCCATCACGTCCGCGAAGCGGAACATGCCGGCCGGCGCGACGTCGCCCATCGACACGACCGTGCGCAGGCTCGGCACGCGTGCCGCATGCAGGTCGCCCGGCGTCGCGGTCGCGAGCTCCGGCGCGATGGTCTGCAGCATCTCGACGTACGCGGACGTCTTGAAGCGCTCGGCCGCGATCACGGCCTTGCAGCCGACCTTGTTCAGCGCGTATTCGAGCTCCGACAGCCGGTAGGCCGGATTGATGTTGACGAGCACCGCGCCGATACGCGCGGTCGCGAACTGCGTGAGCAGCCATTCGCTGCGGTTCGGCGACCAGATGCCGACGCAGTCGCCCTTCACGATCCCGAGCGCGGCCAGGCCGGCCGCCAGCACGTCGACCTCGTTCGCGAACTCGCGCCAGGTCCAGCGCACCTGCTGCTCGCGGAACACGACGGCCGGGCGATCGGGAAAGCGGCCGGCCGTGTCGAGCAGGAAGCGGCCGATCGTCGCTTCGGATAGCGGTACGTCGGTCGCGCCGCGCACGTAAGACAATCCGTTTTCGGGCGCGATCAGCGCCCCCACGCCAAGGTCTGCTGCCATGTGTGTCTCCGTCCTTTTTGTCTGATCGGTTCGCGCGCGATCGCGGCGCCCGCCTCCGTCGCCGCACGCGCGACGGACAGCCTCACCGCGGATGATGACGCGCTCCGCTGACGACACTCTGACATCAATTCGCGGCGCACGGATGAAATAGCACGACCGGACGAGAAGCCCCAGAGCGCAGCGCGCAGGCGAAAAAAAAGCAGCCCGAAGGCTGCTTTCTTTCGCGGGATACGCGGCGCGACTTAATGCCGGCTGCGGATCTTCGCCAGACGCTGGATCGCCTCGAGCTGCGCCATCGCGGTCGCGAGCTCGGATTGCGCTTTCGCGAGGTCGAGATCCGACTTCGCGTTCTGCAGCGTTTCCTCGGCGCGCTTGCGCGCTTCCTCGGCTTTCGCCGCGTCGAGGTCCTTGCCGCGGATCGCGGTATCGGCGAGCACCGTCACGGCGCCCGGCTGCACTTCGAGAATGCCGCCTGCGACGAACACGAATTCGTCGTTGCCGCCCTCGACTTCGATGCGTACCGCACCCGGACGAATCCGCGTGATCAGCGGCGTGTGGCCCGGCAGAATACCCAGCTCACCCGTTTCGCCCGGCAGCGCGACGAATTTCGCCTCGCCCGAGAAGATCTGCTCTTCCGCGCTGACGACGTCTACTTTGATGGTTGCCATATCGACTCCAATCTCATGCACGGCGGGTTGAGCGTGTTGCGATCGGCATGGCCGGCCGGGATGGACAGTCGAACTGCCGATCCCGGCCGGGCCACGCCGGCGTGCTACTCACTCAAGCCCTTACTGGATCTTCTTGGCCTTTTCGAAGGCTTCGTCGATCGTGCCGACCATGTAGAACGCCTGTTCCGGCAGGTGGTCGCACTCGCCGTCGACGATCATCTTGAAGCCGCGGATCGTTTCCTTCAGCGGCACGTACTTGCCCGGCGAGCCCGTGAACACTTCAGCAACGTGGAACGGCTGCGACAGGAAACGCTGGATCTTACGTGCGCGCGCGACCGACAGCTTGTCTTCCGGCGACAGTTCGTCCATGCCCAGAATCGCGATGATGTCGCGCAGTTCCTTGTAGCGCTGCAGCGTCTGCTGAACGCGACGGGTGATCGAGTAGTGCTCTTCACCGATCACGTTCGGGTCGATCTGGCGCGACGTCGAGTCGAGCGGGTCGACCGCCGGGTAGATACCCAGCGAAGCGATGTCACGCGACAGAACGACGGTTGCGTCCAGGTGGCCGAAGGTCGTAGCCGGCGACGGGTCGGTCAAGTCATCCGCAGGGACGTACACGGCCTGGACCGACGTAATCGAGCCCTTCTTGGTCGACGTGATGCGCTCTTGCAGCTTGCCCATTTCTTCAGCCAGCGTCGGCTGATAGCCCACTGCCGACGGCATACGGCCGAGCAGTGCCGACACTTCGGTACCGGCCAGCGTGAAACGGTAGATGTTGTCGACGAAGAACAGCACGTCGAGGCCTTCGTCACGGAAGTGCTCGGCCATCGTCAGGCCGGTCAGCGCAACGCGCAGACGGTTGCCCGGCGGCTCGTTCATCTGGCCGTACACCAGCGCGACCTTGTCGAGAACGTTCGAGTCCTTCATTTCGTGGTAGAAGTCGTTCCCTTCACGGGTACGCTCGCCCACGCCCGCGAACACGGAGTAACCGCCGTGTTCCTTCGCGATGTTGTTGATGAGCTCCATCATGTTGACGGTCTTGCCCACGCCAGCACCGCCGAACAGGCCAACCTTGCCGCCCTTTGCGAACGGGCAGATCAGGTCGATGACCTTGATACCCGTTTCGAGCAGTTCGGTCGACGGCGACAGTTCGTCGAACGCCGGTGCCTTCTGGTGGATCGAACGCGTCGTTGCGCTTTCGATCGGGCCGGCTTCGTCGATCGGACGGCCGAGCACGTCCATGATACGGCCGAGGGTCGGCTTGCCGACCGGCACCGAGATCGGCTTTGCCGTGTTCTTCACGGTCAGGCCGCGGCGCAGGCCGTCGGATGCACCCAGACAAATGGTACGGACCACGCCGTCGCCCAGCTGTTGCTGGACTTCGAGCGTCAGTTCCGAGCCATCGAGAATAAGCGCGTCGTAGATCTTCGGCATGCTGTCGCGCGGGAATTCCACGTCGATAACGGCGCCGATGCACTGTACGATCTTGCCTTCTACCAAAGCAGCAGTACTCATCGCTTTTCCTTTAAATACCTGATTCTTTACTCGCGCAAAGGCGCAGTTGTCGTCCCGGGCGCGCGCTTAAACAGCGGCTGCGCCGCCGACGATCTCCGACAGTTCTTTCGTAATCGCGGCCTGACGGCTCTTGTTGTACACGAGCTGCAGTTCGCTGATCACCGTCTTCGCGTTGTCGGACGCGGCCTTCATCGCGACCATCCGCGCCGATTGCTCGGACGCCATGTTCTCCGCGACGGCCTGGTACACCAGCGCCTCGACGTAACGCACGAGCAGTTCGTCGACGACTGCCTGCGCGTCCGGCTCGTAGATGTAATCCCACGACGTGGCCGGCGTACCGTCATCGGCTTCGAAGTGCTCCGACGACAGCGGCAGCAACTGCTCGATCACGGCTTCCTGCTTCATCGTGTTGACGAAGCGCGTGTAAGCGATATAAACCGCCGACAGCTTGCCTTCCGAGTACAGGTCGAGCTGCGTCTTCACAGCGCCGATCAGCTTGTCCAGATGCGGGGTATCGCCGAGGTGCACGACCTGCGACATCACCTTCGCGCCGAAGCGGTTCAGGAACCCGAGGCCCTTGCTACCGATCGCGGTGGCTTCGACCTTCTGGCCCTTCTCTTCCAGCTCCTTGAACTTCTGCACCGTCGCACGCAGCACGTTGGTGTTCAAACCGCCGCACAGACCCTTGTCCGTCGTGACGAGGATGATGCCGGCCGTGTTCGCGCCGTCGTTTGCCACCATGAACGGGTGGCGGTACTCCGGGTTCGCGCGGCTCATGTGCGCGGCGATGGCACGGACCTTGTCCGCATAAGGACGAGCGGCGCGCATGCGTTCCTGCGCGCGGCGCATCTTCGATGCGGCCACCATCTCCATCGCCTTCGTGATCTTGCGCGTGTTCTGCACGCTCTTGATCTTGCCGCGAATTTCCTTCATTCCAGCCATAGCTTGCTCCTTGACCGAAGCGGCGCGGGCGCATCAGCACCCGCGCGGCCTCAGTGTGTCACTCGCGGATCAATAGGCACCGGACTTCTTGAAGGATTCGATCGCCGCGCGCAGCGCGCCTTCGTCGTCCTTCGAGAGATCCTTGGTGTCTTCGATGCGCTTGATGAGGTCAGCGTGGCTGGTCTTCAGGTTTTCGCGCAGGCCCTTCTCGAACGACAGCACTTGCTTGACGTCGAGGTCGTCGAGGTAGCCGTTGTTCGCGGCGTACAGCGACACGGCCAGTTCCCACACCTGCAGCGGCTGGTACTGCGGCTGCTTCAGCAGTTCCGTCACGCGGCGGCCGCGCTCGAGCTGCTTGCGGGTCGCTTCGTCGAGGTCGGATGCGAACTGCGCGAATGCGGCGAGTTCACGGTACTGCGCGAGGTCGGTACGGATACCGCCCGACAGCTTCTTCACGACCTTCGTCTGAGCGGCGCCACCGACTCGCGACACCGACACGCCGGCGTTGATTGCCGGGCGGATGCCTGCGTTGAACAGGTCGGTTTCCAGGAAGATCTGGCCGTCGGTAATCGAGATCACGTTCGTCGGAACGAACGCGGTCACGTCGCCAGCCTGCGTTTCGATGACCGGCAGTGCCGTCAGCGAACCGCTCTTGCCCTTCACTTCGCCGTTCGTGAACTTCTCGACGTACTCTTCCGACACGCGAGCCGCACGCTCCAGCAGACGCGAGTGCAGATAGAACACGTCGCCCGGGTACGCTTCACGGCCCGGCGGGCGGCGCAGCAGCAGCGAGATCTGACGGTATGCCCATGCTTGCTTGGTCAAGTCGTCATAGATGATCAGCGCGTCTTGGCCGCGGTCACGGAAGTATTCGCCCATCGTGCAGCCGGCGTACGGTGCGAGGTACTGCATCGCAGCCGAATCCGAAGCCGAAGCGGCGACGACGATCGTGTATTCCATCGCGCCCGTTTCTTCGAGCTTGCGAACCACGTTCATGATCGACGAAGCCTTCTGGCCGATCGCGACGTAGATACAGATCAGGTCCTTGCCCTTCTGGTTGATGATCGCGTCGAGCGCCACTGCGGTCTTGCCGCACTGACGGTCGCCGATGATCAGCTCACGCTGGCCACGGCCGATCGGCACCATTGCGTCGATCGACTTGATGCCCGTCTGCACCGGCTGCGACACCGACTTACGCCAGATCACGCCCGGAGCGATCTTTTCGATCGCGTCGGTCAGCTTTGCGTTGACCGGGCCCTTGCCGTCGATCGGGTTGCCGAGCGCATCGACCACGCGGCCGACGAGTTCCGGACCAACCGGGACTTCCAGAATGCGGCCCGTCGTCTTGACGATGTCGCCTTCCGAGATGTGTTCGTATTCGCCGAGAATCACCGCGCCGACCGAGTCGCGCTCGAGGTTCAGCGCGAGGCCGAACGTGTTGCCCGGAAACTCGAGCATTTCGCCCTGCATCACGTCCGACAGGCCGTGGATACGCACGATACCGTCGGTCACGGAGATCACGGTGCCCTGGTTGCGAACGTCTGCGCTCGCTTCAAGGCCCTGGATCCGGCTCTTGATCAGCTCGCTGATCTCAGAGGGATTGAGTTGCATTATTCGCTCCTGATAGTCAATTCTGTTGCGTGCCGGCGTGGCGCTCAGGCGGTCAAGGCAGCCTGCATCGATGCGAGACGCGCGCGAACCGAGGTGTCGAGCACTTCGTCGCCGACCGTCACGCGCACGCCGCCGATCAACGACGAATCGACTTCGACCGTCGGTTTCAGCTTGCGCTTGAACTTGCGTTCGAGGCCCGAGACGAGACTGTCGAGATCCGCGCCGTTCAGCGGGAACGCGCTTACGATCTCGGCGTCGGCGGCACCTTCACGTTCGTTCTTGAGCGCCTCGAACTGCTCGGCAATTTCCGGCAGCAGCGCGATGCGATGATTGTCGACCAGCATCTGCACGAAGTTCTTCGCTTCGGCGCCGGCCGCGAGCGGCGACTTCACCGCAGCAAGCAGCAACTCGGCTACTTGCGTGCGCGTCACCTTCGGGCTCGACGCGACCGACAGTACTTCCGGCAGACGCGCAACCTGGGCCAGCTCTTGCACGAGCGTGGACCAGGCGGCGATGTCACCGCCCTCGGCCACGCGGAACAGCGCTTCTGCGTAAGGGCGGGCGATGGTTGCAAGTTCGGCCATGATCAGAGCTCGGCTTTCAGTTGATTCAGCAGTTGGGCGTGGGCCGTTTGATCGACTTCGCGCTTCAGGATCTGCTCGGCGCCCTTCACGGCCAGCGAGGCGACTTCGCCACGCAGCGCTTCGCGCGCCTTCACGATTTGCTGTTCTGCTTCCGCCTTCGCCTGAGCGACGATGCGGGCGGCTTCAGCCTGGGCGTTGGCCTTGATTTCCTCGGCGACCGCCTGGGCACGCTTTTCAGCGTCGGCGATGCGCTGCTGGCCGTCGTTGCGGGCCTGCGCGAGTTCCTGGTCCACGCGCTTGTGCGCTGCGTCGAGTTCCGCCTTGCCCTTTTCCGCGGCGGCGAGGCCGTCGGCGATCTTCTTCGAACGTTCGTCGAGGGCGTTGATCAACGGCGGCCACACGAATTTCATCGTGAACCACGCGAGGACCAGGAACACGACCATTTGCGCAAACAGAGTTGCGTTGAGATTCACGGTGTTTCCTTATCTGCTATTCCGGAAAAATGAAACGGTAAGGCGCTCATCGAGTTGCATTCGATCAGCGCCCCAAGTCTCCGTTCCGCCCTGCGCCGGCTTGCGCCGGACGCATATTTCCGAGGAACCTTAGCCTGCGAGCTTCGACAGGAGCGGGTTCGCGAATGCGAACAGCATTGCGACACCAACACCGATCAGGAATGCAGCGTCGATCAGGCCGGCCAGCAGGAACATCTTCGTTTGCAGCGGGTTGATGAGTTCCGGCTGACGTGCGCAGGCTTCAATGTACTTGCCACCCATCAGCGCGATACCGATACAGGCGCCGATTGCACCCAGGCCGATGATGATGCCGATACCGATGGCGGTCAGACCCTGGATGTTGGCGATGTAAGCTTGCATGATCACTCCTTTGTGAAAAGACTTGGAACTGAGATTTAAAAAACTAAAACGGAAACTCTTTCTTGCACGCCGCGCTTAGTGCTTGTCGTGCGCCTGGCCGAGATACACCAGCGTCAGCATCATGAAAATGAATGCCTGCAACAGAACAATCAGGATGTGGAAGATTGCCCAGACGCTACCCGCGATCACGTGACCAACGAAGCCGAGGAACGTTGCGTCGCCACCGAAGCTCCACATGCTGCCGAGCAGGGCGATCAACAGGAACAACAGCTCACCCGCGTACATGTTGCCGAACAGCCGCATACCGAGAGAGACGGTCTTCGCGAGATATTCGACAATGTTGAGCGCGAGGTTCGGGATCCACAGCAGCGGGTGTGCGCCGAACGGGGCCGACAGCAGCTCATGCACAAAGCCGCCCGCGCCCTTGATCTTGATGCTGTAGTAGATCATCAGGACGAACACGCCGAGCGCGATGCCGAGCGTACCGTTCAGGTCGGCCGTCGGGACGATGCGATGGTGGGAAATCACGTCCGACAGACCGAGCAGGCCGATCACGCGGCCCGGCAGGTCGACCGGGAGGAAGTCGAGGGCGTTCATCAGCGCGACCCACACGAACACCGTGAGCGCGAGCGGAGCGATGAAGGTACGATTGCCGTGGACGATGGCCTTCGACTGGTCTTCGACCATTTCGACGAGCATCTCGATTGCGCACTGGAAACGGCCCGGCACGCCCGACGTCGCCTTGCGCGCAGCCAGACGCAGCAGGACGAACGTCACGATGCCGCAAACGATCGACCAGAACAGCGTGTCGAGATTCCAGACGTGGATGTCGAAAATCGACGTCTGATGCGAGGTGGAGAAATTCTGCAAGTGGTGCGCAATGTACTCGGACGGATCCGGACCGCGCGTGCCTTCGCTAGCTGCCATATCGTTAATGCCACCCAAATTGTCGAAAATCGTTTTGCCAGTTCCGCAACACGCTATTGCGGGAACGGGCCGGTGCGGTTCGTTGTCGAAACCGCACGCTGCTTGTTCTTTACCGCCAGGCCAGCGCGATCCAGTACGTCTTCAGCACGACGAGGTACGTGACGAGGAACGGCACCCAGTGCACGCCGGCCCAGCCGAACGCCACTGCTGCGAACATCCCGATCGTCAGGCCGAGCTTCAGGGCTTCGCCCATCACCCAGCTCATCACGGTGGCCGAACCACCTGCCTTCAGTCGTGCCACGAACAACGCACTTGGCACCCAGCCAATCGCTCCGCCCAGAAACGCGGATTGCGCAGCGGCGCCCGGCGACTTCGAAAACAGCCACCACGCCAGCGTTGCAACCAGGGACAGGACCACTTGCGCGAACACCACCTTGTAGGGGGTCACGCGCGAGGGCTTGCTCACGTTCGGACCGAACAGCCTCTCGGCTTCTGCCCGTGTAAGCGGAACGATGTTGTTATCTTGTTGCTCGGCATCCCAGTCATCGTCGGATTCGCGCCGCTCGCCGGCCGCCGAAGCGGTGCGTTGCGTGCGCTGATCATCGTGCCTGTCGTCCGGCGCCTGACCCGCCATCGCAATCTTCCGCAAAATCCTTGAACCCGACCCCAAGCTTTCTGAAAGCTTTCAGGGGTGCCTAGCTAACAAATCCGGGCGATTGTAAGCGATAGTTGCAAGTGATTCAAGGCTTTAGACGCGACAAAAACCTGCGTAAAACGACGCCTCATCATGTGAAAAAACACGCGATTCGACGACGTACGATGACAGTTGTAAGGTCGGTTTTTTGCACCGGTATTTCTTGCCCGAAAAAAGCCGGTGACGCGGGAATGGCGCGGAAACGATGCCCGGCCCGGGCACTGCCGGTGCGGCATGATCGCCGCCGGGAATCCGCTGTGGAGCCGCGGCCGGGAACACCCTCGCGCGAGGGCCGGGACAAGCAAGAGACTGTGGCCGCTCGAGCGCACTCGGCCCGCGAAATTCGATCGGACGCCGGTGCAGCGATTTATCCAATCAGTTGTCATGCCACCACAGACGATCGACTGTGGGTTGCGGGATTTATCAACAGCCCAACAACCACCGCACATGCTGTGCGCCCTCCTCGCCACCCGAACGGCACGCCTGTGCCGCACGCACCCGCCCGCATCGCTCAACCGTGAACGAGCAGCCACGCGCCGAGCGCCGCACTCGCGAGCGCGAACGGAATCGAGACCAGATGGAACGGCAGCCACATGCGCGGCTCCTTCGCGAGGCGCACCGCGATCAGGTTCGCGAGCGAACCGATCGCAAAACCGAAGCCGCCGACCGATACGCCGAATGCGAGCGCGCGCCAGTCGTGCGTGAACTCCGACAGCAGGATCGCAGCCGGCACGTTGCTGATCCCTTGCGACAGCACCGCACCGGCCGCGAATACGCGCAGCGGCGAATCGAGATGCGCATGCGCGATCGCATCGTGCACGACGGGCAGCGCCGCCGCGCTGCGCAGCACGACGAACATCAACACGAAGATCAGCAGCAGCAGCCAGTCAATCTTCAGGACTGCGTTACGTTTGACGACGAGCAGCACGATCGCGACCGCAACCAAGCCCGGCAGCGGATGGTGCGCATCGGCGAGCAACACGAATGCCGCGAACAGCACCGCGGCGATCAGCGCGTGCATGCGCTGCACGGGCAATGCGACGGCGTCGCCGGACAGGTCGAGCGGCTTCGCGCGAAACGCGCATGCGGTCACCGCGAGCAGCAGCACCATCAGCGCGATCGCGAGCGGCCCGAGCGTGACCACGAAACGGCCGAACGATACGCCGCTCAATTGCCACAGGAAAAGATTCTGGGGATTGCCGAGCGGCGTCGCGACGGACCCCGCGTTCACGGCCAGTGCGACGACGATCACGAGCCGCCGGAATGGCAGCGGCGTCAGCGCTCGCAGCGACACCATCAACGGTACGACGACGAACAGCGCAACGTCGTTGGTCAGCCACATCGACAGCACTGCAGCGAACACGACGAGCAGCATCGCGAGCCCGCGCTCGGAACGCACGTGATGCACGATGCGGTGCGCGAGCCACATCAGGCAGCCCGACAACTCGAGCGCCTTGGTCAGCATCAGCAGGCCCGCGAGCGTCGCGACCGTCTGCCAGTCGATGAGGCCAGCCAATACGGAAAATGGTTGCGGACGCACCCATTGCAGCACGATCAGGCCAAGCGCGAGCACCGATAACACAGGTTCCTGCGCAAGCCATCCGAGCCACCGGCGCGGCGCCGGTGCGCCCGTCTCCTCCATCGGCCGCTCGTTACTCTTCGGTCGCAACGTTGCCGCGCAGTCGCACGAGGATGCCCTCGAGCGCGTCGAGGTTGCCGAAGTCGATCATCACCTGCCCTCGCCCGCGGCGGCCGAGCTTGATCTTCACCGTCGACGCGAGCAGGTCGGACAACTCTTCTTCGAGACGGCGCGTATCGCGGCCGCCGTCGTCCTTCGCGCGTGCCTTCACCGCCGGCACTTCCTTCGTCGTGTGTGCGACGAGCTTCTCGGTCTCGCGCACCGACATGCGCTTGTTGACGACCTGATGGGCGAGCGTGATCTGCGTGGCCGCATCGACCGCGAGCAGCGCGCGTGCGTGCCCCATGTCGAGATCGCCGGCCAGCAGCATCGTTTGCACCGGCGACGCGAGGTTCAGCAGGCGCAGCAGGTTCGACACCGCGCTGCGCGAACGGCCGACCGATTCGGCCGCCTGTTCGTGCGTGAAACCGAACTCGTCGAGCAGGCGCTGGATACCGTGCGCCTCTTCAAGCGGGTTCAGATCCTCGCGCTGGATGTTCTCGATCAGCGCCATCGCGGCGGCGGCCTGATCGGACACGTCCTTCACCAGCACCGGCACTTCATCGAGACCCGCCAGGCGGGCCGCGCGGAAACGGCGCTCGCCCGCGATGATCTCGTATTTGTCTGATGAAATGGGCCGTACCAGGATCGGCTGCATCACGCCCTGCGCGCGAATGCTCGCCGCGAGCTCCTGCAGGCTGCCTTCGTCCATCCGCGTCCGCGGCTGGTACTTGCCGGCCTGCAGCTTGCCGAGCGCGAGCGTGTTCGGTGCGCCTTCGATCTTCACCGCTTCGGTGATATCGGCGCTGCCGCCGAGCAGCGCTTCGAGGCCACGTCCCAAGCCCTTCTTCTTTGGTACCGCGTTCATGTCTTTCTTCCTCGCTTCGCTCATGTCCGGATCACGACACTTCGAACGCGCGAACGCGTTCGATCATCTCGGCGCCGAACTGGAGATACGCTTGCGCACCGCGCGAGCTGCGATCGAACACGACGCCCGGCAGCCCGTAACTCGGCGCTTCCGCCAGGCGCACGTTACGCGGAATCACCGCGTCGAACACCTTGTCGCCGAAGTGCGCTTTCAGTTGATCGGAAACTTGCTGCTGCAGCGTGATGCGCGGATCGAACATCACGCGCAGCAAGCCGATGATCTTCAGGTCGCGATTCATGTTCGCGTGAACCTGCTTGATCGTGTTGACGAGGTCCGACAACCCCTCCAGCGCGAAGTACTCGCACTGCATCGGAATCACGACGCCATGCGCCGCGCACAGCCCGTTCAGCGTCAGCAGCGACAGCGTCGGCGGGCAATCGATCAGCACGAAATCGTAGTCGTCGGCGACGTGCTCGAGCGCGGCCTTCAGCCGACGCTCGCGGTTGTCGATGCTGATCAGTTCGATCTCGGCACCGGACAGCTCGCGGTTCGCGGGCAGCACGTCGTAGGTGACGCCTTCCGGACGCACGCGTGCATCGGTCACCGACACGCCATCGACCAGCACCTCGTACACGGTCGATTCGCACGCGGCCTTGTCGATCCCGCTGCCCATCGTCGCGTTACCCTGCGGGTCGAGATCGATCAACAGGACTCGTTGCTCCTGCGCGGCAAGGCTTGCGGCGAGATTGACCGATGTCGTCGTCTTGCCGACGCCCCCCTTCTGGTTCGCAACGCAGAAGATCTTTGCCATCGTTGGTGTGTTCCCTTTACCTTCAAACAAACGGCGCGCTGGCGCGCGCCTTCAATTCGCTTCGTCGACGGCCACTTCGATCAGATGCCGTTCGGCATCGAGCATCGGCACCGCCAGCCGCATCGTCCGCTTCACGCGGCTGCCTTCCGGCAACCGTGCAATCTCGTCCTCCGGGTGTACGCCCTTCATTGCCCAGATCGATCCACCCTGCGCAACCAGATGTCGAGCAAGTTTAACGAAGTCGGATAGATCAGCGAAGGCGCGGGATACGATCATGTCGAATTTTTCCGGCACTTCGACGCCCGGCTGCAGCGATTCGACCCGCCCGGTGACAACCGACAGGTTCGCGAGCTTCAGTTCCGCGCGCATCTGGGTCTGGAATGCAGACTTCTTGTGCACGATATCGTTCAGCGTGACCTGCCAATCGGGCTCGACGATCGCCAGCACGATACCGGGCAACCCGCCGCCCGAGCCGACGTCGAGTACGCGGGCCGACGCACGGCCACGCAGATGCGGAACGATGGAAAGCGAATCGAGGATGTGCTGGATCAGCATCTGCTTCGGGTCACGGATCGCAGTCAGGTTGTAGACCGCGTTCCACTTGCCGAGCAGCGCGACATAGTCGAGCAGCTGGTTGCGTTGTGTATCCGTCAGCGTAAGGTCGAGCGCCGTCGTGCCGTCGACGAGCATCTGTTCCAGTACGTCCCGATTAACCGCCGGCGCGCGACGCGCCGTCATTGTTGCGTCGGGACGGCGCCGTCCCCCTGCTCCGTTGCCTCAGCGGCAGTGCCGTTACGGCGACCCAGGCCGCGGCGCTTCAGGTGCACCATCAACAGCGAGATGGCTGCGGGTGTAACGCCCGAAATGCGCGACGCCTGGCCGATCGTTTCCGGCCGGAACTCGTTGAGCTTCTGGCTCACTTCGAACGACAGGCCGCGAACTTCGCGGTAGTCGATACCGTCCGGCAGACGCGTGTTCTCGTTCGCATCGTTGCGTTCGATCTCGGATGCCTGACGCTCGATATAGCCCTGATACTTGATGCCGATCTCGACCTGCTCCTTGATCTGCTCGAGCAGCACCGGATCGTCGGCCAGCGGCTCGCCCGGACCGAATTCACCACCCTTCAGGCCGCACACGCCGTCGTAGGTGACACCCGGGCGACGCAGCAGGTCAGCGAGGCTGTATTCGTGATCGATCCCCTTGCCAAGCAACGGAGTCGCTTCTTCCGGCGGCAGCGTCTTCGGCGTTACCCACGTCGACTTCAGGCGTTCGGTTTCACGTGAAACAGCGTCGCGCTTCCGGCTGAATGCGTCCCAGCGCACGTCGTCGACGAGGCCCAGTTCGCGACCCATCTCGGTCAGGCGCATGTCGGCGTTGTCTTCGCGCAGGCTCAGGCGGTACTCGGCTCGGCTCGTAAACATCCGGTACGGCTCAGCCACGCCGCGCGTCACGAGATCGTCAACCAGCACGCCAAGGTACGCTTGGTCACGGCGCGGGCACCACGCATCCTTCTCCTGCACGTAACGGCCCGCATTGAGGCCGGCCAGCAGACCTTGGGCAGCAGCCTCTTCGTAGCCGGTTGTCCCGTTGATCTGGCCCGCAAAAAACAACCCGTTGATCGCCTTCGTCTCGAGCGACGCTTTCAGCGCGCGCGGGTCAAAGTAGTCGTACTCGATCGCGTAGCCGGGGCGCAGGATATGCGCGTTTTCGAGGCCGCGCATCGAATGCACGAGCTCGAGCTGGACGTCGAACGGCAGGCTCGTCGAGATCCCGTTCGGATAAAACTCGTTGGTCGTCAGCCCTTCCGGCTCGAGGAAGATCTGGTGCGATTCCTTCGATGCGAACCGATGGATCTTGTCCTCGATCGACGGGCAATAACGCGGCCCGACGCCTTCGATTACGCCTGTATACATAGGCGAACGGTCGAGGCCGCCACGAATGATGTCGTGCGTGCGCTCGTTCGTATGCGTAACCCAGCACGGCAGCTGCCGCGGATGCTGCTCCGCGCGGCCCAGGAACGAGAACACCGGGATCGGATCGAGATCGCCCGGCTGCTCGTCCAGCTGCGAGAAGTCGATCGTACGGCCGTCGATACGCGGCGGCGTACCAGTCTTCAGGCGCCCCTGCGGCAGCTTCAGCTCCTTCAGGCGCGACGACAGCGACACGGCTGCCGGATCGCCCGCGCGACCGCCCGTGTAGTTGTTCAGGCCGACGTGGATCTTGCCGTCGAGGAACGTACCCGCCGTCAGCACGACGGCGCGGGCACGGAAGCGGATGCCGATCTGCGTAACGGCGCCCACCACGCGGTCGCCTTCGACCATCAGGTCGTCGACGGCTTGCTGGAACAGCCACAGGTTCGGCTGGTTCTCGAGCCGATGGCGGATCGCGGCCTTGTACAGGATGCGATCGGCCTGCGCACGCGTCGCGCGCACCGCCGGACCTTTCGACGAATTGAGGATCCGGAACTGAATACCGCTTTCGTCCGTCGCGGCGGCCATCGCGCCGCCCAGCGCATCGACTTCCTTGACCAGATGGCCCTTGCCAATGCCGCCGATCGACGGATTGCAGCTCATCTGCCCGAGCGTTTCGATGTTGTGGGTCAGCAGCAGTGTCTTCGCGCCCATTCGGGCGGACGCCAGCGCGGCTTCCGTGCCGGCGTGACCGCCACCGACGACGATGACGTCAAATTCTGTGGGAAAAAGCATGGTGGATTCCGTACGCAGGACTGCGCACGAACCTATCAGAGAAATGTATGGGCCGAATTATAGCGGGTTCGCTTTTCACCCGAAGGCCGTCCGAATGGTAGGGTCTGTGTATTTCGCTGCTTTTTCGACGACGGGAAGTCCAACCTGTGACGCCGAGCCTACTCCGACAACGCTCCTGGCAGTTCGCAGCACATCGTTGCGTCTGTGCAAAAACCGGCTGGGCAAGAGACTCGCACGCGCGACACATAACCGAATCGACGCCTGTGATCGACACACTAGTTCGGACGCAACGCCCTGTGCCCACCCTCTTTTTCACAGGATTTCCGCCTGTTGGACCGCCCCTTATCCACCGAGATGCGACGCATCGTCGACCTGTGCAGAGAACCTGATCTGTAGACACCCTATCCCGCCGCGTCACACAGATCTTCCGACTATTCCTTCGGCACTTATCCCCGGGCCTCGGCCCATCGCAACACCACCCAACCCCACAAACAAAAACGGCGTGTTTCACGTGAAACACGCCGCCCGTTTCCCGCCAACCGCTTCAACCATCAAGCTGTTTTCTTCGCCAACCCGAGGTACGTTTCGATCACGCGCGGATTCTGCGCAAGCTCCGCCGCCGGCCCTTCCAGCGCAAACTCACCCGTCTCCAGCACATAACCGTAATCGGAGATTTGCAATGCAGCCCGTGCGTTCTGCTCGATCAGCAGCGTCGCCACACCCGTACTGCGCAACGCGCTGATGATATGAAAGATCTCCTTCACGATCAGCGGCGCCAGCCCGAGGCTCGGCTCGTCGAGCATCAGCAGATCAGGCTTGCCCATCAGCGCGCGACCGACCGCGAGCATCTGCCGCTCGCCGCCGGATAACGTGCCGGCCGCCTGCTTGCGCCGTTCCTTCAGCCGCGGAAACAACGCGAACACGTGATCGAGCTGGTCGAGGAAGTTCGATTCGCCGGCCTGCTTGCGTCGATACGCGCCCAGCACGAGGTTGTCTTCGACCGCCATCGTGCTGAACAGCTCGCGCTTTTCCGGCACGAGGCACATCCCGCGCGCGACGCGCTGCTCGACCGGCAACCCGCCGACGTCGTTGCCGCGATACACGACCGCGCCCGACGCATGCCCGGTCACCGGCAGCGCACCCATGATCGCGTTCAGAAGCGTCGATTTGCCGGCTCCGTTCGGGCCGATCACACTGACGATCTGTCCCGCGCCGACCTTGATCGCCGCGCCGTGCAACGCCTCCACCTTCCCGTACCGGACCGCCAGCCCGCGCACTTCGAGAATCGGCATCGTCGTGTCCGTCATCACTCCACCCCGCCCAGATACGCTTCGAGCACCGCCGGGTCCTGCTGCACGTCCTGCGGCAGTCCTTCCGCGATCCGCGTGCCGAATTCCATCACCACCAGCCGGTCGGTGAGGTTCATCACGAAATCCATGTCATGTTCCACGAGCAACACGCTCATCCCTTCCGCTTTCAAGCGCCGCAGCAGATCGGCGAGCTGCTGCTTCTCCTGATAACGCAGCCCGGCGGCCGGCTCGTCGAGCAGCAGCAGCGTCGGATCGCAGCACAGCGCACGCGCGATCTCGAGAATCCGCTGCTGGCCGAGTGCGAGGCTGCCCGCTTCGTCGTACATGTGTTTTTCAAGCCCGACGCGACGAATCTGGCGTGCGGCTTCGGCCAGCAACTGCGCCTCCTCGTGCGCATTGAGCCGCGCGACGCTGCGCCAGACACCCGTGTGGCCGCGCAGGTGCGCACCGATCGCGACGTTCTCGAGCACCGTCATCGCCGGCAGCAGCTTCACATGCTGGAACGTGCGGCCAATGCCCCGCCGCACGATCTGGCGCGACGTGAGCCCGTCGATGCGCTCGCCGCGGAACGTGATCGTGCCGCCCGTCGGCTTCAGCACGCCGGTCACGAGGTTGAACGTGGTCGACTTGCCGGCGCCGTTCGGGCCGATCAGACCGATGATCTGCCCGGCTTTCACGTCGAAGCTGACATCGTTGACGGCCACGAGCCCGCCGAACTGCTTGCGTGCGTTGTCGACGACGAGCAACGGCTCGCCGGCCGCGGGCTTCGCGCGCTGCGGCAACGGGTCGGCATGCTCGGGCACATGCGCGTGCGGCCCGCGCGGGAACAGCTTCGCGAAGAACGGCCACACGCCCTGACGCGCGTACTGCAACAACAGCACCATCAGCACGCCGAACACGATGATCTCGAAGTTGCCTTCCGAGCCGAGCAGCTTCGGCAGCAGCGTCTGCAGGTAGTCCTGCAGCACGGTCAGGATCGCCGCGCCGAGCACCGCGCCCCATACGTGCGACACGCCGCCGACCACGGCCATGAACAGGAATTCGATCCCGTGGTTCAGGCCGAACGGGGTCGGGTTCACCGCGCGCTGCAGGTGTGCATACAGGAAGCCCGACACGGCTGCGAGCACGGCCGCGTAGACGAAGATCACCACGCGCATCCACGCGGTGTTCACGCCCATCGCCTCGGCCATCACGCCGCCGCCGCGCAGCGCACGGATCGCACGGCCCGGGCGGCTGTTCAGCAGGTTCTGCACGGACACGATCGCGGCCAGCACCACCGCCCAGATCAGGAAATACAGGCTGCGGCCGCTTTCGAGCTCGATGCCGAACAGGTTCAGCGCCGGAATCCCGTTGATCCCGTCGTACTTGCCGAGCAGTTCGAGGTTGCCGAACAGGTAGAACAGCGCGAGGCCCCACGCGATCGTGCCGAGCGGCAGGAAGTGCCCGGACAGCCGCATCGTGACCGCGCCGAGCACGAGCGCGACGAGCGCCGTCAGCACGACGCCGACGATCAGCGCGAGCCAGGGCGATACGCCGTACTTCGTCGTCAGGAATGCGGTCGCATACGCGCCGATGCCGACGAACGCGGCCTGCCCGAAACTCGTCATCCCGCCGACGCCCGTCAGCAGCACGAGCCCGATCGCGACGATCGCATAGAGGCCGATGTAGTTCAGCAGCGTGATCCAGTACTCGGGCACCTGCAGCGCACCGGGCAGTACCGGCAACGCGAACAGCACCACGAGGAACACCCAGAAAGTCTTGTTGCGTACCATCGTCTTCATCGCGTCACTCCTCTTCCTCTTCCGCATGCGGCGTCGCGAAGCTCCGCCACAGCAGCACCGGAATGATCAGCGTGAACACGATCACCTCCTTGTATGCGCTCGCCCAGAACGACGAATACGATTCGAGCACGCCGACGAGCAGCGAGCCGGCGGCCGCGAGCGGATAGCTGACGAGCCCGCCGATGATCGCGCCGACGAAGCCCTTCAGGCCGATCAGGAAACCCGAGTCGTAGTAGACCGTCGTCAGCGGGCCGACGAGGATGCCGGACAGCACGCCGAGCCCCGCCGCGAACGTGAACGCGAGCCGCCCTGCCTCGGTCGTGCCGATCCCGACGAGCCGCGCGCCGAGCCGGTTCACCGACGTCGCGCGCAGCGCCTTGCCGGCGATCGTGCGGCCGAAGTACACGTAGAGCGCACCGATCAGCACCAGCGCCGTGACGACGACCAGGATGCTCTGCACCGACACCGTCATGCTGCCGATCGACAGCGACGCATCCGAGAATCCGTTGGTGCGCGAGCCTTCCGCGCCGAACATCACGAGCCCGAGGCCGACCATCGCGAAATGGACCGCGACCGACACGATCAGCAGCAGCAGCGTCGTGCCTTCGGCAATCGGCTGATATACGAGCCGGTAGACGAACGGCCCCATCGGCACGACGATCGCGAGCGTCAGCGCGATCTGCGCGAGCATCGGCATCGGCTGCGCGGCAAAGCTGCGCGTGATCGCGAATACCGCGAGCGGCAGCAGGATGTAGCGGCTGCCGAGCGTCGCGAGCGTGCGGCCGAGCAGATGGCGGCGTTCGCGATGCCGGATCAGGCCGCCGACTTCGAGCAGGAAGCACGCGATGCCCATCACGAACAACAGCCAGCAGGTGGCGGGGAATTTCTGCGTCTGCAACGCGGCAAGCGTCAGCGCACCGTAGGCGACGAATTCGCCCTGGGGAATGAAGATCACCCGCGTGACGGAAAACACCAGTACGAGCGCCAGCGACAGCAATGCATAAATGGCGCCGGTCGTAATGCCGTCTTGCGCGAGGATCGCCGCAATCGAGAGATCCATACGTTTCGTGTATCGAGAATGCTGCGGAGAAACGAAAGACGGGAACGGCCGGGGCGCACGGACGGCAAGATCGGGGCGCCACGCGGCGGCCCCGGTGGTTCCATGCGGCACGGGCGCGGCCCGTCAGGCCCGGCGCCCTGCCGACGGCGAGCACGGCGCGATTCGTCGCGTCGTGCTCGCCGGTTTCACGTGAGGCTTACTCGCCCTGCAGCTTCCACTTGCCGTCGACGATCTGCACCATCACGCGCGCACGCGTGTCGAAGCCGTTGTGATCGGTCGCCGTCATGTTGATCACGCCGTGCGACACGGGCAGATCCTTCACGCTCTCGATCGACGCACGCAGCGCTTCGCGGAACGCCTCGGTGCCCGGCTGCCCCTTCTTCAGCGCTTCGGGAATCGCACGCTGCAGCAGCAGCCCCGCATCCCACGCATGGCCGCCGAACGTCGAGAGCGAGCCCGCGCCGTAGGCCTTCTCGTACGCGACCTTGTACCCAAGCGCCGACTTCTTCACCGGATTCGAATCGGGCAGCTGGTCGATCACGAGCACCGGGCCGGCCGGCAGGATCTCGCCTTCGCAATCCTTGCCGCACACGCGCAGGAAGTCGTTGTTCGCGACGCCGTGCGTCTGGTACACCTTGCCCTTGTAACCGCGCTCCTTCAGCGTCTTGGCCGGCAGCGCCGCCGGCGTGCCGGAGCCGGCGATCAGCACCGCATCGGGATTCGAGCCCATCAACTTCAGCACCTGCCCCATCACCGACGCGTCGGTGCGGTTGAAGCGCTCGTTCGACACGAGCTTCAGGCCGTTCTTCTCGGCCGCCGCGCTGAACGTCTTGTACCAGCTGTCGCCGTACGCATCCGCGAAGCCGATGAAGCCGACCGTCTTCACGCCGTGCTTGGCCATGTAGCCGGCGATCGCGTCGGCCATCAGCTGGTCGTTCTGCGGCACCTTGAACATCCACGCGCGCTTCGCGTCCATCGGCGCGATGATCTGCGCACTCGCCGCGAGCGAGATCGTCGGCGTCTTGCCCTGCGATACGGGGTCGAGCATCGCAAGCGAGTTCGGCGTGACGGACGAGCCGATGATCGCGTCGACGTGATCTTCGTCGATCAGCTTGCGCACGTTCTGCACCGCGCGGCTCGTGTCCGATGCATCGTCGAGCACGATGTACTGCACGCTCTTGCCCGCGATTTCCTTCGGCAGCAGCGCGATCGTGTTCTTTTCCGGAATCCCGAGCGAGGCAGCCGGCCCGGTGGCCGACAGCGTCACGCCGATCTTCACCTGCGCCGACGCCGTCGCCGCCGCGCACACGAGGCCTGCGGCAAGCACGGCCTCCATCCATCGATTCATCTTCATTTACGTCGTCTCCAAACGCTGCTCGAAAAATTCGCGGGATGCTCGGGCGGCTCCCGGCCCCAAACAAGTTAATAATTTAACTATCTCGTCATCCCGCGCCTACGCTCGTTTTCCCGTGAAACGCCGCGACTGCGGCAGGACGCCAATGACACGACGACGCACGCGCGCAGGCGGGACGAAACGCGTGAAGCGTTCGTTCGCCCGCCACGATGCGCAGCGGCGGTGTCGTCGGAATGAAAAAAGCGAAGAAATGCGGGATCGTGCGGAAGATAGATGTGTGCGCAACGATCACCGGAAGGCGCACCGGCGTGGCCCGGCTCTGCCAGGCATGCGGACGAGAAAAGATCGGAAAAGCGGCGGCTCATGCCGACACGGATGCGAACGCAACGACCGGTGTAGGCGCCATGCCGGTGACTCGCGTCGAAACGCGCGTACCGGCCGCAGGACGGCCCGCAAAGGGCGGGAAGTACCCATGCGCGCCTAATGACGAACGAGCGGCGCCAGCCGCCCTTCCTGCCCCGATCCATCGCCCCGTGCTTCTCATCCAACCGTACTCCCTCTTCTGCATTCTGCTTGTAGGAGAACTGCCGACCGATTTTCCCGACCGCGCGGTCGGCGAAAGCCGAGTGTAACGGACGCCTTTCGCGCACGCCAACCGGGTAAGCCCGGACAGCCTGCGCATGGCTGCGCGCCGTCTGCGAAACGATAGCGGGAAATGGAAAAACAGGGGGCGCGGCGAAGCGCGGAAGATGCGCGGTGCGAATGCAAGCGCGGAATACGGCACTTGCGCAGGACGATGCACCACCGGTGGAAATCCGTGCACGCAAATGAAAAAGCGCTGTTGGATTCCGTCCAACAGCGCTTTGGGGTCCGGGCACTTTGTGCCTCGATTGTCTCCTCGTTCTCCACCTGCAAATTCGTTTCGCGGTGCATCAGAACTAGGGTGAATCTTAAAGAGGCTTAAGCACCGCGACAACTTAGCATTTACCCCTATGGTGCATCGCCGCACGAAAATGGGGCACCAGCCTGCCGCGCGGCGCCGGCCCGAGCCCGCTGCGACGCCCTTCCGGAGCATGCCGGATGGTGCTTCGCATCAACGCGCCGCGACGCGCGCAGCACGCGCTCAGGAGGCCCTGAGCGGCTTGATCCGCGCGACCATCTCGCCGACGATGCCGCGCCGGAACGCCAGCACGCACGCGATGAAGATCAGCCCCGTGACGATCGTCGCCGATTCGCCGAGCGAATGGAACCACGCGACGCCGGTCGTCGACGCGAGCCATTCACCGATGTCGCCGAGCCGGTCTTCCAGCGCGACGATCAGCGCCGCCCCGAGCAGCGGCCCGAACAGCGTGCCCATCCCGCCGACGAGCGTCATCAGCACGACGAGGCCCGACATCGTCCAGTACGCATCGGAGAGCGTCTCGAAGCCGAGCACGAGCACCTTCAGCGAACCGGCCAGCCCCGCGAGCCCGGCCGACAGGATGAACGCGAGCAGCTTGAAGCGGTCGGTGTCGTAGCCGAGCGAGATCGCGCGCGCCTCGTTCTCCTTGATCGCGACGAGCACCTGGCCGAACGGCGAATGGACGACCCGCACGATGAACGCACACGCAGCGACCACCACCGCCAGCACGACGTAGTACAGCGCGACGTCGTTCGACAGGTCGAGCAGCCCGAACAGATGGCCGCGCGGCACGCCCTGCAGGCCGTCCTCGCCGTGCGTGAACGGCGCCTGCAGGTAGATGAAGTAGACCATCTGCGCAAACGCGAGCGTGATCATCGCGAAGTAGATGCCCTGCCGGCGGATCGCGAACAACCCGACGACGAGCCCGAGCAGCGTCGCGGCGACGGTGCCCGCGAGCACGCCGAGCTCCGGCGTGACACCGAGCGTCTGTATCGAATAGCCGGTCGCGTAGCCGGCGGTCGCGAGGAACATCGCATGACCGAACGACAGCAGCCCCGTATAGCCGATCAGCAGGTTGAACGCGGCCGCGAACAGCGCGAACGTGAGCACCTTCATCACGAACACCGGATACGCGCCGATGAACGGCGCGGCGAGCAGTGCGGCGAGCAGCACGCCGTAGAGCGCTTTTCTCTGCATCATTTTTCCTTGCCGAAGAGGCCCGCCGGGCGGAACAGCAGCACGATCGCCATGATGACGAACACGACGGTCGCCGACGCTTCGGGGTAGAACACGCGCGTGAAGCCCTCGATCACGCCGAGCAGCAGGCCCGTGACGATCGAGCCGAGGATCGAGCCCATCCCGCCGATCACGACCACCGCGAACACGGTGATGATCATCGGCTGCCCCATCAGCGGCGACACCTGGATCACCGGTGCGGCCAGCACACCCGCGAACGCGGCGAGCGCGACGCCGAAGCCGTAGGTGAGCGTGATCATCATCGGCACGTTCACGCCGAACGCCTCGACGAGCTTCGGGTTCTCGGTGCCCGCGCGCAGGTAGGCGCCCAGGCGCGTCTTCTCGATCACGAACCACGTCACGAGGCACACTGCGAGCGATGCGACGACGACCCATGCACGGTAGTTCGGCAGGAACATGAAACCGAGGTTGGTCGCGCCGGAAAGCTGCGACGGCACGTCGTACGGCTGGCCCGACGAGCCGTAGATCGACCGGAACACGCCTTCGACGACCAGCGTGAGGCCGAACGTGAGCAACAGCCCGTACAGATGATCGAGCTTGTACAGCCAGCGCAGCATCGAGCGCTCGATCACGATCCCGAACGCGCCGACGATCAGCGGCGCCAGCACGAGCATCGCCCAATACGGCAGCCCGAAGTACGACAGGCCCATCCACGCGAGCATCGCGCCCAACATGAACAGCGCGCCGTGCGCGAAGTTGATCACGTTGAGCAGCCCGAAGATCACCGCGAGCCCGAGGCTCAGGATCGCGTAGAACGAGCCGTTGACGAGCCCGAGCAGCAACTGGCTGAGCATCGCCGGCAACGGAATGCCAAAGATTTCCATCGACTTAGCCGTCAGAATGAGTTTCGTTGCGTGCGCAACCTTCATGCGTTGCGCACGCGGGCGGCGCAGCGGGGCACCTCGCTACAGCCGCCACCGTGCGGCGCGCCTGGGCGCGCCGCTACGCCGCGCTTCACTTCCAGAGTGCGCAGCGCGTCTCCTGCTTGGTTCCGAACGCCTGTTCGCCCGGAATCGTCGCGAGTACCTTGTAGTAGTCCCACGGCTCCTTCGATTCCGACGGCTTCTTCACTTCCATCAGGTACATGTCGTGGATCATGCTGCCGTCCGTGCGGATGTAGCCCTTCGCGTAGAAGTCGTTGATCTTGATCTTCTTCAGCTCGGCCATCACCTTGTCGGAATCCGTCGTGCCGGCCGCCTGGACGGCCTTCAGGTAGGTCGTCACCGACGAGTAGTCGGCCGCCTGCAGGCTCGACGGCATCTTCTTCATCTTGCCGAAGTAGCGCTGCGCCCACTGGCGCGACGCCGCGTCGCGGTTCCAGTACCAGCTGTCGGTCAGCACGAGGCCCTGCGTCGTCTCGAGGCCCAGGCTGTGCACGTCGTCGATGAACATCAGCAGCGCGGCGAGCTTCATCGTCTTCGTGATGCCGAATTCCTTCGCGGCCTTGATCGAGTTGATCGTGTCGCCGCCCGCGTTCGCGAGGCCGAGGATCTGCGCCTTCGACGACTGCGCCTGCAGCAGGAACGACGAGAAATCCGACGCGGACAGCGGGTGGCGCACCGTGCCGAGCACCTGGCCGCCGTTCGCCTTCACGACGTCCGACGTGTTCTTCTCGAGCGCCTTGCCGAACGCGTAGTCGGCGGTCAGGAAGAACCACGACTTGCCACCCTGCTTCACCACCGCCGACCCGGTGCCCTTCGCGAGCGCCATCGTGTCGTAGGCGTAGTGGACCGTGTACGGCGTACACTGCTCGTTGGTCAGCGTGTCGGCGCCCGCGCCGATGTTGATGTAGACCTTCTTCTTCTCGGCCGCGACCTGGTTCATCGACAGCGCGGTGGCCGAGTTCGTGCCGCCGACCAGCAGGTCGAGCCCGCCGCGGTCCATCCACTCGCGCGCCTTCGACGCCGCGATGTCCGCCTTGTTCTGGTGATCGGCATAGACAACCTCGATCGGCTTGCCGAGCACCTTGCCGCCGAAGTCGGCGACCGCCATGCGGATCGCCTCGAGGCCACCCTGCCCGTCGATGTCCGCGTAAAGCCCCGACATATCAGTGATGAAGCCGATCTTCACGGTATCCGCGGCTTGCGCGGCGCCGGCGGTGAATGCGGCGGTCGCGAGCGCGAGACAGGCGTGTGCGAGGGTCTTCATTTTCATTGACGTCTCCTGTTGTTCTGATGCGTTGTGGTTGTTCGAGGGCCGCCACGGCTAGCGGCAAAGGAAACGGGGCGGCGTCACACCCCGAGAAGATCGTGCAGGGTCGGCATCTTGCTTTCGAGTTCGGCCGCGCGGAAGTGCTCGACGATGGTGCCGTGCTCCATCACGTAGAAGCGGTCGGCGAGCGGCGCGGCGAAGCGGAAATTCTGTTCGACCATCACGACCGTGTAGCCGCGCGCCTTCAGCGCGACGATCATCCGCGCGAGCGCCTGCACGATCACCGGCGCGAGGCCTTCGGAAATCTCGTCGAGCAGCAGCAGGTTCGCGCCGGTGCGCAGGATCCGCGCAACCGCGAGCATCTGCTGCTCGCCGCCGGACAACCGCGTGCCCTGGCTTTGCCGGCGCGACGCGAGGTTCGGGAACATCGCGTAGATCTCGTCGAGCGACATCGCGTGCTCGCTCGGCCCGATCTGCGGCGGCAGCATCAGGTTCTCCTCGCACGACAGGCTCGAGAAGATCCCGCGCTCCTCCGGGCAGTAGCCGACGCCGAAATGCGCGATGCGGTGCGTCGCGAGGCCGATCGTTTCGTTGCCCGCGACCTTGATCGACCCGTTGCGGCGGCCCGTGAGGCCCATGATCGCGCGCAGCGTCGTCGTGCGGCCCGCGCCGTTGCGGCCGAGCAGCGTGACGACCTCGCCGCGATGCACCGTCAGGTCGACACCGTGCAATATGTGGGATTCCCCGTACCAGGCCTCCAGGCCCGTGATCTCCAGCGCGGGCGTACCGCTTTCGACGCCGCTCAATTCGCGTTCCTCCCGTTCGCTGTGCTTCATGCGTGCGCCCCCGCGAGCGCCGCGTCGGCGCTGCCCATGTAAGCCTCGATGACGAGCGGATTCTTCGACACTTCCGCATACGAGCCTTCGGCCAGCACCTCGCCGCGTTGCAGGACGGTAATCGTGTCGGAGATGCCCGCGATCACGTTCATGTTGTGCTCGACCATCAGGATCGTGCGGCCGCTCGCGACCTTCTTGATCAGCGCGGTCACGCGATCGACGTCCTCGTGGCCCATCCCCTGCGTGGGCTCGTCGAGCAGCATCAGTTCGGGCTCCATCGCAAGCGTCGTCGCGATCTCGAGCGCGCGCTTGCGGCCGTAGGCCAACTCGACGGTCGGCACCTGCGCGAAATCGGTCAGGCCGACCTGCGTGAGCAGGTCCATCGCGCGATCGTCGAGACGCTTCAGCGTGCGTTCGCTGCGCCAGAAATGGAATTCGGTGCCGAGCGCGCGCTGCAGGCCGATGCGCACGTTCTGCAGTGCGGTCAGGTGCGGGAACACGGCCGAGATCTGAAACGAGCGGATGATGCCGCGCCGCGCGACCTGCGCGGGCCGCTCGTTGGTGATGTCGATCCCGTTGAAGACGATCTGTCCGGCCGTCGGCGTCAGGAACTTGGTGAGGAGGTTGAAGCAGGTGGTCTTGCCCGCGCCGTTCGGCCCGATCAGCGCATGGATCGCGCCGCGCCGCACACGCAGGTTGACGCCGTTCACGGCGGTGAAACCCCTGAATTCTTTCGTCAGTCCGCGTGTTTCCAGAATCGTGTCGCCGAGAATCATGTTCCCTTCCGTACGAAGTCAGGCGAAGCACCGGGATGCCTGGCAAGCGCCCGCGAACAGGTCAGCGGATCAGCGGTCTGCCCCCGGGCGCCGTGGTACGCCTCGAGGGTGGTCTCCCGCGCCGACGCGTATGCACATTGCGCAACATTGTCGCGCCGTTGGTGCAGTGCAATCATCGGGATTTGCACTTATAGGGCTGGCCGCCATGCCGCATGCGGCTGTGCATGGTTTTTCGCCACGCTTTTTTGACACGCGCATCATCGCCGGTTAACCGCGCGCATCGCCTGTCGCACGCACAACGAAAAAAGCCGCGCGGGTGCGCGGCTTGCATCGATCCTGCCGTTCCGGTTTCTGTAACCGGAGCGACGACAGCTTGTTTCGCATATCGAATCAGCGGGCGTCAGCATGACGGCCCGCTGTCGCGCGTGTCAGCGTTCCGTCACATGGCGGTCGCCGCCGCCTCGGTCCGCACCGGCGTCGCTTCGCGCGCCGCGCGGCGATCGGCGCGGATCATGTCGCTCGCACGCTCGGCGATCATCAGCGTCGGCGAATTGGTGTTACCCGACGTGATGAACGGCATCACCGACGCATCGACGATCCGCAGCCCGGCGATGCCGCGCACGCGCAACCGGCTGTCGACCACCGCGCGCTCATCGTCGGCGCGCCCCATCCGGCAGGTACCGACCGGATGAAAGATCGTCGTGCCGACGGCGCCGGCCGCCTCGATCAGCTCGGCCTCGGTCCGATACTGCGCGCCCGGCAGGATTTCCTCCGGACGATAGCGCGCGAGCGCCGGCGCGGACGCGATCCGGCGCGTGAGGCGCAGCGCGTTCGCGGCGACATGGCGATCGTGATCGGTCGATAGATAGTTCGGTGCGATCGCGGGCGCGAGGCCCGGATCGGCGCTCGCGATATGCACGCTGCCGCGCGATGTCGGCCGCAGATGGCAGACGGAAGCCGTAAACGCGTTGAAGCTGTGCAACGGTTCGCCGAAGCGCTCGAGCGACAGCGGCTGCACGTGGTATTCGAGATCGGGGCGCGTGAGCGCGGGATCGTCCGGATCGGATTTCGCGAACGCGCCGAGCTGCGACGGCGCCATCGACATCGGGCCGCGCTGCAGCAACGCATATTCTGCGCCGATCATCAGCTTGCCCCACCAGTGCGCGGACATCGTGTTGAGCGTGCGCACGCCTTCGACGCGAAACGCCATCCGCAATTGCAGGTGATCCTGCAGGTTTTCGCCGACGCCCGGCAGATCCTGCACGACGTCGATGCCGAGCGCCTGCAGCCGCCGGCCGCAGCCGATGCCCGACAGTTCGAGCAGTTGCGGCGAATTCACGGCGCCGGACGTCAGCAACACTTCCGCGCGCGCCCGCGCGACGTAATCGGTGCCGCCGCCATGATATTCGACGCCGACCGCGCGCCGCCCGTCGAAGATCACGCGCTGCGCCTGCGCGCCGGTGATCACGGTGAGGTTCGGGCGCGCCATCGCGGGCCGCAGGAATGCCTTCGACGTGTTCCAGCGCACGCCGCGCTTCTGGTTCACCTCGAAATAGCCGACCCCGGAATTGTCGCCGCGGTTGAAATCGTCGGTCGCCGGGATGCCCGTCTGCTGCGCGGCCTGCGCGAACGATTCGAGGATCTCCCAGCGCAGCCGCTGCTTCTCGACGCGCCAGTAGCCGCCCGCGCCGTGCACGTCGCTTTCGCCCGCATGGTGATCCTCGCTGCGCTTGAAGATCGGCAGCACGCTGTCCCACGACCAGCCAGCGTCGCCGGTTTCCTGCGCCCAGCTGTCGTAATCCTCGCGCTGGCCGCGCATGTAGATCATCCCGTTGATCGACGAACAGCCGCCGAGCACGCGGCCGCGCGGATACGACAGCGCACGGCCGTTGAGCGCCGCTTCGGGTTGCGTCTTGTACAGCCAGTCGGTGCGCGGATTGCCGATGCAATACAGATAGCCGACCGGGATGTGGATCCAGTGATAGTCGTCCTTGCCGCCCGCTTCCAGCAGCAGCACGCTGATGTCGGGGTCTTCGGTCAGGCGGTTCGCGAGCACACAGCCCGCGGTGCCCGCGCCGACGATCACATAGTCAAATTCGCCTTCGAGCGTGCGTTGAGTCGTCACTGCTTGTCTCCGGTCGACCCGCGTTAGCGCTTCAGCGCTTACGCGGGTCCCATGGCGTGATTGGATGGAGTTGACGCTTTCGCGCTAACGCCGCCCCCATACAAAGCTCGTTGTTATGCCCCTCGCGACGCAATACCGCGCATCATTTCCAGCATAGTGCGTCGCACCCTTCGCGCCCTGGAATACACCAGGCAACGCGACCGATGAAGCGTACTCCGCCTGCCGGGCGCCGATCCAATGAGTTATGCTGAAATGCGTTATAAGCAGCGCTCATATCACGACGATGGATCTCACCTTGCTCCGCGCATTCGCGACGGTCGCACGCGAAGGCAACCTGACGCGCGCCGCCGCGCATCTGCACCTGACGCAGCCGGCCGTCAGCCTGCAGATCAAGCATCTGCAGGAAACGCTCGGCGTCACGCTGTTCACGCGCACGTCGCGCGGGCTGGCACTCACGCGCGACGGCCAGACGCTGCTGCCGCATGCGGAACGCGCGCTCGCCGCGGCCGCCGACGTGCAGCGCGCCGCTGCTGCGTTGCGGCACGAGGTGCGCGGCCGGCTGCGGATCGGCACGATCCTCGACCCCGGTTTCCTGCGGCTCGGCGGCTTCCTGCGCGCGCTCGTCGAGACCCATCCGCAGATCGAGACCGCACTGCGGCACGGGATGTCGGGCTGGGTGCTCGAACAGGTGCGCGCGCAGGCGCTCGACGTCGGCTACTACATCGGGCGGCCGGGCGAGGACGATCCGCTCGACGGCGCCCTGTTCCACACCGTCACGCTCACGCATTTCCAATACCGCGTGCTCGCGCCGGCCGGCTGGAAGGAACGCGTGCAGCGCGCGCACGACTGGCGCGCGCTCGCCGCGCTGCCGTGGATCTGGACGCCGCCGGCGTCCGCGCACCACCGGCTGCTGTCGCGCCGCTTCGCGAACGCCGGCGCGCAGCCCGTGAAAGTCGCCGAAGTCGACCAGGAGCAGTCGATGCTCGACCTCGTCAAATCGGGCATCGGGTTGACGCTCGCGCGCGACTCGACCGCGCTGGCCGAAGCACACGCGCATGCGCTGACGATCGTCGAGCGCGTGACGGTACCGACCGAGCTCACGTTCGTGACGCTCGCCGAGCGGCGCGACGAACCGGCGATCGCGGCCGCGCTGCAGCTGATCGAAGCCCAGTGGGCGATATGAGCGGTGCTGATGAAGGCGTGCGTGCCGGGCGCCGGGCGCAATACGCGTCATGTCGCCGCGCCCCCGGCCCGTCGTCACGCCACCGTCCCCGCCTTTTTGCTAGATTGTGCGTTCGCACACCGCGAGACCCCTGATTGAAGGAGATCCGCATGGCCCGCAACATCGAGATCAAAGCCCGCGCCCGCGAATTCGACCGGCTGCGCGAACAGGCCGCTACGCTCGCGACCGAAGCACCGCTGTTCTATCGCCAGCAGGATTTCTTCTATGACGTGCCGCGCGGCAGGCTGAAGCTGCGCCGCTTCGAAGACGGCACGCCCGCCGAACTGATCTTCTACCAGCGCGACGACCGCGACGGCCCGAAGGCGTCGTACTACACGCGCAGCCCCGTGACGAATCCCGACGCGATGCATGCGCTGCTCGCGACCGCACTGACCACGCGCGGGATCGTGACGAAGGAACGGCACGTGTATCTCGCGGGCCGCACGCGCATCCACCTCGACCGCGTCGACGGTCTCGGCGATTTCATCGAACTGGAAGTCGTGCTCGGCCCGGACGACGACGAAGCCGGCGGCGAAGCCGAAGCGCACGACGTGTTCACGAAGCTCGGCGTATCGCAGGACGATCTCGTCGCGGTCGCATACGTCGACCTGCTGAACGCCGACTCGCAGCCCGAAGCGGCCTGATCCGGCCCCGCCGGCGGCGTTGCGGTGCGCGCCGCCGAGAGCCTGTGCCCGCCGATAACGGGCTTGCACCGGCCCGGCCGCCGCGTCACGCGGCGCCGGGCGCCAGGTGCGCGAGCGGCAGCGCGCCGTTGCGCTTGAAGGTCGTCAGCACGATGTTCGAGCGCACGCTGTCGACGCCCGGCACGCGCATCAGCTTCTTCATCACGAACTGCGACAGCGCGTTCAGGTCCGGCGCGACGATCCGCAGCAGGTAGTCGGCGTCGCCCACCACCGCGTGGCATTCGAGCACTTCGGGCAGCACGTCGATCTGCTGCTGGAACTGCTCGATGATCGAATCGCCGTGGTGCTTGAGCTTCAGGCTCGTGAACGCGGTGACGCCGAGCCCGAGCTTTTCGGGGCGCAGCATCACGCGGTAGCCTTCGATCACGCCCGCCGCCTCGAGCCGCTGCAGCCGCCGGCCGATCTGCGACGGCGACAGCGGCACCTCCTCGCCAAGCTGCTGATGCGTCGCGCGACCGAAGCGCTGCAGCACGTCCAGCAGCGCGAGATCGAAGTGATCGAGTTCCAGCATGAGTATGCTCCGCATTGATTCGTGATTTTATGCACGATTATCGCATCAACAAGCAAATCAACGCCAACTATGCGCCCATTCCGCGCGCACACCGCTCTACACTTGCATGGTTCCCAACCACAGCGTGCAGAGCCTGATCATGTCCACTGTCGTCACCGCGAAACTGCAGGAGCAGTTCGACGCGGGCCTCGAAACCCGCGCAGATTTCACCATCGACCAGCCGCTGGCGCATTACGGCCAGGTCGACCATGCGGTGTGGAAGCAGCTCTATGCGCGCCAGTCGGCGCTGCTGCGCGCTCGCGCATGCGACGCGTTCGTCGCCGGTCTCGGGAAGATCGAGCTGCCGGCCGATCGCGTGCCGTCGTTCGCCGACGTGAATCGCCAGTTGAAGCCCGCGACGGGCTGGGAGATCGTCGCGGTGCCGGGCCTCGTGCCCGACCGCGTGTTCTTCGAGCACCTCGCGAACCGGCGCTTTCCGGTCACCTGGTGGATGCGCCGCCCCGACCAGCTCGACTACCTGCAGGAACCCGACTGCTTCCACGACCTGTTCGGCCATGTGCCGCTGTTGATCGACCCGGTGTTCGCCGACTACATGCAGGCGTACGGCCGCACCGCGCTTGCGGTCGCCGATGACGAAGCGGCGCTTGCCCGCCTCGCGCGGCTCTACTGGTATACGGTCGAATTCGGGCTGATCCGCGACCCGCGCGGCACGCACGGGCTGTCGATCTACGGCGCGGGGATCGTGTCGAGCAAGGGCGAAAGCCTGTACAGCCTCGAAAGTGCGGCGCCGAACCGGCTCGGCTTCGACCTCGAGCGCGTGATGCGCACGAAATACCGGATCGACACGTTCCAGAAAACCTACTTCGTGATCGACGATTTCGCGCAGCTGTTCGCGCTCGCCGATGTCGACGGCCGCGCGCTGGCCGACCGGCTGGCGGCGTTGCCCGAATTCGCGGCCGGCGCGGTGCTCGATACCGACCGCGTGCTGCATCGCGGCACCGGCGAAGGCTGGCCCGACGACGCCGACGCGTGAAGGCATGCGCGGCGCCCGTCGCCGCATGGCCGTCCCCGGATGCCCGTCCCGCAACTATGAAACAATGACCGGTGCCGGCTTCGCCGCGCGGCCTCTGCCGTGCGCGGGCGCCGTTACCGAACGAGGTGCAACATGATCCACAAGCTCACATCAGAAGAACGCAAGACCCGGCTCGAAGGCCTGCCGCTCTGGACGGCCATGCCGGGCCGCGACGCGATCCAGCGCAGCCTGCGCTTCGCCGATTTCAACGAAGCCTTCGGCTTCATGACGCGCGTCGCGATCAAGGCGCAGGAGATGGACCACCATCCGGAATGGTTCAACGTGTACAACCGCGTCGACATCACGCTGTCGACCCACGACGCCGACGGCCTCACCGAACGCGACATCGAACTGGCGCAGTTCATCGACCGGGCCGGCGCGCACGCGAAACCGGCTGCCTGAGCCCTTCCTCTACCGCCGCGCATCTTTCGGTGCGCGGCGCGTCAACTTTTCATTTCGATGAACGTTTTCTAGGATGTAGTCAGCGAAAGCCTTCAGCTTTCCAAGCCATCCTTAAGGCGCACGTAAGTCTCGTACGCTTTCCGCGCCTTGGGGTCCAAACCTTCCAGTTGCAGCGCGCTTTCGCGCTGTACAATCAGCAGCGCATACGGCTTGGAGAGCGCGTTGGCCTCTTCGCAGAGTTTGAGTTCGTCGCCGCTCGACGGCGAGCGGGCGCGCCAGAAATTGATCGCGGCTTCAAGGTCGTGGATCGAAATATCGGACATGTTTGGATGTAATCGTTCGCTGGCCGTCATGCTTGATGTCACGCGATGCGGCGCCCCTGTGGAAACGGCTTCGTGCTGTCCGCGTGCCTGAACCGCCAACCCATTGTACTTGAGCGAACTTCATGCGACTCCTTCTGATCGAAGACGACCGCCCCATCGCACGCGGTATCCAGAGCAGCCTCGAGCAGGCTGGCTTCACCGTCGACATGGTGCATGACGGCATTTTTGCCGAACAGGCGCTGGCACAAAACCGCCACGAACTCGTGATCCTCGACCTCGGCCTGCCGGGCATCGACGGGATGACGCTGCTCACGCGCTTCCGCCAGACCAACCGCCACACGCCCGTCATCGTGCTGACCGCGCGTGACGAGCTGAACGACCGGATCCAGGGCCTGAACTCGGGCGCCGACGATTACATGCTCAAGCCGTTCGAGCCGGCCGAGCTCGAAGCGCGCATCCGCGCGGTGATGCGCCGCAGCGGCCCGCACAGCGACATGCCGCGTCCGGAAGTGTCGCTCGGCGGCGTCCGCCTGTCGGGCGTCGACCGCCGCATCTTCAACGACGACAAGCCGCTCGAACTGTCGCCGCGCGAATTCGCGGTGCTCGAGATGCTGCTGCTGCGTCACGGTCGTGTCGTCAGCAAGGCCCAGTTGCAGGATCACCTCACGCACTTCGGCGGCGATCTCGGCGACACCGCGATCGAAGTCTATGTGCACCGCGTGCGCAAGAAACTCGAGCAGTGCCGTGTCGAAATCGTCACGGTGCGCGGCTTCGGCTACCTGCTGCAGGAAATCCGCCAGACGGCGAGCGTCTGAGCGGCGCCATGCGCCGGCCGGCCGCGTGCCGCCAGCGCCTGCGCCCTGCCCCGCGTCGTCGCCCGGCGCACGACCGCGCCGCTCCCCGTGAGCGGCGCTTATCCATTTGCCCGTCGAAATGTCACCTGATCCGGCTGTGACCACCAGCCTGCGCCGCTCGCTGCTCAGGCGCCTCGCCGCCCCGCTGTCGATGCTCGCGCTGATGAGCGGCCTGATTGCCTACTGGCTCGCGTGGCAATACACGCAGCACGTGATCGACCGCTCGCTCGCCGATCTCGCGACCGCCATCTCGAAACAGATCCAGATCGCCGGCCCCGACGCGCCGTTCACCGTGCCGCCGCTCGCGCAGGCGATGTTCTCCGATCCCGCCGAAGCGCTGATCTACCGGATCAGCGACGGCGAGCAGGAACTCGCCGGCGATCCGAAGCTGCCGCTGCAGGGCATCAACGTGCGCCGCATGCATCACGCGTACGTGTTCGAAGCCGAGTACGACAACCGCGCGGTGCGGGTCGCGCAGGTGCGCGTCGACGATGTCGAGGGCGGCAAGCCGATGGTCGTCGAAGTCGCGCAGCCGGTGCGCCACCGCTACCGGATCGCGGCCGAATTCCTCGTCGCGATCATGATGCCGTTACTGCTGCTGCTGCTCGCGGGCTGGGGCATCGTGTGGCGCGTCGTGAACCAGCAGCTCGGCCCGCTCACGCATCTCGCCGATTCGCTCAACCGGCAGACCCACACATCGCTGGAACCGGTCGACGAAACCGACGTGCCGCTGGAGATCCGGCCGCTCACGAGCGCGATGAACGCACTGCTCGGCCGCCTGAAGACCGCGCTCGATGCGCAGCGCAAGTTCATCGCCGATGCCGCGCACCAGCTGCGCACGCCGCTCACGGCCGTGAAGCTGCATGCCGAGCAGGCGGCCGTCGCGCGCGACCCGCATCAGACTTTCACCGCGGTGCGCGAGCTGCGCGCGGCCGCCGACCGTGCGGTGCGGCTGTCGAACCAGCTGCTGTCGCTCGCCCGGGCGGAACCGGGCGAACAGGCTGCGCGCTTCGTCGACGTCGACCTTGCGGCGATGGCGTTCGAGACCGGCGCCGAATGGGTCCCGCGCGCACTCGCGTCGCACGTCGACCTCGGCTTCCAGCGCAGTGACGAACCCGGCGACGACGAGAAGCTGACCGTGCGCGGCAACCCCGTGCTGCTGCGCGAGGTGATCGCCAACCTGCTCGACAATGCGCTGAAATACGTGCCGCTCGCGCGGCCGAACGGCGCGCGGATCACGGTGAACGTTGCGCGCGGCGCGCTCGACGACGGCCAGCCGGCCGCGGAGATCGTCGTCGAGGACAACGGCCCGGGCGTCCCCGCGAACCAGCAGGCCGACCTGTTCAAGCGCTTCTTCCGCGGCGACGCGCAGAGCGGCAACGGCGTCGAGACCGGCGCGGGGCTCGGCCTCGCGATCGTGCACGACATCATCGCGATGCATGGCGGCACCGTGTCGTACGAGGATGCGTCGGAAGGCGGCTCGCGCTTCGTGGTGAGGGTGCCGCTCGTCGGGCGCACGGAGAAGCCGGCCAGCGAAACACCGGCGGCCGCGTCGACGCACTGAGCGGTTCACGGCGGGCAAGCCTTGGCCAGCCCGCCGGATGAAGCAGCACGAAGAACGGCCGCCCAACCCGGCGGCCGTCCGCTGAAACGGCAGCGGCGGCGCACGATGCGCCGCCGCCTGCGTTACTTCCTGCTTTTCTTGTCCTTCGCCCTGGACTCGGGCTTGCCGTCCTTCTTGTCCTTCTTCTTTTTCTTCTTGTCGCCGTCGTCCGACGTCGCGAGCAGCGTGCCGCGGCACGACGCCGCGCCGCAATGGCATGCGTATTCACGCTTGAGCTTCTTCGTCAGCTTCGCGTCGATCACGAGGCCGTAGTCGTAGAACAGCTCCTCTTCCGGCCCGATGTCGCGCAGCGCGTGAATGTACACGCGGCCTTTGACTTCCTCGGCTTCGCAATTCGGCGCGCACGAATGGTTGATCCAGCGCGCGCTGTTGCCGTCGATCTTGCCGTCGATCACGCCGCCTTCGTCCAGTGCGAAGTAGAACGTATGGTTCGGCTCGCTCGGGTCGTGCGGATGGCGGCGCAGCGCTTCCTTCCACGAAATGCGTTCGCCCTTGTATTCCACTACGCGCTCGCCGGCCTTGATCTGCTCCACCGCGAACACGCCTTTGCCGTGTACTCCCGAGCGGCGCACCGCGATCCTGCGTGAACTCATCGAACGAATCCTTGTGAAGACGACTTGAATGGAAGACGGCCGCGATCACGGCCTGGCGTCGCGCCAAACGAAAACGCGGCACCGGTTGGTGCCGCGTCGGGTCATGCGGCGAATCACCCGCATCCTACACGTTCGAGATTGCTTCGTTCAACATCGCGCGCAATATTGCGCGCTTGATGCTCAACGCTGGCCGAATGCGATGTCGCCGAACAACGCCTTGTGCTCGCGCGGCTGCGAGCGCCAGTACTGCGGCGGCGCCGTCACCTGCGCGCCGAGCTCGGCGGCCGCGTGCCACGGCCAGCGCGGGTCGTACAGCATCGCGCGCGCCATCGCGACGAAATCGGCGTCGCCGGCCTCGATGAGACGGTTCGCATGCGCGGGTTCGTCGATGAGGCCGACCGCGAACGTCGGCATGCCGACCGCACGCTTCACGGCCTGCGCGAACGGCACCTGGTAACCCGGCGACAGCGGAATCTTCTGCAGCGGCGACACGCCGCCGGAGGACACGTCGATCCAGTCGCAGCCGCGGCGCTTCAGTTCGTGCGCGAACGCGATCGTGTCGTCGAGCTCCCAGCCGCCCTCGACCCAATCGGTCGCCGATACGCGCACGCCGACCGGCCGATCCTCCGGAAACGCCGCGCGCACGATCTCGAAGATCTCGAGCGGAAAGCGCATCCGGTTCTCGCGCGAGCCGCCGTATTCGTCGGTGCGCCGGTTCGCGAGCGGCGACAGGAACTGGTGCAGCAGGTAGCCGTGCGCCGCATGCACTTCGATCGCGTCGATGCCGAGCCGCGCGGCACGCTTCGCGGCCGCCGCGAACGCTTCGCGAATCCGGTTCAGGCCGGCCGCATCGAGCGCGAGCGGCGGCGTTTCGCCCTCCTTGTGCGGCACGGCCGACGGCGCATGCGGCAGCCAGCCGCCGTCGGCGACGGACACGAGCTGCCCGCCGTGCCACGGCACCTCGCTCGATGCCTTGCGTCCCGCATGCGACAACTGCATCGCGATGCGGATCGGCGAATGCTTGCGGATCGCGGCCAGCACGGGCTTCAGCGCGGCTTCGGTCACGTCGTCCCAGAGGCCGAGGTCGCCATGCGTGATGCGCCCGTCGGGTTCCACGGCCGTCGCCTCGATGCAGAGCAGGCCCGCGCCGGACAGCGCGAGATGGCCGAGGTGAATCATGTGCCAGTCGGTCGCCTCGCCGCGTTCGGCCGAATACTGGCACATCGGGGAAATCACGATCCGGTTCGGAAGGGTCACGCCGCGCAGCGTGAACGGAGAAAACAGCGCTGTCATGGAAGCCGCTCGCCAGGAAAGGGAAAGAGCGGATGAGCGTAGCACGCAGGCCCGAAGCGTGCAGTTGGCGCGACCGGCAGTAAACGGATGGTCAGGTCGGACCGGCAGCCGGTTGCCGGCGATGCGGCGGATGCGCGGCATGCAGCGATGCGCCGGCCTGCAACGGATGCAGGCCGGGCAGGATGTTCGCGGCGAACGGCGCCGCCCGCAGGGTCAGAGCCCGACGCTGTCGAGCCACTCCGCGAACATGCGTCGCGCGGCCGTCTCGAGCGCGGGGCCGTGCTGCGCGGTATCGGCACGCAACTGGCGCGCATCGACGCCGGGCGTCGACGCGATTTCGCCGGCGTTCGCGATCAGCCACGGTTCGAAGCGGTCGGTGCGGATTTCCGGATGACATTGCAGCGCCAGCACGTGCTGCCCCCATGCGAATGCCTGGTGGCGGCAGGCCGGCGTCGACGCGAGATGGATCGCGCCGCCCGGCAGGTCGAACGTATCGCCATGCCAGTGCAGCATCGACGTCGCCGCGCCATCGAGATGGCGCAACGGCGACGCGCGGCCGGCATCGGTGAGCGTCAGCGGCGTCCAGCCGAGTTCGTGCTGTGCAGCCGGATAGACGCGCGCACCGAGCGCACGGGCGATGAACTGCGAGCCGAGGCAAATGCCGAGGATCGGCAGCCCCGCATCGATGCGCTGGCGCACGAGCGCCGCGAGCGGCGCGATCGTCGGATACTGCGCATCGTCGTACACGCTGATCGGCCCGCCGAGCACGACGAACAGCGACGGTTCGAGCACGTCGAGCACCTCGACCCGCGACGACCCGACGTCGACGTAGCGCACTCGCCGGCCGCGTTCGCCGAGCACCTGCTCGAAGCTCCCGAGATCCTCGAAATGCACGTGGCGGATCGCCACGACTTCAGCGTTCATCATCGGCCTCCCGGTCGATCGACGGACGTCAGCCGGCGAAAATCTTCCAGGTCTTCTTCTGCGTCGCCGCGTCGGCTTCCTCCTGCACCGAGCAGTCGAGGCGCAGGTCGCTGTCGGACATCGAGATGTCGAGCGCCGCGCAATGATGCACGGTCTTCTTCGACAGCTTGCCCGGCTGGAAGTGGGCGCAGGTCACGCACATGCGCTGCGGCGGCGTCGCGCCGGCCACCTGCAGCTCGCGCAGCGTCTTCAGCAGCGCGCGATACAGTGCGCCCTGCTCGTCCGCGCCGAGCTTGCCGACCGCTTTCGTCAGGAATTCCGGCCATTGCAGCGCCTTCTTCGCGGCCGTCCGGCCACGGGCCGACAGGCGCACGGCCAGTGCACGGCCGTCGTCCAGCGCACGGCGCTTCTCGACGAGCCCCTTCGTCTCGAGCGTGCTGACCGCGTCGCTCGTGGTCGCCGCGGTGAGCTGCGTCTCGCGCGCGATCTCGCCGAGCCGCATCGGGCCCTTGCGCTGCAGCAGCAGCACGAGAATCTCGCCCTGCGTCGGCGTCAGGCCTGCGCCTTCCGCCCAATCCCATGCCTCGCTTCGCATGGCCGTACTCAACCGCAGCAGGCTGTGGGTGACACGTCCCGAAGCCTGGTTCCCGTAAACGCCTTCGCTCATAGTCTTTTCGCTTTGCCGCCGCCCGGATTACCGAGCGGCCGTAGTGTGGAGATCGAATGTCTATCTCAAAACAGACGCGCTCTTGCGAGTGCGTCAGCACGGCCGTCGCGAGGCACACGCGGCGGTCGCGTTCGCGGCGACCGGTGAGACACGCGTCGTTCCGGTGTCCGCAAAGCCGACATTCTAAGCGAGAGCGGAAAATCGCACAGCTAAGTTATCCCCTGCATTCTGTGGAAAATCGCTGGATAACTGAAATTTTTCGTTGTGCCTGCAATGCCGCGCGCCCGCGGAACGGGGCGCGCAAACATTTTCCTGTTCGAATCGGCCATCGGGGCGACGGCAATGATCCACCGGGTTATCCCGTCTGCAGATCATTGACTTTGCAGCAGAATATCGGGTTATCCACAGATTTTCAGGACGACGGGCAACGATTTCGGCCTGAAACCGGGCCGCGCGCCGTTCAGTGAATCGCGATGCGGTCGACCCCGCAATCTGCAAAACATATTTTCATTCGCGCCAGCGTAAGCACTGCTGGCGAACCGTCTCGTTCAGCGATTTTTCCTGTTTGAAAACGGTTCTCAACCACGATGCGTCATTCACGCGCGCCTTGGCGAGCGCGCCGATCTCGTCGAGCGCCGCGCGCGAACCGAGCGCGGCCGCATGCGGCGCGATCCGGTCGAGCGTATCGAGGATGTCTTCCGCGATCGTGCGGCGTTCACCCGTCTGAGGATTCACGCAGGTGCCCTCGAGCCCGAAGCGGCACGCTTCGAAACGGTTGAACGTGTAGACGAGGTAGTCGTCCTCCGACAGCTTCAGCGGCCGGTCGGTCAGCAGGTAGCGCGCGAGCGTCTGGATGTAGCAGGCGATCGCCGCCGCGCGGTCGACCGACAGCGGCGTGTCCATCACCCGCACCTCGATCGTCCCGTAGCCCGGCTTCGGGCGGATGTCCCAGTAGAAATCCTTCATCGAGTTGACGACACCCGTGTTCACCATCTTCGTGAAGTACTCCTCGAAGCTGTCCCAGGTCAGCACGAACGGCGCGCGGCCCGACAGCGGGAACGCGAACACCGAATTCAGGCGTGCCGAATGGAAGCCCGTGTCGACGTTCTGCACGAACGGCGACGACGCGGACAGCGCGATGAAGTGCGGAATGAAGCGCGACATCGAGTGCAGCAGGAACAGCGCGCTGTCGGGATCGGGACAGCCGATGTGGACGTGCTGGCCGAACACGGTGAACTGTTTGGCCAGATAACCGTACAGCTCGGAGATGTACTGGAAGCGCGGCGCGTCGTAGATCTGCCGGTCGCTCCATTGCTGGAACGCGTGCGTGCCGCCGCCGGCGAGCCCGACGTTGAGCTGGTCGGCCGCCTTCACGAGCACGTCGCGGATCGCATGCAGCTCGCTGACCGCCTGCTCGTGCGAATGGCAGATGCCGGTCGACAGCTCGATCATGCTTTCGGTGATTTCGGGCGTGATGTTGCCCGGGAAGGTCTCGCCCTGGATCAGGCGCATCAGGTCGGATGCCGCCTTGGTGAGGTCGTAGTTGTGCGTGTTGACGACCTGGATCTCCAGTTCGACGCCGAACGTGAACGGTTCGGAATTGACGAAGGTTTCGAGTGCCATGGCAGGTTCCGGAATCAGTTGCTGTCGCTGCGTTCGCCGACCGCCGACAGGCATCGGTAGACGATGAACGGGCTGACGAGCTGCAGGACCACGATCGAGCACATCACGATCGCGCGCAGGTGCGGGTCGAAATTCGGATAGAGCTGGTAGGTGTCGTCGACGAGCAGGTACGACAGCGCGGACATCGGCGTGAGCGCGATGCCGAGCGCGATGCCTTGCTTCATCCCGATGCCGCTCGGTTTCGCGAACGCGGCGACGCCGGCCAGCTTCGCGACGAGCCGCGTGACGATCAGCACGATCGCGAGCAGCCCGCCGAGCGCGATGTCGCCCCACGTAAACGACGTGAGCGTCAACACGAACAGGACCACCGTCAGCAGCCAGCCGGCCGTGCCGAAATGCTCGGGCCACAGCTGCGGACGCGCTTCGAGGTTCTTCACGATGATGCCGGCGAGCAGCAGCGTGAGCAGCGTCGACAGCTTCAGCGCCTGGGCGACGGCAATCGCGAGCATCACGAGCCCGAACAGTGCGACGAACGAATGCTCGTCGCGCATCGTCGAGGTCATGTGACGGAACAGGAAATTGCACGAACGCGCGACGAGGTACGCGACGATGAACGAACCCGCGATCAGATAGAGCGGCTGCAGGATCGTCGCGAAAACGTTGCCGTACGCTTCCTGGTGCAGCCAGCTCGTCACGAGCTTGGTCAGCACGATCGCGTACACGCTGTTGAGCGCGGTGAGCGTGATGAGCCGCTGCGACACCTGCCCTTCCGCGCGCAGTTCGGTCTTGAGCTGGATCACCATCGACGGCGACGTCGCGATCGCGATCGCCGACAGCACGAGCGCGACCATCCCCGATACGCCGAGCGCGAGCATCACGAACAGCACGAGCACGAACGTCAGCGTGGCTTCCGCGAGGCTCGATGCGATGAGCCACGGATTGCGCCGGATCCAGCGCAGGTCGAGACGACTGCCGAGCTCGAACAGCAGCAGGCCGAGCGCGACGTTCATCAGTAGCCGCGAGGTTTCGTCGGTGCTCGAGTCGATCACGCCGAATCCGAACGAACCGGCGATCAGGCCGATCACCGCATAACCGGTGATGCGCGGCAGGCGCCACGCGCGATAGCACAGCTCGCCACACAGGCCGGCCGCAAACAACGCGAGCCCGGCCCAGAACACGGCATCCGGCGCGAGCGGCCAGTTGGGCAGGAATGAGAACGCCGACTTCATCGTGGTGACTTCTCCTTTGGAAGCAACCGCCAGCGACGCGGGGTCAAGCGTCAGGAATGAGATGCGCGCCGGCTGGGTATCGCCCCGAATGTGATTGTTGTGGTCGACGACGGCGGGACATGGGGTCCGCCTGTTCCGCCATCCGGCGGAAAGTCGTACAGGTTGCCGATCTGGATTGTCGGCCTGGTGTGTGAACGGACTGCGCAGTCTCGAAGATTCAGATTCGAAATCGTGCCGACCGTTCCATTGAAGCATGTCCGGCGCCTGGCCGAACGAACGCGAAGGAAACCGATTGTGCCACAGCTTTTTCGCTCTGGAACCGATTGAATCGACTCGCGGCCCTGTGTGGCACCGCAGGTCTTTGGTTTCAAAGGTTTACTTGTATATATACGTAGTAGAAGTTAACAAGGCGCGCACAGTTCTGTGGATAACTTCGGTTTACGCTGATGGATCAATGTGTTGCGGAATCCATAACCCGTTGCACAGGCTGTTCGTGCACAGAAGTTTGAGTTGAGCAACTTTTGGGCCCTTTCACAGCTGTGCGGAGTTGCCCAGTTTACGTCCACTGTGATTACACACGAAGTGCGTGTGGATTTCGCGCGGTTATCCACAGCATCGGGTGGATAACCTTGCGCAGGAAAGTCGGGAAACTGTGCACAGTTCGCGCAACTGGTCAGCGGGTCGGACCGATGCGGCGGGCGCGCAATGCGCGGATCAGGAAGCGTGCCGGGTCGACGGCGTCGGCGAGCTCGCGTTCGAGCGGCCACGGCTCGCCTTCGAGTTGCGAGGCGATCAGTTCGGCGCCGAGTGCGGCCCACACGAGGCCGCGCGAGCCAAAGCCGAATGCGCCGTAGAGGCCAGGCGTGCGCGGCAGGTCGCGTGCCTTTGCACCGCTCAGCGCACGCGCGTTCGCGATGGCCTGGGCTTCGTCGGCGAGCGGACCGATCAGCGGCAGACGGTCGGCGACGACCCAGCGGAACGCCACGCGGCCGCGCAGCGTATCGAGATCCGGCAGATCGCCGATCAGGCCCGGCAGCAGACGCCGCACGCGGTCGAGGTTTTCGAGGTGGCCGGCCAGCCGCATCGCGGGATCGACGTCGTCGGGCTCGAACGTTGCGCCGATCAGCAGCGTGCCGTCATCGAGCGGCACCGCGTAGCCGTCGCCGATCGCCGGGCACGGCAGCGGCGCCGCACTGCCGGGCGGCAGCAGCGTGAGTTGGCCGCGCACCGGTTGCAGCGCGACATGCTGCAGCCCCGCGAGACGCGCGGCGTCGCCCGCGTTCGCGAGCACGACGACGGGCGCGTCGGCCAGCGTGCCGCCCGCATCGTCGAGTGCATGCCATGTATCGCCCCGCCGCTCGAGCCGCGCGACGCCCGCGGATGCGAGCAATCGCACGCGCTCGCCGGCCGCCGCGCATTGCGCTGCGCAAAGCCCGGCCGGCCAGACGGCGCCGCCGTGCGGGAACAGCAGGCCGCCGTGTGCGACCGTCAGGTTCAGATGTGCGCGCGCGGCATCGACATCGAGCAGCGACGCATAGTCGGACGGCGCGCCGAACGCATCGAACGCGTCGCGCATCCGCGCGAAGTCGTCGGCCGATTCGGCGAGATGGATCATGCCGTGCGTGCTGCGCGCGAACGCGTGTCCTGCGCGTTCGAGTGCGCGCCAGCGTGAGATCGCGTGCAGGAAGCCGCTGCGCGTGAGCCGGCTCGCGACGTTGTCGTCGCGCGTCATCAACGGGTGGAATACACCGGCCGGATTACCCGACGCTTCGCTCGCGATTCGTTCGTGCCGTTCGATCAGCGTGACGTCCCAGCCGCGCGCGGCCAGGCGTTCGACGACCGCGCAGCCGGCCAGGCCCGCGCCGATCACGATCGCGCGGCGCGTCGCAACCGGCAGCGCACGCGGCGGCTCGTGCCGGCGCGTGCGCCAGCGCGGCGCATATTCGCCGACGAGCATCGCGCCCGTACCCGCGCAATCGTCGACCTCGCGATACGTGAAGCCTGCTTCGCCGAGTGCATGCTTCACGATGTCGGAGCGCGAATGCGCCGCGAACGTCGCACCTTCGCCAGCGATTTTCGCAACTGCGCGGATCATGTCGACCGATCGTGAATCTTCGTCCTGCGATGAATCGATGCCATCGAGACAGAACGCATCGGCGCGCGCGACGAGCTTCGTCAAGATGTCGACTGCATCGCCGAATGCGAGGGTGAGCACCACGCGCCCCTCGTCGAATTCAAGCCGGTGCAGGCCCGGCACGAGCATCGGCCACGCGTCGGCAAGCGCATCGACGTCTGCCGATATGGTTGTGTTCGCAACTAATTGGGATGCCGCGAGACGGAGGTCTTCGCGCGAGAACGGATGCGGTTCGACGGCGACGAAATGCAGCCGCTCGCAGCGCGCGGGATCGTCGCGCCACGCGGCCCAGGTCGCGAGGAAGCTGCTGCCCGCGCCGAATTGCGTCGCGACGATCGTGAACGTGCGGCGGCCCTGCCAGCGTGTCGGCAACTGGTTACCGGCGACGAAAACATGATGCGCGAGCGTGACTGACGCGTCGCGATGGAGGTCGCCGAACTCGGGCGACGCGAGCGAGCCGTCGTCGCGAAGCGCGAGCATGGCGGGAACAAGTCGGTCGGGCATGCGAAACAAAAAACGTGGCAGCCAAGCCTGGCAAGGGATTGCGCGGGGGTGCCCGGTCGGCCGTTGGAAAAATCCAACGGGGCGGCGCATGGGCGGACCGCGCTGCGTACCCTGTCCGGTTGGCGCAGGTCAAAAAACGGGCAATCGACGATTCATTCGGCGAAATACCGATGAAAATCTTTGAAACCCTTGTCGTTATTGGGTTTGCGCTGCGCTATCATAGCAACGCCGTACCGCGGGGTGGCCGCCGGCAAGCCGGAGGGCGCGTCGCGCGGGCCAGGATTCGGCGCTGTGCCGTCGGAGTCTGACTCTCGACGGCACGGTTCGCGCACGTATAATCGGCGCGTTCGCGCTGTTCGTGTCAACCTAACCTGATAAAGGAACCTTAATGAACAAACAGGAACTGATCGACGCCGTCGCCGCCCAAACGGGCGCCAGCAAGGCTCAAACCGGCGAAACGCTGGACACGCTGCTCGAAGTCATCAAGAAGGCCGTGTCGAAGGGTGATGCGGTTCAGCTGATCGGCTTCGGCAGCTTCGGTTCGGGCAAGCGCGCAGCACGTACGGGCCGCAACCCGAAGACCGGCGAAACCATCAAGATCCCGGCAGCCAAGACGGTCAAGTTCACGGCTGGCAAGGCGTTCAAGGACGCCGTCAACAAGCGTTAAACCAGCGCCTGTTCCAAGAAAAACCCGCCTTTCGGCGGGTTTTTTGTTGGGCGCGCGCGGCATTTTCGCCACAGTCCGCGCTGCCCTTGCAAGATTTAACGGTTGTTTTTACAAGCCGTTACCGAGTCGTTACGCATGCACGATCTGCGTGTCGCCGTGATCGTCGTCGTCGTGCGAATCGATATCCCACGCCGGGAACGGATCGTCGAACGCGCTCCATCCCGCCGCGCCGAGTGCGAATTCCGCATCGGTCAGCAGGCACGCGTCGAGTTTCGCGCGCCATGCATCGGCGTCGATCGCGATGCCGATCAGCACGAGTTCCTGCCGGCGATCGCCGACCGCGCGATCGTCGAGATCGCCCTGCCATTCCGCGCGGATTTCTCCGAGCAGCTCGTCGTCGTCCGGCCATTCCGCGCGATCCTGCGCGGCCCACCAGAGACCGGCGGGGCCATGCCGGCACACACCGCCCGCCTGCGACAGCGAACCCGCGATGTCGTTGCGCGTCGCGAGCCAGAAGAAGCCCTTGCTGCGCAGCACGCCGGGCCATTCCTGATGCAGCAGCGCCCAGAGTCGCGCCGGGTGAAACGGCCGGCGCGCGCGGTAAACAAAATTGCCGATCCCGAATTCGTCGGCTTCGCCGTGCACGTGCGCATGATGCTGATCGTGGCAGTCGGGATCGTCGCAATGCGTGTGATCGTGATCGAGCGATGCGAGCCAGCCCGGCGCATTCGCGGCTTCGTCGAAATCGAAGCGGCCGGTGTCGAGCACTTCGCCGAGCGGCACGGCGCCGAACGTCGACACGACCTGGTGCGCGCGCGGATTGAGCCGCGCGAGGATGTGCTGCAGGCGCGCGAGTTCGTCGGTGCTGACGAGGTCGGCCTTGTTGATCACCAGCACGTCGCAGAATTCGATCTGCTCGATCAGCAGCTCGACGAGCGTGCGGTCGTCGTCTTCCGACGCGGCGATGCCGCGCGTCGCGAGTGCGTCGTCGGAGCCGTAGTCGCGCAGGAAGTTGTACGCGTCGACCACGGTGACGAGCGTGTCGAGCCGCGCGACTTTCGACAGCGACGCGCCGTCGTCGTCGACGAACGTGAAGGTTTCGGCGATCGGCATCGGCTCCGCGATACCGGTCGATTCGATCACGATCGCGTCGAAGCGGCCTTCGGATGCGAGGTTGCGGATCTCAATGAGCAGGTCGTCGCGCAGCGTGCAGCAGATGCAGCCGTTCGACATTTCGACGAGGCGTTCCTCGACGTGCGACAGCGACTGCGCATCACGCACGAGCGATGCGTCGATGTTGACCGCCGCGAGATCGTTGACGATCACGGCGACTTTCAGGCCCGCGCGGTTCGCGAGGATGTGGTTGAGCAGCGTGGTCTTGCCGGCGCCGAGGAAGCCGGACAGCACGGTGACGGGCAACGGCTGGTTCATTGCGGTATGCACCAACGGAAAAGATGAAAAAGCGGCCGCGGCCCCCCTTCCGGGGCGCGATCGGCCCGCGGGCGGGCGAAATTGCGGCGTGAGCCCGCATTGTGCATCAAACGCGCGCCGGCCGGCCGGCATGGCGTCAGGCCGCGGCCCGGCGCGGTGTCATGGTGCGGGCGGCAGCAGCTTCCACTGCGTCAGGATGGCGGCGATCTGTCGTGCGTACTTGTCGCGCAGCGACGGCGTTTCGGAATGGTAGGCGCCGACGGCCTGCCAGGTATTGCCGTAGCGGTTCATCTTCTGTTTGAGATGCCACGCGGCGATATAGACGTTCTTGCACGGTTCCATCAGCGTGTCGCGGCCGATCCCGTAGCGCGACAGCGTCGACAGATGGATCGAATTGATCTGCATCAGACCGTAGTCGATCGAGCCGTTCGTATTCTTGTTCAGCGCCTCGGGCCGATTGCGCGACTCCTGCCACGCGATCGCGCGCAGGATCAGCGGATTGACCTGCTGGTATTTAGCCGCTTCGTTGAAACAATCCGCGCGTGCGTTTGCGCTGGCGAACCAAGCGCCAGCGGCGATCAACGCGATCGAAGCGAATCGTCTTTTCATGGTGCTGAAACGAAAAGGAATTACGCGAAGGTCGGGAAAACCCGTGCCTGTTATTAATACGACGGGAAACGCGTCGCCCGTATCATACCGACAGTCCGTCAGATTGCGACATGCGGAAATACGGCAGCCCGGGTATACCGCATTTTCGTGTCGATTCATCGCGATACGGGGGCGATGGCCGACACGTCGAAGCGACACAGTATCTTACATATTGCATACGGCTCGCCGGATACATGTCGTATGTGAGACAGTCCTCGGATCAATGTGATATTTCGGACATGAAAAACTGCTAATGTCGCCTTTTTCGGACTTGGATCCCAGCACTACCGCCGGAAGTGGCCTGAGCCGGCATCGACCCATTCATCCATGACAAGAAATCGCTTCGTTATGCGGCGAGTTGCCACGACGTTGATCGTCGCCGGCATCATCGTCTCGCAGGCAGCCTACGCTCAGGTCACGCTCAACTTCGTCAATGCGGATATCGATCAGGTCGCGAAGGCGATCGGCGCCGCGACGGGCAAGACCATCATCGTCGACCCTCGTGTGAAGGGGCAGCTGAACCTCGTTGCCGAACGCCCGGTGCCGGAAGACCAGGCGCTGAAGACGCTGCAATCGGCGTTGCGCATGCAGGGCTTCGCGCTCGTCCAGGATCACGGCGTGCTGAAGGTCGTGCCCGAGGCCGACGCGAAGCTGCAGGGCGTGCCGACCTATGTCGGCAATGCGCCGCAGGCGCGCGGCGACCAGGTGATCACGCAGGTGTTCGAGCTGCACAATGAATCGGCGAACAACCTGCTGCCCGTGCTGCGGCCGCTGATCTCGCCGAACAACACGGTCACGGCCTACCCGGCGAACAACACGCTCGTCGTGACCGACTACGCGGACAACGTGCGTCGCATCGCGCAGATCATCGCGGGTGTCGACAGCGCCGCGGGTGCGCAGGTGCAGGTCATAGCGCTGCGCAACGCCAACGCGATCGACCTCGCCGCGCAGATGCAGAAGATGCTCGACCCGGGCTCGATCGGCAACAGCGACGCGACGCTGAAGGTGTCGGTCACGGCCGATCCGCGCACCAACTCGCTGCTGCTGCGCGCGTCGAACGGCGCGCGCCTCGCCGCCGCGAAGCGCCTCGCGCAGCAACTCGACGCGCCGAGCGCGGTGCCCGGCAACATGCACGTCGTGCCGTTGCGCAATGCCGATGCGGTGAAGCTCGCGAAGACGCTGCGCGGGATGCTCGGCAAGGGCGGCAACGACAGCGGCTCGTCGGCGTCGTCCAACGATGCGAACAGCTTCAACCAGAATGGCGGCTCGTCGTCGAGCGGCAACTTCTCGACCGGCTCGTCCGGCACCCCGCCGCTGCCGTCGGGCGGCCTCGGCGGTTCGTCGTCCTCGTCGGGGGGGTACGGCGGCACGTCCGGCAGCGGCGGCCTCGGCACCGCCGGCCTGCTCGGCGGCGACAAGGACAAGGGCGACGACAACCAGCCGGGCGGGATGATCCAGGCCGATGCGGCGACCAACTCGCTGATCATCACCGCGTCCGATCCGGTTTACCGGAACCTGCGCTCGGTGATCGACCAGCTCGACGCGCGGCGTGCGCAGGTCTATATCGAAGCGCTAATCGTCGAGCTGAATTCGACGACGCAGGGCAACCTCGGCATCCAGTGGCAGGTGGCGAGCGGCCAGTTTCTCGGCGGTACGAACCTGGCGGCCACGGCCGGCAGCGTGGCGGGCAACAGCATCATCAACCTGACGACCGGTGGCACGGCTGCCACCGCTGGGCTGGCGGCCAACATCGCGGGGCTGAACCAGGGCCTCAACATCGGCTGGCTGCACAACATGTTCGGCGTACAGGGGCTCGGTGCGCTGCTGCAGTATTTCGCTGGCGTGAGCGATGCGAACGTGCTGTCGACGCCGAACCTGATCACGCTCGACAACGAGGAAGCGAAGATCGTCGTCGGCCAGAACGTGCCGATCGCGACCGGTTCGTATTCGAACCTGACGAGCGGCACGACGAGCAATGCGTTCAATACCTACGACCGTCGCGACGTCGGCCTGACGCTGCACGTGAAGCCGCAGATCACCGACGGCGGGATTCTGAAGCTGCAGCTCTACACGGAAGATTCGGCGGTCGTCAGCGGTACCACGAGCGCGCAGACCGGCCCGACCTTCACGAAGCGCTCGATCCAGTCGACGATCCTGGCGGACAACGGCGAGATCATCGTGCTCGGCGGTTTGATGCAGGACAACTACCAGGTGTCGAACAGCAAGGTGCCGCTGCTCGGCGACATCCCGTGGATCGGCCAGTTGTTCCGTTCGGAATCGAAGCAGCGCCAGAAAACCAACCTGATGGTGTTCCTGCGCCCCGTGATCATTTCCGATCGCAGTACCGCGCAGGCAGTCACGGCCAACCGCTACGACTACATCCAGGGCGTGACGGGCGCATACAAGTCGGATAACAACGTGATCCGCGACAAGGACGATCCGGTCGTCCCGCCGATGCCGCTCGGCCCGAGCCAGGGCGGCACGCCGGCCGGCAACCTGTTCGACCTCGACAAGATGCGCCGCCAGCAGGTGCAGCGCCAGGTCGTGCCCGTCCCGGCCCAGCCGCTGCCGGAGACGACGCCCGCGCAGCCGCAGAGCGTGCCGCAGCAGGCGGTGCCGCAACAGCCGCTGACCGCCACGCCGGGAGCCTCGCAGTGAGCGACGTGCTCGCGTCTTCCGCCCACGACGGCGCGCCGGGCGAACGGCAGCCGCCGTCGCCGATCGCCGCGCGCCTGTTGCCGTACGGCTTCGCGAAGAGCGGCCAGGTGCTGATCGCGCACCAGCTCGACGACACGCTCGAGGTGTGGATCAGCGAACGCACGAGCGACGCCGCGCTCGCCGAGATCGCGCGCAACTTCGGCTCGATTTCCGTACATCGCGTGCCGGCCGACGAGCTCGCGCAGGCGATCAACCAGGCGTACGCGCGTCATGACGGCAGCGCCGCGCAGGTGGTCGGCGAGGTCGAAGGCGAAGTCGACCTGTCGCGCCTGATGCAGGACATCCCGGAAGTCGAGGATCTGCTCGAATCGGAAGACGACGCGCCGATCATCCGGATGATCAACGCACTGCTCACGCAAGCGGCACGCGAACAGGCGTCGGACATCCACATCGAGCCGTTCGAGAATTCGTCGGTCGTGCGCTTTCGCGTCGACGGCACGCTGCGCGACGTCGTGCGTCCGAAGAAGGCGCTGCACGGCGCACTGATCTCGCGGATCAAGATCATGGCGCAGCTCGACATCGCGGAGAAACGCCTGCCGCAGGACGGCCGCATCACGCTGCGCGTCGGCGGCCGGCCGGTCGACGTGCGGGTGTCGACGCTGCCGACCGGGCACGGCGAGCGCGCGGTGCTGCGTCTGCTGGAAAAGGATGCGCAGCGCCTGAACCTCGAAGCGCTCGGGATGGGGCGCGACACGCTCGTCCAGTTCGACAAGCTGATCGCGCGCCCGCACGGCATCGTGCTCGTCACGGGCCCGACGGGCTCGGGCAAGACGACGACGCTGTACGCGTCGATGTCGCGCCTCGAAACCGCGACGACCAACATCATGACCGTCGAGGACCCGATCGAATACGATCTCGGCGGCATCGGCCAGACGCAGGTGAACGAGCGGATCGGGATGACCTTCGCCCGCGCGCTGCGCTCGATCCTGCGCCAGGATCCGGACGTGATCATGATCGGCGAAATCCGCGACCTCGAAACCGCGCAGATCGCGGTGCAGGCATCGCTGACGGGCCACCTCGTGCTCGCGACGCTGCACACGAACGATGCGGCCTCGGCCGTCACGCGTCTGACCGATATGGGCGTCGAGCCCTATCTGCTCGCGTCGTCGCTGCTCGGCGTGCTCGCGCAGCGCCTGGTGCGCCAGCTCTGCCCCGCCTGCAAGGAAGAGCGGCAGGAGGAAGGCCGCACCGTGTGGCACCCGGTCGGCTGCGACAAGTGCGGGCATTCGGGCTACGCGGGCCGGCGTGGCGTATACGAACTGTTGCTGGTCGACGATTCGATCCGCTCGCTGATCCACCGCAACGCGGCCGACGCTGAAATTCTGGCCGCCGGCCGCGCGGAAGGGATGCGCACGCTGCGCGACGACGCCGAACGCTGGCTCGCGTCCGGTGCGACGTCGCTCGAGGAAGTGCTGCGCGTGACGGGAGGCGCATAGCGCGATGCCGGCATTTCGTTTCGAAGCGATCGATTCGGCGGGACGCGCGCAGAAAGGCGTCATCGATGCCGACAGCGCGCGTGCCGCACGCGGCCAGTTGCGCACGCAAGGGCTCACGCCGCTCGTCGTCGAGCCGGCTGCCAGCGCGACGCGCGGCGCGCGTTCGCAGCGGCTCTCGCTCGGCCGCAAGCTGTCGCAGCGTGAACAGGCGATCCTCACGCGCCAGCTCGCGAGCCTGCTGATCGCCGGGCTGCCGCTCGACGAAGCGCTCGGCGTGCTGACCGAGCAGTCCGAGCGCGACTACATTCGCGAACTGATGGCCGCGATCCGCGCCGAGGTGCTCGGCGGCCATTCGCTCGCGAATGCGCTGGGCCAGCATCCGCGCGATTTTCCGGAGATCTACCGCGCGCTCGTCGCGGCGGGCGAACACACCGGCAAGCTGGGCCTCGTGCTGTCGCGTCTGGCCGACTACATCGAACAGAGCAACGCGCTGAAGCAGAAGATCCTGCTCGCCTTCACGTACCCGGGATCGTCACGCTGATCGCATTCGGCATCGTCACGTTCCTGCTGAGCTACGTCGTGCCGCAGGTCGTCAACGTGTTCGCGAGCACCAAGCAGCAGTTGCCGCTCCTCACGATCGTGATGATGGCGCTGTCCGATTTCGTGCGGCACTGGTGGTGGGCGATCCTGATCGCGGTTGCGCTGATCGTGTGGTTCGTGAAGGCGACGCTGTCGCGCGCCGGCCCGCGTCTCGCGTTCGACCGGTGGCTGCTCACCGCGCCGCTCGCCGGCAAGCTCGTGCGCGGCTACAACACGGTGCGTTTCGCGAGCACGCTCGGCATCCTCACCGCGGCCGGCGTGCCGATCCTGCGCGCGTTGCAGGCAGCCGGCGAGACGCTGTCGAACCGCGCGATGCGCGCGAACATCGACGACGCGATCGTGCGCGTGCGCGAAGGCTCGGCGCTGTCGCGCGCGCTGAACAACGTGAAGACGTTTCCGCCGGTGCTCGTGCACCTGATCCGTTCGGGCGAAGCGACCGGCGACGTGACGACGATGCTCGACCGCGCGGCCGAAGGCGAGGCGCGCGAGCTCGAGCGGCGCACGATGTTCCTGACGAGCCTGCTGGAGCCGCTGCTGATCCTGGCGATGGGCGGCATCGTGCTCGTGATCGTGCTGGCCGTGATGCTGCCGATCATCGAGCTGAACAACATGGTGCAGTGACGGCCTGACCGGTTGGCGAGGCCGCCAGCGTTCAACGCATGTAGATCGCGGGGGGCGGCGTGTTCGCCGGGAGCTGGATTTCGGCGCGGGCGCCGTTGCGGTCGACGATGATCGAGCGGGGGCGGACTTCGGCGAGCTTCGCGCCGGGCGTGACGTCCGCGCCGAGCGACACGGCGCGCGGCGGTTCGCCGCCGATGCCGACGATTGCTGCGGCACCGCGATCGAGCGAGAGGATGCCGAACAGGTGGATGTCCTGCACGGGATTCTTGTCGAGCTGACCGCCGAAGAGCGCCGCGGCGTCCTCGGTGCGGATCGGCGGCCGCGCGGCGGCGGCGGGCAGCGGCGCTTCGCGGGCCGACAGCGTGACGACCCAGTAGGTGGCCGTCGCGCACAAACCCGCGAAGAGGGCTAGGGAAAGGATCCGGATCGAGAGCGCGTTCATGCGCGCTATTGTACGGATGTATATGAAATTTGCGTTGGGTGAAAGCCCTCGGCGATGCGCGCCTTACAATGCGTGCTCCGCGCCCGCGGGTTCGGAAGGTTGCCGTCAGGTAATCGTCCGGGCGCACGGGGTGCGTCACTCAATCGACGACATTTTTTTGGAAAGAGGTAGTCAGTCATGCAAACGTGGATCACTCGCCGCAACGCGGCCGTGCGTCGTCAGCGCGGTTTCACGCTGATCGAGATCATGGTGGTGGTCGCGATCCTCGGGATCCTGGCGGCACTGATCGTGCCGAAGATCATGAGCCGCCCGGACGAGGCACGCCGCATCGCCGCGAAGCAGGACATCGGCACGATCATGCAGGCGCTCAAACTGTACCGTCTCGACAACGGCCGCTATCCGACCCAGGAGCAGGGCCTGAACGCGCTGACCCAGAAGCCGTCCACCGATCCGATCCCGAACAACTGGAAGGACGGCGGCTACCTCGAGCGCCTGCCGAACGATCCGTGGGGCAACGGCTACAAGTACCTGAACCCGGGCGTGCACGGCGAGATCGACGTGTTCAGCTACGGCGCCGACGGCAAGGAAGGCGGCGAAGGCAACGATACCGACATCGGTTCGTGGCAATAAGCCGGCGCTGATCGTCAAGACGCTTCGTTCCGGCTCTTCATGCTCGCCATTCGCACGACTTCCCGCTGCGGCCGCGATTGCCGTGCGCATCGCGGCGCGGCGCCGTCCGTATCGGCGCATGCCGTTGGCGGGCCGATGAAGCACGGCGGGCGACGCGCGCGCGGCTTCACGCTGCTCGAGATGCTGGTCGTGCTCGTGATCGCGGGGCTGCTCGTATCGCTCGCGTCGCTGTCGCTGACGCGCAATCCGCGCACCGACCTGCGCGAAGAAGCGCAACGCATCGCGCTGCTGTTCGAGACCGCCGGCGACGAAGCGCAGGTGCGCGCGCGTCCGATCGCGTGGCAACCGACCGCGCACGGTTTTCGTTTCGACGTGAGTTCGTCTGACGGCTGGCGCACGCTGCGCGACGACCTGCTGCGCCCGCGCGACTGGGACGGCGGCGTGACGGGCGCCGACATCGACTACCCGGGCTCCGACACGCATGCGAGCCGCGTCGTGTTCGGTACCGAGAGCATCGACACGCCGGTGCGCGTGACGCTGCATTCGGCGGCCGGCAGCGCGACGATCGTCGGCACCGGCAACGGCCGCTACGAGGTGCAATGACGATGCGTCGTCGCGTGCCCTTCCCCGTTCCCGCATCGCATCCCAGCCCCGCAACGAAATGTCCTGCGGGGCCGGACGCTTCCTGCGAAAACCGGCCTGCGTCCGGTTTTCCCGGCGCGTGCGCCCCAAGGCGACTTCTTGCGGCGCGCGGCTTCACGATGATCGAGGTGCTCGTCGCGCTGGCGATCATCGCGGTCGCACTCGCCGCGTCGATCCGGGCGGTCGGCACGATGGCGACCAACGCTTCCGATCTGCATCGCCGGCTGCTGGCCGGCTGGAGCGCCGACAACGCACTCGCACAGTTGCGGCTCACGCATGCGTGGCCGGAGATCGGCGAGCAGAGCTTCGACTGTTCGCAAGGCAACGTGCAGCTCGTCTGCACGCAGCGCGTGAGCACCACGCCGAATCCCGTGTTCCGGCGCGTCCGGGTGTCGGTGAGCGCGCCCGGGCATGCCGGCGTGCTCGCGCAGATGGTGACGGTGGTCGCGAATGAAACCAGCCGTCCGCTCTGACGCGCCGATGCGACGCCCGTCCGCCCGCCGCGCCCGCGGCTTCACGCTGATCGAGCTGATGATCGCGATCGCGATCCTCGCGGTGGTCGCGATTCTCGCGTGGCGCGGGCTCGACCAGATCATGCGCGGCCGCGACAAGGTCGCGTCCGCGATGGAAGACGAGCGCGTCTTCGCGCAGATGTTCGACCAGATGCGCATCGACGCGCGGCTCGCCGCGACCGACGACGAAGCCGGCCAGCCGGCGATCGGCGTCGCCGGCAATACGCTGCAGATCGTCCGCGAACTCGAGGTGCCGGGCGCCGCGCCGCGGCTGCAGGTGGTCCGCTACCGGATCGCCGGCGGGCGCGTCGTGCGCTATGCGTCGCCGCCGATCGACGACGCGAACCGGCTGCGCAGCATGCTGAAGGACGGCAGCGTCGAAGGCTGGAGCTGGGTCGCGCTGATGGGCGGCGTCGGCGCGATCGACGCGAAGCTGTACGTGCCGCGCGTGGGCTGGACCACCAACCTGCAGACGGCCGACGAAGCGCTCGCGCAAAACAACGATGCGCTCAAGGTGCCGCAGATCGGCAACGCGCCGCCGGCGCGCGCGGTGACGGGGCTGCAGGTCAGCATCGGCGCGACGTCGCTGCGCGTGCCGGTCACGCGCATCTTCCTCGTCGGGGAATGACGATGCGCGCGCGCCCTCCTCACCCTCCTCGCGCGACGAACGCCGCTCGTGCCGCCGTGCGTGTGCGTGCGCGCGGCCGCGAGCGTGGTGCGGCGATCATCACGGCGCTGCTCGTCGTCGCGCTGTCGGCGATCCTCGTATCGGGGATGCTGTGGCGCCAGCAGGTGCAGATCCGCCGCATCGAGAACCAGCGCGTGATCGCGCAGGCGCAGTGGGTCGCGCGCGGCGCGCTCGACTGGACGCGGATGATCCTGCGCTCCGAAGGCGACACGGCGCCCGGCATCACGTATCTCGGCGGGATCTGGGGCGTGCCGATCGCGAAGACGAAGCTGTCGGATTTCCTCGGCCGGATCGGCGCGCCGAACGACAACGGCGGCGAAGACACCTATATCTCCGGCTCGATCGAGGACGCACAGGCGAAGTTCAACCTGCGCAACCTCGTGGCGTCGCCGGCGCCCGGCGTGCTGCAGCTGAACGTCACGCAGCTCCAGGCTTTCCAGCGCCTGCTGACGACGCTCGGCTTCGACGGTGCGTTTGCGAAGCGCATCGCGCTGCAGGTGCGCGCGGGCCTGATGCATTCGGCGACGCGCTTCCAGATGCCGACCTTGCCCGGCGGCGGCGGCACGGCGCCGGCCATCGCGCCGGTCACCACCGACCAGGGCGGCGGCAGCGGCTTTACCGACGATCCCGGCATGTCCGGCGGCGACCGCGGACCGGCACCGCTGATGATGACGGGCGTCGACAGCCTGCTCGACGTCGACGGCGTGACGCCCGAGATGGTCGCGCGGCTGCGCCCGTTCGTCACCGTGCTGCCGACCACGACGCCGGTGAACATGAACACCGCGCCGGCCGAGGTGATCGCGGCGCTCGTGCCGGGGATGAGCGTGTCGTCCGCGCAGGCGCTGGTATCGCGCCGCGAGACCGTGTTTTTCCGCAACGTCGGCGACGTGCAGCTCGCGCTGCGCGGCGCCGGTGCGCCGCCGAACGTGGCGATCGACTCGAGCCTCGTCGACGTCAATTCGAGTTATTTCATCGTGCATGGCCGGATCCAGCACGACCGCGCGGAGGTAGACCGCACGTCGCTCGTGTATCGTGATCCGACCACGCACTCGACACGGGTCGTGCGTATCCGCGACCAGCTATAACGACGCCAATCGGGAGAGGAGCTCTTGTGAGCACGTTGATTGTTTCTTTGCCGCCGCGCGAGCCTGCCGTGCCGTTGCAGGAATGGCAGTGGCCCGAGCTGCCGTTCACGCTCGTCGACAAGGCCGGCCACGTGCAGCGCGCGGGCCGTGCCGCGCTCGCGCTGCTGCCGCGCGCGAACGCGACGGTACTGATCGTCGCCGCGCGCGACGTGCTGCTGCTGGCCGCGGCCGTGCCGCCGCTCAAGGGTCCGAAGCTGCGCCAGGCGCTGCCCAACATCGTCGAGGATCAGCTGATCCAGGATCCGCTCGGCTGCCATATCGCGCTCGATCCGGCGGCGCTGCCCGACGGGCGCCGCGTGCTGGCCATCGTCGACCGCGCGTGGTTTCGCACGATCTGCGAAGCGTTCGCAGCGGCCGGCCACCGGCACCTGAGCGCCGTGCCCGCGACACGCTGCCTGCCGGCGCCGCGCGCGCCGGCCGAAACGGTGTCGACCGCACCGGCCGATGGTGACGCTGCCATCATGGAGGCCGTCGAGCCGCCCGCTCACCCGCCTGCGGTCGCCGCGGTGCTGGGGCTCGCGGCGTCGGTTGAACCGGTGCTCGTCGAGGCGGGTGCGCTGCCGGCCGCGGCCGGTGCCCCGCGCCTCGAACTCGCCGTCGCGCGCGGCGCGCTCGGCGAAGGCTTCGCGGCGCCCGCGTCGCGCGCGGCCGGCACGCTTGCCGCGCTCGCGGGCGGCGGCGCCGTCGAACTGTACGAGCTCGGCGAACCGGGTGCGGAGCCGCGGCTCGCGTCGGTGGGCCGCACCGACGGCCCGCTGCTGCCGGGCGCCGTGCCGCTGTCGTTCGACGCGTTCGCACGGCGCGCGCTCACCGAGCCTTTCGATCTGTGCCAGTTCGAATTCGAGTCGCAGCCATGGCGCTTCGACCGCGCGACGGTGAAGCGCCTGCGCGTGCCGCTCGCACTCGTCGCGGCGACGCTCGGCGTCGCGGTGATCGGGATGAACCTGCATTGGTGGAAGCTGTCGCGCGAGCGCGATGCGCTGTCCGCGCAGATCACCGAGACGCTGTTGTCCGCGTTCCCGAAGACGACGACGGTGCTCGATCCGCCCGCGCAGATGCAGCGCCAGCTCGACCAGTTGCGCCTGGCGGCCGGCGAGCTGTCGCCGAACGATTTCCTCGCGCTGTCGAGCGGGCTGACGCGCTCGATGGGCGCGCTGCCGCTGAACGGTATCGCGTCGCTCGACTATCACGACCGGCGGCTCGACGTCGGCTTCAAGCCGGAGGTCAAGGTCGATCCCGATTTCTCGCAGCGCCTCGCGCGTAACGGACTGTCCGGCGAAGTCGACAGCAACACGGGCAAATGGACGATCCGGAGCCGCTCATGAAAACGGAACAACTGAATCAGACGCTGGCCCAGTTCTGGGGTGAGCGCTCACAGCGCGAGAAGACATTGCTCGGCTGGGGCGGCGCCTTGCTGGCGGTCGTGATCGCGTATTCGGTGCTGTGGTCGCCTGCGCAGGAAGGCCGCGCGCGAATCCAGCGCGAGCTGCCGACGATGCGCCGCGAGCTCGCGCAGATGACCGCGCAGGCGAACGAGGCGAAGTCGCTGACGGCTGCCGCGCAAGGCGTCGCGCCGACCGGGCTCGCACTGAAGGACGCGCTGACCGCGTCGCTGTCCGATCACGGGCTGCAGGGCGCGCAGGTGCAGATCGTTGGCAACGGCGTGCAGGTCCAGATGAAGAACGCGTCGTTCCCGGCGTGGACGCAGTGGCTCGACGATGCCCGCAAGCAGTTCAAGGTGCAGGTCGGCGAGGCGCATGCAACCGCGCTGAAGGAAGACGGTCAGGTCGACCTGACGGCCGTGATGCAACCTTCCGTACAGAAATAAATGACGCAGTGGATGACGCAAGTGGCGGTCGGCCGATGAGGCCGTGGACGAAGCGGCTCGCCGCCGTATTGCCGTGGGTACTGGCGGGGGGCTGGCGACGGCGGTGACGCTCGTCGCGCTCGCGCCGGCTGCGTGGATCGCGCCGCAGTTCGCGCGGGCGACCGGCGCTCACGTGAATCTCGTCGATCCGGAAGGGTCGCTGTGGCACGGCTCGGGCACGCTGATGCTCGCGCCGGGCGCCGACCAGAGCGCGGCGACGCTGCTGCCGGGCCGGGTCGAATGGACCACGCGCTTCTGGCCGCTGCTGACCGGGCGCGTGCAGATGCGCATGCGGCAGACCGAGGCGATGCCCGACGCCGTCACGCTCGATGCGACGTGGCGCGGCGCGGTGCTGTCGGCCGGCGCGATGGCCGTGCCCGCGTCGCTGCTCGCGGGGCTCGGCACGCCGTTCAACACGCTCGACCTGCAGGGTGACGTGCGGCTCGGCTGGACCGACTGGCGCCTGATCGGCAACAACGCGTTCGGCCAGTTGACGGTGACGATCGACTCGATGAGCTCGCGCGTGTCGCGCGTGAAGCCGCTCGGTTCGTACCGCGCGGTGCTGCAGGCGAAGGGTGCGGGTGCCGATCTCGACCTGTCGACGACGCAGGGCCCGCTGTTCCTCGACGGACACGGCAACTTCGGCCCCGGCCAGGGATCGTTCCGCGGCACCGCGCATGCGGCGCCCGAGCAGCAGGCGAACCTCGCGGGGCTGCTGAACCTGCTCGGTCACCCGATCGGGAACAACGAGGTGTCGCTGATCTTCGGCGACGCGACGCGCTGACGCGCGCGTCGCCCCTTCCTTTTTTACTTCTGCGCGAGCGGCGTGGCGGCCGCACCGGACGCCGGCACGGGTGCCGGCGCCGCCATGCCGCCGTTCTCGCGCGCCATGTCCGCCGCATCCCAGCCGCCGCCGAGCGCCTTCACGAGCCCGACCGACGACGTCATCCGCTGCCCGGAGATCGTCGCGAGCTTCTGCTGCGCGGTGAATGCAGTGGTCTGCGCGGTCAGCACGTTCAGGTACGCGACCGTGCCGGCCTTGTACTGGTTCGTGACGATCGCGAGCGCGTGCTCGGCACTGTCGACGGCCTGCCGCTGCACGTCGATTTCGCGCGCGAGGATGCGTTGCGACGCGAGGTTGTCCTCGACATCCTGGAACGCGGTGAGCACCGCGAGGCGATACGCGGCGACATCCTGGTCGTAGGTCGCGCGCGCAGCGTCGGTCTGCGCGGCGCGCAAGCCCGCGTCGAACAGCGTGGCCGCCAGCTGCGGGCCGACCGTCCAGAAACGCGCCGGCAGCGTGAACAACTGCGACCACACCGAGCTCTGCACGCCGCCGGTGGCCGAGAGCGTGAGCGTCGGGAAGAATGCCGAAATCGCGACGCCGATCTGCTCGTTCGCGGCGGCCGCACGGCGCTCGGCGGCCGCGATGTCGGGCCGGCGCTCGAGCAGCGCGGACGGCACGTCGACCGGCGTGATCGGCGGCTCGGCCGTGAGCGGGTTCACCGGCAGCGAGAAGGTCGACGCCGGTTCGCCGATCAGCGTCGCGATCGCATGTTCGTACTGCGCGCGCGCGACGCCGTTGTCGATCGCCGCCGCCTGCGCGCTTTGCAGCTGCGTCTGCGCCTGGATCACGTCCGCGCGCGCGGCGACGCCTTGCGCGTACTGGTTCTGCGTGAGCTTCAACGACTGTTCGTACGACTTCACGGTGTCGTCGAGCAGCTTCTGCAGCGCATCGGACGTGCGCAGCTGGAAATAGGTCTGCGCGAGCAGCGCCTGCTGCGACAACCGCGCGTTCGCGAGATCGGCCGCGGCGGCGGCTTCGCCGGCGCGCTGCGCGCTGACGGTGCGGCTTACCTTGCCCCACAGGTCGGGTTCCCAGCTCGCGTCGAGGCCGACGCTGTAGCTGTTGCTGATCGATCCGGACGAGCCGCTGCCGAAACTCGACGACGACGAGCCGGACGACAGCGACGTGCGCGGCGTGCGTGCGCGCGAGCCCGATGCGGTCAGCCCGACGGTCGGGAAATACGCGGCGCGGGCCTCGGTGACGAGTGCGCGCGCCTGCCGATAGGCGGCTGCCGATTGTGCGATGGTCTGGTTCGATGCGTTGAGCTTGCCGATCAGCGCATCGAGCTGCGGATCGTTGTAGACCGCCCACCACGCGCCGCGGTCGGTGCGGTCCGCGGGCTGCGCGACCTTCCAGCCGGCCGGCGCTTCCTTGAACGCGGCGGGAATCGACGTGTCGGGCCGGTGATAGTCGGGCCCGACGGCGCAGCCGGCGAGCAGCACGGCCGTCGCAACGGCGACGGCGGCGCTCAGCGGGCGAAGGGCGCGCGGGAGGGAGGCGTACGGCATCGTGGTTTTCCTGTCTGGGCGCGACGGCCGGCGAGCGGCGTCGCGCGATGCGGTCGTCATGCCGCTGGCGGACAAATGGTAACTGACGGTGGGGTTGCTGCGCAGCCCTAAGGGTACGGCGCGCGGCGACAGGAATGTGTTACCGGCGCGAGCAGCCGGTTTACCGGCCATTACGGATCGCTTGCGGCGAGACAGGCGCGCGACGGCCGCCGCGGGAGGCGCGGGAGGCGCGGCCGGCGGTCAATCGGAATGGCGGGAACGGTGCGGCGTCAGTGGCAGCGCACGGGCATCGGGACGGGTTCGGCGGCGGGGCGCCATGTCGACGGTTCCGTCGCGGCCGGCTGGCTCGTGCGGCGGGCGCCGCCTTTCGCGTTGTGCTGCCGGCGATGATCGAACCATGCGAACCCGAGCGCCGCGAGCGAGCCGCCAGGCACGACCAGCATCGTCACGTACAACGCGATCTTCCAGCCGCGGTGCGGCCCGGAAAACACATGATGAGCGGTATCGGTCAGGTTGCGGCGCAGCGCGCCGGCGGCATTTTTCAGGAACAGCATCGCGAACATCCTCGGGTGCCCGGCAGCGCGGGCGAATCGGTCAGAACATAGTCTCCGGCAGTGCAACATGCACGTCGTAACTGGTTGCCTCAAATAATATTGACTAAGCAATCATTTTTCAAGATACTGGGCGCGTTTAAATCCGAAACGCACTATTGCTGCGCGCGCAATCGAATGACCGGCGGCCTCTACGATCCCGAGAACATCGCGCTGGAAACGAGCCTCGGCTATTACCTGTCGAAGGCGAAGCAGGCGCTCGTCGAGCGGATGGACCGTGCGCTCGAGCCGCTCGACCTCACCGCGCAGCAGATCGGCGTGATCCTGCTGTTGTCGCGCGGTTATGCAAGCACGCCGTTCGAGCTGTCCCGCAAGATGTCGTACGACAGCGGTTCGATGACGCGGATGCTCGACCGGCTCGAACGCAAGGGGCTGGTCGCGCGCTCGCGCAGCGAGCAGGACCGCCGGATGATCGAGCTGACGCTGACCGAGCGCGGCGCCGAAGCGGCCCGCGCGCTGCCGTCGCTGATCGCGACCGCGCTCAACGCGCAGCTCGACGGCTTCTCGGCCGACGAACTCGCGACGCTCACCGGCCTGCTGCAGCGCTTCATCGCCAACGGGCCCGGCACGTCCGGTTGCCCGAAGCCTGACGAAGCGGACTGCTGAGGCGCGCGGAGGCCCCATGTCTAGGTTAAGCATTCGCTTATTTCTCTGTCTGGGCAGAAGATGACAAGGCACGCGCTCTGTTGTTTCTCCCGATTTTTCCCTTTTCCGTTCCACCCGGCCGGGCCGCGCTGCGTTGCGCGCCCGTGCATTGCGCCGGCGCGTCGCGCGCGCCGCGTCTAGGAGATTCCGATGTCCGCCACCACGGCATCCGCCGCCTCCCCCGCCGCCGGGCCCGCCCCGCTCTCCGGTGGCGCGCTCGCGCTGCTCACCGTCGGGCTTGCGCTCGGCACCTTCATGGAAGTGCTCGACACGTCGATCGCGAACGTCGCGGTGCCGACCATCTCGGGCAGCCTCGGCGTCGCGACGAGCGAAGGCACGTGGGTGATCTCGTCCTATTCGGTGGCGTCCGCGATCGCGGTGCCGCTCACCGGCTGGCTCGCGCGGCGGGTCGGCGAGGTGCGCCTGTTCACGCTGTCGGTGCTCGCGTTCACGATCGCGTCGGCGTTATGCGGCCTCGCGACCAACTTCGAGACGCTGATCGCGTTCCGGCTGCTGCAGGGGCTCGTATCGGGGCCGATGGTGCCGCTGTCGCAGACGATCCTGATGCGCAGCTACCCGCCCGCGAAGCGCGGGCTCGCGCTCGGGTTATGGGCGATGACGGTGATCGTCGCGCCCATCTTCGGCCCGCTCCTCGGCGGCTGGATCAGCGACAACTACACGTGGCCGTGGATCTTCTACATCAACCTGCCGATCGGCCTCTTCTCGGCGGCCTGCGCGTACCTCCTGCTGCGCGGCCGCGAGACGAAGACGTCGAAGCAGCGGATCGACGCGATCGGCCTCGCGCTGCTCGTGATCGGCGTGTCGTGCCTGCAGATGATGCTCGACCTCGGCAAGGACCGCGACTGGTTCAACTCGTCGTTCATCGTCGCGCTCGCGCTGATCGCGGTCGTGTCGCTCGCGTTCATGCTGGTGTGGGAGGCGACCGAGAAGGAGCCCGTCGTCGACCTGTCGCTGTTCAAGGACCGCAACTTCGCGCTCGGCGCGCTGATCATCTCGTTCGGCTTCATGGCGTTCTTCGGCTCGGTCGTGATCTTCCCGCTGTGGCTGCAGACGGTGATGGGCTACACGGCCGGCAAGGCCGGCCTCGCGACCGCGCCGGTCGGGCTGCTCGCGCTCGTGCTGTCACCGCTGATCGGGCGCAACATGCACCGGCTCGACCTGCGGATGGTCGCGAGCTTCGCGTTCATCGTGTTCGCGGGCGTGTCGCTGTGGAACGCGACGTTTACGCTCGACGTGCCGTTCAACCACGTGATCCTGCCGCGGCTCGTGCAGGGGATCGGCGTCGCGTGCTTCTTCGTGCCGATGACGACGATCACCTTGTCGAGCATCTCCGACGAGCGGCTCGCGAGCGCGTCGGGGCTGTCGAACTTCCTGCGCACGCTGTCGGGCGCGATCGGCACCGCGGCCAGCTCGACGTTCTGGGAGAACGACGCGATCTACCACCATGCGCGGCTGTCGGAGTCGGTCAGCATCTACGCGCAGAACACGACCGACTACCAGGGTGCGCTCGCGCAGCTCGGCATCGTCGGGCAGACGGCCAATGCGCAGCTCAACCAGCTCGTCACACAGCAGGGCTTCATGATGGCGACCAACGACTTCTTCCACCTGTCGGCGGGGATGTTCATCGCGCTCGCGGCGCTCGTGTGGATCACGAAGCCGAAGAAGGGCGCGGGGCCGGCGATGGGGCACTGAGCCTGCGGCGGGCGGCCGTTGCGCCTGCCTCTTCCGTCTCTTCCGCTTCATCGCGCGGCGTCGCGGGCATTACTCCCTCGCCCGCAATCCGCCGAACGCGAGATCGTCGCCGGGCGCGACCGGCAGCGTCGCCCGCGCGACGTCGAGCCATGCGCGCGCCGCATGCGACAGGTAGCCCTTCTTCAGCCAGCCGAGCGCGATCGCCCACGTGATTTCCGGCTCGACGATCGGCCGGCACGTGAACTGCCCCACGTCGAGCCGCCGGCAGTAAGGCTCGGGCAGCAGCGCGATGCCGACGCCCGCATGCACGAGCGCGGCCATGAAATCCCAGTGGCCGCTGCGGCTTACGATCGACGGCGTGAAGCCGACCTGCCGGCACGCATCGAGCACCGCGTCGTGCAGCGCAAGACTTTCCGCATAGAACACGAACGACTCGCGCGCGAGATCCGCGAGCGGCACGGTCGCGTGCTCCTCCCAGCGCGACTCGCGCGGCGCGACGAGCCACAGCGGCGCGCGCACCATCGGCAGCCGCTCGAACGTGCCGGGATCGACCGGCTCCAGCAGCCCACCGAGCTCGAGCTCGCCCGTCATCAGCGCGGCCTCGATCATCCGCGCGCCCTGCTCGAACAGCTTCAGCTCGATGTTCGGGTAGCGCTGCTTGTACGCGGCGATGATCGGCGTGAACAGCGACCCGCCGAGCGGCGGGATGCCGATCGTCAGTTCGCCGCGCCCGAGCGTGCCGAGATCGTTCAGCTCCGACTGCAGCTGCGCCTGCGCGGCGAGCACGTCCTGGCCGCGCTGGAACACGATCCGCCCCGCGTCGGTCAGCACCATCTGCCGGCCGTCGCGCAGCAGCAGCGGCGAGCCGATCTCGTCCTCGAGCGCCTTCACCATCTTGCTGATGGTCGGCTGGGTCACGAACAGCCGGTCGGCGGCCGCGGTGAAGCTCTGCTGGCGGACCACCTCGACGAAGTACCGCAGCGCGCGCAATTCCATCGATGTCTCCCCAAGTTGGTGCAACGATCAAAAGAGAATTCCGAATTGGAATATGAAGGATAGAGACAAGTCATTTTATTTATGGTTAGGGGAAACCCTATACTCACACCATCGATGAAACAAATCTGTATGGAGCCTGCCATGAACAAGCCGACCGCTGTTGCCGCCGCCCGCCCCGCCGAGCCGGGCAGCATGACGCGCACGGGCCGGATCGTGCTGCAGTCCGCCGCGCTCGGCGCGCTGTGGCTGGCGGTCGACTGGGCCGTGCGGATGATCGGGCTGCCGATTCCGTCCGGCGTGATCGGACTCGCGGTGCTCCTCGTGCTGCTGTTCTCGGGCCGCGTCGCGCCCGCGTGGGTGAAGGACGGCGCGAACTGGCTGCTGTCCGACATGCTGCTGTTCTTCGTGCCGGCCGCCGTCGCGGCCGTCCAGTACGGCGGGCTGTTCCGCGAGGACGGCTGGCGCATCGCGCTGGTCATGCTCGCGGGCACCGCGTTCGTGATGGTCGCGGTGGCCGTCGCGGTCGACCTCGCCGCGAAGCTCGAGCGCCGGCTCGCCGCGCAGCGCGTGTTCGCTGAACGCCGCCGCGCGCGCCTGAGCGCCGCCTCCGCCCACTGAGCGGGAGCCGAACATGCTTGCGCTGCTGTCGAATCTGCCTGCCGACCACGTGAATACCGCGATTTCGCTCGGCTGCTTCGTGCTGACGGTCGTGCTGTATTTCGCGTCGAAGCGGCTCTATGCGTACAAGAAGACGCTGCTGTTCTCGCCGCTCGTGTTCGTGCCGGGCGTGCTGGTGCTGCTCGTCGTGCTGACCGGCATCCCTTATTCGGTCTACTTCCGCGACACGCGCTGGCTGATGTGGCTGCTCGGCCCGGCGACGATCGCGTTCGCGGTGCCGATCTACGAGTATCGCGACCTGATCCGCCGCCACTGGCTGTCGCTGTCGGTCGGCGTCGCGGTCGGGATCGGCGCGGGCGTGTGCGGGTCGCTGCTGCTCGCGAAGCTGCTGCACCTGTCGCCCGAACTGCAGCGCTCGCTGATGACGCGCTCGGTGTCGACGCCGTTCGCGCTCGCCGTGTCGGACAAGATCCACGCGCCGAAGGACCTCACCGCGTTGTTCGTGATCGCGACCGGCATCATCGGGATGTTGCTCGGCGAGATCGTGCTCGCGCTCGTGCCGATGCGCACGCGGCTCGCGCGCGGCGCGCTGTTCGGTGCGGCCGCCCACGGCGTGGGCACCGCGAAGGCGCGCGAGATCGGCAGCGAGGAAGGCGTCGTGTCGAGCCTCACGATGATGATCGCGGGCGTCGCGATGGTGCTGATCGCGCCGCTGCTGACGCTGTTGCCGATCTGACTGCGCGGCGGGCGTCGGCGCAGCCCGGCGCGATCGTGCCTGTCCTCGTCGGCGCGGCAGGCCCCGCACAGCAAGCGGGAGCGGCACCGCCGCCCGTACCGTTGCCGCCTCCCGGCCGCAGGCCCGGCGGCCGTTTCCGCTTCCCCCAACCCTGCATCGGGCCGACACCCGGCCGACAATCGGCTGAGATAGCCGCAAATCCCCCCTCTTTTCCGCCCATCGGGCTCGGCCCGGATGCCGAACAATGCATGCTACGAGACATCACGCACGCATTCACATGGCCTCCACGACCGCAAACCCGACCGCCGACAAGCCGGCTTCGTCCGGCAAGTTCAAGCGCATCGCGCTCATCGCCGTCATCGCGCTGGGCGCGGCCGCGGCCGCCGCCGGCGGCATGTACGTGTTCCTGAGCAAGGAAGGCGTCGGCCATGCGAGCGCGCCCGCCGAGCCGGCGCCGCTTGCCGCGCCGGTGTTCTTCCCGCTCGACCCGCTGACCGTGAACCTGCAGTCCGACGACGGCGCGCAGCATTACCTTCGCGTCGGCCTGTCGCTGAAGCTCACCGACCCGAAGGCGCAGGAGCAACTGACCGCGCGGATGCCGGAGATCCGCAGCCGGATCCTGCTCGCGCTGTCGAACAAGCATCCCGAGGAACTCGCGACACCGGACGGCAAACGTTCGCTCGCGAAGGAACTGCGGGACCTGATCGAACAACCGACGCAGCCGGGCAACCAGCGCGCGAAGGTCGACGACGTGCTGTTCACCGAATTCGTCGTCCAGTAACGCGACGGCGAAAGGAGCGCGCATGGGCCACCAGGAGTTCATGTCCCAGGAGGAGGTCGATGCCCTCCTCAAGGGCGTCACGGGCGAAACCGATGCAGTCGACGAGCAGCGCGACACATCGGGCGTCCGCCCCTACAACATCGCGACGCAGGAGCGGATCGTCCGCGGCCGGATGCCCGGCCTCGAGATCATCAACGACCGCTTCGCGCGCCTGCTGCGGATCGGCATCTTCAACTTCATGCGGCGCACGGCGGAAATCTCCGTGAGCCAGGTGAAGGTGCAGAAGTACAGCGAGTTCACCCGCAACCTGCCGATCCCGACGAACCTGAACCTCGTGCACGTGAAACCGCTGCGCGGCACGTCGCTGTTCGTGTTCGACCCGAACCTCGTGTTCTTCGTCGTCGACAACCTGTTCGGCGGCGACGGGCGCTTTCACACGCGTGTCGAAGGCCGCGATTTCACGGCGACCGAGCAGCGGATCATCGGCAAGCTGCTGAACCTCGTGTTCGAGCACTACACGGCCGCGTGGAAGAGCGTGCGGCCGCTGCAGTTCGAATTCGTGCGCTCTGAAATGCACACGCAGTTCGCGAACGTCGCGACGCCGAACGAGATCGTGATCGTCACGCAGTTCTCGATCGAGTTCGGGCCGACGGGCGGCACGCTGCACATCTGCATGCCGTACTCGATGATCGAGCCGATCCGCGACGTGCTGAGCTCGCCGATCCAGGGCGAGGCGCTCGAAGTCGACCGCCGCTGGGTGCGCGTGCTGTCGCAGCAGGTGCAGGCCGCCGAGGTCGAGCTGACCGCGAATCTCGCCGAGGTCCCGACGACCTTCGAGAAGATCCTGAACCTGCGCGCGGGCGATGTGCTGCCGCTGGAAATCGACGACACGATCACCGCGAAGGTCGATGGCGTGCCGGTGATGGAATGCGGCTACGGAATTTTCAATGGTCAATATGCGTTGCGCGTGCAGAAGATGATCAGCGCGGGCGACACGATGAAGGAAGGTGGATATGAGTGAGCTGAACCAGACGCCCGAGGACGACGCGCAAGCCATCGCCGACGCGGCTCTTGCGGCATCGGCCGCCGACGCACAGGCGGCGCCGGCCGCCGCGGAAGAGGATCCGGGCATGGACGACTGGGCCGCCGCGCTCGCCGAGCAGAACCAGCAGCCGGTACAGGCGGGCGCGACCGGCGCCGGCGTGTTCCAGCCGCTGTCGAAGGCCGCGGCGAGCTCGACGCACAACGACATCGAGATGATCCTCGACATCCCGGTCAAGATGACCGTGGAGCTCGGCCGCACGAAGATCGCGATCCGCAACCTGCTGCAGCTCGCGCAGGGTTCGGTCGTCGAGCTCGACGGCCTCGCCGGCGAGCCGATGGACGTGCTCGTGAACGGCTGCCTGATCGCGCAGGGCGAGGTCGTGGTCGTCAACGACAAGTTCGGCATTCGCCTGACCGACATCATCACGCCGGCCGAACGCATCCGGAAGCTGAATCGATGAGCTTCGCGCAGCCCGGCCGCCGCGTGCGCCGTGCGATCGCGGCGGCGTTTGCCGTCGCCGCTTCGTTCGGCGTGTCGCTTGCCTGCGCCGCCGATATGAACGCGGTGAACCACGCCGGCGCGATCGCGTCGAGCGTGGTGGTCGGTTCGGCCGCGCCGTCGCTCGGCTTCGGCGCGGTGCTGCAGACGCTCGTCGGGCTCGCGGTCGTGATCGGTCTCGTATTCGCGTGCGCGTGGCTCGCGCGCCGTTTCGGCTTCCAGCCCGCGCGGCGCGGCGGCCCGTTGAAGGTCGTGTCGAGCGTCGCGGTCGGTGCGAAGGAAAGCGCGACGATCGTCGAGATCGGCGATACCTGGCTCGTGCTCGGCGTCGCGCCGGGCAACGTGCGACTGCTGCATACGCTGCCGGCCGGCTCGCCTTCGGCCACCGCGCCGGTCGACGCGCCCGCCGGCGCCGCATCGCCCGACGGCGTGCTGCCCGGCACGTTCGGCTCGCGGTTTCGCGACGCGCTCGCGGGCGAAGCCGCGAAACGCCTCGGTCGCGGCAAGGACCGCTGACATGGCGCCGCGCCCTCTTTCCGTTCCCGCATTCCGATGAAACACGAATTCCTGCGTCGCGTGGCGCGCTTCGCGCCCGTGCTGATCCTCTGCCTGGCCCCCGCGCTCGCCTGCGCGCAGACGAACGGCCTGCCCGCGTTCAACGCGAGCCCGGGCCCGCACGGCGGCACCACGTATTCGCTGAGCGTGCAGACGATGCTGCTGCTCACGATGCTGTCGTTCCTGCCGGCGATGGTGCTGATGATGACGAGCTTCACGCGCATCATCATCGTGCTGTCGCTGCTGCGCCAGGCGCTCGGCACCTCGACGACGCCGCCGAACCAGGTGCTCGTCGGCCTCGCGATGTTCCTCACCTTCTTCGTGATGTCGCCGGTGCTCGACCGTGCGTACAACGACGGCTACAAGCCGTTCTCCGACGGCGCGATGCCGATGGAGCAGGCCGTGCAGCGCGGCATAGCGCCGTTCAAGACCTTCATGCTGAAGCAGACCCGCGAGACCGATCTCGCGCTGTTCGCGAAGATCTCGAAGGCCGCGCCGATGCAGGGGCCCGAGGACGTGCCGCTGTCGCTGCTCGTGCCCGCGTTCGTCACGAGCGAGCTGAAGACGGGCTTCCAGATCGGCTTCACGGTCTTCATCCCGTTTTTGATCATCGACATGGTCGTCGCGAGCGTGCTGATGTCGATGGGGATGATGATGGTGTCGCCGTCCACCGTGTCGCTGCCGTTCAAGCTGATGCTGTTCGTGCTGGTCGACGGCTGGCAGCTGCTGATCGGCTCGCTCGCGCAAAGCTTCACGTAAGCGGCGGAGGAAAACGCGCGATGACGCCCGAACAAGTCATGACCCTTGCGCACCAGGCGATGATGGTCGGCCTGCTGCTCGCTGCCCCGCTGCTGCTGGTCGCGCTCGCGGTCGGCCTCGTCGTGAGCCTGTTCCAGGCCGCGACGCAGATCAACGAGGCGACGCTGTCGTTCATCCCGAAGCTGCTCGCGGTCGCCGCGACGCTCGTGATCGCCGGCCCGTGGATGATGACGACGATGCTCGACTACCTGCGGCAGACGCTGCTGCACGTCGCGACGCTCGGCGTCGGCTGAGCCGCGCGCAGCACCCCGCGGCGATGTTCTCGGTTACCTACGCGCAGCTCAACGGCTGGCTCACCGCCTTCCTGTGGCCGTTCGTGCGGATGCTCGCGCTCGTCGCGACGGCGCCCGTCGTGGGCCATGCGTCGGTGCCCATCCGCGTGAAGATCGGCCTCGGCGCGTTCATGGCGCTGGTCGTCGCGCCGACGCTCGGCGCGATGCCGGACGTCACCGTGTTCTCCGCGCAGGGCATCTGGATTCTCGTCACGCAGTTCCTGATCGGCGTCGCGATGGGCTTCACGATGCAGATCGTGTTCGCGGCCGTCGAGGCGGCCGGCGACTTCATCGGGCTGTCGATGGGGCTCGGTTTCGCGACCTTCTTCGATCCGCACACGAGCGGCGCGACGCCGGTGATGGGCCGCTTCCTGAACGCGATCGCGATGCTCGCGTTCCTCGCGGTGGACGGGCACCTGCAGGTGTTCGCCGCGCTCGCCGCGTCGTTCCAGTCGCTGCCGGTGTCGGCCGACCTGCTGCACGCGCCCGGCTGGCGCACGGTCGCCGCGTTCGGCGCGACCGTGTTCGAGATGGGGCTGCTGCTGTCGCTGCCGGTGGTCGCGGCGCTGCTGATCGCGAACCTCGCGCTCGGCATCCTGAACCGTGCGGCGCCGCAGATCGGCGTGTTCCAGGTCGGCTTTCCGGTCACGATGCTCGTCGGGCTGTTGCTCGTGCAACTGATGGTGCCGAACCTCGTGCCGTTCGTGTCGCACCTGTTCGACATGGGGGTCGATGCGATGGGGCGAGTGTTGATCGGGTGGCGCTGACGAATGGAGCGCCTCGCTCAGTCGCGTTTTCTGAAAAGACATACGAACGACTCGCTCAATCCCACACCTAGCGCCGTCGCAAACAGTGCGGAGAGCGTTCCGGACGGCAGAATCGCGAACTTGAGATTGAGGAAATGCATCGCCACGCAATAGACCATCGTGTTGAGTATCCTGGCGATAAAAACGGCGGTGAATCGAATCACGAATCTCTCCAATCTGAGGGGCGACGTTTGGGCAGCAAAAAATAATCAACCGAAATCGGGCCACCCGGAACCATCTAATGGCATTGCTTGCGCTGGCGACCTGGCCGAGACGGCGCCCGTCTCACGTCCGATGCGCCAATCAAGTCCATTGAAAAAATTGCGCATTCGCACATTTGCCAAACGCAGCATGTTCGCTGTTGAATCCGGCCCGGGCGGCCTGCAGGTCGCTCCTGCCTCCATTTGAATTTGAGCGAATGGGGAGATATCGGATTGCCTCTCGCTGTCCTCTCTATCCCAATTGCTGGAAAACCCCTAACCGAACCACCACCCCGCGAAAGGTTGCGGAAGGTTTCGCCTCCCTATACTCGTCGTGACGATGCAGCAAGCATCGCGCCACACGAATACAACGAACGGAGACGACCCGATGCGACCCATCCTGCGCACCCTCGCCGTTGCAGCCAGCCTGAGCTGCGCGCTTGCCGCTCACCCCGCTTTCGCCGACGACGGCGGCAAGATCACGATCATGGTCGGCGGGATCGCGAAACTGATCTACCTGCCCGCGCGGCTCACGCAGGAACTCGGCTACTTCAAGGCCGAAGGGCTCGACGTCGAGCTGCTGTCGCAACCGGCCGGCGTCGACGCCGAGAACGAGCTGCTCGCGGGCGCCGTGCAGGGCGTCGTCGGCTTCTACGACCACACGATCGACCTGCAGAGCAAGGGCAAGGACGTGAAGGCGATCGCCGTATTCGGCCAGGTGCCGGGCGAAGTCGAGATGGTGTCGACCAAGGCCGCGCCGACGTTCAAGTCGATGGCCGACGCGAAGGGCAAGACGCTCGGCGTGACCGGCCTCGGCTCGTCGACGAGCTTCCTCACGCAATACCTCGCGCTTGCGCACGGCGTGCCGTCGACGCAGTACACGATGCTGCCGGTCGGCGCTGACGCGAGCTTCATCGCCGCGATCAAGCAGGGCCGCATCGACGCCGGGATGACGACCGAGCCGACGGTGTCCGCGCTCGAGAAGATGGGCGACGCGAAGGTGCTGGTCGACCTGCGCACGCTGGAAGGCACGCGTGCCGCGCTCGGCGGCACCTACCCGGCTGCGAGCCTGTACGTGCAATCCGCATGGGCCGATTCGCACAAGGAGCAGGCCGTGAAGCTCGCGCACGCGTTCGCGAAGACGATGCAGTTCATCCACACGCACAGCGCCGAGGACATCGCCGCGAAGATGCCGGCCGACTACCAGAAGGACAAGTCGCTGTACGTGACCGCGCTGAAGGCGTCGCTGCCGATGTATACGGCCGACGGGAAGATGCCGGCCGATGGCCCGGCGACCGTGCTGAAGGTGCTGTCGGCGTTCAATCCGTCGGTGAAGGGCAAGCACATCGACCTCGCGCGCACCTACACGAACGATTTCGTGAACGCGAAGTAAGTTGCAGCGCCGGCGGCGGCGATCCCGCCGCCGTGCGTTCCCCGTTCCGGCCCGCTGACCGGCCCGGCGTTGCGTCACGACGCGACGCTTTCCTCACCCGCAGGACGAATGCGATGAACCAGGCAGTTTCCCCGAGCACACCGGCGATCGAGTTTCGCAATGTGTCGTGCCGCTTCATTTCGCCGGAAGGCAAGGCCACCGTCGCGCTGCGCGACTTCAGCATGAGCGTCGCGCGCGGCGAATTCATCGCGATCGTCGGGCCGACCGGCTGCGGCAAGTCGACGACGCTCAACCTGATCACCGGGCTGCTCAAGCCCGTGTCGGGCGAAGTGCGCGTGATGGGCCGCCCGGTCGACGGCATCGATCCGCGCATCGGCTTCGTGTTCCAGGCCGACGCGGTGTTCCCGTGGCGCAACGTGATCGACAACGTCGCGGCGGGCCCGCTGTTTCGCGGCCGCTCGAAGGACGTGGCCTATGCGCAGGCCGAGGAATGGATCCGCAAGGTCGGCCTCGACAAGTTCACGAAGCACTACCCGCACCAGCTCTCCGGCGGGATGCGCAAGCGTGTCGCGCTCGCGCAGACCTTCATCAACCAGCCGGAAATCCTGCTGATGGACGAGCCGTTCTCCGCGCTCGACATGCAGACGCGCACGCTGATGCAGGACGAGCTGCTGCAGCTCTGGTCCGCGAACAAGGGCTCGGTCGTGTTCGTCACGCACGATCTCGAAGAAGCGATCGCGCTCGCCGACCGCGTGTTCGTGCTGACCGCGCGCCCCGCGACGCTCAAGCGCGTGTATGAGATCGACCTGCCGCGCCCGCGCGTCACGTCGGAGATTCGCTACGACGCGCGCTTCATCGAAATTTCCAAGGACATCTGGCACGACCTGCGCGAAGAAGTGCAGATCGGCTGACGCATACGCCGCACGGCAAGGACAGCAAGGACAGGAGCATGACCGACATGACGCTTCCCCCCACCGCCACTCCGGCAACGACGCTCGAGGACGACGAGCGCGCCGCGCAACGCCGGCTGCGCCGCCGGCGCAACCTCATCGTCACGCTGCGGATCGCCGTGCTCGTCATCGTGCTAGGCGGGTGGGAACTCGCCGCACGACTCAAGTGGATCGATCCGTTCTTCTTCTCGATGCCGTCGCTGATCTTCGAACAGATCCAGGACTGGTTCGTGAACGGCACGTCGCAGGGCCCGCTGCTCACGCAGGTCTGGGTCACGCTGGAAGAAACCGGGATCGGCTTCATCATCGGCTCGGTCGCCGGCGTGATCTGCGGGATCGTGCTCGGCCGCAACAAGCTGATGGCCGACGTGTTCGGTCTCTATATCCAGATCGCGAACTCGATTCCGCGCGTCGTGCTCGGCTCGATCTTCGTGATCGCGCTCGGCCTCGGGATGGCGTCGAAGATCGCGCTGGCCGTCGTGATGGTGTTCTTCGTCGTGTTCGGCAACGCGTTCCAGGGCGTGCGCGAAGCCGACCGCTACCTGATCGCGAACGCGCAGATCCTCGGCGCGTCGCGCCGGCAGATCACCACGGCGGTCGTGATCCCGTCCGCGCTCTCCTGGATTCTCGCGAGCCTGCACGTGAGCTTCGGTTTCGCGCTGGTCGGCGCGGTCGTCGGCGAATTCCTGGGTTCCAAGCAAGGGATCGGCCTGCTAATCTCCACCGCCCAGGGCGCGTTCAACGCGAGCGGCGTGTTCGCGGCGATGATCGTGCTGGCCGTGGTCGCGCTGGCCGCCGATTACCTGCTGACCTGGCTCGAGAAGCGGCTGCTGAAGTGGCGCCCCGCCGCGTTCTGAGCGCGGCTGCCGGACGCATGACATGACAACCCCGACCGCGCCGGCGCCCCCGGCGCGGTTCGGCATTTCGGAGAAGGAGCGCAACAGGATGGCGCACAGCCTGCGCGGTCGGCTGCTGTGGTGGCTGCTGCTGCCGCTCGCGGCCTTCGTGCTGATCGCGGGCGCGATGTCGTACGACACCGCGCGGCGCACGGCCGGGCTCGTGCAGGACAGCGCGCTCGTGGCGTCCGCACGCACGATCGGCGAGGACGTCGAATGGCGCGACGGCTATCTCGCGGCCGACGTGCCGCCCGCCGCGCTGGAGATCTTCGAGTCGCCTTCGGCCGATTCGGTCTACTACAAGGTGATCGACAGCCGCGAGCGCCTGCTCGCCGGCAATCCGGCGCTCGACCTGCCCGCACGGCACGGCGTCGAGCCGACGCTGTACGACACGGCGCTCGACGGCGTGCCGCTGCGCGCGGTGATCTACGACCGCCAGCTGTACAACGAGGGCAAGGTCGAGACGGTCACGGTCGTCGTCGCGAAGACGACACGCTCGCGCAATGCGATGGTCGACACGATCTGGCGGCCGCAGCTCGTGCGCCTGTCGCTGATGCTGATGCTCGCGGTGGTGCTCGTGTATCTCGGCCTGACGCTGGAGCTTCGCCCGCTGATGAAGCTGAAGGACGATGTCGCCGACCGCGGGCCGATGGAGCTGGAGCCGATTCGCCCCGAGCGGCTGCAGCACGAGCTGCGGCCGATCGTCGACGCGATCAACCGGTGCATCGCGCGGCTCAACACGCATACGGCCACGCAGCGCCGTTTCATCGCGGACGCCGCGCACCAGTTGCGCACGCCGATCGCGGTGCTCGACACGCAGATCCAGTACGCGCAGCGGCGCGGCCACGACGATCCGGAGCTGGTGGCCGTGCTCGACAGCATGCAGCGCAGCAGCCGCAAGATGGCCGCCGTGACCGACAAGCTGCTGCTGCTCGCGCATGCGGAAGCCACGCCGTCGACGCTGCTGACCCATCGCGTCGATCTCGCGGCCGTGGTGTCGAGCGTGCTGGAGGAGACGATCGTGCTCGCGCAGCAGCGCGACATCGATCTCGGCGCCGATCTGGGCGAACGGCTCGACGTCGCGGGCAGCGACAGCCTGCTGACCGCGCTGGTGATGAACCTCGTCGACAACGCGGTGCGCTACACGCAGCCGGGCGGCTGCGTGACGGTTGCCGCGCGGCGCGACGGCGAGACGATCGTGCTGGAGGTGGTCGACAACGGCCCGGGCATCCCCGCTGAAGCGCGACCGCACGTGTTCAAGCGGTTCTACCGCGTGTCGGCCGATACCGAAGGCTCGGGCCTCGGCCTCGCGATCGTCCGCGAGATCGCGCAGGCGCACGGCGGCAGCGCGTCGCTCGCGCCGGGCCCCGGCAATCGCGGTATCGTCCTGACCGTACGGCTGCCCGCCTACGAATGAAGAGAACGCAGTCATGAAACTCCTGCTGGTCGAAGACAACGCCGAACTCGCGCACTGGATCGTGAACCTGCTGCGCGGCGAGGATTTCGCGGTCGACTGCGTCGGCGACGGCGAACGCGCCGACACGGTGCTGAAGACCGAACGCTACGATGCGGTGCTGCTCGACATGCGGCTGCCCGGCATCAGCGGCAAGGAAGTGCTCGCGCGGCTGCGCCGCCGCAACGACAACGTGCCGGTGCTGATGCTGACCGCGCACGGCTCGGTCGACGACAAGGTCGACTGCTTCGGCGCGGGCGCCGACGATTACGTCGTGAAGCCGTTCGAGTCGCGCGAGCTGGTTGCGCGGATTCGCGCGCTGATCCGCCGGCAGGCCGGCGTCGGCACGACGCAGCTCGTGTGCGGCGATCTCGTCTATGCGTTCGGCACACGCGAATTCCGCTGCGGCGATGCGGTGCTCGCGCTGCGCCGCCGCGAGCACGCGATCCTCGAAACACTGATGCTGCAGCAGAACAAGACGGTGTCGAAGGCGCGGCTGATGGACAGCGTGTTCGCCCTCGACGACGAACCGAGCGCCGACGCGATCGACATCTACATCCACCGGCTGCGCAAGCATCTCGCGGGCAGCACGGCGGAAATCATCACGCTGCGCGGGCTCGGTTACATCCTGCGCACGAAGAGCGCGCAGGACTGACGGGCGCGCCCGCTCCTTCGAATATCGATTCGTAGCACGAAACATTATCGTCGCCAGCCGGATGCCCGGCAGGCGCGCATGCGCGCGTCTGCATGATTCGCGATTGTTGTGCGTTCGGTGTTTTCACCGATCCGATTCTTGCGCCCGGGAAAGCGTCGTGAAGGATTGCACCCTCTACGATGCTACGCGTCGGCCCTCTCGCTGTGGCCGGCAAGAGTCGGCAGACGTTGCGTACTGCCAACGACCGAATTCAATGCGGCAGCTCGGAGGAGACGATCTTGAAACGAAAAACCCTTGCCCTTTCCATCGCGGCGGCTGGCCTGTGCGCCGGCACCCAGGCGCATGCGCAATCGAGCGTGCAGCTCTACGGCCTGATGGACCTGAGCTTTCCGACCTACCGGACCCACGCCGACGCGAATGGCAATCACGTGATCGGGATGGGCAATGAAGGCGAACCGTGGTTCAGCGGCAGCCGCTGGGGCCTGCGAGGCGCCGAAGACATCGGCGGCGGCACGAAGATCATCTTCCGCCTCGAAAGCGAATTCGTGGTCGCGAACGGCCAGATGGAAGACAACGGCCAGATCTTCGACCGCGATGCGTGGGTCGGCGTCGAGGACGAACGCTTCGGCAAGCTGACAGCCGGCTTCCAGAACACGATCGCGCGCGACGCGGCCGCGATCTACGGCGACCCGTACGGCTCCGCGAGGCTGTCGACCGAGGAAGGCGGCTGGACCAACTCGAACAACTTCAAGCAGATGATCTTCTACGCGGCCGGCCCGACCGGCACGCGCTACAACAACGGCATCGCGTGGAAGAAGCTGTTCAGCAACGGCATCTTCGCGAGCGCCGGCTACCAGTTCAGCAACTCGACGCAGTTCGCGACCGGCTCCGCGTACCAGGTCGCGCTCGGCTACAACGGCGGGCCGTTCAACGTGTCGGGCTTCTACAACCATGTGAACAACGGCGGCTTCACGAACCAGACGTTCTCGGTCGGCGGCAACTACACGTTCAGCATCGTGCGCCTGAATGCCGGCTACTTCCGCTACAACGGCGACCAGGGCTCGCTCGGCCAGCGCCACGACGATTCGTGGACGGTGTCGATGAAGATCGCGCCGAAGGGCGCGCTCGACTACGAGCTCGGCTACCAGCAGATGCGCGTCAAGAACGCCGCGAACAACTCGGACGGCTTCACGCCGAACGCGAACCTCGGCGCATTCAGCCTGACGAACGGCGTCGCCAACGGCTTCAAGGAGACGATCTACGGGTCGGTGTTCTATCACCTGAGCAAGCGCACCGAGGTGTACCTGGCCGGCGACTACATGAAGCTGCACGGCGGCTACACGGTGTCGTCGACGTTCGGCGCGAAGAACCAGCTCGAACTGACCTCGGGCATCCGTACGCGCTTCTGACCTCGAGGCCGGCCATCCGGCGCGGGGCCATCGGGCCCCGTCGTACCCTCCGTCCGGGATTCTCCATGCGGGCACGCCGGCGCTTTGCGCCGACCGTGCCCTTTTTTTCGTCATTTCGGGGGGGCCGCGCGGCCCCGGGAAGCGGCCGCCGGCCGGCGGTGCGACAACCGGCCCGAAGCCGCTTGCGGCCCGTGGGGCGGGCGATCGCGGCCGATGCGCGCACGATCGGCTCACATCGGTGCTTGACCTGCGCCGACCGACTCGCTAGCGTTTCGGGTTTGCCCGGGCGGCCATTGCCGCCGGTGCCGCGAGCGCGCCCGACGTCCTGGCGCGCGCGGCCGGGCTCCGATGGAAAAGACGATGCAGAAACTCGATGCGGCCAGCCCGCAGGCGATGTCGACGGATTTCACCGCCGACAACGTCGCGCGCCTGAAGGCGCTGTTCCCCGAACTCGTGACCGAAGGCCCCGGCGGCGCGTCGGTCGACGTCGACGTGCTGAAGGCGCTGATCGGCGAGCGCACGGTCGGCGACGCCGACGAGCGCTACGGCTTCCACTGGCACGGCAAGCGCAGCGCGCGCCAGGCCGCGCTCACGCCGTCGACGGGCACGCTGCGGCCCTGCCCCGACGACAGCGTCGCGTGGGACGACACGCGCCATCTCGTGATCGAGGGCGACAACCTCGACGTGATGAAGCTGCTGCACAAGAGCTACGCGGGCAAGGTGAAACTCGTCTACATCGACCCGCCGTACAACACGGGCAGCGATTTCGTCTATCCGGACGACTTCAGCGACAGCATCCGTCACTACCTGTCGATCACGGGCCAGGCCGAAGGCGGCGTGAAACGCAGCACGAACACCGAGGCGAACGGCCGGTTCCATACCGACTGGCTGAACATGATGTATCCGCGCCTGAAGCTCGCGCACGCGCTGCTGTCCGACGAAGGGCTGATCGCCGTGCACATCGACGAGCACGAAGTGCATGCACTCGTGCTGATGCTGCGCGAGATCTTCGGCGAGGAGAACGAGCTCGGCGTCGCCGTGTGGGACAAACGCAATCCGAAGGGCGACGCGCGCGGCGTCGCGTACCAGCACGAATCGCTGGTGCTGTTCGCGCGCAACGCCGAGACGCTGCTCGAACAGGCGCCGCTCAAGCGACCGAAGCGCAACGCGCAGCGCATGCTCGACGCCGCGCACGACGCGGTGTACCGCAGCGGCAACGCGAAGGACGCGCAGAAGGCCTACCGCGCGTGGATGAAGGCGCAAACCGGCCTGTCGGGCGGCGAAGTGATGTACGACCGGCTGTCGGAAGAAGGCCGCGTGTACCGCCTCGTGTCGATGGCGTGGCCGAACAAGAAGAAGGCGCCCGACGAATATTTCACGCCGCTGATCCACCCGGTCACCGGCAAGCCGTGCGCGATGCCGGCGCGCGGCTGGCGCAACCCGCCCGCGACGATGCAGGCGCTGATCGAGCGCGGCCAGATCGAATTCGGTGCGGACGAAACCACGCAGCCGCAGCGGATCTACTACCTCGACGAGAACATGTACGAGAACGTGCCGTCGGTGCTGCCGTTCGCGGGCTCCGACGACGCGTTGCTGAAGACGCTCGGCATCCCGTTCGACCTGCCGAAGCCGGTCGATTTCGCGGCGGCCGTGATCGGCTGGTGCACGCGCGGCGACGACATCGTGCTCGACTGCTTCGCGGGCTCCGGCTCGACCGGCCACGCGGTGATGCAGGTGAACGCGACCGACGGCGGCGCGCGCCGCTACGTGCTCGTGCAGCTGCCCGAAGCGCTCGACCGCCGCGACAAGACGCAAACGAGCGCGGCCGATTTCTGCGCGAAGCTGAAAAAGCCCGCGACGCTCGCCGAAATCACCAAGGAACGCCTGCGCCGCGCCGCGCAGCAGGTTGCGCGCGACTATCCGGAAAGCTATGGCGACCTCGGCTTCCGCGTGTATCGGCTCGACACGACCAACGTGATCGAGTGGGACCCGCGCCGTGACGATTTCGACCATGCGCTCTTCGCCTCCGTCGAGCACGTGAAGACCGGCCGCACCGAGGACGACCTGCTCGCCGAGCTGACGCTGAAGCTCGGCCTGGACCTGTGCACGCCGGTCGAGCATCACCAGGTGGCTGGCAAGGCCGTACACCTGATCGGCCGCTCGATCGTCGCGTGCTTCGACGCGCGCATCGCGCGCGACGACGCGGGCCCGCTCGCCGACGGCATCGTCGCGCTCCTCGACGCGAGCGGCGCGACGCGCGACGTCACGTGCCTGTTCCGCGACAGCGGCTTCGTCGACGACGTCGCGAAGCTCAATCTCGCCGCGCTGCTCGAACAGCACGGCGTGAAGCGCGTGCGGAGCCTGTGATGCGGCTGCATTTCGAAGCGGATCTCGACTACCAGCGCGAGGCGATCGACGCCGTCTGCGACCTGTTTCGCGGCCAGGAATCGTATCGCGGCGACTTCAGCGTGCTCGCGAACGCCGCGCCCGGCACCACGGCTGCCGCGCAAGGCTCGCTCGGCTTCGCGGTGTCGGAACAGGGCGTCGGCAACCGGCTGTCGCTGACCGACGACGCACTCGCGCGCAATCTCGCCGACGTGCAGCTGCGCGGCGGACTGCCGCCGTCCGGCCTGCCCGGCTCGCGCGACTTCACCGTCGAGATGGAAACCGGCACCGGCAAGACCTACGTGTACCTGCGCACGATCTTCGAGCTGAACCGCCGCTACGGCTTCACGAAATTCGTGATCGTCGTGCCGTCGATCGCGATCAAGGAAGGCGTGCACAAGACGCTGTCCATCACCGAGGATCACTTCCGCGCGCTGTACGCGGGCGTGCCGTACGACTACTTCCTGTACGACTCCGCGAAGCTCGGCCAGGTGCGCCACTTCGCGGCGAGCGCGGCGATCCAAATCATGGTGATGACGGTCGCCGCGATCAACAAGAAGGAAATCAACAACCTCTACAAGGACAGCGAGAAGACCGGCGGCGAGAAGCCGATCGACCTGATCCGTGCGACGCGCCCGATCGTGATCGTCGACGAGCCGCAGAGCGTGGACGGCGGGCTCGAGGGGCGCGGCCGCGAAGCGCTGGCCGCGATGGCGCCGCTCTGCACGCTGCGCTATTCGGCCACGCACGTCGATCGTCACCACATGGTGTACCGGCTCGACGCGGTCGACGCGTACGAGCGCAAGCTCGTCAAGCAGATCGAGATCGCGTCGGCGATCGTCGAGGATGCGCACAACAAGCCGTACGTGCGGCTCGTGGGCGTGTCGAACCGGCGCGGCGCGATTAGCGCGCGCGTCGAGCTCGACGTCGCGACGGCGGCCGGCGTGAAGCGCCAGATCGTGTCGGCCACCGACGGCGACGATCTCGAGCGCCTGACCAAGCGCGCGCTGTACGCGGGGCTGCGCGTCGGCGAAGTGCATGCGGTGAAGGGCGCCGAATACGTCGAGCTGCGCCATCCGGAAGGCGAGGCATTCCTGTCGCTCGGCGAGGCGTTCGGCGACATCGACACGCTCGCCGTGCAGCGCGAGATGATCCGCCGCACGATCCGCGAGCATCTCGACAAGGAGCTGCGCCTCGCGGAGCGCGGCGTGAAGGTGCTGTCGCTGTTCTTCGTCGATTCGGTCGAGCGCTATCGTCGCTACGACGAGAACGGCATGCCCGTGAAGGGCGACTACGCGCTGATCTTCGAAGAGGAATATGCGCGCGCGGCGCGCGTGCCGGCCTATCGCGCGCTGTTCGACGGCGTCGACGTCGCGCTCGAAGTCGAGCGTGCGCACAACGGCTACTTCTCGATCGACCGCAAGGGCGGCTGGACCGACACGAGCGAGAGCAGCGCCGCGGCGCGCGAGAACGCGGAGCGCGCGTACGGCCTCATCATGCGCGAGAAGGAAGCGCTGCTGTCGTTCGACACGCCGCTGAAGTTCATCTTCTCGCACTCGGCGCTGAAGGAAGGCTGGGACAACCCGAACGTGTTCCAGATCTGCACGCTGCGTGACATCCAGACCGAACGCGAGCGTCGCCAGACGCTCGGCCGCGGGCTGCGTCTCGCCGTCGACCAGGACGGCGAACGCGTGCGCGATGCGGGCGTGAACACACTCACCGTGATCGCGACCGAGCGCTACGAGTCGTTCGCGGAGAACCTGCAGAAGGAAATCGAGGCCGATACGGGCATCCGTTTCGGAATCGTCGAGGAACACCAGTTCGCGGCGCTGCCCGTGCAGGAAGGCGACGGGCCCGCACATGCGCTCGGCATCGAGCTGTCGCGCGTGCTGTGGAACCATCTGCACGAGCAGGGTTACGTCGACGCGCAGGGCAAGGTGCTCGACCGGCTGAAGGATGCGCTGCGCCAGAGCGCGCTCGTGCTGCCTGATGCGTTCGAGGTGCTGCGCGCGCCGATCGTCGCGACGCTGCGCAAGCTGTCGGGCCGCTTCGCGGTGCGCAACGCGGACGAGCGCCGCGCGATCGCATTGCGGCGCGATGCGTCGGGCAAGGCAGTCGTGTTCGGCGCGGATTTCCGTGCGCTGTGGGACCGTATCCGCCATCGCACCGTGTACCGCGTCGAGTTCGACAACGCGAAGCTCGTGCGCGATTGCGCGACCGCGCTGCACGACGCGCCGGACATCGCGCGCGCACGGCTGCAGTGGCGCAAGGCCGAGATCGACATCGGCAAGGCCGGCATCGAGGCGATCGAGATCGCGGGCGCCGGCACGGTGCTGCTCGACGAAGGCGAGCTGCCGCTGCCCGACCTGCTCACCGAGCTGCAGGACCGCACGCAGCTCACGCGCCGTTCGCTCGCGACAATCCTGGCCGACAGCGGCCGGCTTGACGATTTCCGCGTGAATCCGCAGCAGTTCATCGCGGTCGCGGCCGATGCGATCAACCGCTGCAAGCGGCTCGCGCTCGTCGCGGGCATCGCGTACCGCAAGCTCGGCGAGCGTCACGTGCATGCGCTCGAATCGTTCGAGAGCGAAGCGTTGACCGGCTATCTGCGCAACCTGCGGCCCGATGCGCAGAAGTCGATCCACGAAGCGGTCGTGTGCGAGACGGACGCGGAGCGCGCGTTCGCCGATGCGCTCGAAGCGCACGACGGCGTGAAGCTGTACGCGAAACTGCCCGCGTGGTTCCGCGTGCCGACGCCGCTCGGCAGCTATCACCCGGACTGGGCCGTGCTCGCGGAACAGGACGGCGGCGAGCGGCTGTACTTCGTCGTCGATACGCCGAATGCGGACGGCAACGTGCCGAGCGAGCACGAGCGCGCGAAGCTCGCGTGCGGCGAAGCGCATTTCCGTGCGCTGGTGGATGGAGATGGCGCGGCGCGCTTCGTGCGCGTCAGGCATGCGGACGCGTTGTTCGGGCCTGAGGCGACACCGGCGAGCGCCGGGCGCTGAAACGAAGGGTGGCGATGAGCCGCCCTTTTTTATCGGCCGGAGGACCGTGCGCGGGCACCGTGACGATGCCCTTTCCTCGCGCCGGTTTTCCGTCTGTTATCCGCGTGAAAGCGAATCGTATTGGCGCGTATCCGCGGCGCGGTTACGGCTGGTTGCAAATCGGGTCGGCTCGATGTTTTCACGCGACAGCGGGGTTGCGTCTCCGCCATGAAAAAAGGGCGCCGAAGCGCCCTTTCATCGCATTGTCGCGCCGCGCTTACAGCGTCCGGCCGAATGCGTTGTGATGCGAATGATGCGTGGATGCCGACGCATGCGTGGTATGGCCATGCGCATGTGCGTGCGTGTGGCCGCGGCCCGGCTGCGCGCCGGCGCGATCGGCGATCGTATCGGAACGGTCGGCCGCGCGCGACAGGCCCTTGTCGCGGTCGCCCGCATGCATGCCGTTCGAGTTGCTCGACGCGTCGCCGCTCATGTGGCCGCCGGACATGCCGCCCGCGTTGCCGCCGGAGCCGCCTGCGCCATGACCGCCGCCGTTGCCACCGCCATTCCCGCCGGCGGCCGCATGGGCGGAAACCGCACCGAGCGCGAACAGCGCGGCAGCCAGTACGGACAGATACCGTTGATGCTTCATTGTGTGCTCTCCCTGGAGCGTTCGAATGGTTGCATTCTAGGAACGCGCGGAATGCGTGCCGCACGACGTTGTAAATGATCGTAACGATGCACGTTGCGCGTATTCGTCGGATCAATGCGTGTGCGTTCCCGGGAGGTGCGGCGCGCGCGAGTGCCCGGCCGGAGGAAACGGGCGCGGCGCCGCAGCGCCGCGCCGGTGACGCTTACTGCGCCGGCTGCATGCCCTGCGCAGCGGCCTTGTGTTGCGCGGCCTGCTCTTCCGCGTGCTTCTTCGCCATGTGGTGGCCGACGATACAGCCGCCGACCGCACCGACGACCGCGTGATGTCCGGCGTAGTGGCCGGCGACGCCGCCCACCACCGCGCCCTTCATGCAGCCCGCCGCGTGCGCGCTGCCGATCGTTGCGAGCGCAACGATGGCGGCGGTGGCGCACAGCCTGATGTGTCGAATGGGCATCATGTGTTCACTCTCCTCTTGTTGTGATCGTTGAACCGCTTAATCCCAGCGGCCGCCGCGCCAGCCGCCGCGATCGTGCCACTCGTGCTCGCGCCATTCACGGCGGCGCCACTCGTGTTCGCGCCATTCGCGCGCACGCCAGCCGTCGCCACGCCAGCCGTCATCGCGATAGCCGACCGGCGCGTACATCACGGGCGGCGGCGGCGCCACGTAGACGGGCGCCGGCGCATAGACGCCAGGCACGCCGATGCCGACCGACAGGTCGACGTGAGCCGATGCGACGCCCGAAGCTGCCAGCGCCGCTACACCGAGAACTGCACCGAGAATAAGTTTCTTGTTCATCTCGCGACTCCCTGCACGTGTCGTGCGTCATGTGAATACGGTTCGGAGTCTAGGCACGGGGTGCAGACACAGGTGAAACGGGTATGCGAGACCGGTAACGGACGTTTACCGGTACGCGCAAAGCCTTGTGGAGCAAGGGAAAGGCGGGGCTCTACGTGCCGTTGCAACGGCGCATCGAATCGGTAAAAAGGGGATTTTCGGCACGAAACCGGGCAATCGGCACGCGCCGGAGCACACGGAAGGCGAACCCGCCCGCACCGTGTGCGAGCGGGTCGCAAGCGCAGGCGTTACGCGCGGATATCGTCGACGCTGCGCAGCCAGTGCACGCTGAACAGGTTGTCCGCGTCGGTCCACACGGTATCGGGCTCGAATCCCGCGCGGCGCGCAATCGTATGAAATCCGTCGATCGTGAACTTGTGCGAGTTCTCGGTGTGGATGCGCTCACCGGCCTCGAAGCGGAACACGTGGCCGCGCACGTGCACGGTCTGCGCGACGTCGCTGACGAGATGCATCTCGATGCGCTGCCGCTCGCGGTCGTAAAACGCGCAATGCGAGAACGCGTCGAGATCGAAATCCGCGCCGAGCTCGGCGTTCGCGCGCACGAGCAGGTTCAGGTTGAACCGTGCGGTCACGCCCTGCGCGTCGTTGTACGCGTGATGCAGCGTGCGCTCGTCCTTCACGAGATCGGCGCCGACCAGCAAGCCGCCGCCGCGCAGCAGCTGTGCGGCATCGCGCAGGAACGCGTCGGCTTCTTCCGGCGAGAAGTTGCCGATCGTCGAACCGGGAAAAAAGCCGATGCGCCGCCGCGGCGTCGCACTCAGTTCGGCCAGCTGCTCGGCCTTCGTGTAGTCGGCCGCGATCGGCGCGACGTCGAGCCACGGATAGGCCGAACGCAGCCGCGCAGCCGCGTCGTGCAGGTAATCGGCCGAGATGTCGACCGGCACGTAGCGCGCCGGCGCGTTCGCGTAGTTGCCCACGAACGCGTCGAGCAGCACGCGGATCTTCTCGAGCGAGCCCGCGCCGAACTCGACGATGTCCGCATGCGGGCCGACGCGCCGCACGATCTCGGCGGCGCGATCGCGCAGGATGCCGAGCTCGGTGCGGGTCGGATAGTACTCGGGCAACTCGCAGATGCGGTCGAACAGCGCGGAGCCGGCCGCATCGTAGAAGTATTTCGGCGAAATGCTGCGCGGCGTGCGCGACAGTCCGTCGATCAGGTCGCGCTCGAACGCGCTCGGCCGCGAATCGCGGGCGGGTTGCTGGCCACCGCTCGTGGCCGTCAGGTCAGACGTCTCGCGCAAGTCGCACTCCCGTGAATTGCCAGCGCGCGGCCGGCGGAAAGAAATTGCGGTACGTCGGCCGCTCGTGCCCGGGCGGCGTCGCGATGCTGCTGCCGCGCAGGACCTGCTGGCCGACCATGAACTTGCCGTTGTATTCGGCCGCGACACCCGCGAGCGGCCGGAAGCCCGGATACGGTTCGTAGGACGAGCGCGTCCATTGCCACACGTGCCCGAGCATCTGCGTGAGGCCTTCGGCGCCGAACGCTGCTTCCCACTCGAATTCGGTCGGCAGCCGCGCGCCGGCCCATTCCGCATACGCGGCCGCTTCGTAGAAGCTCACGTGGCACACCGGCGCGTCGGGCGCGAGCGCTTCGGCACCGTGCAGGCCGAACGTGCGCCGCACGCGCGTGGCGGCAACATCGTCGTCGTCGGGCATCCAGTACGCGGGCCCTTGCCACCCTTCCCGCTGCACCATCGCCCAGCCGTCGGACAGCCAGTACTCGGGGCGCGTATAGCCGCCGTCGGCGATGAAGGCCGCGAATTCCGCGTTCGTCACGAGGCGGCTCGCGATCTCGTACGGCCGCACGAGCGCCGTGTGGCGCGGCCGTTCGTTGTCGAACGAAAACGCTTCGCCGTCGTGGCCGATCTCGACGAGCCCGCCCGGCTGGCGCAGCCAGCGCTGCGCGCCGGCATCGCCCGCGGCCAGCGCGTGCCCGTCCATCCCGTTGCGCGGCCGGAACGCCGGCTTCAGCGGGTTGCACGAGAACGCATGCAGCATGTCCGTGACGATCAGCTCCTGGTGCTGCTGCTCGTGATGCAGGCCGAGCTCGATCTCGGGCGCAATCGCATCGAGCAGTGCCGGATCGGCGTCGGCGAGCGCGCGCAGCATCGCTTCGTCGACGTACTGCCGGTACGCGTGCACCTCGTCGAGCGACGGACGCGTGAGCAGCCCGCGCTGCGGCCGCGGATGGCGCGGGCCGAGCGCTTCGTAATAGGAATTGAAGAGGAACTGGAACGCGTGATCGAACGGCGCGTAGCCGGGCACGCGGCGCATCAGCACGACGGTTTCGAAGAACCAGGTCGTATGCGCGAGATGCCATTTCGTCGGGCTCGCGTCGGGCATCGACTGTACGGCCTGGTCCTCGGCGGACAGCGTCGCGGTCAACGCGACACTATGGGCGCGCACGTCCTTGTAACGGCGCTGAAGCTGTGATGCAGGGAGGCTCATCGGTTTACCGTCCACGTCGCGATTCGCTGCGTTGCGTTGCCGGAAAAGGGAAAGCCTTGCGCATGATGCGCGCGGCTGACGTGCGACCTACTGCTGCGTCGTCGGGCAGCCGGCGCGCGCGCCGGGCCGCGAATGCGGCGTCACTTCATCTGCCCGTGCAGAACAGTATGGTCCAGAAATGTGAATGCTGCGAATCGGGATGCCGATGAAGCGCGATCGAAAGAAAAATGAAAGTGTGGGCCGCACGCGCATCGCACGAGCGGCAACCCGCCGATGCCAATCGGGGCGGGCGTGCGACGCCGTTCGCCACGCGCTTGCCTGCGCACGCGGCTACTGACGGCCCATGACAGCCGCGCGGGCGTTCGTGACGGCACCGTGACGCGCGGATTCATCGGACGAACCGCCCCGCCCTCGCCGGCGGCCCGCATCCGCGCGCGCTTCGAAAATTTTTTTGCACCGATGTCACACGCGCGGGGTGCTCGCTCGTCATATCACCGGAACCCACACGAAAGGAGAAGGAACCATGACTGCGAAACTCAATCCGTTTGCCGCCGCTCCCGCACTGATGAAGAACTGGATGACCGTATCGGTCGCCGCCGCGAAGAGCCTCGAGCCGACGCTGATCGAGCTGGTCAAGATCCGCGCGTCGCAGATCAACGCGTGCGCCAACTGCATTAACATGCACACCGTCGAAGCGCGCGAGCAAGGCGAGACCGAGCAGCGCATCTACCTGCTCGCCGCGTGGCGTGAAGCGCCCTGCTACACCGACCGCGAACGCGCGGCGCTCGGCTGGACCGAGGCGCTCACGCGGCTGTCGGAAGGCCATGCGGCGCACGAAGCTGCGTATGCGGCGCTGAACGACCACTTCAGCCAGGAGGAACAGGTGAAACTCACGCTGATGATCAACGTGATCAACGGCTGGAACCGGCTCGCCGTCGGCTTCGGGCTGTGGATCGATCCGGCCGACGCGAAGGCTGCCGCCGCGAAGATGGTGGCCTGATGACGAACCTCGAGCCGGCCAAGGGCAGCGCCGAAGAACGGGCCGATGCGGCGGCGAGCTTCGACCCGCTGCGCCGCACGCTGATCCGCGTTGCGTACCGGATGCTCGGTTCCGTCGCGGATGCCGAGGACATGGTGCAGGAGGCGTTCATCCGCTGGATGGACGTCGACCGTACCGAAGTGCGCGTGCCCGAGGCGTTCCTGCGCCGCATGGTGATGCGCATGTGCCTCGATCAGCTGAAGTCCGCGCGGCACCAGCGCGAGACGTATATCGGCCCGTGGCTGCCCGAGCCGGTCGTCGAGGAAGACGAGCAGGAAGATGTCACGCTGCCGCTGATGCTCGCGCTCGAACGGCTCTCGCCGCTCGAACGCGCGGCGTTCCTGCTGCACGACGTGTTCGGCCTCGAGTTCGACGAAGTCGCGACGACGATCCAGCGCGACCCGGCCGCATGCCGGCAGCTCGCCGCGCGGGCACGCACGCATGTGCGCGAGGCGCGGCCGCGTTTTCATGTCGAGAAGCAGCGCGGGATCGAGCTGGCCGAGGCATTTTTCGCGGCATCGCGCAGCGGCGACATGCGCGCGCTCGGCGCGATGCTCGCCGAAGACGTGAGCCTGCACTCGGACGGCGGCGGCAAGCGTTCCGCCGCGGGCAAGCCGGTGTTCGGCTTCGAGCGCGTGATGAAGGTGCACGAATACCTGGCCGAGCTGTTCTCGACGCATGCGTCGAAGCTCGTGCGAGCCGGGTTCATCAACGGGCTGCCGGGTTTCGTCACGCTCGAATCCGACGGCGAGCTGCAGACGACGGCGCTAGAAATCGAGGACGGGAAGATCGTCGCGATCTATGTCGTGCGGAATCCCGACAAGCTGAAGCATCTGCATTGAGGGCGGCGGGATGGCGCGCCGAGTGCCGTGTGGATGCACGGCAACGGCGCCCTCCGCCCGCTTCTTTCCGCCCTGCCTTGCCGGCCGCCGGCTAACGCGATCCATACGTCGCGATCAATACGTCCCGGCCACGAGGTTGCGAATCATGATCATCAGGAAACCGAGCAGCGGCGTCGCGACGGCGAAGCCGGCCGCCGCGAGCCAGTTCGTGCCGCCCTGCGCTTCCAGCAGCGCGAGAAACGATTCGCGGGATGTCGCGTTCGGGCGCAGCTTTTCGATCTTGCGTTCGACGTACGTCTTGTAGATGCCGTTCCCGTACCAGCCGAGCGACACCGCGATCGCGATCGTGACCGGGTCGAGCGTGCTCGATTCGAAGTACTTCGGGAAGTACAGCAACTCGACCAGCGTGATGCCAAGCGTGACGCCCAGCACGGCGGACGCTTGCCAGTACATGCATCGATACGCCATCCAGACCGGGCCCAGGAAGCAGGCCGCCCAGTTCCAGGACTGCCGGCTCTTGCGCGATTCGGCGATCGCCCATTTCCGCTCGAACCACGTCGCTTTCTTGCCGACGTAAGCGGCGATTTCGTCGTTGCTCGCGGACGATGCGGTGCTCGTGACCTCGGACATGGTCGTTTGCTCTCAATCGCGCGGTTCGCGCGTTGTTGTCTTGATGCGGAGGGAATCGGGCGGCATGCGTCGACGCCGCTTCGACTGGCACACGATTCTACTCGTCGTGCAGCGGCCGTTGTGTGGCCGGTCGGGATGCGGGTGATGAACGAGGATGCAATGCCGTGGATCACGCGATGCATCGGGGCACCATGCGCTGTTTCGCGTTGTTTCGGCCGGAAAAAGAAAAACGCCACGCGATGTTGCCGCGTGGCGTTTGTATGTTTGGCGAGCCGCATTGCCTGTAGGCAATGTGTGCTGCCGGACCCCTTCATTTTGTTCGTTGGTAGGCTCGATTGGATTCGAACCAACGACCCCCACCATGTCAAGGTGGTGCTCTAACCAACTGAGCTACGAGCCTAAGAAGCCGCGAATTATAGAGAGGGTTTTTGCAGAGCACAAGCCCCTTCGTGAAAATTTTTTGAATCGAGGGTGACGTGTGTGTGCCGGTGGTGTTGCTCGTTGCGGTGAGTGCGTGAGGTTGAGCGTCACAGCGAAACGCTTCGGTGCTGCAACGTTATCCACATTCCCCTCTGGATAACCGTCCTGCAAGCCTCTGGATTCACAGTGGAACGATTGAGGATATGTCGCCGCGGCTGTGAATCGACGAAAAGTTGTTCTGTGCTGCGCGGAGCTGTTCACGTGAGGTGCCCATGGTTATGCATCCTGCTTCGTGTTGATAATTCAGTGCGTTACGGAGGTTATCCACTGTGAGGCACAGGGCTTGTTAACTATCACTACGTATGTATACGAACCCTGTTAACACCTTTGGATAAGCACAGTGCATCGACTGTGATTCGCGCAGGATATGCACTGCGTGCAGCAGAGCGACGGACGAATCGGAAGGCTGTGAGGCGTGTGGGTGAGAAGTCGTCCGCAGTGTCTGTAGAATCGCCGTCGTTCAGGATGCGAAGGCCTGGCGGACAGGCTCACAGCAAATGGCTGATTCTTCATCGACCCGTCTCGATGCACTCGACATCGATGCCGTCGTACGCCGGTTGCAGCAACACTCAGGCGGCATCGTGTTCGAGCAACGCGTGTCGATACCGGAAGCCGATGTCTTGTGTTGCCGCTACAAGGGCGAGCGATTCAACGTGAAGTTCGATCTCGACTACGGGGTGTTCGTCGATCGAGTCGGCGAGTTGTCCGATGAAGATATCGCGGAGATCGTCGGATGGCTCACAGCGGTATGAGTCGGATGGACCGAAGGGGCTAGCCACATGATCGATTCGTTGACTGCGCTGCAGTGCTGGTACGAATCCCGTTGCGATGGCGTGTGGGAACACGCGCACGGCATCAGGATCGCCACGCTCGACAATCCAGGATGGGAATTGAAGCTCGATGGAGCGTCGGCCGGCAAGGTGATCGATCTGGCGATCGAGCGTGACGAGTCGGATTGGGTATCCGTTCGCGCAACCGAAACTGAATTTGCTGGCTACGGCGGCCCGCGTAACTTGTCCGAGCTGTTGGTGCTTGCGGTCGACTGGAGCAGGGACGGAGATAAGGTGAAGGCATCAAACGACGATGGACGAGGCGTTTGATGAAGGCGCCCGTCAATGAGACGCTTGTGATGGATATTGCCGGCCACGTCGCCGTTGTCGTGACTGATGTGGCAGCCGTCGCTGAGGTGCTGGTCCGGTTGGACTTCGCCTGGCATTCCGATCGCTGGGAACGCACGATCGTGGACGATGATGATCGTCGCTCGTTGTCACGCTTGTCGAGCTCGATGCGTTGTTCTCCGCAGGCCGGGACTGGAGCCCGCAAGCGCTCGTCGAGTATTACCGAGAGATCGGTGTCGTTCGGCGCGGGTACCGTTCGATTGCGTGGCGCGGCCCGGAGCAATACGTCATCGAGCAGCATTGACGCGATAAGCCGGTGTGGATAACCGAGCAGGAAAACAACCCGAAACGCTGTGCATCCCGTCGGTGAGCGTGCGTCTGAATCGCAAGCTGGGTGCGGATTCCAGCGAATCCGGATCGAGACAAGCCAAACCGGACATGTGAGCGAATGATTGGACGGAGGGCTCTCGATCGCATGTTTTTCGCGACGCGATCGCGGGCGGAATATCCACCGCGTTTCTTGCCGGCATGTGGACAACCCGCACACCAACCAGTCGAATCTCTGTGCACTTGACCGGTGAGTGTTCTGCCTTCGATCAGGCGTATCGACCTGAATGCCTTGTCTGTCGGGGCTTTTCGGGAATCGATCGGGCGATGCGATTCGGTTCTCGAGCATCCCCGCGAGTTTGGATGTCTTGTGGATATCGAGGCGCCAAAGAACTCGAAAGCCTGTGCATCCAACGGGTGAGAGTAATCGAACTCGGCACGGAGATTCGTTTTACCGGAAGGGTTGTGGATATAGCAGCCCCAAAACAACCCGAAACGCTGTGTGGACCAAAGGTGAGCGAACCGCCCGATGTCCACATGCGGCACCGACACGATCGATGTGGATATCCCGCTTCGCGGCGACTCGAAACCCTGTGATTTTAAAGGTGAGGATGCCGACGCTGTTCCGATGTGGACAACAGACCGGCAAAGTCAATCGAAACGCTGTGCGCGCGAGTGGTGAGCGTGAGCACGCTCAAGCCGGCAAAGCCGCATGCCTCAAGGCGCCGGCGGCCACCAGCGACCGCCGGCAGGGCGCGCATCGTACCACTCAAGTCTGCTGATCGAGCGCCTGCGCGACCGCTTTTTCCCCGAGGCTCCCGGCCGGCCCGACCACCGCGTAGTTGAGCCCGTTCAGCGACCCATACCGCGCCAGCAGCGCGCCATCCACGCGCTGCCCGGCCGGCAGCAGCCGATTGGCCGATTCCGCCGGCCGGAGATAGAAGCTCAGTGTCCGCCCGGCGTCGTCCTCATAGAGCACCATCGCGGCCGTGCCCCCACGGTCCGTCGTAAACAACCGCCCGCCGACCGGCCTGAACCCGGCCGCGCTCAAATCCGGCAGCTTCGCCGATGCACCCACCCGTCGGGTGAGCCACCCCTGCAAATCGCCCGCACGCGTCGGCCGATAATCGACCTTCGCCGTCTGATCGACCACCGTCATCCGGTAAGCCTCGATCGCATCGCTCATCGGCGCGATGGGCGGCGGCGCGTTCCACCCGCGCGCCTGCCAGCCGCCGAACGTCCCCAGCCCGACGCAGAACACGAACGAAGCCGCCATCGCGAACCGCATCCGCGTGCGCTCCGCCCGCCGCGCGCGAATCGCCGCCGGATCGAGCGCCGGGTTCTCCGCGGGCATCCGCACGCTCTCAAGCGCGGCCCTCAACCGCTGCGCATCCTGCTGCCATTGCTTCACCTGTTCCGCGCGCTCGGGATGCAGCGCGAGATAGCGCTCGACCGCGGCGCGCGCATCGTCGTCGAGCTGGCCGTCGACGTAGGCCTGAAGGTCGTGTTCGTTCGGAGGCGTGTTCATTTCTTCATCAATCGCAGAGAAGGAGCGGGAAGCTCGCCGTCGCTGAGCTGGCGCAGCGCCTGGCGCGCGCGGGAGAGCCGCGACATCACGGTGCCGATCGGCACGTCGAGCAGGTCGGCGACTTCCTGATACGTGAAACCCTCGACCGCGACGAGCAGCAGCAGGCTGCGTTGCTCGTCCGAGAGCCGGCCGAACGCTTCGAGCGTCGCGCGCGCCGCGAATTCGCGTTCGGCGGACGGCCAGTGCGCTTCATCGTCGTCGCGGATGCGGCCGAGCAGCCACGCGTAGCGCTTCGCGCTGCGTTTGCCGTCGAGGAACTGCCGATACAGGATCGTGAAGAGCCAGCTGCGCAGCGACGCGTCGTCGCGACGGCTCGTCCAGCGCGACAGCGCGCGCTCGAGCGTCGACTGGACGAGATCGTCGGCCGCGTGGACGTCGCGCGCGAGCCAGAGCGCGAAACGTCGCAGCCTGGGGAGGAGTTCGCGCAACGCTTCGTCGTCGAGGGCGGTGGAGGGCATGGCCGGGCCGGTTGCCGAAAGGGTCGAGATGCCGCGTAGGACGCCGGGCGGCGCCGATTATTCCATCAAGCATAGGAAAAAAATTTTCCTGGAATAAAGCGGCGCGGGCGGCGTCCTACGCGCGTTCGACAATGATCTGACGATCGGGAGTGCATCCATGAAGCAATCTTCCTCTTCTTCGCCGCAGCGCGAGCCCGGGCGCGGGTGGTGGCGCTGGGCCGTGATCGGCGGCGCGGTGGCCGGCGTGGCCGTCGCGTTCGGGTACGCCGGCGGGTGGCTCGCGCCGGCGCGTCTGACCCCGCAGCGGCTCGTCGACGCGCTGCAGACCAACAGCGGCGTTCATCCCGGCTTCCGGCGCAATCACGCGAAGGGCGTGTGCGTGACCGGTTATTTCGAAGGCAACGGCGCCGCGAGCGCGTATTCGGTCGCGCCGTTCTTCAAGGCGGTGCGTACGCCGGTGGTCGGGCGGTTCGCGCTGCCCGGCGGGAATCCGTATGCGCCCGACAGCAGTGTGCCGATCCGCAGTCTCGCGCTGAAGCTCACCGCGCCGGACGGCGAGCAATGGCGCACCGGGATGAACGCGATGCCCGTGTTTCCGGTGGCGACGCCGCAGGCGTTCTACCAGCAGACGGTGGCGACCCGGCCCGATCCGAAGACGGGCAAGCCTGATCCGGCGAAGGTGAAGGCGTTTTTCGGCGCGCATCCGGAGACGGCTGCGTTCCTGCAGTGGGTGAAGGGTGCGAAGCCGAGCGCGAGCTACGTCACCGAAAGCTATTACGGGTTGAACGCGTTTTACTTCGTCGACGCGAGCGGCAAGCGGCAGCCGGTGCGGTGGCGTGTCGTGCCGGAGCAGACGGCCGGCGCCGGGGACGTCGCGACGGCCGCGGATCCGAACGTGTTGCAGCAGGACGTGACGCAGCGGATCGCGGCGGGGCCGCAGAAGTGGAAGCTGCTGGTCACGCTGGCGGAGCCCGGCGATCCGGTGGACGACGCGACGAAGGTCTGGCCCGCGCAGCGGACGACGATCGATGCGGGCACGCTCGTGCTCGACCGCGTGGAGGCGCAGGACAGCGGGCCGTGCCGCGACGTGAATTACGACCCGACGGTGCTGCCGCAGGGGATTCAGGTGTCGGGAGATCCGTTGCTGGCGGCCAGGTCGGCGGCTTATGCGGATTCGTATCTGCGGCGGACCAGTGAAGAGGCTGGCGTGGCGGGCGTGGCCAAGTTGAGTTCGGAGGGGCGGTGATGAAGACTTCTACGACGTTTAGTCTGCCGGCGCGGGTGCTGCATTGGGTGATGGCCGCGATGATCGTCGCGATGCTGTTTATCGGCGTGGGGATGGTGTCGTCCGTCTCCGAGCGGCATGCGGTGCTGGTGGCGATTCACAAGCCGCTGGGTGTGGCCGTGCTGGTGCTGGTGTGTGTGCGGATCGTGGTGCGGGTTTTGTCGAAGCCGCCGGCGTTGCCTGAAGACTTGCCGTGGTGGCAGAAGCTTGCCGCGCATGGGTCGCATCTCGTGCTGTATGCGCTGATGGTCGCGATGCCGCTGATCGGGTGGGCGATGCTGTCGGCCGGCGGATATCCGGTGACGCTGGGCGGTGGCGTGCAGCTGCCTGCGATCGTTTCGGCTGACCCGGTGACGTTCGCCTGGCTCAGGGTCGCGCATCGGGTGGTGGCATATCTGTTCTTCGCGACGTTCCTCGCGCACTTTGCGGCGGCGCTGTATCACGGGTTGATTCGGCGGGACGGCGTGGTGAGGGCGATGGTGGGGCGGTGAGCGACGGCGGGTTGGTTTCGATACGGCGGGGCGGTTCACGGGCGACCGAGGCTGCTCCTGCCGTGTCGCTTATATATAACCGCCAGGGAGGCTCGGCGGCCTTCGGAACGGCACGTCAAAAAAATTTCACAAAGGGGGTTGCGGAGATCGGGGCGGATGCTTAGAATCTCGCCTCTTTCGCGCTAACGGAAACACGGCGCGGAGGGAAAAAAGGAAGCGGTGCTGTTGAAGTCGATTTTTAGCGACTCCAGTGCACACGAAATTAAACCGCAGTCGTCGCAACGAAGTAGTTAAAAAAGTTGTTGACGAGTTTTAAAAAACGGTTAATAATCTCGCTTCTCTGCTGCTGAAAACGCGGCGCTGCTGAGAAATCAGCGGTTTCTCGCAGAAATGCTCTTTAAAAATTAACAGCCGATAAGTGTGGGCGCTTGATGGAAGCGAGCTGATCTTCGGATCAGAAAGCGAAAGTATCAAGAGTCTCACACTAAAGTAAGTCAGGTTTATGAAGCAATTCATATACCTGTCAGCTTTGAGTGAGCGACCGGTTCTTAACAGAACCGAAAACAGTAACAGGTTTGAACTGAAGAGTTTGATCCTGGCTCAGATTGAACGCTGGCGGCATGCCTTACACATGCAAGTCGAACGGCAGCACGGGTGCTTGCACCTGGTGGCGAGTGGCGAACGGGTGAGTAATACATCGGAACATGTCCTGTAGTGGGGGATAGCCCGGCGAAAGCCGGATTAATACCGCATACGATCTACGGATGAAAGCGGGGGACCTTCGGGCCTCGCGCTATAGGGTTGGCCGATGGCTGATTAGCTAGTTGGTGGGGTAAAGGCCTACCAAGGCGACGATCAGTAGCTGGTCTGAGAGGACGACCAGCCACACTGGGACTGAGACACGGCCCAGACTCCTACGGGAGGCAGCAGTGGGGAATTTTGGACAATGGGCGAAAGCCTGATCCAGCAATGCCGCGTGTGTGAAGAAGGCCTTCGGGTTGTAAAGCACTTTTGTCCGGAAAGAAATCCTTGGTTCTAATATAGCCGGGGGATGACGGTACCGGAAGAATAAGCACCGGCTAACTACGTGCCAGCAGCCGCGGTAATACGTAGGGTGCGAGCGTTAATCGGAATTACTGGGCGTAAAGCGTGCGCAGGCGGTTTGCTAAGACCGATGTGAAATCCCCGGGCTCAACCTGGGAACTGCATTGGTGACTGGCAGGCTAGAGTATGGCAGAGGGGGGTAGAATTCCACGTGTAGCAGTGAAATGCGTAGAGATGTGGAGGAATACCGATGGCGAAGGCAGCCCCCTGGGCCAATACTGACGCTCATGCACGAAAGCGTGGGGAGCAAACAGGATTAGATACCCTGGTAGTCCACGCCCTAAACGATGTCAACTAGTTGTTGGGGATTCATTTCCTTAGTAACGTAGCTAACGCGTGAAGTTGACCGCCTGGGGAGTACGGTCGCAAGATTAAAACTCAAAGGAATTGACGGGGACCCGCACAAGCGGTGGATGATGTGGATTAATTCGATGCAACGCGAAAAACCTTACCTACCCTTGACATGGTCGGAATCCTGCTGAGAGGTGGGAGTGCTCGAAAGAGAACCGATACACAGGTGCTGCATGGCTGTCGTCAGCTCGTGTCGTGAGATGTTGGGTTAAGTCCCGCAACGAGCGCAACCCTTGTCCTTAGTTGCTACGCAAGAGCACTCTAAGGAGACTGCCGGTGACAAACCGGAGGAAGGTGGGGATGACGTCAAGTCCTCATGGCCCTTATGGGTAGGGCTTCACACGTCATACAATGGTCGGAACAGAGGGTTGCCAACCCGCGAGGGGGAGCTAATCCCAGAAAACCGATCGTAGTCCGGATTGCACTCTGCAACTCGAGTGCATGAAGCTGGAATCGCTAGTAATCGCGGATCAGCATGCCGCGGTGAATACGTTCCCGGGTCTTGTACACACCGCCCGTCACACCATGGGAGTGGGTTTTACCAGAAGTGGCTAGTCTAACCGCAAGGAGGACGGTCACCACGGTAGGATTCATGACTGGGGTGAAGTCGTAACAAGGTAGCCGTATCGGAAGGTGCGGCTGGATCACCTCCTTTCCAGAGCTATCTCGCAAAGTTGAGCGCTCACGCTTATCGGCTGTAAATTAAAGACAGACTCAGGGGTCTGTAGCTCAGTCGGTTAGAGCACCGTCTTGATAAGGCGGGGGTCGTTGGTTCGAATCCAACCAGACCCACCATTGTCTTGTCTGGCGGTAGTACCTGAGGAATCTGTACTCATGGGGGCATAGCTCAGCTGGGAGAGCACCTGCTTTGCAAGCAGGGGGTCGTCGGTTCGATCCCGTCTGCCTCCACCAATCTTCAATGGGAAGCGTTTGGATCACACGAAAGTGACGTGTGAGACGAGCATTTGCCATTGGCGATTGAGCCAGTCAGAGTGATATCAAAAGATATCGGCTGTCGTTCTTTAACAATCTGGAAGAAGTAAGTAATTTGGATAGCGGAAGCGTCTTGAGATGGACGTGAAAGTTATCCGGGTTGTGATTGTATCGATGTATCTCAAGATGATTCGAACTCTATGTTTGACTCAATTGGAATACGGCACAACGCGAAAACTCAACCTGTAACGACTGTCGGAGAGACAGACTCGTTATAGGGTCAAGCGAACAAGTGCATGTGGTGGATGCCTTGGCGATCACAGGCGATGAAGGACGCGGTAGCCTGCGAAAAGCTACGGGGAGCTGGCAAACGAGCTTTGATCCGTAGATGTCCGAATGGGGAAACCCACTCCTTTTGGAGTATCCATGGCTGAATACATAGGCCATGAGAAGCGAACGCGGTGAACTGAAACATCTAAGTAACCGCAGGAAAAGAAATCAACCGAGATTCCCAAAGTAGTGGCGAGCGAAATGGGATGAGCCTTGCACTCTTTATTTGTATTGTTAGCCGAACGCTTTGGAAAGTGCGGCCATAGCGGGTGATAGCCCCGTAGGCGAAAACAGTATGAAAGAACTAGGTGTGCGACAAGTAGGGCGGGACACGTGAAATCCTGTCTGAAGATGGGGGGACCATCCTCCAAGGCTAAATACTCGTGATCGACCGATAGTGAACCAGTACCGTGAGGGAAAGGCGAAAAGAACCCCGGGAGGGGAGTGAAATAGATCCTGAAACCGCATGCATACAAACAGTCGGAGCCTCGTAAGGGGTGACGGCGTACCTTTTGTATAATGGGTCAGCGACTTACGTTCAGTAGCAAGCTTAACCGTATAGGGCAGGCGTAGCGAAAGCGAGTCCGAATAGGGCGTTCAGTTGCTGGGCGTAGACCCGAAACCAAGTGATCTATCCATGGCCAGGATGAAGGTGCGGTAACACGTACTGGAGGTCCGAACCCACTAACGTTGAAAAGTTAGGGGATGAGCTGTGGATAGGGGTGAAAGGCTAAACAAACTTGGAAATAGCTGGTTCTCTCCGAAAACTATTTAGGTAGTGCCTCGTGTCTCACCTTCGGGGGTAGAGCACTGTCATGGTTGGGGGGTCTATTGCAGATTACCCCGCCATAGCAAACTCCGAATACCGAAGAGTGCAATCACGGGAGACAGACATCGGGTGCTAACGTCCGGTGTCAAGAGGGAAACAACCCAGACCGCCAGCTAAGGTCCCCAAATATAGCTAAGTGGGAAACGAAGTGGGAAGGCTAAAACAGTCAGGAGGTTGGCTTAGAAGCAGCCACCCTTTAAAGAAAGCGTAATAGCTCACTGATCGAGTCGTCCTGCGCGGAAGATGTAACGGGGCTAAGCTATATACCGAAGCTGCGGATGCGAGCTATGCTCGCATGGTAGGAGAGCGTTCTGTAAGCCTGCGAAGGTGTCTCGGAAGGGATGCTGGAGGTATCAGAAGTGCGAATGCTGACATGAGTAGCGATAAAGGGGGTGAAAGGCCCCCTCGCCGTAAGCCCAAGGTTTCCTACGCAACGTTCATCGGCGTAGGGTGAGTCGGCCCCTAAGGCGAGGCAGAAATGCGTAGCTGATGGGAAGCAGGTCAATATTCCTGCACCATTGTTAGATGCGACGGGGGGACGGATCGCGGAAGGTTGTCCGGGTGTTGGAAGTCCCGGTCGCTGCATTGGAGAAGGCGCTTAGGCAAATCCGGGCGCGGAATTCAAGGGTGTGGCGCGAGCTCCTTAGGGAGCGAAGCAATTGGAAGTGGTTCCAAGAAAAGCCTCTAAGCTTCAGTCTAACGATGACCGTACCGCAAACCGACACAGGTGGGCGAGATGAGTATTCTAAGGCGCTTGAGAGAACTCGGGAGAAGGAACTCGGCAAATTGGTACCGTAACTTCGGGATAAGGTACGCCCTTGTAGCTTGATGCCCCTGCGGGCAAAGGGTGAAGGGGTTGCAATAAACTGGTGGCTGCGACTGTTTAATAAAAACACAGCACTCTGCAAACACGAAAGTGGACGTATAGGGTGTGACGCCTGCCCGGTGCCGGAAGATTAAATGATGGGGTGCAAGCTCTTGATTGAAGTCCCGGTAAACGGCGGCCGTAACTATAACGGTCCTAAGGTAGCGAAATTCCTTGTCGGGTAAGTTCCGACCTGCACGAATGGCGTAACGATGGCCACACTGTCTCCTCCCGAGACTCAGCGAAGTTGAAGTGTTTGTGATGATGCAATCTACCCGCGGCTAGACGGAAAGACCCCATGAACCTTTACTGTAGCTTTGCATTGGACTTTGAACCGATCTGTGTAGGATAGGTGGGAGGCTATGAAACCGGAACGCTAGTTTCGGTGGAGCCGTCCTTGAAATACCACCCTGGTTTGTTTGAGGTTCTAACCTTGGCCCGTGATCCGGGTCGGGGACAGTGCATGGTAGGCAGTTTGACTGGGGCGGTCTCCTCCCAAAGCGTAACGGAGGAGTACGAAGGTACGCTAGGTACGGTCGGAAATCGTGCTGATAGTGCAATGGCATAAGCGTGCTTAACTGCGAGACCGACAAGTCGAGCAGGTGCGAAAGCAGGTCATAGTGATCCGGTGGTTCTGTATGGAAGGGCCATCGCTCAACGGATAAAAGGTACTCTGGGGATAACAGGCTGATACCGCCCAAGAGTTCATATCGACGGCGGTGTTTGGCACCTCGATGTCGGCTCATCTCATCCTGGGGCTGTAGCCGGTCCCAAGGGTATGGCTGTTCGCCATTTAAAGAGGTACGTGAGCTGGGTTTAAAACGTCGTGAGACAGTTTGGTCCCTATCTGCCGTGGGCGTTGGATATTTGAAGGGGGCTGCTCCTAGTACGAGAGGACCGGAGTGGACGAACCTCTGGTGTACCGGTTGTCACGCCAGTGGCATCGCCGGGTAGCTATGTTCGGAAGAGATAACCGCTGAAAGCATCTAAGCGGGAAACTCGCCTTAAGATGAGATATCCCTGGGGACTAGATCCCCTTGAAGGGTCGTTCGAGACCAGGACGTTGATAGGTCAGGTGTGTAAGCGCAGTAATGCGTTCAGCTAACTGATACTAATTGCCCGTAAGGCTTGATCCTATAACAAGTCTGTTTTACAGACAGCGGTTGAATGACCGCGATGTGCTGATACGCACAACCTCAAAAATTACTGCTTCTTCCCGATTGGTTGCGTTGCGAAGCAACGTGACAACCCTCTTTGCCTGATGACCATAGCGAGTCGGTCCCACCCCTTCCCATCCCGAACAGGACCGTGAAACGACTCTACGCCGATGATAGTGCGGATTCCCGTGTGAAAGTAGGTAATCGTCAGGCTCCCTAAGCCAGAAACCCCCGCCCGACCAGGCGGGGGTTTTTGCATTTCGGTGATGGAAATGTGTGCGCGAGAGGAGGGATAGCTTGGCCCGAGCTGGCCGCAGCGCGCCTCGAAACGTACCCGACGGGCCGGGGTCCCGCCATCCCCAAGAGGCCAAAGTCGTTCCGCAATGGCCGCTATCTTCCTCAATTCACTGGCCTATTGGCTGTATCTTCGCTCAAATCTGCAGTCGCTTCCTCTCTACGCATCGGCGCGCACGGTCATGCGTGACCAATCGCATTCCATCGCCCTCGACGAATGCAACGTTGGCGATTCAATTTTCTCCGCGAGAAAAACGCGTATCGCAGCCGAAACCCCCATCCCTTCGAATCATTCCTTAGTCAAAAAAACCCCGGATCCGCACGAAGTGAACGCTTTATCCGGCGCGCCCACGTAAAATTTGCGAACCCCCATCTCTCATTCAAAACGATGAACGCCGCCACACAGGTAGCCCGGGCCGTCTGCCCGCATGATTGTCCGGACACGTGCGCAATGCGTGTAACCGTCGAGAACGGCAAGGCTATCAAGGTCACGGGCGATCCCGACCATCCGCCGACGCAGGGCGTGCTTTGCACGAAAGTCAGTCGATACGCCGATCGCGTTCATCATCCGGATCGCCTCACCGTTCCGCTCAAGCGCGTCGGCGCGAAGGGGGAAGGAAGCTTCGTGCCGATCAGCTGGAACGAAGCGTTCGACGAGATCGGCCGCCGCCTCGGGGAGATCGCCGCGCGAGCACCGGAAGCGATCGTGCCGTACAGCTACGCGGGGACGATGGGGCTCGTGCAAGGCGAGGGCATCGCCCAGCGGTTCTTCCACAAGCTCGGCGCGTCGCGGCTCGAGCGGGCGATTTGCGCCGCGGCAGGCGCAGCGGGGCTGCGCTACACATACGGCGGAAGCCTCGGCATGCACCTCGAGCATTTCGAGGAAAGCGAGCTGATCCTGATCTGGGGCGCGAACCCGATTGCGTCGAGCCTGCACTTCTGGACGCGCGCACAGGAAGCCAAACGTCGCGGTGCGCGTCTCGTCGCGATCGACCCGTATCGCTCGCTGACAGCGGAGAAATGCCATCAGCACATCGCACTGAAGCCGGGTACCGATGGCGCGTTTGCGCTCGGCATGATGCATGTGTTGATTACCGAAGACCTGCTCGATCACGACTACATCGCCAACCATACGCTCGGCTTCGACGCGCTCAAAGCGCGGGCGATGTCGTATCCGCCGGAGCGCGTTGCGGAGATCTGCGGAATCGACGTGTCGGAACTGGTCGATCTCGCGCGGCGTTATGGCGCCACTCGCAAAGCGTCGATCCGTCTTAACTACGGCATGCAGCGCGTACGCGGCGGCGGTAATGCCGTGCGTGCGATCGCGAGCTTGCCGGCGCTGACGGGGGCGTGGCGGGATCGGGCTGGCGGAATGTTGCTTTCGTCGTCGGAGTCCGCACCGGTCAACCAGGCGGCGCTGCTGCGCCCGGATTTGATGCCGGGCTGGCCGCACAAGCTGCCGCGCATCATCAACATGAACGCGATCGGTGACGCGCTGCTACACCCGGGCGACGCGACCTTCGGGCCGAAGGTCGAAGCGGTGATCGTGTACAACTCGAATCCGGTGGCGGTCGCGCCCGACTCGTCGAAGGTTGCCGCAGGGTTCGCGCGAGACGATCTGTTCACGGTCGTTCTCGAGCATTTCAAGACAGATACCGTCGATTTCGCCGACATTGTGTTGCCCGCGACCACGCAGCTGGAGCATCTGGATATCCACAAATCGTACGGTCACACCTACGTGATGGCGAATCTGCCTTCGATTCCGCCGGTGGGAGAGGCGCGGCCGAACACCGAGATCTTCCGCGGCATCGCGCGCAGCATGGGGCTCGACGAACCGGCGCTCTATCAGAGCGACGAAGAGGTCGCGCGCGCGGCGCTCCGATGGGACGATCCGGCGCTCGACAGCGACTGGGACACGTTGAAGCGCGCCGGCTGGCTGAAACTCAAGTTGCCGGACGCGCCGTTCGCGAATGGCGGTTTCCGCACGCCGTCCGGCAAGTGCGAGTTCTATAGCGCCCGGCTCGAACAGATGGGCATGGATCCCGTTCCCGACTACCTGCCGCCGTTCGAATCGGCCGAGGCCGCGCCCGAGCTCGCCGCGCGCTATCCGCTCGCAATGATCTCGCCGCCGGCCCGTCACTTCCTGAATAGCACGTTCGTGAACGTCGACAGCCTGCGGACCACGGAAGGCGAGCCGCACCTCGACATGCATCCGTCCGATGCCGATGCGCGCGGTATCACGGAGGGAGACGTCGTGCGCATCTTCAACGACCGCGGTTCGATGCAGGCGCTCGCGAGAGTTACCGATCGTGCGCGCGCCGGGCTCGTCGTCGGGCTGTCGATCTGGTGGAAGAAGCTGTCGCCGGACGGCCGGAACGCGAACGAGGTGACGAGCCAGGCGTTGACCGATCTCGGCAATTCGGCGACGTTTTACGATTGCCTGGTCGAGGTTGAGCGCATTTGATCGAACATCCGCGTATGATCGGACGAATTCCCCCGGAAGTTCGAAGTGGACATCTAACCCTGTTGTCTCGGGGCGGGCGAGCCGTTACGATGCGTTTTAGCACGACTGACCTGCCCCCTTCGATAGGGCCACGGAGCTTCTAGTAAAGTCCTGTTCAAACATGCTCCTGCAAGACAGGAGCGCCTACTGGTGCCGGATGCTTCGCCGCGAATTCGGCCGGCGACTGGTAGTTCAATGCGCTGTGCGGCCGTGCCTCGTTGTAGTCCCGGCGCCATGCCGACACCACGGCCCGGGCGTGGGCGAGCGTCGTGAACCAGTGCTCGTTCAGACACTCGTCACGAAACTTGCCATTGAACGACTCGATGTACGCATTCTGCGTCGGCTTGCCCGCCTGAATCAATTTCAACGTCACGCCGTTGGCGTAGGCCCACTGGTCCAGCGCGCGGCTCGTGAATTCGGGTCCCTGGTCCGTGCGCAACGCTTTCGGGTAGCCCCTGAAGCGCGCCACCCGGTCCAGCACGCGCGTCACATACCGACCCGAGATGCCGTGGTCCACCACGATCTCGACCGCTTCCTTGGTGAAGTCGTCGACAATGGTCAGGCACTTCAGGCGACGCCCGTTGGACAATGCGTCCATCACGAAATCGAGGGACCACACCTCGTTCGGCGTACTCGGCAAAGCCAGCTGCTCGCGCTCGACCATCACGCCGTGGCGCCGTCGCCGGCGCCGCACGGCCAGTCCGGCCTCGCGATACAGCCGGTGCACGCGCTTGTGGTTTACGTGCCTTCCTTCGCGCGCCAGCAGCGCGTGTAGCCGCCGATAGCCGAAACGCCGCCTCTGGTGCCCCAGCTCGATGAGGCGCGCCTTGAGCGCCTCATTCTCGTGGTCCGGCTGCGCTTCATAATGCAGCACGCTGCGCGAAAGCCCGACAAGCCGGCAGGCACGGCGCTCGGAGACATTGACCTTCTGCCGAATCGCCGCGACCGCCTCGCGCCTGGCCTGCGGGCTCAGGGCTTTCCCTTCACGACCACCTTCAGGGCTTCCATATCGAGCATCGCCTCGGCCAGCAGCTTCTTCAGCCTCGCGTTCTCGGCTTCCAGCTCCTTGAGCCGACGGGCTTCCGACACCTCCATGCCGCCGAACTTCGCGCGCCACGTGTAGAACGAGGCGTCACTGAACCCATGCTTCCTGCACAGCTCCTTCACCGGCAGGCCCGCCTCCGCTTCCTTCAGGAAGCCGATGATCTGTTCTTCCGAAAAGCGCTTCTTCATGTCCGTCTTCCTCTCCGAAAACGGACTTTACTAGATTCCGACTGGCCCGGTTTACGGGGAGCAGGTCACGACCATTCGAAAATCCGTGAGGAGACGCGCAGTATGGACAAAATTTGGCTGAAATCGTACCCACCCGGCGTTCCAGCCGAAATTGACGCGTCTCCCTATCCCTCTGTCCCGGATCTGCTCGACGAAAGCTTCCGGCAGTATCGCGATCGCACCGCGTTCGTCTGCATGGGCAAGGGCATCACCTACGGCGAGCTCGACAAGCTGTCGCGCCAGTTCGGCGCTTGGCTGCAATCCCGCGGCCTGGCGCGTGGCGCACGCGTCGCGATCATGATGCCGAACGTGCTGCAGTATCCGGTGGCGATCGCCGCGGTACTGCGCGCCGGTTACGCCGTCGTCAACGTCAACCCGCTCTACACGCCGCGCGAGCTTGAGCATCAGCTGAAGGACAGCGGTGCGGAAGCGATCGTCATCCTCGAGAATTTCGCGTCGACGCTGCAGGCCGTCATTGCGAATACGGCCGTCAAGCATGTCGTCGTCGCGTCGATGGGCGACCTGCTGGGCCTCAAGGGGTGGCTCGTCAATTACGTCGTGCGCAACGTGAAGAAGATGGTGCCTGCATGGCAGCTTCCGTCGTTCACGCGCTTCAAGGCCGCGTTGTCCGAGGGGGCGCGGCAGGCGTTCAAGCCGCAGAAGATCGGCCCCGACGACGTCGCATTCCTGCAGTACACGGGCGGGACGACCGGCGTGGCGAAGGGCGCGACGCTGCTGCACCGGAACATCGTGTCGAACGTGCTGCAGGCCGGCGCGTGGCACCACCCTGCTCACGAGAAGTACCCGGAGGTGAAGCAGTTCGTGACGGTTGTCGCGCTGCCGCTCTATCACGTGTTCGCGCTGACCGTCTGCGGTTTCCTGACGATGCGCACGGGCGGCATGGGCATCCTGATCCCGAATCCGCGCGACATCGCCGGCATGATCAAGGAGTTGAAGGGGTACCAGATCTCGACGATTCCGGCGGTCAATACGCTGTACAACGCACTGTTGAACCATCCCGAATTCAGTCAGCTCGACCTGTCGAAGCTCGTGATCGCCAACGGCGGCGGCATGGCGATCCAGGAAGGCGTCGCGAAGCGCTGGTACGAAAAGACCCATACCGCGATCATCGAAGGATACGGGCTGTCCGAAACGTCGCCGGTCGCGACCTGCAACCCCGTGACGGCGACCGAATACAGCGGGACGATCGGTCTGCCGCTGCCGTCGACCGAGGTTGCGATTCGCGATGACGCCGGCAACGACGTTGCGCTCGGCGAGCCTGGCGAGATCTGCATCCGCGGGCCACAGGTGATGGCCGGCTACTGGAACCGGCCGGACGAGACCGCGAAGGTCATGTTCCCGGACGGCTTCTTCAAGACGGGCGACGTCGGCGTGATGGATGCGCGCGGTTACGTGAAGATCGTCGACCGGAAGAAGGACATGATTCTCGTATCCGGCTTCAACGTGTACCCGAACGAAGTCGAGGACGTGGTGGCGTCGCATCCTGGCGTGTTCGAGGTGGCGGCGGTCGGCGTGCCGGACGAGCATTCCGGCGAAGCCGTGAAGTTGTTCATCGTGAAGAAGGACCCGGCGCTCACGGACAAGGACATCCTGGCTTATTGCAAGGAGCGGCTCACCGGCTACAAGCGGCCGAAACTGGTCGAATTCCGCACCGAGCTGCCGAAGACGAACGTCGGCAAGATTCTGCGGCGCGAGCTGCGCGACGGACGCGCGTAACGGCGTGGTCGAACGGAAGAGCCCGGCTTGTGCCGGGCTTTTTTGTTTGTGGCGCGAGCGCGGATCGGCGGAGATTGATTCCCGCTGCGGCTGACGGCTGGCCGTGCGTCTGGAAGTCGCGCACGGGTACGGAGCCTCCGGCGCTGCGTGCTGCGTGACTGGCTGATGTCGGACGAGGTTGTCCCCGCAGCGGCTGGCGGCCTGCCGTACGTTTCGAGGCCGCGCACGGGCACGGAGTCCCGGCGCCGCGTGGCGCGCAATCGGCTGATATCGGAACAGGCTGTTCCCGCTACGGTTGGGGGCTGGCCGTGCGTTTCGAAGCCGTACACGGTCACGGAGCCCCGGCGCCGCGTGCTGCATGACCGGCTGATTTCGGAAGCGGTTTTATCCCGCTACGGATGGCGACTGGCCGTGCGTTTTGAAGCCGCGTACGGTCACGAAGCTCTGGCGCCGCGCGTTGCGCGACCGGCTGATATAGGAGCGGTTGTATCCCGCTACGGATGGCGACTGGCCGTGCGTTTTGAAGCCGCGCACGGTCACGGAGCTCCTGGGCGCCGCGTGCTGCGCGACCGGTCCATATCGAAAGAGGCCGTTTCCGCCGGCTGCCGGCGGCAGGCCTACACGGGCGCGGAACCCCGGCGACGCGTACTGCGCGGCCCGGCCCATCCACTGCGCACCGGTCATGCCGCCGCACCGAAAAAGAAAAAGGCGCCCGAAGGCGCCTTCAATATGCTGCGGCTTGTCAGGCAAGCTGATTAGAACTTGTGACGGATACCGACACGTGCTGCGACCTGGTTGCTGGTGCTCGAACCTGCGAGACCGTTGATCGCTGCCGTTGCCTGGATGACGTTGCCGTTCGCGTCGAGCACGTTGCCCGATGCGTGCTGGTACACGCCGATCGCGTAGACGTCGGTGCGCTTCGACAGGAAGTAGTCGACACCCAGCGAGCCTTGGTGGTACTTGGCTGCCGAGCTGCCGTTGATCTTGCTGCCTTGCGTGTAGTCGTATGCTGCGCCGAGAATCAACGCCGGGGTCAACTGATACTTGAAGTTGAGTTCGCCGTTGTTGAACGTCGCGCTTTGGTTCACGAACGGACCGGCCGAGAAGCCCTTGAACTTCGTGTTCGAGTACGTTGCGCCGATCGTTGCTGCGCCGAACGTGTATGCGCCGCCTGCACCGATGACCTGGTACGTGTTCGCATTGTTCGCGTACGTGCCGTAGACCGGCGAAGAAACCGATGCGGACGCGGAGCCGTTGTTGAACATGCCGCCGAATTGATTCGGCGTGCGTGCGTTCAAGTAGCCGACACCCAAGACCAGCGGGCCGTTGTTGTAGCCTGCGCCGAGCGACCAGACCTGGTTCTTCGAGAACTGGCCTGCCTGACCGCCGAAGCTGTACATGCCGCCGAACGAGAAGCCGCCGTAGGTGTTGCTCGTGAACTTGACTGCGTTGTTCACGCGGTACGCGTTGTTGAAGTTGTCGAGGTCGCCCGGGTGAGCGGCGATGTAGCCGCCCCACTGGTCGCCTGCCTCGAGCGGGCCGACGAAGTCGACGACGGAGTCGTATTGACGACCCAGCGTGACCGTACCGTACTGGCTCGACAGGCCGACGTAAGCCTGGCGGCCGAACATCAGGCCGCCCTGACCGAGCTTGCCGCTGTTCACGTCGAAACCGTTTTCGAGGGTGAAGATCGCCTTCAGGCCGCCACCGAGGTCTTCGGTGCCGCGCATGCCGAAGCGGCTGCCTTGCATCACGCCGCTGGCCATGCTGTACAGGTGCTTGCCGCCTGCGTTGTTGTTGAACAGCAGGCCTTCATCGATGATGCCGTAAAGCGTCACGCTGCTTTGCGCATGGGCAGCGCCAGCGAACGCGCCCAGCGCGACGAGCGCGAGAAGCGACTTTTTCATTAACGGATCTCCAAGAATCACTGAATTTTTTTGGCGGGGCAGATAGTTATGTTCTGTTGACGGGCCCCATCAACTTCGCAAGAAGTCGCACGTAATGTAGCAAAACCGTTTTTTGCCACAAAGCGAAATGCCGTCGCTCAAGGTCGCCATGTTTCGTTTATGCAACAATGGTTAAAATCACGGGTTAACCGCAATTTCCGCTGAATAATCAAGTCGGTTACGCAGCGGACTCGTGCCCTTGCCGCTCGCGGCGGCACACGCAGCCAGGAGAACAGGATGGTGTTGGATGAACTGATCAGCGAATTCGATCGCGGCCTGCGATCGCTGACCGGCATTAGCCGGATGAGCCGCCCGGTACCCGTGCCGGCCGAGGCGCCGGCCGACGAACTGACGCCCGCCGAGCGGACGCATGCGGCCGGGCTGATGCGCGTGAACCATGTCGGCGAAGTGTGCGCGCAGGCGCTCTACCAGGCGCAGAAGCTCACCGCGCGTACGGCGACGGCGAAGGCGATGTTCGAAGAGGCTGCGCGCGAGGAGGAGGACCACCTCGCATGGACCGCGCACCGCCTGAAGGAGCTCGACTCGCGCCCGAGCCTGCTGAACCCGTTGTGGTATGCCGGCGCGCTCGCGATCGGCGTGGCGGCCGGCACGCTTGGCGACAAAGTCAGCCTCGGGTTCATGGCCGAGACCGAACGGCAGGTCGAGAATCACCTGGAAGGCCATATGTCCGAGCTGCCGGCGGGCGATAGCGCGTCGCGCGCGATCGTCGACCAGATGCGCATCGACGAGGTGAAGCACGGCAAGGCCGCGACCGACGCCGGCGGGATCGAGCTGCCGCTGCCCGCGCGGATGCTGATGCGCGCCGCGTCGAAAGTCATGACGAGCACTGCGTACTATCTCTGAGATTTGCGCCGGGGCGGCGTGCGACGCCGCCCCGGTTCGCCGCCCCCGATACCGCCCGTTTATTCCTCGTTTTCCCGCCCCCGAAAGCCCCGTCCGCACGCCAGTCTGGCCCGTCTTTCTCATGTATCACCTTCACAGGTTGCACTAGCTCATTCATTTATAACGGTTTTTGGAATGAGGGGCCGCATGAGCATGTGCGCGTAAGTCCTTGTTCTAACTAACAAAATTCGTCAAAAAAGCGGGCCGCTCCCTTGACCGTGCCAAACCCTTCCTCTAAAGTGGGAGACAGTGTGAGAAAGTGTATTTTTGTGTGATTTGGCGGGCTATTCCGGCTAAATTCTCAGCATTGGTCGGGTACTTCGGTGCCCTGAACGGGAGAGCGGAAAGTGTTCCAAGGGGCGTCGGCGCTGACGCTCGATGCGAAAGGGCGGATGTCGGTGCCGGCTCGCTATCGCGAAGCGCTGCAAGGACAGGCAGAAGGACGGGTGACTGTGACCAAGCACCCGGACGGCTGCCTGTTGCTGTTTCCGCGCCCCGAATGGGAAGTATTCCGCGCCAAGATCGCCGCGCTGCCGATGGACGCGCACTGGTGGCGGCGAATTTTTCTCGGCAATGCGATGGACGTCGATCTCGACAGCGCCGGCCGGATTCTTGTATCGCCCGAGCTGCGCATGGCAGCCGGACTGGAAAAGGAAGTCATGTTGTTGGGAATGGGTAGTCACTTCGAGCTGTGGGATTCGCAGACCTACAACGCGAAGGAGCAGGCAGCGATGGCGCAGGGCATGCCCGACGCGCTGAAGAATTTCACGTTCTGATTGCGGTGACGGAGACGCCCGCGATGGGAAACGAATTGCGGCATCGGACGGTGCTGTTGGATGAAGCGGTCGAGTCGCTCGTGACGCGGCCGGACGGCGTGTATGTCGACGGCACGTTCGGGCGCGGCGGCCATAGCCGCGCGGTGCTCGCGCGGCTGGCGGCGGCTGGGCGGCTGATCGCGTTCGACAAGGACCCGAGGGCGATCGAGACGGCGCAGGGCATCGAGGATGCGCGCTTCTCGATCGTGCATGACAGCTTTGCATCGATGCGCGACGCGCTTGCGGCGCGCGGCGTCGAGAAGGTGTCGGGTGTGTTGCTGGACCTGGGCGTGTCCTCGCCGCAGGTGGACGATCCGGCGCGCGGCTTCAGCTTCCGCGCCGATGGTCCGCTGGACATGCGAATGGATCCGACGCGTGGCGAGTCGGCGGCCGAATGGCTCGCACGGGCTTCGGTGCAGGAATTGACGGAGGTGATACGGGATTATGGGGAAGAACGGTTTGCTTTTCAGATTGCAAAGGCGCTTGTTGCTCGCCGGGCAGAGTCCGACCGTCTTGGGCCTCTCGACACCACGGGCGAGCTTGCCCAAATCGTGGGTCACGTCGTCAAAACCCGTGAGAAGGGCAAGGATCCGGCAACCCGCACCTTTCAGGCTATACGGATTCACGTCAATCAAGAGCTTGCGGACCTGCAAGTCGTACTAGACGCGGCATTGTCGTTGCTGGAGCAAGGGGGGCGGCTGGTGGTCATCAGCTTTCATTCACTCGAGGACCGGATCGTCAAACGATTCATGCAGGCGCACGCGAGTGCGCCTGCGGTCGATCGTCGCCTGCCGATCCGCGCCGTCGACCTCCCGAGCCCGCCGCTCAAGATCATCAGCCGCCAGTTTCCGAGTGAAGCGGAAGTCGCCGCGAATCCGCGCGCCCGGTCCGCCGTGATGCGCATTGCGGAGCGCGTCACGCCATGAGCCGCTTCAACATCTTCCTGCTGATCATCGTGATGGGTTGCGCGCTGTCGGTCGTCAACTCGACGAACCAGCAGCGCCAGATCTTCATCCAGTTGCAGCGCGCGCAGTCGCAGGAGCGTCAGCTCCAGCAGGACTACGCGCAGCTTCAATATCAGCAGAGCGCGCTGTCGAAGACGTCGCGCATCGAGCAGCTCGCGAACGATTCGCTGAAGATGCAGCCGATCACGACCGGCCGCACGCAATACCTGACGCTGTCGCCGGGCGCCGCGAAGGCGATCGACGCGCCGATCCCGGCTTCCGCCGACACGGCCGGCAAGGGGGGCGCACGATGAAGCCGTCGCCGAAGCGCCAGAACGTGAAGTTCTCGTCGAGCCCCGTGCTGGGCGTGCATCTGCCGATGTGGCGCTCGAAGCTCGTCGTGTTCATGCTGTTCATGGCGTTCGTCGCGCTGGCCGCGCGGGCGTTCTGGATCCAGGGCCCGGGCAACGCGTTCTATCAGAAGCAGGGCGAGAGCCGCTACCAGCGCACGCTCGAGCTGCCCGCGACGCGCGGCAAGATTCTCGACCGTAACGGGCTCGTGCTCGCGACGAGCCTGCCCGTGCGCGCGATCTGGGCGATTCCCGACGCGGTGCCGGACGATCTCGACGCCGACAAGGTCAACCAGCTCGGCAAGCTCCTCGGCATGACGTCGAAGGAACTGCGCGTGAAGCTGTCGGAAGACAAGGGTTTCGTCTACGTGAAGCGCCAGGTGCCGATCGACATCGCGGACAAGGTCGCCGCGCTCGACATCCCGGGCATCTATCAGCGCAACGAATACAAGCGCTTCTATCCGGAAGGCGAGATCACCGCTCACCTGATCGGCTTCACGAACGTCGAGGACGAAGGGCAGGAGGGCGTCGAACTCGGCGACCAGAAGATGCTGTCCGGCACGTCGGGCGTACGCCGCGTGATCAAGGACCGGATGGGGCACATCGTCGAGGACGTCGCCGAGCAGATCCCGCCGCACAACGGAACCGACGTCGACCTGTCGATCGACAGCAAGATCCAGTACATCGCGTACGCGAACCTGAAGGCCGCCGTCGAGAAGTTCAAGGCGAAGGCCGGCGCGGCGATGGTCGTCGACGTGCGCACCGGCGAAGTGCTCGCGCTCGTCAACTACCCGACGTACAACCCGAACGACCGCTCGCGCATGACGGGCGAGCAGTTGCGCAACCGGATCATGACCGACGTGTTCGAGCCGGGCTCGATCATGAAGCCGTTCACGGTGTCGCTCGCGCTCGACCTGCATCGTGTGACGCCGAACACGCTCGTCGAGACGGGCAACGGGCATTTCGTGCTCGACGGCGCGCCGATCACCGACGACGCAGGCTTCGGCACGCTGACGGTCGGCGGCGTGATCCAGAAGTCGAGCAACATCGGCGCGACGAAGATCGCGATGACGATGCGGCCCGAGGAAATGTGGAATATGTATACGAGCATCGGCCTCGGCCAGGCGCCGAAGGTCGGCTTCCCGGGCGCGGTGGCCGGCCGCCTGCGGCCGTGGAAGAGCTGGCGGCGCATCGAGCAGGCGACGATGTCGTACGGCTACGGCCTGTCGGTGTCGCTGTTCCAGCTCGCACGGGCATACACGGCGATCGCGCACGACGGCGAGCTGATGCCCGTGACCATTTTCAAGACCGACCCCAACCAGCCGGTCGTGGGCACGCAGGTGTTCAACCCGACCACCGCGCGCGAGGTTCGCGCGATGCTCGAGACGGTGGTGGCGCCGGGCGGCACGTCGCCGGATGCGGCGGTGCCGGGCTATCGCGTCGGCGGCAAGAGCGGTACCGCGTACAAGCATGAAGGCCACGGCTACACGCGCAAGTACCGCGCGTCGTTCGTCGGGATGGCGCCGATGCCGAATCCGCGCATCGTCGTCGCGGTGTCGGTCGACGAGCCGACCGCCGGCAGCCACTTTGGTGGCGCGGTGTCGGGCCCCGTATTCTCGGCGATCGCCGGCGACACGATGCGTGCGCTGAACGTGCCGCCGAACATGCCGATCAAGCAGCTCGTCGTGTCTGACGATTCGCCGGCGGCACCGGCTGCGACGGGCCCGCAAAAGCTCGCCGCGGGTAGCGGTGCGAAGCATATGATCGTGTCCAGCACGACGCGTAATTCACCAGGAGTTGTTCGATGAGCGCCGCCCGCAGTTCCCATCCGGCGCATCAGCAGATCGCAGCCGCGCTTGCGTGGCTGCGTCAGCATGTGGCCCCCGCCGCGCAACTGCATGCCGACACGCGCAGCCTCAAGGCCGGCGACGTGTTTCTCGCGTATGCGGTCGACGGGGCAGACAACCGCGCTTTCATGACCGATGCCGTCGCTCGCGATGCGGCCGCCGTGCTGTATCAGCCGGAAGGGCTGGCCGCCGCGCCGGCCGTTCCGGTCGCGCTCGCGGTGCCGGCGCTCGACCAGCTGGCAGGCGAGATCGCCAGCGGCTGGTACGGCGATCCGAGCGACAGCCTGCTCGCGGTCGGCGTGACCGGCACCAACGGCAAGACCTCGTGCACGCAATGGATCGCCGCCGCGCTGACGGCGCTGCACCAGCCGTGCGCGGTGATCGGTACGCTGGGCAGCGGGATGCCCGGCCAGCTCGTGCCGACGGGTTTCACCACACCCGACGCGCCGCAACTTCAGCGCAGCCTTGCGCAGTTGCGCGACGCGGGCGCGAAGGCCGTGGCGATGGAGGTGTCGTCGCACGCGCTGCACCAGGGGCGCGTGAACGGCACGGCATTCGACATCGCGGTATTCACGAATCTCACGCAGGATCACCTCGACTATCACGGCACGTTCGACGCATACGAGGCCGCGAAGGCGAAGCTGTTCGCATGGCGCGGCCTGCGCGCGGCGGTCGTCAATCGCGACGATGCGGCGGGCCGGCGCCTGCTCGAAATGCTGGCCGGCCGCGTGCGCACGATTGCGTACGGGATCGGCGACGCACCGGCGCCCGACGCCGATCGCGAACTGGTCGCGCTCGACGTGCGCGCCACCGCGACCGGCACGGCATTCCGCCTGCGTTCGTCGTGGGGCGACGCGGACGTCGAGGTCGGTACGCTCGGCACGTTCAACGTCAGCAACCTGCTCGCGGTGCTCGGCTCGCTGCTCGCGGCCGACGTGCCGTTCGACGCGGCGATCGCCGAGATCGCGCGACTCGAATCCGTCAACGGCCGGATGCAGCGGCTCGGCGGCCGGCTGCAGAACGACGAACCGCTCGTCGTGATCGACTACGCACACACGCCCGATGCGCTCGAGAAGACGCTCGACGCGCTGCGCCCGATCGCTGCCGCGCGCGGCGGCCGGCTCGTGTGCATGTTCGGCTGCGGCGGCGATCGCGATGCGACGAAGCGGCCGCTGATGGGCGCGATCGCCGAACGGCTCGCCGACGAAACCGTCGTCACGAGCGACAACCCGCGCAGCGAAGATCCGCAGCGCATCATCGACCAGGTCGTCGCGGGCATGACCGCGCCCGAGCGCGCACGCCGTATCGAGGATCGCGCGAGCGCAATCCTGCAGGCCGTGCGCGGCGCCGCACGCGAGGACGTCGTCGTGCTGGCCGGCAAGGGCCACGAGGCAACGCAGGAAATCATGGGCAAGAAACGTACGTTCTCCGACCAGGATCACGCGCGGCTCGCGCTGGCAGCACGTGCGACGCACGGCAAGGGAGGCGGCGAATGACGATGCTCAGCCTCGGCGAAGCCGCTCGCCTGATTCCCGGCGCAACCGTCCACGGCGATGCGGGCGTCACGTTCGAACGCGTGTCGACCGACAGCCGCACGGTCGGCCCGGGCGACCTGTTCGTCGCGCTGAAAGGCGAGCGCTTCGACGCGCACGATTTTCTCGTCGACGTGGCCGCGCGCGGCGCGTCGGCGGCGCTCGTCGCGCACGTGCCGGCAGGTCTCGCGATGCCGGCGATCGAAGGCGGCGAAACGCGTGCCGCGCTCGGCGCGCTCGCACACGGCTGGCGCAAACGATTTCCGCTGCCGCTCGTCGCGGTGACGGGCAGCAACGGCAAGACGACCGTCAAGGAAATGATCGCGTCGATCTTCGCGGCGGCGGTCGGCGCCGACGCGCGGCTCGCGACCGCCGGCAACCTGAACAACGACGTCGGCCTGCCGCTGACGCTGCTGCGCCTGTCGGCTGCACATCGCCTCGCGGTGATCGAGCTCGGGATGAATCACCCCGGCGAGACCGAAGTGCTCGCGCGTCTCACCGCGCCGACGGTCGCGCTCGTGAACAACGCGCAGCGCGAGCACCAGGAATTCATGGCGACGGTCGAAGCCGTCGCGCTCGAACACGCGGCCGTGATCCACGCGCTGCCGCCGGACGGTGTCGCCGTGTTCCCGGCCGACGATGCGTATGCGGGCATCTGGCGTGTCGCGGCGACGGGCAACCGGATCCTCGATTTCGCGCTGAACGATGCGGAACGGCAGACCGAAGCGCAGGTCACGGGCCGTCTGCACGGCGGCGAACTCGCGATCGACACGCCGGCCGGCGCCGTCACGGTGCGGCTGCGTGCGCTCGGCGAGCACAACGCCTGCAACGCGCTGGCCGCGACGGCCGCAGCGCTGGGCGCTGGCGTCGCGCTGCCGGCGATCCGGCAAGGCCTCGAATCGTTCGAGCCGGTCAAGGGCCGGCTGCAGGTGAGGCAGGCGAGCGCCGGCAGTCTCGCGGGCGCGACGGTCGTCGACGATACGTACAACGCGAACCCCGATTCGATGCGCGCCGCGATCGACGTGCTCGCCGCGCAACCGGCGCCGCGCGTGCTGGTGATCGGCGACATGGGCGAGGTCGGCGACGAAGGGCCGGCGTTCCATCGCGAGATCGGTGCGTACGCGCGCGAGCGCGGGATCGACGCGCTGTTCGCGCTCGGCGATGCGTCGCGCGATGCGTGTACGGCATACGGCGACACGGCCCGCCATTTCGGCGACGTCGGCACGCTGGTCGACGCGCTGCTCGCGGCGGGCTACGGCGCGCAGGCGACGGTGCTCGTGAAGGGCTCGCGGTACATGAAGATGGAGCGCGTGGTCGACGCGCTGACGAACCAACCCGCGGCGGGCACGGCGCCCGCTGCACACTGAGTAGAAGGAAGGAAGCATGCTGCTGGCGCTGGCGCAATGGCTGCAAGGTGACGCAAGCTTTTTGCGCTTGTTCACGTACCTCACGTTCCGGGCGGTGATGGCCACCATCACTGCGCTCGGGATCGGGCTCGTGTGCGGACCGTGGGTGATCCGCAAGCTGACGCAAATGAAGGTCGGGCAGGCCGTGCGCAAGGACGGCCCGCAGACGCACCTCGTCAAGTCGGGCACGCCGACGATGGGCGGCGTGCTGATCCTGATCGGCATCGCGGTCGCGACGCTGCTGTGGGGCGACCTGACGAACCGTTTCATCTGGATCGTGATGCTCGTCACGTTCGGTTTCGGCGTGATCGGCTGGGTGGACGACTACCGCAAGGTCGTCCACAAGGACCCGCGCGGGATGTCGTCGCGCGAGAAGTATTTCTGGCAGTCGGTGATCGGGCTGTTCGCGGCCGTCTACCTCGCCTTCAGCGTGTCCGAGGCGAACAACGTGCGCGTGTTCGACCTGTTCATGGCGTGGGTGAGGAGCGGCCTGTCGATGGGGCTGCCGGCGCGCGCCGACCTGATGCTGCCGTTCCTGAAGTCGATCAGCTATCCGCTGGGCGTCTGGGGTTTCATCGTGCTGACCTACTTCGTGATCGTCGGCGCGAGTAACGCGGTGAACCTGACCGACGGCCTCGACGGCCTCGTCATCATGCCGGTCGTGCTGGTCGGGGCGTCGCTGGGTGTGTTCGCGTACGTGATGGGCAGCGCGGTCTATTCAAAATACCTGCTGTTCCCGCACATCCCGGGCGCGGGCGAACTGCTGATCTTCTGTTCCGCGATGGGCGGGGCAGGGCTCGCGTTCCTCTGGTACAACACGCACCCCGCGCAGGTGTTCATGGGCGACGTCGGCGCGCTGGCGCTCGGCGGCGCGCTCGGCACGGTCGCGGTGATCGTGCGCCAGGAAATCGTGCTGTTCATCATGGGCGGCATCTTCGTCGCGGAAACGCTGTCGGTGATGCTGCAGGTGTCGTGGTTCAAGTACACGAAAAAGCGTTACGGCGAAGGGCGCCGCCTGCTGAAGATGGCGCCGCTGCATCACCATTTCGAATTGTCCGGCTGGAAGGAAACGCAGGTGGTGGTGCGTTTCTGGATCATCACGCTGATGCTGTGCCTGTTCGGTTTGACCACCCTCAAGTTGCGGTAAAGGAAAGGTAACAAGGATGTCTGGCGAGATGTTTGGAGATCGGCAACGGCCGATGGTGCTCGTACTGGGGCTCGGGGAATCGGGTCTCGCGATCGCGCGATGGTGCGCGAGGCACGGGTGCCGGCTGCGCATTGCCGATACCCGCGAGGCGCCCCCGAACCTTGCCTCGCTGCAGGCTGAAGGCATCGATGCGGAATTCGTCGGCGGGGCGTTCGCGCCCGCGCTGCTCGACGGCGGCGTCGAACTCGTCGGGCTGAGCCCCGGGCTGTCGCCGCTCGAACCGGAACTCGCTGCGCTGGTCGCGGCCGCGAACGAGCTCGGGATCGCGGTGTGGGGCGAGCTGGAATTCTTCGCACAGGCGCTGCGCGCGCTCGGCACGAGCGGCTACCAGCCGAAGGTGCTCGCGATCACCGGCACCAACGGCAAGACCACGACGACGAGCCTCACGGGCCTGTTGTGCCAGCGCGCGGGCAAGAAGGTCGCCGTTGCCGGCAACATCAGCCCCGCGATGCTCGACCGGCTCGCGGGCGCGATCGACGAAACGGCGCTGCCCGACGTGTGGGTGCTCGAACTGTCGAGCTTCCAGCTCGAGACCGCGCGCACGTTCGCGCCCGATGCGGCCGCGATCCTCAACATCACGCAGGACCACCTCGACTGGCACGGCAGCTTCGACGCCTACGCGAAGGCAAAGGGCCGGATCTTCGGCGCGACGACGACGCGCGTTCTGAACCGCGACGATGCCGCCGTGATGAAGTTCGCGCCGGCCGCCGGCGCGGCCGACGCGCCGCGTACGGTCACGTTCGGCCTGCACGAACCGACGCAGGACGGCGACTACGGGCTGTCGCGCGACAACGGCATCGCGTGGCTGGTGGAAGCCGTCGATCGCGACGCGCCCGATGAAGCGACGACGAGCCGCCGGCGCAAGCGCGACGCCGCGCATACGCCCGACATCGCGCAGAAGCGCCTGATGCCGGCCGACGCGCTGCGCATTCGCGGGCTGCACAACGCGGCGAACGCGCTGGCCGCGTTCGCGCTCGCGCGTGCGATCGACCTGCCGGCCGCGCCGCTGCTGCATGCGCTGCGCGAATACCGCGGCGAAGCGCATCGTGTCGAAGTGATCGCGACGATCGACGACGTCGACTACGTCGACGACAGCAAGGGAACGAACGTCGGTGCGACGGTTGCCGCGCTCGACGGGCTCGCGCAGAAGATCGTGCTGATCGCAGGCGGCGACGGCAAGGGCCAGGATTTCGCGCCGCTGGTCGCGCCGGTCGCGCGCTGGTGCCGCGCGGTGATGCTGATCGGCCGCGATGCGCCGGCGATTCGCGACACGCTCGCCGAAACGGGCGTGCCGCTCGCCGACCACGAAACGCTCGAAGGCGCGGTGCACGCGGCGGCCGATCTCGCGGAGCCGGGCGACGCGGTGCTGCTGTCGCCTGCGTGCGCGAGCCTCGACATGTTCAGGAATTACGCCCATCGCGCGGATGTGTTCCGCGCGGCGGTCGACGAAATCGCCATCGACAAAGGAGCGACGCCATGAGCTGGTCCGATCGCCTCGTCTCCCGTTTCAACGACCGGCGCGAGGCCGGCGGCAATGCCGCGGGCGGCCGTGTCGCGTCCGCCACGCGCGCCGCGACGGGCGGCCTCGCGAGCGTCGTCAACGGCGTGCGCCCGAGCCGTTCGCGGATGCTCGACTTCGATTACTCGCTGCTGTGGGTGGCGATCGCGCTGCTCGGGCTCGGCGTCGTGATGGTGTATTCGGCGTCGATCGCGATGCCGGATTCGCCGAAATACGCGCAGTACCACGATTACGCGTTCCTGATGCGCCACTGCGTGTCGCTCGTCGTCGCGTTCGTCGCGGCGGTGGTCGCGTTCCGCGTGCCGGTATCGACGTGGGACAAGTACGCGCCGCATCTCTTCCTGATCGCGCTCGTCAGCCTCGTGATCGTGCTGATCCCGCACGTCGGCAAGGGCGTGAACGGCGCGCGCCGCTGGATTCCGCTCGGCATCACGAACATGCAGCCGTCGGAAATCATGAAGCTTGCGGTGACGATCTACGCGGCGAACTACACGGTGCGCAAGCAGGAGTACATGCAGAGCTTCGCGAAGGGCTTCCTGCCGATGGCGTTCGCGGTCGGCCTGGTCGGCGCGCTGCTGCTGCTCGAGCCTGACATGGGCGCGTTCATGGTGGTCGCCGCGATCGCGATGGGCGTGCTGTTCCTCGGCGGCGTGAACGGCAAGCTGTTCGGCGGCCTCGTCGCGACGGCGGTCGGCACGTTCACGATGCTGGTGTGGCTGTCGCCGTGGCGTCGCGAGCGGATCTTCGCGTATCTCGATCCGTGGGACGAGCGCTATGCGCAGGGCAAGGCGTACCAGCTCACGCATTCGCTGATCGCGTTCGGCCGCGGCGAATGGTTCGGCGTCGGCCTCGGCGGCAGCGTCGAGAAGCTGAACTACCTGCCGGAAGCGCATACCGACTTCATCCTCGCGGTGATCGGCGAGGAGCTCGGCTTCATCGGCGTGCTGGTCGTGATCCTGCTGTTCTACTGGATCGTGCGTCGCGCGTTCGAGATCGGCCGCCAGGCGCTCGCGCTCGATCGCACGTTCGCGGGCCTGACGGCAAAGGGCATCGGCATCTGGTTCGGCGCGCAGGCGTTCATCAACATGGGCGTGAACCTCGGGCTGCTGCCGACCAAGGGCCTCACGCTGCCGCTCGTGAGCTACGGCGGCTCGGGCATTCTGCTGAACTGCGTCGCGCTCGCGGTGCTGCTGCGGGTCGACTATGAAAACCGGGTGTTGATGCGCGGAGGGAAGGTATGACCGCGTCGCGACGCACGCTGATGGTGATGGCAGGCGGCACCGGGGGCCACGTGTTCCCGGGGCTCGCGGTCGCGCACCGGATGGAAGCGGCGGGCTGGCGCGTCGTATGGCTCGGCAATCCGGCCGGGATGGAAGCGACGCTCGTGCCGAAGCACGGCATTCCGATGGAATACGTGCGGTTCGGCGGGCTGCGCGGCAAGGGCCTGAAGACCAAGCTGACGCTGCCGGTCAACCTGCTGCGCGCGTGCTGGCAGAGCCTCGGCGCGCTGCGCCGAGTGCGGCCGGACGTCGTGCTCGGGATGGGCGGCTACATCACGTTCCCGGCGGGCGTGATGGCTGCGCTGTCGGGTCGTCCGCTCGTGCTGCACGAACAGAATTCGATCGCGGGCCTCACGAACAAGGTGCTCGCGAAACTCGCGAAACGCGTGCTCGTCGCGTTCCCCGGCGCGCTGCCGCACGCGGAATGGACAGGTAACCCGATCCGCACGGAACTTGCGCGCACGGAACCGCCCAAAGCACGCTATGCGTCGCGCAGCGGCCCGTTGAACGTGCTCGTCGTCGGCGGCAGCCTCGGCGCGACCGCGCTGAACGAAGTGGTGCCGCGCGCACTGGCGATGCTGGTGCCGGGCGAACGCCCGCGCATCGTGCATCAGGCCGGCGCGAAGCATATCGATGCACTGAAGGCGAATTACGAAGCGGCCGGTTTCGCGGCCGGCGAAGACGTGCGGCTCGTGCCGTTCATCGACGACATGGCGGCCGCATATGCGGCGGCGGATCTCGTGATCTGCCGGTCGGGGGCGATGACGGTGTCGGAGATCGCGGCGGTGGGCGTGGCGGCGCTGTTCGTGCCGTTCCCGTACGCGGTCGACGATCACCAGACGACCAATGCCGCGTTCCTCGCCGATGCGGGCGCGGCCGTGCTGGTGCAACAACGCGACCTGTCGGCGGACCTGCTCGCCGACTGGCTGCGCGGTCAGTCGCGGGCATCGCTCGCCGACATGGCGGAACGTTCGCGCGCACTGGCGAAGCCCGAGGCCACCGAGGAAGTCGCGCGCGTGTGCGCGAAGGCGGCCGGCGCGAACCTGGAACAATTGCAATGAAACACATCGTCAAACACATTCATTTCGTCGGGATCGGCGGCGCGGGCATGAGCGGCATCGCCGAAGTGCTCGTCAACCTCGGCTACGAGGTCAGCGGCTCGGACCTGTCGCGCAACGCGGTGACCGATCGTCTGCAGGCGCTCGGCGCGCGGATCGCGATCGGCCACGATGCGGCGAACATCGAGGGCGCGAACGCGGTCGTCGTGTCGACGGCCGTGCGCTCGGACAACCCGGAAGTGCTGGCCGCGCGCGCGAAGCGCGTGCCGATCGTGCAGCGCGCGGTGATGCTCGCGGAACTGATGCGCCTGAAGCAGGGCATCGCTATCGCCGGAACGCACGGCAAGACCACGACGACGAGCCTCGTCGCGAGCGTGCTCGCGGCGGGCGGGCTCGACCCGACCTTCGTGATCGGCGGGCGGCTGATCAGCGCCGGCGCGAACGCGCGGCTCGGCACGGGCGACTTCATCGTCGCCGAGGCCGACGAGTCGGACGCGTCGTTCCTGAACCTGTATCCGGTGATCGAAGTCATCACGAACATCGACGCCGATCACATGGACACCTACGGCCACGATTTCGCGCGGCTCAAGCAGGCGTTCATCGAATTCACGCAGCGCCTGCCGTTCTACGGCAGCGCGGTCGTGTGCGTCGACGATCCGAACGTGCGGCAGATCATCCCGTTCATCTCGAAGCCGGTCGTGCGCTACGGCCTGTCGCCGGACGCGCAGGTGCGCGCCGAGGACATCGACGCGCGCGACGGCCGGATGCATTTCACGGTGATCCGCGAAGGGCGCGCGCCGCTCGCGGTCGTACTGAACATGCCGGGCCTGCACAACGTGCAGAACGCGCTCGCGGCGATCGCGATCGCGACCGACCTCGGCGTGACGGACGACGCGATCCAGCTGGCGCTCGCGGAATTCAACGGTGTAGGCCGGCGCTTCCAGCGTTACGGCGACGTACCGACCGCGGACGGCGGCCAGTACACGCTGATCGACGACTACGGCCATCACCCGGTCGAAATGGCCGCGACGATCGCGGCCGCGCGCGGCGCATTCCCGGGCCGCCGCCTCGTGCTGGCGTTCCAGCCGCACCGCTACACGCGCACGCGCGACTGCTTCGACGATTTCGTCAACGTGCTGTCGACGGTCGATGCGCTGGTGCTGACGGAAGTCTATGCGGCCGGCGAGGCCGCGATCGCGACGGCCAGCGGCGACGCGCTGTCGCGTGCGCTGCGCGCGATAGGGAAGGTTGACCCGGTGTTCGTCGCAACGGTCGACGACGTGCCGGATGCATTGGCGAAGGTCGCGCAGAACGGCGACGTGGTGATCACGATGGGCGCGGGTTCGATCGGCGGCGTGCCGGCGAAGGTCGTGCAGAACACGCAACAGAAGGGATGACATGAGCGGGATCGATCCGAAACGTTTCGGCAAGGTGGCGGTGTTGTTCGGCGGCGAATCCGCCGAGCGCGAGGTGTCGCTCACCTCGGGCCGCCTCGTGCTGCAGGGCCTGCGTGACGCGGGCGTCGATGCGCATCCGTTCGACCCGGCCGAGCGGCCGCTGTCGGCGCTGAAGGACGAAGGCTTCGTGCGCGCATTCAACGCGCTGCACGGCGGCTACGGCGAGAACGGCCAGATCCAGGGCGCGCTCGATTTCTACGGGATCCGCTACACGGGCAGCGGCGTGCTCGGGTCGGCGCTCGGCCTCGACAAGTTCCGCACGAAGCTCGTGTGGCAGCAGACGGGTGTGCCGACGCCGCCGTTCGAGACGGTGATGCGCGGCGACGACCTCGCGGTGCGCGCGACGGAAATCGTCGCGAAGCTCGGCCTGCCGCTGTTCGTGAAGCCGGCGAGCGAAGGCTCGAGCGTCGCGGTGCTGAAGGTGAAGACGGCCGACGCGCTGCCGGCCGCGCTCGCGGAAGCTGCGACGCACGACAAGATCGTGATCGTCGAGAAGAGCATCGAAGGCGGCGGCGAATACACCGCGTGCATCGCCGGCGATCTCGATCTGCCGCTGATCAAGATCGTGCCGGCGGGCGAGTTCTACGACTACCACGCGAAGTACGTCGCCGACGACACGCAGTACCTGATCCCGTGCGGCCTGCCGGCCGCACAGGAGGCGGAACTGAAGCGCATCGCGCGCCGCGCGTTCGACGTGCTCGGCTGTACCGACTGGGGCCGCGCGGATTTCATGCTCGACGCAGCCGGCAACGCGTATTTCCTGGAAGTGAACACGGCCCCCGGGATGACCGACCACTCGCTGCCGCCGAAGGCCGCGCGCGCGGTCGGCATCAGCTATTCGGAGCTGGTCGTGAAGGTGCTGTCGCTCACGCTCAACGACTGACGCAGGAACGGAACGACGTATGTGGAACAACGTTCGCCAACTCAACCTTGCCGCCAGCGCGCTGTACGCGCTGTTGCTGCTCGTGTTGGCGGCGGCCGGCTGCTACTGGCTGATCCAGCGCCCGACGTTCGCGCTGCGCGAGATCAAGATCGACGGCGACACCGAGCACATCAACACGCCGACGGTGCGTGCGGGCGTGGTCGGCCGGCTGAAGGGCAATTTCTTCACGGTGGATCTCGACACGGCGCGCGCCGCGTTCGAGCAGATGCCCTGGGTGCGCCATGCGAGCGTGCGCCGGGTGTGGCCGAATGCGCTGGCTGTCACGCTCGAGGAGTACAAACCGCTCGGGACCTGGGGCAGCGACCAGCTCGTGAGCGTCGACGGCGAGCTGTTCACCGCGAACCAGGGCGAGCTGGAGCAGGAGCTGCCCGCGTTCGACGGCCCGGAAGGCAGTGCAAAGGAAGTCGTCACGCGGTACCACGACTTCGGGAAATGGTTTGCGCCGCTGAAGGCGGCGCCGGAAGAAGTGACGCTGTCGGCGCGGTACGCGTGGACGGTGAAGCTGTCGAACGGCATGCAGGTCGAGCTGGGCAAGGAACGCAACAGTGAATCACTGCATGACCGGAGCCAGCGCCTGGTGGCCGCATGGCCGGCCGTCACGGAGCGTTGGGGCAACGACATCGAGTACGCGGACCTGCGCTATCCGAACGGATTCGCGATTCGCGCGGCAGGCATGCGGTTCCTGACCGATACCGACAAGCGCAAGAAGTAACGAGAGATCACACGCAAGAGCACTTTATGAGCAAAGACTACAAGGATCTGCTGGTTTCCCTCGACATCGGCACGTCGAAGGTGGTGGCCATCGTCGCCGAGCTGAAGGGCGAAGGCCACTACGAGGTGATCGGTCTCGGCCAGAGCGAGTCGAAGGGTCTGAAAAAAGGCGTGGTGGTCAACATCGAGGCCACCGTGCAGTCGATCCAGCGCGCGCTCGAGGAAGCCGAGCTGATGGCCGACTGCAAGATCACCAACGTGTTCACGGGGATCGCGGGCAGCCATATCCGCAGCTTCAACTCGAGCGGGATGGTCGCGATCAAGGACAAGGAAGTCACGCAGACGGACGTCGCGCGCGTGATCGAGACCGCGAAGGCGATCAACATCCCGACCGACCAGCAGGTGCTGCACATCCTCACGCAGGAATTCATCATCGACGGCCAGGAAGACGTGCGCGAGCCGATCGGGATGAGCGGCATCCGCCTCGAGGTGAAGGTGCACATCGTGACGGGCGCGGTGAGCGCCGCGCAGAACATCGTCAAGTGCGTGCGCCGCTGCGGGCTCGAAGTGAACGACCTGATCCTGCAGCCGCTCGCGTCGTCGCTGGCGGTGCTGACGGAAGACGAGAAGGATCTCGGCGTGGTGCTGGTCGACATCGGCGGCGGCACGACCGACATCGCGATCTTCGCCGAAGGCGCGATCCGCCACACCGCGGTGATCCCGATCGCCGGCGACCAGATCACGAGCGACATCGCGATGGCGCTGCGCACGCCGACGCCGGATGCGGAAGACATCAAGGTCGGCTACGGGATCGCGAAGCAGGCGCTCGCCGATCCGGACGAGATGGTCGAAGTGCCGGGTCTCGGCGAACGCGGCCCGCGCACGCTGTCGCGCCAGGCGCTGGCGGCCGTGATCGAGCCGCGCGTCGAGGAACTGTTCTCGCTCGTGCAGCAGGTGGTGCGCGAGTCGGGTTACGAAGAACTGTTGAGCTCCGGCGTGGTCATTACCGGCGGTGCATCGATGATGCCGGGCATGGTCGAGCTCGGCGAAGACATTTTCCTGAAACCGGTGCGCATCGGCGCGCCGGAATATGCAGGCGGCCTCTCCGACGTCGTGCGCAATCCGCGCTACTCGACGGCGATGGGGCTGCTCGTCGAAGGCAGCGCTCAGCGCATGCGCGGCCGCAAGGTCGCCGTGCAGTCCGGCAACGCGGGGCAAGTGTTCTCGCGGATGAAGGAATGGTTCTTGAGCAACTTCTGACGAACCGAATCGAAATTCGCGCCGGTGCCGGCGGCTGGCGCGCGACAGGGGGTTGCCCGATCTCCTGCCGAATAACGGCCGAGTAAGTAATTCTCTTGACGGAGGCAACATGGAATTCGAAATGCTGGAAACCGAAACCAACGGCACCATCATCAAGGTGGTGGGCGTTGGCGGCGCTGGCGGCAATGCCGTCCAGCACATGATCAACCGCGGCGTGCAGGGCGTCGACTTCATCGTGATGAACACGGACGCCCAGGCGCTGTCGCGTTCGCGCGCATCGTCGGTCATCCAGCTCGGCAACACGGGTCTTGGCGCCGGTGCAAAGCCGGAAATGGGTCGTGCGGCAGCGGAAGAAGCGCGTGAGCGCATCGCCGATGCACTGCGCGGCGCGCACATGGTGTTCATCACGGCCGGCATGGGCGGCGGTACGGGCACGGGCGCGGCACCGGTGGTCGCGCAGATCGCGAAGGAGATGGGCATCCTGACGGTTGGTGTCGTCAGCAAGCCGTTCGAGTTCGAAGGCGGCAAGCGCATGCGCGTCGCTGAAGCAGGTTCGCAGCAACTGGAGGATCACGTCGACTCGCTGATCGTCGTGCTGAACGACAAGCTGTTCGACGTGATGGGCGACGACGCCGAGATGGACAAGTGCTTCCAGTGCGCGGACGACGTGTTGAACAACGCGGTCGCAGGCATCGCTGAAATCATCAATGTCGATGGCCTCGTGAACGTCGACTTCGAAGACGTGAAGACGGTGATGGGCGAGCAGGGCAAGGCGATGATGGGCACGGCGACGGTCGCCGGCGTCGATCGCGCACGCCTCGCGGCGGAACAGGCCGTGGCGAGCCCGCTGCTCGAAGGCGTCGATCTGTCGGGCGCGCGCGGCGTGCTGGTCAACATCACGTCGAGCCGTTCGCTGCGCCTGTCGGAAACGCGCGAAGTGATGAACACGATCAAGAGCTACGCGGCGGAAGATGCCACGGTGATCTTCGGTGCGGTGTACGACGACGCGATGGGCGATGCGCTGCGCGTGACGGTCGTGGCGACGGGTCTGGGCCGTGCTGCGAAGAAGCAGCAGTCGGCTCCGATGACGCTGCTGCGCACGGGTACGGACAACCAGCCGGTCAGCGCGGTGTCGCACGGTTATGCGCAATCGCATCACGTCAGCACGGCCGACTACGGCGCGCTCGATACGCCGGCGGTGTGGCGCAACTCGCGCGAAACCGCGGCATCGCACGTGCAGGCGCTGCAGGAGAAGGGTGTCGACACCTACGACATCCCGGCTTTCCTGCGCAAGCAGGCTGACTGACGCAAACACAGGCGAAGCCGCGGCGAAGTCGCCGCGGTATCGCCGGCGTGACGGATGCTACGGACCACGACAGGCCGCGTCGGATGCGACGCCGGGCCGGGAAACGTGCCCTCTTCGCTCAGGCGGGGCGGGATGGGCCGTGCTGTCCGCAACACGCTGAAAAACCGTATCGCTATGAGGGACCAGCCATGATTCAAGTGGGCGACGCGCTGCCCGACGCGCAGTTGTTCGAGTTCATCGACGACACGCGCGAAGGCTGCACGCTGGGGCCGAACGCCTTCAGCGTGCGCGACCAGGTCGCGGGAAAGCGGGTGGTGATCTTCGGATTGCCGGGCGCTTTCACGCCGACCTGCTCGGCGCAGCATGTGCCGGGCTACGTCGAACACGCCGAGCAACTGCGCTCGGCGGGTATCGACGAGATCTGGTGCGTGTCTGTCAACGACGCATTCGTGATGGGCGCATGGGGACGTGATCTGCACACCGCGGGCAAGGTGCGCATGATGGCGGACGGCAGCGCGGCTTTCACTCATGCGCTGGGGCTGACGCAGGATTTGTCCGCGCGTGGCATGGGAATTCGTTCCCTGCGCTACGCGATGGTGATTGACGGCGGTGTGGTCAAGACGCTGGCCGTCGAGGCGCCGGGCAAATTCGAAGTGAGCGATGCGGCGAGTGTTCTCGCGACGTTGACGTCCTGATCGTGCGGTGGGCCGTTGCCTGCGGGCAACGCTGCTCACCGGCCTCAGGGCAGTTGTAACACGGGCCGATGACCGGAAACGCCTCCGTTCCGGGCATCGGCCCGTCCCGTATCGGCGCGGGTAAACTGTCGAAACAGATTGATACGCAGTTTCAAACAGCGTTGAATAGGGAATTACGCTATAATCCCGCCTATCGAATATAACTCCTGATTGACATCTTCAATCACGACGAAGAACACCATGCTGAAGCAGCGCACCATCAAATCCATCGTCAAGACCGTGGGTATCGGTGTCCACTCGGGCCGCAAGATCGAGCTGACGCTCCGTCCCGCCGCGCCGGGCACGGGCATCGTTTTTTCCCGCGTTGACCTGCCCACGCCCGTCGACATTCCCGCCTCGGCGATGTCGATCGGCGACACGCGGCTCGCGTCGGTGCTGCAGAAGGATGGCGTGCGCGTGTCGACGGTCGAGCACCTGATGTCCGCGTGCGCGGGCCTCGGCATCGACAACCTGTATGTCGACGTGACGGCCGAGGAAATCCCGATCATGGACGGCAGCGCGGCGACCTTCGTGTTCCTGATCCAGTCCGCCGGCATCGAGGAACAGAACGCGCCGAAGCGCTTCATCAAGGTGAAGAAGACGGTCGAAATCCGAGATGGCGACAAGTTCGCGCGTCTCGATCCGTACTTCGGCTTCAAGCTGAAGTTCTCGATCGATTTCCGTCACCCGGCCGTCGATAAAACGGGCCAGGAACTCGAGGTCGATTTCGCGAATACGTCGTACGTGCGCGAGATCGCGCGTGCGCGCACGTTCGGCTTCGCGCACGAGGCAGAGATGCTGCGCGAGATCGGTCTGGCGCGCGGCGGCAGCATGGACAATGCGATCGTGCTCGACGAGTACCGCATCCTGAACAACGACGGGCTGCGTTACGACGACGAATTCGTGAAGCACAAGATGCTCGACGCGATCGGCGACCTGTACGTGATCGGTCATCCGCTGCTGGCGTCGTACACCGCGTACAAGTCGGGCCACGGGCTGAACAACGCGCTGCTGCGCGAACTGCTCGCGCACGAGGATGCGTACGAGATCGTCACGTTCGACGATCCGCAGGCCGCCCCGCGCGGCTTCGCGTTCGACGCGCAGACGGCCTTCGCCTGATCGGCGTTCGGCACCAGCGATAAAAAAAGCGGCCTGCGGGCCGCTTTTTTGTTGGCCGTTCGCGCCGGCGGCGCGCTCAGCGCGGCGATTTCGCGCCGTGTCGCGCAGCCATCCGGGCGAGCGCGGCCTGCAGCGGTGACGGTTCGAGGTGGTCGGCGAGGTCGCGCAATGCGGCGGCGCCGACGGACGTCATCCGCGCCTGCTTCACGTGCGGCGGCTCCGGCGCGTCCTTCGGCCGTACGCGCACGCGCAGCGCCGAGACCGGCCAGCCGCGTTTCTGGAGATCGCCGAGCAGCCGCGGCTCGACCTGCCGCAACCGGGCGGCGAGCGCATTGTGCGCGGCAAAGAGGGTCAGGGTGCCGTCCTTGATGGAGCCCGGTTCGACATGATTCGCCAGGTAGTCGGGCAGGAGCGCGCCCAGATCGCGCTGCAGCGACGCGACCTGCTCGACGCCGGCGCGCAGCGCCGCGAACGCGTCGGTGCGGTTGAGCACTTCGGACACGGGTTGCGGGCGATACGCGGCGAGCGGGCCGAAACGCTTGGAAAATCGGTTCATCGAGGCATTCTTCGGGCGCGTACATGCGCGGACGTTGACGCCGATTGTACCCGCGCCGGCCCGCACACAGGCGGCTTTCGCCCCGTCAGCCCGGGCGCCGGCACGCAATGCCTGTCCGGCGGAGACACGGGCGCACGCGTTCCCGCGTGCTAAAATTCACCGTTTGAGTCCACTAATTCGCTAAGCCGCCGAGGCTCGGGCGCCGGGGCGCGCATCACGCGCCGGGCGCCGGTGCTGCGACGCAGGATCCGATCCGATGACAACCGGTTTTCTCCAGAAAATTTTTGGCAGCCGCAACCAGCGGCTCGTCAAGCAATACCAAAAGACCGTCACGACGATCAATGCGCTCGAAACGCAGATCGAGAAGCTGACGGACGACCAGTTGCGCGGCAAGACGGACGAATTCCGCCAGCGGGTCGCGGCCGGCGAGTCGCTCGACAAGCTGTTGCCCGAAGCATTCGCGGTCTGTCGCGAGGCGAGCCGCCGCGTGCTGAAGATGCGCCACTTCGACGTGCAGATGATCGGCGGCATGGTGCTCCACTACGGCAAGATCGCGGAAATGCGCACCGGCGAGGGCAAGACGCTCGTCGCGACGCTGCCCGTGTACCTGAATGCGCTGGCGGGCCGCGGCGTGCACGTCGTGACCGTCAACGATTACCTCGCGCAGCGCGACGCCGAATGGATGGCGCGCCTCTACAACTTCCTCGGTCTGTCGGTCGGCATCAACCTGTCCGGCATGGAGCACGACCAGAAGCAGGAAGCTTACGCAGCGGACATCACGTACGGCACGAACAACGAGTTCGGCTTCGACTACCTGCGCGACAACATGGTCTACGAGACCGACGCGCGCGTGCAGCGGGCGCTGAATTTCGCGGTCGTCGACGAAGTGGACTCGATCCTGATCGACGAGGCGCGCACGCCGCTGATCATTTCGGGCCAGGCGGAAGATCACACCGAGCTGTACGTGCGGATGAACGCGCTGCCGCCGCTGCTCGAGCGCCAGATCGGCGAGGAGAAGGCCGACGGCACGGGCGTCGAGAAGCCGGGCGACTACACGCTCGACGAGAAGGCACGCCAGGTGTTCCTGACGGAATCGGGCCACGAGAAGGCCGAGCGCCTGCTCGCCGAATGGGGCCTGATTGGCGAGGGCGAAAGCCTGTACGCGCCGCAGAACATCACGCTGATGCACCACGTGTACGCGGCGCTGCGCGCACACACGCTGTTCCACAAGGATCAGCACTACGTCGTGCAGAACGGCGAAGTGGTGATCGTCGACGAATTCACGGGCCGCCTGATGGCCGGCCGCCGCTGGTCCGACGGCCTGCACCAGGCCGTCGAGGCGAAGGAGCACGTGAAGATCCAGAGCGAGAACCAGACGCTCGCATCGATCACGTTCCAGAACTACTTCCGCATGTACGCGAAGCTGGCGGGCATGACGGGCACGGCGGATACCGAAGCGTACGAATTCAACGAGATCTACGGCCTCGAGACGGTCGTGATCCCGACCAACCGCCCGCCGAAGCGGATCGACAAGCAGGACCAGATCTACAAGACGGCCAAGGAGCGTTACGACGCGGTGATCCGCGACATCCGCGACTGCTACGAGCGCGGCCAGCCGGTGCTGGTCGGCACGACGTCGATCGAGAACTCCGAGCTGCTGTCGCACCTGCTGAAGCAGGCCGGGCTGCCGCACGAGGTGCTGAACGCGAAGCAGCACGAGCGTGAAGCCGCGATCGTCGCGGAAGCCGGTCGTCCGAAGCGCGTCACGATCGCGACCAACATGGCCGGCCGCGGTACCGACATCGTGCTCGGCGGCAATGCCGAGAAGCAGGCCGCGTTCATCGAGGCCGACGAAGCGATTCCGGCCGACGAAAAGGCGCGCCGCATCAAGCAGCTGCACGACGAGTGGGAAACGCTGCACGAGCAGGTGAAGGCCGCGGGCGGCCTGCACATCATCGGCACCGAGCGCCACGAATCGCGCCGGATCGACAACCAGCTGCGCGGCCGTGCGGGCCGCCAGGGCGATCCGGGCTCGTCGCGCTTCTACCTGTCGCTCGACGATCCGCTGCTGCGCATCTTCGCGGGCGACCGCGTGCGCTCGATCATGGATCGCCTGAAGATGCCGGAAGGCGAGGCGATCGAGGCCGGCATCGTCACGCGTTCGATCGAATCCGCGCAGCGCAAGGTCGAGGCGCGCAACTTCGACATCCGCAAGCAGCTGCTCGAATACGACGACGTGTCGAACGACCAGCGCAAGGTCATCTACCAGCAGCGCAACGAACTGCTCGAAGCCCACGACATCACCGAGACGATCAGCGCGATGCGCCACGGCGTGGTTGCCGAAGTCGTCCGCCAGTTCGTGCCGGAAGGCAGCATCGAGGAGCAGTGGGACGTGCCCGAGCTCGAGGAAGCGCTGCGCAACGACTGGCAGCTCGACCTCGCGATCCAGGAAATGGTGAACGAATCGTCGTCGATCACGGCCGAGGAGATTCTCGACGCCGTGACGACGGCCGCCGACGAGCAGTACGAGGCCAAGGTCGCGATGGTCGGCCGCGAATCGTTCAGCGCATTCGAGCGCTCGGTGATGCTGCAGACGGTCGACCGCCTGTGGCGCGAGCACCTCGCGGCGCTCGACCACCTGCGCCAGGGCATCCACCTGCGCGGCTATGCGCAGAAGAACCCGAAGCAGGAATACAAGCGCGAAGCGTTCGAACTGTTCGCCGCGATGCTCGACGCGATCAAGCAGGAAGTCACGCGGATCGTGATGAACGTGCAGATCCAGTCGCCGGAGCAGCTCGAGGAAGCGGCCGAGCAGATCGAGGAGCGCGGCGGCCATCTCGAGAACGTCGAGTACCAGCACGCCGAGTTCGCCGAAGCCGCCGCGCCGGTGGCCGGCGGGGCAGCCGTTGCGGCTGCCGCTGCGACGGCCGACATGGTCGGCAGCGCAATGGCGCACAGCGGCCCCGGCGGCGAGATGCCGAAGGTCGGCCGCAACGACCCGTGCCCGTGCGGCAGCGGCAAGAAGTACAAGCAGTGTCACGGGAAGCTGTCATGATCGACGGCGGCACGCGTCTCGCGTGCCGCTTCGTTCGCAGCTTCGAGTGACTGATGTGTGAGTTGCGGCGGCCCGCGCGTGCGGCCGCCGGTTCTTCCAATCGATGCCGGCACGTGCCGGCATTTTCCATCCGGCAGGTGTGCCCCATGGCTGTCAATTTTCCGTCGATCGATCCCGCCCAACTGCATCCCGTCGCCGGCGTCACCCTCGGCTGGGCGGAAGCGAATATCCGCAAGCCGAATCGCAAGGACGTGCTGGTCATTTCCGTCGACGAAGGTGCGACGGTCGCGGGCGTCTTCACCGAGAACCGCTTCTGCGCGGCGCCGGTCACCGTTTGCCGTGAGCATCTGGCGAAGGTGCGTGCGGGCGGCGCGGGCATTCGCGCGCTGGTCGTGAATACGGGCAATGCGAACGCGGGCACCGGCGAACCGGGCCTCGTGAACGCACGCGAGACCTGCACGGAACTCGCGCGCCTCGCGGGCATCGAGCCGGCGCAGGTGTTGCCGTTCTCGACCGGCGTGATCCTCGAGCCGCTGCCGATCGACCGTCTGAAGGCCGGACTGCCGGCCGCGCTCGCGAACCGCAAGGCCGCGAACTGGTATGACGCCGCGCAGGCGATCATGACGACCGACACGCTGCCGAAGGCCACGTCGCGCCAGGTCGCGATCGACGGCCACACGGTCACGCTGACGGGCATCAGCAAGGGCGCGGGCATGATCAAGCCGAACATGGCGACGATGCTCGGGTTCCTCGCGTTCGACGCGAACGTCGCGCAGCCCGTGCTCGACACGCTCGTGAAGGAAGTGGCCGACCGCTCGTTCAACTGCATCACGATCGACGGCGATACGTCGACGAACGACTCGTTCATCCTGATCGCGTCGGGCAAGAGCTCGCTGCCGGCCATCACGTCGACCGAGTCGCCGGCCTATGCGGCGCTGCGCACTGCGGTGACGGAAGTGGCCCAGGTGTTGTCGCAACTGATCGTGCGCGACGGCGAAGGCGCGACGAAATTCATGACGGTGCAGGTCGAAGGCGGCAAGAGCGTCGCCGAATGCCGCCAGATCGCGTACGCGATCGGCCATTCGCCGCTCGTGAAGACGGCCTTCTACGCATCCGACCCCAACCTCGGCCGGATTCTCGCGGCGATCGGCTATGCGGGCGTCGCGGATCTCGACGTCGGCAAGATCGACCTCTATCTCGACGATGTGCTCGTCGCGAAGGCAGGCGGCCGCAACCCGGCCTACCAGGAAGAGGACGGCCAGCGCGTGATGAAGCAGAGCGAAATCACGATCCGCGTGTTGCTCGGCCGCGGCGACGCGCAGGCAACCGTCTGGACGTGCGACCTGTCGCACGATTACGTGAGCATCAACGCGGATTACCGCTCCTGATCGGGAGCGCTCGAACGATATGGACAAGCTCGAACAGTTTCTGACGCGCGCGGAAGCGATGCTCGGCCGTCTCGAGGCGATGCTGCCGCCTGCCCAGGCGGCCGTCGACTGGAGTGCCGCCCACGCCTTCCGCTGGCGCAAGCGCCAGGGGCGCGGCTACCTGCAGCCCGTGCCGGCCGTTTCGTCGATCACGCTCGACGACCTGCACAACATCGATCGCCAGAAAGGGCTTATCGAACAGAACACGCGGCAGTTCGTGCAGAAGAAGCCGGCCAACAACGTGCTGCTGACCGGCGCGCGCGGCACCGGCAAATCGTCGCTCATCAAGGCATGCCTGAACGCGTACGCGAAGGACGGGCTGCGCCTGATCGAAGTCGACAAGGACGACCTGCACGATCTCGGCGACATCGTCGATCTGATCTCGCAGCGTCCCGAGCGGTTCATCGTGTTTTGCGATGACCTGTCGTTCGAGGAAGGCGAATCGGGCTACAAGGCGCTGAAGGTCGCGCTCGACGGATCGATCGCCGCGCAGTCGGACAACGTGCTGATCTACGCGACGTCGAACCGCCGCCATCTGCTGCCCGAGTACATGAGCGACAACGAGACGTACAAGCATCTCCCGGATGGCGAGATTCACCCCGGCGAAGTCGTCGAGGAGAAGATCTCGCTGTCGGAGCGCTTCGGCCTGTGGGTCAGCTTCTATCCGTTCAAGCAGGACGACTACCTCGATATCGTCGCGCACTGGCTGCGCCATTTCGGCTGCGCGGATGCGGAGATCGCGACCGCGCGCGGCGACGCGCTCGTGTGGGCGCTCGAGCGCGGCTCGCGGTCGGGGCGTGTCGCGTGGCAGTTTGCGCGCGACTGGTCGGGCCGCAAGGAGCAGGCATGAGTACGGATCTCGCAGCGGGCGCGGTGCGCGCGCCGGATGGCCGCAAGGTGACGGAAGTCGCGGTCGGCGTGATGGTGCAGCCGGACGGTCGTTATCTGCTCGCGCAGCGCCTGCTGGGCAAGCCGTACGAAGGCTACTGGGAGTTTCCGGGCGGCAAGCTGGAAGCTGGCGAGAGCGTCGAGGACGCGCTGGCGCGCGAGCTGCACGAGGAGCTCGGCATCGTCGTCACGGCGAGCCACCGCTGGCATACGCTCGAGCACGACTATCCGCACGCGTACGTGCGGCTTTATTTCTGCAAGGTGACGGGCTGGACGGGCGAACCGCACAGCAAGGAAGGGCAGGCGTTCGTGTGGCAGCAGCTGCCGGTTGAAGTCGCGCCGTTGCTGCCGGCTGCGTTGCCGGTGCTCGAACTGCTCGAGAAGGAAGCGGCGTCGCAATGACGCCGCTGCGGCCTGCCTGAAAGGCGGGCCATATCGCCGACGGGCGGCGCGCCGCTCAGCTGTCGCGGCGCTCGTTCGTGCCGTCTTCCTCCGAAGACGGGCCCTCGTCGGCGGTGCCACCGATCCGGTACTTTTCAGCGGCCCATGCGCCGAGGTCGAGCTGCTTGCAGCGGGCCGAGCAGAACGGGCGGAACTGATTTTCAGGTGTCCAGCGCACTTCGGCGCTGCACGACGGGCATTTCACAACGGTAGTCATACGAAAGCATTGATTCGGCACGCGGCCGTTACAGATTGCACAGTGTCAGGTGGAACGGCACGTCGATGTCCACCGCGCGCGGCCGGACGTCGCCATCCTGCGTGGTGAACCGTACCCACAACATGTATTTGTTGGCGCTCGCCTCGGGAATGACGCGCAACTCGGGCGGCACACGCACTTGCATCAGCTGGTAGGTGCGGCCGGACAGCATCTGCTGGTAGCTGCCCTGCATCGCCATGACCTTCGACGCCTGGCCCGATTCGCGTGCGAGCCGCAGCACGATCGTTGCGGCGTCGCGCAGCGGCAGCATCGGCATGACCCATTTCGCGATGTCCTGGCGCCGCTGCTCGGCGGGCCATTGCTGCCAAGCGTAGTACGACGGCAGGTCGAACTTGCACGTGCCGCCGGGAATGACGGCGCGGCTGCGGATGCTGGCAAGCCACTCGTTGTCGACGAGATGCTGCCCGGTCTTGCCCTGCATCTGCGCGAGATTCGCGAGCGTCTGCTCGATTTCGCCGAGCACGGCTTCGAGCGCGTTCTGCTCGATGCCCGGATTGCCGCGAAAGGGGGCGAGCGTCTGGCGTTGACGTTCGAGCTCCTTCATCAGATCCGATTTCAGGTCCGCGCGGCCGGTTACCTCGGCGATTTCGAACAGCGTCGTCAGCGCGACGTGGTGTTCACGCGGGTCCTCCTGAGCCAAAAAGAACGCGAAGCGCTCGAATAGATCTTCGAGACGCAACAGCGTGCGAATTCGCTCGTTGAACGGATACTCGTAAAGAATCAAGCGCGCTCGCCTCTTGGGTAGGGATTGAAACAATGCAGGACATTCTAATGCTCACTCTCTACCCTAGCAACGCGCCAATTTCGTACACCATCACGATCGCGCACGATGCTCAGTGCTGCGCGGCGGCTGCGAACCCGAGATAGCGTTGGTGCAGTGCATCGATTTGCGCGGCGAGCGCATCGGGTGTCGTCGCGTCGTTGACGATCACGTCGTCGGCCGCCGCGAGCCGGGCCTCGCGGGTCGCCTGTCTGGCGATGATCGCTTCGACCTGTTCGCGCGTGAAGCCGTTGCGCCGCATCACGCGTGCGATCTGCGTTTCGACCGGACAGTCGACGACGAGCACGCGATCGCTGCGCGCCTTCCAGTTGCCCGATTCGACGAGCAGCGGCACGACGAACATCACGTACGGGCCCTGCGCTTCGCACGCCTCGCGATCGGTCTCCGCGCGGATCAGCGGGTGCGTGATCGCTTCGAGGCGCTGGCGTGCGTCGTCGTCGCCGAATATCAGCGTGCGCATCTTCGCGCGGTCGAGCGAGCCGTCGGCGGCAACGAAGTCGCGGCCGAATGCCTGCTCGATCGCCGGCATCGCGACGCCGCCCGGCGCGGTGATGCGGTGGGCGATCAGATCGGTATCGACGAGCGATGCGCCGCGCGCGGCGAACAGGTCGGCAACGGTCGTCTTGCCGCTGCCGATGCCGCCGGTGAGTCCTACAGCGAACATGTCAGCCTCCGAGCGCGGAATAGAAAGGGGTGCCGAAAAACAGCGTCGCGACGCCGCCGGCTGCGAGGAACGGGCCGAACGGGATCGGCTCCTCGAAGCGCATGCGGCCGCGCCAGGTCGCGATGAGCCCGACGACCGCGCCCGTCACCGCGGCGAACAGCACGACCTGCGGCAGCGCGGCCCAGCCCATCCATGCGCCGAGCGCGGCAAGCAGCTTCAGGTCACCGAAGCCGATGCCCTCGATGCCGCGCAGCCATTTGAACAGCCAGTAGATCGACCACAGGAACAGGTAGCCTGCCATTGCGCCGATCACGGCCGAGCGCAGCGACGTGAACGTGCCGCCGAGGTTCAGCACGAGCCCGGCCCAGAGAAGCGGCAGCGTCATCGAGTCGGGCAGGTAGCCGGTCCGGATATCGATCGCGCTCATCGCCAGCAGCGCAGCGCACAGCGCAAAGGCGGCCAGCGCGGCGACGGTCGGACCGAACGCGGCGAGCGAGCCGGCGGCGAGCAGCGCGCACGCGAGCTCGACGAGCGGATAACGGATGCTGATCGCGTGGCCGCAGCGCCGGCAGCGCCCGCGCAGCATCAGGTAGCTGACGACCGGGATGTTCTCCCATGCGCGCAGCACGTGGCCGCAATGCGGGCATGCGCTGCGCGGGCGCCACAGATCGTAGCGCGGCGGATAGCCGTCGTCGGGGGCGGCCTCCGCGTTGCCTGTCGCTTCGGCGATTTCGGCCTGCCATGCGCGCTGCATCATCACGGGCAGACGGTGCACGACCACGTTCAGGAAGCTGCCGACGCAGAGGCCGATGACGACCGCGAACACGTACTGCACCACGGGCGGCAGCATCGCCAGCGCGAGCAGCGTGCTCTCGGGCGAATCGGGAACGGCATACAGGGGCGCTGGCGTCATGAGGCTCAAGGTTCGGACTTAAAAGGCGACAGAATCGGTTGCGATGCTACACCACGTTGCCCAGCTGAAGGATGGGCAGGTACATCGCGATTACGAGGCCGCCGACGAGCGCGCCCAGCACGATCACGATCAGCGGTTCGCCGAGCGCGGCGAGCGCTTCGAGGCGCGCGTCGAGCTGGCGTTCGCACAGTGCGGCGATGTCGGCGAGCATCGTGTCGAGCGCACCGGTCTCCTCGGCGACGGCGATCGGCTGGACGACGTCGTCCGGAAAGCAGCCGGCCGACTGCATCGCGTCGGCGAGACGCGCACCGCGCAGCACGCGTGCCGAGATGTGCGCGGTAGCCTGCTCGAACACCGGATGGCCGGCCGTGCGCTCGAGTGTCGAGAACGCATCGGCGAGCGGTACGCCGGCGCCGAGCAGCGTCGCAAGCGAGCGGCACCAGCGTGCGGTCGCGAACCGCGCGAGCGCGCTGCCCGCAAGGGGGGCGTGCAGCAGGCGCCGCGCGACCGCGTGGCGCAGCGGCGGCGACCGCCGAAGCGCGTGATGGGCGACCAGCCCCGTTGCTGCCGCAACGGCCAGGAGTACACCGCCCCACGCCGACAGCGCGGACGACAGCGCGAGCAGCGCACGGGTCGGCGCCGGCAGTGCGGCGCCGAAACCGTCGAAGATCTGCCGGAACGTCGGCACGACCCACACCATCAGCGCGGCCGAAATCGCGAGCGCGAACAGGATCACGGCCGCCGGATACGCGAGTGCGGCGCGCAGCTTGCGCCACTGCGCATCGGCGCGCTCGCGGTGTTCCGCGACCCGTGTCAGCACGATGCCGAGCGAGCCCGACGCTTCGCCGACCTCGATCAGCTGGCGATAGAGCGTGCCGAACTGGGACGGATAGCGAGCAAGCGCGTCGGCGAAGCGCCGGCCGCCGATGATCTCGCGAGCGAGGCCCGCGGCGATGCGCGGCAGGCCGTCGCGCGTTCTGGTGCGGGCGAGCATCTCGAGCGACGGCGCGAGCGGCAGCCCGGCCTGCAGCAGGCTTGCTAGCTGGCGTGTGAAGCGGGTGATGTCCCGGGCGCCGGCCGACGGCGGCCGGGCCGGCCCGCGGGCGTTGAGCGACAGCACCGCGATGCCGTCGCGCGCGAGCGCGGCGCGCGCAGCGGCGGCGTCGAAGGCGATGACGGTCCCGCGACGCGGTGCGCCATCGCGATGGCGGCCGCGCCATGCGAAGCGGGTTTCGCGCGGCGGCGCGCGCATGCTCACGCCACGGGCGTCGCGGCGATGGCTTCCGCGATGCTCGTCGTGCCGTCCTGGACGCGTGCGAAAGCCGCGTCGCGCAGATTGCGCACGCCTTCGGCCGCCGCGCTTTGCGCGAGTTCGCCGACGCTCGCCCGCGCGACGATGCGCTCCGCCAGCCCGGGCGATACCGGCATCGTCTGGTGGAGCCCGATACGGCCGCGATAGCCGATGCCGTGGCAGGCGGGACAGCCTCGCGCGACGAACGGCCGCCATCCGGCGGCGAGGGCCGCCGGGTCGCACCCGGCTTCCAGCAGCACGCGCGCCGGTGCGTCCGAGCGCACGCGGCATGCGACGCACAGGCGCCGCACGAGGCGCTGAGCGGTGACGAGGTGCAGCGCGGCCGCAAGGTTGTAGGGCGCGACGCCGATGTCGAGCAGCCGCGCGACGGCGGCCGGCGCGTCGTTCGTGTGCAGCGTCGACAGCACGAGATGGCCGGTTTGCGCGGCCTTGATCGCGACGTCGGCCGTCTCCGCATCGCGAATCTCGCCGACCATGATGATGTCCGGGTCCTGCCGCAACAGCGCGCGCAGCGCGGTCGCGAACGTAAGCCCGGCCTTCTCCGCGACACCGACCTGGCTGATGCCGTCGAGCTGGATTTCGGCGGGATCTTCGACGGTGCAGACGTTGTGCGTGTCGCGATCGAGCATCTGCAGCGCGCAGTAGAGCGACAGCGTCTTGCCGCTGCCGGTCGGGCCCGTGACGAGCACGAGGCCGTGCGGTGCGCGTATCGCGGCCTCCATCGCGGCCGCCTGTTGCGCATCGAAGCCGAGGCGGGCGAGCGTGAGATCGGGCGGCATCGTTTCGAGGCGCCGCAGCACGAGCTTTTCGCCGAACAGCGTGGGGAGCGAACTCACGCGGTAGTCGCCGCGCACGCCGCCGTCGATCGCGATGCGCAGCCTGCCGTCCTGCGGGAGCCGCCGTTCGGCGATGTCCATGCGCGCGAGGACCTTGATCCGGGTGACGAGCGCGTCGCGCAGGTGAAGGGGCGGCCGCGCATGTTCGTGCAGCACGCCGTCGATGCGCAGGCGGATGCGCCAGCCGGTTTCGAACGGTTCGACGTGGATGTCGGACGCGTCGCGCACGCGTGCAGCATGCAGCGTGTCGGTCAGCAGCCGCACGGCTGGCGCATCGTCGAGCTGGGCTGCGTCGAGCGCGCGTGGCGCGGCGGCAGCCGACGCATCGGAATGAGCGGACGGCGGTTGCGTGTGCAGCGCCGCCGCGGGAGGAGGGAAATGCATGTGAGCCGGCACGTTGGCCGCCTGTTGACCGTGACCTGCAGATGGTCGCGCGTCGCGGGCGGCGCCGGCAGTCAGCCGTTCGGCTAGTGCGTGGCGGTGCGTGCCGCGCGCGTGCCGCGCGGCTTGAAGAGCTTGACGGTGCGCACGGCCTGGTCGTCGCTGCGCATCACCTCGAGCATCACGTCGCCGATTTTCAGGCACACGTCGTCTTCCGGAATCTCCTCGAGGATTTCGAGAATCAGCCCGTTCAGCGTTTTCGGCCCGTTGGTCGGCAGCTTCAGGTGCAGCCAGCGGTTCAGTTCGCGCAGCGGCATGCTGGCCGCGACGATGCATTCGCCGTTGTCGTCCCAGCCGCCCGCGCGTTCGCTGCGCGGCATCGACGTCGTGAATTCGCCGATCAGCTCCTCGATGATGTCCTCGGGCGTGACGAGCCCTTCGAGCTCGCCGTATTCGTTGACGACGAGCGCGGTACGCTGCCGGGACTCTTGGAAATACTGGAGCTGTTGAACGACCGGCGTGCCCGACGGCACGTAGTACGGCTCGGCGAGCAGCGAGCGCAGCGTTTCGCGGTCGAACTCCTGGTTGTGCAGCGCGGTGAGCGTCTTGCGCACGTGCAGCACGCCGAGCACCTTGTCGATGTCGCCTTCGTAGACGACGAGCCGGTTGTGATAGCAGGTTTCGAGCTGGTGCAGGACGTCGTCGAGCGGCGCGTAGAAGTTGAGCGACTCGATCTGGCGGCGCGGCACCATCACGTCGTCGACCGTGATGTTCTCGAGGTCGAACAGGTTGAGCAGGATGCTGCGGTGCTTGGTCGGCATGAAACTGCTCGACTCGAGCACGATGGCGCGCAACTCGTCGGCCGACATCCGCTGGTCGCGGCCCTTCTTCGTGTTGATGCGCAGTACCCACAACACGCCGTTCGCGAGCGCGTTGACGAACCAGACGACCGGCTTGAACACGCGCATCAGCGGCGCGATCACGAGGCTCGCCGGCAGGGCGATGCGCTCGGGGAAGGTGGCGCCGACGATCTTCGGCGCGATTTCCGCGAACACGATGATCAGGAACGCGACGATGCCGGTCGCGATCGACAACGCGAGGTTGTTGCGGCCGAACGTATGGAGCGCGAGCGACGTCGTCAGGACCGGGATGATCGTGTTGAACAGGTTGTTGCCGATCAGGATCACGCTGAGCAGCAGGTCAGTGCGCGTCAGCAGGCCCTGCGTGGTTTTCGCACCGAGCGCGCCCTGGCCGGCGAGATGCTTCAGCCGATGGCGGTTGAGCGCCATCATCGCGGTCTCGGAAATCGAAAAGAAGCTGGAACAGAGGAGAAGCAGGAAGACGGCGCCGATTTGCGCCCATAAGGGAATTTGGTCCACGCGTCGGAAAGGGCAGTGAAGGACAGGGATGGAGGGAATATAGCAGAGGCCGGCGACCACGATGTGTCATGCGCGACACGATGGGCTCGCGGCGACCAGGCAAAAAAAAACCGTGTACGGAGTACACGGTTTTTTAAAAATCTGGTCGGGGTGAGAGGATTCGAACCTCCGGCCTCTACGTCCCGAACGCGATTTCCCCGCCTGATACGGTGCTCCGGATTGCGGTCACTGCATTATAAATCAATGGCTTGCGCTTGGCTTCGCTCCGTTTCGCGCACCTGCGCGCAGTGGCGAGGTTGGCTGATTTGCCACTGATTTGCCACTGATTTCGCCGCGCGTAGTGAGCATCGGGCGCGGGTGGTCGTCGATTTCGCGAAATAGTTCGGGCCATGCCCGGCAGGCGGTTCTATACGGCCGAACCTTGACTTCGGTGCGTACTGCCATGCCCTCTCATCACGAATCCTTTACACCTCTTACGAAGCAGGCAGTTGCCGACGTCCTGGGCATTTCAGTCCGGTCCGTGGAAAACTGGATAAACGACGGTACCTTACCGGCGCCGGTGAAGCTGGGTAATCGCGTTTACTGGCACCCCGATGTGTTTTTCGGTTGGCTGTCACTGCGGTTGCTCGAGCCAGGTGCCGAAGAGGAGGTGGTTACATCCCCCTCCGCGCTCGCCCCGACGCCGACGTCTCAAAAACAGGTCCCTAGTCGGTCCGAATCGGTCGCGACCAGTCTGCGAGCAAGTACGAACAAGAAACTGGCGAGGCTGCGGACAACGCCTTGACGAGGGGGCCACCCGGTGAATGCGCGAGGGAGGCTGACTCCACGGTCGGACCGCCGTCTCATAGCACTTAGGTTCCTCGTCGTCTTGGCGACACGTCCGAGCGAGCTCGCAGAGCCTCGTAAAGCTGCGCAGGCCCCAGCAAAATATCCTTCAGACCGTCGCGCACGCGCGCCGAATCGAGCGCCTGCTTGCTCATGGTGGTATGCGCGTCGAACGCGTCGATGATGGCGTGCATTAGTGCATCCGTAAGGTCGGGGGAGTTGGCGAACTGCTCTTTGCTGTTGCTCGCGGCCTGCTGGACGAGTAGCTCGTTCTCCAGCAGTTTGCCCTTGAGCACTCCGTTTACGTACACGAGCTGGTCATCGTCGGTCAGCTCGCCATCAAAAAGCCCGTTGACCTTCTGAATGATTTCATCGAGGAACGCCTTTTCCTTGTCCTGAACCGCGCCGCTTCCGACGGCGTCCATCGGTGGCAGCTTGGGAGGCTCGCCGTGACCGAGATGCAATGGCTGGCGACCGGTGTTTCTCAGGCTATGGTGCGTCAGCGTGACCTTTGAAAGGTCGACGGTGTCGCGCTCGCGGCCGAACTCAAGCAGCGGAATGAGCCGTTTATAGAATAGGAAGCGCTTCTCGATGTCGGTATTGCCGTAATCGAAAATCTGCGACAGGAAGGCGTAGAGTCGCACGAATGCGCCCATGTCGTTCTTGAACAGCACGAGTGCTTCAAGCGTGTCCTTGGCAGCCTGGACAACCTTCTCGTCGTGCTCTCCTTCGGCGGCGACTTTATCCTGCTGCGCCGTCTTGTAGCGCTTGAGCAATCGGTCGGCCACGGGCGCGATGGCGGCCTGCAACTGGGCCTGAGTGCCCTTCGGGTCCAGTTCTACTCTGGTGACCCGGTCAACCTCGAAGTCGTCGTAGTAGCCTGCGGCATCGAGCTTGGCGCGCAGGTCGTAGACGTGATGCGGGTCGGTGGTGGCCTCCAGTTGGGCGGTCTCGTAATAGGTCTTGAACGCTTTCAGGACGTCGCCCGCATCGTTGACGAAGTCGAGGATGTAGGTTGTGTCCTTGCCGGGGTGAGCACGATTCAGGCGCGATAGCGTCTGCACGGTCTGGATGCCGCCGAGCATCTTGTCGACATACATTCCGCACAGCAGCGGCTGGTCGAACCCCGTCTGGAACTTGTTGGCCACAAGCAGCAGATGATAGTCGGGCTCCGCAAAGGCGTCGCGGATGTCGCGCCCCTTGAGCCCGGGATTCAACTCTTTGCTGGTCTCGCTTACGGGCGCCGGAAAGCTGTCGGGGTCGTCGATTTCACCGGAGAACGCGACGAGAACGCCGAGCGAATAGCCGCGCTTTTCGATATAGGCGCGAATGGCCATCTGCCAGCGCACGGCCTCTTTGCGGCTCGCGACGACCACCATTGCTTTAGCCTTGCCGTCGAGCAATGGCTGCACGTTGTCGCGGTAGTGCTCGACGACGATTTGGACCTTCTGCGCGATGTTGTACGGATGCAGTCGGACCCACTGCATAATGCCCTTCATCGCCGAACTGCGTTCGACTTGCTTTTCGTCGTACTCTTGGCCTTCGTGCGCCAGTCGGAACGCGAGCTTGTAGGTCGTGTAGTTCTTCAGCACGTCGAGAATGAAGCCCTCCTCGATGGCCTGGCGCATCGAATACACGTGGAAGGGTTGAGGCAATCCGTCGGGGTCCAGCCGGCCGAACAACTCCAGCGTCTTCTGCTTGGGCGTGGCGGTGAAGGCCACATAGGTGAGCCCGTTGCTTCCGGCACGCGCTTCCATCTGGGCACCAAGCAGCGTCAGCTGGTCGATTTCGCCGCCGTCCTGCAGGTCCGCCCACTCTTCGGCTGACAGGAATTGCTTCAGCTTGGCCGCCGCCTCGCCTGTCTGCGAGCTGTGGGCCTCGTCGGCGATGACCGCGAAGCGCTTGCCCTCGGTCGCCGCCAGCTCCTGGGCCGCTCGCATAGCGGCGGGGAAGGTCTGAATGGTGCAGACGATGATTTTCTTGCCATCCTTGAGCGCCTGACCGAGTTGGCTGCTCTTGCTACCGCTCTCGTTGGTGATGGACGCCACGACGCCAGTCGTGCGCTCGAAGTCAAAAATGGCCTCCTGCAGCTGCGCATCGAGCACGGTCCGGTCGGACACAACCAGCACGCTATCGAACAGCTTGCGATTGTCTGCATCGTGCAGGTCCGCGAGGAAGTGCGCGGTCCACGCAATCGAATTGGTCTTGCCCGACCCGGCCGAGTGCTGAATCAGATACCTCTGGCCAGGGCCCCGTGCTAGCACGTCGTCTACCAGCTTTCGGGTTGCCTCGAGCTGGTGATGGCGAGGAAAGATGACGGATTTAAGCAGCTTCTTCTCATCGCGCTTGCCAATCAGGTAGCGGTGTAGGATATCGAGCCAGCTCTGGGGGGCCCACACTTCGTCCCACAGATAAGCCGTTGCGAAGCCGACCGGATTGTGTGCGTTGCCCGCTGCCCCGTTGTTGCCACGGTTGAACGGCAAGAAGTGGGTGGCCGGGCCGGCAAGCCGTGTCGCCATCATGACTTCGGTTTGGCTCACCGCAAAATGGACGAGGGCCCCACCGGGGAAGGCGAGCAGCGGTTCCTCTTGACCGCCCTTCGGATGTGGATGACGGTCAAAGCGGTACTGGTCGACAGCGTCCTGCACGCCTTGCGTGAAGTTCGATTTCAACTCGGCGGTCGCTACCGGAATGCCGTTCACGAACAGCACCAAGTCCAGTGCGTCCTGGGGATAGTTGGCTGAATGCCGCACCTGACGTACCACGCGCAGGCGGTTGGCCGCGTAGTGCTGCTGGATGACGGGATTGATGGCCAGTGCCGGCTTGAACTGCACCAGCGACAGGGGCTCCTTGAGCCCCAGCATCTCAACCCCACGCCTCAACACATCTAGGGTACCGCGCTCGTTCAGGCTCTTGCGGACACGTTCAGCTAGACGTTGTTTGAGTCCAGGGCCGTGGGTCCTAGTGAGGCGCTGCCAGGTGTCGGACTGAGTCGTCTCAATCCATGTCTCCAGGTCCGGAAGGTAAAGCGCGGTTGCACGGTCGTAGTGCGCCGCATCGCCTTCGGCATAGTGCCAACCTTTGGCTGCGAGGGACCGGCAGATTTCGGCTTCGAAGTGATGTTCCTGGTGCAGGTTGCTCATCGATGACCCCGGAAGTTCTTGATAGTTGTTCTTTGACGAAGAAGTGTGGGTCTAGCCGGTCGCATACCCACTGGCGACAAAGCGGATGCCGAGGAAGGTCGGCACGTTCCCGTCGATTAGCGCCTGCAATTGCTTTTCCAGCTTCGCGGCCTCGCTCGATAGCTCACGCGTGGTGTCGCTCGACAGGCGGGACAGTTGGATGTCGGTCATGCGGCCAGTTCCTGCGGCACTGCGTCGCGCACGTCGATTTTCCCGGTGACGGCGGCGGTAATCAGGGCACTGCGGCGCTCCCTTAGGAGGTCGATAGCATGCGCGGCCTGCTCGACGAGACCGTCGATGTGCGCGGCTACTTCGCCAAATGAGGCCATGATTTCTTGCTGCTCGCGCAACGGGGGTAGCGCAATTTTTATGTTCTTAAATTCATCCCAATAAAGTCGCAACCGGAAATCTGTAATTCCACGAGAGTATCGCTTTACTTCTTGAATACCTTGGGGAGTTCGTAGGAGTTGCTCAATAAAATCAGTTTTGAAGTTGCTATTTATCGGGTGCGCAACGACATATGCTGGACTGACCATTCCGGACGTTTGCACAGTGCCGAAGCCGCCTTGCCATGCTCGCATCATGTTATAGACCAAGTCTAGTGGCATGACCTTTTTGTACTTTGAGCGGTCCTCGCTTCGAGTTACCTTGCGGTCCAGTTCATCGTCATCCAGTTCCTTGTTCGAAACACCGTTATGAATCGATACGCTCAATATGGGTAAAGATTCATCGCCTGACTCTCCCGACTCTCTGAAGATTTGACCCAAACGTACTATTTCCCAATGCGCTGGCACCGTGCCCAACCATGCCACTCCGGAGTCCTTCAGCGGCGAATTAGGGTTGAGGCCACGGGTAACAGCGTGCGCGATGGTCGCCTGGCGCTTCTCTGCCAGCAGGGCGAGAAGTTTTTCTTGTTCAGCAATTAGTCTGTCGATTTTTTTGGTTTCTCGGTCGAGAAATGCGACGATGGCTGATTGTTCATCAAATGGCGGGCGAGGGGCTTTAAATGCGCCCAGCTCGTCTGCTGATAATTCAAGGAATGTAGTCCCCTTGCCCCTGAGATTGAGTGCCTCGGTGGACGCTAGGAGGTAGTAGGCATAGAAAGCTTCGTTAGCTCCGGACCTTGGTACAAGCGATTTACAGCCTTGGTTCGTGCACAGCTCTGTCTTTGCGATGGCCAGTGACCCGATGGGCGCACGGGTCGATAGAACAATGCTTCCCTCGGGCACTAAAATTGTTCCGCAGGATTCAAGCCCCGCTCGGCTTATTTTGCGAGCGGAATCGTCGATATAAATGGAGGAGAGCTTGCTTAGGTCAGCGGGGCTTACCCAAACTATCTCTCCATCCCAGTACGCTGCCTCATCGGATTTCGGCGTCGAACCACCGTAAATGGTGAAGCAGCGTTTAATAGACGTTGCAGACCAATGTGCTGGCAAGTCGCCGAGCAACGGTTCGCCGCTGTCCTTGTATTGCGCGTATTTCGGTAAACTCATTCCGCTAGCTCCTGGAGCATCCTCACGATATTGGCCGAAACGGCTTTCAGTTCGCCGTCTATCTCGTGTAGGTCGCGGGGCGGCTCGAACACGTAGAAGTACCGGTTGAACGGAATCTCGTAGCCGACCTTGCTCTTCGCGTGGTCTATCCATGCGTCCGGCGTGTGGTGGAGGACTTCACGCTTGAAATAGGCCTCGATGTCCTCAGAGAGTGGCACGTTTTCTGTATCGCGTAGGGTGCTATCTGCCTGCGGCTTGCCTTTTTGCTTTCCCTTCAGGCCCAACAATAGCCGGCCTTGCTCGTCGCGCATCGGGCGCTCCACGGTAATCGTCGTGTAGCCGAAGTCCTCGTTCCTAAAAATTCGTGAAATCGGCACTGATTTCACCGTGCCATCAGCCGACACGTTTGGTGCCCTTGTGCCCGCAGGCACCACCCAGCGTCCTACCTCCGCGCCCTCCGCGTCAAACACCGTCGTGAGCTCTGCCTCGACGAAGGTGCCGAAAAGGCGCGTGACCGTGTCAATATGTTCGTCCGACATTTCTCTACGCTTGTTGCCCAGACTCTTCCGCATCTTCTGCCAGAAACTCGACGCATCGATAAGTTGGACAAAACCCTTGCGCGCAGCGGGCTTCTTGTTAGAAAGAATCCATACGTACGTTGCGATGCCTGTGTTATAGAACATGTCGGTCGGCAGGCCTACGATGGCCTCAACCAAGTCGTTCTCCAACACATAGCGCCGAATTTCGCTCTCCCCGCTGCCGGCGCCGCCCGTAAAAAGCGGCGAGCCGTTCAGCACAATGCCAAAGCGGCTTCCACCTTCCTGTGCTGGGCGCATCTTGCTGATGAGGTGGAGAAGGAAAAGCATCGAGCCATCTGACACACGGGGCAGGCCGGGGCCGAAACGACCATCGAATCCCTTCTGCTCATACTCGGTCCGCACAGTTTTTTCGACCTTCTTCCATTCGACGCCAAACGGCGGATTGGATAGCATGTAGTCAAACTTGCGTCCGGTATGACCGTCGTCGGATAGCGTGTTGCCGGCGACAATGTTCTCGACGTTTTGGCCCTTGATGAGCATGTCTGCCTTGCAAATGGCATACGACTCATCGTTGAGTTCCTGTCCAAACATTCTCAAACGTGCGGCAGGGTTATGCTCCAGCAGAAATTCACTTGCCACCGACAGCATGCCGCCCGTACCAGCGGTGGGGTCGTAGATAGCCCGGACCACAGCGTTCCCGGGTGTGAGCACATCGTCGTCTTCAATGAACAGCAGGTTCACCATTAACCGAATAACCTCGCGCGGGGTGAAGTGTTCCCCGGCGGTCTCGTTCGAGATTTCGGCAAACTTTCGAATCAGTTCTTCGAAAACGAGCCCCATCTGGGTGTTGTCCACCGCTGCCGGGTGCAAGTCGATATTGGTGAACTTTTCGGTGACCAGGTAGAGCAGGTTGGCCTTGGCGAGACGTTCGATTTGAGTGTAAAAGTCGAAGCGTTCGAAGATGTCGCGCGCTGCGGGCGAGAATGCTCGCATGTAGGCGTAGAGGTTCTGCCGGATATGGTCCTGGTCGCCCAGCAATTTGACCAGGTCGAGCGGCGAAGTGTTATAGAACTTGGCGTCTCCGACTATGCGCAGTAGAAATGGTTCGGGGTTGATTCCCTTTTTCGATTTTGCGTCGAACTCGGCGAGTACCGCCGATTTGGTGGATTCCAGTACGCAATCGAGGCGTCGTAGTACCGTGAACGGCAGAATTACGCGACCGTACTCGGATTGCTTGTAATCGCCGCGTAACAGGTCGGCAACGGACCAGATGAAGGACGATAGTGCCTGGTGGTTCATTCTGCTGAAGCCTATGCTTGCTGATTTGTGTTCGGGCGGCCATGCGCGAAAGATAGGCCCCTACTGGGGGGCTATTCCAGTGTCGGCGGGGAGGGGGCCGATTTTACAATGGACACCCATACTGTGATTCGACACCGGTCTATGGTCCAGGGCGTGCATGGCGGGACTGGGTTGCGTAGGGGGCCTCGGTTGCTCCGCAGGGGCTCGCCGTCATCGTTGACGCTGCAACGGGATGACGGCGTTTGCGCCGCACAACATGAGGCGCGGTTGAGGTATCTTCATCCCAGAACCGATATTCGAAGAAGTCCAGCATCTCGCCGTGCTACATGCGATTGAACTGACTCTTGAGCAGTGTGCCCATCCGTTCCGCGCCATCGTTGCTGCGAAGCCCGGCATAGTGCTTCTCAACGGTTTGGGTCCGGTCGTTCAGTACCAATGCCGCAGTTTTGTAGTCACCGCCGTCTGCCTTCAGGATTGACGTCGCGACCAAGTGTCGGAATGCGTGAGCGCTAATGCCGGCGCACCGAGGAAGGTACTTGCCGGTAAGCTCGTAGACGCGCTTGCTCAAGTCGGCCCACGGCACATGCCCATTCTCGCCCCGTTTTTGGGTCAGGAAGACCAGGTCGGTTGGCGCTCGCAGCAGCGTCGGACGGCAAATGAACAGATATCGTTCAATGTCCCGCCAGCAGCTTGGCTGCACCATGCAGTCGTAGTTGTGTTCACCCGCAGCGCCGCGGCGATTCTTGAACTTGGTTTTCTGTATCCGAATCCACCACGATTTATCCAGGCGCTGATACAGCTCACCCGTATTGTCGGCACGCCATGTCAAGTGAGCCAGATTGCGCCGTCGGAGCGGATTGCTGGCCAGAATCTTGATGAGCATCATGTCGCGAGCCCACACGGCTTCCCTTCGTGGTAGGGCAATGGGACGGTCCCCCCGCATGCGCTGAATCATGTCAACGACCGCGTCCATCGGTTGGGGCAATTCAATGAAGTGTCGGATGGGTTCGAAGGAGTCCCGTGACACTTCGATTTCGTGCCGATAGCCTGAGACAAGTTGCTGGGTCAACTCGAACTGGCGTTCGCACATCACCTCCCAATCGAGGTCTTGATACGTGCTTGGCAGGGTGGACCGGAACTCGGGGCGTTGCCGCAGGTAGCCAAACCGCGGCCGCACGAGCGATGCAACGAACGCGAGAAACTGATTAACGCTTTGATTGCGTTTTCCAATGCGCGACCGAGTCCAGTCGAGGAACGCCTCAAGGTAGTCCGGCACGGCAAGCCAAGCAAGGGTCTGGATAGCTTCCTCGGCGAGCCCAATGCCTCCCTGGCGGGAAGGCATGGTCAGCCAGCCGAAGTACGCCGACGTTTTCATCCACGCGATTCTGGCCGACGCGACCTCCTGCCCCTTGTAGAAGGCCCACCAGTTGGCAGCGGTTTCAGGGGTCAGCGGGCACGGTGAAAATCTCCATTGACCGCGTTCAGTACGCCTGTACAGCGGTACAGCCGCCGTCTTGTAGCGCAGGTATTCCATCCATTGCCCGCGTAACGGCGACTCCTCGGCGGGCTTGTAGCGGAACGCGACCTTGGTGAGCTTTCCGACCATTTCGTTGTACGGGATTGGCGTGGGTGGGCCGCCGACAGCAACCTTGTGGCCGGAGACCTTCATACCAGAGAGGTTGAGCAGGCTATTGCGCTCCAGCCCGAAATAAGTTTCAAGGCGAAGGAGATATCGTGCATTGCTGGCGCGGGGCGTCTTGCCGCGAAGCCATCCCCAGAGCATACCCTTCGGCACCGCAGCATCTCTCGCGACGCGGGCGACGGACTGGTCGTCCAGAACGCTCTTGAGTGCCTGCATAAAGGGAGTGCCATCGCCCTGGTCGATGGCCACGCGAGTGTCATGCTCAATAACGAACTCCTTCCAGGGCCGAAGCGCGGACCGGGTGTTCGTAATGTTTCTGGCAGAGCGTCCGACCGCCTGCAAGGCGGCGACAAAGCGCTCGATAGACTCGGGATAGCGCATGCGCATCTCGTCGCCAACAACATCGTCTTCGGTCAGGCAATTGGCTCGGAGGAAGGCGCGCAGCGCGGAGACGCGGTTCGCGGCAGTTTGCTGGTTGAGATTCTCAAGCTGCACCTTGCGGGCGTGGTCGTCCAGCATGATGCGGTAGGTAAGGGGCAAGGCCATACGGCTCCCAAGCGCCCGCCCACTCACGCTGCTCGTCTGCGATGCTGTTAAAGACGATGGAGTGAAATACCTGCAAATCTTATAACTCGATGATTTGTCGAGTCTTTGTGCGGTCATGGCGCTCCTCCCTTTTGGTTGGAGGGCGGCGCAATTGCAGGTAATACTCAGGCGAAAAAGAGGGCGTGCAGAAATCTGCGTCGCGAACCGTATAGCTCGGTGCGTGGGGCATGGCCGCTGAAATTTCTCAGGCGACGGGGAAATGAACCAGAAACGTGGGGGCTACGGCGCTGCCGCACCTGCAGGAGAGGGAACAGGGCTCGACTGGCTGGACGCTCGGCCCAGTAATTGGCACCTGGGGGCGCCTCACACCTGCCGGAGTGCCCCGTTCGTGGCTCCCCCCAAAGGGCACAGTCCGGCGTGGGCGCCGGCCTGCGACTCCGGCCGATAGGCCTCCGTCGCCGTCCGGGTGCTGACCGTCCTGGGGGACGGTCGAAGCGACGCTCGACATTGCTCTGAACGCTCCCGTGTGGCGCGGTTGAGGGATGGCGTTGCGCTTCCGGGACGGCGCGTACTCGTCGGTACGGCGCCATCGTGAAAATGTGTCAATTCGCTGGCTAAGCAGCCGCCACATGCAGTCGCCCGATGGACAAACACATTCTTCTGACCTAATAATTCGCGTGGCGATAATGACGTAGAGAGACGTCTTGATAACACGAACAGCACAAAGCGATTTTTCGCCCGGGCAGGTATTTTTCCCTGAGCCATCCCTGTATCTGGTGGCGAACTATGAGCCTCGCCCGGACAATCCGAATTGGGTCAACGTGTTGTGCGAACGGCACGATGGGGGCGACGCAATCTGCGCATACCTCTCGCCGGTGGATGCCATGCTCGACGCAATCTTCGCCTCGAAGCAAGGCAAGCGCTACTACGCAATTCCCGCTAGCGGATTCATTCCGACGACATTCATTGACGACAACAACGGTCGTCTTGCGCTCGACGTGCACCTGGGCTGGCCGGCGCGGAACGGCCAGTTGATTGCCCGGCGCAACGGCAAGCCCGTCTCCTGCGCTTCGCATCACGAGATGCAGGTTCCACCCGAGCACGCTCATCACATCGCGTTCAGACTTGAACGGGGCACCCTGGCAGTTCTCGACGAGCTATATATGAGCGCCGGCCTGTTTGCGTACCGTGAGACGTTCAACACGATGATGGGCTGGCCTGAAACGCGCCGCAACAGAGCCGTTACTGCGGCCGTGCAAAAGATGGGCGGCCTCGCGCCGGCGGAGAGCGAGTACAACCAGATGGCGCTCTACGACGCTGAGTTCGAGCAGTGGCATTTTGTATCCCCCGCGCCACTGGCGAAGCTTTGACTCGACGACTGAAGTTGTTGGTTTCCCGGCAAGAACGGATTTGCGGGAAGCCAGGATGGTTCTACGACCACTAGCCTGTTCAACGTTTTTGAAGGTATCACCAGCATGAGGCGCAGCTACTTGATGGTGGGCGACAAGTCGTCTGCCAACGGAACGGTGATTGAAGGGGTGCCTATGACGACCCATCACGGCACCGAACCGACCTTTCTCGGTGCGCAGGTGACTTGTCCGGCCTGCAAATCCGTCGGCCGTATTGTCCCAACGGGGCCACGCTGGCCGGGTTCAATGATGGGTAAGGAGCCAGCGCTGGAAGGTGACATCTGCGCCTGTAAATGCGACCCGCCCCCGGTGATGATTGCCTCTCAAACCGACATGTACATGACCTTCGAGAGCAATCATTTGGCCGACCTCGGTTTTGCGCCAAGCGGCGAGCTGATTGAGCACGCGTTCAAGACGCACGACCAACACTTTCGGATTATCAACAGCGATGGGGAACCAGTGGAAGGGTTGCCTTATATGCTCAAGAGCGCGGATGGAAAAACCGTGCGAGGCATTACATCAGCGAACGGGAAAACCGAACTCATCTCGGCTGACCAGGCGCATGATGTCCAGTTCTTTCTTCACTTGGCGGGAGGGGGTGAGTAATGCAACTGGCCAACGCGCTGATGACCCCCAAGGACGAACGTAAGGCCGTCACGGTTCAACACAAAATCTACTGGATTCACCGGCACGAATGGAATGCCGAGTGGATAGCTCAATACCATGCTGCAGTACCCGCACTGGCCAAGGAAATACAGGCTCGAAAGGTCGATATGTCGAAGCTGGAGAGCGAACCCATCGATGGGTCACCTACCGGTGGAAATGACACGAACCGATTTACCTGTGAGGATTTCGCCTTCGAAATTCTCATTGAGTTTGCCTCCCGCAACAAGTTGCCCTTGAAAATCAAGACCGGCTCCGCGGTCTTTAAAAACATCGACATGGACTATCAGTCCGGAAACAAGACGGCTCCGCCGACACCGGCTGGATTTGCTCTTGATGTTGCTTATGCCAGCGGGGCGCCCGACGTGCTGAAAAACTCGCTTCCCGTAGCTGACAGCAACCTGTTGCCGGGCGACCTCTTCGTCGAGTTTAACGGCGGGCATATCCAGGTCGTAACCGGGGTGGGGCCAGGGCGGGTAGAAATCATGCAGGGCAACTTCCCTGGACCGGGCGAGACACCTCGCCGAAAGTGGACAAGCTATCTGGAACTCGGTCCCTGGATTCGCGCGACGAATACTGGCAACCGGGAAAGCTCGAACTACCTGGGCTCCCCTGTTCAGAATGCCGTGTACGAGCAGCGCAATGGCAAGTGGATGTATCAGCGTCTCTACGGCGACTATCGAGACTGGGACGCCGATGTCTGGAGAGGCATGAACAAGCACGTGCGCTGGAACTTCGCCGAGTTCAACAACCTATGAAACTGAGACTTACCATCGCGGTGCTTGCGGCGCTCATACTGTGCTACGTCGCAGCTGGTACCCCCTCCATCGGATTGCTCTTTAAGCCTTCCGTAATAGGAGGGGGCCTCGCATTGAAGCCAATCACCTATCATTGGGCTAACCGACTGGACCGCGCGATACCCGACGCGGAACTGCTGGCGAGCCGTTTTTATGTCTTGGTGTTGGCGGCCATCAGCTTGGCAGCGAGTGGATTGGTGTTCCGCGGCGCGCGCGACGGCAAGGGCTTCGCATTTGTGCTCGGGTGGTCCGTTGCATTGCTCTTCATCCTGCTCTATGCGCAAACTCAAGCTTTCTATACGGTCGGCTAACCCATGAAGAAGCGGACGCAAATCGCGCTGGCGACAGCGGCATCTATCCTCTGCCTTGTGGGCACGGTCTTCTGCGTTGGTGCGCTGCTCTCCCTCAGGAGCGTGGACCAACTCCATCGCTTATTGAGCTACGATTACCTCAGCTTTGTGGATGGTCAGACCGCCAGCGGTTTGGCGACTGATTTTTTCACGGGTATTGCGTTGCTGCTCATCGGGAGCATTCTGTTCACCAAAACGCAGCGGGCTGGTCAAGTGAGTAAGGTGGTAGCCGGCTTTCTGCTCGTGTTCATTGCCTGTACTTTCATCTACGCCTGCCTGAACCCTCGCATCGGTGTTCGGCCGTATTGAAGGTGCTGATACTACTTAGCGATGAATTCGGCTGTTGTAGCGCTTACTGCGGGTATTTCCGGTTCACGGCCTCGTACTCGGCGTCCCGCTTTTTCACCATGTCGGTGTAGGGCGGAGATTTTCGTTTCTGGTTAGTCGCCCATTCGTGAAGAAGTAAGCCGGGAATGAAGCCAATCAGAAGAAAGACGACAAACCCGCCGAAAGTCAGGTCACGCGACGAAAAAACGCTGAACAGGACCGCCAGGATTACGCCGCCTATCACCCAGAACACCGCGAAATGGGGCACCTTCTCAAGGGATTCGAACTGCGAATAGTACCGCGCGTTAATTTCCTTGACGGCGGCTTCTCGCGCGGCAGCTGCAGCGCGCGCCTCATCTTCCTGCTTCCGGCGGAGGGCGGCATCCTGCGCGACCTTTTCGGCGGCAAGCTTCCGGTTGCGCTCGTCGACCTCTCGGTCTTTCTCCTCTTTCGCGACCTTGCCGGTCGACGCCTTAACCGCATTCACTGCACGCTCGCGCGTGCACTGAAACCATTCCCGGTCGCGATTGACCCGGCAATCCGCCAGCCGCCGGTGCGCATCGCGCTCGACCGCGGCCGCGTCGGGCACGCGCACCGAGTATTCAACTGTCGCTGGATAGGCCGAGCCCGTTCCGCTCAGTTCGACGGCTCGCTTTTCGGGCGAGCGCGTCGTCAAGCCGACCTTCATCAGGCCGGGCATGCTCTTGTTCGAGATGACGTACACGTAGCCTTCCACAGCGCCTCCGACACCTGCTTCCCCATGAGCGGCGAAACGAGTGTAGCAGTCGTTGGCGGGCCGGCGCGAGCGAATGACGAACTGCTGGATGCCCCCGATGCCGCGATTTACGCAGCGAAGTGCGGGGGCCGCTCGACATACAGCTTCGGAGCATCGACGGACTCCGAACTCTCCTGCGTCGTGAAGCTGACTTGGTAGAGCGCAGCTCAGTATCGTCCGCAGGGCGTCACGCGCCGTACTCAATCTTTTTGGTGGCGCCCCGCCCGTATCCCCGTTCCCCAATCACCGGCAGAAAATGGTCATGCGGCACGCTCGCGGAAATGATGCAGCAACGTTTCATAACTATGAAGAAACGTTGCGGCAACGAATCGTGACTGATATAGTGCACGCTCCAACACATGAACGGGGGGGCAACATGACTGGACGAACGCTGACATCGATGGCCATCGGGCACCATTTGGCTCGTCTTAGAGACCAGGTGGGATTGAAGCAGGCAGAACTTGCACGCAAAGTCACTTGGAGTCCCGCGGTTCTCTCGAGAGTTGAGAGCGGTGAACGTGAGTTGAGCGCCGAGGAACTCGAGGAGGTGTTGCAAGCCATCGGGTCGGATGAAGCTCTCAAGCTTCGAGAGCGCATTCAGCGACAGTGGCAGGTGCTGCCCCAGCCGTCCCTTGACCACCCGGAGCAGGAGCTTTTGTGGGAAGCGGAACTCGCAACTCAGCAGTTGCGCGCGCTTTCGGCATCGGACGATGTCTCCGGCTCATTCCAACGACGGCTCGATGAGTACCAGGAGGAGTTGCAGTATTTGGCGAGCCTGGTGCAGAAACGGGAGCACACGGTTGCGTTCATTGGCAGCATCGGTATCGGTAAATCGACAGCAATCTGCCGGATGACCGGGCTTGAAGTGCAGGAAGGGGACTCTCCGGCGCAGCCGGTGCTCGAAGCCGGTGCTGGTGGCATCACGGTGTGCGAAGTGCATCTTCAAACCGGTCCGCAATACGGCATCACCGTGGAGCCATGCTCGGATGAAGAGATTCGACAGCATGTTGCCGATTTTGCAGACCACATCAGTCATGCAGGTGCGCAAGGCGGTGGCGACGACGTCGACGCAGAGGCCGACGGTCAGGGCATTTCGCGCGAAATCGAGCGGGCTATCCGGAACATGGCGGGACTGCGGCTTCGGAAAGAAAAAATAGAAGGAAAAACGGTTCGACGTGACGACGCGAAGGAAATGGCTCAGCGCTACGGGTCGACTCGAGAGGTCGTGGTCGAAGTTCTTTCCCGCATGGAACTGCACCGTCGCGATACGAGGCACGTTTGGTACGACCCGTCTACCGGGAAGGCCCCGCTAGCGTGGTTGAAAGAGACCTTTGAGGCCATCAATAACGGACGGCTGGCCGAATTCACCCTGCCGAAGCGGATTGAAGTGGTCGTGCCGGTAAAGCTTCTCGACGCAACCGACCTTACCACTCGGCTCATTGATACCAAAGGCATCGATAGGACGGCGGCACGCGCCGACCTCGAAATGCATCTTCAGGACCCTCATACCTTGGCGGTTCTTTGCTCTGGCTTCAACAACGCGCCCGGTGCGGAAGCTCGCCTACTGCTCACGCGCGCTCGCGAGGCAGGCATTCGGAACTTGGCGCTGAAGGCTGCGGTAGTCGCCCTGCCGCGCCCGGAAGAGGCTTTGGCGGTGAAAGACGACGGCGGCGAAAGAGTCGAATCGGCCGAAGAGGGCTATGAGCTGAAGGGAGAGCAGGTAGCGACCGCGCTTGAGCCACTCGGGCTGGCCGATTTGTCGGTCGGTTTCTTTAACGCCCGAGAGGACGCGCCTTCCACCCTGCAGGATTTTGTAGTCAAGCAACTCCTACGGGTACGGGAAGACTTTTCGAGGCGGCTCCAACAAGCCACGGAAAACATTCACGAGGTTATCCGCAACCGGGAGCGCGAGCAGACTCAGGCCGTTATACGAGAGGCCGCTGGTCAATTGAGGAATTGGCTGACTCAGAACGCCGACTGCCCGCCCGTAAAGCAGCAACTGCAGGGTAGCCTGATGACCGAGTTGGTCAAGGCTCATGCCAGCACGATTCACGCAGCAGTGCGGCGTGGCGGTGATTGGCCGAACCTGAATTACAGCAACGAGCTTGGACACGGTGCACGTGTGCTGGCAGCCAGTACGCTTGGGCGTAGACTGAAGGCATTTCAAGCCGTTGCCGAAAACCTGCGAACGAATCCCGACTATGCCATGGCGGTGTCTCTGGTTTCTCAGGCGGAAAAGGTGATGCTTGTTGCTTTTGACGGCGTACTTGCGAAGATGCGACTGCTCGGTGAGACGTTGTTCGAGGAGGAGATGAGAAGAGACGCGGAATTTTGGCGCAATTGCGAAAACGAGTGGGGCAAGGGGCCCGGATATCGAGACCGCATCGTGGACCGCAGCAAGCAGTGGTTTGATGACGAGCGCAAGGACGAGCTCAATCGGGCAATCCAGGCACTACTGTCCTCCGAGTGGGCTGATAGCGTTTCGCGGGTTTCGGCGCTGTTGGACGAGTAATTCTCGACACAAGCTAAGCCCCCGTTTTCTGCGAACCGGGCCGGTATCCCCGTGCATACAAAGGGCCGGTGGGAGAGCGGGGCGATAGTCATTCCACGATGCCGCACTCCTTTGCGTGCCTTGCCGGTTGAATGTCGGCGACAAGCAACGACCTTGGAGTTCACGCGTATCAACGACGGCTTCGTTGCCGCCCGCGATGAGATGCGACGCGATTGTCCGTCATCATGCGAACGACCGAAGGGTTGGCCCGCGAAAGATGGTCGATTTCCGCTCGGTAGCCGTACAACTGGTGGAGAGCCAGTGCGATAGCGCATGAACGCGAATAGCCGCCTTCGCAGTGGACGACGACCGATATCACCTCCATGGGCAGCGCCTCGACGAAAGAGCGAATCGCCTGAGCCTGCCTGGTGGTGAATGCGTGGGCGAGCTTGGCTCGGGACTTGTTCGACAGATTCGGGCTCAGGAAATCGATGTCCGCGAAACTCAGGCGCAGCAAATTGGCGAAGCCGTCGACGCTGGCAAGCGGGTGCTCCGGCGCGGTGACCGAGATGACGGCAATCGACGGTAGCCGCGGCAGTTTCTCGGCGTCGCCGCGCGACAGCGCAAATACTTGGCGCGAACCATCCGCTGGCGGCTTGTACAGCTTGCTCACAACCTCCTGAAGTCGCTGGACCATCGGCTGGATACTAGGAACTCGAGAGTGGATGGACTTCGACCAGCCACTCCCGGATGCGCTGCTGGACTTGCGCGTCGCCAATTCCGCGCTGGGCGTCGAGCAAGACCAGGTGCGAACTCAAGTCGAGGAAATCGGTGCTCAGGTGAAACGCCCCGAAGACCGAGTCGTCAATCGCCAGCCAATTTTTCAGGCGTTTCGCGAACACGTAAGACCTGATGATATAGGTCCGTGCCGACCCGTCCATCAGATACCCAAAGCGCGCCTTGATGCCGCAAGTTGTGCCCACGACCCGTCTGGCGAGCGCAGCCGGCAGGTACGAGACGACCTGGTCGAGCGGCAGCGTGTCGAGCCAAGATGTCGTCAGGACAATCTGCACGTCCGGATACGGCTCGAGCATCTCCGCCAGAAGCGGCGCATATTCGAACAATGGCTGGCCCGAATCCAGTAACACGTTGCCGTCGGCGTCGAGAACGGCGTGTCCCCGGTGGAGCGTGCCGTCATAGTCGACGAAGAGGGTTGGGATTGGTTGGTCCAGCACGAGCATGGTTCGTTGAATTTCATTTGCCATGGTCTTGTTTCGGTCCTGAGACTGCGCTGGGCCGATGCGGTCATCCCAACCGTCGGAACGGCACGCAGGCTCACCGCGTCGGGCTTGAGGCCTTGGGAAACGGCCACCCTAGCAGACGTAATTGGCAGCGGTCAAAGTGAAAGTATGGAGTGCTTGACAATGGAGAATTGAGGGCTATACGCGATGTTGCTTTTTTGCAAAAGACGGACTGCGGCCCGTCCAAACGGTCGATGCAGTCTCATCATCGGCCCATTGGAGTACGCGCTACGGCGACATATAAGGTCGCGTGCCCGGCTGTGACAGCGGCGGCGCACATGATGACGCGAGCCGGCGGCCTAAATATCGTCGTCAAGGCCATGCTCGACGGTTTGCTCCGAAACTGCCTTTCGAGTTTTGGACTTTTCTGCCCGCGCAGCGGTGCAGTCGCCTTTTTCCACGACGACTTTTCCTGCATGCACGCCTTGCGTTTCGAATTCGCATTTGACCCAGCCGGTCGCGAGCTTGACAGCAGCGAGAGCCGGAAGCAACACGTCGAGCCCCTTGCTTAGCTGCATTCCCTGCCGTCCCGCCAGCCGCAGCAAGGTCTCCGGAAGCATGGGGTGAGGGGTCGGCAGCGTCGAGAAATACGCGTGCAGGCCTTTCGCAAGGGGGTTGCCATCAAGGAGCCGCCGCTGTGACCGCCGGAGAATCGTCCATCGGTTACCGTCGAACAACCGGGCCAACTCGACATCGAGCAGAACGTCATAGTCTTCGCCTGCCGCCGTTTTTTTATCGAGGCGATGCATCTTGAGAATGAGCCGGGACTTGCCGGAAAAAAGGCCATGCACCGAAAACTCGAACTCAGCATGGTAGAGGCGGTCCAGCGATTCATCCAGAAGCTTTCTGGTCTTGCCGCCGGCGCTGCGTTCGAGCGCCCGTAGCAACTCCGCGCGACCGAACACGACGTGGGACTCGCGGCACCTTTCGCGGCCGTCCGCAAATACGCGCCTCAGAAGCTCATAGAAGACATCAGCATCGCCCTGGTCAAGTTGATGACCGGCAGTCTGGAAGACCTCGATGTCGCTCGTCGACGGCAACTTGGTTCGTTCGCGATACAGGGGCCGTTCGGCATGGCTGCGATAGAACCGTGTGCTGAAGATGGCGCTACGCGCGAGGGCATGCGCCGTCACGAGGTTATTGTTCAATCCGTGCTTGAGTTGCAGCTTGGGCCACGTCACCGGGCTGGCGTTCTGAAGTGCGGTCATTGCGTTCCTGTCGATTCGTCACATGGCCGCCCGACGGACGGCAGGGAGTATAGTGCGGAATCGTTCATGCGGGCCATGCAGGGGACTTGCGGATAATGCCGCGGGGACTTGCGGATGAAATGTGGGGACTTGCGGAACGGTGCGCAGAAAAAACTGCCTGCAAATAGTGCCGGTTCTTGCCGGCGCCGGGAGGGCAATTCATAAACAGGAGAATTTCAAACAAGGCGCTGTGGGGTTAAGGCAGCTCGCTACGCTCGCGGCTGCTGAAGCGCGGTATCGGCTCTTGCTCCGCAGATGGACATCATTCTGCCCTCGCGGCACTGGCTGGCCAGGACGAGCGGGATTGCGCTAACGGGCGTGCAAATGCTTCCGCCCGTGGCTCCCCGGGGCTGTCGCTTCTGAGGTGCCGTTGGCCACTGGTGGTTGGAAGGACGGCCGGTGCGTGCTCGGTTAGAGACCGGGGTATGCAGCCAGCTCGCTCAAGTCATTTGCCAAAATTGGGTGCAGGGACTTATGGCTAACGGCGAGCGCTGTTGGATGCGCAAGCAGTATAGATGTACTCGTGGCGGCAGAATTCTCCGGCCGTCGCTATTTGGCGCGGAATCCGGCTGCGTCCCACCCATGCTCTGCTAGAACCGGAGCTTTTGCTGTTTCGCTTCGCAAACGCCCGTTGCGTGCGCCGGGTGGTCGAAGCGGCTGATAGCGGTAGCGTAGGAAAATTCGCCACTCGACCGCGATACCCGGAAGATGTCATTGGAGAAGTGCCAACCCCGGACGACATACTCGGTGCCGTCCTCGGCGAGCTTCTTAACTGGCACCTCAATCGCCTTCCCTTTCGGAAAATAGCTGGTTGTCGATTCTTCCGCCTTGCAGAGCAGTTGCGTGAATTCGGCGCAGTGAGCCGCGAGCGAAAACAAAAACAAGGCCGCAGCCAAGGAGATTTTCTTGAGCGTCATAACGTTGTCGAACTGCATAGCTTTTTTGATGCCGAATCCAACATGACATTGCGAAATGCTCGAGAGCCGACTCGGGTACTGCAGGCGACGCGCATCGCGCACGCTGCTTCCCACCGCCGTTGTCGGGATGTCGTTCGTTGGCCGTTCCCTCCTGGCCGCAGGCTCGGTCGTTGTGCCAGTCGCGCTCGCAGTCCTCAGACTGGCGGCCCATGCGCTCCAATTGGCACACTCGTGCCACGCATTCTACGAATAACGTAGGTAAGTAACAAGTTCAACCCTTCGAATCTCGTAGGTCGGAGCGCCGGTTGCCAACGACGGGGCAGCAGGGAGGTTTTCTCAGATTCGCTGAGAAAACGTGAGAAAAAAGCGTCGTGTCGTCGCGGCGACCAGCCGGCCAACAACACGGTCAATCTCTTCGCGGTGCATTCACGACTCCGGCTCTTCCGCGATGCAGTCGTTGCAGTACACGCGCGACCAATATTTGCGGAACGTGCCGGCACTGCCGCAGCATTCGCAGACAGTTCGCGCGAGAAGCTCCGCCTTCTCGACCGCGTCACGGATGCGATTATGCGATGGCATGTCAAAGAAGAATCCGAATGCCAGCTTGATGTCGAGCAGGCCGTTCGTCGTTTCAATGCTTCTGCAGAGCGGGAGTACCGGGTACGGGTTGTACGCCTCCAGAAGAGATTGCTCCCGCAGTGCCTGTTCGAGGGACACGAGGAGGGTGGGCAAGCGTGCCTCCCTGGTCCATAGCGCCTGAATTTCACGCTCAATATCGTCCGCGAGCAGAGCAATTACCGAGTACCATCCGGCGCCACACTGGATGCCGTGGAGCGCAATGTTCGACGGGTATGCCTCCGGCCAATTCATGGCGCGGAAGAACAGCGGATACGCCGAGGCCAGGCGCTGCTGCAGTTCCATCGACATTCGCGCACGCGGCTCATTGTTGGTCGGCTCGGTAGCTTCAATCGCTGCTGGCCGGGGTGTCCGATGACCGTCCACAGATGGACCTCCTTCCGGATTTTTGTTTCGGGTCGTGCGTACCCTGCGGCGAATCGGGAGCCGGGAATCGGGTGTGGCATTAAATGCGCAGCCAAAAGCTCACCAAGGCGGCTCTGGCTTGTTGCCAGGCGGTTGGCGGCGCCGAGGGGTGGCGTCGAATTCTACGAATTACGTAGAGAAACGGCAAGGGATTCCTACGATATTCGCAGCATGAGGATAAAGGAGCCCGCCACCCTATTCGGCCGCCGCCTACGGGCAGCGCGGCAGCGGGCCGATATCCCGCAAGACCGGCTGGGCGTCCAGATTGGGCTCGACGAAAGCACGGCGAGTGCCCGAATGAGCCGCTATGAAACGGGCACACATGAGCCTCCGTTTGGCATCGCCGTCAAATTGGCGCAGGCGCTCCATCTTCCCGCCGCATACTTCTATTGCGAAGACGACGAGCTTGCCGACCTCGTGCTAGCGTGGGTGCGCCTGCCCAAGACCGAGCGCAAACATATCAAGGCCATGATTGATGCCATCCTGGCAGGCAAGCGCGGCAAGTAGTGGCCGTCACGCGACCCGGCGGGCAAAGTCGACACGGATGACGTTCCCGGTCGAGCCGGTTGACGTCGGTGATGAGACCGGCTCCTCTGTTTGCTGACGCGTGCCAGCGTCGCCGTTCTCACGACTGCTTGTTGAAGACTGCATCGCATTGGTGGCCGTGGCAACTTGCGCTGACGGCGCGGCGTCATAGGCGGGCGGGGCGGTTGACGGTGCCGGAGCATGGTCGTCCAGCACCTCCTTGAGCGAGACGGACGCGCCCTGTTTGAGCCGAAGCCGGCCACGGTGGAGTGTCGAATCGGGCGAATTGACCCGAAAGGCCTCGTCCAAGCGCTTGGCAAAGCTTCCTGCGCACAGATGGGCATAGCGCAGCAGCATGCGGGTATCGCGATGGCCGCTGAAGTGCTGAAGGTCGACCAGCGAGAACCCGCCGGGCGTGCGGCTGCCGGCCTCGGCGACGCGGGAAATGGCTTCATGACGCAGGTCATGGATGCGCACCTCGTCGCCGCCAGTCAGGCCCGCGGCGATGCAAATGCGCTGCCAGGCCTTGCGCAGACCATCGACGCCAATTGGGAACACCAGTTCGCTGGTGCACGGCAGCCGGCGCACCAGCTCGACGAGGTCACTGCGAAGAGGCAGGGTGCGGGGCCGGCCATTCTTGGTTTCCGGCAGGAACGCGGCCTGGCCGTCCAGGCTCACGTTCGACCAGGTCAGCGTCAGCGTCTCGCTTCGGCGGGCCCCGGTCATCAGTTGGAAGTGGATGAAAGTCTCCAGCATCGGAATGTGCTCGTACGTCTCCTCGGCTTCCGCCTGGTAGCGCTGCCGGGCGTCCTTAATAACCTGCTTGCGCCGGTACACGGTGGTCGCGCTGTTCGCGTCCTCGCGCTCTGCTGCCAGCAGCTGCTCGAGGCGCAGAGCGATGGACTGCGCGCGGTCCTCCTCGCGGGCGGCGGCCAGCAAGCGCGCCTCCTCGCCATCCTTCAGGCGGCGGTCCCGCTCGTTGTAGTAGCGGGGCCGGCGCACGCCGTCCATCGGGTTCTTGGCGACGTGAATGCGCCAGGTGTCGATGGCGATGTGGCAGACCGCCGAGAAGATGTCGATTTCCCGGTCCACCGTGCTCGGCTCGACGACCTGGCACCGCTCCTCGATGTAGTCGGCGAAGTCGTCCGGGACGATGGCGGCGAAGGGCTTCCGGATGAACTTGCTGGTCTCCGACGGCTGCCCGACGCGAGTGCCCGTGGACTTGCGGATTTTCATGGCTGCGACCGTGGGGCAGGGATTTGGGTGCGCGTCGCGAATCTCGGCGAGGTCCTGCCGGGGCAAGCCGGCATCCTCCAGCCACGCATTGATTTTGTAGCCGAGGACCTCGAAGCTCTTGTCGCGCGGCGCCTCGTCGCGCAGGTAGCGAATCAGCAGGTCGGCGAGGGTTGTCTTGTGCCCCTTCGCATAGTCGATGAAAAGCCCCTGGCGCTGCTCGCTCTCGATGCGCTGCTTGATGGCGATGGCTTCCGCTTCGCTGTGCGCGGTGAGGAACTGGTTCTTGTGCGCGACGCTGCGTGTTCGGACGACATAGTGGTCGTCGAGGCTGGCCAGCCTCGGCTTGAGTCCCTGCAACTGCAGCGTCTGGACGTAGCGCTGGATAGCTTTGTCGGCGTTGTGGGAAAAGGTGCGGGTCAGGTCGTCGCGGTTGCGGACGGTGACGCGGATGCGCGAGCGGTTCTCGATGGACGCCATGGCAGCGATGCTCCAAGGTTGGGAGCAACGTATAGGCGTAAGGCAGGGGGATGATTCGCGATTTGCAGCGAAGTGGGGGAGATTGCCACTGATTTGCCACTGCGAACCCCGAAAACAAAAACAGCGGACATCTAGTCCGCTGTTTTTGAAGGGAAACCTGGTCGGGGTGAGAGGATTCGAACCTCCGGCCTCTACGTCCCGAACGTAGCGCTCTACCAGGCTAAGCTACACCCCGATTTTTACTCTTCCGATTTTGCCGTCTTCTTCAAGACCGCTGCGTCGTCGAGCAAGAACGTAACTATAACGACGTTTTTTCGAAAATGGAATACCTTCGTGAAGATTTTTTTCGAGGCAGGTATTTCACCGTACCGAACGTGCGTCGTCGCAGCGGTGGCGGCGACGCACGCGATGCGCTTACGACTGCCGTGACGTCGAGTAAGAGCACAGCGCGAGCAGGCTCTCCTTGTAGATCGAATCGGGGAACGCGGCGATCGCCGCGGCTGCCGCCTGCGCTTCCTGGCGCGCGCATTCGAGTGTGTGATCCAGCGCGCCCGAGCGCGTGATCGCTTCGAAAATCGTGTCGAAGCGATCGGTGCCGCCCTGTTCGATCGCCTCGCGGGCAAGCGCCGACTGCTCGGGCGTGCCGCGTTCGATCAGATAGATGAGCGGCAGCGTCGGCTTGCCTTCGCGCAGGTCGTCGCCGGCATTCTTGCCCATTGCCTCGACGGTGCCCGCGTAGTCGAGCCAGTCGTCCATGATCTGGAACGCGGTGCCGATCCGGCGGCCGTATTCGGCGGCGGCGGCTTCGGTCGGCGCATCGGCGCCCGCGAGCACCGCGCCCAGGCGTGCCGACGCCTCGAACAGCTTGGCCGTCTTGTAGCGGATCACCTGCATGTAGCGCGTTTCGTCGACGTCCGCGTCGTGCATGTTGAGGAGCTGCAGCACCTCGCCTTCGGAAATGATCGTCGTTGCTTCGGAGAGGATCTCCATCACGCGCATCTTGCCGACGCCGACCATCATCTCGAACGAGCGCGAGTAGAGGTAATCGCCTACCAGCACGCTCGCCGCGTTGCCGAACAGCGCATTGGCGGTCTGGCGGCCGCGGCGCAGCTCGGATTCGTCGACGACGTCGTCATGCAGCAGCGTGGCCGTATGGATGAACTCGACGACGGCGGCCAGCACATGCCGCTGGTGCGACGTCTCGCCGAGCGCGCCGGCGACGAGCAGCAGCAACGCCGGACGCAGCCGCTTGCCGCCCGCGCCGATGATGTACTCGGCGATCTGGTTGATCAGCAGCACGTCGGACGCGAGGCTTTGCCGGATAACGCGATTCACCTGCTCCATGTCGCTGGTGATCGGAGCGAGCAGGTGGGCGGCGCTGAGGGTGGGGGAGGCGGTGGACGACGACATGATGATGGAATTGGGTGATGCCGCGGATTATAAGTCGAATCCGAGATATCCCGGTCTGTCGGACGCGCCGCAGCCGTGATTTTGGCCGTTCGGCCGGGGCCGGCGAGCGGCAATCGTCGATCGGTTTTGACTTCGGTGCTAACCCCATGTATAATCACGTGTTTTCCGCGCGTGGTGTGCGGAAAATTTGGATCCAGAGTGAGGTTCTCAATGTACGCGGTCATAAAAACCGGCGGCAAGCAGTACAAGGTTGCCGTTGGCGAAAAACTCAAAGTAGAACAGATACCGGCTGACATTGACGCTGAAATCACGCTCGACCAGGTTCTCGCAGTGGGCGAAGGCGAATCGATTAAGTTCGGTACGCCGCTGGTCAGTGGGGCTTCCGTCAAGGCCACCGTTGTGTCGCACGGTCGTCATGCCAAGGTCACCATCTTCAAGATGCGTCGCCGGAAGCACTACCAAAAGCACGGCGGCCACCGCCAGAACTACACTGAGCTGCGCATCGACGCGATCAACGCGTAAGCGCCTCGGTAAAGGAGCAATCAGATGGCACACAAAAAGGCAGGCGGCTCTTCCCGGAACGGCCGCGACTCCGAGTCGAAACGTCTCGGCGTGAAAGTGTACGGCGGTCAGGCAATCAATGCCGGCGGCATCATCGTGCGTCAGCGCGGTACGCGCATGCACGCAGGCGAGAACGTCGGCATGGGCAAGGATCACACCCTGTTCGCGCTGGTCGACGGTCACGTGAAGTTCGCGACGAAGGGCGCGGACAAGAAGCATCTGGTCATCGTTGTCCCGGCGGCTGCCTAAGTTCAGGCACCCAAGGGCTTCGTAGCCGAAAGGCCCCGCAGTCTTCGCGGGGCCTTTTTTATTTGGCCGCCGGGCGCATGTGCGCTCCGGCGGCCGTCGCGCGACCGGCGTACGATCGGCCGGATGGCAGATTGTTCAAGCGCTCCGGCGCGCGGCACAATAGCGGAAATACTGGGCGGAGTGACGAATGAAGTTCATTGACGAAGCACGAATCGAAGTCATCGCTGGAGACGGGGGCGATGGCAGTGCGTCGATGCGCCGCGAGAAATTCGTCCCGTTCGGCGGGCCGGACGGCGGCGACGGCGGCCGGGGCGGTAGCGTTTACGCGATCGCCGACCGCAACATCAACACACTGATCGACTACCGTTACGCGAAGAAACACCTGGCGCGCAACGGCGAAAACGGCCGCGGCTCGGATTGCTACGGCAAGGGCGGCGACGATGTGACGCTGCGCATGCCGGTCGGTACGGTCATCAGCGATATGGATACAGGCGAACTGATCGCCGACCTGACCGAGCACGACCAGCAGGTGATGCTTGCGCAAGGCGGCTCCGGCGGCCTCGGCAACCTGCATTTCAAGTCGAGCACGAACCGCGCGCCGCGCCAGAAGACCGACGGCAAGCCCGGCGAGCGACGCATGCTGAGGCTCGAGCTGAAGGTGCTCGCCGATGTCGGCCTGCTCGGCATGCCGAATGCGGGCAAGTCGACGTTCATCTCGTCGGTGTCGAATGCGAAGCCGAAGATCGCCGATTATCCGTTCACGACGCTCGCGCCGAATCTGGGCGTCGTGCGCGTTGGTCCGAGCAAGAGCTTCGTGATCGCCGATATCCCGGGGCTGATCGAGGGTGCCGCCGAAGGCGCGGGCCTCGGCCACCAGTTCCTGCGTCACCTACAGCGCACCGGCGTGCTGCTGCATCTCGTCGATCTCGCCCCGTTCGATGAAAGCGTCGATCCGGTCGCGGAAGCGACGGCGATCGTCGGCGAGCTGCGCAAGTACGACGAGGCGCTTTACGAGAAGCCGCGCTGGCTCGTGCTCAACAAGCTCGACATGGTGCCGGAAGACGAGCGCGAGGCGCGCGTCGCAGATTTCCTCGACCGCTTCGGCTGGAGCGGCCCCGTGTTCGAAATCTCGGCGCTGACGGGCCAGGGCTGCGAGGCGCTGTGCTACGCAATCTACGATTATCTGGCTGAACATTCGGAAGCGCATCGCGCGGCGGAAGCGGAAGATCTGGCGGCGGACGTGCGTTTCCGCGACAAGCCCGCCGACGGCGGCGCGGCGCCGGGCGACGACGCCTGAGCGGTTCCGGAACGCGTCGGGCGTGCCGCCCGGCGCCGTCGTTCAATCGCGCATCAGATACAGGAGACAGTGCAGGATGCGTTCGATCATCGCGGATTCGAAGCGACTGGTGGTGAAGGTGGGTTCCAGCCTCGTGACCAACGACGGCAAGGGGCTCGATCATGCTGCGATCGGCCGCTGGGCGGCGCAGATCGCCGCGCTGCGCGCTCAAGGCAAGGAAGTCGTGCTCGTCAGTTCGGGTGCGATTGCGGAAGGGATGCAGCGGCTCGGCTGGAGCAAGCGGCCGCGGGAAATCGACGAGTTGCAGGCCGCTGCCGCAGTCGGCCAGATGGGGCTCGCACAAGTCTACGAGAGCCGCTTCACCGAACACGACATCCGCACCGCGCAGATCCTGCTCACGCACGCTGACCTCGCGGACCGCGAGCGTTACCTGAATGCGCGTTCGACGCTGCTTACGCTGCTGCGACTCGGTGTCGTGCCGATCATCAACGAGAACGACACGGTCGTCACTGACGAAATCAAGTTCGGCGACAACGACACGCTCGGCGCGCTCGTCGCGAACTTGATCGAAGGCGATGCGCTGATCATCCTGACCGATCAAACCGGGCTGTTTACGGCCGATCCGCGCAAGGACCCGAACGCGACGCTCGTCGCCGAGGCCAATGCAGGTGCGCCGGAACTCGAGGCGATGGCGGGCGGCGCGGGCTCGAGCCTCGGCCGCGGCGGGATGCTGACGAAGATTCTCGCGGCGAAGCGTGCGGCGCATAGCGGCGCGAATACGGTGATCGCGAGCGGCCGGGAGTCCGACGTGCTCGTGCGCCTGGCAGCCGGCGAGGCTATCGGCACGCAACTGATCGCCCGCACCGCGCGGATGGCGGCGCGCAAACAGTGGATGGCAGACCATCTGCAGGTGCGCGGCCATGTCGTGATCGACGCGGGTGCGGTCGAGAAGCTGACGGCTGGCGGCAAGAGCCTGCTGCCGATCGGCGTGATCGACGTGCAGGGCGCATTCGCGCGCGGCGAGGTGATCGCGTGTGTCGGCCCCGACGGGCGCGAGGTGGCGCGCGGGCTCACGAATTACAGCAGTGCGGAGACGAAACTGATTCACCGCAAGCCGAGCGGCGAGATCGAGACGGTACTCGGCTACATGCTGGAGCCCGAGCTGATCCATCGCGACAACCTCGTGCTGGTGTAACGACCTGCCCCGGTTCCGGTAGCCAAATGAAAAGCCCGCGTCACGCGGGCTTTTTTCATGCGATGGGGCGGAGCGGGTAGCCCGCACCGCTCGCCGTTAACGCAGCTGCGTCATCGCGGTGCGGTGAAACCGGATGTTCTCCAGGATCTGCTGGGTCGAGCCTTGCGGCATCTTGTTCGAGCAGAAGTAGTCTTGATAGAGCGACGAATGGTAGGCATTCAGTTCGCCGTTCTCGATGCGCCGCCAGTCGTTCTCGACCGTGCGGTCCCAGCCGTCGTGATCCGAGTTCAGGCCTGCGTACTGGCGCCATTCGTAGGTGTCGCAGCGGATGCCTTCGTAGTTCACGTTGCGCGCGCCGGCCGGGCTCGTGATGACGACGGCGTAGCGCACGACGCCATCGGTGCCGACCGCGAGCGACTTCGCATCGACGAAGAACTTGAGCGGCGTGTTCTGCGAGACGTTGAACGGCAGCAGGTCGCCCGTTTGCGGCAACGGCGGCAGCGTGTCGACCGCGTTTTCCTTCCAGGTGCCCTGGCGGTCCAGCAGATACACGAACTCGCTGTCATCCTTGTTGGTCGGCGTCTTCGAATTCGCGCAACCCGCCAGCGTGGCCGCCGCGGCAATCGAGACGAGCGCGAGAGCAATCGCTTTCAATATGCATTCCTCGTAAAAAAAGGGCGCGACACCAAGGTCGCGCCCGGTCATGCAGTCCGACTCGTCATTTGCCGACGATCACGTGGGGCGGCATCTCGTCGAGCGTGCTCGCTTCCACTTCGATCTCCGAACAGACTACCGATGTGTCGACAATCGTTAACGTCTGCTGGGCCTGTACGCCAATGACGCGCGGATAGCGCGACAGACGCGGCCCACGCGGCTTCTCGGCTCGCTGCGCCGGGCGGCGCAGGAAGCGCGACAGTTCCGTCAGCGCCAACTGATAGACATCCCGCTTGAACTCGATCACCGCATCGAGCGGCACCCAGTACTCGTTCCAGCGCCACGCATCGAACTCCGGGTGATCGGTTGCGCGCAAGCAAATATCGCAATCGCGTCCAACCATCCGTAGCAGGAACCAGATCTGCTTCTGGCCGCGGTAATGACCGCGTACTTCGCGTTTGATGAACTTGTCAGGCACCTCGTAACGCAACCAGTCGCGGGTGCGGCCGATTATCTTGACGTGTTCCGGATGCAGGCCGGTTTCCTCGTGCAGTTCCCGGTACATCGCCTGCATGGGGGTCTCGCCATACTTGATCCCACCTTGAGGAAACTGCCAGGAGTGCTCGCGGAGCCGCTTGCCCCAAAACACCTCGTTGCGCGCGTTCAAGAGGATGATGCCGACGTTCGGGCGAAAGCCTTCACGATCCAGCATACAACCACCTTCGAATCCTTTAAAATTGCTTTGATTATAAACAGATAACGGGCGCTGCGCACCGTGACGGAGCGAATCCGCGCGGGGTACACCGGCTGAATTGTCCCTGATTAGTCTGCTAAGTCATCTGCGCCATCGTCGTTCGTCGCGCGCAGCTTTTTCACCTTGAAACTTTTTCGGGCGCCCCGCCTGGGGGCGCCGTTTTTGGAACCGTCCGCATGAAAGCTTCCCGTTTCTTTATCGGCACCCTGAAAGAAGCACCCGCCGACGCAGAGATCGTCAGCCACAAGCTGATGGTACGCGCCGGCATGATCCGTCGCGTCGCCGGCGGCATCTATAACTACCTGCCGGTCGGCCTGCGCTCGATTCGCAAGGTCGAAGCGATCGTGCGCGAGGAAATGAACCGGGCGGGCGCCATCGAGCTGCTGATGCCGGCCGTGCAGCCGGCCGAGCTGTGGCAGGAATCGGGCCGCTGGGAACAGTACGGCCCCGAGCTGCTGCGCTTCAAGGACCGCAAGGACAATGATTTCGTGATCGGGCCGACGCACGAGGAAGTCATCACCGACATCGCGCGCAACCAGATCAAGAGCTACCGGCAGATGCCGGTGAACTTCTACCAGATCCAGACGAAGTTCCGCGACGAGATCCGTCCGCGTTTCGGCGTGATGCGCGGCCGCGAATTCATCATGAAGGACGCGTATTCGTTCGACAAGGATGCGGCGGGCCTGAACGAGTCGTATCGCAAGATGTACGACGCGTACGTGCGCATCTTCACGCGCCTCGGCCTCGAGTTCCGTGCGGTCGCGGCCGACAGCGGCTCGATCGGCGGCAATTTCTCGCATGAATTCCACGTGATCGCCGATACCGGCGAGGACGCGATCGCCTACTGCCCGACGTCCGAATTCGCGGCGAACATCGAGGCGGCTGAAGCGCTGCCGCTGATCGCCGAACGCGCGGCGCCGGCCGAAGCGATGGAGAAGGTCGCGACGCCGGGCAAGGCAAAGTGCGAAGCGGTCGCCGAACTGCTGGCGATCCCGCTCGAGCGCACGATCAAGTCGATCGTGCTCGCGACCGACAACGAAGGCGCCGAGCCGACGATCTGGCTCGTGATGCTGCGCGGCGATCACGATCTGAACGAGATCAAGGTGTCGAAGCTGCCGGGCCTGAAGAACCATCGCTTCGCGACCGAGCAGGAAATCGTCGAGTGGTTCGGCACGCCGCCGGGCTATCTCGGCCCGGTCGGCACGAAGAAGCCGGTGAAGGTGATCGCGGACCGCACGGTCGCGAACATGAGCGACTTCGTCGTCGGTGCGAACGAGGTCGACTATCACATCGCGGGCGTGAACTGGGGCCGAGACCTGCCCGAGCCGGACGTTGCCGACGTGCGCAACGTGAAGAAGGGCGACCCGTCGCCGGACGGCAAAGGCGTGATCGACATCTGCCGCGGCATCGAGGTCGGCCACGTGTTCCAGCTCGGTACGAAGTATTCGGAAGCGATGGGCGCGACGTTCCTCGACGAGTCGGGCAAGCCGCAGCCGATGCTGATGGGCTGCTACGGCGTCGGCGTCACGCGCATTCTCGGCGCGGCGATCGAGCAGAACTTCGACGACCGCGGCATCATCTGGCCCGAGTCGATCGCGCCGTTCGAAGTCGTGCTGTGCCCGATGGGCTATGACCGCAGCGACATGGTGCGCGAAGCGGCCGACAAGCTGTACGCGGAACTCGCCGCGGCCGGCATCGACGTGATCCTCGACGACCGCGGCGAACGCCCGGGCGTGATGTTCGCCGACTGGGAGCTGATCGGCGTGCCGCATCGCCTCGTGATCGGCGAGCGCGGCCTGAAGGAAGGCAAGATCGAGTATCAGGGCCGCCGCGACGCCGAAGCGACGCTGCTGCCGGCCGACGCGGCTGCGGCGACGGTCGCGGAGAAGATCCGCGCCGCGCTCGCGCGCTAAGCACGGCGACCGGAGGACACGGTGGAATACACCTTCCTGTCGGCCACCGTGCTCCTCGTGCTGATCACCGATCCGCTCGGCAACATCCCGCTGTTCATTTCGGCGATGCGGGACGTGCCGCGCGAGCGGCGCGTGAAGCTGATCCTGCGTGAAGTGGGGATCGCGTTCGTGATCCTGCTGTTCTTCATGGTGGTCGGCGACCGCTTCCTGCGGATGATGAGCCTCACCGATTTGTCGTTGCGGCTCGGCGGCGGGATCGTGCTGTTCCTGATCGCGCTGCGGATGATCTTCCCGCATCCGGACGGCGCGCTCGGCAACGATCCGCGCGCGGGCGGCGAACCGTTCATCGTGCCGCTCGCGATCCCGGCGCTCGCCGGGCCGTCGGCGCTTGCGACGGTGATGCTGCTGACGTCGCAGGCGCCCGGCAAGATGCTCGAGTGGGTTGGCGCGCTGACGGTCACGATGATCGTCTGCGCGGTCACGCTGGTGCTGGCCGAGCGGATCCAGCAATGGATCGGCGAGCGGACGGTCGCGGCGTTCGAGCGGCTGATGGGCCTCGTGCTTGTCGCGATCTCGGTCGAGATGATGCTGGGCGGCATCCGCGCGTTCGTGCACCAGTTGTAAGGCGCGCGGCGCACGCACAAAAAAGCGGCGCTCCGGGAAACCGGAGCGCCGCTTTCTATTTAGAGGGCGGGCAGGGTGCTCAGACGTTCGTGGTCAGCGCGCGGATCGTCGGCAGGTTGCGCCAGTAGCCCTTCGCGTCCATCCCGCAGCCGAACACGTAGCGGTCGGGCACCGAGAAGCCGCAGAAGTCCGGGTGCAGCGGTTTCGCCTTCGAGAGCGTCTTCTCGCACAGCACGGCCGACATGAAGCGCTGCGCGCCCATGTCGAGGATGCGGTCGCGGATCGCGGCCATCGTCTCGCCTTCGTCGAGGATGTCGTCGAGTACGAGCACGATGCGGTCCTTCACCGATTCGCGCGGCGCGACGCGCCAGTGCATTTCGGGGCTGCCCTGCGTCGTGTTGCGGTAGCGGGTCAAGTGGATGTAGTCGAATTCGAGCGGGAAATCGAGATGCGGCAGCAGCATCCCGGTAAACACCGCGGCGCCGCCCATCACCGAGAGAACGAGCGGGAACGCATCGCCGATCTCGGCGCGGATCGCGTCGGCCATCTTGGAGATCGACGCGTTGACGGCGTCGGCCGAGACGATCTCTTCGGAGTGGTCGAAAATGTGGAGGGCTTCTTCGCGGTTCATGTGTTCTGGCGGGCAGTCGGTATACAAATAAGAATGAAGCAGAACGGACGGCGCGCGCTACAGCAAAAACCCGCGCGCCGGCCGACGGGCAAAATCAGCGCATGCCGGGCATCATGCCCTTCAGGCCGCGCATCATTTTCTGCATGTTGCCGCCCTTCAGCTTCTTCATCATCGTACGCATCTGGTCGTACTGGTTCAGCATCCGGTTGACTTCCTGCACCGGCACGCCCGCGCCGGCTGCAATGCGGCGCTTGCGCGTCGCCTTGATGATCTCGGGTTTCGCGCGCTCGGCGGGCGTCATCGAGCTGATGATGCCTTCCATCCGGCGGATCGACTTCTCGGCCTGGCCCATGTCGGCGCCGGCGGCCGCCTGCTGGAATTGCGCGGGCAGCTTGTCCATCAGCGACGACAGGCCGCCCATGTTCTTCATCTGCGAGATCTGCGCGCGGAAATCGTTCAGGTCGAAATCGCCGCCTTTCTTGACCTTGTCGGCGAGCTTTTGCGCAGCCTGCACGTCGACGCCGCGCTGCGCCTCCTCGACGAGCGCGAGGATGTCGCCCATGCCGAGGATTCGGTTCGCCATCCGGTCGGGGTGGAACACCTCGAGGCCGTCGAGCTTCTCGGCGACGCCGACGAACTTGATCGGCTTGCCCGTGATGTGACGCACCGACAGCGCGGCGCCGCCGCGCGAATCGCCGTCGAGCTTGGTCAGCACGACGCCCGTGAGCGGCAGCGTGTCGTTGAACGCCTTCGCGGTGTTGACCGCATCCTGGCCGAGCATCGCGTCGACGACGAACAGCGTTTCGGCCGGCTTCAGCGTGCCGTGCAGCGCGGCGATTTCCTGCATCATCGCCTCGTCGATGCCGAGGCGGCCGGCCGTATCGACGATCAGCACGTCATGATAGTGGCGCTTCGCCCAGTCGACGGCGGCGATCGCGATGTCGACCGGCTTCTGGTCCGGCGTGGACGGGAAGAAATCGGCGCCGACCTGTTCGCTCACCGTTTTCAGCTGCATGATCGCGGCCGGGCGATACACGTCGCACGACACGGTCAGCACCTTCTTCTTGTACTTCTCGCGCAGCAGCTTCGCGAGCTTGCCGGCGGTCGTCGTCTTGCCGGCGCCCTGCAGGCCGGCCATCAGGATCACGGCGGGCGGCGTGACCGCGAGGTTCAGCTCGGCGGCCTTGCCTTCGTAGTCGCCGCCGATCACGGCGGTCAGTTCCTTCTGGACCACGCCGACGAGCGCCTGACCCGGCGACAGGCTGCTGATCACTTCTTCGCCGAGCGCCTTTTCCTTGACCTTGGCGATGAATTCGCGGACGACCGGCAGCGAGACGTCGGCCTCGAGCAGCGCGAGACGCACCTCGCGGAGCATCTCCTGCGTGTTCGCCTCGGTGAGCCGGGCCTCGCCGCGCAGCGTCTTGACGACGCGGGCCATCCGTTGAGTGAGATTGTCGAGCATGGGGAGCGATGGACAGTGGGGCCCGAAGGCGCAGCGGAACCGAACAAAGGGAGCCGTCGCGGGAAGGGGGCCTAGTGTAAACTTCGAACATGGATATTGTACTGTATGCCCTCACCGCATTCCTGTACGGCGGCCTCGCCGTCGCAGGCTGGCGCACGCACCGCCAGGGCGCGACGCCGCTCGTCGCGAGCGTGCCGGCCGTGCCGGTTCCCGCGTCCGCCGCGTCCGGGATGAGCGGGGCCGGCCGCGCGCTGCTGTTCGCCGCGCTCGTCGCGCACGGCGTACTGCTCCACATGACGATCTTTCCGAACGACTCGATGGTGTTCGGCTTCGCGTTCGCGCTGTCCGCGATGTTCTGGCTCGGCGCCGGCATCTACTGGATCGAGAGCTTTTTCTTCCCGCTCGACAGCCTGCGCCTGCTCGTGCTGCCGCTCGCGTGCGGCGCGTCGCTGCTGCCGCTCGTGTTCGGCGGCGTGCGGGTGCTTCCTTATGCCGCAGCGCCGCTGTTCAAACTGCATTTCCTGATCGCGAACATCGCGTACGGCCTGTTCGCGATCGCGGCGCTGCACGCGATCCTGATGCTGATGGTCGAGCGGCGCCTGCAGTCGCTGCGCAGCGGCGGGCGCGACGGTTCGACGGGCTGGATCGCGAGCTGGCTCGAAACGCTGCCGCCGCTGCTCACGCTCGAGAAGCTGCTGTTCCGCCTGATCGGCGCCGGTTTCGTGCTGCTCACGCTGACGCTCGCGTCGGGCATCCTGTTCAGCGAGCAGGTCGATGCGCGCGCGTTGCGGCTCGATCACAAGACCGTGTTCGCGATCCTGTCGTGGCTGATGTTCGGCGGCCTGCTGGTCGCCCGCAAGACATCGGGCTGGCGCGGGCGCGGCGCCGCGCGCTGGGTGCTCGTGTCGTTCGCCGCGCTGCTGCTCGCGTATGTCGGCAGCCGGTTCGTTTTCGAGGTGCTGCTGCACCGTTCCGTGGTTTGAACGCAGGTTTCCGATGCGACAGATTCTTCTCCTGATTCTTCTCTTCTTCGCGGGCTCGTGGATCGCGCGCAAGCTGCGCCAGGCCCAGGAACACGCGCAGGCGCGCACCGGCCGCGGCGCGGGTTACGACGGCGCGGCCGGCACCGGCGGCGCTGGCGCAGCGCGCCCGAACGGCGACACGCGGTCGTTGCCCGAGCCGATGGTGCGCTGCGCTGAATGCGGCGTGCATGCGCCGAAGGGCGACGCTATTGCAGCAGGCGGCGATTACTTCTGCAGCGCCGAGCACGCCCAGCGCCACGCCGCGCGCGCGAGCGGTCAAGACGCGCGATGAGCGACGCGCCGCTGCTGTCGGTCGACGCGAACGGCTGGGTGCGCGAAGCGCGCCATGCGCCGTCGCCGAACTTCGAGGCGCGGCCCGCGGGTGCGGTGCCGACGCTCGTGGTCGTCCACAACATCAGCCTGCCGCCCGGCGAATTCGGCGGCGACGCGATCGAGGCGTTGTTCCTGAATCGCCTCGACTGCGATGCGCACCCCTATTACCAGAGCCACCTGCGCGGCGTGCGCGTGTCCGCGCACTTCCTGATCCGCCGCGGCGGCGAGCTCGTGCAGTTCGTGTCGTGCGACGAGCGCGCGTGGCACGCGGGCTCGTCCGAGTTCTTCGGTCGGCCGCGTTGCAATGACTTCTCGATCGGCATCGAGCTCGAAGGCGCGGACGACGTGCCATTCGACGACGCGCAATACGCGATGCTCGCGGCGCTCACCCGCGCGCTCGCCACGCGCTATCCGGTCGACGCGTTCGCGGGGCATTCCGACGTCGCGCCGGGCCGCAAGACCGACCCGGGCCCGCACTTCGATTGGCAACGCTTTGCGAGCGATGCCGGTTTTTCCGCCGAATACTTTCCTTTCCGTCAGCACTGATCGCGGGGTTTTTGAACCGGAGAAATTTTTTTTTCCGACCAATGCCTTGTCACGTCTGCCCCTCCGGGAGGCGGGGGTGATGTCAATACCTTCAGCGCAAATTATCCGTTTTGACCTCGTCCGAATGTCCACTATACTTGGTGCCAGTTGAGCGGTTCTGCACTAGATATAGTGTGTGTCGCAGGGGAAACCCGAGCGGCACCGGCCGGCGGGCAACGCCGGCGGACAGGGTTCTCAGGGCGGCGCGTCAGGCCGGGCGGTCCAGGCGTCGCGATCAGCGCAGCGAACTTCGACGGGGCAGGGTACACATGACGAAGCACACGACCGGATCGGTTGTCGCGCATCGGCCGAACCGGCTCCCCCGACGTATCGCTCGCCTCTTACCGCTCGCGCACCGTGTTGCGCAGCGTTCGTTTTAATCCGCGGTTCTCTCCGCACCATCCAACACCAGGAGCTTTGCACATGCAAACCACCGACAACGCGACGTCCCAGTACGAGAGCGCCTCGAGCCGTCCGCTCGGCGGGACCGAACAGGGCGCGCAGGCGCTCGCGCCGCAAGCCACGTTCGCCGACTACAAGGTGATCCGCCGCAACGGCAGCGTGGTGTCGTTCGAGCCTTCGAAGATCGCGATCGCGGTGACCAAGGCTTTCCTGGCCGTCAATGGCGGGCAGGGCGCGGCATCGGCGCGCGTACGCGAACTCGTCGAGCAACTGACGCACAACGTCGTGCGCGCGCTCGTGCGTAGCCGCCCGAACGGCGGAACGTTCCATATCGAAGACATCCAGGACCAGGTCGAACTCGCGCTGATGCGCGGCGGCGAACACAACGTCGCGCGTGCGTACGTGCTGTATCGCGAGAAGCGCCACCTCGAACGCCAAAATGCAGGCGAGGAAGCGGCGGTTGCAGGCGGCGAGTCGAACACCGGCATCAACGTCGTCGACAACGGCGTGACGCGCCCGCTCGACCTGAACGCGCTGCGCGCACTGATCGTGTCGGCATGCGACGGCCTCGGCGCTGCGGTTAACCCTGACCCGATCGTCGCGGAGACGGTGAAGAACCTGTACGACGGCGTGCCGATGAGCCAGGTCTACGACTCGGCGATCCTCGCTGCTCGCACGATGATCGAGAAGGACCCGGCATACAGCCAGGTCACGGCCCGCATCCTGCTGCACACGATCCGTCGCGAGATTCTCGGCGAGGAAGTGGTGCAGTCCGAGATGTCGGCCCGTTACGCGGAATACTTCCCGCAGTTCCTGAAGCGCGGCGTCGACGCCGGCCTGCTCGACGACAAGCTGCTGCAGTTCGACCTGAAGCGTCTCGGCGAAGCGCTCGACGCGAACCGCGACCTGCAGTTCGGCTACCTCGGCCTGCAGACCCTGTACGACCGCTACTTCCTGCACGTCGAGGGCGCCCGCATCGAAATGCCGCAGGCATTCTTCATGCGCGTCGCGATGGGCCTGTCGCTGAACGAGATCGACCGCGAAACGCGCGCGATCGAGTTCTACAACGTGCTGTCGAGCTTCGACTTCATGAGCTCGACGCCGACGCTGTTCAACTCGGGCACGCACCGCTCGCAGCTGTCGTCGTGCTACCTGACGACGGTCGCGGACGATCTCGACGGCATCTATGAAGCGCTGAAGGAAAACGCGCTGCTGTCGAAGTTCGCCGGCGGTCTCGGCAACGACTGGACGCGCGTGCGTGCACTCGGCTCGCATATCAAGGGCACGAACGGCAAGTCGCAAGGCGTGGTCCCGTTCCTGAAGGTCGTGAACGACACGGCCGTCGCGGTCAACCAGGGCGGCAAGCGCAAGGGCGCGGTCTGCGCGTACCTCGAATCCTGGCACCTCGACATCGAAGAATTCCTCGAGCTGCGCAAGAACACGGGCGACGATCGCCGCCGGACGCACGACATGAACACGGCGAACTGGATTCCCGACCTGTTCATGAAGCGCGTGATGGAAGGCGCCGACTGGACGCTGTTCTCGCCGTCGACCTGCCCGGACCTGCACGACAAGTTCGGCGCCGATTTCGAGAAGGCTTACACGGCTTACGAAGAGAAGGTCGCGCGCGGCGAGATCAAGCTGTTCAAGAAGATCCCGGCGGCGCAGCTCTGGCGCAAGATGCTCGGCATGCTGTTCGAGACGGGCCACCCGTGGATCACGTTCAAGGATCCGTGCAACGTGCGCTCGCCGCAGCAGCACGTCGGCGTCGTCCACTCGTCGAACCTGTGCACGGAAATCACGCTGAACACGAGCGACACCGAAATCGCGGTGTGCAACCTCGGCTCGGTGAACCTCGTCGCCCACCTGGTCAAGCAGGCCGACGGCAGCTACGCGCTCGACCACGACAAGCTGAAGCGCACGATCAGCGTCGCGATGCGCATGCTCGACAACGTGATCGACATCAACTACTACGCGGTGCCGAAGGCGCGTAACTCGAACCTGAAGCACCGCCCGGTCGGCATGGGCATCATGGGCTTCCAGGACTGCCTGCACCTGCTGCGCACGCCGTACGCGTCGACCGAGGCCGTCGAGTTCGCCGATCGTTCGATGGAAGCGGTCTGCTACTACGCGTACCACGCGTCGACCGAACTGGCCGAAGAGCGCGGCCGCTACTCGAGCTACCGCGGCTCGCTGTGGGATCGCGGCATCCTCCCGCAGGACACGCTGAAGCTGCTGGCCGAAGCGCGCGGCGGCTACGTCGAGGTCGACACGTCCGAGTCGCTTGACTGGACGACACTGCGTTCGCGGATCGCCGCGCACGGCATGCGCAACTCGAACTGCGTCGCGATCGCGCCGACGGCGACGATCTCGAACATCATCGGCGTGTCGGCGTGCATCGAGCCGACCTTCCAGAACCTGTACGTGAAGTCGAACCTGTCGGGCGAATTCACGGTGGTGAACGAGTACCTCGTTCGCGACCTGAAGGAACGCGGCCTGTGGGACGAAGTGATGGTCGCCGACCTGAAGTACTTCGACGGCATGCTGTCGCGCATCGACCGCATCCCGGCCGACCTGCGCGCGATCTACGCGACCGCGTTCGAAGTCGACCCGACGTGGCTGGTCGAGGCGGCATCGCGTCGCCAGAAATGGATCGACCAGGCGCAGTCGCTGAACATCTACATGGGCGGCGCGTCGGGCAAGAAGCTCGACGAGGTCTACAAGCTCGCATGGCTGCGCGGCCTGAAGACGACCTACTACCTCCGCACGATGGCGGCGACGCACGTCGAGAAGTCGACGGTCGCACACGGCGCGCTGAACGCAGTGCCGACCGGCGGCGCAGGCAGCGGCGGTTCGAGCAGCGGCGGCGCGCAAGGCGCAGCAGGCGGCTTCGGCGCAGCGGGCGGCGATGCGTCGTCGGGTGCGATCAACGCAGCACCGGCACTCGCGCCGGTCGAAGCGGACGGTCCGGTGTGCACGATGCGTCCGGGCGATCCGGGCTTCGACGAGTGCGAAGCGTGCCAGTAACGCAGCGCGCCTGACCTGAAGATGTGCCGGGCGGCGCGCACGACGACCGATCGAGGTTGAAGTGTGCGCCGCTCTCAACTAAAAAAATGATAAGGAATCTGTAACGCGGCACCTGCGTTGCAGGCAGTGACAAGCGATCGAAACATCCCCGACGACGTCGCGTTTCGATCAGCGTTCGATGCGTCGAGCGCACCTCGCGATACACGCGCGACACACGTCGCGCTCTGCATGAACGACGATGCGTTGCTCAAAGTGTTGTATCGAGGTCGCAACGCGAATCGAAAAAAGGATTTTTCGTGAGCGAACCCTTTTATCGCTCAGGAAAAGATGGTACAAACCGTTCTAAATTGATGGTGAGAATTTATGCTCAACTGGGATGACGAGAAGACTGCCGTAACTCCCGCGAGCGGAGCGCAGCACAATGCGATGCGCGCCCCCGCAGGAGTGGCTGTCGGAATGCAGGCTGCGTCGCCTGCCGCCCATCAGGTCCGTGACATTTTCGAAGGCGATCTTGCGGTGCCGCCGCAAGCATCGGCTGTTCCCGCCGGCGGTTCCGAAGCGCGGGTCAATGTCGCCGACAAGCGCATCATCAACGGCCAGACTGACGTCAATCAGCTGGTGCCGTTCAAGTACAAGTGGGCGTGGGAAAAGTATCTGGCCGGTTGCGCGAACCACTGGATGCCGCAGGAAATCAACATGTCCCGCGACATCGCACTGTGGAAGGACCCGAACGGTCTGACCGAGGACGAGCGCCGCATCGTGAAGCGCAACCTCGGTTTCTTCGTAACGGCCGATTCGCTCGCGGCGAACAACATCGTGCTCGGCACGTACCGCCACATCACGGCGCCCGAGTGCCGGCAGTTCCTGCTGCGCCAGGCGTTCGAAGAAGCGATCCACACGCACGCGTACCAATATATTGTCGAATCGCTCGGTCTCGACGAAGGCGAGATCTTCAACGCGTACCACGAGGTCACGTCGATCCGCGCGAAGGACGAATTCCTGATCCCGTTCATTCACACGCTGACGGATCCGGCCTTCAAGACCGGCACGCTCGAAGCGGATCAGAAGCTGCTGAAGTCGCTGATCGTGTTCGCCTGCATCATGGAAGGCCTGTTCTTCTATGTCGGGTTCACGCAGATCCTCGCGCTCGGCCGCCAGAACAAGATGACGGGTGCTGCAGAGCAATATCAGTACATCCTGCGCGACGAGTCGATGCACTGCAACTTCGGCATCGACCTGATCAACCAGATCAAGCTCGAGAATCCGCATCTCTGGACCGCGGAATTCCGCGCCGAGATCCGCGAGCTGTTCAAGCAGGCTGTCGAACTCGAATACCGCTACGCCGAGGACACGATGCCGCGCGGCGTGCTGGGTTTGAACGCGTCGATGTTCAAGAGCTATCTGCGCTTCATCAGCAACCGCCGTTGCCAGCAGATCGGCCTCGATCCGCTGTACCCGAACGAGGAAAACCCGTTCCCGTGGATGAGCGAGATGATCGACCTGAAGAAGGAGCGCAACTTCTTCGAGACGCGTGTGATCGAGTATCAGACGGGGGGCGCGCTGTCCTGGGAATAACCCGCAGCAGCGAACCCGTTACACGATGGAGCAGCCGGCGGCCTCTCGGCCCCGGCCCAAGGTTTAGGAGCAAGAACGCCTGATGCAAAGCATGCCCGGTGCCTTAACGGCCCAACGATACGACAGGCACTTTGCGAACCCTTCAGTGGGATGGGCAAACTTCCCTCCGGAAAAAGCGGACGGCCGTGTGGCGATCCGCTTTATCAAGCGATTAGGGGTAGCGGCGCGGGGTGCGCCGGCTACCGACTTGATTTGGCGCGCGAGGCCGGGTGGTCACGCGCGCCATACCGTATTCATTAGCGTAAGCGCGCAGTATCCGCGTACGCCGATGAATAGCCCGCTTCGAAGCGCACGTCCTGAACAGCGTCCGCGGGAAGCGGGTTTTGACGAAGGGTGTAGTTTGAACTGACTCTCATCTGAACCTGAAGGAGAACAACATGGCTACCGCCAAGAAAAAACCGGCTGCTAAGAAGGTTGCTGCCAAGAAGACCGTTGCGAAGAAGGCTGCAGCTCCGGCGAAGAAGGCCGCTGCTGTGAAGAAGGTTGCTGCGAAGAAGGTCGCGGTGAAGAAGGTTGCCGCGAAGAAGGCAGCACCGGCGAAGAAGGCCGCTGCGAAGAAGGTCGCGGCAAAGAAGGTCGCAACGAAGAAGGTTGCAGCCAAGAAGGTCGCAGCGAAGAAAGTCGCGGTGAAGAAGGTTGCTGCGAAGAAGGCAGCGCCGGCCAAGAAGGCCGCTGCGAAGAAGGTTGCAGCCAAGAAAGTCGCAGTGAAGAAGGTTGCTGCGAAGAAGGCCGCACCGGCGAAGAAGGCTGCTGCGAAGAAGGCCGCGCCTGCGAAGAAGGCTGCTGCCAAGAAGGCTGCGCCTGCGAAGAAGGCTGCTGCGAAGAAGGCTGCGCCCGCCAAGAAGGCTGCCCCTGCGAAGAAGGCTGCCGCACCGGCGAAGAAGGCTGCTGCTCCGAAGAAGGCCGTCGTGAAGAAGGCTGCACCGGCAACGACCGCGTCGACCGCATCGGTTGCGCCGGCATCGGGCGTGAAGACCGCGCTCAACCCGGCAGCGGCATGGCCGTTCCCGACCGGCAGCCGTCCGTAATCGCGGCTGACCAGCACCACCCGGGCACTCACGTGGTGTCCGTGGGTTGAGTAGCGCTACTCAATCAATCCCGCCATCTGGCTCAGGTGGCGGGATTTTTTTCGTCCGTGTTCTGCTCGTCCGTGCGCCGGCACCGGCGAGTACGGACGAAAAAAAACGCATGTGCAGCTTCGCACATGCGTTCGACCGCGGCTTGCGCCGCGTGCTGAGGTACCCGGTTAGTGCGTGACGCGCGTGACGCCGCCACTCGACAGCAGCCGCACACGTTCGCCGGCGCGGAACGCTTCGCCGCTTGCCGCTTGCGTGATCGAGCGCAGATCGCCGTTGTCGAGGCGCACGGTGATTTCGACACCGTTCGCCGTGCTGAGGTTTTCGCCGACCGCGTTACCCGCGACCGCGCCAACGAGGCCGCCTGCGATGGCGGTCAGGATCGATCCCTTGCCGCCGCCGATCGCGCTGCCTGCAACCGCGCCGAGTGCGCCGCCGCCGAGCGTGCCGATCGCGCTGCCGCCGCCGTCGGACTGGATGCGCACCGCACGGACGCTTTCGACCACGCCCATGCGGACCGTCTGTTCGCGCTGCGCCTGGCCGACGCTATAGACGTCCGCCGAACCGGGCGCCGTGAAGCAGCCGGCGAGGGTCAGCGTGGCCGTCAGCATGGCCGCGAGCGTGAGGGTTTTTTTCGTCAACATCTTTGCTCTCCCACAATATTCATTTGAGACTGTAACCGAAGGCAGCCTCAAAGCGCGCGTCGATTTCGGCGCGCGTCAGTACGTAAGTCTGGGGCCCCTGGTGGGCGATCTTGAGCGAGCCCATCAGGCTCGCGAGGCGGCCCGTGGTTGCCCAGTCGAGGCCGTTCTCGATGCCGTACAGCAGGCCGCCCCGGAAGGCATCGCCGCAGCCGGTCGGATCGACGACACGCTCGGCACCCACGACGGGAATCTGTTCTTCGCCGTTTTTGTGAAGAATGGTGGAGCCGTGCTCGCCGCGCGTGATGATCAACGCCTGAACCCGGCTGGCGATTTCCTGTTCGGACCAGCCCGTCTTGTCGCTGACGAGCTTGCCTTCGTAGTCGTTGACCGCGACGAACGTCGCGAGTTCAATGATGCGGCGCAGCGTCGCACCGTCGAACAGCGGCAGGCCCTGGCCCGGATCGAAGATGAACGGGACGCCGGCCTTCGCGAACTGTTCGGCGTGCTGGACCATCCCGTCGAAGCCGTCCGGCGCGACGATGCCGAGCTTCACGCCCGGCACTTCGTCCGCGCGGTTCAGGTGCGACTGCATCATCGCGCCGGGGTGGAATGCGGTGATCTGGTTGTTGTCGAGATCGGTCGTGATCATGGCCTGCGCGGTGTGCGTATCGGGCACCACGCGCACGCTTGCCTTCGACAGGCCGAGGCTGTCGAGGCGCTCGAGATAGCGGTCCGCGTCGTTCGCGCCGACCGTCGCCATGATGCGTGCGTCGCCGCCGAGCATGTGCAGCGCGTAGGCGATGTTCCCCGCGCAGCCGCCGAATTCGCGTCGCATCGTCGGCACGAGGAAGCTCACGTTGAGAAGGTGAACCTGGTCGGGCAGGATGTGCTCGCGGAACCGACCTTCGAAGGTCATGATGTTGTCGTAGGCGAGCGAGCCGCAAATCAGCGTAGTCAAGGCGTGCGTTCCTGTAGAGAGTAAAGGGAAGCAACCGCCCGGCCGGCGCGCGGAGCCCGTCGGGTCTCGCGCGGCAGGGCCGGGCGGCAGCGGATTACTTCAGTGCGGCGAGCGCGGCGTCGTAGTTCGGCTCGTCCTTGATCTCGCCGACGAGCTCGGCGTGGATCACCTTGTCCTGCGCGTCGAGCACGACGACCGCACGTGCGGTCAGGCCGTTCAGCGGGCCGCTCGTCACGTCGACGCCGTACGCGTTCGCGAACGCGCGGCCGCTGCGGAACGTCGAAGCCGTCACGACGTTTTCGAGGCCTTCGGTCGTGCAGAAGCGCGTGGCGGCGAACGGCAGGTCGGCGGACACGACGACCACGACCGTGTTGTCGAGCGACGACGCGGCTTCGTTGAACTTGCGGGTCGACGTCGCGCAGGTCGGCGTGTCGAGGCTCGGCACGATGTTCAGCACCTTGCGCTTGCCGGCGAAGCTGGCGAGCGACAGATCGGCGAGATCCTTGCCGACCAGCTTGAAATCGGCGGCTTGGGCGCCGGCGGCCGGGAACGTGCCGGCGATTTCGATCGGGTTGCCACCCAGCGTAACTTTGCTCATGTTCGTGCTCCGAAATAGCGCGCCGTTCGGGCGCGCGGGTTGAGACGGGCGCGCCAGCGCGCGCCGCGGCGCGTCACGGATAGAAAATCTGGACGCGGAAATTCGAGGCGGGCGTGCCGTTCGTTTCGAGGCGGACGACCATCGTCTGCGTCGTGCCGGGCGGCAGCCCGGCGTCGATCGGCGTGCCCGGGCGCACGTAGTCGCGCGGCGCGAGCACGCGGCGCACGGTGACGTGATTGGTGTCGTCGAGCAGCGTCAGCTCGAGCGACGGGTACGCGAGCGCGACGCGGTAGCGGTTCGTCAGCGGCACCTTCAGTTCGAGCTCGCGCGGGCCGTCGAGCTGGCGCAGGTCGGTCGCGTCGAGCCGCAGGCCGTCGATCGCGCGCGGCGGCGCGACCGTGCAGCCGAGCGGCGCGCAAGCCTGCCGGAACCAGCCCTGCGTCACGGGCCAGTAGATCATCAGCGTTTCACGCTGCCACCACGCGAGCTGCGTGACCAGCAGCACGGCCAGCACGGCGGCGACGAGGCCGCCGAAAAAGCCGCCGAGCAACCCGCGCCGCTGCGGTGCGCGCGTCTCGCGCGTCACGGCGAAGTGCGGACGATCGTCGTCGGTCAGCGCGGCTGCGAAAGGTGCGGCGGGCTCGTTGCCGGCAGTTGCCTCGACCGGTGTCTTGTCGGGCCGGATGGCGTTGTCGACGGGTTCTGACGCGGTTTCGGGAATGGCGGGCGCCGGCGCGAAAGCAAAGTGCGGTTCACGTGGCGCGCGATCGTCGTCCGGCACGGCGAAGCGCGCATTGCCGACGGGTTCGGCTGCATCGGCAGCAGTTTCCGCGTCGGACGGAATAGGTGCGACGAAGCGGGGCTCACGCGGGTCGCGCTCGACTGGCGCCACGCCGGGGCCGGCCGATGCTTCGTTTTCGCGATGGGGCGAATGCGATTCGTGTGAATGCGTGGCGGCAGCGGGTGCGTCCGGCTCGGCCGGGGAGGGCGAGATCGGCGCGGGCGTACCCGACAGGTGAACGACGCCGGCTTCGGTGGACGGGAGCGCGAGCGGCACCAGCGGTTCGGTGCGCAAGGTCTGCACGTTGTGCTGCAGTGACGGATCGACGCCGCCGTCGAGCCACGGCGCCCACATGTCCCAGCCTTCCGGCTTGTAATCGGTGTCGGACGGTGCCCCGGCCGGTGCGTCGGCGGCGAACAGCCGGGCAGGCGAAGCCTGATGGTGCGCGTCGCCGGCGTCCGGCGCGGCAGCCGTTTCGGTCAATGCCGGTTCGGGCTGCTGCGCGTGCTCGGGAACGAGCGATTGCGACGCGTTGAAGATTTCGTGGCAATGCCCGCAGCGCACGAGCCCTTCATGCAGCGAGAGCTGTTCCTGCTGCAGCCGGAAGACGGTTTCGCAATGAGGGCAGCGCGTCGCAAGAAGCATGTCGAGCCGGGCGGCCTGCTGGCCAGAGTGAAGGACAGCGCTATTCTAATGGCTTTCCCGCCGGGTTCCGGCGAGGCATACCCAACCTTCGTGTTCGCGCCAGACCGAGATGTCGACGTAACGCGCGTAGACGGCCGCGACTTCGTCCGCCTGGCGCGCGAGCACGCCCGACAGCGCGATGCGCCCGCCCGGTTTGACCTTCGACGCGAGCATCGACGCCATCAGCTTCAGCGGGTTCGACAGGATGTTCGCGACGACGATGTCGAATTCGCCGTCCGGGCATGCATCGGGCAGCCCGTACGTGACTTCCGCACGGTTGCGTTCGCTGTTCTGCCGCGCCGATTCGACCGCTTGCGGATCGATGTCGATGCCGATGACGGGGTTCGCCCCGCATTTCTTCGCGAGGATCGCGAGAATGCCCGAGCCGCAACCGTAGTCGAGCACCGACTGGCCGGGCTTCACCGACTGCTCGAGCCATTCCATGCACAGGCGCGTGGTCGGGTGGCTGCCGGTGCCGAAGGCGAGGCCGGGGTCGAGTTCGAGTACGAGCGCATCGGGATCGGGCGCATCGTGCCACGACGGCACGACCCAGATCCGCTCGCCGATCGGAATCGGCTCGAACTGCGATTGCGTGAGGCGCACCCAGTCCTGTTCTTCGACTTCGCGCACGGTGAACGTCGGCGTTTCGGCGACGCCGATCTCGTTCGCGGCCGCCGCGAGCAGCACGGCCGGCTCATGGTCGGCCGCGAGCAGCGCGACCACGCGCGAGTGCTGCCACGCGGTGCGGTCGGGCACGAGGCCCGGCTCGCCGAAGAGCGGCTGTTCGTCGGGCGTGTCGGCATCGGCGTCCTCGACGGACACCGACAGCGCGCCGAGTTCGAGCAGCGCGTCGGACAGCGCCTCCGCATGCTCACGGGCCAGTTCAACGACGAGTTCGCGATAGCTCATGCTTACGCTTCTTCCGGTGCGACCTGCTGCTTCTGCGCGAGCCGGTTTTCGAGGTAATGGATGCTGGTGCCGCCTTCGACGAACTTCGAGTCGATCATCAGCTCGCGGTGCAGCGGGATGTTGGTCTGGATGCCTTCGACGACCATTTCCGACAGCGCGATGCGCATCCGGCTGATCGCCTGCTCGCGCGTCGCGCCGTAGGTGATCAGCTTGCCGATCATCGAATCATAGTTCGGCGGCACGAAATAGCCATTGTAGGCATGCGAGTCGACGCGCACGCCGGGGCCGCCCGGCGTATGCCACGACGTGATCCGGCCCGGCGACGGCGTGAACTTGAACGGATCTTCCGCGTTGATCCGGCATTCGATCGCATGCCCGCGGAACTGGATGTCGCGCTGGCGCAGCGTGAGCTTCTCGCCGGCCGCGATACGGATCTGTTCCTGCACGATGTCGACGCCCGTGATCAGCTCCGACACCGGATGCTCGACCTGCACGCGCGTGTTCATCTCGATGAAGTAGAACTCGTTGTTCTCGTACAGGAATTCGAACGTGCCCGCGCCGAGATAGCCCATCTTCTTGCACGCGTCCGCGCAGCGGTCGCCGATGCGGTCGATCAGGCGGCGCGGGATGCCCGGCGCCGGCGCTTCCTCGATCACCTTCTGGTGGCGGCGCTGCATCGAGCAGTCGCGCTCACCGAGCCAGATCGCGTTCTTGTACGCGTCGGACAGCACCTGGATCTCGATGTGGCGCGGGTTCTCGAGGAACTTCTCCATGTACACCTGCGGGTTGCCGAACGCACGGCCGGCTTCCTCGCGGGTCATGTTGACCGCGTTGACGAGCGCAGCCTCGGTGTGCACGACGCGCATCCCGCGGCCGCCACCGCCGCCGGCGGCCTTGATGATGACCGGGTAGCCGATTGCGCGCGCAATCTTCACGATCTCCTTCGGATCGTCCGGCAACGCGCCTTCCGAGCCCGGCACGCACGGCACGCCGGTCTTGATCATCGTCTGCTTCGCGGTGACCTTGTCGCCCATCATGCGGATCGTTTCCGGGCGCGGGCCGATGAACGTGAAGCCCGACTGCTCGACGCGTTCCGCGAAATCGGCGTTTTCCGACAGGAAGCCGTAGCCGGGGTGGATCGCCTCGGCATCGGTGACTTCCGCGGCGCTGATCAGCGCCGGCATGTTCAGGTAGCTCAGGTTCGACGGGGCCGGGCCGATACAGACGGCTTCGTCCGCGAGGCGCACGTACTTGGCTTCCTTGTCGGCTTCCGAGTAGACGACCACCGTCTTGACGCCGAGCTCGCGGCACGCGCGCTGGATGCGCAGCGCGATTTCACCGCGGTTGGCAATGAGGATTTTTTCAAACATAGCGAGTATTCGTCTCTTCGAGGGGCGCGCGAACGGCGCCTGGCGAGCATCGGCGGCGCGCGGCCGACAGGCCGCGCGGCGGGCTTAGCCGATCACGAAAAGCGGCTGGCCGTATTCGACGGCCTGGCCGTTCTCGACGAGGATTTCCTTGATCACACCGGCTTTGTCCGACTCGATCTCGTTGAGCAGCTTCATCGCTTCGATGATGCAGATCGTCTGGCCTTCCTTGACCGTGTCGCCGACCTGGACGAACGGGTCCGCGCCCGGCGACGGTGCGCGATAGAACGTGCCGACCATCGGCGACGTCACGACGTGACCCTGCGGAACGGCGGGCGCGGCAGCGGCGCCTGCGGCCGGCGCAGCGGCACCTTCGGTCGGCAGCGCCATCGACGGCGCGGGCGCGCTGACCTGCGGGGCAAACCCAGCCGCCTGCTGTACATAGACCGGCGGCGCGTTCTTGACGATGCGCACCTTGCCTTCGCCTTCCGTCACTTCCAGCTCGGAGATGCCGGATTCGGAGACGAGGTCGATCAGAGTTTTCAGCTTACGAAGATCCATCGGGAATTCCCCTTTCAATACGTGAAAGCGCCGGTTAGGAGCCGGCGCTGAATCTAGATCGCGAAATCAGCCGCGCGACGTGCCTTGCAGCTTGTCCAGCGCGTACTCGAGCGCGTACAGATAACCTTTCCAGCCGAGCCCGCAGATCACGCCTTCGGCCTGGTCGGAAAAGTAGGAGTGGTGCCTGAACGCTTCGCGGCGATGCACGTTCGACAAGTGAACCTCGACGAACGGGATGCCAACGCCGGCGATCGCGTCCCGGATCGCGACGCTCGTGTGCGTATACGCGGCCGGATTGATCAGGATGAAATCGGTCTGTTCTTCCCGCGCGGCCTGGATGCGGTCGACGAGCGCGCCTTCGTGGTTGCTCTGGAACGACGACAGCTCGGCACCGGCCTCCTGCGCACGCGCGGCAAGCGCCTGATCGATCTGCGCCAGCGTGACGCGGCCGTACACCTCCGGTTCCCGGGTGCCGAGAAGGTTCAGGTTCGGGCCGTGCAGCACCAGCAATCGTGTCATGGTCGCTTCTATTTCTGCGGAATTGCGCGAACTTTAGCGCTATTTAGAGAAATTTGTCTAGTTTTGCCGAACGGCCGAGCGGGCCGGACCTGCAAGAATTACCGGTGCGGCTGCAAAGTATCGGCGATTTCACGCGAAATTGCGGCGATCGACCAGCAAATCGCCGCCAACGTGCGGACAGCCGTTCGGGCGCGTTACAGCGCGTCGAGCGTCTTTTTCAGCTCGGCCGGCTGGATTTGTCCCAATTTTGTCTCGCGAATCTTGCCGGTTTCGTCGATGACGACCGTAAACGGCAACGCGCCGGCAGTATTTCCGAAATTGCGGGCCAGATCGGCGCCTGCGTAACCGCTGACGAAGACCGGATAGTCGACCTTCACTTTCTGCAGAAAGTTCTTCACGTTCTGTTCGGAATCGACGCCGATCCCGATGAAACGGATGCCCTTCTGCTTGTATTGATGCGATAGCGCGACGAGCTCGGGCATCTCCTCGACGCACGGGCCGCACCACGATGCCCAGAAATTGACGACGACCTTCTGGCCCTTGAAGGCGGCCAGGGTGGCCGGCTTGCCGTCGACACCCGTCAGCGACGCTGCCCACAGCTGGTCGACCGGGCTGCCCTGTGCGGCGGGCGCGGCGACGGCGACGCCGTCGTCGGCACTGCTGCCGCGGAACCAGTGGCCGGCGGCGATTCCGCCGGCGACGGCGGCGGCCGCGACCACCGCGAGCGCCAACATGCGTTTCATCATCATCGTTGAATCATTCAGGTTCGGAAGGGGCTTTGCCTGCTTCGACGAGCGCACGCAGCGCGGCGGCATCCGCTCGGGCAACCCGGCCGCGCGCGTCGGCCTTGACCGCGCCGCGCAGGTCGTCGCTCGCGTAGAGCGCGAGGTGGATGCCGATCGCGTCGACGTCGCGCCGCGGGCGCCACAGGAAGCTCAGTGTCTCGACATCGGCGCGGCCCGCGAAGTGCCGCGTCTCGGATACGTCGTACTGGATGTTCTGGTTCAGCAGGTAGATCGCGACGTCCTTCGGGTTGTCGGCGAATGCCTGCAAATGGATATCCGAATGCGCGTTGGCCGTGCCGTTCAGCACGGCGCCCGTCACATACGGACGGAACTCGGCGAGCCGGCGCATCCAGTCGAGCGCGATCTCGCGCAGGCGGCGCAGTTCTTCCGGCTGCGTGTCGCTCTGGAACAGTGCGAGGTACTCGCGCAGTTCTTCTTCGATCTGGTCGTTATCCGGCAGCCATTCGCCGGCAACGCGCGAATCGCCCAGCAACTGGCGCGCGGCCTTGCGTTTCGCGCCGGCATAGTCCAGCCCGTCCTCCGCGATCAGGCGGGCGGCGGACTGGGCAATTTCCTCGCGGACGCGCCGCGGGTCGACAAGAGGTTTGCGAGACATGATCCGGCAATCATACTCGATCGCCGCAGCGCCCGAGCGCGGGTGCGGCGGCCTGCCGCCCGGCGTGCGGCGGCGTTCGCATGCATCGTTCGGGCCGCCGGGCACGGCAGGCCGTCAGTTACAATAATGCTCTTTGTGTCGCGGCAAAGGTCGTTGGCCGGGCGCCGGTCGCACGGCCTGTGCGCCGCGCCGCAGACGCATCTTTTCCGAATCGACGGCGCCCGGCGGCGCGAAAGCATTCATCTATGCACATCCACATTCTTGGCATCTGCGGCACCTTCATGGGCGGTCTCGCCGTACTCGCGCGCGAGGCGGGCCACACGGTGACGGGTTGCGACGCGGGCGTCTATCCGCCGATGAGCACGCAGCTCGAGGCGCAGGGCATCACGCTGGTCGAGGGCTACGGCGCCGAACAGATCGACCTGAAACCGGACCTGTTCGTGATCGGCAACGTCGTCACGCGCGGCAATCCGCTGATGGAGGCGATCCTCGATCGCGGCCTGCCGTACGTGTCGGGCCCGCAGTGGCTCGGCGAGCACGTGCTGGCCGGCAAATGGGTGCTCGCGGTCGCGGGCACGCACGGCAAGACGACCACGTCGTCGATGCTCGCGTGGCTGCTGGAAGATTCGGGCCTGAACCCGGGCTTCCTGATCGGCGGCGTGCCGCTGAACTTCGGCGTGTCGGCGCGGCTCACCGATTCGAGCTTCTTCGTGATCGAGGCCGACGAATACGATACGGCGTTCTTCGACAAGCGCTCGAAGTTCGTCCATTATCGGCCGCGCACCGCCGTGCTGAACAACCTCGAATTCGATCACGCAGACATCTTCCCGGATCTTGCCGCGATCGAGACGCAATTCCACCATCTCGTGCGCACTGTGCCCGGTGTCGGGCGGATTGTGACGAACGGCCGCTCGGATGCGCTCGAGCGCGTGCTGACGCGCGGCTGCTGGAGCGAGGTCGAGCGGTTCGGCGTCGACGGCGGCTGGCAGGCGCTGCCGGCCGAGGACGGCGTGCCGGTCGACGAGCGCTTTGCCGTGTACTCGCACGCGGAGCGCGTCGGTGAAGTCGCGTGGCAGGTGCAGGGCGATCACAACCGGATGAATGCGCTCGCGGCGATCGCGGCTGCGCGCCACGTCGGCGTGCCGCCCGCGCAGGCGGCCGCCTCCCTCGCGTCGTTCCGCAACGTGAAGCGCCGCATGGAAGTGCGCGGCAGCGTCGACGGCGTGACCGTCTACGACGACTTCGCGCATCATCCGACCGCGATCGACACCACGATCGCCGGCCTTCGTGCACGCATCGGCCGCCAGAATGCCCGCATCCTCGCCGTGCTCGAGCCGCGCTCGAACACGATGAAGCTCGGCGTGATGAAGTCGCAATTGCCGGCGAGCCTGGCCGACGCCGATCTCGTGTTCGGCTACGGTGCGCCGGCAGGGCGCGACGCGCTCGGCTGGAATCTCGGCGAGGCGTTGGCGCCGCTCGGCGACAAGGCGCGCGCGTTCGACGATCTTCAGCTGCTGGTGAAGTCCGTCGTCGATGCCGCGCGCCCGGGCGACCACGTGCTCGTGATGAGCAACGGCGGCTTCGGCGGCGTGCACCAGAAGCTGCTCGACGCGCTCGGGAGCCGCCCGTGATCCTGTATCTGCACGGTTTCCGGTCGTCGCCGGAATCGCAAAAGTCGCAGCTGCTCGCCGCGCGCATGGCCGAGCTCGGCCGCACGGACGAGTGGCGCTGCCCGTCGCTGTCGGTGTCGCCGCTCGACGCGATCGCGGTTGCCGAGGCGGAAGTCGCGGGTGCCCGCGACGTGACCGTCATCGGCAGTTCGCTCGGTGGCTACTACGCCACGTGGCTGGCCGAAAAGCACGGCTGGAAGGCCGTGCTGCTGAATCCGGCCATCGTGCCGCAACGCGATCTCGAGCAGCATCTCGGCGAACAGCCGCTGTGGCACGGCGGCGGCACGATCGTCGTCGAGCGCCATCACCTGCACGAGCTCGATGCGCTGCGCGTGCCGGCGATCACGCGCGCCGACCGCTACTATCTGTTCGCGGCGACCGGCGACGAAGTGCTCGACTATCGCGAGATGCTTGCCCATTACCCGGGCGCGAAAACGCACGTGATCGAAGGCAGTGATCACGGAATCAGCGAATTTGCCGACTATGTCGACGACGTTCTCGCGTTTTGCGACGGAAAAACGCGATAAACCGGCCGCGTGCCGATCGAATCCCCATCATCATGCGGCGCCGCCGACGCGGCGCCCGGCAGTCTGAACGAGAGTACTGAGTGAACGTTTTCTTCGAGGAATCGGGCAGTTTCAAGGCGGGCAGCGTGCTGTCGCGCCAGGGCGACGCATTTCAGGTCGAGTTGCCCGGCGGGCGGCGGGCGAAGGTGCGCGCGAAAGACGTGCTGATCGAATTCGACAAGCCGGCCGCGGGCGAACTGATGCAGGAGGCCGACACGGCCGCGCAGCAGATCGATCTGGATTTCCTGTGGGAATGCGCGCCGTCCGACGAGTTCGCGTATACGGCGCTGGCCGAGGAGTACTTCGGCGCGGCGTACGGTCCGGTCGAGCGCGCGGCGCTGGTGCTGCGGCTGCACGGCTCGCCCGTCTACTTCCGCCGCAAGGGGCGCGGCCAGTACCAGCGCGCACCGGAAGAGCAGCTCAAGATGGCGCTCGCGTCGCTCGAGCGCAAGCGCCAGCAGGCGCTCGTGCAGGCGCAGTATGAAGAGGAGCTGAAGGCCGGCAAGCTGCCGGAGGCATTCGCGGGCAAGGTGCTCGGGCTGCTGACGCGGCCGGACAAGAACGCGATCGAATACAAGGCGATGGAAGCGGCGGCCGGCGCGCGCGGCGTGTCGCCGGCGCGGCTGATGCTCGACTGCGGCGGCATCGCGTCGCCGCGCGCGCTGCACGAGGCGCGCTTTCTCGCGGAATTCTTCCCGCACGGCACGGGCTTCCCGTCCGTCGCGGTCGGCGCGCTGCCGGACGACCTGCCGCGCGCGGACGTCGAGGCGTTCTCGATCGACGACATCACGACGACCGAAATCGACGACGCGTTCTCGGTCGAGCACCTGTCCGACGGCCGGGTGCGGATCGGCGTGCACATCGCGGCGCCGGCGCTCGGCATCGTGCGCGGCGATGCGGTCGACGCGATCGCGCGCACGCGCCTGTCGACCGTCTACATGCCGGGCGACAAGATCACGATGCTGCCGGACGACGTCGTCGACGTGTTCACGCTGAAGGAGGGCGATTACCGCCCGGCGCTGTCGCTGTACAGCATCGTCAACCGCGAAACGCAGGAGATCGTCGCGAACGAAACGCGCGCCGAACTCGTGTTCGTGAAGAACAACCTGCGTCACAACACGCTCGACGAACTGGTCAACGAAGAGACGCTCGCGGCCGGCACCGGCGACTATCCGCACAAGGAAGACATCGCGGTGCTGTGGCCGCTCGCGCAGGCGCTGTTCGAGAAGCGCCAGCTCGCGCGCGCCGGCTACGGCCTGAAGCGCGAAGTACAGCGCAACACCGACTACAACTTCTATGTCGAAGGCGAGCACGTGTCGATCACGCCGCGCCGCCGTGGTTCGCCGCTGGACCTGATCGTGTCGGAACTCGCGATTCTCGCGAACTCGACCTGGGGCGCGTTCCTGCACGACCACACGGTGCCCGGCATCTACCGCTCGCAGCGCGGCTTCGGCGCGCCGGGCCCGAAGCGCACGCGGATGCAGACGTCGGCCGCACCGCACGAAGGCCTCGGTGTGCCGCAGTACGCCTGGAGCACGTCGCCGCTGCGCCGCTACGTCGACCTCGTGAACCAGTGGCAGTTGCTCGCGTGCGTGCAGCATGGCGTGACCGCGAAGCTCGCCGCGCCGTTCAAGCCGAAGGACGCCGACCTGTACGCGGTCGTGCAGGGCTTCGACGATACCTACACGGCCTACGCCGACTACCAGCGCCGGATGGAGTACTTCTGGTGCCTGCGCTGGCTCGCGCAGGAGCAGAAGAAGCACGTCGTCGCGAGCGTGGTGAAGGGCGATCTCGTGCGCCTCGAGGAAATCCCGCTGCTGCTGCACGTGCCGGGGCTCGGCGTGCATGCGCGCGGCACGCGCGTGCTGCTCGACGTGATGTCGCTCGACGAGCTGACGATCGAGGCGTCGGTGCGATTGCTGAACGTGCTCGACGCGCCGACCGTGACGGGCGGCGATACGGCCGAGGATGAGGACGACGCCGAAGGCGGCGACGATACCCTGATCGACGCGGAAGACGCCTCGGCGGAAACCGAGGCGGAAGCGCTGGCCGAATCGGACGGTGCGGCGGCAGCGGCCGGCGAAGCCGCGAACGGCAACGACAGCGAAGAGGGGCGCGCATCATGACCACGGTCGTGTCGACGAGCGGCGCCGACCGCTATGTGGTGTTCGGCAACCCGGTGGCGCACAGCAAGTCGCCGTTCATCCACGCGCAGTTCGCCGCGCAGACGGGCGAGCCGATCGCCTACACGCACCGGCTCGCGCCGGTCGACGGTTTCGAGGCGGCGGTGCGTGAGTTCGTCGCCGAAGGCGGCCGCGGCGCGAACGTGACGGTGCCGTTCAAGCTCGACGCCCATGCGCTCGCCGACACGCTGTCGCCGCGCGCGGCGGCCGCGGGTGCGGTGAACACGCTGCGCATCGACGCGGACGGCCGCATTCACGGCGACAACACCGACGGCGTCGGCCTCGTGCGCGACATCGAGTCGAATCTCGGCGTGTCGCTCGCGGGCGCGCGCATCCTGCTGCTCGGCGCGGGCGGTGCGGCACGCGGTGTCGTGCTGCCGCTGCTCGACCGCGCGCCGCTGTCGATCACGATCGTGAACCGCACGGCGAGCAAGGCCGAAGCGCTCGTCGGCCAGTTCATGCAGGCCGCGCACGATGCGGGCTGTACGCTCGCGGGCGGCGGCTCCGACGTCGTGCGCGCGGAACCGTACGACGTGATCGTCAACGCGACGGCCGGCAGCCTCGACGCCGCGCTGCCGGAGTGCGACGCGGCCGCGTTCGGCGCAGGTACGCTCGCGTACGACATGATGTACGGCGCGCAGCCGACGGTGTTCATGCAGCACGCGGCGTCGCTCGGCGCACGCACCGCCGACGGGCTCGGGATGCTCGTCGAGCAGGCGGCCGAATCGTTCTTCATCTGGCGCGGCGTGCGGCCCGACGGCGCGCCCGTGCTCGCCGCACTGCGCCAGGCGCTCGCGGCAGGCTGAACGGAGCGCGGCACGTGGCGGCGGTAAGCGGCACGCAGCGTACGCGGACGGTCAGCCCGGCCCGCTGGCTCGTCTATGCGGGCGCGGTGTTCGCGGGCGCGTGGCTCGCGACGCAACTGTTCTATCTCGCGCAGATCGCGCTGTGGTCGTTCGTGAATCCGGGCTCGACCGCGTTCATGCGCACCGACGCGTGGTGGCTGTCGCGCGACAAGCCGCCCGCGCAGATCCAGCACCAGTGGGTGCCGTACGACCAGATCTCGCGCAACCTGAAGCGCGCGCTGATCGCCTCCGAAGATTCGACCTTCGCGACCAACAACGGCTACGACGTCGACGCGATCCTGCAGGCGTGGGAGAAGAACAAGGCACGCGGCCGGATCGTCGCGGGCGGTTCGACGATCACGCAGCAGCTCGCGCGCAACCTGTTCCTGTCGCGCGAGAAGAGCTACATCCGCAAGGGGCAGGAGCTCATCATCACGTGGATGCTCGAGACGGTGCTCGACAAGGAGCGGATCTTCGAGATCTACCTGAATTCGATCGAATGGGGCCGCGGCGTGTACGGCGCCGAGGCGGCCGCACGCTATTACTACAGGATTCCCGCGAGCCGGCTCGGCGCGTGGCAGTCGGCGCGGCTCGCGGTGATGCTGCCGAAGCCGCGCTGGTTCGACGCGCATCGCGGCTCGGCCTACCAGGCGCAGCGCGCGGCGGTCATTGCGCGCCGGATGGGCGCGGCCGAACTCCCGCCATCCGAGTGAACGGCGCACCCGCGCCGTCGCATCGTCCTTTCCGCCGTCAACGCGCCGTTGGTGCGCTGCAGCGCATTCGTGTCGCGCGCATTTCGGGCCACATCCTTTAGACGAATTCGTCTATTTCGCTTTGCTGACCAATGCTGCCGGCTGCGCAATTTTGTGTGTCGATATGGCACGAAATCCTTGGTTTTTTAGTCTTCCCGGGTAAACGCGAATGCCGGCGAAAGGCGTATGAAATGCAACGTTTTGCGAATCGAAGCATTCCTGAAAGGTGTGCACCGCACCGGCCGCCGGCCAAATATTTCAAAATTTTTCAAAGCTGACGGGCTCGCGTATATTGGCCAGCGCCTCGGCTTATCGGCCGCAATCGAGGCAGGGGGGCGGCTTACCCGGCTGCTCGACACAAAAAAACATCCGAGAGAAGGAAAGCAACGATGCCAGCGAGCAAAGCGAAGCTGTTGTTGGGGGTTGTGTTCTCTTCGCTGATTCTGACGGCCTGCAACGACGACGTGACATCGTCCGCCGCCACAAGCGCCGACAACTCAGCCGATCCCGCCAGCCAGGTGGACAGGGCGTACAACGATCCCAACAGTTATTCGTCGAGCGCGACCGCGTCGCTCGACGCGTCCGCCGCGGTCGAAAAGGCCGCCGTCACGCATCACCAGATCACGCTGAACGGCAAGACGATCCGCTACACGGCCACGGCCGGCCACCTCGTCGCGCGCAATCCGCAAACCGGCGCGCCCGAAGCATCGTTCTTCTACGTCGCCTACACGGCCGACAACCAGCCCGCCGCCAAGCGTCCTGTCACGTTCCTGTACAACGGCGGCCCCGGCTCGGCATCGGTGTGGCTGCACCTCGGCTCGTTCGGCCCGAGGCGGATCCAGACGGGCGACCCGAACGCGAACACGTCGAACTTCCCGTTCGTCGACAACCAGGAGAGCCTGCTCGACACGACCGACCTCGTGTTCGTCGATGCGATCGGCACCGGCTTCTCCGAAGCGGTTGCGCCGAACACGAACCAGTCGTTCTGGGGCGTCGACCAGGACGGCGGCGCGTTCCGCGATTTCGTGGTCCGCTATCTGACCGTGAACCAGCGCAACGATTCGCCGAAATACCTGTTCGGCGAGTCGTACGGCACGCCGCGTACCGACGTGCTCGCGAACCTGCTCGAGACGGCCGGCGTGAAGCTGGCGGGCATCGTGCTGCAGTCGTCGATCCTGAACTACAACGCGAACTGCGACATGGCGAGCGACTATGTCGGCAACTCGAACAACGGGTCGAGCCCGGTGAGCTGCGCGGGCTTCGTGCCGTCGTACGGCACCGTCGGCGCGTACTACCAGCTCGACAACCCGAACCCGTCGAACCTGCCGCAGTATGCTGACCAGATGCGCCTGCTGACGGCCGGCAGCTACGCGCCTGCCGTGAACGCGTACCTGGCGAGCCATACGCCGCCGCCGCCGAATCTCGTCACGACGATGGCGAATTCGACCGGCGTGAAAGCGTCGCTGTGGAATGCGAACTTCAACGTGATCCCGACCTTCTTCGACAACAGCTTCCAGTTGTCGTTGGTGCCGGGCACGCTGATCGGCCGCTACGACGCGCGCGTGAACGTGCCGGTATCGAGCCCGCTCGCCTCGGGCGGCGATCCGTCGAGCACGTACATCACGCAGCCGTTCACCGACACGATCGGCCGCTATCTGCCCAACGAGCTGAAGTACACCGCGCAGTCGGCGTATTCGTTGAGCAGCAATGCGATCAACACGTGGGACTGGACGCACGACGGCCTCGCGATGCCCGACACGATCCCCGATCTTGCCGCGGCGTTGACGCTGAATCCGTCGCTGAAGGTGCTGTCGCTGAACGGGTATCACGACATCGCGACGCCGTTCTACCAGACCGAGCTCGACCTCGCGCGGCTCGGGACGCAACCGAACCTGACGATCAAGGACTACCAGGGCGGACACATGGTCTATCTCGACGATACGTCGCGTCCGCAGGAGAAAGCCGACCTCGTGACCTTCTACAACGCGGTCGCGCATTGATGCGCCGGGCCGGCGACGGGCGCCCCGGGCGGCGCCGCGCCGGCCGTCGACGACCTCATTCCAGACTGGAGCCTGATATGAAGAATCGTTTCATCGTCGTTGCCGCGGCGCTCGCATGCGCAGGCATGGCAGCATCCGTATCCGCGTTTGCACAGGCGAGCGACGCCGCCGCGCCGGTGCGCGCGCGCCAGGCGCAGCTCGGCGATCCGTATGTGCCGCCGGCCGCGCGCAAGCCGACGGCCGGCACGCAGACGACCGGCGCCGCGCTGCACGCGCAGGTGGTGCGCAAGCTCGCGCGGCAGTTCAGCGCGGCCGATACGCAGAACACGGGTTCGATCACCGAGGCGCAGGCGCGCGCGGCCGGCCTCGGCTACGTCGCGAACAACTTCCGGCAGATCGACTCGACCGGCAACGGCCGCGTGTCGTTCGGCGACGTGCAGCGCTACATGCAGGCGCGAAGCACGAGCCAACAGTAAGCAGCGAGGCGTGCGTGGACAAACGGGGGCGGAACCTGCTGATCGGCGGGTTCCGCCCCCTTGTGCATGGCGCCGCCGCTGCGTCGCGTATGCGGCGGATTTCGCCTGAATTCTCATTATCTGGGCAACGCATTCAAATATTGGAGGCGAGTGCGTGCGCTCCTACAATCCGAAGCACATCGACAGCTTCGGACCCACGCATCGCGCGGCGCCCGACGCACACGGAGACACATTCCATGAGTTTCGCCGGGCGCTTTCCTCGGTGCATCGACCGCCGCGTCGCCGCGACGCCGGACACAGTTCCGGCGCCGCGCTGCGCGCGGCTTCACCGATTCCGTTGAAGAAGCCCGCCCCATGACCAAGATGCCCGTATCCCTTGCCCTCGACGCCCGGCGCGCGACGCCGGCCGATGTGTCGCTGACCGACAGCATCGGCGCGACCAGCATGCCGCTCGATCTCGCCGCGCAGCAGGCCGGCACGCAGACGCTGCTGCGCGGCCTCGCGATCCTCGAAGCGATCGCGAACGGCGCACGCGACATGCGCGCGATCGGCGCGGCGCTCGGCACGACGCGCAGCACGACGCACCGGCTCGTCAGCAGCCTCGTGCAGGCGCGCTACCTGCGCCAGGTGCAGGGCGGCTACCTGCTCGGCCCGAAGCTGATCGAGCTCGGCACGATCGCGCTCGAACAGATGCCGCTCACCGCAGTGGCGCGCCCGCACCTCGAAGCGCTTGCCGAAGCGACGCTCGACACGATCCATCTCGGCGTGCGCGACGGCGACGATGTGCTGTACATCGACAAGATTCCCGGCACGCGCGGCCTCGAGATGCGCTCGCGCGTCGGCCACCGGATGCCGCTCGCATCGACGGGCATCGGCAAGGCGATGATGCTCGACCTCGATCCCGACCTGTGGCGCTCGCTGTTCGAGGCGGCGCGGCGCGCGCTGGCCGGCGTCAACTTCAAGCCCGACAACCGGCCCGAGACGAGCGCGTTTCTGCAGCGCATGGCCCATTACGCGGCCGGCGGCTATACGTTCGACCTCGAGGAGAACGAGGCGTCGATCCGCTGCGTGGCCGCGCCGATCCGCGACGCGTCGGGCGCGGTCGTCGCGGCGGTGTCGGTCGCGAGCACGATTCCGTACATGCCGCACGACCGGATGGACGAACTGATACCGCTCGTGCAGCGCGAAGCGCGAGCCATTTCCGCGGAACTGGGCTGGAGCCCGCCGCAGGGTACCCGCAGGATCAAACGATGACGATTTCGACCCGGACCGTTCCGGAAGCCAGCTCCGCCGCCCCGTCGCTGATCGCGCTCGACTGGGGCACGACGTCGCTGCGCGCCTATCTCTACGACGCGCACGGCGCGCTGATCGACACGCGCAGCCGCGCGGCGGGCGTCATGCATGTGCCGGGCGGCGGCGCGCACGCGTTCGACGCGGTGTTCGAGGAAGCGTGCGGCGACTGGCTCGACCGGACGCCCGGCCTGCCGGTGCTCGCCGCCGGGATGGTCGGCAGCGCGCAGGGCTGGCGCGAGGCGCCGTACGTCGCGGTGCCGGCCGGCGCCGATGCGCTCGTCGCGGGCCTCATCACGGTGACGACGTCGCGCGGCGCGACGGTCTCGATCGTGCCGGGCGTGATCGCGACCGGCGAATTGCCGGACGTGATGCGCGGCGAAGAAACGCAGATATTCGGCGCACTCGCGAGCGATCCCATGCTTGGCGCAGATCGTTCAGGCGTACTGATCGGACTGCCGGGCACCCACGCTAAATGGGCATGGGTGAAGGACGGGCTGATCGAGCGCTTCCAGACCTTCATGACGGGCGAGCTGTTCGCGGTGCTGCGCGACCACACGATCCTCGGCCGCACGATGCGCGCAGGCGCGTCGCCTGACCATGAAGCGTTCGTGCGCGGCGTATCGGTCGCGCGCGGTGCGCAGCGCACCGGGCTGCTCGCGACGATCTTCAGCACGCGCACGCTCGGGCTGACCGACCGGCTCGCGCCCGATGCGCAGGGCGATTATTTGTCCGGCCTGCTGATCGGCCATGAACTCAATGCGCTCGACGCGATGCTCGCGGAGCGCGGCATCGCGCTCGCGGACCAGCCGCTGCGGCTGATCGGCGACGACAGCCTGTGCGCGCGCTACGTCGATGCGCTCGATGTATTCGGCCATGCGCATGCGCAGGTCGTCGCGCATGCGACCGAGCGCGGCCTGTGGCGGATCGCATCGCGCGCCGGGCTCGTGCGCGCGGATGGCGAGCGCGCCTTCGCCGACCAATGAACCGATTGCAGAGGAATCCAGTCATGCCGTCCGACCTTACGTTGCCCGCGCCGTACGCGCCCCACGCCGTACTGATGCGCGCGTTCGACGCGTGCCCGCTGATCGCGATCCTGCGCGGGATCACGCCCGCCGAAGCGGCCGACCACGGCCACGCGCTTTACGAAGCCGGCTTCCGGATCATGGAGGTGCCGCTCAACTCGCCGGACCCGTTCGGCAGCATCGCAGCGCTGCGGCGCGTGCTGCCGGACGACGCGATCGTCGGCGCGGGCACCGTGCTGCGCGCCGAGTATGTCGATCGCGTGCAGGATGCGGGCGGCGCGCTGATCGTGATGCCGCACAGCGACGCGGCCGTGATCCGCCGTGCGCGCGAGCGCGGCCTCGCGAGCGCGCCGGGCGTCGCGACGCCCACCGAAGCGTTCGCGGCGCTCACGAACGGCGCCGACGTGCTGAAGATGTTCCCGGCCGAGCAGCTCGGCGTGCCCGTCGTGAAGGCGTGGCGCGCGGTGATCGACCGCGCGGTGCCGCTGATCCCGGTCGGCGGTATCTCGCCCGACAACATGCAGCCGTTCCTCGCGGCCGGCGCGAACGGCTTCGGGCTCGGCTCGGCGCTGTACCGTCCCGGCCAGCCGGCCGAAGCGACCGCGGCGAACGCGCGCGCGTTCCAGGCCGGCTTGCGCGTCGCGCGCGACGGAACCGCATGATGGGCCGCCTCGCGGGCAAGGTCACGATGATGACGGGCGCGGGCCGCGGCATCGGCGCCGCGATCGCCCGCGCGTTCGCTCGCGAGGGCGCGGCCGTCGCGCTCGTCGATCTCGACTTCCCGCAGGCGCAGTTCACGGCTGCCGCGATTGCGCACGACATCGACGGCGCACGCGTGCTGCCGCTGCATGCGGACGTCGCGCGGCAGGAATCCGTGCGCGACGCGCACGCGCAGACCGAGGCGGCGTTCGGCCCGCTCGACGTGCTGGTGAACAACGCGGGCATCAACGTGTTCGCCGATCCGCTGACGATGACCGACGACGACTGGCGCCGCTGCTTCGCGGTCGATCTCGACGGCGTGTGGCACGGCTGCCGCGCGGCGCTGCCCGGGATGGTCGAGCGCGGTCGCGGCAGCATCGTCAACATCGCGTCGACCCACGCATTCCGGATCATCCCGGGCTGCTTCCCGTACCCGGTCGCGAAGCACGGCGTGCTTGGCCTCACGCGCGCGCTCGGCATCGAATACGCGGCGCGCAACGTGCGCGTGAACGCAATCGCGCCGGGCTACATCGAGACGCAACTCACGCGCGACTGGTGGGATGCGCAGGCCGATCCGGCCGCGGCGCGCGCCGAGACGCTCGCGCTGCAGCCGATGAAGCGGATCGGCCGGCCGGAGGAAGTCGCGATGACGGCCGTGTTCCTCGCATCCGACGAGGCGCCGTTCATCAATGCCGCGTGCATCACCGTCGACGGCGGGCGCGCGGCGCTGTACCACGACTGACGCAACGATTCGAAAGACCGCACGTGCGACGGCCGCGCGCACGCTGCGTCGAAACCAACAAGCGGCTGCATCCTGTTCGATGAAGACAAGGAGACACTGGAGATGAAACGCAGAACGTTCGTAACGCTGGCCGCGGCAGCCGCGGTGGTGATGGGCAGCCCGGTTGCGCACGCGGCCGACCCGGTCAAGATCGGCTTCCTGGTGAAACAGCCGGAAGAGCCGTGGTTCCAGGACGAGTGGAAATTCGCCGAGATGGCGGCGAAGGACAAGGGCTTCACGCTCGTGAAGATCGGTGCGCCGTCGGGCGAGAAGGTGATGAGCGCGATCGACAACCTGTCCGCGCAGAAAGTGCAGGGCTTCATCATCTGCACGCCCGACGTGAAGCTCGGGCCGGGCATCGTCGCGAAGGCGAAGTCGCACAACCTGAAGATGATGACGGTCGACGACCGCCTCGTCGACGGCGCGGGCAAGCCGCTCGAGTCGGTGCCGCACATGGGGATTTCCGCGTACAACATCGGCAAGCAGGTCGGCGACGGCATCGCGGCCGAGATCAAGAAACGCGGCTGGAACATGAAGGACGTCGGTGCGATCGACATCACCTACGAGCAGCTGCCGACCGCGCACGACCGCACCAGCGGCGCGACCGACGCGCTGGTGGCCGCCGGCTTCCCGAAGGCGAACGTGATCGCGGCGCCGCAGGCGAAGACCGACACCGAGAACGCATTCAACGCGGCCAACATCGCGCTGACGAAGAACCCGCAGTTCAAGCACTGGGTCGCGTACGGCCTGAACGACGAGGCCGTGCTCGGCGCGGTGCGCGCGGCCGAAGGGCGCGGCTTCAAGGCGGACAACATGATCGGCATCGGCATCGGCGGTTCCGACTCGGCACTCAACGAATTCAAGAAGCCGCAGCCGACGGGCTTCTACGGCACCGTGATCATCAGCCCGAAGCGCCACGGCGAGGAAACCTCGGACCTGATGTACACGTGGATCACCCAGGGCAAGGCGCCGCCGCCGCTCACGCTGACGACGGGCATGCTCGCGACGCGCGATAACGTGGCGAAGGTGCGCGACGAGATGGGGCTCGCATCGAAGTAAGCGGCCCGCCGGCTGCCGCGGCGATGCGGCGGCCGGCGGTCGATCGATTCCGGAAGTGGGGAGACGACGTGTCAGCGGCACTGCGTTTTGACAATATCGGCAAGGTATTTCCTGGCGTGCGCGCGCTCGACGGCATTTCGTTCGACGTGCAGGCGGGCGAGGTGCACGGCCTGATGGGCGAGAACGGCGCGGGCAAGTCGACGCTGCTGAAGATTCTCGGCGGCGAATACCAGCCCGATGCGGGCAGCGTGCTGGTCGACGGCCGGCCCGTGCAGTTCGCGAATGCGGCGGCGTCGATCGCGGCCGGCATCGCGGTGATTCACCAGGAGCTGCAGTACGTGCCCGACCTGACGGTCGCGGAAAACCTGCTGCTCGGCCGCCTGCCGAACGCGTTCGGCTGGGTGAGGAAGCGCGAGGCGAAGCGCTACGTGCGCGAGCGGCTCGCCGCGATGGGCGTCGATCTCGATCCCGACGCGAAGCTCGGGCGGCTGTCGATCGCGCAGCGGCAGATGGTCGAGATCTGCAAGGCGCTGATGCGCAATGCGCGCGTGATCGCGCTCGACGAACCGACGAGCTCGCTGTCGCATCGCGAGACCGAGGTGCTGTTCAAGCTCGTCGACGACCTGCGTGCGCAAGGGCGTGCGCTGATCTACATCTCGCACCGGATGGACGAGATCTACCGGCTGTGCAACGCATGCACGATCTTTCGCGACGGGCGCAAGATCGCGTCGCACGGATTGCTTGCCGATGTGCCGCGCGAGCGGCTCGTCGCCGAGATGGTCGGGCGCGAGATTTCCGACATCTACCATTACGCGCCGCGCGCGCTCGGCGACGTGCGGTTCTCCGCCGAAGGCGTCGACGGCCCGGCGTTGCGCGAACCGGCGAGCTTCTCGGTGCGCGCGGGCGAGATCGTCGGCTTCTTCGGGCTCGTCGGCGCGGGTCGCAGCGAACTGATGCGGCTCGTGTACGGCGCGGATCACCGGCGCGCGGGCGTGCTGACGCTCGACGGCGCGCGCATCGACGTGAAGCGCACCGGCGACGCGATCCGCCACGGCATCGTGCTGTGTCCGGAGGACCGCAAGGAAGAAGGGATCATCGCGATCGCGTCGGTCGCGGAGAACATCAACATCAGCTGCCGCCGCCATTCGCTGCGCGCGGGGCTGTTCATCAATCGCAAGGCCGAAAGCGAAACGGCCGACCGCTTCATCCAGCGGCTGAAGATCAAGACGCCGAGCCGGCGGCAGAAGATCCGTTTTCTGTCGGGCGGCAACCAGCAGAAGGCGATCCTGTCGCGCTGGCTCGCGGAGCCCGACCTGAAGGTCGTGATCCTCGACGAGCCGACGCGCGGGATCGACGTCGGCGCGAAGCACGAGATCTACGACGTGATCTACCGGCTCGCGGAGCGCGGCTGCGCGATCGTGATGGTGTCGTCGGAGCTGCCGGAAGTGCTCGGCGTGTCCGATCGCATCGTCGTGATGCGTGAAGGCCGGATCGCGGGCGAGCTGCCGCGCGAACAGGCGAACGAGCACGCGGTGCTGAACCTCGCGTTGCCGCAGACGAGCGCGGTCGAGGCGGCCTGACGCGACCCACGACATTCGAATCGAACACGCGCGGCGCGGGCCGCGCGATGCAGGAGCAGGAGACACCATCATGCAAGTCAACGAAAACCTTGCCAGCGCCGCCGTGAAGCCCACGGCCGACGCGCTGGTTCCACAGCAGAGCGACCGCCAGAAGTGGTGGCAGCATCTCACCGAATACAGCCTCATCGCGATCTTCGCGGTGATGTTCATCACGATGTCGCTGACGGTCGATCACTTCTTCTCGATCGACAACATGCTCGGCCTCGCGCTGTCGATCTCGCAGATCGGCATGGTCGCGTGCACGATGATGTTCTGTCTCGCGTCGCGCGACTTCGACCTGTCGATCGGCTCGACCGTCGCGTTCTCGGGCGTGTTGTGCGCGATGGTGCTGAACGCGACCGACAACACGTTCGTCGCGATCGTTGCCGCGGTCGCGGCAGGCGCCGCGATCGGCTTCGTGAACGGCGCGGTGATCGCGTACCTGCGCATCAACGCGCTGATCACGACGCTCGCGACGATGGAGATCGTGCGCGGGCTCGGCTTCATCGTGTCGAAGGGGCAGGCGGTCGGCGTATCGTCGGATACCTTCATCGCGCTCGGCGGCTTGTCGCTGTTCGGCGTGTCGCTGCCGATCTGGGTGACGCTGCTGTGCTTCATCGCGTTCGGCGTGCTGCTGAACCAGACCGTGTACGGCCGCAATACGCTCGCGATCGGCGGCAACCCGGAAGCGTCGCGGCTCGCGGGGATCAACGTCGAACGCACGCGCGTGTACATCTTCCTGATCCAGGGCGCGGTGACCGCGCTCGCGGGCGTGATCCTCGCGTCGCGTATCACGTCGGGCCAGCCGAACGCCGCGCAGGGCTTCGAGCTGAACGTGATCTCCGCGTGCGTGCTCGGCGGCGTGTCGCTGATGGGCGGCCGCGCGACGATCTCGGGCGTCGTGATCGGCGTGCTGATCATGGGCACCGTCGAGAACGTGATGAACCTGCTGAACATCGACGCGTTCTACCAGTACCTCGTGCGCGGCGCGATCCTGCTCGCGGCCGTGCTGCTCGACCAGCTGAAGAATCGCGGCGTACGCGACTGACCTGATCTGTTCTCACGGAGACGACCCGCATGACCATCGACACTTCCGCGCGCGACCCGCATGCCGCACGCTATGCGCGCTACCCGAGCCTCGAGGATCGCGCGGTGCTGATCACGGGCGGCGCGACCGGCATCGGCGCGTCGTTCGTCGAGCACTTCGTCGAGCAGGGCGCGCGCGTCGCGTTCGTCGACCTCGACGCGGCCGCCGGCGCCGCGCTGGCGGAACGCCTCGCGCAAGCACGCCACGCGCCGTTGTTCATCCAGTGCGACCTGACCGACATCGACGCGCTGCGCCGTGCGATCGACGCGATCCGCGCGCGGATCGGCGCGATCGCGGTGCTCGTGAACAACGCGGCGAACGACACGCGCCACGCGATCGGCGACGTGACGCCCGACTCGTTCGACGCCGGCATCGCGGTGAACCTGCGCCACCAGTTCTTCGCCGCGCAGGCGGTGATCGACGACATGAAGCAGAACGGTGGCGGCGCGATCGTCAACCTCGGCTCGATCAGCTGGATGCTGAAGAACGGCGGTTATCCCGTCTACGTGATGGCGAAGGCGGCCGTGCAGGGGCTCACGCGCGGTCTTGCGCGCGATCTCGGCCCGTTCGGCATCCGCGTCAATTCGCTGGTGCCCGGCTGGGTGATGACCGACAAGCAGCGCCGGCTGTGGCTCGACGACGCGGGCCGCGCGTCGATCAAGGCCGGGCAGTGCATCGACGCCGAATTGCTGCCCGCCGATCTCGCGCGGATGGCGCTGTTTCTCGCGGCCGACGACAGCCGGATGATCACCGCGCAGGACGTGATCGTCGACGGCGGCTGGGCCTGACCGTTCGCACCGACCTGCATCGTTTCTTCGACGAAGGAAAGGAGCTCACCATGACCGCCACGTCCTCGCACGCATCGTCGTCCACCAGCCAGTCGCGCCGCGCCCGCCTGGCGGCCGCCGCGCAGCCGGTCAGCCCCGGCCCGCAGACGGCCGCGTTCGCGCAGGGCGTCGGCGCCGCGCATGCGGCGGCCGTCACGCTGTCGAACGCGTCGCTGCGACTCGACGTGCTGCCGCATCTGGGCGGCGGCATCGCGCGCTTCGACTGGCGCGGCGACAACGGCGCGCTGATGCCGGTGTTCCGCCGCTGCGAGCACCCGGAAACGGCGACGGACCCGAACGAGCTCGCGTGTTATCCGCTGTTGCCGTATTCGAACCGGATCGGCGGCGCGCGCTTCGAATGCGACGGACGCAGCGTCGCGGTGCCGCGCAACCGCCGCGACGAGCCGCTGCCGATCCACGGCGACGGCTGGCTCGCGCCGTGGCAGGTCGACGACGCAACCGACACGACGCTGCAGCTGTCGCTCGATCGCGCGAGCGGCGCGCCGTATGCGTTCCGCGCGATCCAGTCGTTCGAACTCGACGATGCGACGCTGTCGATCGCGCTGACGATCGAGAACGCGGGCCGCGCGCGGCTGCCGTTCGGGCTCGGCGTGCATCCGTTCCTCGTGCGCGATGCGGCGACCGAACTCGCCGCGGCTGCCGGCGGGCTGTGGCTGTCGGGCGCCGATTTCCTGCCGGTGCGGCACGTGAGCGTGCCGCCGGCCTGGCAGTTCGGCGTCGCGTATCCGCTGCCGGCCGCACTCGTCAATCACGCGTTCACCGGCTGGGGCGGCCACGCGACGGTGAGCTGGCCGCGCCGCGGGCTGTCGCTGACGGTTGCGGCCGACGCCGACGCGTACGTGCTCTACACGCCGCCCGGCGAGGATTTCTTCTGCTTCGAACCGGTCGATCATCCGATCAATGCGGTGAACCTGCCGGGCGGCGCGGCCGCGCACGGGATGACGCTGCTCGCGCCGGGCGAGCGGCTCACGCGGCGCTTCGCGTTCACCGTCGAGCGCGCGGATGCGCGCAGCAATGCCGCGACACGCGAGGGACGCCGGAGACGCGGGTAAAATACGCGGTCTACCAACGGTTTGCCGCGAGTATCCGCCATGTCTTCCCCGCTTACTTTCATTGAATCGCTGCGCGCCGCGTGGCAGCGCACGAATTCGCTGCTGTGCGTCGGCCTCGATCCCGAGCCGTCGCGCTTTCCCGTGCAATTCGACGGCCAGCCCGATGCGATCTTCGAATTCTGCCGGCAGATCGTCGACGCGACCGCGGAATACGCGAGCGCGTTCAAGCCGCAGATCGCCTACTTTGCCGCGCATCGCGCGGAAGACCAGCTCGAACGGCTGATCGCGCACATCCATCTCCAGCATCCGGGCCTGCCCGTGATCCTCGACGCGAAGCGCGGCGACATCGGCAGCACGGCCGAGCAGTACGCGCGCGAAGCGTTCGAGCGCTATCGCGCGGACGCGGTCACGGTGAACCCGTACATGGGCTACGACTCGGTCGAGCCGTACTTCGAGCACGAAGGCAAGGGCGTGATCGTGCTGTGCCGCACGTCGAACCCGGGCGGCTCGGATCTCCAGTTCCTCGAAACCGGGGGCCGGCCGCTGTACCAGGTCGTCGCCGATCTCGCGGCGAACAAGTGGAACGCGAAGAATGGCCAGCTCGGCCTCGTGGTCGGCGCGACGTTCCCGAAGGAAATCGAGATCGTGCGCGGAATCGTCGGCGACATGCCGCTGTTGATCCCCGGCATCGGCGCGCAGGGCGGCGACGTGCAGGCGACCGTCAACGCGGGCCGCACGGCCGACGGCACCGGCATGATGATCAACTCGTCGCGCGCGATCCTGTACGCGAGCAAGGGCGAGGATTTCGCCGAAGCCGCGGCGCTCGCCGCGCAAAAGACCCGCGATACGATCAACGCGTATCGCTGAAATAGGCAGGCCGCCCGCCCCGGGCGGCCTTTCATCGCGCCCGCGCCCGCGGGCGCGCGTATTCTCCTGCCGCCCGCCGCCCGCCGCCCGCCGCCCGCCGCCCGCCGCCTGCCGCCTGCCGCCTGCCGCCTCAGCCTCAGCCTCAGCCTCAGCCGATTGGCGCGCCCAAACAACTTCCCGTCGCTTCCGCACCGCATACCCGCGCCGCAATCGCGCGATGCTGCCGCTTGTCATCGATCCGTAACCAAAATGTCAAGAAAAGGAGCGACGCCATGCCCAAGTTGTCCCGCCACCTTCTGAGCGTGTTCGCCGCGTCGCTGTGCATGACGTTCGCCCATGCGGCGGATCTCGCACACTGGCCGGCCGACAGCGCGAAGGCGCTGAACACGATGATCGCCGCGCACGCGCACCGCGGCGACTACGCGGTGTTCGACGCCGACAACACGACCTACCGCTACGACCTCGAGGAATCGCTGCTGCCGTACCTCGAGAACCGCGGCGTGCTCACGCGCGACTCGCTCGATCCGTCGCTGAAGCTGATCCCGTTCAAGGATTCCGCCGACTACAAGGAATCGCTGACGAGCTACTACTACCGGCTCTGCGAGATCGACGATCTGGTGTGCTACCCGTGGATCGCGCAGGCGTTCGCGGGGCTGTCGCTCGCCGACCTGAAGCGCCACGTCGATGCGATGCTCGCCGACGGCAAGCCGATCCCGATCCGCTACTGGCAGGGCGACAAGGTCGCCGACGGCACGGTGAATCCGCCGCGCTTCTTCCGCGGCATGCAGGAGCTGTACAACGCGCTGCGCGAGAACGGGATCGAGGTCTACGTGATGACGGCCGCGCACGAGGAGCTTGCGCGGCTCGTGCTGTCCGATCCGAAATACGGCTACAACGTGAAGCCGCAGAACGTGATCGGCGTGACGACGCTGCTGCGCAACCCGGCGACCGGCGCGCTGACGACGTCGCGGCTGCAGATCAAGGCCGGCAAGTACGACGAGGCCGCGAACCGCGATCTGGTGATCACGCCGTTCCTGATGAACCCGATGACGTGGTACGAAGGCAAGCTCGGCTCGATCGCCGGCTGGATCGACCAATGGAAGAAGCCGGTGCTCGTCGCCGGCGACACGCCGATGTCGGACGGTTACATGCTGCTGAACGCGACCGATGTGACGCGCGGCGGCGTGCGCGTGTGGGTGAACAAGAAGGACAAGCAGATGACGCAGATCCGCGCGTGGTCGGACGAATCGGCCGCGCGGCAGAAGTCGCTCGGCCTGCCGGTCACGGCGGACAAGAACTGGATCGTCGTGAAGCCCGACGCGATCCAGTAAGCGGTGATGCGGGCGCCGGGCGCCCGCGCGTCAGCCTTCGTGTTCGTCGAGCAGCTTCAGCAGCCCGCGCAGCGCATGCACGGCCGCCTGCGTGCGGATCTGTTCACGGTCGCCCTTGAACACGAGCGTCTCGACGTCGGTATGCAGCCGGTTGCTCCATCCGAACGACACGGTGCCGACCGGCTTCTTCTCGCTGCCGCCCGCCGGGCCCGCGATGCCCGTGACGGACAGCGCGACCTGCGCGCGGCTGTTGCGCAGCGCGCCTTCGGCCATCGCGCGCGCGACGGGCTCGCTGACGGCGCCGTGCTTGTCGATCAGGTCGGGCGGCACGCCGATCATCTCGCTCTTGGCCTGGTTCGAATACGTGACGAAGCCGCGCTCGAACCACTGGCTGCTGCCGGAGATGTCGGTGATCGCCGCGGCGATCATGCCGCCGGTGCAGGATTCGGCGGTGGCGAGCATCAGGTGCTCGTCACGCAGCTTGTTGCCTGCGCGGATCGCAAGCTGGTGGACGACGGAATCGGTTGGCATGCGCGTGGGGAAACGGGAGTCGGGAAATCGGTCAGCCGACGACGGAGCGCCACAGGGCGATCACGAGCAGCGTCATGAACGCGGCGATCAGGTCGTCGACCATGATGCCGAGCCCGCCTTTCACGCGACGGTCGAAATAGCGGATCGGCGGCGGTTTGAGCATGTCGAAGAGGCGGAACGCGACGAACGCCCACAACTGGCCGACGAAGGTCGCGGGCGTGACGAACAGCATCACGAGCCAGATCGCGACGATCTCGTCCCAGACGACGGAGCCCGGATCGGCGGTGCCCATCTTCCGCGCGGTGAAACCGGTGATCCACGTGCCCGCCACGAAGCCGGCCGCGATCAGCCCCCACCATTCGGGCACCGTCAGGTAGCGGTTGAGCACGACGAACGTGAGCCAGCCGAACAGCGAGCCGAACGTGCCGGGCATGAACGGTGCGAGCCCGCTGCCGAAGCCGAGCGACACGATGTGCGCCGGGTGCGACAGCATGAAGCGCGCGGTTGCGCGCTTAGGTGCGTTCTGCGCGTTCTGCGCGGCGCCGGGCTCGGCCGCGGCTTGCGCGGGCGTCGGGTCAGTCTGCATGGAAGTGGTCGAAACCGTGCAACGTGAGAGCCAGGGGCGCGCCGGCAGCGTCGCGCCACGCGATCGCGGGCCGCTCCGACGGCGCGGACAAGGCGCGTATTGTACCGATTCGCGTGACCGGGACACCGGCCTTCGCGCCGGCCGCTTCGACCGTCGAGCGGGCGGCTGCGGGCGCGGTGAAGCACAGCTCGTAGTCGTCGCCGCCGGCCAGCGTGCAGCGCCGCTGGACGTCCGGCGGCAGCGTGGCCAGCGCGGCCGAGCGCGGCACCGCGTCGGCGTCGATTTCGGCGCGCACGTTCGAGCGCGTCAGGATGTGCTGCAGGTCGCCGGCGAGGCCGTCCGAGAGATCGAGCGCCGCGTGCGCGACGGCCGCGAGCGTGAGGCCGAGCGCGATGCGCGGTTCGGGGCGCTCGAGCGCCTGCCGGAACGCGGCGGCCTCGCTCGCGCCGGCTGTCCATTCGCCGCGGGCGACGCCGAGGCCGGCGCGCGCGGCGCCGAGCGTGCCGGATACCCACACGTCGTCGCCGTCGCGCGCGGCATCGCGCCGCAGCGCCGCGTCGGGCGAAACTTCGCCGAATACGGTCACGCACAGGTTCAGCGGCCCGCTCGTCGTGTCGCCGCCGATCAGCTCGCAGCCGAACCGGTCGGCGAGTGCGAACAGCCCGTTGCTGAATGCCTCGAGCCACGCCGCGTCGGCGCGCGGCAGCGCGCACGCGAGCGTGAACGCGCGCGGCTCGGCGCCCATCGCCGCGAGATCGGACAGGTTGACCGCGAGTGTCTTGTGGCCGAGCGCGTCAGGCGCGACGTCGGGGAAGAAATGGCGGCCTTCGACCAGCATGTCCGTCGAAATGGCCAGCAATTTTCCGGATCGGGGGGTAATCAGCGCGCAATCGTCGCCGATGCCGAGCGTCGACGTGCGTGCGCCCCGTGCCGCGCGGCGCGCGAAGAAGCGATCGATCAGCGAAAACTCGGAGAGGGCGGCTGGCACGGCGGATGGATCCGAAGGTTGGGGGGAACGGCATTGTACGAAACGAACGGCGGCGTTCCTGCACCGTTCGGTACATTTTTGTCGCGGCTGTTGCACCCGAATCGGCGGTCTGAGGGCCTTCGAATGGCGCTACAATGCCGTCGAACAGTTATTCTAATCTGCCCGTCACAAGACACATGTCGACTCAATCCTCCTCCAAAGCCAAGCTCCGCGAAGCCGCCCTCGACTATCACGAATTCCCGACGCCGGGGAAGATCGCGATCGCACCGACCAAGCAGATGATCAACCAGCGCGACCTCGCGCTCGCGTATTCGCCGGGTGTTGCCTATGCGTGCGAGGAGATCGTCGAGAATCCGCTGAACGCCGCGCGTTTCACCGCGCGCAGCAACCTGGTCGGCGTCGTCACGAACGGCACGGCGGTGCTCGGGCTCGGCAACATCGGCCCGCTCGCGTCGAAGCCGGTGATGGAAGGCAAGGCCGTACTGTTCAAGAAGTTCGCGGGCATCGACGTGTTCGACATCGAGTTGAACGAATCGGACCCGCACAAGCTCGTCGACGTGATCGCCGCGCTGGAGCCGACCTTCGGCGGGATCAACCTGGAAGACATCAAGGCGCCGGACTGCTTCATCGTCGAGCGCGAGTGCCGCAAGCGGATGAAGATCCCGGTGTTCCACGATGACCAGCACGGCACCGCGATCGTCGTGGCCGCGGCCGTCACGAACGGGCTGAAGGTCGTCGGCAAGGACATCAAGAAGGTGAAGCTCGTCGCGTCCGGCGCGGGCGCGGCCGCACTCGCATGTCTCGACCTGCTGGTCGACATCGGCCTGCCGCTCGAGAACATCACGGTGACCGACCTGGCCGGCGTGGTCTACAAGGGCCGCACCGAACTGATGGACCCGGACAAGGAGCGTTTCGCACGCGAGACTGACGCGCGCACGCTGGCCGACGTGATCGACGGCGCGGACATCTTCCTCGGCCTGTCGGCTGCGGGCGTGCTGAAGCCGGAGATGGTGAAGGGCATGGCCGAGCGGCCGCTGATCCTCGCACTCGCGAACCCGACGCCGGAAATCCTGCCGGAAGCGGCGCTCGAAGTGCGCCCCGACGCGATTCTCGCGACCGGCCGCACCGACTACCCGAACCAGGTCAACAACGTCCTGTGTTTCCCGTTCATCTTCCGCGGCGCGCTCGACGTCGGCGCGACGACGATCACGCGTGAAATGGAGATCGCGGCCGTCAACGCGATCGCCGAGCTCGCGCAGCACGAGCAGAGCGACATCGTCGCGACCGCATACGGTATCCAGGACCTGTCATTCGGGCCCGAATACCTGATTCCGAAGCCTTTCGATCCGCGCCTGATCGTGAAGATCGCGCCGGCCGTCGCGCAGGCCGCGATGGATGGTGGCGTCGCGACGCGCCCGATCGAGGACATGGAGGCGTACCGCGTCCATCTGCAGCAGTTCGTGTATCACAGCGGCACGACGATGAAGCCGATCTTCCAGATCGCACGTGCAGCGCCGGAAGAGAAGAAGCGCGTTGTGTTCGCGGAAGGCGAAGAAGAGCGCGTGTTGCGCGCCGTTCAGATCATCGTCGACGAAAAACTCGCGAAGCCGATCCTGATCGGCCGCCCGTCGGTGATCGAGCACCGTATCCAGCGCTACGGCCTGCGCCTGAATCCGGGCGTCGACTTCACGGTCGTCAACACTGAGCACGACGAGCGCTACCGCGACTTCTGGCAGACGTATTACAAGCTGATGGCGCGCAAGGGCATCAGCGAGCAGCTCGCGCGCGTCGAGATGCGCCGCCGCACGACGCTGATCGGCGCGATGCTGGTGAAGAAGGGCGAGGCGGACGGGATGATCTGCGGCACGATCAGCACCACGCACCGTCACCTGCACTTCATCGACCAGGTGATCGGCAAGCGCCCGGGTTGCAGCGTGTACGCGGCGATGAACGGCCTCGTGCTGCCGGGCCGCCAGATTTTCCTCGTCGACACGCACGTGAACGTCGATCCGACCCCGGAGCAACTGGCCGAGATCACGATCATGGCGGCGGAAGAAGTGCGCCGTTTCGGCATCGAGCCGAAGGTCGCGCTGCTGTCGCACTCGAATTTCGGCACGAGCAACGCGCCTTCGGCGAAGAAGATGCGCGATACGCTCGCGATCCTGCAGGAAACCGCGCCGGAGCTGAAGGTCGACGGCGAAATGCACGGCGACGTCGCGCTCGACGCGGCGCTGCGCAAGGAAATCCTGCCGGAATCGACGCTGGAAGGCGAAGCGAACCTGCTGATCCTGCCGAACATCGACGCTGCCAACATCGCGTACAACCTGCTGAAGACGGCCGCGGGCAACAACATCGCGATCGGGCCGATCCTGCTGGGCGCGGCCCAGCCGGTGCACGTGCTGACCGAATCGGCGACCGTGCGCCGGATCGTCAACATGGCGGCGCTGCTGGTTGCCGACGTGAACGCCACGCGCTGAGCAAAAACGAACGCGCCAGGCCGGTCGAACCGGCGTGGCGCGTCGGGCGAAATTGTAAACAAAAGCAAAAAGAGGCGTGCCCGCAATGGGCACGCCGTCGGGCAGGGCGCAAACGCGCTTCCCTCAAAGCAACAGCAGCATCTCTCCACTCCGGGTAGTGAGTGCGGCAAGGAGGCAGGGTCTTGCCATGCGAGAGATGCCGCTCGCATTTTATCCTATGTAAGATAAATGTAGTGCGAATTCGGTAAGAAATACGTAAATTCGCGTATCGTCAGGCTTTCGATTCCCAAACGGACATTGATTCGCGCGGCCAATAACGCTACGCTAACGCCTTTGTTGGTCGTCAACTACTTGATTTAACAGCGGGAACCCTGGTTCATGGCACGCAAGTGGCTCCGCAACGGCGCGCTCGCGTCCGTCTTCGCGATGTTCGCGATGGGTATCGTCGGCACGCCGACGGGCAGTCTGGTTTCCGCCGCCTACGCACGGCAGGCCGTTTCGGCCGACGTGGCCGCCAGCGGGCTCGATACGGTCCCGACCGCCCGTCTTCCGCGCGAGGCCGTGACCACGCTGGGCCTGATCGGCGCCGGCGGTCCGTATCCGTACGAGAAAGACGGCGTCGTGTTCGGCAACCGCGAGCGGATCCTGCCGAAAGCGAAGCGCGGCTACTACCATGAGTACACGGTGCCGACGCCACGCGCGCGCAATCGCGGCGCGCGACGGATCGTCTGCGGCGGGCCATTGCGCCGGATCGACAACTGTTATTACACGGACGACCACTACAACAGTTTTAAACGTATTGTTGAATGACTTCGGGATGAACGGCATGAGCGACTCCATCTACGCGCACGATACGGCGGCGGCGGAACTGTTCGCGGCCGGCGACGGCAATCTGTTTCAGCGCGTGATGCAACTACACGCGGCGTCACAGGCCGGCGGCGAGCCGGAGCAACAGGAAGCCGACGGGCTTTCATCGAACGAGGAGCCTATGAGCCTTTTCACGACCGTGCGACCCAATCTCGTGCAGTCGATCCGCGCGTTCCGCGTGCAGGATCTCGCCGACGAAGCCACCCGGCTCGGCCAACACTTTCTGTATGCGTATTGCGGCGCCGCGCAGTCGAAGCAGGAAGTGATGGAGACGATCGCGACGTCGTTCCTGTTTCCGAAGCATTTCGGGAAGAACTACGACGCGCTGTACGACTGCCTGACCGACCTCGTCGCGAAGGCCGGCGCGCAGCCCGGTTTCGTGATCGTCCTCGAAGGGCTGCCGATCGCGCAGAAGTTCGACAAGGAAGGGCGCGAGACGCTGCTCGACGTGTTCCGCGAGGCGGCCGAGTTCTGGGCCGAGCGCAAGGTCGCGTTCCGCGTGTTCTATTCGTTCGCGTAAGCGCGAATCGGCTGCTGGCCGATTGGCAAAAGAGCCCGCTTCGAGCGGGCTTTTTTGCGTCCGCGCGTTACGCCGGGGACGGTGCGGCACGTCACTCGCCGATCCCGGCCTATCATCGGACACCTTTTTTCGAGACAATCCGGGTCGGCCCGGCTGCTGCTGCTGCTGCTGTCGCATCGGGCCAGTCAAACAAATCATCGAGAGAGGGCCGTCTTCCCATGAGTATTTCCCGTTCCACGCGCGCCGGTGCGCGTATCCCGTTCGTGCGTGCCGCCTTGCTGCCCCTGCTGGTCACGACGAGCGTCGCGCAGGCCGCGCCGCTGACGCCCGAGCAGACCGTCGATCTTTATATCGGCGCGTTCGTCAACGGCGACGTGTCGAAAGCCCGCGCGTTCAACGACGCGGTACGCCCGAGTTATGACGGCAAGGACGCGCTCAACGTCGACGTTCTGTCGTCGCTTGGCGAGTCGATGCGCAAGGAGATGGCCGAGGGATTGCTGGCGCCGATGCCGCCGAAGGTGAGCGCTGCGCTTCGTCCGTCGGCCGAGAGCATGGCCGCGGCGTATCAGCGCGCGCTTCAGCGCTCGGCGTGCAAGACGACCGGAGCGTCGCAGCGGCCGAACTCGGCCATCGAGGGCCAGACGGTCGCGACGGTCGAATTCGCGTGCCGCGTCCCGGATGCGGGGCCCGGCGCGAAGGCGCTGCAGGTGAAGCTCGGCAACGGCCGCCTGAAGAACGACGCGGCACGGATTGCCGCATTCAAGGCGATCTTCTCCGGCATGGCGCAGGTGCTGGATGCGGCGCCGGTGACGCACCCGGTGACGGGCAAGATCGACGTTTACAGCCTGGACGGAGGCTGGACGACCGGAAGCCCGCAAGACGTGCTGACGCCGGTGCTCGACGCGTTGTCCGACGCGATGCCGAGCGGATCGCCGAGCGACAAGTCGCAATAAGCCGCAACGTCGAGACGCGCGGCACATAGGCGGTGCTTCCGGCTGCTTGCCGTGCTTCGGCAGGGTGACGTTCGGGCCTTACCAAGTCGTGCCCCCATGCGGCGGCACGCCCGTTTCGTCACCACCCGCCCCAGCGCGCGGCCAGCGCCGCGAGTACGGCTGCACCGGCCGTCTCGGTGCGCAGCACGCGGGGCCCAAGCGACAGCGCGGTGAACCCGCGCGCACGCGCTGCGTTTTCCTCGTCGGGCGACAACCCGCCTTCGGGCCCGATCAGCAGTGTGACGAGCGCCGCGGGCGGCGCGTCGGGCAGCGACGCGAACGGGATGCTGGCGCGCGGTGACAGCAGCAGCCGCAGTTCGCCGTCGGCCGGCGCGGCCGGCAACGCATCGAGCCAGGCGTGGAAGCCGGCTACCTGCGCAACGTCGGGCACGCGGTTGCGCCCGCACTGTTCGCACGATGCGCGCACGACGCCGCGCCAGTGCGCGACGCGCTTGTCCGCGCGTTCGCCGGAGAGTTTCACGACGCCGCGCGCGGTCGACAGCGGCACGACCGCCGCGACGCCGAGCTCGACGGCCTTCTCGATCACCCAGTCCATCTTGTCGCCGCCGGCGATTCCCTGCGCGAGCGTCACGCGGTAGGGCGGCTCGGCCTCGGCCGGCTCGAACGCGTCGAGCTGCGCGATCGCGCTGCGCTTGTCGATCTCGACGAGCCGGGCGCGGTACTGGCCGCCCGTGCCGTCGAACAGCGCGAGCACGTCGCCGGGTTGCAGGCGCAATACCTGCGCGTGGCGCGCGACGTCGGCCGGCAGCGCGAGCGTCGCGTCGGCGCGCAGTGCGGTGTCGACGAAAAAGCGCGGCACGGCCGCGGTGGTGGTGGCTTCGTTCATGCGTGTGGCGGTGCCGCTCATGCGTGGAGGTGGTGTGCGAGCGCCCAGCGGTAGCCGTCGAGATCCTCGACCTGCGCGAACCGGTCGCCCCAGAACTGGTCTTGCGGCGCGCTCAGCGATTTTGCGCCCGCGTCGAGCGCGCGCTGCCAGGTTGCGTCGACGTCGTCGACGTACAGATAGAACGATTGCGGCGCGACGGCGTTCGCGCTTTTGGGCGTGCGCGCGGTCGAACCGAACGCGCCTTCGGGCGCGAACATCACGATCAGCTGGCCGCGATAGGTCATCTCGACGTGCATGATCGCGCCGTCCTCGTCGTGCACGTCGCGCAGCGCGAAGCCGAATGCGGCCGTGAAGAAATCGATGGCCGCGCGCGCGTTGCGTACGGTCAGGTATGGCGTCAACCAAGGCACGTCGGCCGGACGTGGATCGGTCATGAAAATCTCCTGTCGAACGGTGTTGGCGCTTCGGCGCCTGCCCCGATCGCGTGCTTCGCGGTCGGTCGGTGGGGCGGCGCTGCATCCGGGTCGTTCCGGTCCCGTGTTTCGCACGGCGAACCGTACGGAGCCTCGAAGGAAAAGCGGAGCGATGCGGCCGCCCGGACGTTCAGCGGCGAACGCCCAGTGTATCGCGCAGTGCGCGCGGCAGGGCAAAGAGGGACGCATGCAGCCGCGCGTCGTAGTAGCGCAAGCCCTGCACGTGGCGGGCGGCGAGACGGTCGTCGACGTCGTGCGCGAACAGCGCGGCCGCATCGAGCGTGTCGCTCGCGATCGCCATCAGCCATTGCGAGCCGTACAGCGGCACGTGTGCGGACAGCGGATCGACGACCGCGAAACTCGCGCGCAGGTCGTCGAGCAGCGCGGCAATGCGCGCGGCGTGGAACACGGGCGAGCCGAGGTGCATCGAGATCGCGCCGCACGGCGTGAGGATTCGCTTCAGGCGCGCATAGAACGCGCGCGTATAGAGGCCGGCCGCTGGTGAATCGGGGGGCGTGAGGTCGAACACGACGAGGTCGAAATGCTCGACGGTCGACTCGACGAAATGCGCGGCGTCGCCGATCACGAGCTCGACGCGCGGGTCGTCGAGCGCACCCTGGTGCACGTCGTCGAGATAACGACGCGCCATCCCGACCACCTCGTCGTCGAGTTCCGCGACGACGATCCGCTCGATACACGCGTGCTTGAGCAACTGGCGCGCTGCGCCGCCGTCGCCGCCGCCGAGCACGAGCGCCTTGCGCGGGCACGGATGCGCGAGCGCGGCCGGGTGCGTCATGCACTCGTGATAGACGTATTCATCGCCGACCGCCGTCATCGGCCGGCCGTCCAGCGTGAACAGGCGGCCGAGCTGCGGCGTTTCCCAGACCTCGATCTGCTGGTGCGGGGACGCGACGTGCGCGAGCCGCCGCGCATTCGGGAAGCCGTAGGTGGCGTCGGGCGTAGGGTGGAAGAGAAGCGTAGTGCTCACGGGTGGGCAGCGGCGGGCGGGCAGTTCCGACGTCTGAATTATAGGAGGCATGCGGTTTGACGGAAAACCGTGCCGGAACACTACGCGCCGACAAGGGAAATGTCAGCCCATCTGTTAAAATGACGAGCTTTGCAGCCCCGTCCGTAGGCTCCGTCCGCTTCGCGTCCGTCAGGCGCCGCACCGCGCGCCGGGAACGATTGACGCTCGAGCTTCCGGATGCCGCCGTGCTCCCCGTTTCCTCGACTCGTTCTCCGGACTCGACATGACGACTTCGTCTCCCGCCTCCACCACCCTGATGGCCAACGCGATCCGTGCGCTCGCGATGGACGCCGTTCAGCAAGCGAACTCCGGCCACCCCGGCATGCCGATGGGCATGGCCGAAATCGGCGTCGCGCTCTGGTCGCGCCATCTGAAGCACAACCCGACGAACCCGCACTGGGCAGACCGCGACCGCTTCGTGCTGTCGAACGGCCACGGCTCGATGCTGCTGTACTCGCTGCTGCACCTGACCGGCTACGACCTGCCGATCGAAGAACTGAAGAACTTCCGCCAGCTGCACTCGAAGACGCCGGGCCACCCGGAATACGGGATCACGCCGGGCGTCGAGACGACCACCGGCCCGCTCGGCCAGGGTCTCGCGAACGCGGTCGGCATGGCGCTCGGCGAAGCGCTGATGGCCGACGAGTTCAACCGTGACGGCGCGAAGATCGTCGATCACCACACGTACGTGTTCCTCGGCGACGGCTGCCTGATGGAAGGCATCTCGCACGAAGCCTGCTCGCTCGCGGGCACGCTGAAGCTGAACAAACTGATCGCGCTGTACGACGACAACGGCATCTCGATCGACGGCGACGTCGTGAACTGGTTCCACGACGACACCCCGAAGCGTTTCGAAGCGTACGGCTGGAACGTGATCCCGAACGTGAACGGCCATGACGTCGACGCGGTCGATGCGGCCATCGCGAAGGCGAAGCTGTCGGACAAGCCGACGCTGATCTGCTGCAAGACGGTGATCGGCAAGGGCGCGGCGACCAAGGCCGGCGGCCACGACGTGCACGGCGCGGCGCTCGGCGCGGAAGAAATCGCGAAGACGCGCGAAGCGCTCGGCTGGAAGTGGGAGCCGTTCGTGATTCCGCAGGAAGTCTATGCGGCATGGGACGCGAAGGAAGCCGGCAAGCGCGCGGAAACCGAATGGGACGCGACGTTCGCGCAATATCGCGCGAAGTTCCCGGCTGAAGCGGCCGAATTCGAGCGCCGGATGGCCAACAAGCTGCCGGCCGACTGGGCGCAGAAGGCTGCCGCGATCATCGCCGGCGCGAACGAGCGCGGCGAGACGGTTGCGACCCGCAAGGCGTCGCAGCAGGCGATCGAAGGCCTGGCCGCCGCACTGCCGGAACTGCTCGGCGGCTCGGCCGACCTGACCGGTTCGAACCTGACCAACTGGAAGGCGTCGAAGGCCGTCCGCGCGAACCCGGAAGGCCCGGGCGTCGTGCTGGGCAACCACATCAACTACGGCGTGCGCGAATTCGGCATGAGCGCCGCGATCAACGGCCTCGCGCTGCACGGCGGCCACAAGCCGTTCGGCGGCACGTTCCTGACGTTCTCCGACTACAGCCGCAACGCGCTGCGCGTCGCCGCGCTGATGAAGGTGCCGTCGATCTTCGTGTTCACGCACGATTCGATCGGCCTCGGCGAAGACGGCCCGACGCACCAGTCGATCGAGCACGTGTCGAGCCTGCGCCTGATCCCGAACCACGACGTATGGCGTCCGGCCGACACGGTCGAGACGGCCGTCGCCTGGACCTACGCGGTCGCCGCGGATCGTCCGTCGAGCCTGATCTTCAGCCGCCAGAACCTCGCGTTCAACCCGCGTACCGATGCGCAGATCGCGAACGTCGCGAAGGGCGGCTACGTGCTGAAGGACTGGGACGAGGAAATCGTCGCACGCAAGATCATCCTGATCGCGACGGGCTCGGAAGTCGAACTCGCGATGAAGGCCGTCGAGCCGCTCGCGCAGCAGGGCATCGCGGCCCGCGTCGTGTCGATGCCGTCGACCAACGTGTTCGACCGCCAGGACGCCGAGTACCGCGAACGCGTGCTGCCGCACGGCGTGCGCCGCGTCGCGATCGAAGCGGGCGTGACCGCCTTCTGGCACAAGTACGTCGGCCTCGAAGGCGGCGTCGTCGGGATCGACACGTTCGGCGAATCGGCGCCGGCCGGCGTGCTGTTCAAGTACTTCGGCTTCACCGTCGAGCACGTCGTCGAGACCGCGAAGGCCGTGCTGGCCTAAAAGCATTCGCGACGCGCGCCACCCCTCGCGCGCGTCGCACCGTGAAGCTGCACGAAACGAATTTTTTTCAGCCATCAGGAGATAGACCATGACGATTCGCGTCGCAATCAACGGCTACGGCCGCATCGGCCGCAACACGCTGCGCGCGTTTTATGAAAACGGCAAGAAGCACGATCTCGAGATCGTCGCGATCAACGATCTGGGCGATGCGAAGACCAACGCGCACCTGACCCAGTACGACACCGCGCACGGCAAGTTCCCGGGCGAAGTGTCGGTCGACGGCGACTACCTCGTCGTGAACGGCGACAAGATCCGCGTGCTGGCGAACCGCAACCCGGCCGAACTGCCGTGGGGCGAGCTCGGCGTCGACGTGGTGATGGAGTGCACGGGCTTTTTCACGACGAAGGAAAAGGCGAGCGCGCACCTGAAGGGCGGCGCGAAGAAGGTGATCATCTCGGCGCCGGGCGGGAAGGACGTCGACGCGACGATCGTCTACGGCGTGAACCACAACGTGCTGAAGGCCGAGCACACGGTCATCTCGAACGCATCGTGCACGACGAACTGCCTCGCGCCGCTCGTCAAGCCGCTGAACGACAAGATCGGCCTCGAAACGGGCCTGATGACGACGATCCACGCGTACACGAACGACCAGGTGCTGACGGACGTCTATCACGAAGACCTGCGCCGCGCGCGTTCGGCCACGCACAGCCAGATCCCGACGAAGACGGGCGCGGCTTCCGCCGTCGGCCTCGTGCTGCCGGAACTGAACGGCAAGCTCGACGGCTACGCGATCCGCGTCCCGACGATCAACGTGTCGGTCGTCGATCTGTCGTTCATCGCGAAGCGCGACACGACGGTCGAGGAAGTCAACGCGATCATGAAGGAAGCATCGGAAGGTGCGCTGAAGGGCATCCTCGGCTACAACGATGCACCGCTGGTGTCGATCGACTTCAACCACAACCCGGCTTCGTCGACGTTCGACGCGACGCTGACCAAGGTGTCGGGCCGCCTCGTGAAGGTGTCGAGCTGGTACGACAACGAGTGGGGTTTCTCGAACCGCATGCTGGATACGGCTGTCGCATTCGCGAACGCGAAGTAATCCCGCACGTCGCGCGGCCGCCGCAAGGCGGCCTGCACGGCGAACGAGCCCGGCCCGGTTTTCCGGCCGGGCTTTTTTATTGCCGCGAAGCCGTCATCGCCGCTCCGCCGTCACCTGTTCGAGCGCGTCGACGAACGCGCGTTTCAGCGGGCTGTCGAGGTCGGTCCACGCGAGGCCGATGCCGGTGCGGTGGCCGGCCAGGTCGAGCGGCCGCGCCAGCACGTTCGGCGGCAGCGCGCTGGCCGCTTCCGCCGGAATCAGCCCGATTCCCATCCCCGCCGCGACGAGCGCGAGCATCGTCGTGAACTCCCCGAACTCCTGCGCGATTTCGAGCGTCGTGCCCGCGCGGCTCAGCGCGAGCAGCATGTCGTCGTGAAAGCCGGGCGCATAACGGCGCGCGAGCACGAACGCGGGCTGGCCGCGCAGCGCGGCCGGCGCGATCGCGTCGTGCGCGGCGAGCGGATGGTCGAGCGGCAGCGCGACGACGAAGCCTTCTTCGAGCACCACGCGCGTGTCGATGCCCGCGTACGCGGCCGGCAGCCGGATCATCCCGAAATCGATGCGCCGGTCGCGCAGCGCGGCGATCTGGTCGGGCGTCGGCATGTCCTTCAGTTCCAGCGTGATCAGCGGATAGCGCTCGCGCATCGTGCGCAGCACGGCCGGCAGCAGCGCGGGCAGCACCGACGACACGAACGCGATCCGCAGCGTGCCGATCTCGCCGCGGCTCGACAGCCGCGCCATCTGTTCCGCGCGCGCGGCCTGTTGCAGCGTGGCCCGTGCTTCGGGCAGGAACACGCGCCCGGTATCGCTCAGTTCGACCTTGTGGCGGTCGCGCTCGAACAGGCGCGCGCCGAGTTCTTCCTCGAGCGCCTTGATCTGCATGCTCAGCGCGGGCTGAACGATGAACAGGCGCTGCGCGGCGCGCCCGAAATGCAGCTCTTCCGCGAGCGTGACGAAGGCGCGCAATTGCTTGAGTTCCATAAGCGGTGGGCAGGCGAGGGCGGTAATCAAGTTTCATGATAACCGGATCAAAAAAGACCATTGGCGTGGTGTCTGGCCGGAAGCCGAAGATAGCTTCAACGCGAGACCGGCCGCGATGGGCGCCCGGCTCCAATGGCACGAGGAGACATGCATGACGAACGCGCTTGACCGGTTCCGCCTGGACGGCCGCCGCGCATTGATCACCGGTTCGGGGCGCGGGATCGGGCTGACGCTCGCCCGCGGGCTCGCGGAAGCCGGCGCGGCGATCGTCATCAACGATCGCAATGAGGAGAAGGCCGCGACGCTCGCGCGCCATTTCCGCGAGGAAGGCTTTGCGGCCGACCACGCGGTGTTCGACGTCGCCGAGCACGCGCAGGTGCGCACGGCGATCGACGATTTCGAGGCGCGCGTCGGCGCGATCGACATCCTCGTGAACAACGCGGGCATCCAGCGCCGCGCGCCGCTCGACACATTCGAACCCGACGACTGGCATGCGCTGATGCGCGTGAACCTCGACGGCGTGTTCAACGTCGCGCAGGCCGTCGCGCGGCACATGATCGCGCGCGGCCGCGGGAAGATCATCAACATCTGCTCGGTGCAGAGCGAGCTCGCGCGGCCGACGATCGCGCCGTATGCGGCGACGAAGGGCGCGGTGCGGATGCTGACTAAAGGGATGTGCGCCGACTGGGCGCGCCACGGCATCCAGGCGAACGGCCTCGCGCCCGGTTATTTCGAAACCGAACTGAATCGCGCACTGGTCGACGACGCGGCGTTCTCGGACTGGCTGTGCAAGCGCACGCCTGCCGGCCGCTGGGGGCGCGTCGACGAGCTGTGCGGCGCGGCGATCTTCCTCGCGTCGGCCGCGTCCGATTTCGTGAACGGCCAGACGCTGTTCGTCGACGGCGGGCTGACCAGCGCCGTCTGAGCGGCGGCGCGAGCGCGCCGTGCGCGCAGCGCCGCAGCGACACTACGCCGGCTTCGGCCGGCATCCGAATTCCTAGAAGAGCCCGCCGCACGAGCGGGCCGCTATCCCGGCGCGCATGGCGCCCGGTTCCGGAACGGAAGCAGGAGACAGGAGACAACGATGGATCGCACTTCCCCGCCGCCCGCGCGGCACGATGCAAGGTCCGGCGCGCCGGACGACACCGTCGAGCGCCGCGGCGTCGACACGAAGCAGCTCAATCGCGCGGCGTGGACCTGCTCGCTCGGCAGCGCGCTCGAGTACTACGATTTCGCGTTGTACACGCTCGCGTCGGCGCTGGTCTTCGGGCCGCTGTTCTTCCCCGCGCAAACCACGGAGATGCGGCTGATCGCGAGTTTCGGCACGTACTTCGTCGGCTTCGCGGTGCGCCCGCTCGGCGGCGTCGTGTTCGGCGTGCTCGGCGACCGGATCGGCCGCAAGTTCGTGCTGACGGCGACGGTGCTGCTGATGGGCGTTGCGAGCACGCTGATCGGCGTGTTGCCGACCTTCGCGACGGCCGGCTACTGGGCGCCCGCGCTGCTCGTGCTGCTGCGCATCCTGCAAGGCCTCGGCGCCGGCGCGGAGCAGGCCGGCGCGGCGGTGCTGATGACCGAATACGCGCCGCCCGGCAAGCGCGGCTTCTATGCGTCGCTGCCGTTTCTCGGCATCCAGCTCGGCACCGTGCTCGCGGCTGCCGTCTATTTCCTGCTGCTCGCGAACATCGACCGCGTCACCGACGGCTGGGGCTGGCGCGTGCCGTTCCTGCTCAGCGCGGTGATCGTCGCGGTCGGGCTCTACATGCGCGTGCGGCTGCAGGAGTCGCCGACCTTCGTGCGGCTCGAGAAGCGCGCGCAGGTCTCGGCGAATCCGCTGAAGAGCGCCGTGCAGCATTCGAAGCGCACGCTGCTGATCGGCATCGGCCTGCGGATGGCCGAGAACGGCGGCTCGTCGATCTATCAAGCGCTCGCGGTCAGCTATCTCGCCGGCGTGATCGGGATGAAGGGGCCGATCGGCGCGCTCGCGCTGGTGTGCGCGGCGACCGTCGGCGCATGCACGGTGCCGCTCGCGGGCCGGCTGAGCGACCGCTTCGGCCGCGTGCGCGTGTACCGCACGTTCGCATGGCTGCAACTCGCGCTCGCGTTCCCGGTGTGGTGGATCTTCAGCCAGGGGAACGTGGTCGCGAGCGTCATCGCGATCTCGATCGCGCAGGGCTTCGCGAACTGGGGGATGCTCGGCGCGCAGGCCGCGCTGTTGCCCGAGCTGTTCGGCGCGCGCCATCGCTACATGGGCGTGTCGTTCTCGCGTGAAGTGTCGGCGGTGCTGGCGGGCGGGATCGCGCCGCTCGTCGGCGCGACCCTCATCGCGACGGTGATCGCGCTGCACGGCGGCGACCACGCGGCCGGCGTGCGCGCGTGGGTGCCGATCGCCGCGTATCTGGTGCTGCTGACGCTGATCACGCTGTTCACGACCGCGCGGATGCCGGAAACGCTGAACCGCGATCTCGACGATCCGCTCGATGCGGCGCAGGCGTCGCCCGAGCCGGGCGCCGATCCGCTCGCCCGGCACGCATGAACGGGCCGGGCGGCTGACACGGCCCGGCATCCGTTCGCATTCAAAACTTACCTCGACAGGAGCAAGCGCAGATGGCGCACGAATCGACCCAGCGGCCCGAACTGCTGATGACGGGCCCTTACCAGCCGTGGGACGACGCATGGCTGTCGTCCGGCTACGACGTACGCCGGCTGTGGGAGGCCGCCGACCGCGCGGCGTTCCTCGCCGAACAGGGCGCCGGCGTGCGCGCGATCGCGACGCGCGGCGATCTTGGCGCAAATGCCGAGCTGATCGCCGCGCTGCCGAAGCTCGAGATCATCGCGTGCTACGGCGTCGGCACCGATGCGATCGATCTCGCCGCGGCACGCGAGCGCGGCATCCGCGTGACGAACACGCCCGACGTGCTGACCGGCGACGTCGCCGATCTCGGCGTCGGGCTCGCGCTCGCGATGCTGCGCCGGATCGGCGCCGGCGACGCGTACGTGCGTTCCGGCGCGTGGCGCGACGGCGACATGCCGCTCGTCACGCGGCTCTACGGCAAGCGCGTCGGCGTCGTCGGCTTCGGCCGGATCGGCACGACGCTCGCGCGCCGGTTGTCGGGCTTCGACGTCGAGCTCGGCTACTTCGACGTCGCGCCGCGCGCAGACAGCCCGCACCGCTTCTTCGGCGACCTGGCCGAGCTGGCCGGCTGGTGCGACCTGCTGATCGTCACGCTCGCGGGCGGGCCGTCGACGCGCGGGCTCGTCGATGCGCGCGTGCTCGACGCGCTCGGGCCGAACGGCTATCTCGTGAACGTGTCGCGCGGCACGACCGTCGACGAGCCTGCGCTGCTCGACGCGCTCGAGCGCGGCGCGATCGCCGGGGCCGCGCTCGACGTGTTCTGGAACGAACCGCGCATCGACCCGCGTTTTCTCGCGTTGTCGAACGTGCTGCTGCAGCCGCATCATGCGAGCGGCACGATCGAGACGCGTCAGGCGATGGGCTGGCTGGTGCGCGACAACCTGGCCGCGCACTTCGCCGGCGAGCCGCTGCTCACGCCGGTCGTCTGAGGAGGGTGTCATGCGTATGCGCTGCATGTGTGTCGTGATTCACGGGCCGAACGACCTGCGGCTCGAAGAGCAGGACGCCGGCGAGATCGGCCCGGGCCAGGTGCGCGTCGATGTCGCGATGGGCGGCATCTGCGGCTCCGACCTGCATTACTTCCGGCACGGCGGTTTCGGCGCGATCCGGCTGCAGCAGCCGATGGTGCTCGGCCACGAGGTTGCCGGCACGGTCGCGGCGGTCGCGCCGGACGTGACGTCGGTGAAGGTCGGCGATCGCGTCGCGGTCAATCCGAGCCGGCCGTGCGGCGCGTGCCGCTACTGCCTCGAAGGTTTGCCGAACCAGTGCCTCGACATGCGCTTCTACGGCAGCGCGATGCGGATGCCGCACGTGCAGGGCGCGTTTCGTAACGCGCTCGTGTGCGACGCGGCGCAGTGCGTGAAAGTTGCCGATCATGTGCCGTTGTCGCTCGCGGCGCTCGCCGAGCCGTTCGCGGTCGGGTTGCATGCGGTGTCGCGCGCAGGCCCGCTGATCGGCAAGCGCGTGTTCGTGTCGGGCTGCGGGCCGATCGGCGTGCTGGCCGTTGCGGCTGCGCGCGTGCACGGCGCGGCGGAAGTCGTCGCGACCGACGTCGTCGATGCGCCGCTGGAAGTCGCCCGCGCGCTCGGCGCCGATCGCACGATCAATGCGGCCACCGATGCCGAATGGGTCGCGCGCTACGGCGCGGACAAAGGCACGTTCGACGTGATGATCGAGTGCTCGGGCAATGCGCGCGCGCTGCGCGACGGCCTCGACGTGATGCGTCCGCGCGGTGTCGTCGTGCAGCTCGGGCTCGGCGGCGACGTCAGCCTGCCGCAGAACGTCGTGGTCGCGAAGGAGTTGTCGATCTGCGGATCGTTCCGCTTCCATGCGGAATTCGCGCTCGCCGTGCAGCTGATCAACGCGGGACGCGTCGACCTGCAGCCGGCCGTGACGCGCGTGTTCCCGATGCGCGACGCGAACCTGGCGTTCGAGCTGGCAGGCGACCGGCAGCGCGCGATGAAGGTGCTGATCGATTTCGCAGACGAGGCCGCATGATCGCCCGGCGATAGCGCGCGATCGCGCAATGAAAAAAAGGCACGCCAGCGGTTCGCGCGGCGTGCCTTTTTTCGTGATGGTCCGCGAGCGGATTACTGCGTGACCTGCCGCACGCCGACGCGCTGCGACGCAAGCCACAGCGCGATCAGCACACCCGCGAGCGCCGCGCCCGCGATGCACACGCCGCGCCAGCCGTCGATGCCGTACGCGACGCTCGCCGCGAACGACCCGAGCGCGCCGCCGATGAAGTAGCTCGTCAGGTAGATCGTCGTCGCGCGGCTGCGCGCGTTGCCCGCGAGCGCGTAGATCACGCTCTGGTTCGAGATGTGCATGCCCTGCACGCCGACGTCGAGCAGCAGGATGCCCGCGATCAGCGCCGCGAGCGAATGCGCGCCGGTCGCGATCAGCGCGAACGACGCGAGCACGGCGGCCGCGAACAGCCCCGTCGCCGCATTGCCGTGCCCGCGATCGACGAGCCGGCCGGCCGACGTCGCCGCGAGTGCGCCCACCGCGCCGACGATCCCGAACAGGCCGATCTGCCCTTCGCTATAGCCGTACGGCGGCTGGCTCAGCAGGAACGTGAGGCCGGTCCACAGCAGGCTGAAGCACGCGAACACGAGCGCGCCGTACGTGGAGCGCAGCGCGATCAGCGGCTGCGCGCGTACCAGCGCGACGAGCGACTTCATCAGTGCCGCGTAGTCGAGCCGCGCATCGCGGCGGTCCTTCGGCAGCTTGATGGCGAGCACGATGGTCAGCGCGAGCACCATCACCGCGGCGATGCCGTACACCGCGCGCCAGCCGAACCCGTCGGCGATCGCGCCGGCTGCGACGCGGGCGAGCAGGATGCCGAGCAGCAGCCCGCTCATCACGGTGCCGACCGCGCGGCCGCGCGTGCGCGCGTCGGCGAGCGATGCCGCGAACGGCACGAGCAGCTGCGTCGAGCACGTGACGAAGCCGACCGCGACGTTCGCGACGACGAACATCGTGAAATTGGTGCTGAGCGTGACCGCGACCAGCGCGACGACGTTGAGCATCAGCAGCCGCACGATCAGCGTATGGCGGTTGACCGCGTCGCCGAGCGGAACGATCAGCAGCAGGCTCGCCGCATAACCGAGCTGCGTCAGCGTGACGAGATAACCGAGTTCGGTCGGCGCGCGCCCGAAGCTGCGCGCGATCGCGGCGAGCAGCGGCTGCGCGTAATAGATGTTGCCGATGACGATGCCGCACGCACAGGCGAACAGCAGCGTCATGCCGCGGGTCAGGGGAGGATGGTTGTCGTGATGCGGTTCCATGTTCGAAAGACGGCGATGCCGGCCGGCGGCACGGGGCCGTCGGCTGAGCGGGGTGACGGAAATCGGGGCCGGCGTCAACGCAGCGGTGCTGAACCGGTGCGGCGCGCCGGGCGGATCGCGGTCGCGCCCGGGTGGGGCGGGCGACGGATCGTCGCGCGGCGGGCGGGGGAAGGGCGGGCCCGGACGGGCCGCTCCGGCGCGGCCAGACGCGGTGGGCAGGAGCGGATGTGCGTATGATGCGGGAATCGAGCCATAGCGTCCAAGACTGGATCGTTATGGTATCCATTGGTAAAGCCAATACACGAGCCGCGATGCTTCTCCGCCACATTCGCTATTTCCTGGCCGTCGCCGAGCAGCGCAGTTTCACGCGTGCGGCCGACGTGCTGCACGTGTCGCAGCCGACGCTGTCGCAGCAGGTCCGCCAGCTCGAGGAAACGCTCGGCGTGCAGCTGTTCGACCGCTCGGGCCGCACGGTGCAGCTCACCGAATTCGGCGAGGTCTATGCGCGCCATGCGCGCGCGGCGCTGCACGAGCTCGACACGGGGCAGCGTGCGCTGCACGACGTCGCCGATCTCGGCAGCGGTTCGCTGCGACTCGCGATGATGCCGACCTTCGCGGCCTACCTGAGCGGTTCGCTGATCGACGCGTTCCATGCCGATTATCCGAACGTCGCGCTGACGATCGACGCGATGCCGCAGGAGCGCATCGAGGCGCTGCTCGCCGACGACCGGCTCGATGCGGGTTTCGCGTTCGTGCCGCCGCGCGCGCCGGACATCGACGCGCTGCCGCTGTGGGACGAACCGCTCGCGCTCGTGACGGGCCGCACGCATCGACTCGCGCGGCGCCGCCGCGCGCTGACGCCGGCCGAGCTTTGCGGCGAGCCGCTGGTGCTGCTGAGTCGCGCGTTCGCGACGCGCGAGAGCATCGACCGGTATTTCATCGAGCATGGCGCGCGGCCGTTGATCGCGATCGAGACGAATACGATCAGCGCGGTGCTGGAGCTCGTGCGACGCGGCCGGCTCGCGACGGTGCTGCCTGATGCGATCGCGCGCGGGAGCGGCGACCTGTGCGCGCTGGAGATCGATCCGCCGCTGCCGACGCGCACGGCCGCGCTGCTCACGCGCAAGGGCGCGTACCGCAGCGTCGCGGCGCGCGCGTTCATCGAGCGCGCGCTCGCGTATCGCGATCCGTCGGGAGGTTGACCGGTACGACCGGACGGCGGCTGCGGCGCTTGCCGCGCGCGCCGGAGGTTACGCGCGCGGCGTCGGGAAGAAGATGCCCGCGCGCTGCGCGGCGTTCGCGATGTGGGTTTCGATCGCGGTGCCCGCGGCTGCCGCGTCGCGGGCGATCAGCGCGTCGACGATCGCGCGGTGCTCGTGCCACGTCGACAGCAGCAGCTCGCGCCGGTAGAACGGCATGCGCTGGCTTTCCTTCATGATGTCCGCGCTGCTGCGCAGCACCGATTCGATCGCCGCATTGCCGGCGAGATGGATGATCCGCATGTGGAAGTCGAAGTCGAGCTGCGATGCTTCGTCGAGCGCGCTTTCGGTCAGCGCGACGTGCAGGTCGGCGAGGTTGTCCTCGAACCATGCGATGTCGTCGTCGGTGACGACGTGCGCGGCCATCCGCGCGGCGAACCCTTCGAGCGCATAGCGCATCTGGTACGTGTCGGGCGGCGACGACTGCTCGGCGAACCGCCACGCATGCGCGGCCGTCGCCTGCGCGCTTTCGACGTACACGCCCTTGCCCGCGCGGATGCGCAGCATCCCGAGCGCCTCGAGCGTCGACAGCGCTTCGCGCAGCGACGCACGGCTGATCTCCAGCTCCTCGGAGAGCTGGCGCTGGGCCGGCAGCAGGCTGCCGACCGGATACACGCCTGCCTCGATCCGGTCGCGGATCGTCGCGATGGCGGCGTCGGTCACGGTATGCGGAACGTTTTTCATGATGTGAACTTTGGCCGGTCTGACCGGCATTGTAATCCGCACGCAGGCGGTGCATGACCGCCCTACGGGAAAGCCACGATCTGCCCCTGTCCGGTGCGTCTCGAGCGGGTGGGGAGGGGCGGGAAATCCCTATTTCGTCCGTCCTTGACGCGACTATATCGGCTTCCTACTATCCACCATAACATCACTGGTCTTACCAGTATGAACAGACGAAACTGCAACCGTTGGATCGGGAGAGCGCCGTGTCGAAATTCCTCAATTCGCTGTTTGGCCGGGTAGTCGTCGCATTGATCCTGGGGATCGCGCTAGGCGCGTTCTTCCCGCATTTCGCCGAATCGTTAAGGCCGCTCGGCGACGGCTTCCTGAAGCTCATCAAGATGGTCATCGGCCCGATCGTGTTCTGCGTCGTGGTCAGCGGGATGGCCAATGCGGGCGACCTGAAGAAGGTCGGCCGGGTCGGCCTGAAGGCCGTCATCTACTTCGAGATCATGACGACGCTCGCGCTCGGCATCGGCCTCATCCTCGCGTGGCTCACGCGGCCGGGCGTCGGGATGAACATCGACCTGCGCTCGCTCGACGCGTCGTCGCTCGCGTCATACGCGAAGAACGCCGAAAGCCTGAAGGACACGGCCGGCTACCTGATGAAGATCATCCCCGAGACCGCGATCGACGCGTTCGCGAAGGGCGACATCCTGCAGATCCTCGTGTTCGCGGTGCTGTTCGGCTCCGCGCTGTCGCTGCTCGGCGACAAGGCGCAGCGCGTCAACTCGCTGATCGAGGAACTGTCGCACGTGTTCTTCCGTATCATCGGCTTCATCATCAAGCTCGCGCCGCTCGGCGTGCTCGGCGCGATCGCGTTCACGACCGGCAAGTACGGCGTCGCGTCGCTCAAGCAGCTCGGTTATCTCGTTGCCGTGTTCTACCTGAGCTGCTTCGTGTTCGTCGCGGTCGTGCTCGGCACGGTGATGCGGCTCGCGGGCTTCTCGGTGTTCAAGCTGATCCGCTACCTGCGCGAGGAACTGTCGATCGTGCTCGGTACGGCGTCGTCGGACGCGGTGCTGCCGCAGGTGATGCGCAAGCTCGAATACATGGGCGTCAAGGATTCGACGGTCGGCCTCGTGATCCCGACCGGCTACTCGTTCAACCTCGACGGCTTCTCGATCTACCTGACGCTCGCCGTGCTGTTCATCGCGCAGGCCACCAACACGCCGCTGTCGACGCATGACCTGATCGTCGTGCTGCTCGTGTCGCTCGTCACGTCGAAGGGCGCGCACGGGATTCCCGGCTCGGCGATCGTGATTCTCGCGGCGACGCTGTCGGCGATTCCCGCGATTCCGGGGCTCGGCCTTGTGCTGATCCTGCCGGTCGACTGGTTCGTCGGGATCGCCCGCGCGGTGACCAACCTGATCGGCAACTGCGTCGCGACGGTCGTGGTCGCGGTGTGGGAGAACGACATCGACCGCGCCCGCGCGACGCGCGTGCTGAATCGCGAGTTGCGCTACGTGCCGGCCGAAGAGGAAGGCAACCCGGCGCCGGTCGCGGGCGACCAGGCCCACGCGCTCTGAGCGCGCCGCCGCGCGGGGCGGCTTTCCCCTGGTTGTCCCGCGCGATCGAAGACATGCGGCCGGCGCCTCGATGCACCGGCGCTTTTCAAATTTATGGAGACGACATGGCAGCCCCCATCCTCGATCCGAACGCGCCGGCGTTTACGCGGCGTTACATGAACCTCGCCGACCCGCGCCTCGGTGCGCAGGCATTGTTCGCGAGCGACGAATTCTTCGCGCCGAAAGAGCGCATGCTGAACCCCGAGCCGGCCGTGTTCATTCCCGGCAAGTACGACGACCACGGCAAGTGGATGGACGGCTGGGAAACGCGCCGCAAGCGTACGACCGGCCACGACTTCTGCGTGGTGCGGCTCGCGCGGCCGGGCGTGATCCACGGTGTCGACCTCGATACGAGCCACTTCACCGGCAACTTCCCGCCGGCCGCGTCGATCGACGCGTGCGTCGCCGACGGCGATACGCCGCCGGACACAGCCGAATGGCGAACGATCGTCCCCGCGACGACGCTGCAGGGCAATTCGCATCACTACGTGAGCGTCGACGATACGCAGCCGTATACACACCTGCGCGTGAACCTGTATCCGGACGGCGGCCTCGCGCGGCTGCGCGTGTACGGCCAGCCGCAACGCGACTGGCGCCAGGTGCCGGCCGGCGAACTCGTCGACCTCGCGGCGATCGAGAACGGCGGTTATCTGGTGGCCGCGAACAACCAGCACTTCGGCCCGGCGTCGCAGATGCTGATGCCGGGGCGCGGCGTGAACATGGGCGACGGCTGGGAAACGCGGCGCCGCCGCGAGCCCGGCAACGACTGGGCGATCGTCGCGCTGGCGCGGCCGGGCATCATCAGGCGCGTCGAGGTCGATACGGCGTTCTTCAAGGGCAACTTCCCCGATCGCTGCTCGCTGCAGGCCGCGCGGGTGGCGGGCGGCACCGACGATTCGCTCGTCACGCAGGCGATGTTCTGGGCCGAACTGCTCGGCGAGCAGAAGCTGACGATGGACCACGTGCACACGTTCGACCAGCTCGCGGCGCTCGGCCCCGTCACGCATGTGCGTTTCAACATCTTCCCGGACGGCGGCGTGTCGCGCCTGCGTCTGTGGGGCGAGCCGGCTTGAAGGAGGGCATGAGCATGAGCGAACCGCACATCCTGCGCGTCGAGCGCCTGACCCGCGAAGCGTTCGCGCCGTTCGGCGACGTGATCGCGCTCGAAGGCGCACGGCATTTCCCGATCAACGGCGGCACGACCGAGCGCTTCCACGACCTCGCGACGGTCGACGTCTGCGCGGACGGCGGCCGGCCGCTCGTCAGCGTGTTTCGTGCGCAGCCGCGCGCGCTACCGGTCGCGATCACGCTGATGGAACGCCATCCGCACGGCAGCCAGGCGTTCATCCCGCTCGCGGCCGTGTCGCGTTACGCGGTCGTCGTCGCGCCGGCCGGCGAGTTCCGGCCCGATGCGATGCGCGCGTTCCTGGCCGAAGGCTGGCAGGGCGTGAACTATGCGAAAGGTGTCTGGCATCACCCGCTGCTCGCGCTCGACGCGGTCAGCGATTTCGTGATCGTCGATCGCGGCGGCCCGCAGCCGAATTGCGACGAGATCCCGCTCGGCAGCGCGTGGGCGCTCGAGTTCGAGCCGGTTCGCGCAAGCGCGGCCTGACGCGACGCGTAGCGCGTGCCGCGTGCCGTGTTTCGGCCGTAGGCCGCGGGAGAAGGCCGAAGGGTTTTCGTAAGCGTTCCGAACCGGCCCGCGCGACGCGCGGCGCTATCCCGAAAAGAAGACGGCCCGGGCGGCGAGATGCCGGCCGGGCCGTGCTTCGTGCGCGGGTGGCGCGATTCAGTGCTTGCGGTGCGGGCAGTTTTCAGTCGTGCAGGAGCCGTACATCGCGAGCGAGTGTTCCTGGAGGCGGAAGCCGCGCTCTTTCGCGATCGCCTGCTGGCGGCTTTCGATCTCGGCGTCGAAGAATTCCTCGACGCGGCCGCAATCGAGGCACACGAGGTGGTCGTGGTGCGAACCTTCGTTCAGTTCGAACACCGCCTTGCCGGATTCGAAGTTGCTGCGCGAGAGCAGGCCGGCCTGCTCGAACTGCGTGAGCACGCGGTAGACGGTGGCGAGCCCGATGTCGAGCTGCTCGTTGAGCAGATTGCGGTAGACGTCTTCTGCCGTCAGGTGGCGCACGGGGCTCTGCTGGAAGATCTCGAGAATCTTGAGGCGCGGTAGGGTGGCCTTTAGCCCGATATTCTTGAGATCCGTCGGATTGGTCATGGCTAGGCATCCCTAGAGTACAATGCAGGGCTTCAATGTTACCGGCTTTTCGCCGTTCCAGATACACGCGCGGCCCGCGATGCGGGCCAGCACGGTGAAGGAAATGATCCCAGAATCGCTTTCGCACTTTCAGAGGAGTCGCATGCGGAGTGCCATCATCGCTGCCGCCGCCGTTGCCGCGCTGGCGGGTTGTTCGTCATACGACAGCGTGACGCAGCGCATCGCGCAGAGCATCACGCCCTATCGGATCACCGTCGTGCAAGGCAACTTCGTGTCGCAGGAGAAAGCCGCGCAACTGCAGGTCGGCATGACGCGCGAGCAGGTGCGCGCGCTGCTCGGCACGCCGCTGCTGGCGGACATGTTCCACGCCGACCGCTGGGATTACCTCTTCTACTTCAAGCGCGGCTCGACGGCGATCGTCCAGCAGCGCGACCTCGTCGTGACGTTCTCGGGCGATCGCCTCGCGGGCTGGAGCGGCGCCGACAATCTGCCGTCCGAACTCGACCTGCTGGCCGACATCGACGGCGATCGCGGCGGCAAGAAGGCGAAGGCGGCCGCGGCGGCGAAGAAGGCGTCGGAAGCCGCTGCGGCGAGCGCCGCGCAGGCGCAGGCGGCGGCGAGTACGCCGGTGCCGGATGTCGTCGCCAGCCCGTCCGTCGCGCCGGCCTCCGGCGCAGCGGTCGACCAGGATGCGAACGCGCAGGCTGCCCGCGCGGCGAACCGCGCGACCAACCAGGTGTCGGGGCAGGGTTCGGCCGGACGTCGTTTCACGCCGTCCGCGCAGGCTTCGGGCGGCGCGCCGGTACCGGGCGGCCAGCCGCCGGGCGCCGCGCCGGCGATCCAGCCGCAGTTCCAGTTCCATCGTCCGCCGCAACCGAACGTGTCGAATGAGGCGTCGCCGCCGGTCGGCCCGCAAGGCTCCGACAACCTGCAGAACCAGCCGCTCACCGCGCCGGCGCAGTAAGCCCGGCTTGCGGAACCAGGGCGGCATGCGCCGCCCGCCTTTAGACCTGTCGTGTAGAAAGCCATGAAGATTGCGATTGCCGGTGCATCGGGCCGAATGGGCCGGATGCTGATCGAAGCCGTTCTCAACGATCCCGACGCCCAGCTCGTCGGCGCGCTCGACCGCGCCGGTTCGCCGTTCCTCGGCCAGGACGCGGGCGCGTTCCTCGGCAAGGAAACCGGGATCAAGCTGACCGACGACCTCGACGCCGTGTTCGCGCAGGCCGACTACCTGATCGATTTCACGCGGCCGGAAGGCACGATCGCGCACATCGAGGCCGCGCTGCGCCACGACGTGAAGCTCGTGATCGGCACGACCGGCTTCACCGCCGAGCAGAAGGCCGAACTGCAGGCCGCCGCGGGCAAGATCGGCATCGTGTTCGCGGCGAACATGAGCGTCGGCGTGAACGTCACGCTGAAGCTGCTGGAATTCGCGGCGAAGCATTTCTCGCACGGCTACGACATCGAGATCATCGAGGCGCATCACCGTCACAAGGTCGATGCGCCGTCGGGCACCGCGCTGATGATGGGTGAAGCCGTCGCCGGCGCGCTCGGCCGCTCGCTCGACGAGTGCGCGGTGTACGGCCGCCACGGCGTGACGGGCGAGCGCGATCCGTCGACGATCGGCTTTGCCGCGGTGCGCGGTGGCGACATCGTCGGCGATCACACCGTGCTGTTCGCCGGGATCGGCGAGCGCATCGAGATCACGCACAAGTCGTCGAGCCGCGTGTCGTACGCGCAAGGCGCGCTGCGCGCGGTCCATTTCCTGTCGGCGCGTGGCGCCGGCCTGTTCGACATGCAGGACGTGCTCGGCCTGCGCTGACACAACGGGGAAACTCCGATGGCGATACCCACCGGCGTTGTCCACTACCTCGAAAGCGGCGATGCGATCACGCACGCCGTCGCCTATGTGCTGCTGGCGATGTCCGTCGCCAGCTGGTGCTTCCTCTTCATGAAAGCCTGGCTGCTGATCCGCGCAAAGCGGCAGGGGCCGCGCGCGCTCGCCGCGTTCTGGCGCGCGCCGTCGCTCGACGCGGGTATCGCCGCGCTCGCCGGCGCCGATCGCGAGCGCGTGTTCGTGCCGCTTGCCGAAGCTGCGCGCGACGCGGCCGACGATCACGATCCGGCTGCGCTGGCCGCGCGCGTCGAGCGCAGCGAGCGCGTGCTGCGCGCGTTGCGCCACGCGATGCTGCGCTCGCAACGGCGCCTGGAGTTTGGCCAGGTGCTGCTCGCGTCGATCGGCAGCACCGCGCCGTTCGTCGGGCTGCTCGGCACCGTGTGGGGCATCTACCACGCGCTCGGCAGCATCGCCGCGAGCGGGCAGGCGCAGATCGAGAACGTCGCGGGGCCGGTCGGCGAGGCGCTGATCATGACCGCGTTCGGGCTCGTCGTCGCGATTCCGGCGGTGCTTGCGTACAACATCCTCGGGCGGCTCGTGCGGCAGCTCGCCGAGGAACTCGACGGCTTCGCGCGCGACCTGCACGTGTTCGTGTGCGCGCAGGAAGCCTGACGCGCCCATCCCGGAGGAGCAACCATGGCATTCGGCGGGCTCGAGCACCACAAGACGTCCGCGCCGATGGCGGAGATCAACATGACGCCGCTGATCGACGTGATGCTCGTGCTGCTCGTCATCTTCATCATTACCGCGCCGCTGATGACGCACGCGATCCGGCTCGATCTGCCGAAGGTCGCGGCCAGCGTCGCGCGCGATACGCCGCAATCCGTGACGTTGTCGATCGACGACGCGGGCAAGCTGTACTGGGACGACGCGCCGGTCGCGCTCGACGCGCTGCCCGCGCGCTTCCGGGCCGCCGCCGCGGGCGGCGCGCCGCCCGAGCTGCGGCTGCGCGCATCCCGCGCGACGCGCTACGACGTGATCGCGCAGGTGATGGGCGCCGCGCAGGCCGCGGGCCTCACGCGGATCGGCTTCGTGACCGACGTGCCGCCGCAGGCGGGCGGTTCCGTCGCGCCGTCTGCCGTACCGGCGAACCGCTGAGCGGATTGCCTGGCCGGCCCGCGCCTGCCGCGGGATCGGCCGTACGCCGCAAGACCGGCCGAATGGGCCGGCGCGGGCGGTATAATCAACGTTTTTCCCGGTTGGCAGCCTTTTTCAGGTAACCCGGAATTTTCCAGGCTACCCGGGCATGCTTCGGGTTACCCGGAAAATATCCGGAAACCGTGAACAGGTCCGGCAACAGCGAACCTGCATGTCCGCCGGGCAAGCACGATTTTCGATCCACTCCTGCGCGCGAGCCGTCGCGTCGCTTAAAGCCTAGTCCGAACCACACCATGCACGAGAGATACGTACCCGCCGACGTCGAAGCCGCCGCCCAGGGCGACTGGCGCGCAGCCGATGCCTACAAGACGAAGGAAGATTCGCAGAAGCCGAAGTTCTACTGCGTGTCGATGCTGCCGTACCCGTCCGGCAAGCTGCACATGGGTCACGTGCGCAACTACACGATCAACGACGTGATGTACCGCTATCTGCGGATGAACGGCTACAACACGCTGATGCCGATGGGCTGGGACGCGTTCGGGATGCCGGCCGAGAACGCCGCGATGGCGAACGGAGTGCCGCCCGCGAAGTGGACCTACGACAACATCGACTACATGAAGGGCCAGATGCAGTCGATGGGCCTCGCGATCGACTGGTCGCGCGAAATCGCGACGTGCAAGCCCGACTACTACAAGTGGAACCAGTGGCTGTTCCTGAAGATGCTCGAGAAGGGCATCGCGTACAAGAAGACGGGCACCGTGAACTGGGACCCGGTCGACCAGACCGTGCTCGCGAACGAGCAGGTGAACGACGGCCGCGGCTGGCGGTCGGGCGCGCTCGTCGAGAAGCGCGAGATCCCGATGTACTACCTGCGGATCACGCAGTACGCCGATGAGCTGCTGAACGACCTCGAAGGCCTCGGCTGGCCCGAGCGCGTGAAGATCATGCAGCAGAACTGGATCGGCAAGAGCTTCGGCGTGAACTTCGGCTTCCCGTACGAACTCGACGGCGAGAAGAAGCTGCTGCGCGTGTTTACGACGCGCGCCGACACGATCATGGGCGTCACGTTCTGCGCGATCGCGGCCGAGCATCCGCTCGCCACGCGCCTCGCGCAGGACAAGCCCGAGCTGCTGGCGTTCATCGACGAATGCAAGCGCGGCGGTGTCGCCGAGGCCGACGTCGCGACGATGGAGAAGAAGGGCGTCGCGACGGGCTTCTCGGTCGCGCACCCGCTGACCGGCGAACCCGTCGAGGTGTGGATCGGCAATTACGTGCTGATGAGCTATGGCGAAGGTGCGGTGATGGGCGTGCCGGGCCACGACGAGCGCGATTTCGCGTTCGCGAAGAAGTACGACCTGCCCATCAAGCAAGTGATCGCGGCCGAAGGCCAGGCGTACTCGCTCGATGCCTGGCAGGAGTGGTACGGCGACAAGGAAACCGCCGTCTGCGTGAGCAGCGGCAAGTACGACGGCCTGCGCTATGCGGACGCTATCGACGCGGTCGCCGCCGACCTGAACGCCGGCGGCTTCGGCGACAAGCAGGTCACGTGGCGCCTGCGCGACTGGGGCGTGTCGCGCCAGCGCTACTGGGGCACGCCGATCCCGATCATCCACTGCCCGTCGTGCGGCGACGTGCCGGTGCCGGAGAAGGATCTGCCCGTCGTGCTGCCGGAAGACCTCGTGCCGGACGGCTCGGGCAACCCGCTCGCGAAGTCGGAAGCGTTCCTGAACTGCGCATGCCCGAAGTGCGGCGCGGCCGCGAAGCGCGAAACCGACACGATGGATACCTTCGTCGATTCGTCGTGGTACTTCTCGCGCTACACGGCGCCGGACGCCGACACGATGGTCGACGCGCGCACCGACTACTGGATGCCGATGGATCAATACATCGGCGGCATCGAGCACGCGATCCTGCACCTGCTGTATTCGCGTTTCTGGACCAAGGTGATGCGCGACCTCGGTCTCGTGAAGTTCGGCGAGCCGGCGAAGAACCTGCTCACGCAGGGGATGGTGCTGAACGAGACGTTCTACCGCGAAGACGCATCGGGCAAGAAGACCTGGTACAACCCGGCCGACGTGACCGTCACGTTCGACGACAAGGGGCGCCCGGTCGGTGCGACGCTGAACGCCGACGGCCAGCCGGTCGTGCTCGGCGGCATCGAGAAGATGTCGAAGTCGAAGAACAACGGTGTCGATCCGCAGGTGCTGATCGACCTGTACGGCGCGGATACCGCGCGCCTGTTCACGATGTTCGCCGCGCCGCCCGAGCAGCAGCTCGAGTGGTCGGGTGCGGGCGTCGAGGGCGCGAGCCGCTTCCTGCGCCGCGTGTGGAGCTTTGGCTACGCGAACCGCGAAGCGCTTGTCGCGCGCGCGGGCTTCGACGCGGCTGCGCTCGGCGAAGCCGACAAGGCGCTGCGCCGCGAGATCTACAGCGTGCTGAAGCAGGCCGATTTCGATTACCAGCGCCTGCAGTACAACACGGTCGTGTCGGCCGCGATGAAGATGCTGAATGCGATCGACGGTGCGAAGGGCGCGACGCCCGGCGTGCTGCGCGAAGCGTACGGCGTGCTGCTGCGCGTGCTGTACCCGGTCGTGCCGCACGTCACGTTCGAGTTGTGGAAGGCGCTCGGCTACGCCGACGAATTCGGCCCGCTGCTCGATGCGCCGTGGCCGAAGGTCGACGAGGCCGCGCTCGAGCAGGCCGAGATCGAACTCGTGCTGCAGGTGAACGGCAAGGTGCGCGGCGCGCTGAAGGTCGCGAAGGACGCGAGCCGCGAGGCGATCGAAGCCGCGGCGGTGGCCGACGACGCATTCGCGAAGTTCAGCGACGGCAAGCCGGCGAAGAAGATCGTCGTCGTGCCGGGCCGTCTCGTGAACATCGTCGTCTGACGGCCGTTGGCCGTCGGACGTACACAGAAGGAGCGAAGGTGATCCGCAGATCGTTTTTGATGCTCGTCGGCAGCGCACTCGCGCTGTCGGCATGCGGCTTCCAGTTGCGCGGCCAGCAGGACTACGCGTTCAAGCACCTGCTGGTGGCCGGCGCGCCGGCGCCCGTCGAGGCGCGGCTCACGCGCCTCGTCGAGGCCGGCAGCGACACGAAGATCGTCAAGTCGGCGGATGACGCCGACGCCGTGCTGCGCATGTGGGAGTCGCGTGGCCAGAACACGCTGACGCTCAACAAGTACGGCTCGGCGCAGGAATACGCGCTGTTCTACACGCTGAACTACGTGCTGACGAGCAAGGACGGCACCGTGCTGATTCCGCCGAGCGTGATCGCGCTGAACCGCGCGATGACGTACAGCGATCAGTACACGAACGCGAAGGCGCAGGAAGCCGACATCCTGTACGGCGACATGCAGAACGATGCCGTCGACCAGTTGATGCGGCGTCTCGCGATCGTCCACTCGCTGACGCCGGCGCCGGAAGACGTCGTGCCGGGCGTCGCGCCGCGCGCGCCGCTGCCGCCGCCGCCGCTCTGATCGACGGCGCACGCACCGATGCAATTGCGACTTGATGCGCTGGAGCCGCACCTCGCGAAGGGGTTGGCCGGGCTCTATACCGTCTACGGCGACGAGCCGCTGCTCGCGCAGGAAGCGTGCGACCGCATTCGTGCGGCCGCGCGCGCAGCCGGCTTCACCGATCGTTCGGTGCATACGGTCGAGCGCGGCTTCGACTGGAGCGTGCTGCTCGGCGCGACCCAGGCGATGTCGCTGTTCGGCGAGCGCCAGCTGATCGAGCTGCGCATTCCGTCGGGCAAGCCCGGCAAGGAAGGCGCCGATGCGCTGAAGACGCTCGCGGCCACGCCGAATCCCGATGCGCTGATGCTCGTCACGCTGCCGCGTCTCGATGCGGCCACGCAGAAATCCGCGTGGTTTACCGCGCTGCAGAACGGCGGCGTCGCGCTGAAGATCGATCCGGTCGACCGCGCGCAACTGCCGAACTGGATCGGCCAGCGTCTCGCGATGCAGGGCCAGCGCGCCGCGCCCGGCGAGGACGGGCGTCGCGCGCTGCAGTTCATCGCGGAGCGCGTCGAGGGCAACCTGCTCGCCGCGCACCAGGAAATCCAGAAGCTCGGGCTGCTGTATCCGCAGGGCGCGCTGTCGTTCGAGCAGGTGCACGACGCCGTGCTGAACGTCGCGCGCTACGACGTCTTCAAGCTGAACGAGGCGATGCTCGCCGGCGACGCCGCGCGGCTCGCGCGGATGATCGACGGGCTGAAGGGCGAGGGCGAGGCGATCGTGCTCGTGATGTGGGCCGTCGTCGAAGAGTTGCGCACGTTGCTGCGGATCAAGCGCGGCACGACGGCCGGCAAGCCGCTGGCGACGCTGCTGCGCGAGAACCGCGTATGGGGGCCGCGCGAGCGGCTGATCGGCCCCGCGCTGAACCGCGTGTCGGAAGCCGTGCTCGAGAAGGCGCTCGCGTTCGCCGCGAAGCTCGACCGGCAGGTCAAGGGGCTCACGGCCGTCATGCCGGGCCGCCGTACGCAGGACGAACCGCCGCCCGATCCGTGGGACGGGCTGTTCCAGCTCGCGATGACGGTGGCGGGTGCGCGCGGCGAGCGACCGCCGACCGCGGGTCGCGTGCGGCGTTAAGTCCCTCCGGGCCTTCAGCGCGCGCTGCGCAACCCGCTTACAATGCTTCGATAGCCGGGCGCCGTTCCGGCCGCCGCGCCGCGGATGGCCACTCCGCACGGATGGCCGCCCCGAGTTTCCCCACGAATTCATGCCGCCGAGCGCGGTTCGCTTCTCGAGTCACACGATGGATATCGATCAGTACATGACCGACCTGGGCCGTCGCGCCCGGCACGCTTCCCGCGCGATGGCGCGCGCCAGCACGGCCGCGAAGAACGCGGCGCTCGACGCCGTGGCCCGCGCGATCGAACGCGACGCGCAGGCGCTGAAGGATGCGAACGCGCGCGACGTCGCCCGCGCCCGCGAAAAGGGGCTCGATGCGGCGTTCATCGACCGGCTGACGCTGTCGGACAAGGCGTTGAACACGATGGTCGAAGGCCTGCGCCAGGTCGCGTCGCTCGCCGATCCGATCGGCGAGATCGGCAACCTCAAGTTCCGCCCGAGCGGGATCCAGGTCGGCCAGATGCGCGTGCCGCTCGGCGTGATCGGCATCATCTACGAGTCGCGTCCGAACGTGACGATCGACGCGGCCGCGTTGTGCCTGAAGTCGGGCAACGCGACGATCCTGCGCGGCGGCTCCGAAGCGCTCGAATCGAATACGGCGCTCGCGAAGCTGATCGGCGAAGGGCTCGCCGCGGCCGGCTTGCCGCAGGACGCGGTGCAGGTCGTCGAAACCGCCGATCGCGCGGCGGTCGGCAAGCTGATCACGATGACCGAATCCGTCGACGTGATCGTGCCGCGCGGCGGCAAGAGCCTGATCGAGCGCCTGATCAACGAGGCGCGCGTGCCGATGATCAAGCACCTGGACGGCATCTGCCACGTGTACGTCGACGATCGCGCGGATCTCGACAAGGCGCTGACCGTCTGCGACAACGCGAAGACGCATCGCTACGGCACCTGCAACACGATGGAGACGCTGCTCGTTTCGAGCGGCATCGCCGCGAAGCTGCTGCCGCCGCTCGGCAAGCTGTATCGCGACAAGCAGGTCGAGCTGCGCGTCGATGCGGCCGCGCGCGCGGTGCTCGCCGATGCGGGCGTCGGCCCGCTCGTCGATGCGACCGAGGAAGACTGGCACACCGAATATCTCGCGCCGGTGCTCGCGATCAAGGTCGTCGACGGCCTCGACGCCGCGATCGAGCACATCAACCATTACGGCTCGCATCACACCGATGCAATCGTCACCGAGGATCACGACCGCGCGATGCGCTTCCTGCGCGAAGTCGATTCGGCGAGCGTGATGGTCAACGCGTCGACGCGCTTCGCGGACGGCTTCGAATTCGGCCTCGGCGCGGAAATCGGCATTTCGAACGACAAGCTGCACGCGCGCGGCCCCGTCGGCCTGGAAGGGCTGACGTCGCTGAAGTACGTCGTGCTCGGACACGGCGAAGGCCGTCAGTAAAGCGAGGCGCACAACCGATGGCAATGCTCTGGGTCAAGACGTTCCATATCGTTCTGATCGCCGCGTGGTTCGCGGGGCTGTTCTACCTGCCGCGCATCTACGTGAATCTGGCCATGGAGACCGATCCGGCCGCCGTGCGTCGTCTGCTGCTGATGGCGCGCAAGCTGTTCCGCTTCATGACGATGATCGCGGTGCCGGCGCTGGCCTGCGGGCTGTGGCTCTGGCTCGTGATCGGCATCGGGCAGGGGCAGGGCTGGATTCATGCGAAGGTGACGGTCGTGCTGTTGCTCGTCATCTATCACGCGTACTGCGGCCACCTGCTGCGGGTGTTCGAGCGCGGCGAGAACCGCCGCACCGACAAGTGGTATCGCGTGTTCAACGAACTGCCGGTGCTCGGCATGCTCGCGGCGGTCGCGCTGGTGGTGATCAAGCCGTTCTGAGCGGTGCGGCCGGCTAGGCGGCCTGCGTCGATCGATGCGCAACGGCGCCCCTCGGGGCGCCGTTCGTCGTTTACGCGGCGAGTGATGTGCCGGGTTATGCGCAGAGCCTTTTCAATCCTTCGCGCCATCGTCGATCCGGCGGCGCGTGATCGCTTCCTTCGCGCGGCCGACCCGTTCCATCAGCGCGGGGCCGCGCGACAGCGCGACGCCGACCGCGAGGATGTCGCCGATCGCGAGATGCGACATGCGCGACGTCATCGGCGAGAACACGTCGGTTTCCTCGGCGACGTTCGACGCGAGGCTGACCGTCGCGAGCTTCGCGAGCGGCGAATGGCTCTGCGTGATCGCGACGACTTTCGCGCCGCACGCGAGCGCAGAGCGTGCGGCGTCGACGATGTCGCGCGTGCGCCCCGTGTTCGAGATCGCGACGACCACGTCGTGCGGCCCGAGCAGCGCCGACGACATCGAGAACGTGTGCGGGTCCGAATACGCGACGCTCGGCACGCCGAGCCGGAAGAACTTGTGCTGGATGTCCTGCGCGGCGATGCCCGAGCCGCCGGCGCCGTAGAACTCGATGCGCGACGCGTTCGACAGCAGCGCGATCGCATCGGCGACGCTGCCCGCGGACAGGCTGTTGCGCACTTCGATCAGCGCGCCGATCGTACGGTCGAACACCTTGCCGATGATGCCGGGCGCCGGTTCGTCGGGCTCGACGTCGCGATACACCGACGACACGCCCGGCGCGACGCTCTGCGCGAGCCGGATCTTGAATTCGCGAAAGCCGCTGCAGCCGAGCGCCTGGCAGAAGCGCGCGATCGTCGGCTGGCTGACGCCCGCGCGCGTCGACAGCTCGGTCATCGCAAGGTCGAGCACCTCGCGCGGCGCGGCGAGGATGTAGTCGGCGAGCTTGCGTTCGGACGGGCGCAGTTCGGCGCGGATCGCTTCAATGCGAGGCAGCATGGGGCGGCAGATGGAAATCGGGTTCGGATGAGCGAGTGTATCGCAATCGAATTGTAGAAAATCTACATAAAAATACTAGCGACATCGTAATGCTTTCAACGGGGTATCAGCGAGGAGAATTAGGGTTTTCACTAAGTAAAGCCTTGCTGGTGGCGGGAATGAGGGTTGCGCGGGCATCAATCCGCATTGCATGCGTGTAGTTTTTCTACTAGACTGACTTCGTTCTGTCGAGGCACTCGACCGTCCCCACGATTCCAACCGCCGGTGTCGGCCGGCATACAGGAGCGCCCAGCATGACGTCGCTGCACCCCACTCTGGCGAAGGTCACCGAACGCGTGATCGCCCGCAGCCAATCGACCCGTTCCGCCTATCTGCAGCGCATCGACGGCGCGCAGGGCAAGTTCCCGGCGCGCGGCGCGCTGTCGTGCGCGAACCTCGCGCACGGCTTCGCGGGCCTGGAGGGCAGCGACAAGTTCGCGATCAAGGCGATCCGCGAGCCGAACATCGGCATCGTGTCCTCGTACAACGAGATGCTGTCCGCACATGCGCCGTACAAGGATTTCCCCGAGATCATCAAGGTCGCCGCGCGCGAGAACGGCGGTGTCGCGCAGTTCGCGGGCGGCGTGCCGGCGATGTGCGACGGCATCACGCAGGGCAACGCGGGGATGGAGCTGTCGCTGTTCTCGCGCGAGGCGATCGCGATGGGCACGGCGATCGCGCTCACGCACAACATGTTCGACGCGGCGCTCTGCCTCGGCATCTGCGACAAGATCGTGCCGGGCCTCCTGATCGGCGCGTTGCAGTTCGGCCACCTGCCGACGATCTTCGTGCCGGCCGGCCCGATGACGAGCGGCCTGTCGAACGACGACAAGGCGAAGATCCGCCAGCAGTTCGCCACCGGCCAGGTGGGCCGCGACGCGCTGCTCGAAGCCGAATCGGCCGCCTATCACGGCCACGGCACCTGCACGTTCTACGGCACCGCGAACAGCAACCAGATGCTGATGGAGCTGATGGGGCTGCATCTCCCGGGTTCGGCATTCGTCCATCCGCACACGCCGCTGCGCACCGCGCTGACGGCCGAGGCCGCGCGCCGCGTGCTCGACCTGACGGTCGAGCGCGGCCACTACACGCCGATCGGCCATGTGATCGACGAGAAGGCGATCGTCAACGGGATCGTCGCGCTGCTCGCGACGGGCGGCTCGACCAACCACACGCTGCACCTCGTCGCGATCGCGCGCGCGGCCGGCATCCTGATCGACTGGAACGATTTCGACGAGCTGTCGGCCGTCGTGCCGCTGCTCGCGAAGATCTACCCGAACGGCAAGGCCGACGTGAACCATTTCCACGCAGCGGGCGGCGTCGCGTTCCTGGTGCGCAACCTGCTCGAAGGCGGGCTGTTGCACGAAGACGTGACGACGGTCGCGGGCCGCGGCCTGTCGCACTATACGAAGGAGCCGAAGCTGATCGACGGCAAGCTGACGTGGGTCGACGGCACCGCGGAAAGCCACGACACGAAGGTGCTGCGCGGCATCCGCGACCCGTTCCAGCCGGACGGCGGCCTGCGCCTGATGCAGGGCCGGCTCGGCCGCGGCGTGATCAAGATTTCGGCGGTCGCGCCCGAGCACCGCAAGGTGACGGCGCCCGCGATCGTGTTCGATTCGCAGGAGGCCGTGCAGGAAGCGTTCGATCGGGGCGAGCTGAAGCGCGATTTCGTTGCGGTGGTGCGCTTCCAGGGCGCGCGCGCGAACGGGATGCCCGAACTGCACCGTTTGACGCCGCTGCTCGGCGTGCTGCAGGATCAGGGCTTCCACGTCGCGCTGGTGACCGACGGCCGCATGTCGGGTGCGTCGGGCAAGGTGCCGGCGGTGATCCACGTGTCGCCGGAAGCGCTGCTGGCCGGCCCGCTCGGCAAGGTGAAGACGGGCGACACGCTCGTGATCGACGCGGAAGCCGGCGTGCTCGACATCGAGGTCGACGAGGCCGAGTGGCACGCGCGCCCGGTCGCGCAGCCGCTGCACCAGGCAGAGAACGAGGTGGGTTTCGGGCGCGAACTGTTCGGCGTGTTCCGCGCGGCTGCCGCGCCGGCCGAGCAGGGCGCATCGGTTTTCGGGACGCTGGTCGGCGAAACGGCCGCCCGCGTCGCCGCATGAATTTCAAGGAGCGTTATCGATGAAGACGATTGGTGAAATCGTGAAGCTGGGCCCGGTCATCCCGGTGCTCGCATTCGACTCGGTCGAGCAGGGCGAACACGTGTCGCGCGCATTGCATGCCGGCGGCGTGAAGGTGCTCGAGATCACGCTGCGCACGCCGGCCGGCCTGGAAGCGATCCAGCGCGCGAGCCAGCTCGCGGACGACATCGTCGTCGGCGTCGGCACGATCACGAAACCCGAGCACTGCGCGCAGGCGAAGCGCGCGGGCGCGAAGTTCGGCGTGTCGCCGGGCCTGACGAAGGACCTGCACCTCGCGTCGCTCGACGCGGGCCTGCCGTTGCTGCCGGGCGTGATGACGCCGAGCGACATCATCCAGGCGCTCGAATTCGGCTACGAGATCGTGAAGTTCTTCCCGCGCAGCAGGCGGGCGGCGTGCCGATGCTGCAGGCGTTCCACGGCCCGTTCCCGAACCTGAAGTTCTGCCCGACGGGCGGCATCACGGTCGAGACCGCGCCGAATTTCCTGAAGCTGCCGAACGTCGTCTGCGTCGGCGGCTCGTGGCTCACGCCGAAAGCCGCGCTCGCCGCGCAGGACTGGGCCGAAGTCACGCGCCTCGCGCAAGCTGCGAGCCAGCTCTCCCGTTAATACTTGTATGAAATGACGAATCAACCCTCGGACGACAAGCGCATGTGCTTGTTTTACCGAGGGTTTTTGCTGATGGAACCGGTTCTATCCGCAGGCCGTAAAGATAAGTAAAATTCAGCGTCCTGACGGGGTGGGGGACCCCCCGTGTTCCGGAGACCTGCATAGCCGGGCATACTCGCAACAACTCGCCCGGTTCGAACAATTCTAGGAGGAGTGCCACATGGGGGCTGTCCAAGGCAGCATGCTGCTCGTATTCACGCTGATCGCGATCGCCGCGCTGATCCTGATGATCGCGCGCTTCAAGATCTACCCGTTCCTGGTGCTGATCATCGTGTCGCTCGGCCTCGGCCTCGTCGTCGGCATGCCGATGGACAAGATCGTCAAGTCGTTCGAGACGGGCACCGGTGGCACGCTCGGCCACATCGCGATCGTCGTCGGCCTCGGCACGATGCTCGGCAAGATGATGGCCGAATCGGGCGGCGCCGAACGGATCGCGACCACGCTGATCGACTGGTTCGGTGAAAAGAACATCCACTGGGCGATGATGTTCGTCGCGATCATCGTCGGCCTGCCGGTGTTCTTCGAAGTCGGCTTCGTGCTGCTGATCCCGATCGCGTTCAACGTCGCGAAGCGCACCGGCAAGTCGCTGCTCGTCGTCGGCCTGCCGATGGTGGCCGGCCTGTCCGTCGTGCACGGGCTGATCCCGCCGCACCCGGCCGCGCTGCTGGCCGTCCAGCAATACGGCGCCGATATCGGCAAGACGATCGCGTTCGGCCTGATCGTCGGCGTGCCGACCGCGATCATCGCGGGCCCGCTGTTCGCGCTGACGATCTCGAAGTTCGTGAAGCTGCCGGAAAACAACCCGCTCGCCGCACAGTTCGTCGATTCGCGCGCGGATGGCAGCAAGCGCGAGCTGCCGAGCTTCGGCATCACGCTGTTCACGATCCTGCTGCCCGTTGCGCTGATGCTCGTCGGCAGCTGGGCCGACCTGCTGTTCACGCCGAAGTCGCTGCCGAACAACCTGCTGCGCTTCGCCGGCAACTCGGACGTCGCGCTGCTGATCGCCGTGCTCGTGAGCTTCTTCACGTTCGGCAAGCTGCAAGGTTTCAACCGCGACCAGATCCAGAAGTTCTGCAGCGAGTGCCTGGCGCCGATCGCCGGGATCACGCTGATCGTCGGTGCGGGCGGCGGCTTCGGCGGCGTCCTGCGCGACAGCGGGATCTCGCAACAGATCGTCGAGACCGCGAAGCACGCGCATTTGTCGCCGCTGCTGCTCGGCTGGTTCGTCGCGGCGCTGATGCGTCTCGCGACGGGCTCGGCGACGGTCGCGATGACGACGGCCTGCGGCATCGTCGCGCCGATCGCGGCGGCGGCCGGCACGACGGTCAGCCCGGAGCTGCTGGTGCTCGCGACGGGCTCGGGCTCGCTGATCTTCTCGCACGTGAACGACGGCGGCTTCTGGCTGATCAAGGAATACTTCGGGATGACGGTCGGTCAGACGTTCAAGACCTGGTCGTTGCTCGAAACCATCATCTCGGTGCTCGGTCTGGGCTTCACGCTGCTGCTGAGCCTGGTTTTGTAACAAGGGGTAGTCAATGATTCTGATCGCAATGGGCGTGTCGGGCGCGGGCAAGTCGCTGATCGGCGAAATGCTGGCGGAACGCCTGTCGTGCAGCTATACCGACGGCGACGCGTTTCACAGCGCGGCGAACAAGGAAAAGATGCACCACGGCATTCCGCTGACCGACGACGACCGCTGGCCGTGGCTGCGCACGATTCGTGCGGCCATCGAGGAAAAGCAGCACGCGGGCGAGACGGCCGTATTCACGTGCTCGTCGCTGAAGCGGTCGTATCGCGACGTGCTGCGCGGCACCGACACCGACGTGCGGTTCGTGTATCTGAAGGGGTCGTTCGAGATGTTGCACGAGCGCCTGAAGAGCCGCACCGGCCATTTCTTCGATCCGTCGCTGCTGAAGAGCCAGCTCGACACGCTCGAGGAGCCGGGTCCGGACGAAGCGATCGAGGTCAGCATCGAGCTGACGCCCGAACAAATCGTCGATCAGGTCATGGTGAAGATCGGCATCGCGCAGCAGCACTGAGCGCGGTTCGCGGCAATCGTCATGAAAAGGCGCCCTTTGGGGCGCCTTTTTCGTTTGCGGCGGGCGACCCGGTCAGGCAGCCTGCGCGCGTTGCGCGATGCCGTCGAGCAGCACGTCGAGCATCGTGTCGTGCACGGCTGCCGGATCGAGCTGCGCATAGAGCGGCGCGGTGGATTTGACGAGCGGATGGTCGGTGTCGGGCAGCGCGTTCATTTCCGCGAGCTCGACGTCGTTCGCGGGCCGCGTGAGGCCGCCGGCTTCGGCCGCGGCGAGCCCGATCACGCTCGCATACCAGCCGACGCACACGGACGGCAGCGCCGCGCGCGGGATGCCGGCGTCGACCAGCGCGCGATGCACGGCCTCGATGTGCGCGAGATCGGCCGGCCCGGTACTCATGTGACGCTGCAGGAGCGCGAAGGCGGCGGGGTGGCGCAGCGCGAGCGCGCGATACTGGCGCGCGAGGTCGCGCAGCCGTTCGCGCCACGGCAGCGCATCGTCGACCGGCACGACCGAGCGCGACAGCGCGTTCGCGATCGCGCGGCTCAGCCCGTCCTTCGACTTGAAGTGGTACAGCACGCTCATCGGGTCGCAGCCGACCGACTGCGCGAGCTTGCGTACGCTGAACGCGGCTTCGCCGACGTCTTCGAGCAGCGTGAGCGCGGCCGCGACGATCGCGTCCTTGTCGAGGCCGCGCGGGCCCTGGGCGGGTTTGTCTTTCATCGATGCGCTCTGACGGCCGGTGCCGGCCCGGCTGTAAACTTGACGAAAGCATATTCTACACTGTAGAATTATTTCTGCGGTGTAGAAATTGGGTGTCCCGGCACCTTTCAAAGCGTGCTCCTGCACGGTCCGGGACCCAGGCAACACGATCGTGTCTGCCGTCAACACGGGCCATCACGCCCCTTTTTTTCGTTGACACCCAAGTGGAACCGGCTGCCCCACCCGCGAAGCCAGATGGCTCATCGACAGGCGGCCCAAGACCATGCAAGTGCAATCATGACTGACAACAACAAGCCCCTGATTCTGGATGAATCGCGTTTCGGGCAAACGCAACTGAATATCGAAAAAGACAACTGGAACTGGTGCGATCCTGCCCGCTACGACGGCGATCGCCCGGCGAACTGGTACGAAGCCTCGCTGTCGCGCCACGAAAACGGCACACCGCTCACACAGGACGCCGTGTGCGACGTGCTCGTGATCGGCGCGGGCCTGCTCGGCGCATCGGCCGCGCTGCATCTCGCGGAAGCGGGCGTCGACACGATCCTCGTCGATAAGCATCACGTCGGCTCGGCCGCTTCGGGCCGCAACGGCGGGCAGCTCACGCCCGGCCTCGCGCGCTGGGAAGCCGTCGACATGATCGACCACCTGTCGCACGACGACGCGAAACGGCTGTGGCGCTTCGCGTCGGCCGAATCGATGGACCTGATCGACGCGATCGGCGCGCGTTACGCGCTCGATCTCGATCGCAAGCGCGGCCACGTGACGGCGGCGGTCCACCCGGGCCACATGAGCGCGCTGCTCGACGGCGCGGACGCGCGGCGCCATCTCGGCGACGCGGGCGTGACGCTCGTCGGCCGCCATCAGCTGCACGACGAGTACGTGCGCTCGGGGCTGTATCACGGCGCGGCGGTCGATGCGACCGGCGGCCAGATCCATCCGCTCGCGCTGGTGCGCGGCCTCGTGCACGGCTTCCGGCTGAACGGCGGCGCGTTGTTCGAAGGCACCGAAGTGCTCGAACTCGACGAGACGCCCGAGGGCGTCGTCGCGACGACGCCGGGCGGCACGATCACCGCGCGCAAGGGCGTCGTGCTCGCGCTGCACAACACGACGTTCCGGCTGCTCGACGACGGCGCGACGACCACCGTGCCGTTCTTCACTTACGTGAGCGTCACGCAGCCGCTGGATGTCGATGTCGCGACGCTGATGCCGGCCGGCATGCCCGTGTACGACACGCAGTTCCAGATCGACTACTACCGGCCGGTGCGCGGCAACCGCCTGCTGTTCGGCGGGCAGGGCACCGGCAGCTGCTGGGCGCAGCCCGACGTCAACGCGTATCTGCTGACGCGGCTGAACACGGTGTTTCCGCAGGTCGACGGCCGTTTCGCGCTCGACTACTGCTGGAGCGGCGTCAGCGATTTCACGCTGAACGGCGCGACCGACAGCCGCAAGACCGACGGCCGCGTGCCGATGTACATGGTGCAGGGCTGGAGTGGCCACGGCGTCGCGCAGACGGTGCGGATCGGCAAGGCGATCTGCGACGATTTCGTCGGCCGCAACGACGATTTCTCGATGCTCACCGGCATCGACCATCGCGAGATTCCGCTCGGCCGGCAGTTGTCGCCGATCGCGATCCCGGCCGCGAAGGCCGCGATGAGCGTGATGAGCGCGCTCAACCCGGGCCGGATGATCTCGTTCTGACCGAGTGTGGCAGGCCGGCAAGCCGGCAATGAAAAAAGCCCGATGCGATTGCTCGCATCGGGCTTTTTTTCGTCTGGCGACGGCGGCGCTTACGCGATCCGCTTCGCGAGTTCGACGGCCTTGCCGATGTACGACGCGGGCGTCATCGCGAGCAGGCGGTCCTTCGCGTCCTGCGGGATCGCGAGCGTGCCGACGAACTCCTGCAGCGCTTCGCGCGTGATGCCCTTGCCGCGCGTCAGTTCCTTCAGCTGCTCGTACGGGTTCTCGATGCCGTAGCGGCGCATCACTGTCTGCACCGGCTCGGCGAGCACTTCCCAGCAGTTGTCGAGGTCTTCGTTCAGGCGCTGCGGGTTCACTTCGAGCTTGTCGAGGCCGCGGATCAGCGAGTCGTACGCGAGCAGCGAGTAACCGAGCGCGACGCCCATGTTGCGCAGGACCGTCGAGTCGGTCAGGTCACGCTGCCAGCGCGACACCGGCAGCTTGTCGGCGAGGTGGCGCAGCGTCGCGTTCGCGAGGCCGAGGTTGCCTTCCGAGTTCTCGAAGTCGATCGGGTTGACCTTGTGCGGCATCGTCGACGAACCGATTTCGCCGGCCTTCGTCTTCTGCTTGAAGTAGCCGACCGAGATGTAGCCCCACACGTCGCGATCGAGGTCGAGCAGGATCGTGTTCGCACGCGCGACCGCGTCGAACAGCTCGGCCATGTAGTCGTGCGGCTCGATCTGGATCGTGTACGGGTTGAACGTCAGCTTCAGGCGGTTTTCGATCACATCGCGCGAGAACGCTTCCCAGTCGAATTCCGGATACGCGGAAAGATGCGCGTTGAAGTTGCCGACCGCGCCGTTCATCTTGCCGAGGATCTCGACCTTCTCGATGCGCACGATCGCGCGCGCGAGGCGCGCGGCGACGTTCGCGAGTTCCTTGCCGAGCGTCGTCGGGCTGGCCGGCTGGCCGTGCGTGCGCGACAGCATCGGCTGGTCGGCGAGCGCGTGCGAGAGCGCGACGAGGCGCTGGTGCACCGTGCGCAGCGCCGGCACGATCACGTGCTCGCGCGCGCCGGCGAGCATCATCCCGTGCGACGTGTTGTTGATGTCCTCGGACGTGCAAGCGAAGTGGATGAATTCGCTGGCCTTCTCGAGTTCGGCCTGGCCCTTCACCGATTCCTTCAGCCAGTATTCGACGGCCTTCACGTCGTGGTTCGTCACGCGCTCGATTTCCTTGATGCGGGCGGCGTCGTGCGCGGTGAAGCGCTCGGCGAGCTGCAGCAGGAACTGCTCGGCGGCGTCGGAGAAGCGCGGGACTTCCGCGAAGCCGGCGCGCGACAGCGCGATCAGCCAGTGCACTTCGACGGTGACGCGGTGGCGCATGAAGGCGGCTTCGGAGAGCCAGTCGCGCAGCGCTTCGGTCTTGCTGGCGTAGCGGCCGTCGATGGGCGAGAGCGCGGTGAGGGCGAAAAGCGTATCGGGACGAGTGTCGGACATGGTCGGGCGGGCTTTGAGGGCCGGGTCGAGCGAGGGGAAGGAGAATCCGGCATTTTACCATTGGCGCGCGACGATCCCGACCGCAGCCGGCCGGCGGGTGGCGCTGCGTGCGAACACCGCGCCGGCGCCCGTGCGCAGCGGGCCGCCGGGCCGCGCGCGGCGCCGCCGGCCGGGCCCGCCCGCCGGTAGAATGCAGGCTTCTTCCCGACCGCCGCCCGCCGCGCCCGCCTGCATGGAACTGAAATGGCTCGAAGACTTCGTTTCGCTCGCGGAAACGCGCAGCTTTAGCCGGTCCGCCGAACTGCGGCACGTGTCGCAGCCCGCGTTTTCGCGGCGCATCCAGGCGCTCGAGGCGTGGCTCGCGACCGAACTGATCGATCGTTCGGTCTATCCGACGCGGCTCACACAGGCCGGGCAGATCTTCTACGAGCAGGCGCTGACGATGCTGTCGCAGGCGCACGAGGCGCGCACGCTGCTGCGCGGCCACGTCGGCGCGCCGGTGCCGACGATCGAGTTCGCGGTGCCGCACACGCTGTCGCTCACGTATTTCCCGCGCTGGCTGCAGCGGATCGAGGCGAAGATGGGCCAGGTCCACACGCGGTTGCGTGCGCTGAACGTGCACGATGCCGTGCTGTCGCTCGTCGAGGGCGGCTGCGATCTGGTGATGGGTTACCACCATCCGAGCCATCCCGTCGCGCTCGATCCGGCGCGCTACGACATGCTGATCCTCGGCAGCGAGCCGATCAGCCCGTTTTCCGCGCCGGGCCGCGCGGGCCGGCCGCGCTATACGCTGCCCGGCACGGCCGACGCGCGCGTGCCGTACCTGTCGTATACGCCGAACGCGTATCTCGGCCGGATGACGGAAGTCATCATCGCGAACGCGTCGACGCCGCTGTTCCTCGATCGCGTCTACGAAACCGACATGGCCGAAGGGCTGAAGGCGATGGCGCTCGCAGGGCACGGCGTCGCGTTCCTGCCGCACAGCGCGGTCGAGGACGCGATCGCGGGCGGGCGGCTGATCCGGCTCGACCGGTCGGTGCGCGGCGGCGCGTATCCGTTCACGCTGACGATGGAGATCCGGCTGTATTGCGACAAGCTCGCGCTGCAGGGCGACGACCCGCGCCAGAAACTCGTGCGCGCGCTGTGGGAGGTCGTGCGCGACGAGCTGCGCGAGACGGACGCTTGACCGCGCAATCGCCTGCGCGCGGCTGACGGCGAGCTTGCCGCACCTGTCGGACGGCTGTCCGGCGGCCGGCCCGCGCGCGAGCAACACGATTTTTCGCCGATGCGATGCACGATCGATCGCGTGCGTTCTTGCGCAAATCGACCGCAGATTTGCGAAAAATCGCGATCATGCAAGAAACGCATAATCGAATAAGCAAACGGCATTGGATAAAAAAAACGGGTTTTTCGACAATGTGCGCACCTGTTGACCGTTGGAGCATCCATGTCTTCGCAATTGCAGTCCATCCCGTCCTACCTGCACGCCGACGATCTCGGCCCGTGGGGCAACTATCTTCAGCAAGTCGATCGCGTCGCACCGTACCTCGGTTCGCTGTCGCGCTGGCTCGAAACGCTGAAGCGTCCGAAGCGCATCCTGATCGTCGACTGCCCCATCGAGCTCGACAACGGCACCGTCGCGCACTTCGAAGGCTATCGCGTGCAGCACAACGTGTCGCGCGGCCCGGGCAAGGGCGGCGTGCGCTACCACCAGGACGTGACGCTGTCGGAAGTGATGGCGCTGTCCGCATGGATGTCGGTGAAGAACGCGGCCGTGAACGTGCCGTACGGCGGTGCGAAGGGCGGCATCCGCGTCGACCCGCGCAAGCTGTCCCGTGGTGAGCTCGAGCGCGTGACGCGCCGCTACACCAGCGAAATCGGCATCATCATCGGGCCGAACACCGACATTCCGGCGCCGGACGTCAACACCAACGAACAGGTGATGGCGTGGATGATGGACACGTACTCGATGAACCAGGGCCAGACGTCGACCGGCGTCGTGACCGGCAAGCCGATCGCGCTCGGCGGTTCGCTCGGCCGCAAGGAAGCAACGGGCCGCGGCGTGTTCGTCGTCGGCTCCGAAGCGGCGAAGAAGATCGGCCTCGAGATCGCAGGCGCGCGCATCGCGGTGCAAGGTTTCGGCAACGTCGGCGGCATCGCGGCGAAGCTGTTCCAGGAAGCAGGCTCGAAGGTGATCGCGGTGCAGGATCACACGGGCACGATCTACCAGCCGGCCGGCCTCGATTCGAACAAGCTGCTCGACCACGTCGCACGCACGGGCGGCGTCGCGGGCTTCGAAGGCGCCGAGCCGATGCCGAACGACGAGTTCTGGACGGTCGAAACCGACATCCTGATCCCGGCGGCACTGGAAAACCAGATCACCGAAAAGAACGCATCGAAGATCCGCACGAAGATCATCGTCGAAGGCGCGAACGGCCCGACGACGACGGCGGCGGACGACATCCTGAGCGCGAACGGCGTGCTCGTGATCCCCGACGTGATCGCGAACGCGGGTGGCGTGACCGTGTCGTACTTCGAATGGGTGCAGGATTTCTCGAGCTTCTTCTGGACGGAAGACGAGATCAACCACCGTCTCGAGCGCGTGATGCGTGAAGCGTTCGCGGGCGTGTGGGCCGTGTCGGAAGAGCACAAGGTGTCGGTGCGTACGGCGGCGTTCATCGTTGCGTGCAAGCGCATCCTGATGGCGCGCGAAATGCGCGGCCTGTACCCCTGATCGTTGCGTTGACTTCGATCAAGTCAGAATCGTGACGCAATCCATCCGATTGCGGACATGAACCCTCGCGGGCGGTGCCGAATCCGGCATCGCCCGCGTGTGCATTCGGAGCGCCGGAAGCCGGGAGGAAGGCTTCGTACAGGGCGATTCGTAGTGCGGTAAACAACCAGTACTTTCAAAAATATTACTTTGATACACTGGCGCGGGTTTTAGCCAAGGAGATGACCAAAATGAAATACCACAAGGCAGTCCTGATGGTCGCGGCGCTCTGCGCGTTCGCAAGCGGCGCGCATGCTCAGGAGACGGGCACGCTGAAGAAGATCAAGGACACGGGCGTGATTGCGCTGGGGCACCGCGAATCGTCGATCCCGTTCTCCTACTACGACCAGAACCAGCAGGTGGTCGGCTATTCGCGCGAATTCCAGCTGAAGGTGGTCGACGCGGTGAAGAAGAAGCTGAGCCTGCCGAACCTGCAGGTGAAGAACATCCCGGTCACGTCGCAGAACCGCATCCCGCTGGTGCAGAACGGCACGGTCGACATCGAGTGCGGCTCGACGACCAACAACGCCGAGCGTCAGCAGCAAGCTGCGTTCTCCGACACGATCTTCGTGATCGGCACGCGCCTGATGACGAAGAAGGATTCGGGCGTGAAGGATTTCGCCGACCTGAAGGGCAAGACCGTCGTGACGACGGCCGGCACGACGTCCGAGCGTCTGCTGCGCAAGATGAACAACGAGAAGCAGATGGGCATGAACATCATCAGCGCGAAGGATCACGGCGATTCGTTCAACACGCTGGAATCGGGCCGCGCGGTCGCGTTCATGATGGATGACGCGCTGCTGGCTGGCGAGCGCGCGAAGGCGAAGCAGCCGGGCGAATGGGTGATCGTCGGCACGCCGCAATCGGAAGAGGCTTACGGCTGCATGATGCGCAAGGGCGACGCCGACTTCAAGAAGGTCGTCGACGACGCGATCTCGCAAGTCGAGAAGTCGGGCGAAGCCGCGAAGATCTACGCGAAGTGGTTCGAGAACCCGATCCCGCCGAAGGGGCTGAACCTGAACTTCCCGCTGTCCGAGTCGATGAAGAAGCTGTACGCGAACCCGAACGACAAGGCGCTCGACTGACCGCACGGCCGTTGATGCAGAAATGACGCTAATGAAACGGAAGAGGCCACGCTTCTTCCGTTTCTTTTTGCTGGAGTCTTGCCCATGTCTTACCACTGGAACTGGGGCATCTTCCTGAGCCCCGTGTCGACCGGCGAGCCGACGACTTATTTCGGATGGCTGGTGTCCGGCTTCCTGGTGACGATCGAAGTGTCGCTCGCCGCCTGGGTCATCGCGCTGATCGTCGGTTCGCTGTTCGGCGTGCTGCGCACGGTGCCGAACAAATGGCTGTCCGCGCTCGGCACCCTGTACGTGTCGATCTTCCGGAACATTCCGCTGATCGTGCAGTTCTTCGTCTGGTATCTCGTGATACCCGAGCTGCTGCCCGCGTCGATCGGCACCTGGATCAAGCAGTTGCCGCCCGGCACGCAGTTCTTTACCGCGTCGATCGTCTGTCTCGGCCTGTTCACGGGCGCGCGCGTGTGCGAACAGGTGCGCTCGGGGATCAACGCGCTGCCGAAGGGCCAGCGCGCCGCCGGCCTCGCGATGGGCTTCACGCAATGGCAGACGTACCGCTATGTGCTGCTGCCGGTTGCGTACCGGATCATCGTGCCGCCGCTCACGTCGGAATTCCTGAACATCTTCAAGAACTCCGCGGTCGCGTCGACGATCGGCCTGCTCGACCTGTCCGCGCAGGCGCGCCAGCTCGTCGACTACACCGCGCAAACGTACGAGTCGTTCATCGCGGTCACGCTCGCATACGTGCTGATCAACCTCGTCGTGATGGCGTTCATGCGCTGGATCGAAGGCCGTACGCGGCTGCCCGGCTATATCGGAGGCAAGTGATGCATCAGTTCGACTGGAGTAGTATTCCCGGCGCGCTGCCGACGCTGTGGACGGGTGCGGTCGTCACGTTCCAGATCACGCTGATCGCGATCGTGGTCGGGATCGTCTGGGGCACGCTGCTGGCGCTGATGCGGCTGTCGGGCGTGAAGCCGCTCGCGTGGTTCGCGCAGGGCTACGTGACGGTGTTCCGTTCGATCCCGCTCGTGATGGTGCTGCTGTGGTTCTTCCTGATCGTGCCGCAACTGCTGCAGGGCGTGCTCGGGTTGTCGCCGACGATCGACATTCGCCTCGCGTCGGCGATGGTCGCGTTCTCGCTGTTCGAGGCCGCGTATTATTCCGAGATCATCCGCGCCGGCATCCAGGCGGTGCCGCGCGGGCAGGTGAATGCGGCGTTCGCGCTCGGCATGAACTACTCGCACGCGATGCGCCTCGTGATCCTGCCGCAGGCGTTCCGCGCGATGGTGCCGCTGCTGCTCACGCAGGCGATCGTCCTGTTCCAGGATACGTCGCTCGTGTACGTGATCAGTCTCGCGGACTTCTTCCGCACGGCCGCCAACATCGGCGATCGCGACGGCACGACCGTCGAGATGGTCCTGTTCGCCGGCGCATGCTATTTCGTGATTTGCTCGTTGGCGTCTGTTCTCGTCAAGAGTCTCCAGAAAAAGGTCACACGATGATTTCCATCAAGAACGTTTCCAAGTGGTACGGCCAGTTTCAGGTCCTCACCGACTGCACGACCGAGGTCAAGAAGGGCGAAGTGGTCGTCGTGTGCGGCCCGTCGGGCTCCGGCAAATCGACGCTGATCAAGACCGTGAACGGCCTCGAGCCGTTCCAGCAGGGCGAGATCCTCGTGAACGGCCAGTCGGTCGGCGACAAGAAGACGAACCTGTCGAAGCTGCGCTCGAAGGTCGGGATGGTGTTCCAGCACTTCGAGCTGTTCCCGCACCTGTCGATCACCGAGAACCTGACGCTCGCGCAGATCAAGGTGCTCGGCCGCGGCAAGGACGAGGCGAACGAGAAGGGCATGAAGCTGCTCGATCGCGTCGGCCTGAAGGCGCACGCGCACAAGTTCCCGGGCCAGTTGTCGGGCGGCCAGCAGCAGCGTGTCGCAATCGCGCGCGCGCTGTCGATGGACCCGATCGCGATGCTGTTCGACGAACCGACGTCGGCGCTCGAGCCCGAGATGATCAACGAAGTGCTCGACGTGATGGTCGAACTCGCGCAGGAAGGGATGACGATGATGGTCGTCACGCACGAGATGGGCTTCGCGAAGAAGGTCGCGCATCGCGTGATCTTCATGGACAAGGGTGCGATCGTCGAGGACGACCGCAAGGACGATTTCTTCTCGAATCCGAAATCGGAACGCGCGAAGGATTTCCTCGCGAAGATCCTGCACTGAGCGTTCGCGCATCGCGTACGCCAATGCGAAAACCGCCCGGCCCAGTGCCGGGCGGTTTTTTTTCGCCTTTGGTTTGCCGCTGCGTTCGTTACCAACTGTACCGGTAGCCGACCTGCCCGACGATGCCGCGCCGGTAATCGCCGCCGATGTTGCGCGCGTACTTCGCATTCGCGTACAACTCGCCCGACTTGCCGAAGCCTGCAGTGACGCCGACGCCGAGCTCGTACCACGTGCGGCCGAGATGCGTCGCGAACGGCGTGCCGCCGACGACGGTCTGGCCCGGCGACAGGAAATCGTGCAGCACGTCGGCCGTGAAGTACGGCGTCGCGGCGCTGCCGCCGGAGGTCGATTCGAGGTTCGGCCGGAAGATGCGCACGCCGACGCGCCCGCGCAGCGCGTTGGTCGTCGTGCCCGATACGGCCGACACGTTGTCGTTGAACCCGTTCAGCTTCAGGTACTGGTACATCAGCTGCGCCTGCGGCTCGATCGCGACCGGCGTGTTGCCGATCCCGAACGGCTTGCCGACTTCCTGCGACAGCGCGACGCCGAAGCCGTTCTGCGATGCCTCGTTGCCATAGCTGTCGCGATAGCGGTTGCCGTAGTGCGTGACCTGCCCGACGCTGTCGAAGTACGTGCCGTCGGCAAGATAGCGCGTCCAGTAGCCGCCGATGCTCTGCGCGTGCATCTCGACCGAGCCCGTCGACGTCGACAGGGTCGGCGAGCCGGCGCGCGCCATGTCGTCGAAGCTCGCGTTCGACACGCCGATGCTCGCCGTCACGCCCGCATGTGTGCTGCTGCCGGCGGGCGTCTGGTCGAGCGTCCAGTCCTTGCCGAACTGTGCAAAGAACGTGCGCTCGTCGGCCGCGAAGCGGCCCGCGTTCGCATCGAGGCTCTGGCCGCCGATGCGCCCCCACACGCCATCGCGGTTGCCGGGCTGCTGCTTCTCGAGGTTGTAGATGTCGCCGACGCGTTCGTGCAGCTTGCCGAGCGTCGAGAAACCGTAGTCGACGTTCAGCAGCGGCGTCAGCGCATAGCCGGCGACGCCCGGACGATACGCGAGCGCGCCGCCGTTGCCATTGCCATTCCCGTTGCCGCCGTTCGTGGTGGACGGATCGATCGGGTCGCCGGGGTCGGTCAGTTGCGAACGCAGGTACCAGTTGTTCGCGTCGCTCGTGCCGCCGCTCTGGGCGCCGCGATAAAGCCGGTACTCGTATGCGCCGGCCTGCACGGGGCCGGCGAGCTGGAACGCCGATACGGTGGTCGTGCCGCCGTTGGCCGTGACGACCACGGGGATCCCGGCGCCGGTCGTCTGCGCGCCGGTGCCGGCCGTATTCGCGATCTTCAGGCCGGTCGTGCCGCTCGCGGCGCCGCCGTCGACGATCAGCTTGTCGGTCGGCGACGCATCGGCGCCGAGATACGTGTTGAGCGCGATGATGCCGCCGTTGCCGACGTAGCCGCCCGTCGTCAGCGTCTTGTAGCTGCCCGAGAGCGTCGGCGAGCCGACCGGCGCGGCGAATGCGACCAGGCCCGCGTTGTTCAGGCTGCTCAGCACCGAGCTGCCCGTCATGCGCCACGTGCTCGTGTTGTCGATCGTCAGCGCGACCGGGTCGATCTTGCCGGTCAGCGTCGTGCCGTTCGCGAGGAACACGTTGCCGGTGCTCGACGCGTCGGAGACGATGTCGCCGACGAGGTTCACCGCCGAGGCATTGAACGTCGCGTGGCTGCCGTTCGAGAGATTCAGCAGCGTGCCGTTGCCGGCCGTCACGACCGTGCCGTTGCGCACCGCGATGTCGGCCGTGCCGCCGCGCGCGGCGAATGCCGGCCCGGCGGCGGACGTCACGCTGCCGCCGTCGACGAGCACCGAACTCGTTGCGCCTTTCGCGAGCGTGTCCGACGTCAGCACGCCGGCCGTTGCGCCCTTGAGCGTCGTGCCGGTCAGCGCGAGCACGCCGCCGCTGTCCGCGGTCGCGCCGTTGCCGGCCGCGCTGGCGATCGACGAACCCGTATCGGCGATGCGCCCGCCGTTCCGTGCGACGAGGCCATCGGCCGCGCTGCCCGATGTGCCGACTTTCGCGCCCGACAGTAGCGCCGTCGCGCCGCCGTCCATGACGATCGCGTGCGCGCCGGTGCCCGTCGTCGCGACGCTCGTGCCGTTGGCCGCGAGCGTCGAATCCGCGCCCGACACGAACACGCCGAGCGCATTGTCGCCGGCGGTGCGCACGACCGCTGCCGCATCGGTCGTGATGCGCGCGCCGGCGCCCGTCGACGCGACGCCGTTTGCGCCGTTGCCGGTCGTCGTGACTTGCGTGCCGGCGAGCGCGATCGTCGCATTCGTGCCGAGGTTGTGAATCCCGTTGCCCGATCCGCCGACTGCGATCGACGTCGCACCGGCCGCGATCCCGCCGCCCGATACGGTCGAGTCGATCAGCACGCCGTCGGCGCTGCCGTTCGCGATGACGGTGCCCGCGCCCGACAGCGCGACCGATGCGCCAGCGCCGGTCAGGTGCACGCCCGCGACGCCGTCGTCGGCTTCGATCGTCCCCGCGTTGGCCAGCGTGGCCGATGCACCCTGCACGAGCGCGCCGGTGCCGTTCGATACGCGGATCGTCGACGTGTTGTTCACCGTGCCGAGCGTGCCCGCCACGACGCCCGTCGAGCCGGCGCCCGTCAGCAGCACCGTGTCGCGGTTCTCGAGCGTGCCGAGGTTCTGCGCGACGAAACCGGTCACGCCCGCGGTCGACGACGTGACGGCGGCGTCGTTGGTCAGCGTCGTTGCGACCGGCGCGCCGGCATTCGCGCCGGTGAGGTCGTGCGCCTGGCCGTCGACGACGCCTGCGATCGCGCCGGCCGCATTCAGATTGATCGTCGCGCTCGCGTCGATCGTGCCCTTCGCGCCGCCTTCGACCGCGATCGCGATGCCGTTCGCGCCGTTGACGTTGTAGATCGCGTTGCCGGTCGACAGCGTGGTGCCGGCGTCGGTCGCGAGCACGCCGTGTGCGCGCTGTCCGTTGACGTCGGTCGTCAGCGTGCCGGCTGCCGACGCGCCCGTGTAGGCCGCGCCGCCCGCGACGCGGAACAGCGTCGAATCGTCGGTGTCGACGCTGAGATGCTGCGCGGCGACGTTGATCTTCGAGCCCGCGCCGTATGCGTAGAAGCCGATCTGGTTTGTGCCCGACATGAAGGCCGGCACCGCGTTTGCGCCGACGTCGATCGTCGCGCCCGAGCGAGCGTGCACGCCGATCGCGCCGGTGCCGGTCAGGTTGAGCGCGCCGTCGAGCGTGGCCTTCGCGAGCGGCCCTTCGGCCCACACGCCGTAGTTGCGCGTGCCCGATGCGGGATCGAGGCCGCCGGCCACGTTGATCGTGCCGGTCGACGTCGCGGCGCTCGCGTTCGTGCCGGTGCCGACCACCATGATGCCGATGCCGTTCACGCCGTTCAGCGTGATGGTGCCGGTGTTGGTCACGGTCGCGGCGGTATCGGCTGCGAGTATGCCGACGTTGGCGAGCGGCGTGCCGGGCGCCGCGCCGTTGACGATGATCGAGCCCGAGTTGGTCAGCGTGCCGGACGACGTGCCGATGCTCGCCAGCGCGGCACCGTTCTGCGTCTGCGAGCCGATCACGATCGTGCCGAGGTTGCTCGCGGTGCCGGATGCGCCGAGCAGGATGCCGTACGCGTGCGCGGACAGCGCGACGTCGTTCGCGGCCTCCGGCGACGCGGGATCGTACTGGGCTGCGCGGCCGAGGTAGATCGTGCCGCCGGCCGCGTTCGTGAAGCTGCCGCCGTCGGCGAGGCCGCCGATCACCTGGCTGTCGAGCGTCGTCGCGTTGACGCCGACGTTGATCGTGCCGGCGTTGGTGCCGCTTGCACCGCCGGTTGCGGCTACCGCGTAGTTCTGCAGGTCGGCGCGGTTGCCGGTGAGGTTCCACGCGCCGACGTTCATGATTCCGTTGTTGACGAACGTCGTGCCCGTGCCGTTCGCGTACACGCCGCTGCCTTCGGTGTACGCGTTGAAGCCGAAGTTGTCCGGTTGCGCGGCGCCGCTCGTGTTGAAGTTGTCGCCGGACGCATAGCCGGCCGAGATCACGCCGTTGTTGACGCCGCTCGCGCCGGTCAGCAGGCGCACCAGCGTGAAGTCGCCCGACAGGCGACCGTCGTTGACGAAGTGCGCGCCGTTATCGGCGACGACCGCCGAGCTCGATTCGATCGAGCTGGCGCCGCGGAAGTCGATCTGGCCGTCGGCGCCGATGTGTAGCGTCGCGTTCGCGCCCGTGCCGTGCATCACCGACAGGTAGTCGATCGGCAAGGTGTTCTTGTCGCCCGCGGAGACGTTGTTCGCATACTGGAAGGTTTCGGTCGAGAACGTGACCGCCTGCCCGAACGCATTGTCGTAGGCTGCCTGCGAGCCGAGTGCGCCGCTTTGCACCGAGCGCACGAGAAAGGTGTTGTACGCCGCGAGCGACGCGGCGTCGGTGACGGTCCACGTGCTGCCGTCGAACGCGGTGAAGGTGCCCGCGTAGGCCGGCACGTCGAGCTGGATGCTACCGACCGGGCCGCCGCTCGCGAGATAGTCGCCGGTGGTGAACCAGATCTGGTTGCGCGAATTCCAGTTGACGACGCTCGGCGTCGCGCCGGTGCCGTTTGCGTAGGTCAGGTCGGTCTGTTTCGCCGCCATCGAGATCACGTTGCCGGCCGCCGACGGTGCATTCGCCGGGCTGCCGATCGACACATCGAGCGTGCCGCCCGAGCTCTCGACGGTGCCGATCCGCGTGTTCACGTACTGGTTGTCGTGCACGTCGTGATAGACGGGCACGTCGGCCGAGCCGGTGCTCGACGCGGTGAACGCGGACGAGTTGTAGGTGGCGACCGACGTGTTGGTGCCCGTGATCGAATCGGGCGTGCTGATGCTCTGCGTCTTGCCGCCGAGCGACACGAGCGGCTGGTTCGGATTGCCCGACACGACGGACGTGCTGCCGAGCGGCACGACCGTGTAGCCGGCGTCGCCGGTTGAACCGGTCCAGGTCCCCGTTACGCCGACGGTGTTGCCGTTCGTGACGGTCGCGGCGCCGGCCAGATTGTCGTTCGCGGCCGCGGCGAAACTCCCGAGCGCGCAGTTGCCGCCGCTCGCGACGGTCGCGCCGCTGCCGCACGTCGATGCATACGCGGAGCCGGCCGACAGCGCGGCCAGTGCGGCGCCGAGCGCCGCGAGGCGCAGCGGCGACCGTCGCACTGCCGCGTGCGTGGCACCGCGGCTTGCGCCGGATGCTTTACCTGAACGCTTGCTGCGCGCCCGTGCCGTTTCTGCAACTGCGACCCAGCAGCCGTTGGTCTCGCTCCATATCGATCGAAATGAATGATTCACGACAAGCCCCTCTTTCTTCTTTTGAAGTGGTATTCACCGCGATGCAGTGAAATCGCAATCCGCGGTGGAGAAATGGCTTGAATGGGCGTGCGGCGACCATGGCCGTTTTTGCGCCAACCGTGATTCGTTACACCGAGGATGGACGGAGTCTACTGATCGGAGGGGTGGCTGATTATCAAAAAAATATTAAATGTGGCAATAATGCCAACTTTATTCGGTATTTTTGGATTGTGTGGTGAATCGAACTGAAAGCCTTTGTAGGTAAGGCTTTGGTCGATTTTTTCGATGTGATTTGATGGTTGCTGGATCGGTGGGGTGCCGCACGGTTCGCGTCGGGGTGGTGCGCTAAACTACGGCTTCCGGATTATATATGCTTGATGTTTTCTTGGCTTGGTTATTTGATATTTGAATTATTCTCGCTTGGAAATTAATAAAATCAAGCGAATGTCGTGCGGCGTCGATTCGATATGCCGGACTGTGGTCCGGGTGAAACGGAATCAGTACGGAGCGCGCGATTTTCTCCAGCCGAGAATGTCGACGCTTTGCATGCGCACGAAACTGCACGCCACGATCAAGCGCCGCGTGCAATTGCGTTGCCGGGTGACGGTGAAAACGGAAGAGAAGAGGAAGGGCGCCAGCGCGCCCGGATCAGAAATCGATCGCGTCGTCGGAATCGCCGTCGGCGGCCGTTGCGAGCGCTTCGCGCGGCGCCGATGCGGACGCGTCGAGCGCCGGATTGCGCAGCTTCTCGAGCACGCGCTCGGGCACCGGAATCTGCATCCGCGCGGCGACGTCGCCGCACTGGAACATGATCAGCTCGCCGGGCTCGAACGCGGTCCAGACCTCGTTGTCGGTGAGCGGCTGCGTCGCGATCACCGCGACGCGATCTTCGGGCGTCGTATATTTCGCGAAGTCGATCGACAGGTCTTCGTCGACGAGATGCGCGGTCGAGAACGGCCAGCGTCGCACGAGGTAGTGCAGCCGCGTCGAGCAGTGCGCGAACAGCGCCTGGCCGTTCGACATCAGGAAGTTGAATACGCCATGATCGGTGATGCCGCGCGTCAGCTCGCCCACGCGTTCGAACAGTTCGGGCAGCGGCGGCTGCGCACCGGGAAATGCCTCGCGCAGCCCCTGCATCAGCACGCAGAACGCCTGTTCGCTGTCGGTCGTGCCGACCGGATGGTAGACGCTGCCGTCCATGTCCGGGGCGTAATCCTGCAGGTCGCCGTTATGCGCGAAGATCCAGTGCCGGCCCCACAGCTCGCGCATGAACGGATGGCTGTTCTCGAGCAGGATGTGGCCCTGCGTCGCCTTGCGGATGTGCGCGATCGTGTTCTTGGACTTGATCGGGTAGCGTTTCACCATTTCGGCGATCGGCGACGTGGCCGATGCCTGGTGATCGATGAAGAGGCGGCAGGCTTTATCTTCGAAGAACGCGATGCCCCAGCCGTCGGCATGGTGATCGGTGAGCCCGCCCCGGGCCGCGAAACCTGTGAAGGAGAATGTGACGTCCGTCGGCGCGGCGCAGTTCATTCCTAAGAGTTGGCACATTTTACTTGGGGCGGCAGGCTGAGGCGGGGGGTAACGAACCGGGCGAACCCCGGTACAATGCGGCTTCTAGCATATCACCGAGCCTTGAGCGGTAAAAAGCGGATTCCGCCGGCCGAAGGCCTCGTGTTGCGGTTTGCCGTCAGTCGGCCCGCGCACGCGCGTTCCGGCCCCGCCAATGGCCGCCCGTTCCTCACGACGCCTTCTATGACTGCCTCGAACGCTTCCTCCCCGGCGACGCTCTCGCTCGCCCGTCCCGACGACTGGCACCTGCACCTGCGAGACGGCGACATGCTGGCCGCCGTGCTGCCGCACACCGCGCGCCAGTTCGGCCGCGCGATCGTCATGCCGAACCTGAAGCCGCCGGTGACGACCACCGCGCAGGCGCAGGCTTATCGCGAGCGCATCCTTGCCGCGTTGCCGGCCGGGATGACGTTCGAACCGCTGATGACGCTGTACCTGACCGACAACACGCCGCCCGACGAGATCCGCCGCGCGCGCGAAAGCGGTTTCGTGCACGGCGTGAAGCTGTATCCGGCAGGCGCTACGACGAACTCCGACCGCGGCGTGACCGATCTCGCGAAATGCGCGAAGACGCTCGAGGCCATGCAGGAAACGGGCATGCCGCTGCTCGTGCACGGCGAGGTGACCGATGCGTCGATCGACCTGTTCGACCGCGAGAACGTTTTCATCGACCGTGTGATGACGCCGCTGCGCCGCGATTTCCCGGGCCTGAAGGTCGTGTTCGAGCACATCACGACGAAGGACGCGGCCGACTACGTGCGCGACGCCGACGCGGCGCCCGGCTTGCTCGGCGCGACGATCACGGCCCATCACCTGCTGTACAACCGCAATGCGTTGTTCGTCGGCGGGATTCGCCCGCACTACTACTGCCTGCCCGTGCTGAAGCGCGAGACGCATCGCGTCGCACTGGTCGAGGCCGCGACGTCGGGCAACCCGCGCTTCTTCCTCGGTACCGACAGCGCGCCGCATGCGCGCGACGCGAAGGAAACCGCGTGCGGCTGTGCGGGCTGCTACACGGCGCTGCACGCGCTCGAGCTGTATGCGGAAGCGTTCGATCACGCCGGCGCGCTCGACAAGCTGGAAGGTTTCGCGAGCTTCTTCGGTGCCGATTTCTACGGGCTGCCGCGCAGCGCCGAGACGGTCACACTGCGCCGCGAGGCGTGGGAACTGCCGCGCGAGATCTTCGCGGGCGACACGCCGGTCGTGCCGTTGCGCGGCGGCGAGACGATCGGCTGGAAGCTGGCGTGACCGTTGCGCTGCCGGCAGCGGCGCGCAGTGCTAGAATGCGCGTCGCAAAGCAGGCTAGGCAGTCGCGGCCTCGCCGCCTTCGGGCGCGCGGGGGCGAGGAAAGTCCGGACTCCACAGGGCAGGGTGATGGCTAACGGCCATCCGTGGCAACACGCGGAACAGGGCAACAGAAAGCAAACCGCCGATGGCCCGGCGCAAGCCGGGATCAGGTAAGGGTGAAACGGTGCGGTAAGAGCGCACCGCGGCGACGGCGACGTCCGCCGGCACGGTAACCTCCACCCGGAGCAATTCCAAGTAGGCAGGCGCGCATTTTCGGATGCAGGACGGGGCCCCCGTCTCGTCTGCGGGTAGGAAGCTTGAGCGCGTCAGCAATGGCGCGCCTAGAGGAATGGCTGCCACGCGTTGTGCGCTTCGGCGCGCAGCGTGCACAGAATCCGGCTTATCGGCCTGCTTTGCGGCTCGAATGCGAAAGGGCCGGCGTCTCCTTGCGGAGCGCCGGCCCTTTTTTCATGCGCGCTCGCCGTGCGTTCAGGCGGCGACGATGTCGAACGAATGCGTGAGTTCGGCCGTCTTCGCGATCATGATCGACGCGGAGCAGTACTTGTCGTGCGACAGGTTGATCGCGCGTTCGACCGTGGCCGGGTTCAGGTTGCGGCCGGTGACGGTGAAGTGGAAGTGCACCTTCGTGAACACCTTCGGGTCTTCGCTCGCGCGCTCGGCCTTCAGCGTGACCGAGCAGCCGGTGACTTCCTGGCGGCTCTTCTTCAGGATCAGCACGACGTCATAGGCCGTGCAGCCGCCGGTGCCGAGCAGCACCATTTCCATCGGACGCGGCGCGAGGTTGTGGCCGCCGCCTTCGGGGGCGCCGTCCATCGTGACGAGATGCCCGCTCCCGGTCTGGGCGGAAAACGCCATGCCGTCCTGACCCATCCAGCTTACTTTGCATTCCATGCTTGCACTCCAGCGTTGCCTGATTCGGATTCGATCCGGCATTGTAGCCCGCTGCGCAACGGTCGGCTGATGCGCTGCACGACGTGCAATGCCGGAGCCGCGCGGGCGGTGTGCGACAACGTGCCGAAAGGCAATTTCCCTGCCGATTTTAGGGGTTTTACTCTAGGGGCGGGGGATTTTTGCTTGCGTCAGGTGAGGTCAGGTGATTGATTTTAAAGGGAAAATCAATCTTGTTGATCGATTTCTCGGAATTTCGCATTATGGTTGGTGATTTCGTAATGCAAATTTTCTTGTGATGTCGGAGACGCGTTCGTATAATGAGCCTCATTGGTTGTCGCGCTGCGGCAACCTCCGAATGTCTCCTCCACCCTCCTCCTAAGGTGGATTAAGCCCGAACCAGCCGTTCGGGCTTTTTTTCGTCTCGTGCAAACATCGGCGCGCAGCTTGCGCGCCCCGACATCCGTTACGCGGGCTGCCGGGCGGCCGGCTGCGGCGCGGCGTCGGGCGGCGTGCCGCCGGGGCTTGCGGCGGGTGTCGACGCATGGCCATGCCCCCGTGCGCAAAAATGGCGCACGCGTTCGCGTACCGCGCGCAGGCGGGCGACGCGATCCTCGGCGTGGGCGGTCCGGGCTTCGGCAATGCGAGCATCGAGCGCGTCGAGCTTGGCTTCGCAGCCGGCGTGAGCGGCGACGGCAGGCGCCGCGGCGGCCAGCAGCGCGGCCGCGAAGAAGGGCGTAAGTCGTTGTTTCATCATGCTTGTTTGTTGTTTTCCGTGTTCGGCCGGTCTGGCGCGGCAAGGTCATGTGCCGCGTGTCGATGGGTGCCTCCCCGGGCGCTCGGTTCGCCTGGCTTGTCGGGGCACGACCGGATTTTGGCCCATTTCGGGCGCCGCGGACACGGGGCGTGGATTCCCTTTGACCGCGTCGCCGTATTTCCTTTATAATTCAGGGCTTTTCCGCATTCATGCCCACGGAAAAAGAACAGGGAGAGCCTGCACCGCGCCTCGAAGCGCACACAGACAAGCAGGAAGAACACATCGGGCAAAGCATTTTTTTTGGATCGATCATGAAGACGTTTTCCGCAAAAGCCCATGAGGTGACGCGCGAATGGTACGTGATTGACGCGACGGATAAGGTTCTCGGCCGTGTTGCCAGCGAAGTGGCACGCCGTCTGCGCGGCAAGCACAAGCCTGAGTTCACCCCGCACGTCGACACTGGTGATTTCATCATCATCATCAACGCGAGCAAGTTGAAGGTCACGGGCAACAAGACGCTGGACAAGAAGTACTACCGTCACTCGGGCTACCCGGGCGGCATCTATGAAACGACGTTCGGCAAGATGCAAGAACGCTTCCCGGGCCGTGCGCTCGAGAAGGCGGTCAAGGGCATGCTGCCGAAGGGCCCGCTCGGTTACGCGATGATCAAGAAGCTGAAGGTCTACGCAGAAGCGACGCATCCGCACTCGGCTCAACAGCCGAAGGCGCTCGAGATCTAAGGGGACCCACATGATCGGTAACTGGAACTACGGTACGGGCCGCCGCAAGAGCGCAGTCGCACGTGTCTTCATCAAGGCTGGCAAGGGCGACATCATCGTCAACGGCAAGCCCATCGCTGACTACTTCTCGCGCGAAACGTCGCTGATGATCGTGCGTCAACCGCTGGAACTCACGAACCACGGCCAGACGTTCGACATCAAGGTGAACGTGAACGGTGGTGGTGAAACGGGTCAGGCGGGCGCAGTGCGTCACGGCATCACCCGTGCATTGATCGACTACGATGCGACGCTGAAGCCGTCGCTGTCGAGCGCAGGCTTCGTTACGCGCGATGCGCGTGAAGTCGAGCGTAAGAAGGTCGGTCTGCGCAAGGCACGCCGCGCCAAGCAGTTCTCGAAGCGTTAATTCCGCTTCATGGCCGCGCCGCTTTCGGGCGGCGTTCGCCGGAAAAACCGCCAGCTTTTGCGCTGGCGGTTTTTTTATGCCCGCGGCCGCCTGCGCAGGCGTGTTTGATGAAATCGACAAGAACCTATTGATTTCATGGACTTCAGCACGATCTTCTGATCGGCCCTACAATAGCGGCTAAAGCTTCCTGGAGAGTTCGCAATGAACGCTGTTACCGAATCCGCAGCAACGACGACCGACATGCCGCTTCCGTTCGTCTTCACCGACGCAGCGGCCGACAAGGTCAAGCAATTGATCGACGAAGAGGGCAATCCCGACCTGAAGCTGCGCGTGTTCGTGCAGGGCGGCGGCTGCTCCGGCTTCCAGTATGGCTTCACGTTCGACGAGGAAGTCAACGAGGACGACACCGTGATGGACAAGAACGGCGTCCAGCTCCTGATCGACTCGATGAGCTACCAGTACCTGGTCGGTGCAGAGATCGACTACAAGGACGACCTCAACGGCGCCCAGTTCGTGATCAAGAACCCGAACGCGACCACCACCTGCGGGTGCGGCTCGTCGTTCTCGGTCTGAGCGCACGGCAGATCCGCGCCGGTTCGCCGGAATGAAAAACGGGGCGTTATGCCCCGTTTTTTTATGCCTGTATGCGGTGTCTGCCGGGCGGCCGCGCGTCAGCGCGGATAAAGCGCGCCGAGGACGCGGTTGCCGGCCGCACCGGTGACCGTCGCGAGATTGCCGGGCTGGCGCGCGGTGAAGCGGTATGCGAGCCAGGCGAACGCGAGCGCCTCGACCTGCTGCGGCGGCACGCCGAGCGCGGCCGTCGTATCGACCGTGGCCGGCACGCCGGCTTCGCGCAGCGCGTGCCTGAGCGCGTCCAGCAACACGGGATTGCGGGCGCCGCCGCCGCACACGAAGACCGCCTTGCAGCCGGCTGCGTGCCGCGCGATCTCACGTGCGACCGAGACGGCGGTGAGCGCCGTGAGTGTCGCCTGCACGTCTGCCGGCGCGATTTGCGCGAACGGGGCGAGCTTCGCGTCGAGCCACGCGGGATTGAACAGGTCGCGGCCGGTGCTTTTCGGCGGCGGCGCGGCGAAATACGGCTCGTCGAGCAGCGCGTCGAGCAGCGGCGCCTGCACGGTGCCGCGCGCAGCGAACTTGCCGCCGTCGTCGTACGGCTTGCCGAGGTGGCGCGTCGCCCATTCGTCGATCAGCGCATTCGCGGGGCCGCAATCGAAGCCGCGCACGTCGCCGCCTTCGCCGGGCAGGATCGTGATGTTGCTGATCCCGCCGAGATTGCAGACGACACGCGTTTCGCCCGGCGCACCGAATACCGTCGCATGGAACGCCGGCGCGAGTGGCGCGCCGTGGCCGCCGGCGGCCACATCGCGGCTGCGGAAATCGGCGATCACGTCGACCTGGGTCAGCTCCGCGAGCAGCGCCGGGTTGTTGAGCTGCCGCGTATAGCCGCGCTCGGGGCGATGGCGTACCGTCTGGCCGTGCACGCCGATCGCGCGGATTTCGTCACGTGACAGCCCGGCCGTGCGCTGCAACTCGTGGCAGCACACCGCATAGCGCGCGACCAGCGCGTTCGCGGCGAGCGATTCGCGGTCGATTTCATCGTCGCCCGGCTGCTGCAGCGCGAACAGCGCGTCGCGCAGCGATTGCGCGAAGCCGACGAACGCTTCCGCGAGCACGACCGGCGCGTGGCCGGCCTCGAAGCGTACGGCGACACCGTCGACGCCGTCCATGCTGGTTCCCGACATCAGCCCGAAGTAGATGCCGTCGGCCGGATGGGCGGTTTGCGGATGTCGTTGCGGCACGTTGGGTTCTCCTGGATCGTGCGGCGCGGGCCGGTGCCGCGCGCCTTGCGCCCGATTATCCGCGCAACGTGACGCGTCGTTAAGCGATGCGCGCGCAAGTTATGGGAAAATCCCTGTTTTTGCGACATTCCTCCTGGCACCGATGAGCACCGAACCCAGTTCCAAGCCTGTTTTCCCGATCACCGACGAAGTCCGGCATGCGCTCGCCGTCACGAAGCGCGGCGTCGACGAGCTGCTGATCGAGGAAGAGTTCGCGCAGAAGCTCGCGCGCAGCGCGGCCACGGGCACGCCGCTTCGCATCAAGCTCGGCCTCGACCCGACTGCGCCTGATATCCACATCGGCCATACGGTCGTGCTGAACAAGATGCGTCAGCTGCAGGACCTCGGCCATACGGTGATCTTCCTGATCGGCGATTTCACGTCGCTGATCGGCGATCCGTCGGGCCGCAACGCGACGCGCCCGCCGCTCACGCGCGAGCAGATCGAGTCGAACGCGAAGACCTACTTCGAGCAGGCCGCACTCGTGCTCGACCGCGAAAAGACCGAGATCCGCTACAACAGCGAATGGTCGATGCCGCTCGGCGCGGACGGGATGATCAAGCTCGCGTCGCGCTACACGGTCGCGCGGATTCTCGAGCGCGAGGATTTCACGAAGCGCTTCCAGGGCGGCGTGCCGATCTCGATCCACGAATTCCTGTACCCGCTGATGCAGGGCTACGATTCGGTCGCGCTGAACGCCGATCTCGAGCTCGGCGGCACCGACCAGAAGTTCAACCTGCTGGTCGGCCGCGAACTGCAGAAGCAGTACGGCCAGGAACAGCAGTGCATTCTCACGATGCCGCTGCTCGAAGGCCTCGACGGCGTCGAGAAGATGTCGAAGTCGAAGGGCAACTACGTCGGCATCAGCGAAAAGCCGACCGACATGTTCGGCAAGCTGATGAGCATCTCGGACACGCTGATGTGGCGTTACTTCGAGCTGCTGTCGTTCCGCAGCCTCGACGAGATCGCCGGCTTCAAGCGGGAGGCCGAAGGCGGCCGCAACCCGCGCGATTTCAAGGTGTTGCTCGCGCAGGAAATCGTCGCGCGCTTCCACTCGCAGCCGGACGCCGAGCGCGCGCTCGAAGACTTCAACCACCGCGCGAAGGGCGGCGTGCCGGACGACATCCCGTCGGTCACGCTCGCGGGCGCGCCACTGGCGATTGGCCAGTTGCTGAAGCAGGCCGGCCTCGTGCCGTCGACGAGCGAGGCGCTGCGCAACATCGAGCAGGGCGGCGTGAAGATCGACGGTGCGACCGTGTCGGACAAGGGCCTGAAGATCGAGGCCGGCGAGTTCGTCGTGCAGGTCGGCAAGCGCCGCTTCGCGCGCGTCACGCTGACCGCATGATCGCGCTGATCCAGCGCGTGAAGCGCGCCGACGTGCGCGTCGGCGAGCGCACGACGGGCGAGATCGGCGCGGGCCTGCTCGCGCTGGTCTGCGCGGAGCGCGGCGATACCGAAGCCGCCGCCGACAAGCTGCTCGCGAAGATGCTCGGCTACCGCGTGTTCAGCGATGCGGCCGGCAAGATGAATCTCCCCGTATCGAACATCGACGGGGAAGGGCATGCGGGCGGCCTGCTGCTCGTGTCGCAATTCACGCTGGCGGCCGACACCAACAGCGGGCTGCGTCCGAGCTTCACGCCGGCCGCGCCGCCCGACGAAGGCGCGCGTCTGTTCGATTATTTCGTCGCGGCCGCGCGTACGCGCCATCCGGTCGTCGAGACGGGCGAGTTCGGCGCCGACATGCAGGTGTCGCTCGTCAACGACGGCCCCGTGACGTTCTGGCTGCAAGTGCGGCCCTGATTCTTCCCCGGAGACGCCCCGCGATGGCCACCACGCAGATTCTTTTCATCCGCCATGGCGAGACGGCCTGGAACCGCATCAAGCGCATCCAGGGTCATATCGACATCCCGCTGGCCGACACGGGGCTCGCACAGGCGCAGCGGCTTGCCGCACGGCTCGCGCGCGATGCGCGCGACGGTGCGCGCATCGACGCGGTCTATTCGAGCGACCTGATGCGCGCGCAGCAGACCGCGCAACCCTTTGCCGATGCGCTCGGGTTGCCGCTGCTGTTGCGCGAAGGGTTGCGCGAGCGCTCGTACGGCGCGTTCCAGGGGCACGACAGCACCGAGATCGAGGCGCTGTTTCCGGACGCATACGCTGCCTGGCAGACGCGCGACCCGGGTTTCGCGCCGGAAGGCGGCGAGTCGCAGCGCGCGTTCTATCACCGCGTGCTGCACGCGCTCGAGCCGATCGTCGCCGCGCATCCGGGCGGCCGGATCGCATGCGTCGCACACGGTGGCGTGCTCGATTGCGTGTATCGCTTCGCGAACGGGCTCGATCTGTCGGCGCCGCGCAACTATCAGTTGCTCAACACGAGCATCAACGTCGTCGACTACGTGGATGGCCGCGCGCAGGTCGTGCAGTGGGCCGACGTGTCTCACCTGGACGCCGCGAGCGACGACGACGGGTACCGCAAGGTGCTCTGAGTCCGGGCGCGCAGGCCCCGTCGGCCGGGGCCGTGCGGGAACCGGCTTACTGCGGCAGCGCGTGGCGCTTCTTGTAGTCGAGCGCGTATGCGATCTTGCCGGGCTTGTCGGCCGTGATCGGCTGGCGCAGCTTGTCGAACTCCCCCTTGTTGTACTTCTTCCCGCCGTTGATGGCGTCGGCGCGCCCGAGATCGGCGCCTGTCTTGCCGTCGATCACCGGGTCCGTCGCCGCGACCATTCGGGTCGACGCATTCCACACCGCGTTCAGGTAGCCCGTGTCGGCCTTCGCCGGATCGGGATCGGTCGCGCCGGCGCGCGTCAGGTCGTAGTTGGCGAGCGAGAACGTGCCCGGTTGCGCGCGCAGCCAGTCGGCCCAGTAGAACTCGAGGTAGTCGGTGGATTGCGCGGGTTTGCTGTAGCCGATGTCGCGTGTGAAATAGACGAGCGACCGGTAGCGGTCGTTCGTCATCCCGAGTTTCAGGCCGAGCCCGGTCGGCAGTTGCGCGGCCGTGATCGGCTTGCCTTCGCCATTCTTGAGGCGCACGTAACCGCGGTTTTGCATCTGTTGCCAGAACGCGTCACCCGAATAGTCGCTGAGGTTGTCCTTGACGACGACGTGCACGTGCAGCGCGGGACCGCCGTCGGGCGTCTCGTAGTAGGTCGACAGGCCGTGGTGGCCGTCGGTCAGGTACAGCGCATCGCCGTTCGGGCCGATCACGACGGGGTTCAGCACCGAGCGGTCGCGCGCGTTGGCGTCGGTCTTCGCGCACGCGTAGCTGGCAGGCTCGCGCAGCGTCGACTTCGCCGTGTAGCCGCTCGACGCGACGCCGCCGAGACCTTCGTCCGTGCAGAAGTCGTCGAATTTCTTGTCCGGCTGCAGTTCGTAGCGGCCGAGCTTGTAGTAAATCTGGTCGTAGCCGATCGCACCCTGTGTCGGATGGAGATCGCCGAGCGTCACGTCGATCAGGTCGCCCGTGCGGGCGGTTTTCCATTGGCCCGGTTGCGGCGTGGGGGCGGGCGTCGTCGGGGTGCCGACGGGCGGCGTTTGCGCGTCCGTGCGCGCGACGGCGGTGACATCGTCGCCTCCGCAAGCGGCGAGGGCGAAGACGGCGGACAGGCTGGCGGCAAGGGCGAAACGGATCGGCAGGCGTGGCATCGCGGGCATCGGGTGTCGGTCGGGTGGGCGGGACGCCGCGCGGGTCGTGAACACGCGGGGCGTGCGACCGTGCGCGGGTGCAAGCCCGTCAGCTTGTCACGGAAATTTGACAGCTGATTGAAATGATCGGAGAAATAGGATCGTCAGGCGGGCGGGGTTGCAGTCGCGCGACGGCGCGCACGTTTTGACGCGCCGTTGACGAGGGCCCACCGCAGTACGGGCGCGACGGCCCTTACGCCGGGCCGGACCACCGCGCGCCGCAGCGGCGCGAACGTCGATACGCCGAGCATGTGCTGCGCCCACGGCGGCAGCAGGTCGATCCCCGCATGCATCATCAGCGACGCGGCCGGCCGCAGCGTGGGGCGCGCAACCGGTACGTTCAGCAGGATGGACATCACCTCGAAGGTGTGCGGACCGGCCTCGAGCTCGGGCTGCATGCGCGCAAGATAAGCGCTCACTTCGGCGCGCGAACGCGGCACCTCGTGTGCGCCGAGCAGTTCGGCGATCAATGCAGTTTCGGCGTAGTAGCGATCCTGCAGCTCACCCGGCAACGCCGGATTCACGTAGCACAGATGCGCGGCCAGGAAACTCGACACTTCCGCGACATGTACCCAGGTCAGCAACGCTGGATCGTCGGCGCGGTAAGGCCGGCCGTCGGGCGCGGTACCCGAGATGCGCGCGTGGATCGATTTCACGCGCTCGATCAGCGCGAGTGCGTCTGCGCGACTGCCGAATGTCGTGCCCGTGATGAACGTGGCGGTGCGCCGCAACCGGCCGAGAATGTCGGTGCGAAACGACGAATGATCCCAGACGCCTGCGAGTGCGAGCGGATGAAGCGCCTGCAGCAGCAGTGCGGCGATGCCGCCCGTCATCATCGACGTGAAGTCGGCGTGCACGCGCCAGCAGATCGCATCGGGGCCGAACAGCCCCGGATCGCCCGGCGGCGACGACAGATCGAGCGACGGGCCGCCGCCGCCCACGGTCAGGTGCGTGATGCCTGCCACGAGCCGCTTGCGGATCGGCTCGGCCCAGCGTGGGCCCGGTGCGGGTGCGGAGGGGTGGCTGGGCGGTGTCGTCATGGCTGCTGTGGCGGTTACTTCCCGCCGTCGGGGGCGTCCCACGTTCCGCCGCGCTCGGCACGGCCGGTGTCGGGCACGGAGAGCCCGAAGTGGCGATACGTGAGCTGCGTCGCGACACGCCCGCGCGGCGTGCGCTGCAGGAAACCCTGCTGGATCAGGTACGGCTCGAGCACGTCCTCGATCGTGTCGCGCTCCTCGCCGATCGCCGCCGCGAGGTTGTCGATCCCGACCGGGCCGCCGTCGAACTTGTACAGGATCGCCTCGAGCAGCTTGCGGTCCATCAGGTCGAAGCCGACCGGATCGACGTCGAGCATCGCGAGCGCGGCATCGGCAACGGCCGCCGTGATCTGGCCGTCGGCCTTCACTTCCGCGAAGTCACGCACGCGGCGCAGCAGCCGGTTCGCGATCCGAGGCGTGCCGCGCGAGCGCTTCGCGATTTCCAGCGCGCCGTTCGGATCGATATGCGCGTTCAGCAGCGACGCCGAGCGCCGCACGATGCGCGACAGTTGATCGGCGTCGTAGAACTCGAGGCGCGCGACGATCCCGAAACGGTCGCGCAGCGGGTTGGTCAGCATCCCGGCGCGCGTGGTCGCGCCGACGAGCGTGAACGGCTGCAGGTCGAGCTTCACGCTGCGCGCGGCCGGGCCTTCGCCGATCATGATGTCGATCTGGTAATCCTCGAGTGCCGGATACAGGATTTCCTCGACGACCGGCGACAGCCGGTGGATCTCGTCGATGAACAGTACGTCGTTCGCTTCGAGGTTCGTCAGCAGCGCGGCGAGATCGCCCGCGCGCTCGAGCACGGGGCCCGACGTCTGACGCAGGTTCACGCCCATTTCACGCGCGATGATGTGTGCGAGCGTCGTCTTGCCGAGGCCCGGCGGCCCGAACAGCAGCACGTGATCGAGCGGCTCGGAGCGACGCTTGGCGGCTTCGATGAAGATCTCGAGCTGGCCGCGCACCTTTTCCTGGCCGACGTAGTCGTCGAGCTGGCGTGGCCGCAGCGCGCGTTCGAACACCTCCTCGTGCGACGAGGTGGGCGTGGCGGCGATGATCCGCTGCTCGGTGGCGAGTTTGTCGGTTTCAATCATGCGGCCATTGTACCGCGCAGCGCTGTCCGGCCCACCTGGCCGAACGGCCGACTGGCGAGCGCCGCACAGTCGCGCGACACTGGTTTCGACGGCCGGTTTGGCCGCGCGTTACGCCTTCGACAACGCCTTGAGCGCGAGCTTGATGCCTTCGGATACCCCGGTGCCGGCCGGCACGTTCTTGATCGCGGCGAGGCCTTCCTTTTCGGAGTAGCCGAGTGCGAGCAGCGCGTTGAGGATGTCGGTCGCGTGGTCGGACTGGGACGCGGCACCGGCGAGCGCGCCGAGGTCGGCGCCGAGCTTGCCTTTCAGCTCGAGCAGCAGGCGTTCGGCCGTCTTCTTGCCGATGCCGGGCAGGCGTGTGAGGCGCGCGGCGTCCTGCATCGTCACGGCCTGCGCGAGCTCCTGCACGCTCATGCCGGACAGCACGGCGAGCGCCATGCGTGCGCCGATGCCGGTGATCTTCAGCAGCTCGCGGAAGGTCGTGCGCTCCTGCTGCGTCAGGAAGCCGTACAGCAGGTGCGCGTCCTCGCGGACGATCTGCTGCGTCAGCAGCACGATGCGCTCACCCGTTTGCGGCAGGTTGTAGAAGGTGCTCATCGGCACGTCGATTTCATAGCCGACGCCGTTGCAGTCGACGAGCAGGTGAGGCGGGTTCTTTTCGAGCAGGATGCCGGCGATGCGACCGATCATGGATGGCGGGATGCGAGGAATAAAGCGCGAGTGTAGCGCACGCGCGGTGGAAAACCGATGGGTCCGGCCATTCGGCCGGCCGGCCGCAGTGCGCGCGGCCCGACGATCGCCCGTTGCTCGCCGCCGGCGTCAGCCGACCAGCCGCCCGCGCCGCACGCGCAGCCCTTTTTGCGCGAGCGCCGGCGCGAGGCCGCCGAGCGTGCTGAGCGTGTTGCCGCCGTGCGCGTGGCAGATCGCCATGCCGAGCGCGTCGGCCGCGTCGGAGCCCGGTTGGCCGGAGAGGTTGAGCAGCCGCGTGACCATTTCCTGCATCTGCGTCTTGGTCGCGCGGCCGTAGCCGACGACGGCCTGCTTGAGCTGCAGCGCCGTGTATTCGGCGACGGGCAGGCCGCCCGCGACGAGGCCGCAGATCGCCGCGCCGCGGGCCTGGCCGAGCAGCAGCGTCGACTGCGGGTTCACGTTGACGAACACCTTTTCGATCGCGGACTGGTCGGGCGCATGTTCGCGCACGATCGTCGAGACGCCCTGGAAGATCGTGCCGAGCCGGGTGGCGAGGTCGGCCGTCGGTGTGCGGATGACGCCGCTCGTGACATAGGCGAGCCGGTGGCCGCTGACGTCGATGACGCCGAAGCCGGTGACGCGCAGGCCGGGGTCGATGCCGAGAATTCGCATGAGTGAGGAGAATTGCCTGATGCAGCGATACTACAACGAATGGTGCGGCAAGCCGGTCGCGCGGTCGCGTGCGAGGGCGCTACGCAATAAAAAACCCGGCGGGTGCGACGCCGCCGGGTCTTCGTGCGGCAGCCGCGCGGGCCGCCTGCGATCAGTGACGGAAGTGGCGCACGCCCGTCAGGATCATCGCGATGTTGTGCTCGTCGGCTGCCGCGATCACTTCGTCGTCGCGCATCGAGCCGCCCGGCTGGATCACGCAGGTCGCGCCGGCTGCCACGACGACGTCGAGGCCGTCACGGAACGGGAAGAACGCATCCGACGCGACGGCCGAGCCGGCCAGCGTCAGGCCTGCGTTCTGCGCCTTGATGCTCGCGATGCGCGCGGAATCGACACGGCTCATCTGGCCTGCGCCGACGCCGAGCGTCATGCCGTTGCCGCAGAACACGATCGCGTTCGACTTCACGTACTTCGCGACGCGCCATGCGAACAGCAGGTCGTCCATTTCCTTCGGCGTCGGGTGGCGCTTCGTGACGACGCGCAGCTCGTGCGGCTGCACGTTCTTCGAATCGAGCGACTGCACCAGCAGGCCGCCGCCCACGCGCTTCAGGTCGAACGCGTTATGGCCTTCACCGAGCGCGATTTCGAGCAGGCGCACGTTCTGCTTCGCGGCGAACACCTGCTTCGCGGCGTCGCTGAACGACGGTGCGATCAGCACTTCGACGAACTGCTTCGCGACGGCCTGGGCAGCCGCTTCGTCGACTTCGCGGTTGAACGCGATGATGCCGCCGAACGCGGAGGTCGGGTCGGTCTGGAACGCCTTCGCGTAAGCGTCTGCCGAGTCGTTGCCGACCGCGACGCCGCACGGGTTCGCATGCTTGATGATCACGCAGGCCGGCACGTCGAACGTCTTCACGCATTCCCACGCCGCGTCCGAATCCGCGATGTTGTTGTACGACAGTTCCTTGCCCTGCAGCTGGCGGTAGTTCGCGAGCGAACCGGCCGGCGTCGCGATGTCGCGGTAGAACGCCGCGCTCTGGTGCGGGTTCTCGCCGTAGCGCAGGTCCTGCACCTTGTCGAACGCGAGGTTCAGCGTCGCCGGGTACGCATTGCGCGATGCGTGCTTCAGCTCGTCGGTCAGGCTCGTCAGGTAGTTCGTGATCGCGCCGTCGTACTGCGCGGTGTGCGCGAACACCTTCGTCGCGAGGCGGAAGTTGGTCGCGTAGCCGACCGCATTGCCGTTCGCCTTCATTTCGTCGAGCACGACCGCGTAGTCGGCCGGATCGACGACGACCGTCACGTCGCGGTGGTTCTTCGCGGCCGAGCGCAGCATCGTCGGGCCGCCGATGTCGATGTTCTCGATCGCGTCGGCGAGCGTGCAGTCGTCCTTCGCGATCGTCGCGACGAACGGATACAGGTTCACGACGAGCAGGTCGATCGTCGGGATGCCGTGCTGTTCCAGCGCCTGCATGTGCTCGGGCAGGTCGCGGCGGGCGAGGATGCCGCCGTGCACCTTCGGGTGGAGCGTCTTCACGCGCCCATCGAGCATTTCCGGAAAGCCCGTGTAGTCGGCCACTTCGGTAACGGGCAGGCCCGCGTCGGCGAGCAGTTTCGCGGTGCCGCCCGTCGACAGCAGCTTGACGCCGAGGTCGGACAGCGACTTCGCGAAGTCGACGATGCCGGTCTTGTCGGAAACGGAAATGAGCGCTTGCTTGATCATGATGGAACCACCAATAGCCAGGGAAACGGGGACGGGACGGCCGGCTACAGCAGGCCGTGCTGCTGCAGCTTCTTGCGCAGCGTATTGCGGTTGATGCCGAGGTACTCCGCGGCGAGCGACTGGTTGCCGCCTGCCTGTACGAGCACGACCTCGAGCATCGGCTTTTCGACGCAGGACATCACCATTTCATAGACGTCGTGCGGATTGGAGCCGTCTAGATCCCGGAAATACACGTCCAGGCTCTCGCGGACACATTGTTCGATGTTGTGCTTGCTCATGCTGCTAACTGGTTATGGTCGTCCGACTCGCCCTGGCCGTTTTCCTCTTCGTCATCGACGTAGACGAGGTGGTCCGACAGCGCTTTTTGCGCCTCGAAGAATGCATTGACGGCGGCGAGCTGCTCGCGGGAGGAATCGAGCGTGTTCATCCTGTGCCGGAACCCGTTGGCACCGGAAAGGCCGCGAGTGTACCAGCCGATGTGCTTGCGCGCAGTACGGACTCCCGTGAATTCACCATAGAACGCGTAGTGGTCTTCCAGGTGTTCGTTCATCACCTGCTGGATCTCGTCGATCAGCGGCGGGGGCAGCAGCTCGCCGGTTTGCAGGAAATGATCGATTTCACGGAACAGCCACGGCCGGCCTTGCGCGGCACGACCGATCATCAGCGCGTCGGCGCCGGTTGCATCGAGCACGGCCTTCGCCTTCGCGGGCGACGTGATGTCGCCGTTTGCGACGACCGGGATGCGCACGGCCGCTTTCACGGCCGCGATGGTTTCGTATTCGGCGTCGCCGCGGTAGAGGTCGGCGCGCGTGCGGCCGTGCACGGTGAGCATCGAGATGCCGGCGGCTTCGGCGAGGCGCGCGACCGTGATCGCGTTCTTGTGCTCGCGGTCCCAGCCGGTGCGGATCTTCAGCGTGACGGGCACCGCATCGGGCCCCGTACCGACCGCCGCGACGACGGCCTCGACGATCCGCTGCACGAGCGGCTCGTTCTGCAGCAGTGCGGAGCCGGCGGCGACGTTGCAGACCTTCTTCGCCGGGCAGCCCATGTTGATGTCGATGATCTGCGCGCCGTTGTCGACGTTGTAGCGGGCCGCTTCGGCCATCATCGCCGGATCGGCGCCCGCGATCTGGACCGCGATCGGCTCCACCTCGCCCTCGTGGTTCGCGCGCCGCATCGTCTTCGCGCTTTTCCACAGCTGCGCGTTGGACGCGACCATCTCGGACACGGCGTAACCGGCCCCCAGCCGCTTGCACAGCTGGCGGAACGGACGGTCCGTCACGCCGGCCATCGGGGCGACGAACAGGTTGTTACGCAATACGTGAGAGCCGATAACGGGCATCGCAATGGCACCGCCCGCGACAGGTGCGGGCATGAAAAGGGCGGAGGGAAAACGCGCATTTTACCGTATTCCCATGCCCCGCCGATTTGACCCGGTTTGTGCGGTCCGGCAGTGCGTACCGCGCGGTGCGCGGCGCGTCAGTTGCGCTGGCCGAACATCATCTGGCGCGCGATCACCTTCTTGAGCGGCGGCACGAATTCGAGCGCGGTGAGCGCGGCGCCGCGCAGCAGCGGGAGCGGGCCCGAGTCGATCGTGAACAGTCGCGCGAGCGTGTCGGTCGCGCCGATCGTGAAGCGCCGGTCGAGCGCACGGCGCGCGTTGAAGGTCGCGAGCGCGGTCGCTTCGAAACCTTGCGCGGACAGCGTGTCGACGAGCGTATGCGCATCGCGCAGCCCGAGGTTGAGCCCCTGGCCCGCGACGGGGTGCAGGGTTTGCGCGGCGTTGCCGATGATCGCGACACGGCCGTTCACGAGCGTCTGCGCGGCGTTTAGCCCGAGCGGGAATGACGCGCGGCCCGCGATCGCGACGAAGTGGCCCATGCGTTCGCCGAACGCGCTGCCGAGTTCGCGCAGGAACACATCGTCGGGCAGCGCGGCGCGGCGCGCCGCTTCGCCGGGCGTGCAGCACCAGACGAGCGCGTAGTCGGCCTGGCGCGGCCCGCCGAGCGGCAGCAAGGCGAGCGGGCCTTCGTGCGTGAAGCGCTCCCATGCGACGTTCGGGCGCGGTGCGGAGACCGTGACCGTGCCGACGATCGCGGTCTGCCCGTAGTCGCGGCGATGCTTGCCGGTGTCGGCCTGCTGTTCGTGGAACAGCCCGCCTTCTGCGTTGATGACGATGCGCGCGCGCAGCGTGCGCTCGCCCTGCGGGCCGTCGAGCGTCAGCGTGACGCCATCGGCATCCTGCTGCGGTGCGCGCGCGGTGGTCGACGTGAGCCAGTCGACACGCGTGCCGCGCACGGCGCCCGCGAGCGCCTGCACGAGCGAGCCGTAGCGCACAACGTAGCCGAGCGCGGCGAGGTCATGTTCGTCGCGATCGATCAGCGTGCGGCCGAAATGGCCACGCTGCGACACGTGGATATGCTCGATCGGCGTCGCGTCGGCAGGCCACGCGAGCGTGTCGAGCAGCACGCGGCTGCCGTGCGACACGGCGATCGCGCGCGGGTCGTTCGTGCTCGCGACCGGTTCGCGCGCATCGATCAGCGCGATCGACGCGTGCTGCGTGGCGCTGCGGCGCGCGAGCCAGCCGGCGAGCGCGAGCCCGACGGGGCCCGCGCCGACGATGGCGAGGTCGTAGTCCGGCGTGGCCGGGGAGGAAGCGGTCGTCATCTTGATTCGTGAAACGGAGGTAACGGTCGGCGCCGGCGCACCGGCGGCGCGGCGAGGATGCGGCAGCCGCTCATGCGCCGTGCGCCGCGCCCGCGCGCATCAGCGCTTCGATTTCGTCGGCGGCGACGGGCACGCCGCGCGTGATCAGCTCGCAGCCGTGCTCGCGCACGATCGCGTCGTCCTCGATGCGGATGCCGATGTTCCAGTACTCGGGCGGCACGTCGTCGGCGGCGCGCACGTACAGGCCGGGCTCGACCGTCAGCGTCATGCCGGGCTTCAGCGTGCGCCACGGCAGCGCGCCGTTGTCGTCGCGCTCGGCCAGCCGCTCGCGGTAGTCGCCGCAATCGTGTACGTCCATCCCGATCCAGTGGCCCGTGCGGTGCATGTAGAAACGCGTGTACGCGCGTTCGGCGATCACGTCGTCGACGTTCGAGAAGTGTGTTTTCGGGATGATGCCGGTGTCGAGCAGCCCCTGCGCGAGCACGCGCACGGCCGCATCGTGCGGCGCCTCGAACGGCACGCCCGCGCGCGTCGCATCGACCGCGGCCTGCTGCGCGGCGAGCACGATGTCGTACAGCGTGCGTTGCGCGGGCGAGAAGCGCCCGTTGGCCGGGAACGTGCGCGTGATGTCCGACGCGTAGCCGTCGAGTTCGCACGCGGCGTCGATCAGGATCAGGTCGCCGTCTTTCGCGGCCGCGTTGCCGGCCGGGTAGTGCAGCACGCACGCATTCGCGCCGGCCGCGACGATCGAGCCGTATGCGGGCGCCTGCGCGCCGTGCTTGCGGAACGTGTACAGCAGTTCGGCCTCGAGTTCGTATTCGCGGATGCCGGGGCGGCATGCCTGCATCGCGCGGCGGTGCGCGAGCGCGGAGATGTGCGCGGCGCGCATCATGATCGCGAGTTCGTGCTCGTCCTTCACGAGCCGCATGTCGTCGACGAGCGGCGTGAGGTCGAGCATCGCGTCCGGCGCGGCGACGCCCGTGCGCGCCTGCGCGCGCACCGCGTCGAGCCAGCCCGCGAGCCGGCGTTCGAAATCGGTCGATGCGCCGAACCGGTAGTGCACGGTGCCCGCGTCGGCGAGCAGGCGCGGCATTTCGGTGTCGATCACGTCGACGGCGAACGCCGCGTCGAAGCCGAACGCGTCGCGCGCGGCTTCGGGCCCGTAGTGGAAGCCTTCCCAGATCTCGCGGTCGGCATTCTTGCCGCGGCAGAACAGGACCGACTCCGGCGCGCCGTGCGGCGCGGCCGCGTTCAGCACGAGCACGGCATCCGGCTCGGTGAAGCCCGTCAGGTAGTAGAAGTAGCTGTCGTGCCGGTACGGATAATCCGTATCGCGGTTACGCGGCACTTCCGGCGCGGTGGGGACGATGGCGACGCCGCCGCCGGCGGCGCGCAGTGCGGCAAGCACGCGTTCACGGCGCTGGCGGTAGACGTCGACGGCGATGGCGGTATCGAGGGGCGCATTCATCGTGCGATTGTAGCGCCGCCGGACGCGGCGCGTGAGAGGCGCGGCTGCAAGCCGCGCCGGAAGGCCCTCACGACGGCTGTTGCAAACCATCCACAGGCCGGCCGGGCGATTTTCTGTCGCGCGACGCTGGCCGGTTATGATCGGCGACAACGTATACTCTCGGCGGTTCCCTTAAAAAGGCAGATGATGAAATTAATCGGTTCGCTCGGCAGCCCGTACGTCAGAAAGGCGCGGATCGTGCTTGCTGAAAAGAAGATCGACTACAAGCTGGAGCTCGAGAACGTGTGGGCGCCGGAGACGGATATTCATGCGTCGAATCCGCTCGGCAAGGTCCCGTGCCTCGTGATGGAGGATGGTGCCGCGGTGTTCGATTCCCGCGTGATCTGCGAATACGTCGATACGCTGTCGCCGGTCGGCAAGCTGATTCCGCCGTCGGGCCGCGAGCGCGTCGAAGTGCGCTGCTGGGAAGCGCTGGGCGACGGCGTGCTCGACGCGGCAGTCGCGATTCGTCTCGAACACACGCTGCGCGACGAGGCGCAGCGCAGCGCGAGCTGGATCGCGCGCCAGCAGCGCAAGATCGACGATGCGCTCGTCGCGATGTCGCAGGGTCTCGGCGGCAAGACGTGGTGCGTCGGTAATCATTACACGCTCGCCGACATCGCACTCGGCTGCGCGCTCGGCTATCTCGACTTCCGGATGCCCGAGCTCAACTGGCGCGACCGCCATCCGAACCTCGACAAGCACTTCGTGAAGCTGATGCAGCGGCAGTCGTTCGCCGACACGCTGCCGCAGAACTGAACCGCAACCGGCCGCGTATTCACGCATTCGGCAGACAAAAGAAAAGCGCCCCGCGGGGCGCTTTTCTTTTTGCCGGGCCACTCGGGGCAGAGCGGTCGCAGGCGTTACTCGATCGACGCGTAGACGGCTTCGCCTAGCGTGAACGAATCGCTGCGCGCGATCGGCCACCACTTGTCGTACAGCGTGAAGCCGCAGGTGTGGCCGTCGAGCAGCGCGCCGGGCTTCAGGTACTTCAGCAACTGCGACATCAGCCGGACTTCATGCGGTGCGATGCGCTGCACGATGTGATGCGCGCGCAGCTCCGACGGATGCGCGAGGCCGGCCGCCTGCACGAGCTCCTGCAGCGCATGCAGCGTGTTGCGGTGGAAGTTGTACACGCGGTCGGCCTTGTCGGGCACGACGAGCGCGCGCTGGCGCACCGGGTCCTGCGTCGCGACGCCGGTCGGGCAACGGCCCGTGTGGCAGGTCTGCGCCTGGATGCAGCCGACCGCGAACATGAAGCCGCGCGCCGAGTTCACCCAGTCCGCGCCGATCGCGAGCGTGCGCGCGACGTCGAACGCGGTGATGATCTTGCCGCTCGCGCCGATCTTCACGCGATCGCGCACGCCGATCCCGACGAGCGTGTTGTGCACGAGCAGCAGCCCTTCCTGCAGCGGCACGCCGACGTGGTCGGTGAATTCGAGCGGCGCGGCGCCCGTGCCGCCTTCCGCGCCGTCGACGACGATGAAGTCCGGCACGATGCCCGTCTCGATCATCGCCTTCGCGATCCCGAAGAATTCCCACGGATGGCCGACGCACAGCTTGAAGCCGGTCGGCTTGCCGCCCGACAGCGTGCGCAGCCGTTCGACGAATTCGAGCAGCCCGCGCGGCGTCGAGAATTCCGAGTGCGTCGCGGGCGAGATGCAGTCCTTGCCCATCGGCACACCGCGCGTCTCGGCGATCTCGGGCGTGATCTTCGCGGCCGGCAGCACGCCGCCGTGGCCCGGCTTCGCACCCTGCGACAGCTTGATCTCGATCATCTTGACCTGCGGATCGGCGGCCTGCTTCGCGAACTTGTCGGGGTTGAACGTGCCGTCGTCGTTGCGGCAGCCGAAGTAGCCGGACGCGATTTCCCAGATGATGTCGCCGCCGTTCTCGCGGTGGTACTTCGACAGCGAGCCTTCGCCGGTGTCGTGCGCGAATCCGCCTTTCTTCGCGCCGAGGTTCAGCGAGCGGATCGCGTTCGCGGACAGCGAGCCGAAGCTCATCGCCGAGATGTTGAAGATCGAGATGTCGTACGGTTGCGCGCGATTCGCGCCCACGCGGATGCGGAAATCGTGGTTCGGCAGCTTCGTCGGCGCGAGCGAGTGGCTGATCCATTCGTGCGCGATGGCCTTCACGTTCAGCTCGGTGCCGTACGGGCGATTGTCGGCCACGTTCTTCGCGCGCTGGTAGACGAGGCTGCGCTGCGCGCGCGAGAACGGTTTTTCGTCGGTGTCGTCCTCGACGAAGTACTGACGGATCTCGGGGCGGATGAATTCGAACAGGAAGCGGAAGTGGCCCCAGAGCGGATAGTTGCGCAGGATCGCGTGACGGTCCTGTTTAAGGTCGTACAGGCCGAGTGCGACGAGGGCGGCGGGGATGATGATCCACAGCCAGGAAAGCACGTGGATCGACGCGAGCGCAACCGCCGCGACGAGCAGCAGGATGGCACACCACATCGCCAGATAGCGTCGTGAAAGCATGGGGACTCCGTAAGAATCTTGAAATACCGCCATGCGTGCGCTGCGCGGCGGTCTGCCGGCCTCGGCGGAATCGTGTTCTGCCGGGCGCGGCGTGCCGCAAGTCTAAACCGAATATGTGTCAGCGTGCGTCGGCGAGCGCCGGCGCGTGGCCTTGCGCGGGCGCGGACTGGCTGGTCGCCGCCGATTCGATGATGCCGCCGCCGAGGCAGATCTCGCCGTCGTACAGCACCGCCGACTGGCCGGGTGTGACGGCCCATTGCGCGTTGTCGAACGCGAGCGAGAAGCGCGCTTCGCCTTCCGGGCCGATCGCGGCCCGGTCGAACGTGCACGCCGCATCGGCCTGCCGGTAACGCGTCTTCGCACCGCACGCGAAGCCTGCCGCCGGCGGCTCGCCGGCGACCCAGCTCACGTTGCCGGCGACGAGCTGCCGCGACAGCAGCCACGGGTGATCGTGGCCCTGCACGACGTACAGCGTGTTCGACGCGATGTCCTTCGCGGCGACGAACCACGGTTCGCCGCTGCCGTCCTTGCTGCCGCCGAGGCCGATGCCCTTGCGCTGGCCGAACGTGTAGAACGCGAGGCCGATGTGCTCGCCGACGATCTTGCCGTCCGGCGTCTTCATCGGGCCGGGTTTGGTCGGAAGATAGCGGTTCAGGAAATCGCGGAACGGCCGTTCGCCGATGAAACAGATGCCCGTCGAATCCTTCTTCTTCGCGTTCGGCAGCCCGATTTGCGCGGCAATCTCGCGCACCTTGGTCTTCGGAATCTCGCCGAGCGGGAACATCGTCTTCGACAGTTGCGCCTGGTTCAGCCGGTGCAGGAAGTACGACTGGTCTTTCGTATGATCGAAGGCCTTCAGCAGTTCGAAGCGCCCGTCGCGTTCGCGCACGCGCGCATAGTGGCCGGTCGCGATCATTTCCGCGTCGAGCGACATCGCGTGATCGAGGAACGCCTTGAACTTGATTTCCGCGTTGCACAGCACGTCGGGGTTCGGCGTGCGGCCGGCCGAATATTCGCGCAGGAACTCCGCGAACACGCGGTCCTTGTATTCGGACGCGAAGTTGACGGCTTCCACGTCGATGCCGATCAGGTCGGCCACCGACACGACGTCGATCCAGTCCTGGCGCGTCGAGCAGTATTCGCCGTCGTCGTCGTCTTCCCAGTTCTTCATGAACAGGCCGACCACGTCGTAACCCTGTTCCTTCAGCAGCCACGCGGTCACCGACGAATCGACGCCGCCCGACATGCCCACCACTACACGGCGCTTGCTCATTTGTTGACCGCCTGACGTTCGAATGCTTCGGGGCGCGGCGCGACCGAATGCGTGTGCACGAAATCGAGCGGAATGCGCCGCCCGGCGAGGTAGTCGTCGACGCAGCGCATCACCGCGGGCGAGCGGTGGCGCTCGCTGCACGCGCGCAGTTCGTCGGCCGTCATCCACAGCGTGCGGACGATGCCTTCGTCGAGCACGTGGCCCGCGGCCGGCTCGTCGGCCGTGCCGCAGAACGTGAAGCGCAGGTAGGTCGCGCCGGCGGTGCCGGGGCGGTCGTAGTGCGCGAGATAGACGCCGACGAGTGCGTCGGGCGTGAACGGATGCGCGGTTTCCTCGAGCGTCTCGCGGATCACGGCGTCGGCCAGCGTTTCGCCGGCTTCGAGATGGCCTGCCGGCTGATTGATGCGCAGGCCCGACGAGGTTTCTTCCTCGATCATGAGAAACCGGCCGGCGCGCTCGACGAGCGCGGCGACCGTCACATGCGGGGTCCAGATTTCGGGTTTCATGGTTCGGCATTTTACCGGTTGCGCCCGAACGCTGCCGGGCGTTTGGTTAGACGAATCCGACCCCTGCAAATCGTCCGTCCCGCCGATGCGCGGCGGCGCGCGCCGGGCTAATGTCGCAATCTCGCACGATCGTGCGGAATGTGCTGGCGCGACCATCGCTTTCGGTTAAAGTGCAGCGTAATCGCCGTTGCCCGTGAGCCGGTAAGTCAGCCTGTCCGGCTCGTTGTGCAGTAAAAATCGCAAGAAAAGAAATACTGACAATGACTGGAGGAACCAACGATGCATATTGGAGTGCCTGCTGAAACGCGGGCGAACGAGGCGCGTGTGGCTGCGACGCCGGAAACCGTGAAGAAATACGCGGCTGCCGGCCATCGCGTCAGTATCGCGAAAGGGGCCGGCATCGCAGCCAGCTATCCCGACGAAGCCTATGCGGCCGCCGGCGCCGAATTGACCGACCAGTCGGCTGCTTTTGATGCCGACATCGTGCTCAAGGTCCAGGCGCCCACCGACGCCGAACTGCCATCGCTGAAGCGCGGCTCCGTGCTGGTCGGCATGCTCGAGCCGTTCAACGCGGAGCAGGCGGCGAAACTCGCCGCAGCCGGCGTGACCGGCTTCGCGCTCGAAGCCGCGCCGCGCACAACGCGCGCGCAGAGTCTCGACGTGCTGTCCTCACAGGCGAACATCGCGGGCTACAAGGCCGTGCTGGTCGCGGCGGCGCTGTATCCGCGCTTCTTCCCGATGCTGATGACGGCGGCGGGCACGGTGAAGGCCGCGCGCGTGCTGATTCTCGGCGCGGGCGTCGCAGGTCTGCAGGCGATCGCGACCGCGAAGCGGCTGGGCGCGGTGATCGAGGCCTCCGACGTGCGGCCGGCCGTGAAGGAGCAGATCGAATCGCTCGGCGCGAAATTCCTCGACGTCCCGTTCGAAACCGACGAAGAGCGCGAAGCCGCGCAGGGTGTCGGCGGCTATGCGCGCCCGATGCCGCCGTCGTGGCTCGGCCGCCAGGCCGCGCTCGTGCACGAGCGCGCGAAGCAGGCCGACATCGTGATCACCACCGCGCTGATTCCCGGGCGCCCGGCGCCGACGCTGATCTCGGTCGAAACCGCGCAGTCGATGAAGCCCGGCTCGGTGCTCGTCGATCTCGCGGCCGGCCGCGGCCCGGAATTCGACGGCAGGAAGAGCGGCAACTGCCCGCTGACGGTCGCCGACCAGGTGATCGTGCACAACGGCGTGACGATCGCCGGCTACACGAACCTCGCATCGATGGTCGCGTCGGACGCGTCCGCGCTGTACGCGCGCAACCTGCTCGACTTCATGAAGCTGATCGTCACGAAGGAAGGCACGCTGAACATCGACCTGACCGACGACATCGTCGCCGCGACGCTGCTGTGCCGCGACGGCGAAGTCACGCGCAAATAACGGAGGAGACCATGGAAGTCATCAATCACACGGTGATCAACGTGATCATCTTCGTGCTGGCGGTGTACGTCGGCTACCACGTGGTGTGGAACGTCACGCCGGCGCTGCATACGCCGCTGATGGCCGTGACCAACGCGATCTCGGCGATCGTGATCGTCGGCGCGATGCTCGCGGCGGCGCTCACCGTCGGCGTGACCGGCAAGTTCTTCGGCACGCTCGCGGTCGCGCTCGCGGCCGTCAACGTGTTCGGCGGCTTTCTCGTGACGAGGCGAATGCTAGAGATGTTCCGCAAGAAGGAGCCGAAGGCGGCGAAGGGGGGCGCGCGATGAGCATGAACGTCGTTACGCTGCTGTACCTCATCGCATCGGTGTGCTTCATCCAGGCGCTGAAAGGCCTGTCGAACCCGAAGAGCGCACGGCGCGGCAACCTGTTCGGGATGGTCGGGATGGCCATCGCGATCCTCACGACGGTCGCGCTGATCGTCAAGCAGGCGGCCTGGCTCGGCGCGAACCTTCCGCTCGGCCTTGCGCTGGTGCTCGGCGCGCTGATCGTCGGCGGCGGGGTCGGGGCATTCGTCGCCGCGCGCGTCGAGATGACGAAGATGCCGGAACTCGTCGCGGCGATGCACTCGCTGATCGGTCTCGCGGCCGTGTGCATCGCGTATGCGGTGGTGTCGGAGCCGGAAGCGTTCGGGCTCGTGCCGCAGGACGCCGTCGCCGCGAACTTCATCCCGTACGGCAACCGTGTCGAGCTGTTCATCGGCACGTTCGTCGGCGCGATCACGTTCTCCGGTTCGGTGATCGCGTTCGGCAAGCTGTCGGGCAAGTACAAGTTCCGGCTGTTCCAGGGCGCGCCGGTCGTGTACGCAGGCCAGCACCTGATCAACCTGATGCTCGCGATCGCGATGCTCGGCTTCGGCATCCTGTTCGTCATCACGCAGGCGTGGCTGCCGTTCATCATCATGACGGCGATCGCGTTCGTGCTCGGCGTGCTGATCATCATCCCGATCGGCGGCGCGGACATGCCGGTGGTCGTGTCGATGCTGAACTCGTACTCGGGCTGGGCGGCGGCCGGCATCGGCTTCTCGCTGAACAACGCGATGCTGATCATTGCAGGCTCGCTGGTCGGCTCGTCGGGTGCGATCCTGTCGTACATCATGTGCCACGCGATGAACCGCTCGTTCTTCAACGTGATCCTGGGCGGCTTCGGCGGCGAGGCGTCGGCCGGCGGTGCGGCGGGTGCGCAGGAGCAGCGCCCGGTGAAGTCGGGTTCGGCCGAGGATGCGTCGTTCATGCTCGGCAACGCGGAATCGGTCGTGATCGTGCCGGGCTACGGGCTGGCCGTTGCCCGTGCGCAGCACGCGCTGAAGGAGTTGACCGACAAGCTGATCGAGAAGGGTGTCGACGTGCGCTACGCGATCCACCCGGTTGCCGGGCGGATGCCGGGGCACATGAACGTGCTGCTCGCGGAAGCGGAAGTGCCGTACGACATCGTGTTCGAGATGGAGGACATCAACGGCGAGATGGGCCAGGCCGACGTGGTGCTGGTGCTCGGCGCGAACGACGTGGTGAACCCGGCCGCGAAGAACGATCCGAAATCGCCGATCGCGGGGATGCCGATCATCGAGGCGTACAAGGCGCGCACGGTGATCGTCAACAAGCGTTCGATGGCGGCCGGCTACGCGGGCCTCGACAACGACCTGTTCTACATGGACAAGACGATGATGGTCTTCGGCGATGCGAAGAAGGTCATCGAGGACATGGTGAAGGCCGTCGAGTAACGCACGCACCGGCCATGCGCCCGCCTGCCTCGATTCGCAGGCGGCGCGACCGGAAAGGCCCGACCGGCGCAAGCCGGCCGGGCTTTTTTCATGGCGCGACGATGCGCGCGACGCAGGCGGCGATCGTGTCGCGTACGCGCACGATCGCCGGGTCGCGCTGCGTGCTCGTGCGCCAGCCGATTTCCACCGGGTAACGCGGCAGCTCGACCGGGCACGCGAGCGCACGCAGCGACGCCGAATGCGCGATCGCGCGCGCCGCGTGCGCGGGAATCGTCGCCACCGCGTCGGAGCCGGCGAGCAGGTACGGCAGCGCGGCGAAATGCGTGGTCGATGCCGCGACGTGCCGCTTGTGGCCGAGCGCAGCCAGCGCTTCGTCGACGATCCCGATCACGCCGCCCGACGACACGAGCAGGTGGTCGCGTCGCAGGAAATCGGCGAGCGTGAGCGTGCGGGGCGGCCGCGCGCGGCCGGCCGGATCGATCAGGCACGCATAGCCGCCCGTTGCGACCGCGCGCCGGCTGAGCCCGTTCGCGGAGAAACCGCCCGACGCGATCGCGAGATCGACGCCGTGCCGCAGCAGCGCGTCGCCGGCGATGCCGCTGTGCGTTTGCCGGAAGATCAGCCGGATGCCGGCGGCTTCCCGCGCGACCGCATCGATCAGCGCGCGGCCGAGCGCGATCTCGAAGTCGTCGGACAGCCCGATCGAGATCGTGCGGCCGACGCGGTCGCCGCCGTCGGCGGCTATTGCGAGGCTCTCGCGGCAGCGGTCGAGCGCGTCGGACAGGATCGGCTTGAGTTCGTCCGCGCGCGGTGTCGGCGCGAGCCCGCGGCCGGTGCGCACGAACAGCGGATCGGCGTAGATCACGCGCAACCGCGCGAGCGCGGCGCTGACGGCCGACTGCGTGAGGTCGAGCCGCAGCGCCGCGCGGCTCGCGCCGCCTTCCTCGTACAGTGCCTCGAATACCTTCAGCAGGTTCAGGTCGAGGCTGGCGATATCATCCACGTTCATGACAGATATCTTTCTATCGATTTGATCGATGACATCTTATCGATAAAGATGGCGGCATCCCATTCACCGGAGACGCCTTCATGTCCACATCCGTCATCGCCGCGCTGCAGATCGGTGCATCGCCTGCCGGCACGCGCGCCACACTCGATACGATCCTCGGTTACGAAACCGCGATCCGCGACAGCGGCGCGTCGCTTGTCGTGCTGCCCGAGGCCGTGCTCGGTGGTTATCCGAAAGGCGAGATCTTCGGCACGCGGCTCGGCTACCGGCTGCCCGAAGGCCGCGACGCGTACGCGCGCTACGCCGCGCAGGCGATCGACGTGCCGGGGCCGGAAACCGACGAACTGGCCGCGCTGTCGCAGCGCACGGGGGCGAGCCTCGTGGTCGGCGTGATCGAGCGCGGCGGCAGCACGCTGTACTGCACGGCGCTGTTCTTCGATCCGCGCGACGGGCTCGTCGCGAAGCACCGCAAGCTGATGCCGACCGGCACCGAGCGGTTGATCTGGGGGCAGGGCGACGGCTCGACGCTGCCCGTCGTCGAGACGGCCGCAGGCCGCGCGGGCGCCGCGATCTGCTGGGAGAACCACATGCCGCTGCTGCGCTGCGCGATGTATGCGAAAGGCGTGCAGATCTGGTGCGCGCCGACCGTCGACGAGCGCGATCTGTGGCAAAGCTCGATGCGGCACATCGCGCACGAGGGGCGCTGCTTTGTCGTGAGCGCGTGCCAGGTGCAGCCGTCGCCGCGCGCGCTCGGCATCGACGTGCCGGGCTGGGACCCCGAGCGGCCGCTGATCCGCGGCGGCAGCGTGATCGTCGGGCCGCTCGGCGACCTGCTGACGGAGCCGCTGATCGGCGAGGCCGGGCTCGTGACCGCACATATCGATACCGACGAGCTCGTGCGCGCGCGTTACGACTTCGACGTCGTCGGGCACTACGCGCGCGCCGACGTGTTTTCGCTGCACGTCGACGAGCGGCCGAAGCGGCCGGTGGTGTTCAGCGGGTAGGGAAAAAAGGGCCGGCCGCAGCGCGGCGGCTTGGTGAACGAACGGCGGCGGCGCGCAGCCGTTCGTTCACCGTCGTGCGTCAGCGCATCGGCGCTTCCGCGATCCGCATGTAGTCGGCGATCCGCCGTCCTTCCATGTCCGGAAACTGCTCGTGCACGGTGATGTCGCCCATCCGCGCGATGTCGAAGGTGCGGAAATCGTCGCGCAGCTCGCACCACGCGCCGATCGTCCAGCGCCCGCCCCAGTAGACGAGCCCGAGCGGCCACACGCGGCGTTGCGAATGCGCGCCGAGCCGGTCGCGGTAGCCGAAGCTGACGACGTGGCGCGTGTCGATGGCCTGGTGGATCGCGTCGACCTTCGCGCAAAACGTCTCGTCGATGTGGAACGACGGCGCGAACACGGGCAGGCGGTCGAGCGCGGTGCGCTTGTCGGCCGGCATCGCGGAGGCGATTTTCGCGAGCGCCGAGCGCGCGCCGCTCGCAAAGCGCGCACCGCCCCAGGTTTCGAGCATGCGCGCGCCGGTGGCGAGCGCTGCGAGCTCCTCGGCCGTGAACGTGAGCGGCGGCAGGCTCGCGTTGCGGTTCAGCCGGTAGCCGATGCCGGCTTCGCCTTCGATCGGCACCCCTGACAGTTGCAGGTCGCGCACGTCGCGATAGACGGTGCGCGGCGACACCGACAGCCAGTCGGCAAGCTGCTGCGCGGTCGTGAGACGGCGCCCGCGCAACAGCTCGGCGATCTGGAACAGGCGGTCGGCACGGCGCGTCATGACGGCACCTCGATTCCTTGGGCAACGGGGACTTCGCGATGATAGCGCCGCGCGGCCCCGACAGCCGATGCGCTCAGTGGCATTTCGGCGCGTGCAGGCCGACGCGGTTGCCTTCGGTATCGATCAGGTAGCCGATGTAGCCGTAGTTGTTCGGCAGCTCGACGACCGAGCCCTGCACGATGCCGCCCGCGCGCTTCGCGCGGTCGAGCGCCGCGACGACCGACTCGCCGGCGTTCAGGTACACGAGCACACCGTTCACGCTCGGCTTCATCTGCTGCGGATCGAACACGATGCTGCCGCCCGTGCTCGATGCATCGCGATCGAACGTGGCCATCGGCACGCCGCCGATGACTGCGCGCTGCAGCGTCGTCTGCAGCACGGTTTCGTAAAAGCGGATCGCGCGGTCGAAATCGAGGGACGGAATGTCGAACCACGCGATCGCGCGTTCCTGGGTTGCAGTTGCGGACGTCATGACGAGCTCCTTGTTTTGTTCGGGTTCTGTGTGGAAACCAGCCTTGCATTGCGCCGGGATTGCAGTGTGATCGCGGCCTGCTGACACCGTATTGTCAGTAGAGTTGTCACCCTTGACATGCAACTATTTGGTTGCATAATAAGGCCATTGACCCGGGAGTGGCATGGATCTCGTTTTCAAGGCGCTGGCCGACGCCACGCGCCGTCAGTTGCTCGACCTGCTGCATGCGAAAAGCGGCCAGACGTTGTCCGAGTTGTGCGACGGACTCGCGATGAGCCGGCAGGCCGTCAGCAAGCATCTCGCGCTGCTCGAGGCCGCGAATCTCGTCGCGACAGCGTGGCGTGGCAGGGAAAAGCTGCATTACCTGAATCCGGTGCCGATCCACGACATTGCGGAACGCTGGATCGGCAAGTTCGAACGTCAGCGCCTGCAGGCGCTGGCGGATCTCAAGCGCGGGCTGGAAGCGGCCCACGAAAAAGGAGACGACGATGAGTAACCCCGCCTTTGTGTACGTGACCTTCATCGCGGCGACGCCCGAGCGCGTGTTCGACGCACTGACCAATGCCGAGCTGACGAAAGACTACTGGGTGCGGCATCGCAATGCGTCGCCCGACTGGCGGCCGGGCTCGCGGTGGGAACATCAGGACTACGACGATCCGTCGCGGGTCGACATCGTCGGCGAAGTGGTCGAGAACGACCCGCCGCATCGGCTGGTCGTCACGTGGGGGACGCCGTCAGGGGAGAGCGGGGTGTCGCGCGTGACCTACCTCGTCGAGCCGCACGAGGGCATCGTGAAGCTGACCGTCACGCACGACGGCCTCGTGCCGGGCTCGGAGATGGATCGCGGGATTCGCGGCGGGTGGCCGGTCGTGTTGTCGAGCCTGAAGACGCTGCTCGAGACGGGGCAGGCGCTGGCGTTCACGAAGGGGCGCTGGTCGGAGTCGAAGCACTGACGCGCGCCGCAGGGGCGGGCGCGGGCGCCGCAACGGCGGCCCGCGCGGGGCGGCTTCTTACGCGTCGCCTTCCGGCGCGGCCGGGCGCGCCTTCACGCTGCCCGCGATCAGGTCGAAGCGGAACAGCCGGCATTCGAGCGCGCCGTTGAACAGCGGCGTCTTCGCCGATTCGCGCAGCCGCAGCTGGCCCGGCAGCGAACGGTCGGACGTGAGCAGGAATGCCTGCCAGCCGGTGAAGCGCTGTTTCAGCGCATCGCCGAGCGCGTTGAAGAACTCGCTGTCCGGCGCGTCGGTGTGCGTGCGGCGGAATGCGTCGTCGTTGCCGCGGTTGCGGCCGGTTTCGCGCACCTCGCCGCGCGCGCTGCGGCCGCGCACTTCGATCCGCTCGCCGTACGGCGGGTTCGCGAGGATGATGCCCGGGCCGTCGCACGGCGGCGTCATCCCGCGCGCGTCGACCTGCTTGAGCCACACCGACGGCACGCCCGCGCGCTCGAGGTTCGCGCGCGCCTTCTCGAGCATGTCGCCGGAGATGTCGCTGCCGTACACGCCGAGTGCGTCGCCGCGCTTGCCGCGCGCCGCGCGCTTCGCGTCCAGCGCCGGGACCTTCAGGCCCTGCCACGCGGTGATGTCGTATTGCTTCAGCTTTTCGAAGCCGAACCGGCGCTCGACGCCGGGTGCCACGCCGAGCGCGATCTGTGCGGCTTCCGCGAGGAACGTGCCGCTGCCGCACATCGGGTCGTACAGCGCGGTGCCGGGCGTCCAGCCCGTCAGGCGCAGGATGCCGGCGGCCAGGTTCTCGCGCAGCGGCGCCGCGCCCTTGTCGAGACGCCAGCCGCGCTTGAACAGCGGCTCGCCCGACGTGTCGAGGTACAGCGTGCACTCGTTGGCGGTCAGGAACGCGAACACGCGCACGTCCGGCGCGCCGGTGTCGATGCTCGGACGCGCGCCGGTCTTGTCGCGCATCCGGTCACAAATGGCGTCCTTCACGCGCAACGTCGCGAATTCGAGGCTCTTCAGCGGCGACTTGATCGCGGTGATGTCGACGCGCAGCGTCTGCGTCGCGGCGAACCAGCGCTCCCACGGCTGCTCGAGCGCGAGCGCATAGACGTCCTGCTCGTTGCGGTACGCCCGGTGCGCGATCTTCAGCAGAATCCGGCTCGCGATCCGCGAATGGAGGTTCGCGGCCATGCCGGCGGCCCAGCCGCCGCTGAAATGGACGCCGCCCGGCACCTGCGCGCCCGCGGTGAACGGCGCGCCGTTCAGGTGGCGGCCGGCGATTTCGGCCAGCTCGGCGGCAAGCGCCGCTTCGAGGCCGCGCGGGCAGGGGGCGAAGAATTCGTACAGGGTGGGCGAGGACATAAAGGCGGGTGAGGACGTGCAAAAGTCCACCATTGTACGCGGCGCGGGCGACCGGGGCCGGCGTTGCGTCGCGTATCGGCAGGTTCGAGTGCGTTTCGGCGTGTTTTGGCGCCCCTTGGCGGGCCGCCGCCAGCGCGCTGGCCGTGCATGCGGGCCGGGAAGGCAGGCGCGGCGGCACCCGGCCGGGTACCGCCGCACTGCCGGAGGAGGTTAGTGCGAGCCCGACTGGCCAGCGCGCGCGGCCTGGCCGGCGGCCGGCCAGAACAGCGCGGACGGCTTCGACAGCACCGTGCGGATGATCGCGCCGACGAGCGCGCGCACCTTGGTCCGGCGCAGGCTGCGCGAGCGCACGGCCATCGTGAACGCGAGCGCGAAACTCACGAGCACGTTGAGGATCGCCATGCTGAGCACGCCGGCGCCTGCCCACCACAGTTCGGGTGTGCTCAGCGCGTTCTTGCCGAGCACGCCGAGCGCGATCCCGATCGAGCCGGCCGACAGCGTCACGTGCCGCACCTCGAACGGGAACAGGAACACGGTGACGATCGCCGGAATCAGGCCGAGCATCAGGCCGAGGCCGACGTTCGCGACCACGCCGGCGATGTTCGACCGGCAGAAGTGCGCGAGCTTCGCGGCGCCGGCCACGCCGAGCGTGAGCCGCAGGCGGCGGTTGTACGTGAGCGCGTCGCCGACCCGGTGCAGCACGAACCAGTTGTCGGCCCAGCCCGCGAGCAGGCTCGATGCCCACAGCAGTACGCCGGTCAGCGCCGCGTACAGCGGCGTCGGGCCGAGCAGCGAGAACGAGTGCAGCGTCGCGTGCGCCTTCTCCGGCGAGATCAGGTTCGCATGCAGCACGCCGCCCGCGAACAATTGCACGAGCAGGCACACGGGCAGCACGACGAGCACGTTGCCGGAAATCGCGGCGGCCTGCGTGCGGATCAGCGCGATCACCGACGACACGAACGCCTTCACGCCTTCCTCGTGACCGGTGTCGTCGAGTTCGCGTGCGAGCGTCGGCGCGGTCATCGCCGGCTGCTTGGTCGCGAGCGTGAAGTGCAGGAAGTGCATCAGCATGAAGCTGGCCGCGTAGTTGATGCCCGCGAGCAGCCCTTCGAGCATCGACTGCAGGTGCGCGCCCGTGATCGCGAACTTCACGCACACGGTCACGACGGTGACGAGGCCGCCGCCCGCGGCCATCCGCAGCATCTTCAGGTACTCGGCACGGCCGCGCGAAATGTAGTGCTCGCCGGTGTCCGCGTTGGTCTCGACGAGCTTGCGCGCGAACAGCGAGAAATTGCTGCGCACGAGGTGCGTGACGCTCTGGCTGTTCTGGTTCGCGTCGATGAGCTCGGCGGTGAGGTGCGCCATCCCGTGCAGGTCGTCGCGCGCCATCCACGCGTTCAGCAGCATTTCGGCGCGCAGGATGCGCATGCGCATCCGCTCGACCTGGAACACGATGTCGACCGACACGCCGTTGCGGTACAGGTGCGCGAATACCTCGTCGACGGCGATCCGGCATTCGTCGAGCAGCACGCGCAGGTAGTTCACCTCGTGCAGCAGCTTGCTCGGGTCGCCGCCGTCCTCGACGGCCGCGTGCGCGGTCTCGACCGCGAGCATCGCGCGCGTGAGGCGGTAGAACGGCTGCGTTTCGAGCGGCTTGCGCGCGTCGTCGTCGGACAGGCGGTTGCGCACCGTCTGCGACAGGCCGGTCGAACTGATCTGGCAGGTGAGGTTGTGCAGCGCGGCCAGCAGGTCGCGCGAGAACGAGCCGGGCTCGTGGCGTTCCTCTTCGGTGACGTCGAACGAGATCAGGTCGGCAAGGCGTGCGAGCAGGTCGTTGGGCAGCGCGTCGATCCATTGCGCATCCGCGGGCGTCGGGAACATCAGCGTGAACAGCGCCGACAGCTCGCGGCGGTTCGGCGCCGGCGGGATCAGCGACGAGTCGATCCGCTCGAACAGCGCGCCGAAGAAGCCGGAATGCACGGGCATGCCGGCGTCGCACAGCAGCGAGATGCCGTCGCACTCGCGCAGGACGCCGCGCAGGATGCGCCCGGCATGCGATTTCCATGCGGGGTTGCGGTCGAGCACGTGGAACAGGTAGCGCAGCCGCGCATGGGCCGGATACGCGCGCGCATCGGCGTCGCGATCGGCCGGCGCGTCCTGCATCGTGCCGTTGCGGCGCAGCCAGTGCGCGAGCTCGATCAGCCATTCGCTGCGCTCGGCGTAAGACGCATCGGCGTCGGCGTGCGCGAGCAGCGCATCGAGCTGGTGACCGGCATTGCGCGACGCGCGCCACTTCTTGATCAGGGTCGTCAGGGAACGAAACATAAACGGAATAGCGAAAGCCCTGGGCGGGCGGGTTCGGGATGCCGGCCGGGACAACGGCACGGCGCCGGGGAGAACGGGTGAGACGGGGCCGGTTCGGACGTAAGCGCGGCGACCCGCGATGCGGCTGCCCCGCTGCGGTGCACGCCGATCGCGTGCGGGCGCCGGGAGGCACGGCGGTCGGGCCGAACGCGGCCCGGCGCCGCTGGCTGATGCGCACGACGAACGGCGCGAGCCTGAAAGTGCGTAGGATCGTCAATCGGGCCGGAAAACGCAAGCCGACCGCGTTGCATGACGCCGGTTCCGGCCGACTTTGACAAACAATGCAAACTTGCCGTTCGGCCGATGAAGGCGGCGGAACGCAGGCCGCGGCTACCGGCTACCGCTACCGGACCCGCCGGGCCGGACGGCGCCGCGCAGCCGGGCGTGTCGAGCGCCCGCCTGCGCGCTGCATGCTCATGCGCCGGACTTGCCCGTCGCGCCGGCGTTGCCGCCCGGCGTCGGGTTGGCCGGGCACGGCACGACAGGCGTTGCGGCCGTCTTGCTGCCGGCGGCGGACGCGGCCGCCGCTGTTGCGCCGCGACGCGCAGCCATCGCGCGCACGCCGGCCGCGGCTTGCGTCGCGATCACGTCGAGCGCACGCCGGTGGCCGGCGACGAGCGCGTCGTAGCCATCGGCGACTGGCTCCGCGACGCTCGTGCGGCAGGTCATCACGGCTTGCGAGCCGACCGCGCGCACGCTCCACACCGCGTCGATCGCCGCGCGCTTGCCCGGCCACGACTCGAAGCGCTGCACGTTCATGCTGACGCGATAGACGGGTACGCCGGGCGGATACGCGGAATTCGCGACGTCGATCGTGCCGAGCTGCGCGGCGAGATCGTCCGACAGCGCGCGGCGGATCTCGTCGGCGGGCATCGACGCCCAGCGCTCCTGTTCGAGCACGTCGACCTGCGCGGCGTTCTTCTGCACGACCAGCTGGTTCTTCGCGATCTGTTCGGGCACGCCGACCGACGGCACTTCGATCAGGAACGCCGGGTTGGCCGGCGCGGTGCGCACCGGAGCCGCGGCGTCGGCCGGGCTGAGCGTGTAGAACCGCGCGGGCGGCGAGCTGCACGCGGCGAGCGCGAGTGCGGCGAAGGCCGCCGCCGCGCCGCTCGCGAAACCGTTCACGCGTGTCGTCATTGTTGATCTCCTGGCTTGCCCTTGAGCAGCGATTCGGGGTGGCGCTCCAGATAGTCGGCGAGCGCGTTCAGCGACTGCAGCGTGCGCGTGAGTTCCTTCAGCGCGCCGCGCACGTCGGACTGCAGCGGCGAATCCTGCTGCAGCGTCGCTTCGGCGGTCGAGAAGGTCTGCTTCGCGGCCGACAGCGTGTCGCGCGCTTCCGGCGCAACCTGCGTGTCGAGCTGCTTGAACAGCTTGTCGGCGTTCGACAGCGCGCTGTTCAGGTTCGCGCCGATCTGGTCGAACGGCACCTTGTCGAGCTTCTTCGCGATGTCGGCGACCTGCAGCTGCAGCTCGTCGAGCGTGTTCGGCACGGTCGGCAACTCAAGCGGCTGACGCGTCGTGTCGATCTTCGCGGCCGGTGCCTTCGGGAAGAAGTCGAGCGCGACGTACAACTGGCTCGTCAGCAGGTTGCCGGTGCGCAACTGGCCGCGCAGCCCGTGCTGGACGAGCCGCTCGACGATCTCGCGGCGGGCCGGTTCGCCCTTGCTCTCGATCGTCTCGCGGAAGCGGCGGCCGAGGCGCTCCGGATACACGTTCATCGTCACCGGCATCAGGAAGTTCTTCGTTTTCGGATCGAAATCGATGCCGATGTTCGTCACTTCGCCGAGCACGATGCCGCGGAAGTCGACCGTCGCGCCGACCGCGAGCCCGCGCAGCGACTGGTTGAAGTTCATCACGACCTGCAGCGGCTGGCCGTCCGGATCGCGCATCGCGTCGCCCTCGTCGGACGAGAGGCGGAACGTCGTGTTGTTCGGCGCCGTCGTGCCGCTACCCTGGTTCGGCGGCGTCTGGAACGCGATGCCGCCGAGGATCACCGTCGCGAGCGACTGCGTGTTCAGCTTCAGGCCGCTCGAATCGAGCCGCAGGTCGACGCCGCTTGCCTGCCACCAGCGCGAGTTCACGCCGACGTACTGGTCGTACGGCGCATTGACGAACACGTTGAACGTGACGCCCGTGCCGTCCTTGTCGAGCGAGAAGCCGACCACCTGGCCGACCTGCACGCGGCGGTAGTAGACGGGCGAGCCGATGTCGACCGAGCCGAGCGAATCGCCGCGCAGCACGTATTGCGTGCCTTTCTGGTCGCCGGTGACGGCGGGCGGCGTCTCGAGGCCGGTGAACTCGGTCAGCGTATCCTGCGAGCGCCCGGCGTCGACGCCGATGTACGCGCCCGAGAGCAGCGTGCCGAGCCCCGACACGCCGGTCGCGCCGACGCGCGGCCGCACGATCCAGAAGCGCGAGCCCTTGACCGCGAAGTCCTCCGCCTCCTTCTTGAGCTGCACCTGGACGAGCACGCGCGACAGGTCTTTCGACAGCTTGATCGTCTTGACCATGCCGATCTCGACGTCCTTGTACTTGACCTGGGTCTTGCCGGGCTCGAGCCCTTCGGCGCTGTGGAAGCTGAGCGTGATTTCCGGGCCGCGCTCGCGCACGGACTTGATCACGAGGCCGATGCCGATCAGCGCCGCGATCAGCGGCACGAGCCAGACGAGCGACGGCAGCCAGCCGCTTTTCGTCGAGATCGTCGGGTCGGGCGGCCGGGACGCGTCGTGCTGCGGGCCTTGCGGACTATTCATGGTGATTCCCTGAGGTTTCGACTGGATCCCAGATCAGGCGGGGATCGAACTGCATCGACGCGAGCATCGTCAGGATCACGACCGAGCCGAACGCGAGCGCGCCGGGGCCGGCCGTGATGACGGCGAGCGAACGGAAATGGACGAGCGCGACGGTCAGCGTCACGACGAAGATGTCGAGCATCGACCAGCGGCCGATGCGCTCGACGATCCGGAACAGGCGCGTGCGCTGCAGCGGCCGCCACGCGGTGCGTCGCTGCGCGCTGATCACGAGGATCAGCAGCACGCCGAGCTTGAGCATCGGCACGAGGATGCTCGCGACGAACACGACGACGGCGAGCGGCCAGTCGCCCGATATCCAGAAATAGATGACGCCGCTCATGATCGTGTCTTCCTGCGAGCCGACGATCGACGCGGTGCGCATGATCGGCAGCAGGTTCGCCGGAATGTAGAGGATTGCGGCGGCGAGCAGCAGCGCCCACGTGCGCATCAGGCTGTTCGGCGTGCGGAAATGGAGCGCGGCGCCGCAGCGCGCGCAGTGCGCGTGCGGCTGGTCGAGCGTCTGCACGAGCCCGCACATGTGGCAACTGGCATAACCCTCGCGGGCGGCGGTCGGGATCGTCATCGGCGGGCGGCCTCCGGCAGCGGCGCGGCATCGTCGGGCTGTTCCGGCGCGCGGCCGGCGCGCAGGTCGTCGGCGATGTCCCACAGCGTGCGCGGGTCGAACATCAGCACGACGGCGATCATCAGCGTGAGCGCGGCGAACGCGAACAGCGCGGCCTCGGGCACGACACGTGCGAGGCTCACCATCTTCACGATCGTCACGAGAATGCCGAGCATGAACACCTCGATCATGCCCCACGGGCGCACCAGCTCGATCGCGCGCAGCACCAGGTTGAAGCCGGGCGGCACGACGCCGCGACGGATCGGCAGCAGCAGGTACAGCAGCGCGGACATCTCGATGAGCGGGAACAGGACGGTCGAGCAGAACACCATCACGCCGACGATCGCCATGTCCTGGCGCCACAGCGAGTCGATCGCGCCGATCAGCGTCGTCTGCACGCGGTTGCCGTTCACGTCCATTTCGAGGATCGGGAACGCTTGCGCGATCACGAACGTGATCAGCGCCGCGAGCGCGAGCGCGCAGATCCGCTCGATCTGCGCGGCGCTGTTGCGATAGAGCAGCGCGTCGCAGCGCGGACAGCGCGCGATTTCGCGGCCGCTGAGACGCGGTTTGTGCAACAGTGCGTCGCACTCGTGACAGGCAATCAGGTCGTTTCGTTGCATGGAAAAAGCGGTTGTGCGACGGCTGGGGGAACGCGTCGACGGGGCCGGAACCCGCGCCAATCTTACCAAAACGCCTTTTTCGAGGTGTCAACGATCGCGCATTCGGTGACCGATCGGGAACATGGCAGGAAGCGGGCAGCCCGCTGACATGCCTGTCCTCAGAGTCCGCGCGTGTCAAAAGGTTGCGGTAGCATGGCGCCCTTGACAAGCGTCGGACGCATGGCCGGCGCGGCTGTTCGCTGAACTGAGGAAATCCAAGATGGCATCGAATTCGCTGCCGGCCAGGCCGGTACGCTATACGCAGACGGCGATCGCGCTGCACTGGCTGATCGCGCTGCTGATTATCTGCGGCTTCGCGCTCGGCTGGGTAATGACGGACATCCCCGGCTTCACGCCGACCAAGTTGAAGTATTTCTCGTGGCACAAGTGGATCGGCGTGACGGCGTTCGCGCTGGCCGTCGTGCGCGTGCTGTGGCGCGCAACGCACGTGTCGCCGCCGCTGCCGGGCGGGATGGCCGCGTGGCAGCGGCTCGGTTCGCACGGCGTGCACTTCCTGCTGTACGTGCTGATGCTCGTGATTCCGATCACCGGCTACCTGTACAGCTCCGCGTCGAACATCCCGGTCGTCTATCTCGGCATCGTGCCGCTGCCGCGGCTGATCGACCCCGATCCGGTGCTCAAGGAAACCTTCAAGACGCTCCACGTGTCTTTGAATTACATTCTGCTTGCGCTCGTGTCGCTGCACGTGCTTGCGGCGCTCAAGCATCAGTTGTTGGACCGCGACGGCCTGCTGTCGCGAATGCTTCCCTTTGCCAAATGAAGGATCCCATGAAAGTGTCTTTCTCCCGCTCCATGCTGACCGCGTTCGCCGCGGTGTCACTTGTCGCGTCGGGCGCGGCGCTCGCCGATGTCGATCTCGCGAAGAGCAAGGTGTCTGCCGTGTCGAAGCAGATGAACGTGCCGACCGAAGGCGCATTCAAGAAGTTTTCCGCGCAGGTGAAGTTCGATCCGGCGAAAGCCGCGCAGGGCAGCGCCCAGATGACGATCGACATCGCCAGCTACGATCTCGGCGACAAGATGTACAACGACCAGGTCGCCGGCAAGGACTGGTTCGACGCGAAGGCGTATCCGCAGGCCACGTTCGTGTCGTCGGCGATCGCGCCGGCGGGCGGCAACAAGTACAACGTGACCGGCAAGCTGACGATCAAGGGCAAGGCCGAGACCGTCACGGTGCCCGTCACCGTCACGCAGAGCGGCGCGACGCAGACGTTCGACGGCGTGCTGCCGATCAAGCGTTCGGCGTTCAACGTCGGCACCGGCGAATGGAAGGACACGTCGGTCGTCGCGGACGAAGTCCAGATCAAGTTCCACCTCGTCGCCACGAAGTAAGCGGCGGCCTGTTGCCTCACCCGAATGCCGCGCGAGGGCGCGGCGCCGTTCCAAGGAGAAAGAGTTTGAAAAAGCATCTGATGATCGCCGCGGGCGCACTGGCCGCATCGCTGTCGTTCTCGGCCTTCGCCGAAACCGCGACGTACCAGTTCGATCCGGCCCACACGTACCCGAGCTTCGAGGCCGACCACATGGGCGGCCTGTCGGTCTGGCGCGGCAAGTTCGACAAGTCGAGCGGCACCGTGACGCTCGACCGCGCGGCGAAGACGGGTACGGTCGACGTGACGACCGACATCGCGTCGATCCACACCGGCAGCTCGAAGCTCGACGAGCACCTGCAGACGGCCGAATTCTTCGACGTGGCCAAGTTCCCGCAAGCGAACTACAAGGGCACGATCAAGTTCGACGGCGACAAGCCGGTGTCGGTGGTCGGCAACCTGACGCTGCATGGCGTCACGAAGCCGGTGACGCTGAAGATCGATTCGTTCAAGTGCATGCCGCATCCGATGCTCAAGCGTGAAGTGTGCGGCGTCGACGCGGTCGGCGAATTCAGCCGCGACGATTTCGGCCTCGACTACGGCAAGCAGTACGGCTTCAAGATGAAGACGAAGCTGCTGATCACGGCCGAAGCGCTGAAGCAGTAACGCGTCCGGCCCGAGCGGCCGCCCGCGTGCGAACCGCCGCGCTCCCGACCCGGGGGCGCGGCGGTTTTTTTTGCGCGCCTATAATCGCCCGAGCGCCGCGTGCGGCGCCGGGCGGGCCGACGATGCGAGCGCGGCCGCCTCGAACAGAACGTACAACGACAAGGAGATCGCCGATGCATGCCGTCACGCAGTCCCGTTCCATTGCCTCGTCGCCGCGCGTGTGGCGCGCGGTGGTCGCCGCGTCGATCGGCAACGCGCTCGAGTGGTTCGATCTCGTCGTCTACGGCTTCTTCGCGGTGACGATCGCGAAGCTGTTCTTCCCGGCCGGCAACGACACTGTGTCGCTGCTGCTCACGCTCGGCACGTTCGGCGTGTCGTTCTTCATGCGGCCGCTCGGCGCGATCGTGCTCGGCGCGTATGCCGACCGCGCGGGCCGCAAGGCCGCGCTCACGCTGTCGATCCTGCTGATGATGGCCGGCACGCTGGTCATCGCGGTGCTGCCGACCTACGAGACGATCGGCGTCGCCGCGCCGGTGATCCTCGTCGCCGCGCGGCTGATGCAGGGCTTCTCGGCGGGCGGCGAGTTCGGCAGCGCGACCGCGTTCCTCGCCGAGCACGTGCCGGGCCGGCGCGGCTTCTTCGCGAGCTGGCAGGTCGCGAGCCAGGGGCTGACGACGCTGCTCGCCGCCGGTTTCGGCACCGTGCTGAACGCGCAGCTCACGGCCGCGCAGATGGCCGCGTGGGGCTGGCGTGTGCCGTTCTTCTTCGGCCTGCTGCTCGGGCCCGTCGCGTACTACATCCGCACGAAGGTCGACGAGACGCCCGAGTTTCTCGCGGCTGAAAGCACCGCGAACCCGCTGCGCGACACGTTCGCGTCGCACAAGGCGCGCCTGGTCGCCGCGATGGGCGTGGTCGTGCTCGGCACCGTCGCGACCTATCTCGTGCTGTTCATGCCGACCTACGGCGTGAAGCAGCTCGGCCTCTCGCCGTCCGCCGCGTTCGCGGCGATCCTCGTCGTCGGCGTGATCCAGATGGCGTTCGCGCCGCTCGTCGGCCACTGGTCGGACCGTTACGGCCGCGTGCGCGTGATGATCGCGCCGGCCGTCGGCATCCTCGTGCTGATCTATCCGGCGTTCGCGTATCTCGTCGCGCATCCGGGTTTCGGCACGCTGATCGCGCTGCAGGTGCTGCTCGCGTTCCTGATGACGGGCTACTTCGCGGCGCTGCCGGGCTTGCTGTCCGAGGTGTTTCCGGTGCAGACGCGCACGACCGGGATGTCGCTCGCCTATAACGTCGCGGTGACGATCTTCGGCGGCTTCGGGCCGTTCATCATCGCGTGGCTGATCCGCGCGACCGGGATGAAGACCGCGCCGAGCTTCTACCTGATGTTCGCGGCCGTGCTGAGCCTCGCGGCGCTGATGGTGCTGCGCCGGCGGTTCGGCTTTCGGTGAAAGGGCGGCGGTGCGTCAGTTGCCGACGCGCTCGCACACCGGCTGCGCCGGCATCAACTGCGCCGGCGCATCGACGGTCCGCACCGGGCGTGCGGCCAGCGCATTGAGCGCCTGCTGTAACTGCCAGTCGCCGGCCGTGCCGAACGCGCGCTGCGGCAGCGCCGCGCTCTTCGCCGTATCGACCTTCGCGCGCACGCGCTGCTCGCGCAGCGTTTGACGTTCCTTGCGCACACGCGCGAACGGGTCGGGCGCCTGCCGGTCCGCATACGGCGCGCGGGCGAGATCGGCTTCGCGGTACCACAGCAGCACGCCGTCGACGTCCGAATCGCGGCGCGGCGGCACGAGCCAGTCCGGTACGACGCCGTAGCCGTCCATCGGGCAGCCGTTCGGCCGCAGATTGCGTGCGAACGTGAAATTCAGGCGCGTGCCGTCGATCAGGTCGACGCCGGTTTGTGCGAGCCCCTTTCCGTAGGTCGGCATGCCGAGCAGTTTCGCGCGGCCGAGATCCTTCAGCGCCGCCGCGGTTGCTTCGGCGGCCGACGCGCTTTGTCCGTCGACCAGCACGACGAGCGGCACGGTGCGCCACCAGTCGTCGGCCTGCAGCGGCGCGAGCGGGTCCTGTTCGTGCATGACCGGCAGTGCGTAGTCGGGCCAGTTGGTCGTGTAGCGATGGCGATTCGCGTCGCCGCGCTCGACCGTCACCATCGCCGTACGGTCGCGCCCGGCGAACAGCGCGGTGATGCCGATCGCCGCATTGAGCGCGCCGCCGCCGTTGATGCGCAGGTCGAGAATCACGCCTTTCACCGGCGGGCCCGCGCGGCGCGCGGACTGCACCGCGTCGATGTAGTCGCCGACCGCCGGCTCCGGAAAGCTCGACAGCCGCGCGTACAGGATGTCGCCGTCGAGCCGCTTCGCGATCGCCGGATGCGTCTTCACGATCGCGCGCACGGGCGCGAAGTGGAGCACCGCATGCTGCGGGCCGCGTTGCACCGTGAGCTTCAGCGGGACACCCGCGTCGCCCTTGGCGATTTTCACGACTTCGCTGCTGTCGATGCCGACGACGCTCCTGTCGTTCATCGCGACGACGAGATCGTCGGGGCGTACGCCGGCCTTCTCGGCGGGTGCGTCTGGAATCACGTCGATGATGTGCAGCCCGTCGGGCCGCGTCTCGAAGACGATCCCGATGCCCGGCGTGCCGTTGCGCGTGCGCTGCTCGTCGTCGCGCCGTTCCTGCTCCTCCTTTGCATCGAAGAAGCGCGCGTACGGGAGCGTCTTGATTCCGGCATGGACCGTTGCATCGAGCAGCGCGCCGATATCCACGTCGGTCAGGTGCTGCTGCTTCAGCACCTCGACGGCGGCCTTCAGTTCGCAGATCTGCGGTTCCCAGTCGGGCGGGCAGGGCGACGGCGATTGGGGCGCGGGGGACGAAGCGGCGGGCGGGGCGGATGCCGGCTGCGCGCCGGCGGATGGCATCCACGGCAGGAGCGCGGCCGCAGCGATTGCACGGACGGCGAAACGACGAACGACACGCAGGGGAGGCATCATCGGGACCGCACGTTCGGACGGGTGGCGAGGGGGCTTGCCCGCCGGCGCGTGGCCGGCATGCAGTGGGGCAGGGCGGTGACGATTGTAGCCGACACCTGTGACGGTGCAGGTCGGGCTGCGCGCATGCCGCACGGCGGCGGCCTGCGAAAAAAAAGGCCGGTCCAACAGGACCGGCCTTTTTGCATTCGCCGAAACGGCGCGGCGCTTAAACCTGCGCGCCCGCGTTCGGATCGTCCGGATCGTGCGCGGACTTCTTTTCCTTGATCAGGTCTTCGCGCTTGATGCCGAGCCACATCGCGAGCGAGCCCGCGACGAACACCGACGAGTAGATGCCGAACATGATGCCGACCGTCAGCGCGAGCGCGAAGTAGTGCAGCGTCGGGCCGCCGAAGAAGAACATCGACAGCACCATCATTTCCGTCGACGTGTGCGTGATGATCGTGCGCGACATCGTGGTCGTGATCGCGTGGTTGATCACTTCCTGCACGGTCATCTTGCGTTCGCGGCGGAACGTCTCGCGGATCCGGTCGAAGATGACGACCGACTCGTTGACCGAGTAGCCGAGCACCGCGAGGATGGCCGCGAGCACCGCCAGCGAGAACTCCCACTGGAAGAACGCGAAGAAGCCGAGAATGATCACGACGTCGTGCAGGTTGGCGATGATGCCGGCGACCGCGTACTTCCATTCGAAGCGGAACGACAGGTAGATCACGATACCGATCACGACGCACGCGAGCGCGAGCAAGCCGTCGGTCGCGAGTTCGCGGCCCACCTGCGGGCCGACGAACTCGACGCGCTGCAGCGTGACGTCCGGGCTCTGCGCCTTCAGCGCGCCCATCACCTGGTCGCTCTGCTGCGCGGACGTGAGGCCTTCCTTCAGCTGCAGCCGGATCAGCACGTTGCGCGACGTGCCGAAGTTCTGCACCTGCGCGTCGGCGTAGCCGAGCTTGCCGAGCGTCGCGCGCACCGGTTCGAGCTCCGCGGCCTGCTGGTACTGCACCTCGATCACCGTACCGCCGGTGAATTCGACGGACAGGTGCAGCCCGCGGTGGAACAGGAAGAACACGGCGGCGAGGAACGTGACCAGCGAGATCACGTTGAACACCAGCGCGTGCCGCATGAACGGAATGTCTTTACGGATGCGGAAAAATTCCATGGTCTCGTCTCCGGGGCCTTATTGGGTCGAGCCCGGTTTCTTCGGCGACACGCCTTGCTGCGCGCGATTGCGCAACTGCGGCTTGCCGGCGCGCGGCGCGTTGCCCTTCGCGGGGGCGGCGAGCTTCGCGGCGCGTGCGGTGTCGGTCGATTCGTCGGCCGCGTCGAACGATGCGGCGGCAGCGGCGCCTTCCGGCCTCCACACCTGGCCGATCGCCAGCGACTTCAGCTTCTTGCGGCCGCCGTACCAGAGGTTGACGATCCCGCGCGAGAAGAACACCGCGGAGAACATCGACGTCAGGATACCGATACAGTGCACGATCGCGAACGCGCGAACCGGGCCCGAGCCGAACGCGAGCAGCGCGAGGCCGGCGATCAGCGTCGTGACGTTCGAGTCGAGAATCGTCGCCCACGCATGCGCGTAGCCGGACTGGATCGCGAGTTGCGGCGGCTGGCCCGCGCGCAGTTCTTCACGCACGCGCTCGTTGATCAGCACGTTCGAGTCGATCGCCATACCCAGCGCGAGCGCGATGGCGGCGATACCGGGCAGCGTCAGCGTGGCCTGCATCAGCGACAGCACGGCGACGAGCAGCAGCAGGTTCACCGACAGGCCGATTACCGAGATCACGCCGAACAGCATGTAGTACGCGATCATGAACACGGCGATCGCGCAGAAGCCCCAGATCACCGAGTGAATGCCCATCTTGATGTTGTCGGCGCCGAGGCTCGGGCCGATCGTGCGTTCCTCGATGATGTCCATCGGCGCGGCGAGCGAGCCGGCGCGCAGCAGCAGCGCGAGGTCGGCGGCGGCCTGCGGCGTCGGCTGGCCGGTGATCTGGAAGCGGTCGCCGAGTTCGGACTGGATCGTCGCGACCGTCAGCACTTCACCCTTGCCCTTCTCGAACAGCACCATCGCCATCGGCTTGCCGATGTTCTCGCGCGACACGGCACGCACCGAGCGGCCGCCCGCCGAGTCGAGGCGGATGTTGACCGACGGACGCTGATGATCGTCGAAGCCGGCCGACGCATCGATGATGCGGTCGCCGGTGAAGATCACGTCCTTCTTCAGCAGCACCGGCGCCTGGTTGCCCTGCGTGAACAGTTCCTCGCCCGGCGGCACCGGGTCGTTCGGGTTCGGGTGCGTGTTGATCGGATCGGCGAGGCGCGCCTCGAGCGTCGCGGTGCGGCCGATGATGTCCTTCGCCTTCGCGGTGTCCTGCACGCCCGGCAGCTCGACGACGATACGGTCGCTGCCCTGCTGCTGCAGGATCGGCTCCGACACGCCGAGTTCGTTCACGCGGTTGTGGAGCGTCGTCAGGTTCTGCTTGAGCGCGGCGTCCTCGACGGACTTCTGCACGGCCGGCGTGAACGTGCCGACGACTTGCGTGCCGCCGCCGCCGGGCTGCGTCGCCCATTGCAGTTCGGTGATCTGCAGCGCGAGCACCTTGCGGGCGTCTTCCGCCGTCTGCGCATCGCTGAAGTTGACGACGACGGACTGATCGACGCGGCTCACGCCGCCATCGCGGATGTTCTTGTCGCGCAGCAGCGTGCGCGCGTCGGACGCGTCGGAGTCGAGCTTCTTCGTGAGCGCGCCCGTCATGTCGACCTGGAGCAGGAAGTGGACACCGCCGCGCAGGTCGAGGCCGAGATACATCGGCAGCGCGTGCAGTGCGGTCAGCCAGCGCGGCGACGCGCTCTGCAGGTTCAGTGCGACGACGTACTGCGGATCGTTCGGGTCGGCGTTCAGCGACTTCTGCAGCAGGTCCTTGACGCGCAGCTGCGTATCGGTGTCCTTCAGGCGCACGCGGATGTTCGCGTTGGTCGCCGTGTTCTCGAAGGTGACGTCGTCCGGTGTGATCTGCGCGGACGCGAGCGCGGATTCGACCTGGGTCAGCGTGGTCGAATCGAGCTTGACCGTGGCCTTGCCGCTCGACACCTGCACCGCCGGCGCTTCGCCGAAGAAGTTGGGCAATGTGTACAGAAAGCCGATGGCGAGCGCCACGACCATCACGACATATTTCCAGAGTGGATAACGATTCATGAGGGGGCCGAACGGGTGGTTGGCGTGAAAGCGTCGCGTCCGGCGCCGCGGCGGGCTGCTCTCTCAGGCAGGCGCGACGCGGGGAGCCGGACGCTCGGTGTAAGGCTTACAGCGACTTGATCGTGCCCTTCGGCAGAATGGTCGTGACCGCAGCCTTCTGCACGGTGATTTCGGTGCCTTCGGCGATTTCAACGCCGATGTAGCCTTCGGTGACCTTCGTCACCTTGCCGACGAGGCCGCCGCTCGTGACGACTTCGTCGCCCTTGGCCATCGCCGAGAGCATGTTGCGGTGCTCCTTCTGCCGTTTCATCTGCGGGCGGATCATGATGAAGTAGAGCACGGCGAACATCAGAATGAGCGGCAGGAAGCTCATCAGGCTCGATTCGGCGCCACCGGCGCCTTGCGCGAAGGCATTGGAAATGAACGGCACGTTGGTCTCTCCGTAGGGGAAGATCGAAAAATAAGCCGGTTATTCTACCACCGGCCCCATGCGCAAACGGCGCGGCAAATGCGCTTTCGGATCAAGCTGTTAAAGCACGAACCGACACCGTTGCGACTTGTTTGGAAAGGTAATTGTAATGTTTGGCGGTCTGGACCGACAGTCGGGACGCGTTATTTAGTACACGTCCGGTGTGACGGCCCGTCAGTCGACGCCTCTCGCGCGATCCTCCGCGAAGCGCTGGCGGAACGCGTCGAACGTGTGGGTTTCGATCGCGTCGCGGATCTCGCTCATCAGCTGCAGGTAGTAGTGCAGGTTGTGGATCGTGTTGAGCTGCGCACCGAGGATTTCGCCGACGCGGTGCAGGTGATGCAGGTAGCCGCGCGAGAAGTTCTGGCACGTGTAGCACGTGCAGCTCGCGTCGAGCGGCTTCAGCGAGTTCTTGTGCGTCGCGTTGCGGATCTTCACGTCGCCGAAGCGGGTGAACAGCCAGCCGTTGCGCGCATTGCGGGTCGGCATCACGCAGTCGAACATGTCGACGCCGTTCGAGACGCCCTCGACGAGATCCTCCGGCGTGCCGACGCCCATCAGGTAGTGCGGCTTGTTGGCCGGCAGCTTCGGGCCGACGTGGCGCAGCACGCGCATCATGTCTTCCTTCGGTTCGCCGACCGACAGCCCGCCGATCGCGAGGCCGTGGAAGCCGAGCTCCGACAGCCCGGCGAGCGATTCGTCGCGCAGGTCCTCGAACATCCCGCCCTGGACGATCCCGAACAGCGCGTTCGGGTTGCCGAGCCGGTTGAACTCGTCGAGCGAGCGCTTCGCCCAGCGCAGCGACATGCGCATCGAGTCGGCCGCTTCCTTGTGCGTCGTCGGCACGCCGTTGGTGGCGTACGGCGTGCACTCGTCGAACTGCATCACGACGTCCGAGTTCAGCACCTTCTGAATCTGCATCGACACTTCCGGCGACAGGAACAGCTTGTCGCCGTTGATCGGCGACGCGAACGTGACGCCGTCCTCGGTGATCTTGCGCAGGTCGCCGAGCGAGAACACCTGGAAACCGCCCGAGTCGGTCAGGATCGGCTTGTTCCAGCCCATGAAGCGATGCAGGCCGCCGTGCGCGTCGATCGTGTCGAGGCCCGGGCGCAGCCACAGGTGGAACGTGTTGCCGAGGATGATCTGGGCCTTGATCTCGTGCAGCTCGCGCGGCTGGATCGCCTTCACGGTGCCGTACGTGCCGACCGGCATGAAGATCGGCGTTTCGACCACGCCGTGATTGAGCTTCACGCGGCCGCGGCGTGCGTGGCCGTCGGTCGTCAGCAGTTCGAATTCGAGCCCGTTGGCCGGGCGGTCCTGCACGGGGGCGTGCGTATCGTGGGATGAACCTTCGGTCATCGCGTCATTCTCCTCGCTACCGGAAAACAGTCCGGCGCATGTTGGAAACGCCGCCGGGCGACCGGCGGCGGGGAAAAAGCGGGTGCGCGCCATCGTAGCGCGCGCAGCGGGAAAACGGGGCGCGACGGCGGTACTGGCGGTCGCGCAGGCCGCGCTTACGCGCGCGGCGCCTCCGGCGTGTCGCGCCGCGTGAGCAGCATCGCGTCGCCGTAGCTGAAGAAGCGGTAGCGTTCTTCGATCGCGTGCCGGTACGCCGCGCGGATCGTCTCGACGCCCGCGAACGCGGAGACGAGCATCAGCAGCGTCGACTTCGGCAGGTGGAAGTTCGTGACGAGCCGGTCGACCACGCGGAAACGATAGCCGGGCGTGATGAAGATGTCGGTTTCGGCCTGCGTCGCCGCGAGCGGGCGGCCCGCTTCGTCGGCCGAGCGCGCGGCGGCTTCGAGCGCACGCATCGACGTCGTGCCGACCGCGATCACGTTGCCGCCGCGCGCGCGCGTGGCGGCGATCCTGTCGACGAGCGACTGCGGCAGGTCGTACCACTCGCTGTGCATCTTGTGCTCGGCGATGTTGTCGACGCGCACCGGCTGGAACGTGCCGGCGCCGACGTGCAAGGTCAGCGTCGCGCGCTCGACGCCCATCGCGTCGAGCTTGTCGAGCAGCGGCTGGTCGAAGTGCAGGCCGGCCGTCGGCGCGGCGACCGCGCCCGGATTGCTCGCGTAGACGGTCTGGTAGCGCGTCTCGTCGGTCGCGTCGGGATCGTGCTCGATGTACGGCGGCAACGGCAGGCGGCCGAACTGCTCGATCAGCGTGAGGCACGGCTCGGGGAAGTGCAGCGTGAAGAATGGCTCGACGCGCTCGCCGACCGTCACGTCGAACGCATCGGCCAGACGCAGCGTCGTGCCGGCGCCGGGCGACTTGCTTGCGCGGATCTGCGCGAGCGCCGTGTGCGTGCCCGTCACGCGCTCGATCAGCACCTCGATCTTGCCGCCGCTGGCCTTCTGGCCGAAGAACCGCGCCTTCAGTACCTTGGTATCGTTGAAGACGAGCAGGTCGCCGGGCGCGATGCACGACGGCAGCGCGGCGAAATGGCGGTCGACGAGGCGCGCGGGCTCGACGGTGCGGTCGACCTCGAGCAGGCGGCTCGCGGTGCGATCGGGCAGCGCGGTTTGTGCAATCAGCTCGGGCGGCAGATTGAAATCGAAATCGGAAAGCGTGAACATGCGGGCTGGTTCGAAACGGCCGGCGGGCGTCGCCGGCAGGGCGGAAACGCGTAAATGGGGCGCGCGAGCCGCTATGATGACGGGATGCGCGGCCTGGCCGGCGTCGTTCGTTCGGACGACGTGAAAGCCGCTATTGTACTTGCCTTGCGAAGCACCCAGACGATCCGATGCCTGTGTCCCCCCGCCGTTCCTCCACTGCCGTTGCCGATTCCGCCGATCCGTTCGACGCGGAGGATGCCGTGCCACCCGCGCACAGCGCAGGGGAGCGCGGTGCAGAGCCGGGCGCGGAACCGCAGCGCGCCGCGCCGCGCCGCGCGGGGCCGAAGCGCGGCGCCGACGGGCGGCTCGCGCAGCCGGCCGCCGCCGCGCCCGATGCCGAAGGCGCCGCCGCGAGCGACGAAGCGGGCGCGGCCGGCGCGAAGCGCAAGAAGAAGGCGGCCGACAAACCCGTGAAGACCGCCGACAAGCTCGCGAAGCTCGGCCTCACACGCTCGATCGATCTCGTGCTGCATCTGCCGATGCGCTATGAGGACGAAACCACGCTCACGCCGATCGGCGAACTGCTGCCGGGCGGCATCGCGCAGACCGAAGGCGTCGTGTTCGACAACGAGGTCGCGTTCCGGCCGCGCCGCCAGCTCGTCGTGAAGATCCAGGACGACGACGGTGAGCACCTGGTGCTGCGCTTCCTGAATTTCTACGGCTCGCAGGTCAAGCAGATGGCCGTCGGCCAGCGGCTGCGCGTGCGCGGCGATGTGCGCGGCGGCTTCTTCGGGATGGAAATGGTGCATCCGGCGGTGCGGGTTGTCGAAGCGGACGCGCCGCTGCCGCAGGTGCTCACGCCCGTTTATCCGAGCACGGCCGGCGTGTCGCAGGCGTATCTGCGCAAGGCGATCGAGAACGCGGTCGAGCGCACGCCGCTGCCGGAGCTGCTGCCGCCCGAGATCGAGCGCGATTACCTGAAGCCGCTCGGCGTGCCGTCGCTCGAGCAGGCCGTGCGCATCTTGCACCACCCGGGCGTCGATTCCGACGAAGCCGCGCTGATGGACGGCTCGCACCCGGCGTGGACGCGCATCAAGTTCGAGGAACTGCTCGCGCAGCAACTGTCGCTCAAGCGTGCGCACGAGGAGCGCCGCACGCGTGCGGCGCCCGCGATGCCGCGAAGCACCGCGAGCGATGCCGGGGCGCTCACGACCCGGCTCTACGCGGCGCTGCCGTTCACGCTGACGGGCGCGCAGTCGCGCGTCGTCGACGAAATTGCGCACGACCTCACGCTCGCGCACCCGATGCAGCGCCTGCTGCAGGGCGACGTCGGCAGCGGCAAGACGGTCGTCGCGGCGCTGGCCGCCACGCAGGCGATCGATGCCGGCTACCAGGCCGCGCTGATGGCGCCCACCGAAATCCTTGCGGAACAGCACGCGCGCAAGCTGCGCGCGTGGCTTGAGCCGCTCGGCGTCACGGTCGCGTGGCTCGCGGGCAGCCTGAAGGCGAAGGAGAAGCGCGCGGCGATCGAGGCGGCGGCGCTCGGCACCGCGCAGCTCGTGATCGGCACGCACGCGATCATCCAGGACACGGTCGAATTCGCGCGGCTCGGCCTCGTGATCGTCGACGAACAGCATCGTTTCGGCGTCGAGCAGCGTCTCGCGCTGCGCGCGAAGGCCGCGAACGCGGCCAACGGCGCGCGCGATTTCCAGCCGCACCAGCTGATGATGTCGGCCACGCCGATTCCGCGCACGCTCGCGATGACGTACTACGCGGATCTCGAAGTCTCGACGATCGACGAGCTGCCGCCGGGCCGCACGCCCGTGCTGACGCGCCTCGTCGGCGACGCGCGGCGCGAGGAGGTGATCGCCCGCGTGCGCGAGGCCGCGCTGACCGGGCGCCAGGTGTATTGGGTGTGCCCGCTGATCGAGGAAAGCGAGACGCTGCAGCTGCAGACGGCCGTCGAAACCTACGAGACGCTCGCCGCGGCGCTGCCCGAGCTGAAGGTCGGGCTCGTGCACGGCCGGCTGTCGCCGGCCGACAAGGCGGCCGTGATGGAGGCGTTCACGCGCAACGACGTGCAATTGCTCGTCGCGACGACCGTGATCGAAGTCGGCGTCGACGTGCCGAACGCGTCGCTGATGGTGATCGAACACGCCGAGCGTTTCGGCCTCGCGCAGCTGCACCAGTTGCGCGGCCGCGTCGGGCGCGGCACCGCGGCATCGGTGTGCGTGCTGCTGTACACGGGGCCGCTGTCGATCACCGGTCGCGAGCGGCTGAAGACGATGCGCGAGACGACCGACGGCTTCGAGATCGCCCGGCGCGACCTCGAAATCCGTGGCCCCGGCGAATTCCTCGGCGCGCGCCAGTCGGGCGCGGCGATGCTGCGCTTTGCGAACCTCGAAACCGACGGCTGGTTGATCGATCCGGCGCGCGACGCCGCGACGCGGCTGATCGACGCGTATCCCGACGTCGTCACCCAGCATCTCGCACGCTGGCTCGGCGCGCGCGAGCAGTACCTGAAAGCCTGATTCGCGCATTCGGGGCCGGATTTAAAACCGCCATTCGGTGCATCGAAATGCAGAGAAACTTGGCGAACCGGTGCCAGACGGTGTATAAATTAAACCTATCGCCTGTATATCTCTGATTGACCCACAATGACGCTGACTGAATTGAAATACATCGTCGCGGTCGCGCGCGAGCGGCATTTCGGCCGCGCGGCCGAAGCATGCTTCGTGAGCCAGCCGACGCTGTCGGTGGCGATCAAGAAGCTTGAAGACGAGCTCAACGTGCAGATTTTCGAGCGCGGCGCGAGCGAAGTGAGCGTGACGCCGATCGGCGACCAGATCGTCACGCAGGCGCAGCGCGTGCTCGAGCAGACCTTCGCGATCAAGGAGATCGCGAAGCAGGGCAAGGACCCGCTCGTCGGCCCGTTCCGCCTCGGCGTGATCTACACGATCGGGCCGTACCTGCTGCCGACGCTCGTCAAGCAGATGATCCAGCGTGTTCCGCAGATGCCGCTGATGCTGCAGGAGAACTACACGCTGAAGCTGCTCGAACTGCTGAAGCAGGGCGAGATCGACGCCGCGATCATGGCGCTGCCGTTCCCGGAAACCGGCCTGATGGTGCGCCCGCTGTACGACGAGCCGTTCGTCGTCGCGCTGCCCGCCGGCCATCCGTGGGAGAAGCGCGACGAGATCGACGCCGAGGACCTGAAGCAGGAAACCATGCTGCTGCTCGGCAACGGCCACTGCTTCCGCGATCACGTGCTCGGCGTGTGTCCGGAACTGATGCGCTTCTCGCAGACGGCCGACGGCATCCAGAAGACCTTCGAGGGCTCGTCGCTCGAGACGATCCGCCACATGGTCGCGAGCGGCGTCGGCATTACGGTGCTGCCGCGGATGTCGGTCACCGAGGTCGGTCCGCGCGCGAACGGCCCCGATGCCGAGCTGCTGTCGTACGTGCCGTTCAACGAACCGGTGCCCGACCGCCGCGTGGTGCTGGTGTGGCGCAAGAGCTTCACGCGGATGCCGGCGATCGACGCGATCAGCGACGCGATCACCGCGTGCGAACTGCCGGGCGTCGCGAAGCTCGACATGCCGGCGACGATGAACTGAACGGGCTGCGGCATGCCCATGCGACAGCATGATGAACGGGGTTTGCGACCCCGTTTATTTTTCTCTATCGCATAGATGAAATTAATCAAATTCAAATAATTGATAGATGTAGATAGAATCCTCTACGTGGATCGCGTCGTGTCGGCGCTCGGTTCACACTCGGAATGCAAGCGTCAAAGGAGGATGTCATGATGCGGTCGGTATTGCAGCATGCGCAGCGGAACATCCCGTCGCGCGACGAGGTCGTATATCGCGCCAGGGCTGCGGTGCGCAGCCTGCGCCCGATTGCGTTCGCGTACCTGGCGGACCGTGTGTATGGCGGATGAGTGCCGCCGCATGCCGGTCCTGTGTTCCCCCGATTCACCCGTCGCCAAGCCATGAGGGAGCATTGCATGTCCGAAACACGGAAAACCGCACGCATCGCCGGCGCCACGCCTGCCGGCCGCCGTTTCCCGGAGCGCCGCGCCTGCGGCGCCACGCACGGGAAGCGCGCATCGAAGGTCACGCACGACATCCCGTAGCACGACAGGAGGACCTGCCTGTTTCGTTTCTTATCCCCGCAATGATCCGCCACGAACCGCGCCCGGCACGATGCCGAAGCGGGCAGGCGGGTACATACGAGCAAGCCAAGGAGAAAACGCATGTCGAACGAATCGAAGTGCCCGTTCAACCACACCGCAAGCGGCGGCACGACGAACAAGGACTGGTGGCCGAATCAGCTGAACCTGAACATCCTGCATCGGCATTCGGCGCTGTCCGATCCGATGGACAAGGATTTCGACTACGCCGCGGCGTTCAAGCAACTGGATCTCGCAGCAGTGAAGAAGGATCTGCATGCGCTGATGACGACGTCGCAGGACTGGTGGCCGGCCGACTTCGGCCACTACGGCGGCCTGTTCATCCGCATGGCATGGCACAGCGCCGGCACGTACCGCACGGCTGACGGCCGCGGCGGCGCGGGCGGCGGGCAGCAGCGCTTCGCACCGCTCAACAGCTGGCCGGACAACGTGAGCCTCGACAAGGCGCGCCGGCTGGTGTGGCCGATCAAGCAGAAGTATGGCCGCAACATCTCGTGGGCCGACCTGCTGATCCTGACCGGCAACGTTGCGCTCGAATCGATGGGCTTCAAGACCTTCGGCTTCGCCGGCGGCCGCGTCGACACGTGGGAACCGGACGACGTCTACTGGGGCTCGGAAAAGATCTGGCTGGAACTGAGCGGCGGCCCGAACAGCCGCTACTCGGGCAAGCGCGACCTCGAAAGCCCGCTCGCCGCAGTGCAGATGGGCCTGATCTACGTGAACCCGGAAGGCCCGGACGGCAACCCCGACCCGGTCGCCGCCGCGCATGACATCCGCGAAACGTTCGCGCGCATGGCGATGAACGACGAAGAGACGGTCGCGCTGATCGCGGGCGGCCACACCTTCGGCAAGACGCACGGCGCCGGTCCCGCATCGAATGTCGGCCCCGAGCCGGAAGCTGCGGGCCTCGAAGCGCAGGGCCTCGGCTGGAAGAGCACGTTCGGCACGGGCAAGGGCAAGGACGCGATCACGAGCGGCCTCGAAGTCACGTGGACGTCGACGCCGACGAAGTGGAGCAACGACTTCTTCAAGCACCTGTTCAGCTACGAGTGGGAGCTCACGAAGAGCCCGGCCGGCGCGCACCAGTGGGTCGCGAAGGATGCCGGCGACGTGATTCCGGATGCGTTCGACGCGTCGAAGAAACATCGTCCGACGATGCTGACGACCGACCTGTCGCTGCGTTTCGACCCGGCGTACGAAAAGATCTCGCGCCGCTTCTACGAGAACCCGGCCGAGTTCGCCGACGCGTTCGCGCGCGCCTGGTTCAAGCTCACGCACCGCGACATGGGCCCGCGCGCCCGCTATCTCGGCCCGGACGTGCCGGCGGAGCATCTGCTGTGGCAAGACCCGATCCCGGCTGTCGACCACAAGCTGATCGACGACACCGACGTCGCGGCGCTGAAGGCGAAGGTGCTGGCATCGGGCCTGTCGGTGTCGCAGCTCGTGTCGACCGCATGGGCGTCGGCTGCGACGTTCCGCGGTTCGGACAAGCGCGGCGGCGCGAACGGTGCGCGCATTCGCCTCGCGCCGCAGAAGGACTGGGAAGTGAACCGTCCGGCCGAACTCGCGAAGGTGCTCGCGACGCTCGAAGGCGTGCAGAAGGCGTTCAACGACGCGCAGACGGGCGGCAAGAAGGTGTCGCTCGCCGACCTGATCGTGCTGGCCGGTGCGGCCGGCGTCGAGCAGGCAGCGAAGAACGCGGGCGTCGCGGTGACGGTGCCGTTCGCGCCGGGCCGCGCGGATGCGACGCAGGAAGAGACGGACATCGAAGCGATGGCCGTGCTCGAGCCGGTTGCGGACGGTTTCCGTAACTACCTGAAGAGCGCGTACAAGACGCCGGCCGAAGTGCTGCTGGTCGACAAGGCGCAACTGCTGACGCTGACCGCGCCCGAACTGACGGTGCTCGTCGGTGGCCTGCGCGTACTCGGCACGAACGTTGGCGATGCGAAGCACGGCGTGTTCACCGATCGTCCGGAAACGCTGACGAACGACTTCTTCGTGAACCTGCTCGACATGGGCACGGAGTGGAAGCCGGCGTCGGCCGCGAACGACGTGTTCGAAGGGCGTGATCGTGCGACGGGCAAGGTCAAGTGGACCGGCACGCGCGTCGACCTGATCTTCGGCTCGCATGCGCAACTGCGTGCGCTGGCCGAGGTGTACGGCAGCGCGGACGCGAAGGAGAAGTTCGCACGTGACTTCGTGGCGGCCTGGAACAAGGTGATGAACCTCGACCGCTTCGACCTCGCCTGAGTGCATGCGTGTTGCCGCATCGTGATGCGGTAACGCAGCAACGCGAAACGGCCGGTCGAACGACCGGCCGTTTTTTTTAACAGATGTCTCGTCGAAGGAGTGACGACCATGACGCAAATGATGCTGGACATGCGCGCCGCGTTCGCGGCGCCGGTGACGCGCGCCCCGGCCACGATGGCGCGGCGTTTCGTCGGTTTTGCAATCGTCGGTGGCGGTGCGGCCGTGCTGGTTGCGCAGGCGCTGCACGCGTTCGCGCCGGTTGCCGGCGGCTGAGCGCGCTGTTTCGCGCGACGCCCGCAACGGCGAGCCGCGCACGGATGCCGGACGCACGCGGCATGCGAATTACCCGATACACTTTTTTCGGGCCTGGCGTGATTAATCAGGAATCTTGATGATGATCGGGAGGCGAAATGCCACACGGATCAGGATCGGCATCGGCACAAGGGCCGCAAGGAAATCGTGGAGGGCCTGTCACGCCAACTGGCCGCTGCGTGCTCATTGCGCCTGAATCAGCAGATGTGTCGTCCTGGTCTCCCGGAAATGCATGGGCGCTTTCGCCATGCGGGCAAAGATCTGCCGGCCTGCTTACCGTTGGGTGCATGGGCTGACCTGGTTGAGTAACGCGGAAATTGCGCTATCGACCGTCCCGATCAACCGAAAGTGGGCGGCATGTTGCACGTTGAGCGGCCTGCCGATTTGTGCGAATCTGTATCGCAGACTTCAGCGTTCATCCTTCTCTGCTGGCCCGGTAAGGGAGACAACCATGGCCCTCGATCGAAGCGCGCGTCCGGAACGGACCGCTTTCGTCTTTGCAGGCGGGGGCAGCCTCGGTGCGATCGAGGTGGGCATGCTGCGCGAACTGCTCAACCACGGTGAGCGGCCCGACTTCGTGGTCGGCGCATCCGCCGGTGCGATCAACGCCGCGTATTTCGCCGGGCAGCCCGACGGCGATGGCGTCGCGAAGCTCGAAGCGCTGTGGTGCAACATCCGCCGGCGCGACATCATGCCGTTTTCGATGCTCGGCCTGCTCAGGACGGTTCTGCAGAACCGCGCACACCTCGTCGAGGCGACCGCGCTGCGAATGCTGCTGGAAAGGCATTTGCGGTATCAGTACGTGGAGCGCGCGTCGCTGCCGCTGCACGTCGTTGCAACCGACATGCTCAGCGGCAACGAAATCGTGCTTTCGTCGGGCCTCGTCGTCGATGCCGTGCTCGCCAGCGCGGCGATCCCCGGCGTGTTTCCGCCGGTGCGGATCGACGATCGACTGATGGTCGATGGCGGCGTCGCGAACAATACGCCGATCTCGATTGCCGTCGCGCGGGGCGCGACGCGCATCGTCGTGCTGCCGGCCGGCTTCGCGTGCGCGCTGCGCAAGCCGCCGGGAAGCGCGATCGCGCAGGCGATGCATGCGCTGACGCTCGTGATCGCGCGCCAGCTCGTGCGCGATCTGGCGTTCTACCAAAGTCGTGCTGCGATCTGCGTGGTGCCGCCCCTATGTCCGCTCGACGTCTCGCCATACGACTACACGCGGTGCAAGGAGTTGATCGAACTCGCGGCCGAGCGGACCCGCGCGTGGCTCGGCGAAGGCGGTCTCGGACAGACGTTCATTCCGGGCGCGTTGCACGAGCACACGCATTCGGCGGAGCGGCCGACCTGCGATGCCGGTGCGTAGCGTCTGCCCAACGCGGGCATGGGCCCTGGCCGGTCGGCCCGTATCGGACCAAATCGCGGCCGGTGTGCCGAACGCGTCGATCCGCATTCGTTTCGTATCTGTCCCTTGATATCCACGCATCGCGGCGCGGCCATGTGCCGCGGGCCGCGGCGGCCAGTCCGCGTCCGGCGGCTACCGGCCGCACCCCGCGCCGACATGACGCGGAGCGCCGCTCGGCTCTAAAATGCCGGGGTTATCTTCCCGGTGCTTCGCCATGCTTGCCCGCTTTCCCCTGTATCTGCGGCTCGTTCGGATGGACAAGCCGATCGGCAGCCTGCTGCTGCTCTGGCCGACGCTCAATGCGCTGTGGATCGCGTCGGACGGCCACCCACGCTGGCCCTTGCTCGTGATCTTCACGCTCGGTACGCTGCTGATGCGCTCGGCCGGCTGTGCGATGAACGACTACGCCGACCGCGATTTCGACCGCCACGTGAAGCGCACGGCCGACCGGCCGCTGACGTCGGGCAAGATCCGCGCATGGGAAGCCGTCGCGATCGCGGTGGGGCTGTCGTTTCTCGCATTCCTGCTGATCCTGCCGCTCAATACGCTGACGAAAGAGCTGTCCGTCGTCGCGCTGTTCATCGCGGGCTCGTATCCGTTCATGAAGCGCTTCTTCGCGATTCCGCAGGCGTACCTCGGCATCGCGTTCGGCTTCGGCATCCCGATGGCGTTCGCGGCCGTGCAGGACGCGGTGCCGACGATCGCGTGGGTGATGCTGGTCGCGAACATCTTCTGGTCGGTCGCGTACGACACCGAATACGCGATGGTCGATCGCGACGACGACATCAAGATTGGCATCCGCACGTCCGCGCTGACGTTCGGCCGCTTCGACGTCGCGGCCGTGATGGCGTGCTATGCGGTGACGCTCGGCGTCTACGTGTGGATCGGCGTGACGCTCGGCTTCGGCCTCGCGTACTGGGCCGGCTGGGCGGCGGCGGTCGGCTGCGCGCTGTATCACTACACGCTGATCAAGGATCGCGAGCGGATGCCGTGCTTCGCGGCGTTCCGGCACAACAACTGGCTCGGCGGCGTGCTGTTCGCCGGGATCGCCGCGCATTACCTGCTGGCCGGCAACTGAACGCAGTGGCGCGCCGGCGCGCGTTGCCAATGAAAAAGCGGCCCGATGGCCGCTTTTTTTACGTCCGGTGCCGACGCATCCGGCACCGCCGGCGCGCTTACGCGCGGCCGAGTTCGTCGCCCATCTCCTTCGCACGCGCCTCGGCCGCGAGCGCGCCGCGCACGATCGCTTCCTTCACGCCTTGCGCATCGAACGACGCGAGCGCGGCGGCCGTCGTGCCGCCCTTCGACGTCACGCGCTCGCGCAGCACGCTCGCCGGCTCGCCCGACTGCGCGGCGAGTTGCGCGGCGCCCGTGAACGTCGCGACCGCGAGCGCGCGGCCCTGTTCGTCGTTCATGCCGAGACGGCGTGCGGCTTCCTGCAGCGCTTCGATGAAATAGAACACGTACGCAGGGCCGCTGCCCGAAATGGCCGTGACGGCGTCGATCTGCGATTCGTCGTCGAACCATACGATCTCGCCGACCGCGCCGAGCACGTTCGATGCGAGCTCGCGGCCTGCCGCGTCGACGCCCGGCAGCGCGGCGAGGCCCGTCACGCCCATGCCGACGAGCGCAGGCGTGTTCGGCATCGTACGCACGACGCGCGCGTAATCGCCGAGCCAGCGCGCGAGGTCCGTGCCGCGGATGCCGGCCGCGATGCTGATCACGAGCTGCGACGTCAGGTGCGGCGCGAGCGCCTGCGCGACGTCCTTCAGCACCTGCGGCTTCACCGCGAGCACGACCGCGTCGTAATCGGCGAGGGTCGCGTCGATGGCCGCGCCGGTGCGCACGCCGAATTGCTGCGCGGTGCGCGCGCGGGCGTCCTCGTTGACGTCGATGGCATACAGGCCGTCGGCGGCGACGCCGCGCTTGATCAGGCCGCCGATCAGGGCCGCGGCCATGTTGCCGCCGCCGATGAATGCGATTTTCATGATGTCCGGATTGAGCGAGTGAGTGAACGGAAAGGCGAAAAAGGGGGCGGCGTTCAGTGCGAGTAATCGCGCGCGCCGAAGATCGCGGTGCCGACGCGCACGATCGTCGCGCCTTCGAGCACGGCCGCGTCGAGATCGGCGGACATGCCCATCGACAACGTGTCGAGCGGCAGGCCGCCGGCACGCAATGCGTCGAACAGCGCGCGCAGCGCGCGATGCGGCGCGCGTTGCGCTTCGGTGTCGCCGGCCGGTTCGGGAATCGCCATCAGGCCGCGCAGCCGCAGCGACGGCAGCGCGCTGACCGCGCGCGCGACGTCGGCCACGTCGGCCGGCGCGACGCCGCTCTTCGACGCCTCGCCGCTGATGTTCACCTGGACGCACACGTTGAGCGGCGGCAGGTGCGCGGGGCGTTGTTCCGACAGGCGTTGCGCGATCTTTAGCCGGTCGACCGAATGGACCCAGTCGAAGCGCTCGGCGACCGGTCGCGTCTTGTTCGATTGCAGCGGCCCGATGAAATGCCATTCGAGCGACGCGCGCAGATCGGCGAGCGCGTCGATCTTGTCGATCGATTCCTGCACGTAGTTTTCGCCGAACGCGCGTTGCCCGGCCGCGTGCGCGGCGCGCACGTCGTCGGCGGGAAACGTCTTCGAGACGGCGAGCAGCGAGACGGTGGCGGGATCGCGGCCGGCCGCGCGGGCGGCGTCGGCGATGCGGCGATGAACGGATTCGAGGCGGGCGGCGAGATCGGACATGACGGGCACGAAGGCAGGCACGGAAGCGGGCATCAAGCGGATGCGCCGCGACACGCGGCGCATCGATTCGCCCATTATACGGACGCCGCGTGCGGCCCGGCTTCGACCGCTCGTTGCCCTAGCCGTACAGCAGATGCTCGACGAGCTGGACCCAGTGCGCGACCGGAATCTGCGTGCCGCTCTGCAGGTGCGCGATGCAGCCGATGTTGCCGGAGACGATCATCTGCGGTTCGAGCGCCTGCAGCTTCAGCAGCTTCTGCTTGCGCAACTTGTACGACAGCGATGGCTGCGTCAGCGAATACGTGCCGGCCGAGCCGCAGCACAGATGACTGTCGGCCGGCAGCCGCACGTCGATGCCGAGCGTCTCGAGCAGCCTTTCGACCTTGCCGTGCGACTGCTGGCCGTGCTGCAGCGTGCACGGCGGGTGGTACGCGACGGTATGGATCGCGCGGCGCCGCGCGAGCGTCGCAAGCTCGGCCTCGAAGGCGAGCAGCACGTCGGAGATGTCGCGTGTCAGCGAGACGATGCGCTGCGCCTTCTCCGCGTAGGCCGGGTCGTCGCGCAGCAGGTGCGCGTATTCGAGCACCGTCGCGCCGCAGCCCGACGCATTCATCACGATCGCCTCGGCGCCCTGTTCGACATGGGGCCACCACGCGTCGATGTTGCGGCGCGCGTCGTCGAGCGCCTCGTCGTGATAGTTCAGGTGCAGGCGGATCGCACCACAGCAGCCTGCGTCGGGCGCGACGACCGTCTCGATGCCGAGCGCGTCGAGCACGCGCGCGGTCGCGATGTTGATGTTCGGCAGCATCGACGGCTGCACGCAGCCGCCGAGCATCAGCATCTTGCGCGTATGCGTGCGGTGCGGCCATTCGAGCAGCCGCGTGCGCGGCGGCACCTTGTCGCGCAGCCGCTTCGGCAGCAGCGGCCGCACGTGCTGGCCGAGCCGCATCACCGGCGAGAACAGCGCGGCGTTCGGCACGAAGCTCGCGAGCACGCGGCGCATGAGACGTTGCTGCACGGGGCGCTGCACCTGCGCCTCGACGTGCTTGCGGCCGATCTCGACGAGCCGGCCGTACTGGACGCCCGACGGGCAGGTCGTCTCGCAACTGCGGCACGTGAGGCAGCGGTCGAGGTGCTGCTGCGTGCTGCGCGTGACGTTCGCGCCTTCGACCATCTGCTTGATCAGGTAGATGCGCCCGCGCGGGCCGTCGAGCTCGTCGCCGAGCAACTGGTAGGTCGGGCAGGTCGCCGTGCAGAAGCCGCAATGCACGCACTTGCGCAGGATGGCGTCGGCCTCGTCGCCGTCGGGCGTGTTGCGGATGAAATCGGCGAGGTTCGTTTGCATCGAGCCCTCAGAGGTCGGGGTAGAGCCGGCCGCGGTTGAAGATGCGCGCGGGATCGAACGCGGCCTTCAGCCCGCGGTGGATTTTCATCATCGGGGCGGGGAGCGGCGTGAATACGCCCGCGCTGCGGTCGTAGGCGTCACCCGCGCGGAACAGCGTCGCGTGGCCGCCTGCCTGTTTCGCGCTCATGCGTACGGTCTGCGCATCGGCGTCGGTGATCCACCAGCGCTGCGCGCCGCCCCATTCCATCAACTGGGTGCCGGGCAGGTGCATCGGTTCGGTGATCGACGGCAGCGCGAGGCGCCACAGCGCAAAGCCGGGCGGGATGCCGTTGAAGAACGGGTCGGTATGCTCGCGCAGTCCGGCCCAGAACCGCTCGGCCTCGACCGCGTCGACGACTTCGCCGCCGAGCAGCGTCTTCGCGGATTTGACGGCCGCTTCGGCGCCCGACAGGCGCAGCACGAGCGTGCCGTTGCGCCATGCGCTCGCGCTGACGGGCAGCGGGTGGCCGCCCCATTCGTTGAGCTTGCGCACCGCGTCGGTCGCGGTCATCTCGAACTTCAGCGTGATTTCGGCGACGGGCACCGGCAACACCTTGATCGACAGGTCGAGCATCAGGCCCAGCGTGCCGAGCGCGCCGGCCATCAGCCGCGACACGTCGTAGCCGGCGACGTTTTTCACGACCTGCCCGCCGAAGCGCAGCATTTCGCCGCGGCCGTTCATCAGCGTGACGCCGAGCACGAAATCGCGCGGTGCGCCGCAGGTGGCGCGGCGCGGGCCCGCGAGGCCCGCCGCGACGCAGCCGCCGACGGTGGCCGCGCGGCCGAAGTGCGGCGGCTCGAACGGCAGCATCTGGCCGCACTCGGCGAGGACGGTTTCAAGCTGCGCGAGCGGCGTGCCCGCGCGGACCGTGACGACGAGTTCGGCCGGGTCGTACGATACGATGCCCTGAAACGCGCGCGTGTCGAGTATTTCGCCCTCGAGCGCCTGGCCGTACCAGTCCTTGGTACCGCCGCCGCGAATCCGCAGCGGCCGGCCGTCGGCGCTGGCTGCGCGGATGCGCTCGGCCCATCCGGCGACGATGTCGTCCTCTTCCATGTTCTGTTGCTGCCTCGACTTGTTGTTCGGTCGATTGTACCGGGGTGGCGCGAATCCACATCGCGACTATCCCTAAGCCCCGTATTTCGGACAGCATGCATGCGCCGCCGCGCGAACGGGGCGCACGGGCACGGCAATCCGCAGCGGCCGGCCGCCGGCGCGGGCCGCGCACCGCGCGCGACGCTCAGAAGCGCGGCAGCTCGGGGTGCGGCAGCAACCCGCCGCGCACGTGCTGGCGGCCGTATTCGGCGCAGCGCGCGCGGGTCGGGATGCCCTTGTCCGGGTTCAGCAGCCCTGCCGGATCGAAGGCGCGCTTGACCGCGAAGAACGCATCGCGCTCCTGCGGCGAGAACTGTACGCACATCGAATTGAGCTTCTCGATGCCGACGCCGTGTTCGCCCGTCACGCTGCCGCCGAATTCCACGCAGCATTCCAGGATTTCCGCGCCGAACTGTTCGGCGCGGTGCAGTTCGTCCGGATTGTTCGCGTTGTAGAGGATCAGCGGGTGCATGTTGCCGTCGCCCGCATGGAATACGTTGATGCAGCGCAGCCCGTAGCGCGTCTCCAGTTGCTCGATGCGCGCGAGCAGCGGGCCGATCGCGCGGCGCGGCACGGTGCCGTCCATGCAGTAATAGTCGGCGGAAATGCGGCCGGCTGCCGGGAATGCGTTCTTGCGGCCCGACCAGAAGCGCAGCCGCTCGTGTTCGTTGCGCGACACCTGGATGCGCGTCGCGCCGTGCTCGCGCAGCACGGCCGTCATCCGCACGATCTCTTCGGCGACTTCCTCCGGCGTGCCGTCCGATTCGCACAGCAGGATCGCTTTCGCGTCGAGGTCGTAGCCGGCGTGCGTAAACGCCTCGACCGCCTGCGTGGCCGGCTTGTCCATCATTTCGAGCCCGGCCGGGATGATGCCCGACGCGATGATCGCGGCGACGGCCTCGCCACCCTTGACGACGTCGTCGAAGCTCGCCATCACGAGTTGCGCGGTCTGCGGCTTCGGGATCAGCCGCACCGTGACTTCGGTGACGATCGCGAACATCCCTTCGCTGCCGATCATCACGGCGAGCAGGTCGAGGCCCGGCGTGTCGAGCGCGAGCGAGCCGAACTCGACGATCTCGCCGTCGATCGTCACCGCGCGCACGCGCATCACGTTGTGCACGGTCAGCCCGTATTTCAGGCAATGGACGCCGCCGGAATTTTCCGCGACGTTGCCGCCGATCGTGCACGCGATCTGTGACGACGGGTCGGGCGCGTAATACAGGCCGTACGGCGCGGCAGCTTCCGAGATCGCGAGGTTGCGCACGCCGGGCTGCACGGTCGCCGTGCGCGCGTACGGATCGACTTCGACGATGCGCGTGAAGCGCGCGAGCGACAGCACGACGCCGAGCGCGATCGGCAGCGCGCCGCCCGACAGGCTCGTGCCCGCGCCGCGCGGCACGATCGGCACTTCCATGCGCCGGCAGATCTGCACGACCCGTTGCACCTGCGATTCCGTTTCGGGCAGCGCGACCGCGAGCGGCAGGCGGCGGTAGGCGGACAGGCCGTCGCATTCGTACGGCGCCGTGTCTTCGTCGCGGTACAGCAGGCAGTGCGTCGGCAGCACGGCCATCAGCGCCTGCACGACTTCGCGCTGGCGCTGCGCGCGCGCGGCGCTCGACAGTTCGACGGGAGCATGAGCGTTCATGGGGTCTCCAGGAGGCGTGGCGTCGCGCCGCCGTCTCAGCACGTGAAAATCTTGCCGGGATTCATCAGGTTGCGCGGATCGAGCGCGAGCTTGATCGCGCGCATCGTGTCGATCGCATTGTCGCCGTGCTCCTTCGGCAGGAAGCGCATCTTGTGCAGCCCGACGCCGTGTTCGCCCGTGCAGGTGCCGCCGAGGCGTAGCGCGCGCTCGACGATCCGGTCGTTGATGTGCTCGGCTTCGGCGATTTCCTCGGGCTTGTCGGGATCGATCAGGATCGCGACGTGGAAATTGCCGTCCCCCACATGGCCGACGATCGGGCAGGGCAGCGACGAGGCGCGCAGGTCGACTTCGGTTTCCTCGACGCACGCGGCGAGCTGCGAGATCGGCACGCAGACGTCGGTCGTCACCGCACGGCAGCCGGGTTTCAGCTGCAGCATCGCGAAATACGCGTTGTGGCGCGCGGCCCAGAGGCGCGTGCGGTCTTCGGGGCGCGTCGCCCATTCGAAGCCCTGGCCGTTGTTCTGGCCTGCGAGCGCCTGCACGAGTTCGGCCTGCTCCTTCACGCCGGCCTCGGTGCCGTGGAATTCGAAGAACAGCGTTGGCGCTTCGGTGAGCGTCAGGTTCGAATGGCGGTTGATCGAGCGCACGGCGAGCGAATCGACGAATTCGACGCGCGCGATCGGCACGCCGATCTGGATCGTCTCGATCACGGTGCGCACGGCGTCGCTCATCGTCGGGAACGTGCAGATCGCGGCCGACACGGCTTCCGGCAGCGGGTGCAGGCGCAGCGTGATCTCGGTGATCACGCCGAGCGTGCCTTCGGAGCCGACGAACAGGCGCGTGAGGTCGTAGCCGGCCGACGATTTGCGGGCGCGCGTGCCGGTCTTCACGACGCGGCCGTCGGCGAGCACGGCGGTCAGGCCGAGCACGTTCTCGCGCATCGTGCCGTAGCGCACGGCGTTGGTGCCCGATGCGCGGGTCGCGGTCATTCCGCCGATGCTGGCGTCGGCGCCCGGGTCGATCGGAAAGAACAGGCCGGTGTCGCGCAGTGCCTCGTTGAGCGCCTTGCGTGTGATGCCTGGCTCGACCGTCACGGTCAGGTCTTCGGCGTTGATCGACAGCACGCGGTTCATTTCCGACAGGTCGAGCGATATGCCGCCGCGCACCGCGAGCAGGTGGCCTTCGAGCGACGAGCCGGCGCCGTACGGAATCAGCGGCACGCTGTAGAGCGAGCAGAGCGACACGACTTCGCGCACGTCGTCGGCGCTGTGCGCGAACACGACGGCGTCGGGCAGTTGCGGATCGAACGGCGATTCGTCGCGGCCGTGGTGCGCGCGGACGGCGTCGGCGGTCGATACGCGCTCGCCGAAGGCGGCGCGCAGCGCATCGAGCATGGCGGGGGGAAGGGGGCGGCGCGTGGCGGCCGGCGGGGCGGGGTGATTCACTTGTGTCTCCTTTGTCGGCCGCAGTTAGCGCTTTAGCGCTTACTGCGGCCCCATGCTTCGCGGTCGGCCATGCAGTTGGCGCTTTAGCGCTTACTGCGGCCCCATGCTTCGCGGTCGGCCATGCAGTTGGCGCTTTAGCGCTTACTGCGGCCCCATGCTTCGCGGTCGGCCATGCAGTTGGCGCTTTAGCGCTTACTGCGGCCCCATGCTTCGCGGTCGGCCTTGCAGTTGGCGCTTCAGCGCTTGCCGCGGCCCCATGCTTCGCATGTCGGCCTTGCAGTCAGCGCTCCGGCACCCGCCGCGGCACGTGCCTCGCACTCGACCGGAGGTCAACACGTCGGTCCTCCCCGATCCCGTGCAAATCGTCCGCTTGCATGACAGGCGCCGCAGCAACGCGGGTCCGGGTCATTCTACGCTGTAACGCCTGCTGCGGCCCCCGCCGCGGGCTGCGATAATCGCGTTCCAATGCAACCGGGCCGCGTCGCGGCCGCGCACGAGAGGACATTCGCATGGGCAACCGCTTGAGCAAGATCGCCACGCGCACGGGCGACGACGGCACCACCGGTCTCGGCGACGGACGGCGCATCGGCAAGGACGACGCGCGGATCGCCGCGATCGGCGACGTCGACGAACTGAACTCGAACCTCGGCGTGTTGCTCGCCGAAACGCTGCCGGACGACGTGCGCGCGGCGCTCGTCACGATCCAGCACGACCTGTTCGATCTCGGCGGCGAGCTGTGCATTCCCGGTCATACGGTGCTCGACGACACGCATCTCGCGCGTCTCGACCGGTGGCTCGCCGACTACAACGCGACGCTGCCGCCGCTGAAGGAATTCATCCTGCCGGCCGGCTCGCGCGCGGCGTCGCTCGCGCACGTCTGCCGGACGGTGTGCCGGCGCGCGGAGCGCTCGATCGTCGCGCTGGGGCGCAACGAGACGCTCAATGATGCGCCGCGGCGATACGTGAACCGGCTGTCGGACCTGCTGTTCGTGCTGGCGCGCGTGCTGAATCGCGCTGGCGGCGGAGCTGACGTGCTGTGGGAGCGCGGGCGCGTCCGCTAGCGCACCGCGGCGTTCTTGCGCACTGCGACAATTTGTCAGCGGGAGGTCGATTTTTAAACATGTATCGTATGGGCATGTTTAACGGAGAACGAACATGACCCACATCACCGCTGACCAGATGGCCCGTGTGAAGGCCACCGCCCCCGTCCTCGCCGTGCACGGCGCGACGATCACGAAGCACTTCTACCAGCGCATGTTCGCGCGTCATCCGGAACTGAAGAACCTGTTCAACCAGACGCACCAGAAGACCGGCAGCCAGCCCGAGACGCTCGCGAAGGCCGTCTACGCGTATGCGGCGAACATCGACAACCTCGGCGTGCTGGGCGGCGCGGTGTCGCATATCGCGCACAAGCACGCGAGCCTGAACATCCGTCCCGAGCATTACCCGATCGTCGGCGAGAACCTGCTCGCGTCGATCGTCGAAGTGCTCGGCGACGCGGTCGATGCCGACACGCTCGAAGCGTGGCGCGTCGCGTACGGTCAGCTTGCGCAGATCCTGATCGGCGCCGAGGCGGACCTGTATGCAGGCGCCGCGTGGAGCGGCTTCCGTCCGTTCAAGGTGACGCGCAAGGTGCGTGAGAGCGACGAGATCACATCGTTCTACCTGAGCCCGGCCGATGGCGGCGCGGCACCGACTTTCGAGTCGGGCCAGTACATCACGGTGAAGCGCTTCGTCGGCGATCTCGGCGTCGACCAGCCGCGCCAGTACAGCCTGTCCGACGCGCCGCACGGCAAGTGGCTGCGCATCTCGGTCAAGCGCGAAGCGGGTCGGCCCGAGGAAATCCCGGCCGGCAAGGTGTCGACCCTGATGCACGACGGCGTGGAAGAGGGGGCGGTCGTCGAGGTGACCGCGCCGATGGGCGAATTTTCGCTGAAGCGCGGCGTCGATACGCCGGTCGTGCTGATCTCCGGCGGCGTTGGTCTGACGCCGATGGTGTCGATGGCGTCGACGCTGGCCGAGGAAGGCAGCAAGCGCGACGTGCGGTTCGTCCACGCATGCCGCTCGGGTGCGGTGCACGCGTTCCGCGACTGGCTGAACGATACGGTGCGCGAACACGCGAACGTCAAGCGCACGGTGTTGTACGAACGGGTCGGCCCGAACGATCGCGTCGGCATCGACCACGACCTCGAAGGACGGCTCACGCCGGAGCGCGTGAAGGAATTCGCGATCGTTCCGAACGCCGACTACTACGTTTGCGGCCCGATCGCGTTCATGAAGGCGCAGCGCGATGCACTGGTCGCGCTTGGCGTCGCGCCGGAACGCATCAATACCGAGATCTTCGGCTCGGGCGCGCTCGAGTGACGCGTTGACGTCGACTCCCCAGGAACGAAAACGCCCGGCATGAGCCGGGCGTTTTCGTTTGCGCCGACCAGCGCCTCAGGCGGCGTATGCAGCCTGAAGTGCCACTACGCGATCAGTTGCCGCTGCCGCGCGTCACACGGCGCGCCTTGACCGATTCCGCGAGGCCTTCGAGCACCTTCACGCTGTCGTCCCACGCGATGCACGCGTCGGTGATGCTCTGGCCGTAGGTCAGCTCGCAGCCTTCCTTCAGGTCCTGGCGGCCCTCGACGAGGTGCGACTCGATCATTACGCCGACGATGCGCGCGTCACCGGCCGCAATTTGGCGACCGATATCGGCGCAGACCGGGATCTGGTTCTCGTGCTTCTTCGAGCTGTTCGCGTGGCTCGCGTCGATCATCAGGCGCGCGGCGAGGCCGGCCTTGCCGATGTCCGCGCATGCGGCGTTCACGCTTTCCGCGTCGTAGTTCGGCGTCTTGCCGCCGCGCAGGATCACGTGGCAATCCTCGTTACCGGCCGTCGACACGATCGCCGAATGACCGCCCTTCGTCACCGACAGGAAATGGTGCGGCTGCGACGCAGCCTTGATCGCGTCGACCGCGATCTTCACGTTGCCGTCGGTGCCGTTCTTGAAGCCGACCGGGCACGACAGCCCCGACGCGAGCTCGCGGTGCACCTGCGACTCGGTCGTGCGTGCACCGATCGCGCCCCACGAGATCAGGTCGGCGATGTACTGCGGGCTGATCATGTCGAGGTATTCGGTCGCGGCCGGCAGCCCCATCTCGTTGATCTGCAGCAGCAACTCGCGCGCGGTGCGCAGCCCTTCGTTGATCTTGAAGCTGTTGTCGAGATGCGGATCGTTGATGAGCCCCTTCCAGCCGACCGTCGTGCGCGGCTTTTCGAAGTACACGCGCATCACGATTTCCAGCTCGCCCTTGAAGCGCTCGCGTTCCTTCACGAGCCGGCCCGCGTATTCGATCGCCGCCTTCGTATCGTGGATCGAGCACGGCCCGACCACGACGATCAGCCGGTCGTCCATCCCGTGCAGGATGCGGTGCATCGACTGGCGCGAGTTGTAGATCAGCTCGGACGCGGCTTCGGAGCACGCGAATTCGCGGATCAGGTGGGCGGGCGGCGTCAGTTCCTTGAGTTCGCGAATGCGGACGTCGTCGGTGTTGTGCGGGGGCATGCTGTTTCTCCTAATGTTCCGGGCGCCGTTCGGTCAATGCGCGTGCGGCAGATTCATCAATTCAGGCAATTCAGTGATTTCGGTCGGGGCCGCGGAATCGCTGCGACGGCGACCGGATGGCGAAGGGCGAAAAAAAAACCGCCGGGTTCGCCGGCGGTTTTTTCGGGAATTTCGGTTGCGCTTTACGCGCCATCAACCCTCTCGATCCGCCAGCGGTCTGAGATACCAAAAAAAGTAAAAGTAAAACTTGGCGGACATGACGGAGATTCGGTTCGTCAAAAAAGTTGATTCGGAATTTATACCCCGTCCCCGGTCGGCTGGCAACCAGGGGGTGTCGAAAATGCGGATATTCCGCGCGTTTTCTTCAAAATGCGCGGAATGTCTGCGCCGTGATGCGGTTATGCCGTACCGCCGACCGTCATCTTGTCGATCCGCAGGGTCGGCTGGCCGACGCCGACCGGCACGCTCTGACCTTCCTTGCCGCACACGCCGACGCCGGTGTCGAGCGACATGTCGTTGCCGATCATGCTCACGTACTTCAGCGATTCGGGGCCGCTGCCGATCAGCGTCGCACCCTTCACCGGGTAGGTGATCTTGCCGTTCTCGATCATGTATGCCTCGGACGCCGAGAACACGAACTTGCCGTTCGTGATGTCGACCTGGCCGCCGCCGAAATTCACCGCGTACAGGCCGTTCTTCACCGACGCGATGATTTCCTGCGGGTCCTTGTCGCCGTTCAGCATGTACGTGTTGGTCATGCGCGGCATCGGCAGCGCCGCGTACGACTCGCGCCGCGCGTTGCCGGTGACCGGCATCTTCATCAGGCGCGCATTGAGCGTGTCCTGGATGTAACCCTTCAGGATGCCGTCCTCGATCAGCGTCGTGCACTGCGTCGGGTTGCCTTCGTCGTCGATGTTCAGCGAACCGCGGCGGTTCGGCAGCGTGCCGTCGTCGACGACGGTCACGCCCTTGGCTGCAACCTGTTCGCCGATCCGGCCCGCGAAGGCGGACGAGCCCTTGCGGTTGAAGTCGCCCTCGAGGCCATGGCCGATCGCTTCGTGCAGCAGCACGCCCGGCCAGCCCGGCCCGAGCACGACCGTCATCGCGCCGGCCGGCGCGGGACGCGCGTCGAGGTTGACGAGCGCCGCGTGCACGGCGTCGTCGACGTAGCGCGACAGGACTTCGTCGGTGAAGTAGCCGTAGTCGAAGCGGCCGCCGCCGCCGCCGGAGCCGATCTCGCGGCGGCCGTTCTGTTCGGCGATCACCGTGACCGACACGCGCACGAGCGGGCGGATGTCGGCCGCGAGCGCGCCGTCGCTGCGCGCAACCAGCACGACGTCGTATTCGCCGGCGAGGCCGGCCATCACCTGCTGGATGCGCGGGTCGCGCCCGCGTGCCATCTGCTCGATGCGCTCGAGCAGCTTGACCTTGGCCGTCGCGTCGAGCGACGCGAGCGGATCGGACGGCAGGTACAGGTCGCGGCCCGAGATGCCCTTCAGCGACGTCGCGGCCTTGATCTTCTGCCGGCCGCCGCCGGCCGCCGCGATCGCCTTGGTGGCCGCGGCCGCCTGCGCGATCGCTTCGGGCGACAGGTCGTCCGAGTACGCGAACGCGGTGCGGTCGCCCGCGACCGCGCGCACGCCGACGCCCTGGTCGATGCTGAAGCTGCCCGACTTGACGATGCCTTCCTCGAGGCTCCACGCTTCGCTGCGGGTCGCCTGGAAGTACAGGTCCGCGTAGTCGACGCGATGCGTGAAGATGTCGGCGATCGTGCGCGTGAGCAGGCTTTCGTCGAGGCCGTACGGCGTGAGCAGGATGTCCTTCGCCAGCGCGAGGTTGCGGATGCCGGGTTCGATGATGTTCATGCGGATATCGGGGTTTCTCAAAAAGTTGTCGGGTGCTTCTGGGCAGATGGGTTGGCCGCGCGGCGTTTCAAGCGGCGCGGCGGATTCAGGTCAGCACGCGGTGCCGCCACGCGGGCAGGCTCTGGCGCACGTCGGCGATGCGCTGCGGATCGAGCGCGCCGAGCACGACGCTCGCGCCGACGTCGCGAACCGCGACGATCTCGCCCCACGGGTCGATCAGCATGCTGTGGCCCCAGGTGCGCCGGCCGTTCTCGTGCTTGCCGCCCTGTGCGGCCGCGAGCACGTAGCACTGGTTCTCGACGGCCCGCGCGCGCAGCAGCGTTTCCCAGTGCGCGCGGCCCGTCGTATAGGTAAACGCCGAAGGCACGACGATCAGCGCGCAGTCGCCCATTCTGCGATACAGCTCCGGAAAGCGCAGATCGTAACAGACCGACAGGCCGACCCGCCCGAACGGCGCGTCGAACGCGACGACCGTGTCGCCCGCACGGATCGTGCGCGCCTCGTCGAACGATTCGTCGCCCTTCTCGAAGTTGAACAGGTGGATCTTGTCGTAGCGCGCGGCCTCGTTGCCGGACGGATCGAACACGAGCGTGGTGTTCAGCACGCGGTCGGGCTCCGGCGCCTTCAGCGGCAGCGTGCCGCCGATCACCCAGATGCCGTGGCGGCGCGCGGCGTCTGCGAGGAAGCGTTGGATCGGGCCGTCCTGGTAGGGTTCGGCGAGCGCGAGCTTGTCGGTGTCGCGGTGGCCCATGAAGCAGAAATACTCGGGCAGCAGCACGAGCTGCGCGCCTTCGCCGGCCGCTTCCGCGATCAGGCGGCGGGCTTCGGCGAGATTGCGCGTGACGTCCGGCGTGCTCACCATCTGCAGCGCGGCGACCCGGAAGGGCGTGGCGGAACGGGTGTGGTCGGTCATCGCGGGATCGGTTGCGTCATAAATGGGGTGCGGCCCGGCACCCTGCGCGGTTCAATGGTTCGTCGCATCGGCCGGACCGTGATTCATCTTACCCTGATCGCCCCGCACCCGCTCGATGTGCGGATGCGCCCACGAGCCCGTGATCGTGTAGTCGAGCGCGAACGCGCGCGACAGCGTTTCCGACAGCGCGTAGTTCGCGGCCAGCACGCCGATGCCGAGCAGTGGATTGATGACCGCGGCCCCGATCGCAGCCGCGCCCGCGCTGATTTTCGGCGCGACGTGCGCGTGCAGGTCCTGCGTCTCGGTGCCGAGATCGACCGCGCCGCGCACGGTGACGTTCGCGGGCCCCGTCATCATCGAGAAGTCGTCGGTGCGCGCGATCCCGTTCGAGATCTGGCCCGTGCCGGTGATCTTGTCGAACGGCAAACCCTTGCCGATCACGTCGCGGAAGTTCAGCGTCAGGAAGCGCGCGAGGCTCTGCAGGCTCAGCACGCCGAGCAGCTTGGCGGCGCCCGGATCGACCTTCAGGATCTGGCCGTGTTCGAGATCGAGCGCGACCTGGCCGCCGAACGACGGGAAGTCGACCGCGGTCGGGCCGCCGCGCCAGCCGACCTTGCCCGTGATCGTGCCGTGGCCGCTCTCGAGCGTGCGCGGCAGGCCGACGCGGTCGAGCAGCGCGCCCGCGTTGTCGATGTCGAGCTTGAAGTCGAATACGGTGCGGCGCGGCGCATCGTTTTCGTCGGCACCGCGGGCGAGCGCGCGGCGCGACGTGCGCCAGTTGCCGGTCGCCGTGAGTTTCGCGGCCGGGTTCGACAGCTCCAGCTTGTCGAGCTGCCACACCGGCGTGCCTTCCTCGTCGATGTTGCGCGCGTTGACGACGAGACGGCCGATGTCGTGGTTGCGCGCGACGACCTGGTCGACGATCAGGTCGATCGACGGCATCGGTCGGTCGGTCGGCGTCGGCAGGTTCATCGCGCGGCCGACGAGGTCGTGCTGCGCGCTGTCCGGAATCACGAGCTTCGCGAGCCGCGCGTTCAGCACGCCCGCGCCGTTGTGGCCGCCGCCGGGCGCCCACGACAGGTAGCCCGACACCTGGTTCGACGCGATGTTGGCCTGCCACAGCTCGTCGACGTGCGACGCGCCGACGATCACGTTTTCCCAGTTGCGCTTGAGCAGCTTCAGCGTGCCGAAGTGGAGCGCGAAGCGCTTCGGCGCGAAGCTCGCGAGATCGACGCGCGACGGCGCCTGCGGCTCCGGCGCGCGCGGCGTGTCGGGCTTCAGCGTATGGGCGAGCGCGAGCCACGCATCGGCATCGAGTTCGCCGACGTCGACGGCCGCGCTCACGCCTTCCTGCGGCATGTCGGGCATCCGGTGGATGCCCATCGCGCCGCGCACTGCGCGCAGCGGCTGGCCGCGCGTCGCGTCGAGCAGGTAGGTCGCGGACACGGGGCCGAGCGTCAGGTCGGCGTGTTCGAGGCGCTTGCCGTCGGCCTGCGGGGCCGGCTGCAGCGTGAAGCTGAACGGCATCGGCGTGCCGGCCGGTTTCGCGAACGGCGCCGGGAAGTTCAGCGCGACGCCCGTCAGGTCGGAGCGCGCGGTGATGTCGGGCAGGCGGCCCGGTGCGCCGCGCACGGCGACCTTGTACGGCGCGTCGCCGATCACGTGCTCGAGCAGCGCGGCGGCCGCGCCATGCAGGTTCAGGCCGCGCGCGGCGTCGAGCGCGAGCTTGCCGTCGACGTCCACCGCGTACGGGCCGTGCGACTGGAAGGTGCCGTTCGCGCGCACCGGGCCGCCGAGGAAGCGCCCCGACAGCTCGTGCAGCGATGCGCCGGCCTCGGTGAACTTGACGCTGCCGCGCAGCGCGGACAGCGGCGGCACGCCGCGGGTCGACAGCGTGTTGCCGCCGAATGCGAGCGCGCCTTCGATGTGCGTATGCGGATGCGCGACGTGCTGCGGAATCGTGATCTTGAGCCCGAGCGACGCGGGCCCCTGCGCATCGATCCGCTGGCCGATGTGCCCGCTCATCGTGCCGAGCGAGCTGTTGTCCGCGTAGTCGATCAGGTCGGCGAGCGGGCCTTGTGCATGGCCATCGATGATGAGCGGCGAGTGCGACGGATTGCCGAGATCGTCGATGCGGCCCGCGACCTTCGTCAGCGCGACGCGCTTGTAGTGCGCGCGGTCGATGTCGAAGCGCAGCTTGTTCTGCTTGAGCTCGAACACGCCGTCGATGCCGTCGAGCGCCGGCCAGACGCTCGGCGTGCCGTTCGCGAGCTTGCGCGGCGGGTACGGCGTCGGCTCGAAGCGGCCGCCGGTGAACGGCGCGACGATGTGGAACACGCCGGCGTCGGGCTCGTGCTCGAACGGGAATTTCTCGAGCGGGCCGCGGGCCACGATCGACGCGCCCTTGGTCACCTTGCCGTCCTGCAGCGCGTGGCCGAGATAGTCGCGCAGGTGCTCGGACATCCCGGTCGGCAGGTAGCGCGGAATGCGCGCCACCGCTGCGCGTGCGAAATCGGCGCGCAGGTCGAGCGTCCCGCGACCGTGGCCGGGGTTCGTGTACGAGCCCGACACCGCGATTTCGGCATCGGGGTTCGACACGAGCAGGTCCGGCAGCGTCACGTCGACGCGCGCGTGCTTGTCGCCGGGCGCAGGCGTGATCGTCCATTTGACGTTGCCGCGCAGCCGGTCGAACGTCAGGCGCGGCTCGTCGAACTCGCCGGGCACCGTGACGGCCGCATTGACCGTGTCGAAGTGCGCGGTGCCGCCCGTCTCGCTCGCGTCGACGCGGCCCCACAGGTTCTCGATGCCCGGCCAGCCGGCGCGCGGGTGGCCGCGCGGCGACAGGCCGGGCGGCGGCTCCTGCGCGGCGAAGCTGATGCCCTGCAGGTCGCCGAGGAAGCGGTAGCGGACGATCGGCGCGGCGCCGGTGCGCCGCTCTTCGTCGGCGAGTTCGGCCCGCGCGGGTTTCGCTCGCTCGACTTCGATCTGGTAGTTCGACATCATCCCGCGCGGGTCGATCTTGATCAGCTCGTTGCGCAGGCGGGCCGGCAGCGGCAAGCCGCGAATGAATTCGCTGAGGATGCCGAGATCGACGCGGTCGCCGACGACGCTGATCAGTTGCCCCTGGCTGGCCGTCGGCACGCGGTAGCGGGCCGTCAGCGTCGACAGCGCGAGCGAGCGGGCGAGCGGCGTGCCGTCGTCGAGCGGCGGCTGGCCGAGTTCCGCGTGAAAGCGCGACAGGTGCAGCGTGTAGTCGTGCCCGGCGTCCATCGCCATGTCCCAGCCGAATCCGACCGCCGGCACGTCGAGCCGCGGCTGCGTCGGCCGCACGCGCAGCGTGACGTCGGCGCCCTGCAGGTCGCCGCCCGCCGAGCGCAGCCGGCCGTCGCGGAAGGTCGCCCAGATCGCGTTGTCGATACGCCCCGCATGGATCGTGAGCGGGATGTCGAGATAGCGGGCGAGCGTCTGCAGATCGACGGGGCCGGTCGACAGGTACGCGTCACCCGTCCAGTTCGTCGGCTTGCCGACCGGCGCGAGCGCCTTGTGCGTGAAGCGCGCGCGGAAATCGAGCGGGCCGAGCAGCAGCGTGCCGTTCGCGGGCGCCTGCAGCGCAGCCCGGTGCACGCGGCCGTTGTTGAGCACCGCGATCCGGATGCCCGACAGCACGAGCTCCGGCGCGTCGTGCTGCGCGTCGCGCCAGCGCAGCGTGCCGCCGCGCAGCACGATCGCCTCCTGCTTCAGCAGCCAGGTGCCGAACGTGTCGTTGCCGCCGTGGGTGGTCGCCACGCCGACGCCCGCGATGCTCAGCGAGCCGTCGGCCGCGCGCGCGACGGCAAGGTCGGGCTGGTCGACGATCAGGCTCGACAGCGCGGGCGACAGCCGCAGCAGCGACATCCACGACAGCGCGGCCGTCGCGTGCGGCACCGACAGCGCGACCTTGCCGTCGCGGCCGCGGATCGTCAGGTTCGTGACTTCGACGCCCGGCTGCATGCCGGACCAGTTCGGGGAAAGCTTGCCGATCGAAAGCTGCGCGTGGAGCTTGTCGGACACGAGGCGCTCGATGCGCGGACGGTATTCGTCGATGCGGGGCAGCAGCACATAACGCAGCCCGAGGAAGGCGCCGGACGCGACGAAGTAGGTGCCGATCCCGACTGCCAGCGTCACCCTGAACACGCGACGCAAGACCGGATGATCGTGCTTCGGAGGTCCCGCTTCGGGCGCAGCTACGGCGGATTCCTGACGGTCGGACATGCGGCGGACGGGCGGCGATATGGTAGTTTTGCAGATTGACGTTGAAATGTATCACACGGGTTCGTGCCGGCGGCCGTTGCGGCAGTGCGGCACGGGCTTTCCGGCGCGCGGTTTCGCGACGGGCGCATGCGCCCCGCGATGCCGCGCCGAGTCCATGGGGCCGGCCGGCAGCGGGGCGCGCACGCGTCGGCCCGCGCCGGCCGGTCTTTCCGCCAGGCCCGCTTCTCGATGACCGACGCTTCCGCCCTGATCAGCACGTCCTATTCCCGTTATCTCGCGCGCGCGGCCGCCGCGCGGCCCGCGCTGGCCGAGCAGGTCGTCGCGTGGGCCGCCGCGCCGCTCGCCCGCGCGCAGCTCGACGCCCGCCTCACCGAACTGCTCGCGACGCCGGCCGGCACGGCCGCGCCGACCGAGGAGCAACTGAAGCGCGCGCTGCGGCAACTGCGTGCCGAGGCGTTCGGCGCGGTCGCGGAGCGCGACCTGCGCGGGCTGGCGGACGTCGTCGAGGTGACCGGCGCGATGACCGATCTCGCCGAAGTGGCCGTGCAGCGCTCGCTCGCGCTGCTGTCGGCCGAACTCGAGGCGCTGTACGGCGAGCCGCGCGGCGCCGACGGCCAGCGCGTCGTGCTCGGCGTGGTCGGGATGGGCAAGCTCGGCGGCCGCGAGCTGAACGTGTCGTCGGACATCGACCTGATCTTCGTGTACGAGGACGATGGCGAGACGACCGGCGGCGCGCGCGCGCCGCTGTCCACGCAGGAATACTTCACGCGGCTCGGCCGGCGCCTGATCGGCGTGCTGTCCGAGGTCACGGCCGACGGCTACGTGTTTCGCGTCGACATGCGGCTGCGTCCGAACGGCGATTCCGGGCCGCTCGTCTGCAGCCTCGGGATGCTCGAGGAATATTTCTACGTGCAGGGGCGCGAGTGGGAGCGCTATGCGTGGATCAAGGGGCGGCTCGTGTCGGAAGGCGACAGCGACGCGGCGATGCGGCTCGAGTCGCAGCTCGAGTCGATCGTCAAGCCGTTCGTGTACCGCCGCTATCTCGATTTCGGCGTGATCGGCGCGATTCGCTCGCTGCACCAGCAGATTCGCCAGGAAGCCGCGCGCCGCGCGTCGATGCGGCCCGACAAGGCCGACGACATCAAGCTCGGGCGCGGCGGGATTCGCGAGATCGAGTTCAGCGCGCAGGTGTTCCAGCTGATCCGCGGCGGCCAGGATGCGGAATTCCGCGTGCGGCCGACGCTCGCGGTGCTGCGCCATGCGCAGGCGCGCGGGCTGATCGGCGAGGACGTGCGCGCGCGCCTGACCGACGCGTACAACTTCCTGCGCACGCTCGAGCACCGGCTGCAGTACCGCAACGACGCGCAGACGCACGCGATGCCGGTCGAGCCGGACGAACGCGCGGCGCTGGCCGCGTCGCTCGGCTTTGCCGACTATGCGGCGCTGATGACCGTGCTGGACGAGCACCGGAATTTCGTCGAGGCGCAGTTCGACCAGATCTTCGCCGACAAGGTGAACGGCGCGCCCTGCGGAGCGGGCGAGGAGACGGCCGCCGCGTGGATCTGGAGCGGCGCGCTGGCCGACGACGGCGAGGACGACGCGCTCGCCGCCCGCCTGGACGGCCTCGGTTTCACCGATCCGGTCGCGGTGCTCGCGCGGCTGCGCGCGGTCTGGCAATCGTCGCGCTACACGGGCCTGCCGGAGAAGAGCCGGCACCGCTTCGACCGCGTTGCGCAGCGGGCGCTCGAGGCCGCGCCGCGGATCGATGCCGCGCGCCGCGACGACACGATCGTGCGCCTGTTCGACCTGCTCGAGACGGTCAGCCGGCGCGGCGTCTATCTCGCGCTGCTGACCGAATACCCGGCCGCGCTCGACCGTGTGCTGTCGGTGCTCGGCGCGACGCGCTGGGGCGGCGGCTACCTGATCCGCCACCCGCAACTGCTCGACGAACTGCTCGACGACGAGGCGATCGCGAGCCCGTTCGACTGGCCCGCGTTCAAGGACGCGCTGCGTGCGCGCCTCGCGGCGGCCGACGGCCCCGAGCAGCAGATGGACCTGCTGCGGCACGCGCAGCACGCTGAAGTGTTCCGGATCCTGCTGATCGATCTCGCCGGGCAACTGTCGGTCGAGCACGTGAGCGACCGCCTGTCCGAGCTGGCCGACGCGGTGCTCGACGTGACGATCGAAGTCGTGTGGTCGCAGCTCGCGAAGCGTCATCGCGACGTGCCGAAGTTCGCGGTGATCGCGTACGGCAAGCTGGGCGGCAAGGAGCTCGGCTACGCATCGGATCTCGACCTGATTTTCCTGTACGACGATCCCGACGAGCGTTCTGCGGACGTCTATACGACCTTCACGCGGCGGCTCATCACGTGGCTCACGACGGCGACCGGCGCGGGCGCGCTGTTCGACATCGACCTGCGGCTGCGGCCGAACGGCGAGGCTGGGCTGCTCGTCACCGATCTCGATGCGTTCCGCCGCTACCAGCTGCGCGAAGGCGATGCCGCGAATACCGCGTGGGTGTGGGAGCACCAGGCGCTGACGCGCGCGCGCTACAGCGCGGGCGACGCGCAGATCGGCGCGGACTTCGAGGCGATCCGCCAGCAGGTGCTGACCACGCCGCGCGACGGCGGCGTGCTCGCGAAGGAGATCGTCGACATGCGCGGCAAGGTGTTTGCCGGCCACCCGAACCAGACCGAGCTGTTCGACCTGAAGCACGATCGCGGCGGGATGGTCGACATCGAGTTCATCGTCCAGTACTGGGTGCTGCTGCACGCGTCGAGCGACGCCGAGCTGATCCGCAACACGGGCAACATCGCGCTGCTGCGCGAGGTCGCGCGCTTCGGGCTGATGGGCGAGGACGAGGCCGAGCGCGTCGGCGCGGCCTACCGCAAGTACCGGAAGCTGCAGCACAAGCTGCGGCTCGACGGGATGGAGAAGGCGCGCGTCGATCCGGCCACGGTGGCCGACGAGCGGGCTGCCGTGACGGCGCTGTGGACGCGCGTGTTCGGGGCGGTTGAAACGGGCGTTTGAACGAGAGCGGGGCGGGTGTTGGGTCGGCAGACGCGCCGCCCGCTCTTGAAGCGCAAGCCCGCGCGGCGGGGAGGCGCGGACCCGGCAGGCGGGCGGCCGCGTCAGGCCGCCAGCATTTCCTTCGCGTGCTTGCGGGTCGTCGCCGTGATCTCGAGCCCGCCGAGCATTCGCGCGACTTCCTCGATCCGGTTGGCCCGGTCGAGCGCGACGACCGTCGACACCGTGCCGCCGCGGTCGTCGGCGCCCTTCGCGACCTGGAAGTGATGATCGCCGCGCGCGGCGACCTGCGGCAGGTGCGTCACGCACAGCACCTGGCGGTCGCGCCCGAGCTGGTGCAGCAGGCGACCGACCACTTCGGCGACGCCGCCGCCGATCCCCGTATCGACTTCGTCGAAGATCAACGTCGGCGTCGGGCTCGCCGCGCTCGCGATCACCGCGAGCGCGAGGCTGATCCGAGCGAGCTCGCCGCCCGACGCGACTTTCCCGAGCGGCCGCAGCGGCACGCCCGGGTGCCCGGCCACGCGGAATTCGACCTGCTCGAGCCCGTGCGGGCCGCCGTCGGCGAGCGGCACGAGTGCGACCTCGAAACTCCCGCCCGCCATCGACAGTTCCTGCATGCCGGCCGTGACGGCCGTGCCCAGCGCCCTGGCGGCCTGCGCGCGCGCCTTGGACAGGTGCTTCGCGTCGGCGAGATAGGCTTCCCGCGCCTTGGCCTGCGTCGCCTCGAGCGCGCCGAGATCGGCGGCCGCGTCGAGCGCGGCGAGCTGCGCGCGGCGTGCCGCGTGTTCTTCGTGCAGCGTGTCGGGCGGCAGCCGGAACTTGCGTGCGGTCGAGTGCAGCGCATCGAGACGCGTTTCGACCTGCGCGAGCCGCTCCGGGTCGAGATCGACGCGCTGTGCGTAGTGCGACAGCGAATAGACGGCTTCCTGCAGCTGGATCTCGGCCGGTTCGAGCGACGCGAGCGCGTCGCCGAGCGCGGTGTCGTAGTCGGCGAGGCTGCGCAGCTTCGACACGATCGCGCCGAGCTGCGCGAGCATCGCGTCGTCGGCCTCTGAAAGCGCGTTGAGCGCGCCGCGCACACCGTCGATCAGGTTCGCCGAATGCGACAGGCGCTTGTGCTCGTTGCTGACTTCGTCCCATTCGCCGGCTTGCGGCGCGAGCTTGTCGAGCTCGGCGAGCTGCCACGCGAGCTTTTCGCGTTCGAGCTGCAGCTCGCGTTCGTGCGACTTCGCGGCGTCGATCGCCTGCGTCGCGTCGCGCCACACGCGCCATGCGCGCGCGACGTTCGCGGCATCGGCGACGAGCCCCGCGTGCGTATCGAACAGCTCGCGCTGCGCGTCGGGCCGCATCAGCAGCTGGTGCGCGTGCTGGCCGTGGATGTCGACGAGCATCTCGCCGAGTTCGCGCAGTTGCGCGAGCGTCGCGCTGGTGCCGTTGATGAACGCGCGCGAACGGCCGTTCGCATCGATCACGCGGCGCAGCATCACGGTGTCCTCGGTGTCGAACGCGTGTTCGTCGAGCCAGCGCGCGACGCGGTCGTGCGGCGTGAATTCGGCCGTGATGTCGGCGCGGCCGCAGCCGGCGCGCACGACGCTCGCGTCGGCGCGTTCGCCGAGCGCGAGGGCAAGGGCGTCGATCAGGATCGATTTGCCGGCGCCGGTTTCGCCGGAAAAGACGGAAAAGCCGCTGTCGAATTCGAGATCGAGCGCGGCGACGATGACGAAGTCGCGGATCGAGAGGTGGCGGAGCATGGTGTCGGGCGGGAGGGGCGTCAGGACGCCTTGTCGTCTTCGTTCGATGCGTGTTCGTTCCAGTGCAGCTTCTTGCGCAGCGTCGCGTAGTAGCTGTAGCCGATCGGGTGCAGGAACGGCACCGTATGCTTCGAGCGGCGCACCTCGATCGTGTCGTTCAGTTCGAGCGCGGTAAACGACTGCATGTCGAAGTTCACGTTGACGTCGCGCCCGCCGACGATCTGGATCGCGATCTTCGAATCGTCCGGCAGCACGATCGGCCGGTTCGACAGCGCATGCGGCGCGATCGGCACGAGCACGATGCCCTGCAGCTGCGGATGGAGGATCGGGCCGGCCGACGACAGCGCATAGGCGGTCGAGCCGGTCGGCGTGGCGACGATCAGGCCGTCCGAACGCTGGTTGTACATGTACCGGCCGTCGACCGACGCGCGCAGCTCGACCATCCCGGAGAAGCCGCTGCGGTTCACGACGACGTCGTTGAAGGCGAGCGCGTGGTAGATCGGTTCGCCGTCGCGCATGATCCGGGCCTCGAGCAGCGAGCGCTCCTCGCGCTCGAACTTGCCCGCCAGCATCACGGGGACGCGCGCGTGCATGTCGGCTGCCGCGATGTCTGTGATGAAGCCGAGCCGCCCGTGGTTGATCCCGATCAGCGGCGTCTTGTACGGCGCGAGCTGGCGGCCGATGCCGAGCATCGTGCCGTCGCCGCCCAGCACGACCGCCACGTCCGCGCGCGCCCCGATTTCGGCCGGGGTGAGCGCCGGATAGCCGGTGATGCCGAACTCGCGCGCGGTATCGCCTTCGAAGACGACTTCGAAGCCTAGCTGCGCGAGGCTGGCAGCCAGGGTGGCGAGCGGCTCGGCGATGCCGGGCGTGTTGCTCCGGCCGACGAGCGCGACAGTATTGAACTGATTACCGGTTTTCATGCCGGCATTACACCATAGCTCGTTGACGAAAAGAACCGCCTGTGCGCCGGCGGGGCCGGATCGGGCCGGCCCGGGCAATGGCGGCCGACGCCACTCGCCGCGGTCGCGCGGTTGCGCTAAAATTTTCCACCATGCTAGATCCTCGCGCACGAACCCTCCTGAAAACCCTGATCGAACGGTATATCGCCGACGGTCAGCCAGTCGGCTCGCGCACGTTGTCCCGTTACTCCGGGCTCGAGCTGAGCCCGGCGACGATCCGCAACGTGATGTCCGACCTGGAGGAGCTCGGCCTCGTGTCGAGCCCGCACACGTCGGCCGGCCGCGTGCCGACGCCGCGCGGCTATCGCCTGTTCGTCGACACGATGCTGACGGTCGAGGCGCCGATCGACGCCGAGGCCGTGGCGCGGCAGGTGCAGAACACGCTGCAGGCCGGCGAGCCGCAGCAGCGGGTGGTCGCGGCCGCCGCGAGCGTGCTGTCGAACCTGTCGCAGTTCGCGGGCGTCGTGCTGACGCCGCGCCGCAGCCACGTGTTCAAGCAGATCGAGTTCATGCGCCTGTCGGACAAGCGCATCCTGCTGATCATCGTGACGCCCGAGGGCGACGTGCAGAACCGGATGCTCGCGACGCCGCGCGACTACTCGCCGTCGCAGCTGACCGAAGCCTCCAACTACATCAACGCGCATTTCGCCGGCCTGTCGTTCGACGAGGTGCGCCGCCGCCTGCGCGACGAGATCGACCAGCTGCGCGGCGACATGACCACGCTGATGCACGCGGCCGTGACGGCCAGCACCGAGGTGCCCGACACCGAGGACACCGTGCTGATTTCCGGCGAGCGCAACCTGCTCGAGGTGGCGGATCTTTCCTCCGACATGGCACGGTTGCGCAAGCTGTTCGACGTGTTCGACCAAAAGACGGGCCTCCTGCAACTGCTCGACGTGTCGAGCCACGCCCAGGGCGTGCAGATCTTCATCGGCGGCGAATCGACGCTCGTGCCGATCGAGGAAATGAGCGTCGTCACCGCGCCTTACGAGGTGAACGGGCAGATCGTCGGCACGCTCGGCGTGATCGGCCCGACCCGCATGGCGTACAACCGTGTGATTCCGATCGTCGACATCACCGCGCGCCTGCTGTCGCTCACGCTGAGCCAGCAGTAGAGCCGGCCGAACCCGCCCGATCCCGCCCCGTCATCATGACGCGGTGCCGCACGCGCCGACAGTCGGCCGAACGGCACGAGGCAGCCCGCTATAATTGAGAGCCGTCCGGTCCCGTGCCCAGAGCACGTTCTTGCCCATGCGTTTCGATCTTGAGCCGCCTTCGAGTATCGCGGCCGCCCATCGCATCGGCGTGCTGCTGATCAATCTCGGCACGCCCGACGCCCCCACGCCGCGCGCCGTGCGGCGCTATCTGGCCGAATTCCTGTCGGATCCGCGCGTCGTCGAAATTCCGCAGGCCGTCTGGCAGGTGCTGCTGCGCACGCTGATCCTGCCGCTGCGCGGCCGCGCGTCCGCGAAGAAATACGCGGCCGTGTGGATGCCCGAGGGCTCGCCGTTGCGCGTGCATACCGAGCGCCAGACCGACGGCGTGCGGCACCTGCTCACGTCGAACGGCTATCACGTGCTGGTCGATTACGCGATGCGCTACGGCAGCCCGAACATTGCGCACGCGCTCGCGCAGTTCAAGCGCTTGGGCGTCGAGCGCGTGCTGCTGATGCCGATGTATCCGCAATACTCGGCGTCGACCACGGCCACCGCCTTCGACGCCGCCTTCGACGCGCTCGCGCGCATGCGCAACCAGCCGGAGGTGCGTACGGTGCGGCACTATGCCGACCATCCGGCCTATATCCATGCGCTTGCCGAGCAGGTGCGCCAATATTGGGCGCAGCACGGCCGGCCCGACTTCGCGGCCGGCGACAAGCTCGTGCTGAGCTTTCACGGCGTGCCGAAGCGCACGCTCGATCTCGGCGATCCCTATCACGACCAGTGCCAGCAGACGGGCGCGCTGCTGATGGCCGCGCTCGGGCTGTCGACGACCGAATGCCGCGTCACCTTCCAGTCGCGCTTCGGCAAGGCCGAATGGCTGCAGCCGTACACCGCGCCGACGCTGCGCGAGTTCGGCGAGGCCGGTGTGCGGCGGGCCGACGTGTTCTGCCCCGGCTTCACGGCCGACTGTCTGGAGACGATCGAGGAGATCGGGATGGAAGTGCGCGACGAATTCCTCGCCGGCGGTGGCAAGGCGTTCCACCGCATTCCGTGCCTGAACGGTGCGCCCGCGTGGATCGGTGCGGTCGGCGAGATCGTCGCCGAGAATCTGCAGGGCTGGCCCGTCAAGGCCGCGCAGCCCGAAACGGTGAGCTGAGATGAAACGATCCCCACGCTCACTTTGTTCGCTGCCCCCCGTGGGAGCGGTCAGCCTCCTTGGGGCGGCCCGGCGGAGGCTGAGATGAAACGACCCCCACGCTCACTTCGTTCGCTGCCCCCGCGGGGGCGGTCAGCCCCCTTGGGGCGGCCCGGCGGAGGCTGACATGAACTACAAGATTTCGACGGAACCGGGCGCGAAGCTGCGCATCGACAAATGGCTGTGGGCGGCCCGGTTCTTCAAGACGCGCTCGCTCGCGACCGACGCGGTCGACAAGGGGCACGTGAAGATCGGTGGCGCGGCGATCAAGCCGGCGAAGGAAGTGCGCGTCGGCGACGAGGTCGAGATTGCGATCGACGGCATCGTCTGGCACATTGCCGTGCTTGGTGTGTGCGACGTCCGCGGGCCCGCGAGCGTCGCGCAGACGCTTTACGAGGAAACGGAAGCGGGGCGGGCCGCGCGGCTCGCCGAACTGGAGCGCCGCCGCACGTATCGCGAGCCGGCGGCCGAACTGCACGGCCGGCCGACGAAGCGCGACCGGCGCATCATCGACAGATTTTCTGGTGGGAGCTGAACATCTGGTCGAACGTCGCCCGCGCGCTTCCGTATTCGGTCGTGCGGTCGGTGACGGCTCCCGACAGGCAGATGGTAGTGGTGCCGGCAATGAGTACCAGCGCGACCACCGATATCGCAAAGGTCAGTTTCACGGTACTCCCCTCGAGAAGACGGGTGAAAATGGCGCCAGGTGGATGTAAGGCGACGGTCAGCTAGGGTAAACACGCTTTTCCGACGCTTGAGTGGAGTGTAGTGCAGCCGCGCTGTGACGAGCTAGTACTTGCCGGGTAAGCGTTGTTACAGGCCGTTTCGCCCGCTTTGGGGAACGCTGCGACGCATGCACCGGCGAGACGCGCGGTTGTTTCGCGGCATTGGAGAATGCCGGCGAATAACCCTCTTGAAATCGCAGTTTTCGCCCTTATTTGCACCAACAATGTGCGGTGTCGCCGGGTATACGGTCCGGCGTTGCCGATTTGGCTTCAACCTCTAATCGACTTTCAGCGACATGGAAAACACGCAAGAGAACCCGGCTACCCAATCGGCCGACGACATCGGCAGCGAGAAGCAGGCGGCGCAAGGCGCCGCACCCGCCGCCGAAGCTGCCGACGCGGCGCTCGCGGAGGCTCAAGCCAAGGTCGCCGAGCTGCAGGAGAGCTTCCTGCGGGCGAAGGCCGAAACCGAGAACGTCCGCCGCCGCGCGCAGGACGATGTCTCGAAGGCGCACAAGTTCGCGATCGAAGGCTTCGCGGAGCACCTGCTGCCCGTGCTGGACAGCCTGGAAGCGGCCGTCAGCGACACGTCCGGCGATATCGTCAAGGTGCGCGAAGGCATCGAGCTGACGCTGCGCCAGCTGACGAACGCGCTCGAGAAGGGCCGCGTCGTCGCGATCAACCCGGTCGGCGAGAAGTTCGATCCGCACCAGCACCAGGCGATTTCGATGGTGCCGGCCGAGCAGGAGCCGAACACCGTCGTCGCGGTGCTGCAAAAGGGCTATACGATCGCTGACCGCGTGCTGCGTCCGGCGCTCGTCACCGTCGCGCAGCCGAAGTAAGGCCGTCGCGATGGTTCCCGCCGGCGTCGATCCGGCCGCGTTCGACGCGTTCGGGATGCAGGCGCTGGCCCCCGACACGTTCGATGCAGGCATCGAGGGTGCGGGCGACGCGCTTGCGGTGGTGTTCTTCTGGGGCGTCGACTGCTTCAACTGCGAGATTGCGAAGAAGTCGATGCTCGCCCAGCCCGACGCGATTCGCGCGCTGGATCTGAAGTGGTTCCATTGCAACGTGTACGAACACGCCGAGCTGGGGCGCCGCTTCGGGCTGCATGGCGTGCCGACGTGGTTCTTCTTCCACCGCGGCAAGCGTCTGGGCCGCGCGACCGGCTGGCATGGCCTCGGGCAGTTCCAGGCGGCCGTTTCGGCGGCGCGCGGGAAGATCGCCGCGGCGGCCGGGCATGATCCGGCACCTGGCGATCCGCTGGCCGGCGGCGATTGAAAAAATTTAATATCCGCATCGCTCGTCGGGTCTTGAAAACGGACCGGACGGACGCATTTCGGGAACAGAGTTGAATTCTGGCGCGCGAAACCGCCCAAAAACGCGGGGTTTCGCGCAGCAAACAAGCATTTCTGGAGATTAGGAAAAAATGGGAAAGATCATCGGTATTGACCTCGGCACCACGAACTCGTGCGTCGCCATCATGGAAGGCAACCAGGTCAAGGTCATCGAGAACTCGGAAGGCGCGCGCACCACGCCGTCGATCATCGCCTACATGGACGACAACGAAGTGCTCGTCGGCGCGCCGGCCAAGCGTCAGTCGGTGACCAACCCGAAGAACACGCTGTTCGCGGTGAAGCGCCTGATCGGCCGCCGCTTCGAAGAGAAGGAAGTCCAGAAGGACATCGGCCTGATGCCGTACGCGATCGTCAAGGCCGACAACGGCGACGCATGGGTCGAGGCGCACGGCGAGAAGCTCGCGCCGCCGCAGGTTTCGGCGGAAGTGCTGCGCAAGATGAAGAAGACGGCCGAAGACTACCTCGGCGAGCCGGTCACGGAAGCCGTGATCACGGTGCCGGCGTACTTCAACGACAGCCAGCGCCAGGCGACCAAGGACGCCGGCCGTATCGCGGGCCTCGAAGTCAAGCGGATCATCAACGAGCCGACGGCAGCCGCGCTCGCGTTCGGTCTCGACAAGGTCGAGAAGGGCGACCGCAAGATCGCCGTGTATGACCTCGGCGGCGGCACGTTCGACGTGTCGATCATCGAGATCGCGGACGTCGACGGCGAAATGCAGTTCGAAGTGCTGTCGACCAACGGCGACACGTTCCTCGGTGGCGAGGACTTCGACCAGCGCATCATCGATTACATCATCGGCGAGTTCAAGAAGGAGCAGGGCGTCGACCTGTCGAAGGACGTGCTCGCGCTGCAGCGCCTGAAGGAAGCCGCTGAAAAGGCGAAGATCGAACTGTCGTCGGGCCAGCAGACCGAAATCAACCTGCCGTACATCACGGCGGACGCGTCGGGCCCGAAGCACTTGAACCTGAAGATCACCCGCGCGAAGCTGGAAGCGCTGGTCGAGGATCTGGTCGAGCGCACGATCGAGCCGTGCCGCATCGCGATCAAGGACGCAGGCGTCAAGGTGTCGGACATCGACGACGTGATCCTGGTCGGCGGCCAGACCCGCATGCCGAAGGTGCTGGAGAAGGTGAAGGAGTTCTTCGGCAAGGATCCGCGCCGTGACGTGAACCCGGACGAAGCCGTCGCGGTTGGCGCGGCGATCCAGGGCCAGGTGCTGTCGGGCGACCGCAAGGACGTGCTGCTGCTCGACGTGACCCCGCTGTCGCTCGGCATCGAGACGCTCGGCGGCGTGATGACGAAGATGATCAACAAGAACACGACGATCCCGACGAAGCACGCCCAGGTGTACTCGACGGCGGACGACAATCAGGGCGCCGTGACGATCAAGGTGTTCCAGGGCGAACGCGAAATGGCGGCAGGCAACAAGCTGCTCGGCGAGTTCAACCTCGAAGGCATCCCGCCCGCACCGCGCGGCGTGCCGCAGATCGAAGTGACCTTCGACATCGACGCGAACGGCATCCTGCACGTCGGCGCGAAGGACAAGGCGACCGGCAAGGAAAACAAGATCACGATCAAGGCCAACTCGGGTCTGTCCGAGGCTGAAATCGACCAGATGATCAAGGACGCGGAAGCGAACGCAGCGGAAGACCACAAGCTGCGCGAGCTGGCTGATTCGCGCAACCAGGGCGACGCGCTGGTCCACAGCACGAAGAAGGCGCTCACCGAGTACGGCGACAAGCTGGACGCGGGCGAGAAGGAAGCGATCGAAGCGGCGCTGAAGTCGCTCGAGGAAGTGCTGAAGGACACGTCGGCCGACAAGGCGGCGATCGACGCGAAGGTCGAGGAACTCGGCAAGGTTTCGCAGAAGCTCGGCGAGAAGATGTACGCCGACATGCAGGCCCAGCAGGCAGGTGCTGCCGGCGCGGCGGGTGCAGCGGAAGGCGCGGCCCACGCGGGCGGTGCGCAGCAGGCTGCCGACGACGTCGTCGACGCCGAGTTCAAGGAAGTGAAGAAGGACTGAGCCGGGTTGCAACGGCACCGCACGCCGCGCGCTGAAACGCGCGCGGCGCGACTGACTGGCGGTTGAAAAGCGGTCTGTCTTTCCTTCCGGATGGCCGGATCGACTCCACGCCTGGCGGGCTTCGCGGCCCTCCGGGCACATTTGTTTTTTGGCGGGTGCTGCGCGAGCCGTCCGCGGACGGGCGTAGCGCCAGACGAGTCGAGAGACTTTACTGCAGGCGAAAGGAGCCGCCGCGTGCGCGATGCGTGGCGGCACAGTGAATCGATATGGCGAAACGGGATTACTACGAGGTTCTGGGCGTCGCGAAGAATGCGAGCGACGACGAAATCAAGAAGGCATATCGCAAGCTTGCGATGAAGTATCACCCTGACCGCAATCCGGACAACAAGGATGCGGAAGAGCATTTCAAGGAGGTGAAGGAAGCCTACGAAATGCTGTCGGACAGCCAGAAGCGGGCCGCGTACGACCAGTACGGCCACGCGGGCGTCGATCCGAACATGGGCGGTGCGGGCGCACAGGGCTTCGGCGGCTTCGCGGATGCGTTCGGCGATATTTTCGGCGACATCTTCGGCCAGGCCGCGGGCGGTGCCGCGCGCGGCGGCCGCGGCGGCCCGCAGGTGTACCGCGGCGCCGACCTGCGCTACAGCATGGAAATCACGCTCGAGCAGGCCGCGCACGGCTACGACACGCAGATCCGCGTGCCGAGCTGGGTGTCGTGCGAGGTGTGCCACGGGTCGGGCGCGAAGCCCGGCACGAAGCCGGAAACCTGCCCGACCTGTCATGGCCAGGGCACGGTGCGCATGTCGCAGGGCTTCTTCAGCATCCAGCAGACCTGCCCGAAGTGCCACGGCACGGGCACCTACATCCCCGAGCCGTGCGTGCATTGCCACGGGTCGGGGAAGGTGAAGGAGACCAAGACGCTCGAAGTGAAGATCCCGGCCGGGATCGACGACGGGATGCGGATCCGCTCGGCCGGCAACGGCGAGCCGGGCATCAACGGCGGGCCGCCGGGCGACCTGTACGTCGAGATCCACATCAAGCCGCACTCGGTGTTCGAGCGCGACGGCGACGATCTCCATTGCCAGATGCCGATCCCGTTCACGACCGCCGCGCTCGGCGGCGAGATCGAGGTGCCGACGCTGGCCGGCCGTGCGTCGTTCCCAGTGCCGGAAGGCACGCAGTCGGGCAAGACGTTCCGTCTGCGCGGCAAGGGCATCAAGGGGCTGCGTTCGAGCATCGCGGGCGATCTGTACGTGCACGTGCAGGTCGAGACGCCCGTGAAGCTGACCGACCACCAGCGCGACCTGCTCAAGCAGTTCGAGAAGTCGCTGGCCGAGGGCGGCGCGCGTCACAGCCCGCAGAGCAAGAGCTGGTTCGACCGTGTGAAGAGCTTCTTCGAGTAATGGCATGACTGAAGGCAGCGAGAGCGCGTCGTTCGCGCTCTTGGACGATTGCGACTCGACCGCGTCCGCGCGGTCGAGTCGTTTGTATTCGGGTTTCGTGCGCGAACGCAGGTGCGCGGACCCGGCGCGGCTCGACGAAATCGATGCGGCGGTGGCGCAGGACCTGCGCGACGGGCTGCATGCGGTGGTCGTCGGCGATTACGAATTCGGACGCAACCTGCAACGGGCGCAGCCGGGCCATGCCCCGCTGCGCTTTTTGCTGTATGCGCGCTGCGAGCGCCTGTCGCGCGACGAAGTCGACGCGTGGCTCGCGCGGCAGGACGGCGGCGGCGATGGCGGCGCGCCGTCGATCGCGGGCGTCGCGCATGTCGAGAAGAGCGTCACGCGCGCCGCGTTCGACGCGGCGATCGGCGCGGTGCACGACGCGCTGCGTGCAGGCGATTCGTATCAGGTCAACTACACGTACCGGCTGAATTTCGACGTATTCGGCACGCCGCTCGCGCTGTACCGGCGGCTGCGCGCGCGCCAGCCGGTGCGCTACGGCGCGCTGATCGCGCTGCCCGGCGGCGAGTGGGTCGTGTCGTGTTCGCCGGAGCTGTTCGTCGAGAAACACGGCGACGTGCTGCGCGCGCGGCCGATGAAGGGCACCGCGCCGCGTTCGGCCGATCCCCGTGAAGATGCGGCGGCAGCCGCGTTCCTCGCGAGCGATCCGAAGAACCGCGCGGAAAACGTGATGATCGTCGACCTGCTGCGCAACGACGTGTCGCGGATCGCGCGCACCGGTACGGTCCGTGTGCCGGCGCTGTTCTCCGTCGAGCCGTATGCGTCGGTGTGGCAGATGACGTCGACGGTCGAGGCCGGCTGGCGCGACGGCACGACGTTCGCACAGATGCTGCGCGCGCTGTTTCCGTGCGGATCGATCACGGGCGCGCCGAAGTACCGGACGATGCAACTGATCGATGCGATCGAGTCGACGCCGCGCGGGCTCTATACGGGCGCGATCGGCTGGCTCGACGCGCCGGACGAAAGTGCCGATCCCGGTGCGTCAGGCAATCGCGCGGCCGGTTGCGGCGATTTCTGCCTGTCGGTCGCGATCCGCACGCTGACGCTTGATGCTGGCGGCGAAGGCGCGACCGGCGCCGATATCGAAGCACTCGACGCGGCAGCGGCAACTGCCGGCCGGCGTCGCGGCACGATGGGTGTCGGCGCGGGCATCGTGCTCGACAGCATCGCAGCCGACGAATATGCGGAGTGCGAATTGAAAGCGCGATTCCTGACGGATGCCGACCCCGGCTTCCAGTTGTTCGAAACGACCGCCGCCACGCGCGCGGACGGCATCCGGCATCTCGATCGTCATCTCGCGCGGCTGCAGCGCAGCGCGGATGCGTTCGGCTTCCGCTTCGACACCGATGCGTTGCGCCGCGAGATCGACGCGCGCTGCGCGGCGCTCGACGGCGACGGCGCATACCGGATGAAGCTCGCGCTCGCGAAGGACGGTACGGTCGAGATCACGGCGGCGCCGCTCAAGCCGTTGCCGGCGGGCCCGATCGGCGTGCTGCTGGCGTCGGAGCACGGCTTCGCGCCGACTCGCGCGAGCGATGCGCTGCTGCTGCACAAGACGACGCGCCGCGCCGAATACGATCGCGCGTGGCAGGCGGCGGAGGCGCTCGGCGGGTTCGACATGCTGTTCGTCAACGAGCGCGGCGAGGTGACGGAAGGCGGGCGCTCGAACCTGTTCGTGAAGCTCGACGGCCAGTGGGTGACGCCGCCGCTGGCGTCCGGCGTGCTGCCGGGCGTGATGCGCGGCGTGCTGCTCGACGACCCGGCATTCGGCGCGACGGAACGCGTCGTGACCCGCGACGATCTTGCGCGCGCGCAGGCGCTGCTGCTGACCAACGCATTGCGCGGCGCGCTCGACGCGGTATTGAAGCCGTGAGGTGAAAGATCGGGCACCGCGCTTGGCGCCGGTGCCGCGAAGCATCTGCACCGATGCAGCGAGCAAACAAAAAAGCGCGGCGCCCCGCAAAGGGCGCCGCGCTTTTTCATATCCGCGTGCCGGCGAACAAGCTGCCGGCACCGCGTCAGAACGAATGTTCCGGACCGGGGAAGGTTTGATCCTTCACCGCGCTCACATAGGCTTCGACGGCCGCCTGGATGTTCGGTTGCCCCTGCATGAAGTCCTTCACGAAACGCGGCCGCTTGCCCGGGAAGATGCCGAGCATGTCGTGCAGCACGAGTACCTGCCCCGAGCAGTCGACGCCCGCGCCGATGCCGATGGTCGGAATCTTCAGCATGTGCGTGACTTCGGACGCGACGAGCGTCGGCACCGCTTCGAGCACGACGAGCTGCGCACCCGCGTCCTCGACCGCACGCGCGTCGCGCAGCAGCTGCGCGGCGCCGGCTTCGGTCTTGCCCTGGACCTTGAAGCCGCCGAATGCATGCACCGATTGCGGCGTGAGGCCGATGTGCGCGCACACGGGCACCGAGCGATCGACGAGGAAACGGATCGTCTCGGCCAGCCATTCGCCGCCTTCGAGCTTGACCATCTGCGCGCCTGCGCGCATCAGCGTGACCGCGTTCGCGAACGCTTCGGCCGGCGTGCCGTAGGTGCCGAACGGCAGATCGGCGACGACGAGTGCGCGCGGCTGCGCACGTGCGACGCAGGCGGTGTGATAGGCGATGTCGTCGAGCGATACGGGCAGCGTGGTGGTGTGGCCTTGCAGCACGTTGCCGAGCGAATCGCCGATCAGCAGCACGTCGGTGCCCGCGCGATCGAGCAGGGCGGAAAAGCTCGCGTCGTAGCAGGTGAGCATCGCGATCTTCTCGCCGGCGTCGCGCATTGCCTGCAGCTTGGGTACCGTCACGGCAGGCCGGCTCGATTCCTGGAGGTAGGTCATGGGAAATTCGGTTCGATGGGTAAAGAACGGCAGGCGGGACGCGTCAGCGCGCCGTCTCGCCCTTGACGAAGAATTCCTTGCGGCCGCGCATCGTCTCGATGCGCTCGATCAGCAGCGCGAGGTCTTCGGGGGATTCCAGCGGGTTCAGGTGTTCCGCGGCGACCGTCAGCACCGGCGTGCGGTCGTAGTGATAGAAGAATTCGTTGTACGCGTCGACGAGCGAGCGCAGGTACGCGTCGCTGATCTGCAGCTCCATCGGCAGCCCGCGCTTCTGGATGCGCGAGAACAACACTTCGGGGCTGGCCTGCAGATAGACGACGAGATCGGGCGACGGCGCCTGCGGCACGTCGACGTGCGTCGCGATCGAGCGATAGAGCTGCCATTCGTCTTCCGGCAGATTCAGCCGCGCGAAGATGTCGTTCTTCTGCGGCATGAAATCGGCGATGACGGGGCGGCCCGTTTCGAGCGCGCCGGCCAGCTCGCGCGCCTGCTGCGCGCGCTGCAGCGCGAACGACAGCTGCACCGGCAGCGCGTAGCGCGCGGTGTCGCGATAGAAGCGTTCGAGGAACGGGTTGTCCTGCGGGCGCTCCAGCAGCGTCTGCATCGACCAGCGCTCGGCGAGCAGGCGCGCGAGCGTCGTCTTGCCGACGCCGATCGGGCCTTCGATCACGAGATAGCGGTGCGGGGCGCGCAGGTCGGGCACGGTGACGGTCAGGGGAGTCGAGTTCATCGGCAGGGGTTCTTGTCGGCGTCTTCGCCGGCAGCGAGCGCCTTCTGCATCAGGCACTGGCAGGTCTGCACCTTCTCGACGCGCTGATCCGCGACGGCGGCGAGGAAGGCATCGGCACGACCGCGCGCGGGGATGTCGAGCGCCGGCTCGATCTCGACGAGCGGCACGAGCGCGAACGCACGGTCGGTGAGGCGCGGGTGCGGGACGATCAGGTCGGGCTCGTCGATCGAGTCGGAGCCGAACAGCAGGATGTCGAGATCGAGCGTGCGTGGCGCGTTGCGATACGGGCGCTCGCGGCCGAAGTGATGCTCGATCTTCTGGCAGAGCGCGAGCAGCTCGCGGGCCGAGAGCGTCGTGTCGAGCTTGACGACGCAGTTGTAGTAGTCGTCGCCGCCCGCTTCGAAGGGCGCCGTGCGATACAGGCTCGATTTGCCGAGGACCGAGATGGTGCGCTGCTGAGCAAGGCACACCACCGCGTCCTTCAAGGTCTGGCGCGCATCGCCGAGATTCGCCCCCAGTCCGATATATGCAACCGTCATGGCATCACTTCCTACGTCGTTCGCCGGCGAGCGCGTCAGTCGTCGGAACCGTCCGCGGTATCCGGCGCCTGCTCGGCAGCACCTTCACCCGGTTTGCGGTTTCGCGCACCGCCGCGGCGGCGCCGCTTGCGGGGCGATTTTTCCTTCGAGCCGCCTTGCGTGAGCAATGCCTCGCGAGCGGCCGCGTCGCCTTCGATGAAATCCGTCCACCACTGTCCGACTTCCGCATCGAGCTCGCCGGATTCGCAGCGTAACAGGAGGAAATCATACCCCGCTCTAAACCTTTGGTGTTCCAGCAGCCGCATCGCGCTGCGGCCCGAGCGTTTCTCGAGGCGCAGTTGCAGGCCCCAGATCTCGCGCATGTCGGCCGAATAGCGCTTGTGGATCGCGAGTTTCTCGGTCTGCATGTCGAGCACGTCGTCCATCGCGCGATGGAGCGCCGGCACCGGAATCTCGCCTTCGGCCGTGTATTGCTCGAAGCGCTGGCGCATGTCGTGCCACAGCAGCGTCGCGAACAGGAAGCCTGGCGACACCGGCTTGCCGGCCCGCACGCGCGCATCGGTGTTGTTCAGCGCGAGCGTGATGAACTTCTCGCCCTGCGGCTGTTCGAGCACGACGTCGAGGAGCGGCAGCAACCCGTGGTGCAGCCCTTCCTTGCGCAACTGCTTCAGGCACGCGAGCGCGTGGCCCGACAGCAGCAGCTTCAGCATTTCGTCGAACAGGCGCGCGGCCGGCACGTTGTTGATCAGGTCGGCGAGCGCGTTGATCGGCTCGCGCGTATGCGGCTCGATCTCGAAGCCGAGCTTCGCCGCGAAGCGCACGACGCGCAGCATCCGGACCGGATCCTCGCGGAAGCGCGTGGCCGGGTCGCCGATCATCCGCAACAGGCGGGCGCGCATGTCGGCCATCCCGTCGTGATAGTCGAGCACCGTCTGCGTCGACGGGTCGTAGTACATCGCGTTGATCGTGAAGTCGCGGCGCGCGGCATCCTCGTGCTGCTCGCCCCACACGTTGTCGCGCAGCACGCGGCCGCTCGCGTCGACCGCGTGCGTGCGGCGATCGAGTTCGTCGCGCTTCAGGCGCTTCGGCGGTTCGGCTGCGGCCGCTTCGGGCGGCGCATCGACCAGCGCGCGGAACGTCGACACTTCGATCAGTTCCTGGCCGAACTGCACGTGGACGATCTGGAAGCGGCGGCCGATCAGGCGCGCGCGGCGGAACAGGCGCTGCACCTCGGTCGGCGTCGCGTCGGTCGCGACGTCGAAATCCTTCGGCGCGATGCCGAGCAGCAGGTCGCGAACCGCGCCGCCGACGATGAACGCGCGAAAGCCCGCCTGCTGCAGCGTGTCGGTCACGCGCACGGCATTCCTCGAGATCAGCGACGGATCGATCTGGTGCACGCTGGCCGGCACGACGGTCGGCTCATGGTTGCTGCGCGGCTTCTTCGCGCCGCCGCGGGCGCCCTTCGACGCGCGCGGGGCAGCAGGGGCCGCTTCGTCGGCCGGGGCCGCTGCGGAGGGCGTTTGCTCGGCTTCGTCCTGGCCGAGCAGCTTGCGGATGAATTTTTTGATCACGACGTTCAGAAAAGATCGAGGATACGCCAGCCGCGGTTGCTTGCATGCGCGCGCAGCGTGTCGTCAGGGTTGGTCGCGATCGGGTCGGTGACTTTCTCGAGCAGCGGGATGTCGTTGTGCGAGTCGCTGTAGAAATAGCTGTGCGCGAAGTCGTCCCAGTGCTTGCCGAGCGACGCGAGCCACGCTTCGGTACGCACGATCTTGCCTTCGCGATAGCTCGGTGTGCCGGTCGGCCGGCCCGTGTACGGTGAATCGGGATGCCCGTCGGTCGTTTCGACTTCGCACGCGATCAGCGTGTCGACGCCGAATGCGGTAGCGATCGGGCGCGTGATGAATTCGTTGGTGGCGGTCACGACGCAGCACAGATCGCCCGCGTCGAGGTGCTTGCGCACGAGTTCGAGCGCGGCGGGCGTCATCGCGGGCCGGATCACCTCGTGCATGTACTGCTCGTGCCATTCGGCCAGCTGCGCGCGCGAATACTTCGCGAGCGGCGTGAGCATCGCCGTGAGGTACGCGTGGATGTCGAGCTTGCCCGCCTTGTAGTCGGCGAAGAACTGATCGTTCTGACGCGAGAAGCTTTCCGCGTCGACGATGCCGAGCTTCACCATGAAGCGGCCCCATTCGTGGTCGCTATCGGTCGGGATCAGCGTGTGATCGAGGTCAAAGAGTGCCAGATTAGTCATGGAAGCGCATTTTACTCGAAGCGGTTCGGGCCCGTGCCCGGTGGTGTGATGTCGTCGCCGGGACGTGCCAGCATGCGGCGCAGCAGCGGCAGCGTGACGGCGCGTTTTTGCTCGAGCGAGAAGCGGTCGAGCGCGTCGAGCAGCGCCATCAGGCTCGGCATGTCGCGGCGGAAATGGGTCAGCAGGTAGGCGGCGATGTCGTCGGTGAGCGCGATCCCGCGCTCCTTCGCCGCGAGCTTGAGCACGGCGATCTTGCCGGCGTCGGACGGCGGCGACAGGTGGAACACGAGTCCCCAGCCGAGCCGCGTGCGGAGATCCTCGCGTACGTCGAGCGCGAGCGGCGCAGCAGGCCCCGCCGCGACGAACGCGCTCGACGGATGCGCGCGGACTTCGTTGAACAGGTTGAACAGCGCGACCTGCTGCGTGTCGGTCATCCGGTCGCAGTCGTCGATCGCGTAGATGCCGATGCGCGGGTCGAACGTGAACGCGCCGAGCGGGCTCTGCGGCGTCAGATAACGCGCATAGCCGTACGACGCGTCGCTCACGAGCGCCTGCAGCAGGTGGGTGCGGCCGCTGCCGGGTTCGCCCCAGATGTAGAACGACCGGTCCGGCACGGGGCCCGCCGCGAGCGCGAGGTCGAGCTTCTGCAGCCGCGTGAGGAGCTCGTCGTTCTCCTCGCTCATGATGAAGTTGTCGAACGTGGCGGGCGGCGGCGTGCCGAGATCGAGCGTCAGTTGCCGGGACACAGTCACAATGCGGGTCGGTTGAAAATACGCGTGCCGTACGCCGGGCACGCGCCGGGGAATGCGGCTCCGTGGGCTGCACGCGCGACCGCACGCACGGCGGCGCGCCAGTTTCGGCGCGGCTCGCTGGGCGATGAAAACGGGGACGTGTTGACCAAGATGCAATCCCTGACGATTCGGTGCTGGGAATTCCGGCCAACGGGCCGGCTTCGGGTAAAATCGCATTTTACCGACCTTCTCGCATTCCCCCATGAATCCTCCGAAATCCGCTCCCGACGCTCAGGGTCTGTCCTATCGCGACGCTGGTGTCGACATCGACGCAGGCGACGCGCTCATCGACAAGATCAAGCCTTTTGCGAAGAAAACCCTGCGCGACGGCGTGCTCGGCGGTATCGGCGGGTTCGGCGCGCTGTTCGAAGTGCCGAAGAAGTACAAGGAGCCCGTGCTCGTGTCGGGCACCGACGGCGTGGGCACCAAGCTCAAGCTGGCGTTTCATCTGAACAAACACGACACGGTCGGCCAGGATCTCGTCGCGATGAGCGTGAACGACATCCTCGTGCAGGGCGCCGAGCCGCTGTTCTTCCTCGACTACTTCGCATGCGGCAAGCTCGACGTCGACACGGCCGCGACGGTCGTCAAGGGCATCGCGCAGGGCTGCGAACTGTCGGGCTGCGCGCTGATCGGCGGTGAAACGGCCGAAATGCCGGGTATGTACCCCGACGGCGAGTACGACCTGGCCGGCTTCGCGGTCGGCGCGGTCGAGAAGAGCAAGATCATCGACGGCAGCACGATCGCCGAAGGCGACGTGGTGCTGGGTCTCGCATCGAGCGGCATCCACTCGAACGGCTTCTCGCTCGTGCGCAAGATCATCGAGCGCGCGAATCCCGACCTGTCGGCCGATTTCCACGGCCGTTCGCTCGCCGACGCGCTGATGGCGCCGACGCGCATCTACGTGAAGCCGCTGCTCGCGCTGATGCAGAAGCTGTCGGTGAAGGGCATGGCGCACATCACGGGCGGCGGCCTGGTCGAGAACATTCCGCGCGTGCTGCGCGAAGGCCTCACCGCCGAGCTCGACCAGAACGCATGGCCGCTGCCGCCGCTGTTCAAGTGGCTGCAGGAGCACGGCGGCGTCGCCGATGCGGAAATGCACCGCGTGTTCAACTGCGGGATCGGCATGGCCGTGATCGTCTCGGCGGCCGATGCCGACGCAGCGATCGCCGACCTGACCGCCGCCGGCGAACAGGTGTGGAAGATCGGCACCGTGCGTGCGACCCGCGAAGGCGAGGCGCAGACGGTCGTGGTCTGACGCGCCACTCGCAGCAGATGCAGCAAGGAAAGCCGCCCGGAGTCGATCCGGGCGGCTTTTTTTTCGGGCGCCACGCGCGGCGCCGATGAAGGAGGGACGACGATGACCGAAGACGAACGCGCGATCCGCGAGCTCGTGGAAAACTGGTTCGTGTCGAGCCGGCGCGGCGATCTGGCGACCGTGCTCGACCTGATCGCCGACGACGCGATCTTCATGGTGGCCGGCAAGCCTCCGTTCGACAAGGCGGCGTTCGCCGCCGCATCGCGTGAAGCGAACGCGGCGGCGGAGCACGCGCCGAAGGTCGATGGCCGCTACCGGATCGACGAACTGCGCGTGATCGGCGACTGGGCGTACATGCGCAATTTCATCGAGATCGAGGCGACGCCGCCGGGTGGCGACACGATCCGCCGTTCGGGCCATACGCTGACGATCTTCCGCAAGGCCGACGGCCGCTGGCAGCTCGTGCGCGACGCGAATCTCGCGACGCTCGCGCACTGCGCGCGGCGGCGGCCGCCGTCGCTCAAGCGGACGGCCGCGGGGCGCCCGTCGGGCGCGCGCTGGCCAGCAGTGGCGGCACGAGCAGATAGAGCAGCGCGGCCCCGGCCCATACGAGCCCTGGCCACGTGGCGCGGGTCGCCGCATAGGTCGCGGTGATGACGAGCGGCCCCGCGACGCCGATCAGGCTGGCCACGCTCGCGAGCGTGCCCTGCAGTTCGCCCTGGCGCGCATCGTCCACCTGGCGCGCGAGCATCGCCTGCAACGCAGGCAGCGTCATGCCGCCCGCCGCGAACAGCGGCAGCAGCGCGAACGGCACCCACGCGGCCGTAGCGAACGCGATCATCGCAAGCCCGAGCGCATCGCCCGCGAGCCCCAGCGCGAGCGCGCGGCGCTCGCCGAGCCGCGCGATCAGCGGCCCGATCGCGAACGCCTGCGCGAGCGCATGGCATGCGCCGTAGCCCGCGAGCGAGAGCCCCGCGATCGGCGTCGACCAGCCGAAATGCTCCTGGCCGTAAAGAATCCACAGCGTCGCGGGCGCCTGCGACACCAGCGCCACGATCACGTAGATGCCGACCAGCGGCGCGAGCGCGGGCGCGCCGCTCAGCCGGCGCAGGCTCGCGAACGGGTTGAGCGCGGCAACCGCCCGGCCTTCGCGGGCCGAAGGCGGCCGCGATTCCGGCAGTACGCACCAGACGAGCACGAGATTGAGCGCATTGAGCAGCGCCGCCGCGACGAACGGCGCGCGCAGGTGCAGCGCGCCGAGCAGCCCGCCGATCAGCGGGCCCGCGATGAAGCCGATGCCCATCATTGCGCCGAGCTGGCCGAAACGCTTCGCACGGTCGGGTTCGGCCGTGACGTCGGTGACGTACGCGGTCGCGACCGCGATGTTCGCGCCGGTGATACCGGCGATCAGCCGCCCGACGTAAAGCCACGCGAGCGACGGCGCGAGCGCCATCAGCAGGTAATCGAGCGCGGCGCCTGCGAGCGACGCGAGCAGCACGGGCCGGCGGCCGAAACGGTCGCTCAGCGCGCCGAGCAGCGGCGCGCACAGGAACTGCGCGAACGCGTACAGCGCGAGCAGTATCCCGTAGTGGGTGTCGATGCTGCTCGCATCGGCGAGCGAGCGCAGCAACCCGGGCAGGATCGGCATCACGATCCCGACGCCGATCGCGTCGAGCAGCAACGTAGCCAGAATGGCAATGAGGGATGGATTCAAGAGTGTGACTCTATCGATGATAGAGTGGCGATTATTCCACAGTTTCCCTATCGGTGATAGAGATGAAGGACGCAGGTGCGCGGTTGACGCGCGACACGGTATTGCGCGCGGCGCTCGAACTGCTCGACGAGGTCGGCATCGACGGGCTGTCGACGCGCCGGCTCGCCGAGCGGCTCGGCGTGCAGTCGCCGACGCTTTACTGGCATTTCCGGAACAAGGCCGAGCTGCTCGACGCGATGGCCGAAGCGATCATGCTCGAGCGCCACGACGCGTCGCTGCCGCAGGAGGGCGAAGCATGGGATGCGTGGCTCGTCGAGAACGCGCGCAGTTTCCGCCGCGCGCTGCTGGCTTACCGCGACGGGGCACGCCTGCACGCCGGCACGCGGCCGCGCGACCTGCATTTCGGCTCGATCGAGCGCAAGATCGTGCTGCTCGGCGAGGCGGGTTTCGCACCGGACGAAGCGGTCGACGTGATGTATGCGATCGGCCGCTTCGTGGTCGGATGGGTGCTGGAAGAGCAGGCGGAGCCTGATGGCGAGGCCGATGCGCCGCTGCCCGACGCGGCCACGTATCCGCTGCTCGCGAAAGGCTGGGCCGCGCTGCGCGAGCGCGGTGGTGATGAAGCGTTCGAGCGCGGCGTCACGCTGATCGTCGATGGTGCGCGGGCGCGTCTGTCGGCGCGCAAGCCAGGCTGACGCGGCCGACGCGCGCGGCGTTCAGTCCGGCGTGCGGCCGTCGAGCACGCGTTCGAGCGCGTCGAGCGCGCGGGCCGTCGAGTCCGGCGCAATGCAGTCGACGACGATCCGCTCCGGCATCGCGCGCAGCCACGTGATCTGGCGCTTGCAGAGCTGGCGCGTCGCGAAGATGCCCTTGTCGCGCATGGTCCGGTAGTCGGTGTCGCCGTCGAGGAATTCCCACGCCTGACGGTAGCCGACGCAGCGCATCGACGGCAGGCCCGGATGAAGATCCTCGCGGCGTCGCAGCCGTTCGACTTCGTCGATGAAGCCCGCGTCGAGCATCGCGTCGAAGCGCTGCGCGATCCGAGCGTGCAGCACCGCGCGATCCGACGGCTCGAGCGCGACCGGTACGAAGCGGTACGCGGCGGCCGCATCGTCCGCGCGCGGCGGCGCGGCGAGCAGTGCCGACATCGGCTGCCCGCTCAGCATGAATATTTCGAGCGCACGCTGGATTCGCTGCGAATCGTTCGGCGCGAGCCGGACGGCCGTTTCGGGATCGACCTCGGCGAGCCGCGCATGGAGCGCGGGCCAGCCGTCGCGCGCGGCGTCGGCATCGAGCTTCGCGCGCACGTCCGGATCGGCAGACGGCAGGTCGTTGAGCCCTTGCGTCAGCGCCTTGTAGTACAGCATCGTGCCGCCCGCGAGCAGCGGCGTATGGCCGCGCGCGACGATCTCGCCGATCAGGCGCAACGTATCCGCGCGGAATTCGGCCGCCGAATATGCGTCGGCCGGGTCGATGATGTCGATCAGGTGGTGCGGCACGCTCGCGCGTTCGTCGCGTGACGGTTTCGCGGTGCCGATATCCATGTCGCGGTAGACGAGCGCCGAATCGACGCTGACGATCTCGATCGGGCGGCGCGCGGCGAGCGCCAGCGCCGCGGCCGTCTTGCCGGAGGCGGTGGGGCCGAGCAGGCAGGCGATCGTCGTCGGGCTGGACTGCGAAGAAGCGCTCATTGCCCGCGCATGAAGAGACGGTCGAGATCGTTCAGCGTGAGCTGATACCAGGTCGGCCGGCCGTGATTGCACTGGTCCGCGCGCTCGGTCGCCTCCATCTGGCGCAGCAGCGCGTTCATCTCGTCGAGCGTCAGGCGCCGGTTCGCGCGCACCGCGTGGTGGCACGCGAGCGTGCCGAGCAGTTCGTGCTGACGTTCGGTGAGCACGCGCGAGCCGCCGAACGCATGCAGGTCGGCGAGCACCGCGCGGGCGAGCGACTGCAAATCGGCATCTTTCAGCAGCGCCGGCACCGCACGGATCGCGAGCGTCGTCGGCGACAGCACCGCGAGATCGAAGCCGAGCGATTCGAGCGTGTCGCGCTCTTCCTCGACCGTGCCGATCTCGACCGGCGTCGCCGTCATCGATATCGGCAGCAACAGCGATTGCACGGCGACCGTGCGATCGGCGAGCGCGTTCTTGAACTGCTCGTACAGGATCCGCTCGTGCGCCGCGTGCATGTCGACGATCACGAGGCCGTACGCGTTCTGCGCGAGCACGTAGATGCCGTGGATCTGGCCGAGCGCGAAGCCGAGCGGCTGCTCGTCGTGCGCGGTGGCGGCGATCGGCGACGCGGCAAAGCCCGGCAGCGGCGCGACCGGCGCATCGGCCGAATCGCGGGCGACGACGGTCGTGCCGTCCGGCGTGCCGGCGCCCGTGTCCTTGCGGCCGAACAGCGCGTCGTAGAGCGCGAGCGGCTGCGCGACGGGCAGCGTGCCTTGCGTCATCCGCGCCTGGCGCATCCACGTGTTGCCCGCCGACGATCCGGACGACGACGGCGACGAGAAGCCGCTGCTGCCGATAGCGTTGCCCGGGCTCTGGCCGAGCGGCGTATCCAGGAACGACGCTGGGCCGCGCGGCGCGGGTTCGAGATGCGCGGCGTGGCCGCCCGCGGTGGTTTCCGGCGATGCGCCTGCGTGACGCGCAAGCGCGCGCTGGACCGCGTGGAACACGTACTGGTGGATCGAGCGCGAATCGCGGAAGCGCACTTCGATCTTCGACGGGTGCACGTTCACGTCGACGGCTTCGGGCGGCAGGTCGAGGAACAGCACGTACGACGGGTAGCGATCGCCGTGCAGCACGTCCTCATAGGCCGCGCGCACCGCGTGCGTCAGCAGCTTGTCGCGCACGAAACGGCCGTTGACGAAGAAATACTGCTGGTCGGCGCGCCCGCGGCTCGCGGTCGGCAGGCCTGCGCAACCGTAGACGGCGAGCGGGCCGGCCTGCTCGTCGAGCGGTAGGTGCGCGGTCGCGAAGCTGTCGCCGAGGATCTTCGCGACGCGCTGCGCGGGCTCGGTTGCGTTCCAGTGCTCGACGGCCTTGCCGTTGTGCAGCACCGAGATCGCGACGTCCGGCCGCGCGAGCGCCGCGCGGCGGATCATTTCCAGGCAGTGGCCGAACTCGGTCTGCTCGCTTTTCAGGAACTTGCGCCGCGCGGGCGTATTGAAGTACAGCTCGCGCACCTCGATCGTCGTGCCGGTCGAGCCGGCGGCGGGCGACAGCACGCCCGTCTGCGCATCGATCTTCATCGCGTGCGCGGCGTCGGCCGTCCGGCTCGTGATCGACATCTCGGCGACCGACGCGATCGAGGCGAGCGCTTCGCCACGGAACCCGAGCGTCGCAACCGCTTCGAGCTCCTCGAGCGAGCGGATCTTGCTGGTTGCGTGGCGCAGCAGCGCGAGCGGCAGCTCGTCGGGCGGAATCCCGCAGCCGTCGTCGGTGATCGAGATGCGCTTGACGCCGCCTTCTTCCAGCACGATGCGCAGCGTCGACGCGCCGGCATCCATCGCGTTCTCGAGCAGCTCCTTGACGACCGACGCAGGGCGTTCGACGACCTCGCCCGCGGCGATCTGGCTGATCAGCTGGTCGGGCAGGGGCAGGATCGCGCGCAGCGGGCGCGGAGCAGGGGCGGGCGCGGCGCCCGCGGCCGTTTCGGTGATATCGGACATGGCCGAATTATAGCGAGGCGGCGGATGCGTGCCGGGGCGGCGGACCGTTACGTTTTTTCACGGAGCCTTAAGGTAGTTTCGGTATGATGACTCCGTCGCGCTCGACGCCTTGGCCGGCGGGCGCTTCCGCCTTTTCCGGTCGTTCCGGCCCTTTCGTCCTTTCGCCTTCGAGGAATCGCATTTGGATACGCTGCTTCATTTCGTCAACCTTGTTCTGCATATCGACGCATTCCTCGGCGATTTCATCCGGCAGTACGGCGCATGGGTCTACCTCGTGCTGTTCCTGATCGTGTTCTGCGAGACGGGGCTCGTCGTGTTCCCGTTCCTGCCCGGCGATTCGCTGCTGTTCATCGGTGGCGCGTTCGCGGCGACGGGCGAAATGAACGTCGGCGTGCTGATCGTGCTGCTGCTCGTCGCGGCGATCTCCGGCAACACCGTCAACTACATGATCGGCCGCTGGGTCGGCCCGAAGGTGTTCAACACGCATATCCCGGTGCTGGAGCGCTTCCTCGATCGCGCGGCGCTGCAGAAGACCCACTCGTTCTATGACAAGCACGGCGGCAAGACGATCGTGCTCGCGCGCTTCATCCCGGTCGTGCGCACGTTCGCGCCGTTCGTCGCGGGCGCGTCGTCGATGAGTGTCGCGCGCTTCCAGCTCTTCAACGTGATCGGTGCGCTGGTGTGGGTGCTGCTGCTCGTGCTGCTCGGTTACTTCTTCGGCAACATCCCGTTCATTCGCCAGTACCTGAACGTGATCGTGCTGGTCGGGATCGGCGCGGCGATCGTGCCGGTCGCGCTCGGCGCCGTGTGGAAGCTCGTGCGCGGGCGGCAATCGGACAACGCGCAGAAGACGGGCGGGCGCTGAGCGGGGGCGCTTCTCTTCCTTTTCGTTGCAATAAAAAAGCGTGGCAATTTGAATTGGCACGCTTTTTTTTCGTCCGGTGCCGCTGTTACGCGTTGCGATGCGAGACCGGCGTTTCCGGTGTCGGGTATTGCGCGTCGCGGAACGTCTCGAGGATCACGCGGTTGGTGTCGCAGTACACCTGCCAGTAGTTTTCAGGTGCCGTGGACGGGCGCACGAACAGCAGCGGGCCTTCCGGCGTGAACTGGAACACGCCGACGTCCGGCGCCGGGTTGGTCAGCACGTTCGGGATCTGCTGGATCGACGTCTTCAGGCGGTTGATCGCGTCGACTGCATCGACGCCGTTCGCGATCTTCGCGGTCAGGTCGACGCGACGGTGCGACGTTGCGCTGTAGTTCGCGATGTTGTCCGAGAAGATCTTGTTGTTGCCGACGATCGTCACGATGTTGTCGGGCGTGATGATCGTCGTGCCGAACAGGCCGAGTTCCTTCACCGTGCCCGTGACGCCGCCCGCGTTGATCACGTCGCCGATCTTGAACGGGCGCAGCACCTGCATGAACACGCCGGCGGCGAAGTGCGCGAGCAGGCCGCCCCAGGCGGTGCCGATCGCGAGGCCGAGGCCGGCGAGCAGGGCGGCGAACGAAGTCGTTTGCACGCCGAAGACCTGCAGGATCGCGAGGATCAGCAGGACCGTCAGCAGCACGCCGACGACGGAGGTCAGGTAGTCGGTCAGCGTCGGGTCGACCTTGCCGCTGCGGCGGACGACCTTGCCGAGCAGGCGGGTGGCGATGTGGATCGCCCAGCGGCCGACGAACCACAATGCGATCGCGGCGAGGAGGTTGAGGCCGAAGTCGAGGCCGCGGGTCATCAGGAATTGCTGGGCGGTGGCGAGATCGATCATGCGTTCTCCGAAGTCAAGGGTGAAAAGGGCGGCGCATGCACCGGGTTGGGTGGCGCTTTTATAACCTGACCTGGGAGGGGCGGGCAACCCGCTTGACGTTGCTTGACGTAATGAGAAACGGGCAGGACGCGTGTGCGTGCTGCCCGTTGGGGGATGTTTGATCGAGAGCTGTGGCGGCGCGCGACCCGGGAATTACCGTTTTACGACGCCGTGCGGCCGTAGGTATCCTCGAAGCGGACGATGTCGTCCTCGCCGAGATAAGAGCCCGACTGGACTTCGATCAGTTCGAGCGGGATCTTGCCGGGGTTCGTCAGCCGGTGAGTCGTGCCGAGCGGGATATAGGTCGACTGGTTTTCGGTCAGCATGATTTCCTTGTCACCGTTCGTGACCATCGCCGTGCCCTTGACGACGACCCAGTGTTCGGCGCGGTGGTGGTGCATCTGCAGACTCAGCTGTGCGCCGGGATTCACGATGATGCGTTTGACCTGGAAGCGGTCGCCCTGGTCGATGCCTTCATAAGAACCCCACGGGCGCACGACGCGACGATGCGTGACCGATTCGTGGCGGCCCGACTCGTTCAGCCATTCGACGATTTTCTTGACGTCCTGGGCCTTGTCGCGATGTGCGACCAGCACGGCGTCGGCAGTTTCGACGATCACGATGTTGTCGAGGCCGAGGGCGGCAACCATGCGGTGTTCCGCGCGGATATACGAATTCTTGACGGAGTCCGTGAATATGTCGCCGACGCAGGCATTACCCGATGCATCGGTGTCCGCGATGTCCGCAAGTGCGCTCCACGACCCGATGTCGCTCCAGCCCAGATCGGTCGTTGCGACGACGGCCGCACGTTCGGTCCTTTCCATTACGGCGTAGTCGATCGAGACATTGGGACAGGCGGAGAACGCGTTGGCGTCGAGACGGAGAAAATCGTGGTCGTGCTTGGCCGACGCGAAGGCGAGTTCGACCTGATGGGCAATTTCCGGTGCATGGCGATGCAGTTCTTCCATGTACGTGGATGCCTTCAGCATGAACATGCCGCTGTTCCAGTAATACCCGCTGTCCTTGACAAAACGCTCGGCGGTTGCGGCATCGGGCTTTTCGACGAATGCATCGACCTTGAAGGCTTTTCTGCCGTCGGCAAGGGCGGGGCCGCGCCGGATATAACCGAACCCGGTATGCGCTTCCGTTGGCGTGATACCGAAGGTGACGAGATGCTTGTCTGCCGCGATTACCGCTGCCTCACTGGCTGCAGTGATGAACGCCGGCTCGTTGAGGATAACGTGGTCCGATGGCAGCACCAGCAGTAGTGCATCGGGCGAGTCGTGCATGGCGAGCAACGCGGCAATTGCAATGGCGGGTGCGGTATTGCGGCCGACGGGCTCGAGCACGATTGACGACGGAGTGATATTGACCTGACGCAGTTGTTCTGCGACCAGGAAACGCTGTTCGTTGTTGGTGACAACGATAGGTGCAGTTGTGTCCGGGATGTTGCGCAGGCGGAGCGCGGTTTGCTGGACCAGGGATCTATCGCCGGTCAGTTTCAGATACTGCTTGGGATAGCCGCCGCGCGACATGGGCCAAAGACGCGAGCCGCTGCCGCCGCACAGGATGACCGGATGAATGTTCATGGTGTGTGGTCCTGGATTTCACCGACTGAGGCACATGTTGCCGTGCGTTGCAAAGTCGACGACTTTTCGTCGATCTTGTGATTGCGCCGCGGGTCGCGAGAGTGGCGAGGCGGCATGGTCCGTACTTGATAGGCGGGACAGTTGGGCGGTGACGCGGCGATTGTCGCATAGACCGGCAGATCGCCCCGCGCCCGAGCGGATACACGCAACGTCGCGCTCGCTATGTCGAGCGACGTCCATGCCGGCCGTTCTGCCCGGATCGATGGCCCGTCCTGTTCTTTGGCCGTGTCGCCGAACGATCGCGTGGTCGTTTGGTGTTCAAGCCGGTACCGATCAGGCCGGGAGCAGACGGGTTCCGCATGGTCATGATTATCCTCATGCGGTTGTTTGCGATGGGTCGGCGGCACTATTTTCCGCATTGCCAGAGGAGATGGCGTAGGCAGCTTGCAATCCAGCGGAGTGCTTTCCGAAACGGCCGCAGGCGATCGCCGCGGATTCTCGCCAGCGGTCGCGCTGCGGGCGTTGCCAGTTGCCGGACAACGAACTCGGGCGACGCAAACATCCGGAGCGACCAGTCCCAATAGATCGGATAGCGCAGCAACACGCCGGCGGCCAGCATATCAAGGGAAAGTGTGCGTTTGCGCCAGGGTTGCTCGAGTGCATCGTGTGTCAGGCCCCATCCCGCGTAGAAGGGCAGACCATACGTATGCACGGTTTTTCCGCGGATCAGGGCGTCGAAGCCTGACAGTGATGAAAGCGTGTGGATCTCGTCGGCGATTTCTATCAGCGAGATCAGGTCGGAATCCTGTTCGATCAGGTCGGCGCACGCATCGACCTCGATCGCGCCTCGACGATTACCCGACAGCACATCCGGATGAGGCTTGTAGACGATGAAGGCGTCAGGACGTCTGGCGCGAACTTCGCGAAGAAGATCTTCCGCGGTCGTAATGCCGCGCGTACCGAGCCGGATGGAGGCATCGTCTGCTACCTGACCGGGTACGAGTACGACGCACTTGCCGAGGGGAGCGGACCATGCCGGTTTGCGGCGACCAAGGTTGTACTTGGTCAGGCCCAGGCGGGCGATTTCGCGGCGCAGCGCGTTCGCCCGGACGAGCTCGGCCTCGTCGAAGTTTGTTTCGTTCAGAATGGTCGTGAGATCGCTCGGCTGGCCAGGATCGAAATAAAGGCCGTTTCGATCGATGACCTGGCTGTATGGCGCCACATGATCCGAGCCGAGGCCGGTCGAATGCAGAAATCCATCTTCGATGCGGATGAGCCGTCTGCCGGGCGGCAAGTCGTTCGTGCTGCGTGCACCCCAGAATGCGGCGTGCTCACCTTCTCGCAGATGACTGGCCTGGCGAGTCCACCTCAGTGTTCCGCCGCCGGCCGTGAGGTAGGGCGTTGCAAACGGACGTTTCCACCATTGGAAGCGTACGCCGGCCACCTGCTGCAGATCGGAGAATCGACGGCGAACGCCGTTTTGCAATTCGATGGCGTCGAGTAGATCGTCCACGCGACCGGGTGCATGCGTGACGGGATTCAGGTAGCGAGCAAAGCGCAGAAAGACGACGTCGAACAATGCCGCGAGTGTGGGGCGCGCGTTGCGGCCAGGCAGCCGAACGGCATCGTCGGTTAGGCCCCAGCCGGCATAGTATGGCGCACCGAATGCATGGACTCGTGTCCCGGCCAGCAGTGCCTGCATTCCCTCGGAGGCGCTCACGGTGTAGACGTGGTCGACGTGCTCCAGCGCAGCGCATAACGATTCGTGCTCACCGAGGTGCTGCATGTCGGGGGGAGGATGTCGGCCGCGGACGTCGATAGCCAAATGCCGGAGCCACTGTCTCTGGTGCGGGCAAGCCAAAACTTGGCACCTGGATGAGCGGTACGCGCAGCACGGATCATCCGCTCGAACGCGCTACGGTTGTTGCTCGTCGCAATCGCGCCGATCCCTTGTGAATATTGGCGCTCATCGATCAGCAGTACTCGGATTTCGTCGGGCTGTCGAGGTGGCGCACGGAATTCGGACACGCCGTCGCGGCCTCGTATGGCGTGATTGAGGAGGACGCGCTTCATCAACTCACCGACGGCCGCCGCAGTCCCCGCCGCGCGGTCTTGCTCAAGTGCCGTATCGAGCGCTTGAACGAATGCATCCGGTCCGACACGGGTGACCGGTACGACGAACCATGAGAGCAGCGGCGTCCCGGCCGGTACTTCCGCCCAGATCGGGCCGGGCAATGCTGCATGAGTCTGGGCGCCGCATGCGCGCGCGACGCTCAATGCGATTCGTCCGATTTTCCGGTCTATCCAAATGTACTCACGGCCGTTGTCCGACGAGTGTCTTGGTCGCTGCCTGCGTGCGATGCCAACCGGACTCGGTACGATATCCGACCAGTTCAGACGCGATGCCGTTGGGCGGGTCATTTAGTGCAACGTGTCGAGAAAAGCATCGACGCGTTCGAAGTGGTCGGCCCACGTCGGCTCGCGGAAGTGCTCGATTCGGGCGAGTTGCGCCGTGCGTTCGGGACTGTCGACTCGTGCGTAATTGCGGATGCTGGCAGCCCAGCCCGGACCGTCGAGCGGATCGAGGTAATCGGGGATTTCCGCTGCGACTTCCCGAAACACGTCCAGGTTGCTTGCAAGCACGGGCACGCCGTGCCCCAGCGCTTCGACAAGCGGCATCCCGTAACCCTCGACAAACGAAGGGAAGAGAAGTGCGCGCGCATGCTGCAACCAGGCGTAAAGACGCTCGTCGGAGCAGTTGGCCTCTTCAATTACGGTGCCGGGCAGGCTTGCGCAACGTTCCAGCATGTCGATCACATTCTCGCATTCCCAACCCCGACGCCCGATCACGACCAGTTTCGGTGCGGCGGCCCCTAGCTGCTCGATCAGACGCCGCCAGACATGCAGGATGAACCAGTGATTTTTGCGCGGCTCGATTGTGCCGAGCATCACGAAGTAGGGGGCATCGAGCAGGCGCTGGCGAGGTGGCTGCGGCTCAACGCCCGAAGCGAGGTGCGCGATCGTGCACGGTGGCAGTGGCAACGTTGTCCGGGCCGCTTCTGCCGCGAGCGACTCCAGCGTCGATCTGGAATTGGTGATGAGGCCGCTGGCGTACGCCAGTGCCGTATGAATTCGCCGCCGGTGCGTGTGTTCGACTCCTGGCCGAGTATATTCGGCATGAGTCAGCGGGATTAGATCGTGGATAAGAAATACGGATTTAATACTGCGGCTTGCTAATTTTTTGTAATAGCGCGGGAATTCCATTCCGCTGTGGCTTGTGTGCAACAGCGCGCCATTTTGAATTCTTGCGTTGTAGCTTGATTTCAGGCAAGTGCGCGCAATGAGGCTGCGTATCGCATTTTTGTTACGTACCGATGACGTAAGCCACTCGAAAATAAGCGCCGAATCTTTTTCCGTCAAAGTGACGAAAAAGCCACGCTCGCTGAGTACCGCGCGCGCTCGGCTGCCGTAGTGCCGAATGTACTCCAGCCCGACGCGGTCTACTCCTGTCGGCAGCAGACCCTGGTAAAGGCGGGTAACGAGACGCGTGACGTCTAGGTAGATGGTTGACAAGCGCGAACTTCGGGGCGTGCGATGGTTAATTAAGGATGCGCTGATTCGGGGCGCGCGTTGACAATAGGCGCGTTTTTTGGTGCGCCAGCTTGCTTGGGTAAATTTTATCGCGGGCGCTCAGTCTACCGGAAGTTATGCGACAATGCGCGAGCTCATAGGTTCAGCAACTATAAATAATGTCGCGTCCATTCTGCAAAATGTTTTTGATCGCGTGTGTCATGGGCGCGGTCACGCTTGCCGGTTGTTCAAGTATTCCTACGTCGGGAGCCAGTGGCGCACAAATCGCTCGGGCGTCGGAGAGCCCATCCGGGATTCAGGTCGTCGATGTGACGGAGGATGTCGCGCGTCAGCTGTTTGCTGATCGAAATACGGCGGACTTCGTGACTGCGCTGGGCGGCGGTGCATCGTTTCGGCAGCAGTTGGGCGTCGGCGACACGATTCAAGTGTCGATTTGGGAGGCCCCGCCCGCCACGCTTTTTGGTGCGGCTCAGTCGGAGGGGAGTGCGGGGCCGGCGAACGCGCGCGTGACGGTGCTCCCTGATCAGGCTATCGATGGCGACGGCAATGTCAATGTCCCGTTTGCAGGACAGATCAAGGCAGTCGGTCGCTCGCCGGCTCAGTTGGCGCGTGAAATTGCAGCGCGGCTGAAAGGCATGGCGCACGATCCGCAAGTACTGGTGAAGCTCGCGCGCAACGAGACATCGTATGTGACGGTTGTGGGCGATGTGACGGAAAACTCCCGCATGGCGCTGACTGCTCGGGGGGAGCGCCTCCTTGATGCGCTGGCGAGTGCGGGCGGTGCGAAACACCCGGTCGACAAAGTTACGATCCAGGTTACCCGCGGCAAGACGGTGGCCTCGTTGCCGCTCGACATGGTTATCCGTGATCCGCGGCAGAACGTTCCGCTGCATGCGGGCGATGTGGTCACCGTATTGTTTCAGCCGTATAGCTTCACGGTGCTCGGCGCGACGGGCAAAAATGACGAAATCAATTTCGAAGCGAAGGGGATTACGCTTGCGCAAGCCCTTGCGCGCGCTGGCGGCTTGCAGGATTCCCGTGCCGATGCACAAGGTGTGTTCATCTTCCGGCTTGAAGATGCCAAGGCGCTGAAATGGCCGACGACTCCTGTGCGTACGACGGCAGACGGAAAGGTGCCTGTCGTGTATCGCGTGAACCTTCGCGATCCGAATTCGTTTTTCGTGGCACAAAGCTTCATGGTTGACAACAGCGATCTGTTGTATGTCTCGAACGCCCCGATTGCCGAGCTTCAAAAATTCTTGAATGTTGTGTTCTCCGTGGCGTATCCGGTGATTACCGGTGTTCAGACAGTCAGGTACTGATTGCGGCGCTGCAGGTGATGGTTGCCGTTGCCGACGGTAAGGGCATGTGTTCGTTGTTTCAGGTGGTGATCGAGTAACACTATGAATGGCGTTGCATTCGCTGACTTCTTTTCGGGTAATGACTTGCCGATGCTGGAATCGGTCATTGCTGTTTCGAACCCGCAAGCGGCGCTTGCTCGTGCCAGGGAGCGTTACTCGGACTGTTCGCCAGCGGTGGATACGCCGACTGCTCTGGGATATGTATTCAACACGTGGCGTTTCCTGCTCGAGACTGGCGACGGCCAAGTGCGCCTACGTATTCAATCGGCATTTGAAGGTACCGACCTTGAGCATCGTCAGCTCGTCTTGAGATATCTGCTGACCGACGCGCGTGCATCGGCCATTTCCGTCGACGAATTGCGGCCCGCGTCATCGCCTCAACCTGTTGATGCGGCGGATCTGGTTGACGGTCCCAATTCCGCATTGCCGAAACGTGTGGCAATGGAGAGTTTCGATGTTCCCGCGCAGGAATCGCCATGGTTCTGGCGCGTATGGACAATCGGGCGGCTGAAGCTGACTCCGCTGTTTCTGGCGACGGTTGTGCTCCCGACTGCGATTGCTACCATCTACTATGGCTTGATTGCTTCGGATGTCTACATCTCCGAATCGCAATTTATCCTGCGCACACCAAAGCGATCGAGCGAACCGGGTTTGGGGGCGCTGCTTCAAGGCGTTTCCCTGTCGAAGACCAGTGACGACTCCAGTGTCGTCCAGGATTACATAAAGTCGCGAGACGCACTCGTCGTTCTCGAGAAGAAAATGCCTCTCAAAGATGCATTTGGCGGCCGCTATGCCGATATTTTCAGTCGATTCCCGGGGATAATCGGGCGCGACGGATTTGAGTATTTCTATCGATACTTCAAGAATCATGTTGCCGTCGACGCAGGGACTGCAACTGCGGTAACTACGCTGCGCGTTCAAGCCTATACATCGAAAGACGCATATCAGATCAACAAGAATCTGCTTGAAATGGCGGAGAAGCGGGTCAACGAGCTGAACGATCGCTCACGTCAAGACTCGCTCCGTTACGCTCTGGCGGAGGTTGCGGGGGCGGAAACCAAAGTCAAGGCTGCGTCGATTGCACTGTCGAAATTCCGGAGCAAGGCTAGCCTGTTCGATCCGGATCGACAATCCAATATCCAGCTGGAACTCATTGCGAAGTTGCGGAGCGAGCTCATCGCCAAGCAGGCGCAACTGACGCAATTGCGCATGCTCAGCCCGCAGAATCCCCAGATTCCGAGCCTGACCGCATCCATTGGTGCATTGGAAGCATCGATTGCAAGCGAAAAAGGCGGAGTGGCCGGAGAGAAAAATTCGTTGTCGGATCGTTCTGTCGAGTATCAGCGGCTGGCTTTGGAGCAGTCGTTCGGGGAGAAGCTGCTTGCCTCGGCGCTGACTTCATTGGAGCAAGCCAGGGCAGATGCGGAACGAAAGCAAATCTATTTGGAGCGGGTGGCGGAACCGAACGAGCCGGACGTGGCAATGGAGCCCAAGCGTGCCCGTAACATCTTCGCCTGCTTCATTCTCGGGCTCGCGGCCTGGGGCGTGTTGAGCATGCTGGTGGCGGGTATTCGGGAACATCAGGAATAACGCACCATGGCAAATTTCGGCCGATCGTTGGCGGTTCAGCGAAGAGTGATATTCGCGTTGCTGATGCGGGAAGTGCTGACTAGGTATGGACGTCACAACATCGGATTCTTATGGCTGTTTGTCGAGCCGATGATTTTTACGGTCGGGATTACCATCCTCTGGAATGCGACAGGAGCAACTCACGGATCGAATCTCCCGATTTCGGCGTTTGCTCTGACCGGATATTCGACGGTTCTGCTCTGGAGAAACATGCCGGGGCGATGCAGCATGGCGGTCACGCCGAATTTGGCGCTGATGTATCACCGAAATGTCAAAGTCATTGACATCTTCATTGCTCGTATTTTGTTGGAAGTGGTTGGTAATACCGCATCCTTTTTTGTGCTGATGATTACGTTTCATGCGCTGGGTCTTGTTAACTACCCCGAAGATATTCTCGAGGTGATGTTTGCATGGGTCATGATTATCTGGTTTGGCGCATCGCTGGGTTTTATCATCGGGGCATTGAGCGAGAAAACGGAACTCATCGAGAAGCTTTGGCATCCGGTTACCTATCTGATGTTTCCGCTATCGGGCGCCATCTTCATGGTGGACTGGCTTTCGCCGGCATTTCAAAAAATCGTCCTGTGGTTGCCCATGGTGCACGGAGTCGAAATGCTTCGCGAGGGCTACTTCGGTAGTCTCGTCGCAGCGCATTATGATATCGGGTATATGGCTTGCTCTTGCCTGGCCATGTCGCTGATTGGTCTTGCGTTGGTTCGCGACGTGGGGCGTGAGGTCACGCCAGAATGATTCGACTTTCCCAGGTCAGGAAAACGTATCAGACAAAATCCGGGCCGCGTACGGTTCTTGATGGCGTTGACGTTGATATAGCAAGTGGAGAAAAGATCGGCATTCTCGGAGGAAATGGAGCGGGGAAGTCAACGCTGATTCGTATCATCAGTGGGGCTGAGAGGCCGACCTCGGGGCGCGTACACAGAGGGATGAGCGTTTCATGGCCTCTGGCATTTGGCGGTGCATTCCAGACGTCGCTCACGGGTATCGATAACCTGCGATTTATATGCCGGATCTATGATGTCTCGGTCGAGGACAAGCTCCCTTTTGTGCACGAATTCACCGAGCTTGGACGATACCTTAATGAGCCGGTCAAAACATATTCGGCGGGGATGCGGGCCAAGCTTGCCTTTGCTATTTCGATGGCAGTGGATTTTGATTGTTTCCTCATCGACGAAGTCACGGCTGTCGGGGATGAGCGCTTTCGTCAGAAATGCCATGTGGAATTGTTCGAGAAACGCAATTCAAGAGCAATGATTTTTGTTTCTCATGATCCGGGATTCATCAGGGCTAACTGCCAGAGGGCAACGGTCCTGCATAGAGGGAAGCTGTATGAGTTCCCGGAAATGGATGAGGCATATCATTTTTATCGAGAAATGCAGCGCGTATAAAGCGGCAAATCTGCCGGCAAAGAAGAGTTGCGATGAAGAACAAAGTGCGTGTATTGGTTGAGCTTCGACCCGCGCTTGACGGGTATTCGGGTATTCCGCAGGAAACGCGCTTGCTGTTTCGTACGCTGCTGGGCCTGAAAAAGATGGCCGTGACTGGCTTGCTCCAGCAGGGTGGCCGCGATATTACGGCGAAGATGGTGCATGCCGAAGAGTCGGGCCGCCCTGCTGCTCAGATTCGTGCGATGTCGAAGATCGTTGTGTCATTTACCGACGATGGGCGTAGAGGGGTTGCTGGAGTAATTTCGCGCGCCATTAATACCGTGATCCGCGGAATTTCGCTGCGAGTATCCGTTATTTTTGGCTCTTCCGAGAAGCTTGGATTTTTCGCTCCGACGGAATTTGAAGACTTTGTCTGGCGCCGCTTTTTCGCAAAAACCCTTCCGGTTGACGATCGCCCTCACGTTCTGGCTGCGCAATATCGTATATTGCCGCTTGCAATGGCGACGCTGCATCGTCTCAAGATTTCAATGTCCGGATTGCTGTCGGTCAAGCGATTCAAAAAAATAGAAACCCGGGATTTCGATGTGTTTATTTCGCAAACCCCATTCCCGGGTGTTTTATCTTATAATACAAAATTAATTGTAAGGTATCACGATGCGATACCGATTTTTCTTCCGCATACGATCAAAGATCGGGCTTTTCATCATGGGGCTCACTACGATGCACTCGCGCGCAATGTTCGCTCGGGTGCCTATTTTGCGTGTGTCTCGGCTGCGACCAGAAGTGACCTGTTGAAGGTATTTCCGGAAGTCGAGGATCGTGCGGTTGTTATTCATAATACCGTCTCGCCGATATATAACGAAGTCGATTCTCCTAGGGCGTTGGTCAAGGATATCGTGTCTTCTCGCTTGTTTCGGCCGCTTGCGAAGAAATACAAGGCGCTCAGTAGTGGTCAGGTCGACGTTTTTACGCGAAATCGATTGGTTTCCGATCAGCAGGATTTCGAATACCTGCTGATGGTATCAACGGTCGAGCCACGGAAAAATCATGCTTCGCTCGTTGCCGCCTGGGAATTGCTTCGATCCCGGCACAACGAAACGTTGAAGCTCGTCCTGGTCGGAGATCTCGGATGGGACTACGCTGAATTCGTTGACGCGATAGTGCCGTGGGTCGAGAAGGGGGAGTTGTTCTTGCTGAGTAACGTAGCGGCCTCGGATTTGCGAGACCTCTACAAGCACGCGACCGTGACGGTTTGTCCGAGTTACGCGGAAGGTTTTGATTATTCCGGCGTGGAATCGATGATGAGTGGTGGTGTCGTTGCTGCATCCGATATCCCGGTGCATCGGGAGGTCTATGAAGATGCCTGCATCTACTTCAACCCTTATTCTGTCGAATCAATTGTTGGCGGAATACGAGAGGCAATTGCGTTGCGCAACGCTGCGGACACATTTGCCGAGTACCGTCAATGCGCGAAGCGAATTTCGGCCCGCTACACGGCTGAGGCCATTTCGCCTCGTTGGGACGAGTTTATACAAAGCGTTGGTTCGGCCCCTTGAGGTTCGAGAAGGCAATGGCATATGCGTGAGCGCACTGTAGATTATTCGTTTCGTGGCACGGCTCGCAGTCGGGAGCGGCTGTCGGGCCAGATGGTGTTTCATCACATTCCTAAAACAGCGGGATCGTCGTTCAACCAGATACTCCGTACGCTCTATCGTGACGACGAGGTATGCAATGCGGCGTTGGATTACGAACTCGACGAGGCGATGGCCGATGAAGCGCGTCGCTACGGACTCTTTGTCGGGCATTTCAGTTTTGATGCGTTGCGCCGACATTTCGGTGATGCAACGCGCTTGACTTTTCTCCGTGATCCGGTGCAGCGCTGTATTTCGCAATACCACAACTGGCATGATTCTTCGCGTTATGCGGATGCCTGGGTCGGACGCAATGAGACCAACCCGGATGTGATTGACGCGCTGAAGATGGCGTCCGAGATGTCGCTGTGCGAGTTCGTGAGTTCGGATAATCTGGTGATTTCCGATAGCGCGCAAAACATGATGACGCGCTACCTTGCGCCTCGTGCCGATTGGAAGAAGGAGCGTGGATACTATGACGCTGCGCTCGTCGCAGAGGCCAAGCGCAACCTTGTCGAGTATTTCCATTTCTTCGGTCTGACCGAACAATTCGACCGTTCTTTGTTGATTCTTGCGCATACGCTTGGTATTCGCCCATGGGAGCGGAGCGAGACGCTGCTGACTAATCGAAATCCGAAGAAAACTTCGTTTAGCAGCGGCTACAATACCACGTCTGAAGAAGCCGGCATCCTGCGCGATTACAACTTGATGGATATCGAGTTGTACGAATTTGCAGTCAAGGAATTCAATCGCCGTTTCGACGTGAGCTACCAGAGGCTTGTCGAGTGCGCCTTTGAGTATCTTGCCGACAAGGACACGCGCGACATTGGCAATGCTGGCGATTTCCACGTGTTCGACATGACGACCGCAGTCGGCGCCCGCGGTTTGCATTTCCTCGAATCCACCCGGCTGCCATGCGGCACGGATGTTCTCGGGCGTTGGACAGGGTTGGAACCTCGGGCCGTGTGGGAGATTCCGCTTCGCGCAGGGCGTGACAGCCACGTTGTGATCGAGGTCGACTATATCGATAGCGTATCGCATGAGGCACTGACGCCGGGGCACTTCACTTTAAACGACATGTCGGCTGTGCAGCACGCCTTCAGCACGGAGGGCTCGGTCCAACGTCTGCGCCTCGTTTTTCCCGTTGGCGCCACGTTTGCCGGCAGGATGTTGCACACGATGAAATTGGCTACTCCGCTTGTGCGGGCGGAAGATGGGACGCGCGACGTCGGCGTGCTTCTATTGCGCTTGCAGTCTTACAGCGTTTAGGTAAAAGAAATGATAAAAATCGTGATAGACCAGGATGTTGAGGGTTCCGAGGCAGTGGCCTCCTATCTTGCCGGTCGCATAACGGTCGGTGGCCGCCGCGTGCGCATCCTGTCGCTCAATGAGGCGAAAAATGCTCACGCCGCTGAGCGGTCGATTCGATCGAACGAGTCGGTCATTTCCCTGACCGCGCATTATCGACCGTCCGATTCGGAGAAGATTGTCTACTGGCTCAACGAATCGGGCATGGGCGCGGCAAAGGAAGCGCCGAGCGTGTTCATTCGATTCAAACACCTTTTTGCGGGCGCAATGAACGTCGGGTCGCTCCGTGGTGAGCGGGTATTTGTGAACGACACCATTGCGAAGAGTGAACTTGCTACACGCGTGGAGCGGATCGAGGTACTGCCGTTCCCGTTGACCAGCAAGGTTGGCGAACTGCCCGGCGAATATGGTCGCATGATCGCAGTGGAAGTCGGCAATGTCGACATGACGGATGACGAACTGATTGCTTGTCTTGATGCTTTGGGGCAGCCCGGCATCGAAGAATTGCTGGTGTTTTCCGCCAACAGGCAGGTCTGCGAGCGCATGGTCGGAATCGGTGAGCGTGTCGTGTTGAAACCGAAGGTCGTCCGGGAGTTTGATGCTTTTGAGGTGGCATTGTCCCGTAGCCTGTTGTATGCGGGAATCGGACTGGATGCGCGACTCAGTTTTCAGCGTCTGTCTCTGGCGGCGGCACTGTTGCGACCCGTCGTGTTCTACCGCTCGTCGATCGACGAGCGCTACTTCGTGAATGAAGTGACCGGGTTTGAAACCGATGATGTCGATTTCGTTGGCCAGATTGCCGGGATGTTCGCGAGCGGGGTGCTGCCGCCGGAGGCGTTCGGCGAAAGTCTGCACCTTCATCAGATGAGGCGTTACAGCCCGGACAAAATTTTGATGGACGCACTGCAATGAAGCTTGCATTTTTTACTCCGTTTCATGCGGCATGCGGCCCTGGCTTCATGTCGAAGGCTGTCGTCGAATGTCTGAAAGACTACTTCGACGTCACGGTCTTCTATCAATGGCACGCCGTACACCAGCCGTATGAGGTTGAAGACGTCGACGTTCGTATCATTGACAGTGATATGGACATGGAGTCGGTCGCCCGCGAATTCGATGCGGTGATTTATAACCTGGGCAACAACGAAGAGAATCACTACTCGATCTTCCAGTGCCTGAAGAAGTTGCCGGGTATCGTCGTGCTACACGATTTCGTGATGCAGCACGGGATCGTCAACGACCTCTTCAATCGCAAGCAAAAGCCCGACCTGTACTATTGGCTGCTTGCCGCGTTATATGGCAAGGATGGCGTGCGAGCCTGTCATTCCAGCGCGCTGAGCTATGCAGGAGGTGTGCGCGGCGGCTGGGATTCGCCGTCGGTGGCTTCGTTCCCGATGTTCGAAGTCTTTTCCGGGCTCGCCTCGGCGTGTGTGGTGCATTCGAAGTTTTTTGAAAGCCAGCTGAAGCCGCACTTCGCCGGTCCGATTCTGAGGTCACGGAATCCGTACGATCTCAAACGTGTACCTTCCGAAGAGGTGATCGACACCTTCTACAAGGTTCGCGAAAAGGCGGGTGGCAAGGTCGTTTTTGCAGCGTTCGGCCATATGTCGCCGAGCAAGTGCATCGACCGGGTCCTGCGCGTCTTCGGTCATTCGGAGCGCCTGAAGAAGGAAGCGCGACTTATCCTTTGCGGCGGTGCTTCACCCGAATACGATCAGTATCTGCGACGCCTGTGCGCTGACGGCGATCTTGGTCATTGCGTCGAGTTTCGCGGTTCAGTCAGCGATACCGAACTGTATGCGCTTCAGGTTGAGGCCGACGTGTTCGTCAACCTCCGGCAGCCCAATACCGAGGGACAGTCGGGGTCGCTGATCGAACAGCTCGCAGCTGGCAAGCCGGTGATCTGCTACGACACGGGTTGTTATGCTGATTTGAGTGACGACGTCGCATATAAAGTGCATAGTACGGCTGATTTCAACGAACTTCAGCGCGTATTCGAACGTCTCCTGAACGGTGTTGCCGAACGTCGAGAAGTGGGCCTGCAAGGCCGCGCGGCAGCACTGGAGTACGATTGCGCCCGTTATGCGCGGGAACTGTTCGAGTTTGTCTTTGAGAATCGCGAGTATTTGAAGGCTTTCCAGCAGCGGAATTTCGATGCATTGCGGCCCCTGGGTGTTTCCGGAGCGACCATCGATACACGGCATCCCGAAAACTACTCGAAGACCCAATCCATCTGGGGCGTGCTGGACGGCTTCGTTTCCCATGCGTCGTCGCAGGCGCTTTCCCTGATTCCCGGGGATGCGCGACATCACTACCTGTCCTTCCTGACCCAGCCCTATCGGCCGTTGGTTGACAGCCTTCTCGAGTTGTCGGCAAGCGATGTTCAGGATGCCGAGTTGGAGGCGGACGGGTTGTCGTTGTATTCGACTGCATCGGCTCCGGTGCTGGACACCTCGTTCTGGACAAAGCTGAAGTGCCCGATCAGCGAGCACTTCGCGTATATCGGGTACAAGAAGCTGCTGTGTCGCGATCCTGATCTCGCCGGCCTTCGCGACTACGCCGAGAAGTTGGCGTCGGAAACGCTATCGAGGAAGGAAATGATTTTGGCCATGCTCCGTTCTACCGAGTTTGCGGAGCGCTTCGGCGACATTCGGAAAAGCAGCGACTACGTCAGCCTCATGCGCTGGGCAGACGCTCAGGTCGCTTAACGTACGGAGATCGGTTGATGGCACAACGAAAGAAATATTCGGTGTACGGCTCATGTCAGGCGCCGGCGTTAGCCAAGGTGCTGAACAGTTGCCCGGCATTCGTCCGTGACTGGGAACTGGTGGAGATGGAGCCGTGCTTTGTCGCCAGCGAAGAGCAGATCGATCGCCATCTTGCGGAAACGATACCGAAGCTCGATCTATTTCTCTATCAACCTGTCTCGGAGGGGTATCGGGGAGAGAAATTCTCGTCCGTATTCCTCAGAAACAGTATGTCGCCGGGTAGTGTCGCGTTGTCGGTGCAATACATGCATTGGGAAGGCTATCATCCCACCGTTAATTCGCCGTACGGCCTGCCACCCCATCCGGAAGGCTATGTCGATGCGTTGATTGCGGGGGCCGTCGTCATGGATGTCGACACGGATACCTACCTCCGACACCTCGAAGAGATTGGCGCGTCACTGCGCCTCGATATCGACGAAATTGAAAACTGGTGTGTTGACGAACTGAAGTCGCGAGAAGTCGGTGAGAACGACGGCGGAAAGCAGATCGACATTTCTGTCACTGATTTCATCCTGGCCAATTATCGTCAGAAGCGGTTGTTCTACACGATGAATCACCCGACCGCGACGCTGATGCGAGAAATCGCAACGCGATGCATGTTGGCGATGGGCTATACGTACTCGGATATCAGCTTCGATCAGGGTCTTGATCCCTTGGATGTCACCAAAATATCCTTGTACCCGATATACCGAGATTGCTTCGATTTCTCGGAATTGAACAGAATGAACGAGTACCAGGTGCTTTACAAAAAGAAGGCCTACGAACCGTATCTTCTGGAACAGTTCGACTGGTTTGGGCGCTCGTCGAAGGATGAGGTGTCTGCCTTCTTTGATCGTGTCGTCGCGAATCGTGGATGGGTTCGCACGGCACTGCGCAGGGCTTTTGAATCATGAAGGTATTTCTTGTGGGCAGCACGGGGTACATCGGCAAGACATTGCACGATGCGTGCAGCCGGCGCTGGAGAACGCTGGGAACGTCGACGCGCGATGGTGCCGACATTGTTTTCTCGTTGGCCCGCGCCGAGACTTTTCCGTATGAGCAAGTGAGCGCGGGGGATGTCGTTGCAGTCGCTGCGGCCATATCGTCTCCGGACGCGTGCGCAAAGGACTATGAGACGGCATTCCAGGTGAACGTGACGGGAACCCTGGCGTTGATCCATGGCGTAGTGGCTCGCGGTGCTCGCGTCATTTTCTTCTCGAGCGATACGGTTTATGGCGCCAGCGAACAGTCGCTGGGCGAAGATGCGGAACTGACGCCGGCCGGTGTTTATGGTGCGATGAAGCGTCAGGTGGAGGCGGAGCTTGAAGGGAATGCTGCCGTCAAGGTGATTCGACTTTCCTACGTATTCTCGCTTCGTGACCGGTTCACGCAGTACTTGCTCGGTTGCGCGAAAGAAGGGAAACGGGCTGACATATTCAGGCCGTTTTCGCGCTGTGTCGTGTATTTGGGCGACGTCGTGGAGGGAATCGTTTCCCTGATCGAGCGATGGGATACGGTCGACGAACGAGTGATCAATTTCGTCGGGCCGGAACTGGTTGCCCGAGAGGATTTCGTCGAAAAGGTCCGAGATCTGGCGGTGCCGGAGCTGGAATATGAGTTCAGCGAACCCGAGGCTGATTTCTTCGCAAATCGACCTCGCATCATCAATGTAAGTTCTGCGCGTTTCGAGAGGCTGTTGGGGCGGCGCCCTTGCAGTCTTGGTGAAGCGATTAATCTTGAATTGTCTAATTAACGGTGTGATATGGCAAAGCGTGTTTTGATTACGGGTATTACCGGGATGGTGGGGTCGCATCTGGCCGATTTCCTTCTGGAGAATACGGATTGGGAAATCTACGGTCTGTGCCGTTGGCGCAGCCCGCTCGACAACATTTCCCACCTGCTGCCGCGTATCAACGAAAAGAACAGGATTCGTCTGGTCTACGGCGATTTGCGCGATTACCTTTCCATTCACGAAGCCGTCAAGCAGTCGACGCCGGATTTCGTATTCCACCTGGCTGCGCAAAGCTACCCGAAGACCAGCTTCGACTCGCCGCTCGACACGCTGGAAACCAACGTGCAGGGAACGGCCAACGTGCTGGAAGCGCTGCGCAAGAACAATATCGACGCCGTAACGCATGTTTGCGCGTCGTCGGAAGTGTTCGGGCGCGTGCCGCGCGAAAAATTGCCGATCGATGAGGAGTGCACGTTCCACCCGGCATCGCCGTATGCAATCTCCAAGGTAGGTACGGACCTGATCGGGCGGTACTACGCCGAAGCGTACAACATGACCGTGATGACCACGCGGATGTTCACGCATACCGGCCCGCGTCGCGGCGACGTGTTTGCCGAATCGACATTCGCCAAGCAGATCGCGATGATCGAGCGCGGACTGATCCCGCCGATCGTCAAGACCGGCAATCTCGACTCGCTGCGGACGTTCGCCGACGTGCGAGATGCGGTTCGGGCCTATTACATGCTCGTGACGATCAACCCGATTCCGGGCGCCTATTACAACATCGGCGGCACGTATTCCTGCACGGTTGGCCAGATGCTGGATACCCTGGTCTCGATGTCGACCTCCAAGGACGTCATCCGGGTCGAAACGGATCCGGAGCGCCTGCGCCCGATCGATGCAGATTTGCAGGTTCCCAATACGCAGAAATTCGAGGCAATCACCGGCTGGAAGCCCGAGATCTCGTTTGAGAAGACGATGGAAGATTTGTTGAATTACTGGCGCGCCAGGATTTCCGCTGGCGAGAAATTCTTGACCCGATAGAAATATAAACAACCAATGAATCCGACAATCATTCGCGCACGGGCCCCGCTGCGGTTGGGCCTGGCGGGAGGGGGGACCGACGTAGCTCCCTACGCCGATACATTCGGAGGCTACGTCCTGAATGCGACCATTGATCGCTATGCATATGCAGTGATCAAGACGCTCACGATACCGGCCGTGCGGTTCGTCTCGACGGATCAGCAGGTAGAAAAACACAAGCTTATTTCAGAGCCACTGGAGCTGAACGGTACGCTGGACCTGCATAAGGCGGTGTACAACTACATGATCCGGAACTACAACCATGGCAAGCCGATTCCGCTTGAACTGAGTACGTTCTGCGATGCGCCTGCAGGTTCCGGCTTGGGGTCGTCGTCGACGCTGGTTGTCGTGATGATCAAGGCGTTTGTCGAGTTGCTGAATCTGGCGCTGGATGACTACGCGATTGCGCAACTGGCTTATCGCATTGAACGCGTCGATTGCGGGTTGGCCGGGGGACGCCAGGATCAATATTCGGCAACGTTCGGCGGCTTCAATTTCATGGAGTTCTACGAGCAAGAACGCACGATCGTGAATCCGTTGCGAATCAAGAACTGGATTCTTTGTGAACTCGAGGCGTCGCTGGTCCTTTTTTACACCGGCGTGTCGCGCGAGTCGGCAAAGATCATTCAGGACCAGAGCGACAACGTGGTGTCGCAGAAGACCGCGGCAATCGAGGCGATGCACGGTATCAAGCGTGAAGCGCTCGTCATGAAAGAGGCGTTGCTGAAGGGCGACTTCAAGTCCTTTGTCGCTTCGATGCGCCTGGGTTGGGACAACAAGAAGAATTCGGCCCGAACCGTTTCGAACGCACATATCGACGAGATTTACGACGCGGCCATGCGTTCCGGCGCTCAGGCAGGAAAGGTCTCGGGCGCGGGCGGCGGCGGCTTCATGCTGTTTTTCGTACCGACCGAAAAGCGCATGGACCTGATCAGGACGCTTGGCGAATACGACGGACAAGTTAGCAACTGCCACTTTACGAAGAACGGGACGCAGGCATGGAGAATCGCGAATTGACGTACATCACGGACAGTATTGCAGAGGCCCAGCGGGTGATGGCTGCGATGCTTGCAGACGACCAGTTGCTTGCGACGGTTCAGAAAGTTGCCGACACCTGCATCGCATCCATCTCCCAAGGTGGCAAGGTGTTGCTCGCCGGTAACGGCGGAAGTGCCGCGGATGCACAGCATATTGCAGGGGAGTTTGTCAGCCGGTTCGCGTTCGACCGCCCCGGGCTGCCGGCGGTGGCGTTGACGACGGATACGTCCATTCTCACGGCGATCGGTAACGATTATGGCTATGAGAAGCTGTTTTCCCGCCAGGTGCAGGCGCTCGGCAACAAGGGCGATGTCCTGATCGGTTATTCGACGTCCGGACGATCACCGAACATCCTGGCAGCGTTCCGTGAAGCAAAGGCAAAAGGAATGACGTGCGTTGGCTTCACCGGCAATCGCGGTGGAGAAATGCGCGAGCTGTGCGACTTGCTGCTCGAAGTTCCGTCGCCGGACACGCCCAAGATCCAGGAGGGGCATCTGGTTCTCGGGCATATCGTTTGCGGGCTGGTCGAGAACGCCATCTTCGGGAAGCAGTGAAATGAGGGAAGCGATCATCCTGGCTGGGGGGTTCGGTACGCGGTTGCGCACGGTTGTTTCCGACGTTCCCAAGCCGATGGCGCCGATTGCCGGCAGGCCATTTCTTGAAATTCTCCTGACGCGTTTGAGCGAAAAGAGATTTTCCAGGGTGGTCCTGTCCGTTGGTTTCATGGCGGAGAAAATCGTAGCCCATTTTGGCGATCGCTTCGCCGGAATCGACCTGGCGTATTCGGTCGAAAGCGCTCCGTTGGGTACCGGGGGCGCGCTGAAGGCAACGTTGCCATACTGCGAGGGCGACCACGCGTTCGTTTTCAACGGTGATACGTATCTGGATCTCGAAGTTGACGAACTGGAGGCCGATTGGCAGGGCAGCGGCTTTCCGACGATCGTGGCTCGACAAGTGCCGGATACTGGACGATACGGCAGTCTCGTCGTCGACGATGGGCGGGTGACCGGGTTTGCCGAAAAAGGCATTTCGGGGCCAGGCCTGATCAATGCCGGTTGTTATGTTCTGCCGAAGGACATTCTTGCTGGCGAGACGGCGGAGAAGTTCTCGTTCGAGGCCGACTTCATGGCGTCCGCTGTCCAGTCTCGCAGGTTCGATGTCTTCGTCACGCGCGGGCAGTTTATCGATATCGGGATTCCGGAGGATTTTTACCGCGCCCAAGATGAACTTTCTGGAATCTGCAAGTGAAGAATCGCGCGTTGTTTCTGGATCGTGATGGTGTCATCAATCGCGACGACGGCTATGTTTTCAAGATCGAGAATTTTGTCTTTCTGGACGGGATTTTCGATCTTGCCAGAGCCGCCAAGGCGTTGGGGTACTTAAGCGTCGTGGTGACCAACCAGGCGGGCATCGGGCGCGGCTACTATTCGGAAGACGACTTTTTCCGCTTGTCCGACTGGATGAAGGGGGTTTTCGCGACGGAAGGCGCGCCGATCGATGGCGTGTACTTTTGTCCGACGCATCCCGAGCACGGCGTTGGCAAGTATAAGGTCGAGTCCGATTTCAGGAAGCCGAATCCCGGGATGATCCTGGCGGCCCAGCGGGATTTCGATCTTGACCTCGGGGCGTCGTTGCTCGTGGGGGATAAGGAGTCCGATATTCAGGCCGGGTTGACTGCGGGTGTCGGGACGACTCTCCTCGTATGCGACAAGGACGTGTCCCGGGTGGCGACAACGGCAAACGCTGTCGTCCGCAATCCGCGCGATGTCATTCAGTTTTTGATGGATTCCGGACCGGAAGCGGGATCTCTCTGAAGGGGCATGGCTTGATCGACGTCAGGCGTTCCTCGTATGCGTTGTCCGGATCAGCATTGAGGAGTGCCGTGTGTCGTTGGTACAGATGACGCGCACACGTGCGCCCGTGCAACCGAACGGGGGCATGTGCCGTCACTGACGTCACGCTGTTGGAGCAGGGTGTCAGAAGAAGGGCGTGGGTGTCGAGCGGCAAGGTGGCGTCGCCATTTTGTTTACGATTTGCTCGAGTGCGTTGGGCCTTCATAACTCAATTAGATAAGAACTGTATGTCCCGCTTCTTCCTTGCCCTGCAAGGCACTGCCTCTCCTTTTTTTGGTCGACTCGCTGCCGGTCTCGGCCAGCGAGGCCACCAGGTTCGGCGTGTAAATTTTTGTGGCGGAGATCTGGCGTATCAAGGTGCGGAAAGCGCCTGGAACTATCGCGACGAACCCGAAGGTCTTGTCACGTGGTATCGCGATGCCATTGCAACCCATGGCGTGACGGACGTACTTCTGTTTGGGGATTGTCGTGCGATACACCGGCCGATGCACGAGATTGCTCGCGCCTCGGGTGTGCGTGTTCACGTATTCGAAGAGGGTTACGTTCGACCGCACTGGATCACGATGGAGGGGCACGGTGTCAATGGGCGATCGTTGTTGCCGCGAGACCCTGCCCACTATCTCGACGCGCGCACGCATATCCCGCCCGTAGTGCCCGGGAAGCCCACCGGCTACAACCTTTACGAGCGTGCCTGCCACGATATCAGGTACCGGATGGCCAACGCGGTCTACGCGCACCGCTTTCCACATTACAAGTCTCACCGGCCCAGGAGCGGATTCCAGGAATACGCGGGTCTTGCGTATCGCGCCATTCAGCAACGCGTGCGCGACAGGGAAGCAGAGAACGTTACTCGTGATTTGCTGGAGCGAAAGCGTAAATACTACCTGTTTCCGCTGCAGCTCAACTCCGATTCCCAGATCGTCGATCATTCCCCTTTTGGCGGAATTTGCGACGCGATTGCGATTGTTTTACACTCATTCGCCGAAAATGCGCCCGGCGACAGTTGGCTCGTGATCAAGAATCACCCGCTGGACACGGGGCTGATCCGTTACCGTCAATTTGCAACGGCACTTGCCACCGAGCTGGGTATCGAAAAGCGGGTGATCTTCATCGACGCAGGCCACTTGCCAACGCTGCTTGATCAGTGTCGTGGCGTGGTCGTGATAAACAGCACGGTCGGTTTGTCCGCCGTGCACCATCGTCGCCCGCTCGTTGCATTGGGCACCGCGATCTACTCGATGCCGGGGTTGACCTGGCAAGGAAGCCTGGCGGACTTTTGGACAGAGGCCGACAGCCCGGACATGAATCTCTATCAGGCTTTTCTCGACTACGTGATGCACCATACGCAGATCAACGGCGATTTCTATACGCGTACCGGTATAGAAATGAGCGTCGCCGGCGCCGTGAGCCGGCTCGAGGCGGTGGCGTGAGCGACGGCGCCTGGCCGCGGCATATCGCCATTACGGGTGCGAGCGCCGGTCTCGGGCGCGCGCTGGCCCGGGGTTACGCACGACCAGGGGTGGTGCTGAGCCTCGGCGGACGTGACGCGGTGCGCCTTGATGAAAGTGCGGCCGAGTGCCGTGCCCGCGGCGCTACGGTTTTCGTTGCAACCGTCGATGTCCGGGACGCCGGTGGCATGCAGCGGTGGCTTGAACAGTTCGACGATGCTTACCCGATCGACCTGTTGATCGCAAATGCCGGCGCGGCCAGTACGCTTGCGCATGGCGGTGACTGGGAGACGCGCGAACGCACCGCTGAAATTGTCGATACGAATTTCTACGGCGCGATGAACGCCGTACTACCGACCATCGATCGCATGCGTACGCGTGGTAACGGCCAGGTCGCGCTGATCAGTTCGCTCGCGGCGTTGCGAGGCATGGCGATTTCCCCTGTGTCACGGGGCGGCGCTATGGAGCCAATGCGGGGTCGGCATAAGGGCGCCACTTGAGGGGCGGCACATAGGCGCCAGTCCAAGGGCGGCGTAATGGCGCCACGTTAGGGGCGGCGCATAGGCGCCAGCAGCATCAGGGCGAGAACGCGGTTCGAACTTTCCGAGTCGGTACGCTCCGTTCTTTTTGAACGGAGCGTCCATGGCCAACAGGAGGTTCGAATTGTTTGAATACCGCCAAGTCCTTGTCCGCATGCGGCAAGGCGATTCTGACCGCGACATCGCGCGCGGCGGTTTGATGGGGCGCAAGAAGCTGACGACCGTGCGCCGCGAGGCTGAAGCGCGTAGTTGGCTGGATCCGGTGCAGCCGCTGCCGGACGACGCTACGATCGCGGGTGTCTTCGGGCGCACGCCGCACCTGCCGCACACCTGTGTGTCGACGGTTGAGCCATATCGCGAACAGGTCCGCGAATGGCTTGCCGCCGGCGTTCAGGGCACCACGATCCATGCCGCCCTTCAACGCAATCATGGCTACGCCGGCAGCTATTGTGCCGTGAAGCGCATGCTGCGCCATCTGGCTGCCGAGCGCAGCGTGGCCACCACAACGATCCTCGACTTCGCACCGGCCGACGCCGCGCAGGTCGACTTCGGCGCGGGACCCGTGCTGACGGTCGAGGGCATTGCGGTCCGGACGTGGATCTTCGTGATGACGTTGTGCTGGTCGCGCCACCAGTATGCCGAGATCGTGCTGGACCAGACCGTCGAGACGTGGCTCGCCAGCCACCGGCGCGCCTTCGAATGGTTCGGCGGCTGTCCCGACCGGGTCATCATCGATAACGCGAAGTGCGCGATCATCCGGGCGTGTCGATACGAGCCGGCGGTGCAACGCTCGTACGCCGCGCTTGCCGAGGGATATGGATTCCGGATCGACGCCTGTCCGCCGCACGATCCCCAGAAGAAGGGCGTCGTCGAATCGGGCGTCAAATACGTCAAGAAGTCCTTCGTGCCGCTGCGCGAGTTCCGGGATCTGGCCGACGCCAACCGGCAACTGCGCGAATGGGTGATGCAGCAGGCCGGCACTCGTATCCACGGCACCGTCCACGAACGGCCGCTGACGCGCTTCGGCGTCGAGCGCCCGTTGCTCGCTGCATTGCCGGACGTGCCGCCGGTACTGTCGGTCTGGAAGGAGGTGGCGGTCCATCGCGACGGCCACGTCGTCTACAAGCACGCGCTGTACTCTGCACCGTTCACGCTCGTCGGCAAGTCGCTCTGGCTGAAGGCGACCGATACGGTCATCCAGCTGTTCCATCGGCATGAACTCGTCGCAACCCATCCGCGGCAGCGGGCCGGCGGTCGCCACACGGTGCGAGATCACCAGCCGCCCGAAGCGCAGGCCTGGCTCGAGCACGATCCGCAGTGGTGTCTGGCGCGCGCGAAGGAGATCGGGCCGTCGTGCCACGGCGTGATCCTCGCGCTGTTCAACGACAAGGTGCTCGTCAACCTGCGCGGCGCGCAGGGGATCATCCGGCTGCGACAGAAAGTCGGCGATCAGAGGCTGGAAGCAGCCTGCGAGCGTGCGCTCGCGTTCAGCAGCGCGAAGTACAGCACCATCAAGGGCATCCTCGACAAAGGCCTGGACAGCGAACCGGTGCCGCGTCCCGCGTCGGCCCCGACTGGCGCTTACCAGAACGGCGGCCGCTTCGGCCGTGATCTCCAATCCCTGCTGATCCACTGACACCATGAACCCGAGTCCCGAATTGAATTCCATCCTCAAACAGCTGCGCCTGTCCGGCATCCTCGACTCGCTTGAGCAGCGCAACCGTCAGGCGATCGACGGGCAGCTCGCCTATACCGAGTTCCTTGCCATGCTGCTGCACGACGAGGTTGCCCGTCGCGAACACAAGAAGCTCGGCACCCGTCTGCTGCGCGCCGGCTTCGCGATGGGCAAGACGCTCGAGACGTTCGACTTCGACCGGCTGCCTACGTTGAACCGCTCACACGTTCATGATCTCGCGACAGGCCGGTATCTCGACGAGAAGGTCGCGATCCTGATCGCCGGTCCAACCGGCACCGGCAAAAGCCACTTGGCCCAGGCGCTGGGCCACTGCGCCGCCCGCCAAGGCCGCGATGTGCTGTTCATCTCGCAGACCGAGCTGCTCAAGCGATTGAACGCCGCGCGCGCCACCGGCGCCTATGACCGCAAGTTCCAGCAGTACGCCCGGGTGCCGCTGCTGATCGTCGATGACTTCGCGCTCAAACCGCTACGTACCCCGCAGGACGAGGACTTCCACGATCTCGTCGCGGCCCGCTACGAGCACGCGGCGACCATCCTGACGTCGAATCTCGACTTCGGTGAATGGGGCGCCGCGTTCCCCGACAACCGCATCCTCGGCACCGCCACACTCGACCGACTACGCCACGGCGCCTACCGGCTCGTCCTCGAGGGCGACAGTTACCGCACCCCGAAACCGATGCCAGATCCCCCTCAAAATGCAGTTGCCAAAAACGGCAAAAAACCGCAACCTTGAAACCGTTCGAATCCGCGTTTTACCCCCGGTTCTGCTGGCGCCATTACGCCGCCCATCCCCGGCTCCTTTACGCCGCCCCGCGACACCCTGCCTATTGCGCGAGCAAGGCTGCCTTGAAGGCATGGGGTGACTCGGTGCGTCCGGTGCTGAAGCGCGACGGCATTCGTCTATCCGTCGTTTTGCCGGGGTTTGTCAAAACGGCGATGAGCGACGTGTTTCCGGGAGACAAGCCTTTCCTGTGGTCGTCCGACAGGGCAGCGCAGTACATACAGCGCGGCATTGCCGCCCGGCGTGCCGAAATTGCGTTCCCTGGTCTCCTCGCACTGGGCATGCGGTTGCTCCCACTGTTGCCTGCGGTGATCGCAGACGCGATCCTGGGTCGACTGTCCTATTTGCCGCGCGAGGAGCGATAGCGTGGCGTCGTCGATTTCGATCACGTTCGTCTTTGCCATTGCCCTGTCATTTGCCGCAGATACGATTGCAATTCCTCGCGCAGCCGTTCGCCGTGCCGCCTTGGCGCTGGGGGTGCACGTCGCGAGCGTTCTATTCATCGCCTGTGTCATCCTTGCGCTTACCCATCGCCCGCACTTTGCCGCGTTTCTCGCACTGGCGCTGGTGGCGCTTGCCAGCGCAGTCAGCAATGCGAAATTCGCATCCCTGCGCGAACCTTTTGTTTTTACCGACCTGAGCCTGTTCAGTCAGTTGTTCTCGCATCCGCGTCTTTACTTGCCGTTTTTGAGCACGGCAACGGTCGTGGCGATGGTGCTCGGCTCGGTCGTTCTCGCGGGGGGCTTCTTTCTCGATCCTGCGGTCTCGTCGCAAACTGCGTGGCGAGCTGCGGCGACGGCCTTGATTTGTCTCGCGACGAGCTGCCTGTTTGCCGCGCGCTTACCCCTCACGCTCGACCCGCTCGAAGACCAGCGTCGTCACGGATTCTTTGCCGTCTTTGTCGCGTACTTGCTGAACGGCATGCGGCCCGCCACGTTTCGCTCGATGGCAGGATTGATTTCCGCCGGTCCGTTTTCCCGCGAAGATGAGTCGCTTGGCCATCCGGACGTGATCGTGATCCAGAGCGAATCGTTCTTTGACCCACGCCCGTTGTCGGCAGCGATCGATCCGTCGATCCTGCATCACTTCGATCGGGTGTGCCGCGAGTCGGTCGAGCACGGGAAACTGACCGTGCCCGCCTGGGGGGCGAACACAATGCGTTCGGAATTTGCGCTCCTGACGGGTTTGCCGTCATCGCAACTTGGCTACGCCCGTTTTATCCTTACGCATTCGTGCGGAGCACCTGTGCTTCACTGGCGGGCTGGTTTCGCCGGGCAGGTTATCGTACGGCGGCGATTCATCCTTATTACGCGGATTTTTTCGGTCGCAACCGAGTTTTTCCGCTGCTCCAGTTCGATCGCTTTTTCGACATTCGTGCGTTCGGCGATGCACCGCGTGCCGGTCCGTATATTTCAGACGCGGCCGTGCTCGACCGGATTGTCTCGCTGCTCGACGAGAATCGCACGCAACCGGCGTTTCTGTTCGCGATGACGATGGAGAATCACGGCCCGCTGCACCTGGAGCCGGTGGTGGCCGGGGAGGCTGCCCGCTACCATACGCTCGGTGACGATTCCACGTGGCGTGACCTCACGGCGTACCTGCGCCACGTCGCCAACGCAGATGCGATGATCGGACGGCTTGTCGCCTATCTGCGCGCGTGCCGTCGAGATACGATCCTGTGTTTCTACGGCGATCATGTGCCCGCGTTGCCGCATGTATTCGAGAAGTTCGGGAACATACCCGACCAAAGCAATTACTTCATCTGGCGGAATTTCGGAGAGCATTCCCCCGGAAGCAGGACCGAGCGGTCGAGGATCTTGGCACCGTGTTGCTTCGCGCGATGAAGACGACGGGTGGGCAGGCAGTTTCGACTGGCGCGTCGGAGATAACAACGTAGCTATGATTAACACCAAGATCGCAATTATCGGTACGTCGTGCCGATTCCCGGGCGGAGTTTCCGGACTGGAAGATTACTGGCAATTGCTCGAGGGCGAACGCGACGCAGTCACCGAAATCCCCGCCGACCGCTTCGGCACCGATTTCTACCAGCATCCGTCCAAACGCGAGCCGGGCAAGAGCTACACGTTCTCGGCCGGCGTGCTCGACAACGTCGCCGGCTTCGATGCCGCATTCTTCGGCATTTCCCCGCGCGAAGCGGCCCAGATGGACCCCCAGCAGCGCCTGCTGCTCGAACTCGCATGGGAAGCCTTCGAGGACGCCGGCGTGCGTCCGGCCGACATGCGCGGCAGCAACTGCGGCGTCTTCGTCGGCGCCGCCAGCATGGACTACGGCAACCGCAACATGGACGATCTGAACGTGATCGATCCGTATTCGGCAACCGGCAACACGCTGAGCATCGCGTCGAATCGCGTGTCCTACCTGTTCGACCTGCGCGGCCCGAGCATGTCCGTCGATACGGCCTGCTCGTCGTCGCTCGTCGCACTCCATCAGGCCGTCAAGGCGCTGCAGTCCGGAGAAGCCGACGTGGCGCTCGCCGGCGGCGTCAACCTGCTGCTGCACCCGTTCGGCTTCGTCAGCTTCTCCAAGGCGTCGATGCTGTCGCCGCGCGGCCGTTGCCGCGCGTTCGATGCGACCGGCGACGGCTACGTGCGCTCGGAAGGCGGCGCATTCGTGCTGCTCAAGCCGCTCGATCGCGCGCTCGCCGATGGCGACACGATCCACGCGGTGATCGCCGGCTCCGGCGTGAACTCGGTCGGTCACTCACCGGGCGGCATCAGCGTGCCGGGCGCGGCCGCGCAGGCGTCGCTGCTGCGCAGCGTGTACGCGCGCGCGGGCATCGACCCGCAGTCGCTTGCCTATCTCGAAGCGCATGGCACGGGCACCGCGGTCGGCGATCCGATCGAGGCGCGCGCGCTGATCGACGTCGTGTCGGGCGAGCGCCCGGCGGATCGTCCGCTGCTCATCGGTTCGGTCAAGACCAACATCGGCCACCTCGAGACGGCATCCGGCATGGCCGGCCTGCTGAAGGCCGTGCTGTGCCTGAAGCATCGCGCGGTGCCGCGCTCGCTGCATTTCGTCACGCCCAATCCCGGGATCGATTTCGACGGCGGGCGGCTGCGTGTCGTCGATCGCTACACGCCGCTCGACGCGGGCGGTGCGCCGCTGACGGTCGGCGTCAACTCGTTCGGCTTCGGCGGCACGAACGCGCACGTCGTGCTGACCGAAGCGCCGGCTGCCAAGGATGCGCCGACGGCTGCGCCGGAACCGGCCGATGCGCCGTCTCCGCTCGTGCTGACCGCGCGCAGCGCGAATGCGCTCGGCGCGCTCGCGGGCCGCTATCTGTCGATGCTCGACAACGGCGGCGACTGGCAGGCGCTTGCTGCCGCGGCCGCGCGTCGCCGCCAATGGCTTGAACATCGCGCAATCGTTGCACCGGCCGACGTGGCCGAAGGCCGTGCCGCACTCGCGGCGCTGGCGCAACCGGTACCGGCGGGGTTGCCGGCCTGCGTGGCAACCGGCGAAGCGCCGGCCGACGCGCTGCGCACCGCGCTCGTCTTCTCGGGCAACGGGTGTCAGTGGGTCGGGATGGGCAACGAGCTCTACGCCGAAAACGCCGTGTTCCGCGCGGCGCTCGACGAAGTCGACGCGCTGTGGTGCGCCGACGGCAGCCCGTCGCTGGTCGACGTGATGCGCGGCGGCCCGAGCGCGGAATGGCTGGCCGGCGCAGGCGCCGAATGGCTCGCCGCGACGGAGAACGCGCAGCCGCTGCTGTTCGCGATCCAGGTCGGCATGATTCGCGTGATCGACGCGCGCGGCATGCGTTACGACGCGGCGATCGGCCATAGCGTCGGCGAAATCGCCGCGGCGTGGGTAACGGGCGCGCTGTCGCTCGCCGACGCGGTTCGTGTGATCAAGATTCGCAGCCGCGCGCAGGCGATGACGCGCGGCAGCGGCCGGATGGCGGCCGTCGGCATCGGCGAGGCCGCCGCGCGCGAGCTGATCGCGCGCCACGGGCTGGCACGACGCGTCGAGATCGCCGGCATCAACAGCCCCGATGCGGTGACGCTCGCGGGCGAGCTGCAGGGCTTGCAGGCACTGGAGGCCGCGCTGCGCGGCAACGGCAAGTTCTTCCAGATGCTGGATCTCGACTACGCGTTCCATAGCAGCCACATGGACCGCATCGAACCGGTCGTGCTGGCCGAACTGGCCAGCCTGCGGCCGCAGCCGGGCAACGGCGCTTTCGTGTCGACCGTGACCGGCGGCGCGCTTGCCGGCAGCGAGCTCGATGCGCGCTACTGGTGGCGCAATATCCGCGAGCCCGTGCGCTTCGGCGACGGCATCGCGCATCTGATCGAGCAGGGCATCCGGCTGTTCGTCGAGGTATCGCCGCATTCGATCCTGCGCACGTACGTGAAGCAGGCGCTGGCGGCTGCCGGCGCCAACGGCGTGGCACTGCCGACGCTCAAGCGCGATCACGGCAGCGCGGCGACGCTGCGGCAGGCGATTCTGTCGGCGATCGCGCATGGCGCGAACGTCGATCCCGATCGCTTTGCGCCGGGCGCGTCGCATGCGGCACTGCCGTCCTATCCGTGGCAGCGCGACCGCTATTGGCTGACGCCGACCGTCGAAGGCTACGGCCTCGTCAACCGCCGCCGCGAGCATCCGCTGCTCGGCTATCGCCTGCACGAACACGCGTTCGCGTGGGAAAACCAGCTCGATCCGGCGAAGCTGCCGATGCTGGCCGATCACGCCGTCGATGGCGGCGTGGCGTTCCCGGGCGCGGGATACGTGGAAATGGCGCTCGCCGCGGCGCGTGTCTTCTTCGATACGCCGGACGCGGCACTCGAAAACGTCGAGATCCGCACGCCGGTCGTCTTCCAGCCGCAGCAGGCGAAGCTGTTCCGGCTGGTGATCGAGCCGCGCACCGCGACTTTCACGATCGAGACGCGCGACCGGATGACCGAAGGCGCGTGGACGCTGAACGTCACGGGGCGGATGCTGGAAAGCGGCAACGCGCTCGGCGCGGCGAGCGTCGTACCGTCCGATACGCTCGCTCGCCTGCTCGCGCTGCCGGCCGCCGACGGCGACACGCTGTACGCGAACACGGCGACGATCGGTCTCGGTTACGGGCCGGCGTTCCGCTGGGTCCGCACCGTGCGGGTCGCCGCGGACGACGACGCGGCGCTGGCCGACGTCGCCGCGCCGGCCGCATGTGGCGATGCGCGGGCGCTGTCCGCGTATCTGCTGCATCCGGCGCTGATGGACAGCGGGTTTCATCCGCTGTTCGCGTTGCTTGCCGCCCATGCGCGCGACGGCGAGCATCCGGCCTACGTGCCGGTGCAGATCGGTCGCGTCGACTATCTGCGCGGCGACACGGTCGAACGCGTGCTCGCGCGGATCGACCGGCGCAGCCCGCATTCGATCGTCGCGCATTTCGAATTCCTCGACGCGCAGGGCGCGATCGTCGCGCGGCTCGGCGGTTGCCGGTTCCGGCGCGTCGATCTCGTCGGCCGTCGGCAGAACGCGCCTGCGCGGTTCGTCTATCGTCTTGAAGAAGTACCGCTGCCGGATGAAGTCGACGCAGCAGGGTTGCCGGCTCCCGACGCGCTGCTCGCGCAAGCCGCTGCGCGGCTCGACGCCGCCGAACACGGCGGCCGTCGCACGCAGCACCTGACCGAAATTCTGCCGCTGCTCGACGTGCTCGCGAGCCTCTACGCGCTTCGCGCCTTCGACGTGCTTGGCGCATTCGCCGGCACGTGGCAGCCGTCGCCCGCGCATGCGGCGCTGGCGGCGCGTCTTGGCAACATGCTGGTCGAGGACGGTCTTGCCCATCGCGACGGCGACGACGGCGCACGCCTCGTGCGTGACGACGCGGCGTGCGCGGCGTTGCCGCCGCTCGACGAGCTGTGGCGCGGGCTGCTGGCCGAGTCGCCGGGGCACGTGGCCGAGCTGACGCTGCTCGCGCATTGCGGCGCGGCGTTGCCGGACGTGCTGAGTGGCGCGAAGGATGGCGCACGTTTGCTGTCGCCGACCGGGCACAGCCTGGTCGAGCAACTCCTTGCCGCATCGCCCACCTGGCAGCACGTGCACGCGCTGCTGACGGCGAGCGTCGAGCAGGCGGTCGACGCATGGCGCCCGGCGCGCCGGCTGCGCGTGCTCGAACTGGGCGCGACGGACGGCGACGTGCTGCAGACACTCGGCATGCATCTCGCGGCCGCGCGCTGCGATCACACGATCGCCGCGACGGCCGGCCAGCTGGCCGGGTTCGATGCGGATGCGGAAGCGGCGGTGCGCACGGTTGCGCTGCAGCCGGGCGAACGGCTGTCGCTGTCGGCCGACGAAGCCGGCCCCTACGACCTGATCGTCGCGAACCGCGCATTGGGCGGCCGCCAGGATGTGGCCGATGCGCTGAACGCGATCCGGTCATGGCTGGCGCCGGGTGGTTTGCTGCTGCTGGCCGAGTCGCGCCGCGGCCGGTTCTCCGACATCGTGTTCGGCTCGCAGGCGACGTCGGCGGAAGCCGGCGCGCCCGTGCCGCTGGCGCCGGCCGATCTCGATGCGGCGCTCGAGCGCGCGGGCTTCGTCGACGTCGTGCGGCACGTCGAGCAGTCGCTCGATCTTGACGGCACGCCGACGTTCGTCGTCGCGCGCAACCCCGCGAGCGCCGTCGCCGCGTCAGGCGGCAACGACCCGAGCGATCTCGATACGCTGGCACGCACCGAGCAATGGCTCGTGATACACGCGCCGGATGCCGTCGGCGGGTTCGGCGGGCGGCTCGCGGATGCGCTCGCGCACGCGGGCTATCCGGCCGATATCGTCGACATCACGCATGCGGCCGATGCGATCGCTTCGTTGCCGGCCGGGCAGCCCGCGCATGTCGTGTTCTGTGCGCCGGAAACGCCGCTGGCCGAATCGGCAACGGGAGACGGCCTGATGGCCGCGCAGCGTAACGGCGTGATCGCGCTGGCGGCGCTCGTGCGCGCGCTCGGCGCGCAGCCGAACGCTGCCACGCGGCTGACCGTCGTCACGCGCGGCGGGGCGCCATTCGCCGGCACGGCGAATGCGCATCCGGAGCAGGCGACGCTGTGGGGCCTCGGTCGCGTGCTGGCGAACGAGCATCCCGAGCTCGCGTGCCGCCTGATCGACGTCGATCCGATGGCGGACCGGATTCCCGATGCATTGATTCGCGAATTGACCGGCGCGGCGGTCGAGGAAGAAGTCATCCTGAACGCGCACGGCCGGCTGGTGCCGCGCATGCTGACGGCCGCGCAGGCCGCGGCCCGCACCGACGGCGCGATCGCGCGGGCGGCGGTGCTCGCGTTCGATGCGCCGGGCTCGTTGCGCAATCTCGAATGGTTTGCGTTGCCCGAGCACGCGCTGGGCGCGGACGAGGTGGAAATCGAGCCCGTTGCAACCGGCCTCAACTTCCGCGACGTGATGTACGCGATGGGGCTGCTGTCCGATGAAGCGGTCGAGACCGGCTTCGCAGGTGCAACGATCGGCATGGAGCTGTCCGGCCGCGTCGTGCGGGTGGGGAGCGACGTGACGGCATTCGCGCCGGGCGACGCGGTGCTCGGGTTCGCGCCGGCGTCGTTCGCGACGCGCGTCAGGACGCGCGCGCAGGCGATCGCGCCGAAACCCGAACGCCTGTCGTTCGAGGAAGCGGCGACCGTGCCGACCCCGTTCTTCACCGCGTACTACGCGCTCGTCGAACTCGCACGGCTGCGCCGCGGTGAACGCGTGCTCGTGCACGGCGGCGCGGGTGGTGTCGGGATCGCGGCGATCCAGCTCGCGCGCCATTTCGGCGCGGAAGTGTTCGCGACGGCCGGCAGCGACGAGAAGCGCGAGTTCGTGCGCCTGCTCGGCGCCGACCACGTGCTCGATTCGCGCAGCCTGGCGTTCGCGGACGAGATTCGCGCGATGACAGGCGGCCAGGGCGTCGACATCGTGCTGAATTCGCTCGCCGGCGAGGCGATGGTGCGCAGCATCGATACGCTGCGTCCGTTCGGCCGTTTCCTCGAGCTCGGCAAGCGCGATTTCTACGAAAACAGCCATATCGGGCTGCGGCCGTTCCGCAACAACATCAGCTATTTCGGCATCGACGCCGACCAGTTGATGGGCGCGCTGCCGGAGCTGACGGCACGCCTGTTCGGCGAAGTGATGGCGCTGTTCGCGGCCGCGGCGCTGCATCCGCTGCCGTATCGCGCGTTTCCCGCCGAACGGGCCGAGGATGCGTTCCGCTACATGCAGCAGGCGCGCCAGATCGGCAAGGTGCTCGTGACCTATCCGTCCGGCACGCCGGCGCCGACACGCGGGGTCGCGAGCGCGGGTTCGCTCGCGCTCGATCCGCATGGCGCGTATCTGGTGGTCGGCGGCACGGGCGGGCTCGGCTTCGCGAGCGCGCGCTGGATGGTCGAGCGCGGCGCACGCCGGATCACGCTGGCGAGCCGTTCCGGCGAACTCGCCGGCGCGGCGCGCGACGAAGTCGAGTGCTGGCGCGAGGCGCTCGGCGTGACGGTCGACGTCGTCTCGTGCGACGTGACCGACGCAGCGGCGGTCGATGCGATGATCGCCGCGATCGTCCGGCGCGACGTTCCGCTCAAGGGCGTGCTGCATTCCGCGATGTCGATCGACGACGGCCTCGTGCGCAATCTCGACGACGCGCGTTTGGCCGCGGTGCTCGCGCCGAAGGTGGCCGGCGCGTGGAACCTGCATCGCGCAACGCGGGCGCTGCCGCTCGACCTGTTCGTGGTCTATTCGTCGGCGACGACCTATCTCGGCAATCCGGGGCAGTCGAACTACGTCGCGGCCAACAGCTTCCTCGAGGCGCTCGTCGAACATCGCCGCGCGGCAGGGCTGCCCGGCACGTTCATGGCGTGGGGGCCGCTCGAGGACGTCGGTTTCCTTGCACGTAACGCGGATACGCGCGAAGCCCTGCAGTCGCGGATCGGCGGCGCGTCGATCACGTCCGGCGAGGCGATGATCGCGCTCGAGCGGGCGCTGGTCGCGGGCGCGGCCGGCGAAGCCGTGGTGCGGCTCGACTGGCACGCCGTTGCGCGCGGGATGCCGGCCGCGAAGGCGCGCCGGTATGCGCTGCTGCAATCGCACGCGAACGGCGGCGATGCGCGCGACGGCGGCACGCAACTGCGGGAAGATGTACTTGCGCTGCCGCGCGACGAAGCGATTGCGCTGGTGGCCGGGACGCTGCAGGCACAGATCGCGCGGATTCTGCACATGACGCCCGATCGCATCGCGCTCGACCGGTCGGTACTCGACATGGGCATGGATTCGCTGATGGGGATGGAACTCGGCCTCGCGGTCGAGGAAGCGTTCGAGGTCAAGCTGTCGGTGATGGCGATCGCGGAGGGCGCGTCCGTGACGACGCTGGCCGGACGCATCGTCGATTCGATCGGCGCGTCGGCCGATGCCGACGCCGGCTCCGCGGCCGATGCCGCGCAGGAGGCCGTCGCGGCGCTCGCCGCGAAGCATGCGATCGACGGCGAAGCGCGCGCGAAGCTCGACGTCCGGCCGGCTGCCGTCCCCGGTCATGCATCGCCGACGCTGGAGGTCGCCCGGTGAGCGCGCCGACCGGCTGGGCGACGCGCCAGGGCACGCTGGCAGGCCCGTTGACGATCGACGGTCACGGGCTGCATACGGGGCGCCGGGTGGGGGTGCGCATCCTGCCGGGGCGTCCGGAGGACGGCGTGACCGGCATCGCGTTCCGCCGCGTCGCACAGGGGCGCACCCTCGCGACGCTGCCGGTCGATCCCGCGCTGCGTCGCGCGCAGCCGCTCTGCACGATGCTGCGTAATGCCGACGGCGTCGGCGTTCGCACGGTCGAGCATCTGCTTGCTTCGCTGCTCGCGTGCGAGATCGATCACGCGATCGTCGAGCTCGATGCGGAAGAAGTGCCGATTCTCGACGGGAGCGCTACGCCCTGGGTGGACGCGATCCGCGCGTGCGGCCGCGTCGCGCTCGACGCGCCGAAGCGCTTCATCCGCGTGTTGCGGCCGGTCGTCGTCACGGATGGCGAGGGCGACCAGCGGCGCGAAATGCGGATCGAACCGGCGCCGCGTTACGAACTGAGCGTGCGCAACGACTTGCGCGGCTTCGGCGACATGCACTGGGACGGTGCGCTGACGCCGGCCGCATTCGCGACCGAAATCGCGCCGTCGCGTTCGTACGGGCGCGTGAAATGGGCCGTGCCGGCGATCGTCGCCGGCTACCTGCGCGGCGTGCCGATCCTGCGCGGCGCGCGGCCGTCGTGCACCGCTTCGATCGTCGGCAATCGCGTGCTGGGCGGGATGCGGTTGCCGGAAGAGTTCGTCCGGCACCGCGTGCTCGACCTGGTCGGCGATCTCGCGCTGGCCGGCGCGCCGCTGCTGGCGCGCGTGAGCGCGTTGCGGCCGAGCCACGAGATGAATTTCCGGCTGGTCGATGCGCTGCTGGCCGCGCCCGATGCGTGGCAGTGGGCCGAGTTTTCCGACGCGTGACACCACGCTTTTTCAAAATGCCCGGCGTAACATAGCGCCTTTTCGAGATAAAGCGAAGGAAGCAATGGCACTGGGAGAGCATCTTCGCCAGCAACTGGCGGCGAAAGCGCTGAAACGGCAACTGGAGCGCGCGACCGATGCCGCCGCGGCGCCCGGCGTGCCGGGCACGCCGGCTGCGCAGGCCGCCTCGGCGCGCAGCCGCTTCGAGTCGATGCCGCAGTATCAGCAGGTGCGGATCATGCGCGAGATGGGCGAGAAGCTGCGCGTCGACTCGCCGTTTTTCCGCGTGCACGACGGCGTTGCCGGTGCGACGACGCAGATCGGCGGCCGCGAATACCTGAACTTCGCGAACTACAACTACCTCGGCCTGGCCGGTGACCCGGCGGTCACCGCGCGCGCGAAAGCCGCGATCGACCGCTACGGCACGTCGGCCTCCGCGAGCCGGATGGTCGCGGGCGAGCGCCCGGTGCAGCGCGACCTCGAACGCGCGCTGGCGGCGTTCTACGAGACCGACGACTGCGTCGCGTTCGTGAGCGGCCATGCGACCAACGTGACCGTGATCGGTGCGTTGTTCGGGCCCGGCGACCTGATCGTCCACGATGCGCTTGCGCACAACAGCATCGTGCAGGGCGCGCAGCTGAGCGGCGCGAAGCGGCTGAGCTTCGCGCACAACGACTGGCAGGCGCTCGACGAACTGCTCTCCCGCGCGCGCCGCGAATACCGGCACGTGCTGATCGCGATCGAAGGGCTGTACAGCATGGACGGCGATTTCCCCGACCTGCAGCGCTTCGTCGACGTGAAGACGCGCCACGGCGCGTTCCTGCTGGTGGACGAGGCGCATTCGCTCGGCGTGCTCGGCGCGACCGGCAAGGGCATCCGCGAGCATGGCGGCGTCGCGTCCGACCAGGTCGACATGTGGATGGGCACGATGAGCAAGACGCTGGCCGGCTGCGGCGGTTTCATCGCCGGCTGCCAGCCGCTCGTCGACATGCTGCGCCACCTGGCGCCGGGCTTCCTGTACAGCGTCGGGCTCGCGCCGACGCTCGCCGAAGCGTCGCTGGCCGCGCTCGAGCGCCTGCAGGCCGAGCCGGAGCGCGTCGCGCGGCTGCAGGCGCGCGGGCGGCAGTTCCTGACCGAAGCGCGCGCCGCCGGGCTGAACACGGGCACGAGCGCCGGGTATGCGGTCGTGCCGGTGATCACGGGCAGTTCGCTGAAGGCCGCGCAGTGGGCGAACGCGATGTTCGAGGAAGGGATCAACGTGCAGCCGATCTTCTATCCGGCCGTCGAGGAAAAGGCCGCGCGCCTGCGCTTCTTCATCTGCTCGACGCACGAGCCGGAGCAGATCAGCCGGACGGTCGCCGTGTTGTCGCGGCTCGCGGGACGCGCCGCATGACGCAGGCCGCCGCGTTCGCGCATGCGGCACCGCGCGCCGATGGGCGCCTGCGGTTTCGCGCGGCCGAGGTGGGCGACGCGACGTCGTGCGCGCCGCTCGTGTTCGCGTCCGGCGTGGCCGAATTCGGTTTCTTTCTCGGTGAAAGCGATGCCCGCTGCATCGCGTTCCTGGAGCAGGGATTCCGGTCGCGATACGGGCGCTTCTCGTGGCGCCGGCATCGCGTCGCGGTCGCCGCCGACGGCACGGTGCGCGCCGTGATGGCGATTCACGACGGGCAGCGGACGATGTTCGACGACGTGCACGTGGTCTGGGCGCTGGCGCGCTTCTTTGGCGTGCGCCGCACGATCGGCCAGTTGCTGCGCGGGCTGATCCTCGAGACGGAAATCCCGGCGCCCAAGCGTTCGCAGATCCTCGTCGCACATTGCGCGACGGACGAGCGCCAGCGCGGCACCGGCATCTTCAGCGCGCTGTTTCGCGACGCGCTGGACACCGGCGCATTGCCGGGCGACGGCAGCCGCGACGTCGTGCTCGACGTGCTGACCCGCAACGTGCGCGCCCGCACGCTGTACGAACGGCTCGGGTTCGCCGCGCTGCCGCGCCCGCGCGCCCGTTCGCGCCGGCTGCCCGCCGAACTCGATTCGATCCGGATGCGGTTCACGCGCCGCGGCTGACGGCGCGCGCGGTAGCGGCCGCTACTTGTGCCGCGGGCTGAACGGCCGCTGCTGGACGTCGGCGCCGTGCGCGACGATCGCCATGCTCTCCGGCACTTCCTCCCACGCGCCGCGCAGGTCGACGAGCGGTTCGGACACGACCATGAACGCGTCGTCGCCGGCTTCGGCGATGCGCGGGTTGTGCGGATACAGCGCGTGCAGGTGCTTGAACGACGTGCTGTGGAACAGCGAGCGCGACTGCCGTTCGCTCGAGTAGCGCACCGCGATGATCCGTTCGCCGTCGGTCGCGCAGACCGTCATGTTGAGCGGGTCGGCCACGCGATGCCGCGCCGCGGTTTCCTCGACCACGCCGACCATCCGCTCGAGCGCCGGCAGCGGCGTCTGCTCGAGGCCGTACGTCAGCGCAAGGCGGAACATCAGCTCGGAGTCGGTCGAGCCTTCGAGCGTCGGGAACAGCGCCGGATCGACCTTCAACGTCAGGTCGCGGCGCAGCTTGTGAAAGTCGCGGATCAGCCCGTTGTGCGCGAACAGCCAGCGACCGTGGCGGAACGGGTGACAGTTGGTTTCCTGCACGGGCGTGTCGGTCGCCGCGCGGATATGCGCAATGAACATCCGCGAGCGGATCGCCCGCGCGGCTTCGCGCAGGTTGCGGTCGTTCCACGCGGGATGCACGGAGCGGTAGCGGAACGGCAGTTCGTCGGGGTGGCCGTACCAGCCGATGCCGAAGCCGTCGCCGTTGGTGGTCGTGGCGCCCAGCTCCGAATGCAGGCTCTGGTCGATCAGCGAATGCTTCGCGCGGAACAGCACGGTTTCCAGATGGATCGGATTGCCCGTATAGGCGAGCCAGCGGCACATGGAGCGCTCCTTCACGATGGATCGTTCGCGCATGGTAGCCGAGTTCGCCGCGCGCTCGCGCCTGCGCACGCCGGGGCGGTCGACCGGGCGGGCACGCCGCCCAATCGTCATACGTGGCGTCCGGACGCGCGGCGCCCGGGCGCCGCGCATCGTGGCTGCCGCCGCAGCCGTCGTGCTCAGTCGCCGAGCGCGTCCATCACGCGCGCCGAATAGACGAGCGCCGCGCCCGCATTCAGCGCAATCGCGACGCCGAGCGCTTCCGCCACTTCCTCCCTGGTCGCGCCGTGCTTGGTGGCCTCGGCCGTGTGAACGGCGATACAGCCGTCGCAGCGGGTCGTGACGGCCACCGCGAGCGCGATCAGCTCGCGCGTCTTCGCGTCGAGATGGCCCGTCTTGGCGCCCGCGCCGGACAGCGCCTTGTAGCCGGCCAGCGTATCGGGCGACAGCTTGGCGATGTCGCCGATGCGCGTCGAGAGTTCCTTCCGGTATTCGTTCCAGTTCAGCATGATGCGTCCTTTCGAGAAGAGGTGAGGAGGGCGGCGGGCGCCGCGATCTCGGGCGATGCAGGGCTATTCTGATCGTTCGCGCTGAGGGTTTCGATACGCTAGAGTGTCAATTTTTAGCGCGATCGTCTCATGGATGCGTTGAGTCAATTGTTGTCGCTGGGCCGCAGCCGGGTCGAACTCGACGTGCGCTGCCTGCTCGACGGGCCGTTCGCGATGCCGCACGATCCGTTGCCGCCCGGCGAGGCGGCGTTTCACCTGCTGCTGGCCGGAACGTGCCGGCTGCGTACCGCCGACGGGCGCACGCTGCAACTCGCCGACGGCGATTTCGTGCTGCTGCCCGCGGGCAGCGCGCACGACCTGTTCGATGCGGGTGCCGGCCGGTCGCGGTCGGCCGCGCCGCTGCGCGATTCGCACGCCGGCGGCGGCGCGGTGCTGCCGGTCAAGACGAATCTCGATTCCAACGAACCGGATGGCGCAAGCGTGGACCTGCTCTGTGGACGCTTCGTCTATGCGCGCGGCGCGGGCGAACTGCTGATGCGCACGCTGCCGCACGTGCTGCACGTCGGGTTGCGCGAGGCATCGGGGCCCGCGTCGCTGCAACTGCTGACGAGCGTGCTGCGTACCGAGGCGTCGAACGCGCATCCGGGCGCCGGCGCGATCGTGAACGCATTCGGGCAGGCGCTGCTGGCGTATGCGTTGCGCGCGTACGGCCGCGATGCGCGCGTGCCGTCCGGCTGGCTCGCGCTCGCGGCCGATGCGCGGCTCGGCCAGTCGGTCCAGGCCGTGCTGCAGGCGCCGGAGAAGCCGTGGACGGTCGAGTCGCTCGGCGAAGCTTCCGCGATGTCGCGCGCGACCTATGCGCGGCATTTCCGCGAGAAGGCCGGGATGAGCGTCGGCGCGTTCGTCGCGCAGATCCGGATGATGCACGCGTGCGCGCTGCTGCAGGACACGCAGCGCGGGCAGGCGGAGATCGGGCAGGCGGTTGGCTATCAGTCCGAGGCGGCCTTCGGCAAGGCGTTTCGCGCGGTGCTCGGCACGACGCCCGGGCGCTGGCGGCGCGCGCAGCGCGGAATGTAAGACTGCAAGCGCGGCGTCTTGGCGCGGGGCAAAGCTGCTACCATGCGCAAAACGCAGTTCAACGAAAACGATTTCGAACAAGAAGAAAGAGAGGGCAAAGCAATGAACCAGTCCACCATCCAGCAGCCGTCGTTTGCATTCGTGGCCGCATCGTGGGCCGCGCTGCTCGCGGGTTTCGCGGCATTCCTGATCGGTCTCTGGAACGCCGGCATGCAGCTCAACGAGAAGGGCTACTACTTCACCGTGCTGGTGTTCGGCCTCTATGCGGCGATCTCGCTGCAGAAAAGCGTCCGCGATCGCGCGGAAGGCATTCCCGTCACCGGCATCTACTACGGCCTCAGCTGGATTGCGCTGCTGCTGTCGATCGCGCTGCTGATCGTCGGCCTGTTCAATGCAACGCTGCAGTTGAGCGAGAAGGGTTTCTACGCGATGTCGTTCGTGCTCGCGCTGTTCGGCTCGGTAGCCGTGCAGAAGAACACGCGCGACCTGCAGAACGCGAAGCCGCGCTTTACCGACGCCGATTCCGCGCCGACGATTCAGGAGTGACGGTGCGCGGGGCGGGCGCCCGCAACGGCCGCCCGTTTCGTGAAGCCGTCCGCGGCGCATCGCATTCGCCCGCGCGCCGCAGGCTTCCCGTCGATGCGTTTCATCCATGCCGCCGCGCATGACGATGGAGATACTTCGGATGCCAGATCACACCCCCACCGCACGACATACGCTCGCGGCTGCCCGTTCCGTGGCGTCGAAGGCCGCACTCGTGCTGGAGACGAACAACCTGCGTGGCGGCGCCGGCCTCGCGCAGGCGGTCGACAGCCTGAAGCGCCTCGTGTCGGCGCTGTCGAAGCAGAGCGTGCCGCCCGTGGCGCTCGCGCAATGGATCATCACGCACGACGGCCTGCCCGCTGACGCATGCGCGCAGATCGCCGTGCTGGCCGGCCGCCCGATCGACTTCGTCGAGATCGGTGCGCGCACCGGTTACTACGATGCGAAGAACGACGGATTCGATCGCGTCGACGCGGCGCGCTGTGACTATGTGGTGTTCGGCGATGCCGATTGCCGGCCGGCCGACGACTGGCTCGAGCACCTGCTCGCGCCGTTCGCGCGCGATGACGGCAAAGAGGGCGATGCGCCCGTCGCGGTGGCGGGGCGCACCAGCTACGCGCCGAACGTGCTCGGCATCGCACTCACGTCGATCGATTTCATGTATTTCCCGAGCCCGCTGCGCGACGGCGCGACGCGCAATTTCTACGCGAACAACGTTGCGTTCCGGCACGACGTGTTCGCGCAATTCCGGTACGAGCCGCTCGACGGCGTCTATCGCGCGCATTGCCAGGTGATGGGGCTGCGGATGCAGGCGGCCGGCGTGGCCGTCGAGTTCGCGCCGGCCGCGCACACCGAGCATCGGCTGCCGGACACGCACCGCGAATCGCTGAAGCTGCGCTGGATGCGCGGCGAGGACAGCGTCGGGCTGACGCCGTATCTCGTCAACGCGTATCTGCCGCGCCGATGGCAATGGCTCGGCCGCAGCGGCCCGCTCGGCCCGTTCTGCGTGATGGCGATGCGGCTCGGCTACAGCCTGCGCGCGCTGAATCGCCAGCAACTGCCGCGGCTCGGTGTCGTGCGTTACTTCGCGGCCGCTGGCGTCACGATCGCCGCATCCGCCGTCGATACGCTCGGCGCGCTCGCGCGCGGTTTCGGGCTCGCGGGCCGCGCGTCGGCGCGGCGCGATCTCGAAGCGCTGTCCTATCACCGTCATTGAAGCGGCACCCTGCATCGCTGCGCCACGCCGCATAACCGCACCCATCACGACGACGACCATGCCCTCATTCGCTACCCGTGTTGCCTGCCTCGCCTTGTTTGCCATCGGCGCCCCCGCCCATGCCGCACCGGTCGATCACGCGGGGCGCGGGATCTACCACTTCGCGTCGCAAAGCGGCTGCCCGTTCACGAATGCGGCCGCGACGGACTGCAATCGCGTCGCGCTCGATGCGCCCGACGTTCACGCGAGCATCGATACCGACGCGCACGCGATCGTGTTTTCGAGCGACGCGAATCGCCGCACGAAGGACGTGCTCGGCGACGTGCTGCTGCAGGGCACGGGCGTCGACGGCGGCGGCCGGCGCGTACCGTTGAGCGTGCACGTGCTGCTGCGTCGCGACGGCGCGAAATGGGATCGCGACGTGTACGTCCATGCGCCCGTGCACGGCACGTTCACCGACGTGCGGATCGATCCGTACCGCGTGCGCGTGAAGGAGGGCGACGGCGAGCGCGACGTGCTCACGCCGGACGAAACGCTCGCGCTGTTCGCGCATCCGTCGCTGGCGTCGCGGCTCGCGCGGCATCTCGTGAAGGTGAGCGCGACCGATCCGAAGCAGCCGTCGGCGGACGACATCACGATCGCGCTCGGTGTCGGCGGCCTGACGAAATCGGTTGCGCGCGCGAGCTTCACGTCGAATGCGCCGCGCGACGCCGATGTCGATCGCGCACTGGCGTCCGGCACGTGGTCGGTTCGCTTCGATGCGCTGAGCAATCACATCCCGGTGTGGGTCGCGCAGCGCGAGCTGTTCCTGTTCGGCCTCGATGGCAGCACGCTCGTGAAAGACCTGCGCGAACGCGGCTTCAGGAAAAACGACCGGATCGAATTCGGCGCACGCGACGGCAACGGCTATCTGCGCGTGAACGGCCGCGAGGAACCCTTCGCGGGTGCGGCCGCGTCTGCGCATGCGTTCATGCAGGAAAGCTTCGTCGGCCTGATTCTCGGCTGGCGTCGCGATCCGGCGGCCGCTGCGGCATCCGCGTCGAAATCCGCATCCGCGCGGGGCGTGCCGGTATGAGCACGGCAGGCGAGTTGCCCGCGTCACGGCAGGTGGCGCACGGCGAACGCTTCGACTGTCTCGATGCGCCCGTGCCGCGCGGCGCGGCGCGGGTGCGCGCGTATCTCGTCGATCGCATCAAGCGTGCTGCGATCCGGCAGCTGCATCGCAGCACGCATGGCGAGCGCTGGATGCTGCGCATGTACCTGATCGGCGAGGAAGCGACCGAGTGCGCGCTGCACGAGGACTGGACCGGACAACCGCCGGACTGGCTCGCACCGCGCATCGAGCAGCATCTCGCGGACGAGCGCCGTCACGCGGACGCGTTTGCGGATGCGCTGCGCGTGCGTGGCGTTACACCATCGACGAAGCCGCACGCGCCCGACTGGTTGAGCCGGCGCAAGATCATGCGATGGCGCCGGCTCGCGCAGCGCCATGCACCGCATTTTGCGCAGGGCGTGCTCGTGCCGGCCTATGCGACGGGCCTGTGCGCGGAACAGATGGCGATGCGCGTGCTCGCCCGCCACTGCGCGACGATCGGCGAAGCGCATCCGCTGTATCCGCTGCTCGCGCGCGTGCTTGCCGACGAGACGCGGCACGTCCGGCTTTGTTCGGATACGCTGCGCCGTCTCGTGGCGCCGTCCGAGGCCGCGCAGCTTGCCGCATTGCTGGACGAGATTCGCGCGATCGAAGCCGGCTTCGGCGTGACGGGCGCGCTGGCGATGTACGCGGCCGGATGGGTCCAGTCGCTGCGTCCGCGCGCATGATGCCGCGCATCGTCTATCTCGCGACGGCCGACGCGCGCGGCCACCTGATGCGCGCGCAATTGCTCGTGCATGCGTTGCGCACGGCCGGCGCGCAGGTCGACGTGCTGACGACGTCCGATGAAGGGCAGGCATTCCTGGCTGCATTCGGTATCGACGCAGCCGTGCTGTCGCATCACTACGCGGTGCAGTTCGACGAACGGCAGAACATGCTGCGCGATGCGACCGATCGCAATGTCGCGCAATACGTGTTCAGGCCGACACGCATGCTGCGCGACATCGCGCGGCTGCGTGCGATCGTGCGCGATGCCGATCTCGTGATCAACGACTCGTTTCATCCGGCGTTGCTGTTCATGGGCGTGGTGCCGGGCTGGCGGCGGCGCGTCGTCCACGTGTATGGCGGCAGCCTTCGCCGTGCGCTGACCGCGAATTTCGACGAGCGGTTGCCGCGCGCGCTGGCACGCGCTTTCGCACGGATCGTCGACTGGCAGATCGATTCGGCGCTGTGCTGCATTGAGCATGATTTCGCGTACGACGCGTACGACGATGCACGGCGATCGCACGTGCATTACCGGCTGCCGACGCCGGTGCCGGTCGTCGCCGAACGGCCGGCTGCGGCGCCGACGGCCGCAGCCGTTTATCTGAATCCGCATTTCTGCGATGCCGCGCTCGCCGATGCGCTGTCGGCCGGCATGCGCGACGCGGGGCTCGCCGCGCATCGCGTGGGCGAGGGCTACGCCGGGCGCGACGGCTGGATCGGCGTCGACGCCGACTGGGCCGCGCGCGCCGCCCATGCGCCGCTGATCGTATCGGCGCCCGGCATGGCCGCGCTGTCGATCGCGCGCGTATATCGTCGCCCGATCCTGCTCGTGCAGACCGATCAGCCCGAACAGGCGAGCAACGCCGCGCGCGCGGCGCGGCTGAAACTCGTGCATCGTGTCGTCACGTGGCGCGGCGATGCGGCCGCGTTCCGGCACGAGGTCGGGCAGGCCGCCGCCGACCTGATGCGCGATCCGGGCACGCCGGCGGGAACGATCGCCGGCCGCGAGCATGCACGTGCGCGCGTGGAGGCATGGACGTCGTGCATTCTCGCGTTGCACGCGCGTGCGCAGACGGCCGACGCGGAAGCGCGATGCGAGGCGCCGGCACCGAGATGAGCACCTTGTCGTTTCGTGACGATCGCCGGCTCGATATCCGGCAGATGCTGGCCGCGACGTTCGGCATGGCCGCGGGCCTCGTGATCTTCTTTCTGCTGGAACGCGGTGTCACGCCGCGCTATGTGTTTGCCACGGAGATCGATGCGCGGATTCCATTCATCGCGTGGTCGTGGTTCGTCTATGTCGGTTTCTTTCCGTTCGTGATTGCGCTCGCCGCATACGCGCGGCCGCCTGCGTTCGCCGCGTTCAAGGAGGCCGTGCTGATCGCGTTCGTGGCCGGTGTCGTCTGCTTCCTGCTGTTTCCGGAAATCGTGCCGCGGCCGGACGTCGCGGAGATCGGCAACGCGTTCGTGCGGCATCGTCTCGCGCGCATGTGGCAGCTCGATCTCGCGGCGAACGGTTTTCCGAGCCTGCATGTCGCGGTGACGTGCCTCGCCTGCCGGATGCTGGCGGACCGGCGCCGGCTCGCGGTGGCGGCGATCGGCGTGCTGATCTGTGCGTCGACGCTGACGCTCAAGCAGCATACGGTCGCCGACGTGGCGGGCGGCGTGGCGCTCGCAGCAGTCAGTGCGCTGTGGGTCGAGCGGCGTTCGCCGCGCAGGAGGCTCGCATGACGGACGTCCTTCTTCACCATGCCGGATCGAACGCCGAGCTTGCGCGGTTCGTGCCCGATCCCGCGTTGTTCCGCGTGAACGCTTTGCGCGTCGGCGCGGCGTTGGCAGGCGACTGGCTGATGATTGCCGCGGCGTTCGCGGGTGCGATCGCGTTTGCGCATCCGCTCGCGTATGCGTGCGCCGCGATCGTGATCGCGCGCAGCCAGCTCGCGCTTGCCGTGATGATGCACGAAGGCGCGCACGGGTCGCTCGCGCGGAGCCGTCGCATCAACGACGTGCTTGGCCAGGTGTTCGCGGCAGGACCGCTGTGGCTGTCGCTGCGCACGTATCGAGCGGGTCATCTGAAGCATCATCGCGCGCCGATGCAGGCGGACGATCCCGTTGCACTGCTGTTCGGCGTTCACGACTATCCGGTGACGCGCAGGCAACTGATCGGTCGCCTGCTCGCGTACGCGTGCGGCATCGGCTACGTGACGAGCGTCGTGAAGCTCGCGCGCGGCGAGTTCGCGCATGCGTTGCCGAAGGTTCGGAAGTCGCGTGCGTATGCCGCGTGGGAAGTCGCGTCGATGCTGGCCGCCAACGGTGTGCTGTTCGGCGCGCTCGCGCTGGCCGGACATCCGCTGCTGTACGTCGCCTTGTGGATCGCGCCGTCCGTCACGCTTCTGCCGCTTGCCGGGCAGGTGCGCGCGATTTTCGAGCACGCGGGGCTGCCGGCCGGCTCGGACCAGAGCCGCAACGCGCGCACGATCGGCCGGCGTTCGTGGCAGACGTTCCTGTTCGGCCCGCATGCGATTCATTTTCATATCGAACATCACCTGTTCGCGAGGATGCCGTTCCATAACCTGCCGATCGTGCATCGGCAACTCGCGCAGCGGCAGTTGCTGCCCGATGCCAATCTGTACGCGGGATACGGGGCGGTGCTGCGCGACGTGAGCGTGCGCTGACGTGTCGTGTGGCACGTGCCTATATTCGAGGAGCAATAACGTGAAGGTGGATTTCAAGCCGCGTGTCGTGCGGCGGGCCATGTTTTCGGTGGCGTTCACGATGCTGGCGGCCGGCGTATACGCGCAAACGGAGCCGGCCAGGACCGATGCGCCGGCCGTCATCCCGGTCGGCAACGGCCCGGCCGGTATCGCGTTCGGGCCGGACGGCAAGCATCTGTACGTCACCAGCAACGGCGACAACGCCGTTGCGGTGATCGACGTTGCCGCCGCGCGTCGTGTGCGCGATCTCGGCGATCCACCGGCGAAAGCGGCCAGGGATGGTTGCCCCGACAATTTCTGTCGCGGGATCGGCGCGACGGGTATCGCGATCGCCACCGACGAGCGCCATGCTTACGTCAGCTCGATGCGCGCCGATTCGCTGGCGAGACTCGATCTCGACAGCGCGCGTGTCGATGGCGTCGCGAAAGTGCAGCGCTTTCCGCAGGCCGTCGCCGTGTCGCCGGACGGCGCGCGCGCGTATGTCCTGAACGTGGTCGCCAACTCGGTATCCGTCGTCGATCTCGCGACGTTCCGCACGCTCGGCAAGCCGATTGCGCTGAGCGGCGGGAATGCCGGCAACCAGCCCTTCGGGCGGCCTGCCGCACTGGCACTGTCTGCGGACGGCCGGCGCCTGTTCGTGACGAACGGCGTGGCGGGTGGCATCGACGCATTCGACACGCAGACGCGCGCGCAGGTCGGTACGATCGCCGATGCCGATGCATACGACGTCGCGGTCGAGCCGGGTTCCGGCGATCTGGTCGCGCTGTTTCGTGACGGCATCGCGGCTTATGACGCGAACACGCTTCGGCCGCGCCAGGCCGCGCAGTATTGCCGCGCGCTGACGAGTTATCACTTCGCGTTCAGCCCGGACGGCCGCACGGTGGCGTTCAGCCTGCCGCAGGAAAACACGGTGCTGATCGCCGATCGCGCGACGGGCATGCTGCGCGCCGCGTATCGCACTGGTGAATGGCCGCTTGCGCTGGCGTTCAGCCCCGACGGTAGCCGGCTCGCCGTGCTCAATGCGAGCCAGGCCGGCAGCGTGTCGTTGTTCGATGCGCGCGATCCGGGGCGGCTGGCCGACTATGTGGCCGCCAGCGGCGAGCTGTTCTGCCGACCGGCCGCGCAGGCCGCGTCGCAATGAGCGAAGAAAATCGCCCGGATGCCCGCGCGTTGCGCGTGTCGGCAGCGGGTACGAATGGAACGGGCAAGGAGAAGAAGATGATCCGGAATGCGAACGGAGTCGGTTTGCGCATCGCCACATGCGCGGCCGTGGCCGTGCTGTTGAGCGCGTGCGGCGGTTTTCCGCTGGCTGGCGGGCCGTCGCTCGAATGGGTGGCCGGCACGCCGGGTTCGGAAGGCAATCTCGACGGCACCGGCACGGCTGCGCGTTTCGCCGGCAGCCTGAAGCTGCATGCGGACCGCGACGGCGGCGTGCTCGTGCTCGACACGTACGCGTCGACCGTGCGGCATATCGATGCGCAGGGCCGCGTGACGACGCTGGCCGGCAGGAGCGGGGTACGCGCGTACCTGGACGGTGCGTCCGCCGCCGCGCGTTTCGACCAGCCGGGCGACGCCGTGCGTGCGCCGGACGGCACCGTCTATGTGGCCGACACCGGCAACTCGCTGGTGCGCGCGATCCGGCCGGACGGCACCGTCGCCACGATTGCCGGCGTGCCGGGCAAACCGGGCGATGCAGACGGTCCGCGCGGTGTCGGGCAGCTCGATCATCCTGACGCGATCGCGCTGGACGGACAGGGTCGGCTCTGGACGCGCGAGCAGTATTCGGGCCATTTGCGCATCGTCGGCGCCGACGGATCGGTCGCGACGTGGAAGCAGCCGGACGGCGATTGCACGCCGTCGGGCATCCGTGCGATCGCGGCGAGCCCGGATGGCGCGATCTGGATCACCGACGGCAAGACGTTCGGCCATGTGACGCCGGACGGCTACACGCCGTTGCCTTCGTGCAAGGCTGCCGATGCGTCGGACGATGCGAAGGCCGCGAGCGAAGCGGCCGCCGCCGCCGTGCGCGTGCCGCCCGAAGCCGGCCCGGTCGCGGCGCTGGCCGGCAGCGTGCCGTTCATCGGGGCGGCGCCTGCCGGGGCGGGCGACAAGAACACCGAAGCAAACGACGAGCAGGACGATCCCGGCTACATTGCGCTGGCGTTCGACGGCGCGGGACAGATGATCGCGGCGAGCGCACGTTCGATCGTGACCGTCGGCGCCGACGGCAAGCCGGGCGCGACCGTGCGCATCGCGCAACCGGCGTCGCGCCGCGGACGCTCGGACGATCGCGACCTGACGTCGCTGGCGATCGACGGATCGGGGCGCAGGCTGGTGACGACCGGCAGCGGTGAGGTCGTGCTGCAGGCGGCGCCGGACGGCCGGCTGCTCGCGTATGCAGGGGTGAGCAACCGCAGCGACGGGCTGATGGTGGCCGATGCGGCGGACGCGAAGGCCGCGCGGTTGCCGGGATCGGTCGACGACGACTTCGCGGTTGCCGCCGACGGCACGATCTACTACGTCGATCGTCTCGACGACGCGATCTACCGGATCGCGCCGGACGGCAAGGGCGAGCTCTGGGCGGGCGCGCCGGACGACAAAGGCCGCAGCGACGGGCCGCGGTTGAATGCGCGCTTTCGCTATCCGTCGGGGCTTGCGCTGGATGCGTCGGGCAACCTTTACGTCGCGGACAGCGGCAATGCGCTGATCCGGCGTATCGATCCGCAGGGCAACGTGCAGACGGTGAGCGGCACGGTCAGCGACCAGACGCGGGTCGACGGCCCGTTCGCGCAGGCGACCTTCTGGCGGCCGCGCTACCTGCGTTTCGATCGCGACGGCCGGTTGTACGTGCTCGACGACAGCCCGTACGTGGCGGGCCGCGGTGCGCGCATCCGTCGGCTCGATTTCTCGACCGGAACGGTTGCGACGGTGGCACGCGAGGAGCAGCAGTACAAGATTCCACGCGAAGACGTCGAGCGTTTCGTCGCGAGCAGGCGACGGCCGGGGAGCTACGAGGATCTGGCGATCGGCCCGCAGGGACAGCTCTACGTATTGAGCCGCGACGTGATCTGGCAGATCGACCCCTCGACCGGCGCCCACCGCATCCATTTCCTGCCGGGGCCGTGGCCGGCCGCGGAGCACGCGTACTACGGCGCGCTCGCGAATGCGAAGTCGCGCGACGAGGAAGACCGGCTGCGCAACAACCTGATCAGTTGCGACTGGACGTGGTGCATGCCCGACCGGATCGCGGCCGATGCGAGCGGCAACGTGTACGTGAGCGACGGCGGAAACCATACCGTGTTGCGGATCGACGCGAAGGGCGAGGCCGCGGTGATCGCCGGACAGCTCGGGTCACGCGGCAATCGGCCGGGGGTATTGCCGGGTTCGTTGAATCGTCCGGCGGGGATGGTCGTCACGCCGCACGACGATCTGTTCGTCGAAGTGGGGGAGGCGGGGATCATGCGGGTGCGCGCGCCGGGTGCGGCGGTAGCGCAGGTGCCCGTTGCGGCGGCGACGTCGGAAGGGGCCGTGGCGGTGAACGCGCATCAGCCGTGACGCGTATTGCGATTGCGGCTTGCTTGCCGGCGCGCAGCGCATGTGCCGTTCGGTATCGGGACGCCTGGTGGATGACCAGACCCGCAGGTTCAATTTCGTCGTGTTGGTGATCGGCGTGATCCTGACGGTGTGGGGTGTGACCGCGATCAGCGAACGGTTCGCTTTCATCGCGGCGTCCGTTGCCGCACCGGGAACGGTCGTCCGGTTGAATGACGGAGGGCATCACCCGCAGATCGCCTTCGTGACGCAAAGCGGCGAGCCCGTGTCGCTTCCGGCGAGTTTCGTGTCGGTCGCGGTGGGCGCACGGTTCCGGTGCGCCATGACCCGGCCAGGCCGCGCGCCACCGCGGAAGTCGATACGTTCATGAACGACTGGTTCGAGTCGATCATGCCGAGCGTTTTCATGGTTGCGTTTCTGTATGGCGGCTTCACGGGGCAACCGCTTCGGCCGAGGTGCGGCCGTGGATAAGCGAGTGCGTGGCGGGAATGCAGAATGAAGATGCGAGACCCCCGGCCGGCGGAGCAAAAGAAATGAGGCTTGGCAGCGGTAGCGTTCCGGGGCGATTGCCCGAATGTGAAGAGAAACGCGGAAGGGCGACGTTCGTCCGGCGAGTCGCGCAGGGTGCCCGGTGCTTGCGTATCTGACCGGAAATGGCGAGTCGAAATTCCGATCTCGACGCGCCAGGACGCAGACGCAAAAAAGCCTCCGCGCGGGAGGCTTCAATTGCAACTATCGAAAAGATAATTGGTAGGGTGGGAGGGACTCGAACCCTCGACTCTCTGATTAAAAGTCAGATACTCTAACCAACTGAGTTACCACCCCACGCCCTCAAAAACTGCTTGAGAACGAAAAAACTCGGAGTCGCTGCTCGATCAATTGAGCAACGACCTAAAGAGCAAAAGATTATAGCGGCGGATTGCCGGTCAGTCAACAATCCGACACGATAATTATTTGATCGTTTCGAGCTTGCCCTGCGCCGTCTGTGCTGCGTTCGACCCGGCGTACTGCGACACGACCTGCTCGAACGTCTTCTTTGCGGCCGCCTTCTGGCCTTGCTCGAGCTGGTTCGTACCGATCGCCACGAGGGCGTCGGCTGCGCGCGGGTGCTGCGGGTACTTGCTGACGATCCCTTGCCACGTCGCGGTCGAACCGCGGTAGTCGCGCAGCGCGTATTGCGCATTGCCGAGCCAGTACTGCGCGGTCGGCTGGTAGGGGCTCTGCGGATACTTCGCGATGAAGCTGCGGAACGAAGCCGCTGCCGCCTTGAAGTTGCCGTTGCGGAACTGCTGCTGCGCCGCGCTGAGCGCATCCGTTTCACCCGGCTGCACGGTGCCTTCGACACCGTCGATCGTCGCCTGCTGCGGCTCGAACTTCTTGAGCCGCGTGTCGAGATCCTGGTAGTACTCCTTCTGCTGCCGTTCGAGTGTCGTCAGCCGGTTCGTCAGGTCCTCGTTCTCGCCGCGCAGCGTCGCGACCTGCTGGTTCAGCTGGTCGAGACGGCCGGATTGATCGAGGATCGTACGCTGGGCGGCGGACAACTGGCTCGCCAGGTTGTCGGTCTTGCTGCGCAGGTCGAGCACGGCGCGGCGCGCTTCGTTGTCGTCGAACACGCCGGCGTGCGCCGGCGCGGCCGACCACGCCGCGCCGGCGACGCAGAAGGCTGCGGCTGCACGCAGCCAGGTTACACGGTGCGTCATACGGCGATTCTTCCGTTACTTACTGTTGGTAGACGAGGTCGGCGCGACGGTTCTGCGCCCACGATGCTTCGTCGTGACCCGTTGCCTGCGGCTTTTCCTTGCCGAGGCTCACGGCTTCCATCTGCGAATCGTTCACGCCGAGCAGCGCCATCGCGCGGCGGACGGCTTCCGCACGCTTCTGGCCCAGCGCGAGGTTGTACTCGCTCGTGCCGCGTTCGTCGGTGTTGCCCTGGATCAGCACGTGACGCTGCGGGTGGCTCTTCAGGTACTGAGCGTGCTGCTGCATCAGCGACTGGTAATCGTCCTTCACCGAATAGCTGTCGAAGTCGAAGTAGATGCTGCGCTTCGCGAGCGGGCTGTTCGGGTCGTTCAGCGGATCGACGTTCACTTGCGCGACGTTGTCGGCGCTCGGTTGCGTGCTGACCGCACCCGCGTTGTTCGCCTTGTCGTCGAGCTTCACGCCCGACTTGCACGCTGCGAGCGCGCTGATCATCATCACGGCCAAGGCCAGACGAGCTTTATTCGACATCATGGTTACTCTCCTTGTGGTCATTGCATGAAGGGCCCCCACGACGGCTCGCGAACGGAGCCGCCCTGGACGGACAGGATTTGCGGCGGCGCGCTGCCGTCGGAGGGCACTGCAGCCAGAACGTTGCGACCACCCGACTGGGTAGCGTACAGGAGGTACTGGCCGTTTGCCGCGAAGCTCGGCGATTCGTCGCGATTCGTATTCGTGATGGCGTTCGCCGCGCCGGATTGCAGATCCTGAACGTACAGCTTGAAGCCCCCGCCGGTGCGGGAGATGTAAGCGAGCAGCTTGCCGTCCGGGCTCACGCGCGGGCTCGTGTTGTAGCTGCCGGTGAAGGTCACGCGCTGTGCGGCGCCGGCGCTTTCGCCTTGTGCGGGCATCCGGTAGATCTGCGGCGCACCGCCGCGATCGCTCGTGAAGTAGATCCAGCGGCCGTCCGGCGAGTAGAACGGCTCGGTGTCGATCGAGCTGCTCTGCGTGAGACGGCGCAGGCCGCCGCCGTTCGCGTTGACCGTATAGATTTGCGTATTGCCCGTCAGCGACAGCGCGACCGCGAGCGTGTTGCTGTCCGGCGACCATGCCGGCGCGCTGTTGTTGCCCTTCTGGTCGGAGACCATGTAGCGGCGGCCGGTCGGCAGGTCATGGATGTAGACGATCGGCTTCTTGCGCTCGAACGACACGTACGCGACCTTCGTGCCGCTCGGCGACCAGGCCGGCGAGATGATCGGCTCGGTGCTCGACAGCGCGATGCGCGCGTTCTGGCCGTCCGAATCCGAGATCTGCAGCTGGTAGCGGTTGCCGGTCTTGATCACGTACGACAGGCGCGTCGCGAATACGCCGCGCACGCCGAGCAGCTTCTGGTAGATGTAGTCGGCGATCTTGTGGCCGGCCGTGCGCAGCGTGGTGTCGGTGGCCGTCAGCGACAGGCCGCCGAGGCTTTGCTGCTTCACGGTGTCGTACAGGATGAAGTTGACCTTGTACTGGCCGTTCGCCTCGCGGTTCACGCTGCCGGCGACGAATGCATTCGCGCCCTTGGCCTTCCATGCGCCGAGATCGACCGATGCGGTCTCGGGCACGGGCGTGCTGCCCGCGTCGACGTTGGTGAATTTGCCGCTGCGGGCGAGGTCGGCGCGAACGATCGACGTGACCTGCTGCGGCAGGCCGGCCTCGTTCGCGAAGTTCGCGGTGGCGATGGGGAACTGGGTCGACCCGACACCGGTGATCAGCACGTTGACCTGGGCGTTAGCGGCGTTGCCCGCCGCAATCAGACACGAGGCCACGAGTGCCCTGAAACCTAGTTTTGTCATCAAACTCATGCTTCTTGCTTCCCGTATGACTTGGATCGCTGCGCAACCGCAGAGAGACAGTAAAAATACCCGATTCGTTCCCGTCTGACAGCGACGCCCGGAGTGTAAGCGTATTTCCTTTCACTCCGCCGCCTTGAAGGTAATCGTAATGTCCGACGGGGTACGACCGTTAGAATCGGGCGGCAACGGGACCGATGCGTGGATCGCATTGACCACGGCTTGATCCCACCCCGAATTCCCGCTGGAACGGGAAACCGATGCGCTCAATACGTCACCGGACGGCGTGCACCGAATCTTGACGACGGTGGTCAGGCCTGCGCGCTCGCCACCCCAAACGATGTTCGGCTTGACGCGGCGGCGCACCTTGTCGGCATAGCCGGGCGTCGCGGCGTTGCCGCCGGAACCCGTGCCCGTGCCGCTTTTCGCGAGGCCTTCGCCGCCGCCTTCACCGGCGCCGGACAGACCCTGCATCTGCGCGAGACGCGCGCTGCGCTCGCGGTCGAGCTTCGCGTTTGCCGCCGCGCTGGCCTTCGCGCGTGCCGTGGCTTCGGCCTTCGCCTTGGCCTGGGCTTCCGCCTTTGCCTTCGCGGCCGCGTCAGCCTTCGCTTTCGCCGCCTGCTGCGCTTCGAGCTGCGCCTGCTTCTGCTGCTGGAGTTTCTGCTGTTCGAGCTTCTGCTGCTCGGCGAGCTGCTGTTGCTTGAGCTTGTCGGCCTGCTTCTGCTTTTCGCGGTCGGCGGCCTTTTGCGCGGCGAGTGCGGCTGCCTGCTGCGCGGCAAGCTGGGCGCGCCGGGCGTCGTCTTCCTGCTGCGCCTTCAGTTGCTGCGCGCGGCGCTGCTGCTCGAGCAGCGCTTCGCGCGCGGCCGCTTCCTGCTGGCGCTTCTTCTGCTGCAACGCGATGTCGGCCTGCTCGTCCCGTACCGGGGGAGGGGGCGGCGCGACCTTCGCGGGCGGCGTGGGCGTGACGACAGGCCGCGGTGCGGGTACGTCGGGCATCTCGGTCCACAGTTCGGCTTCGGCGCCGGCCGGCGTGCTGTTCTGCCACTGCACGCCGTGATAGAGAAACAGCGCGAGCAGCACGTGCATCAGCGCGGCGAGCGCGAACGCGCGCCACGTGCCGCGCTCGCGAGGAGGCCGAGGCGGATAGCCGGTGCTGCGCGTGGATTGCTGCGCGTTCATTGCGATTTGACGAGGAGGCCGACGCGCTTGACGCCGCGCGCCTTCAGATCCGACATCACGGTCATGACCGCATCGTACTGCACGGTCTTGTCGGCCGCGATCACGACCGGCTGGTCGGGATGATCGGCCTGCCGGGCCGAGATGAAGCTGTCGAGCTCGGCCTTCGTCATCGTGTCTTCCTGGGTCGCGCCCGAGTCGCCCTTGTACTTGACGCTCATCGTGCGGTCGGCCTTGATGTTGACGACGACGGGCGGCGTCTGCTCCTGCGGCGCGGCGTTGCCGACGGTCGGCAGGTTGATGATCGACGGGGCGACGAGCGGTGCGGTGACCATGAAGATCACGAGCAGCACCAGCATCACGTCGATGTACGGCACGACGTTGATGTCGGCCATCGCGCGGCGCGAGCGGCCGCCGCGCATGCTGGATCGGATGGGGCTTCCTGCCATGGCGCGCTCCTTACTGGGCCTGACGCTGCAGGATGTTCGAGAACTCTTCGATGAAGGTCTCGAAGCGGATCGCGAGGCGGTCGATGTCGTGCGCGTAGCGGTTGTACGCGACCACTGCCGGAATCGCGGCGAACAGGCCGATCGCGGTGGCGACGAGCGCCTCGGCGATGCCCGGTGCGACGTTCGCGAGCGTCGCCTGCTGCACGTTCGCGAGGCCGCGGAACGAGTTCATGATCCCCCAGACCGTGCCGAACAGACCGATGTACGGGCTGACCGAGCCGACCGATGCGAGGAATGCGAGGTTTGCTTCGAGCACGTCCATTTCACGCTGGAACGACGCGCGCATCGCGCGGCGCGCACCGTCGAGCACGAGGCCCGGATCGCTGATGCGTTTTTCCTTCGCTTTCAGGAATTCGCGCATCCCCGATTCGAAGATTCGCTCGAGCGCACCGATCGTGTGGCGGTTGTTGGCCGCGCTCTGGTACAGCGCCTGCAGGTCGCCGCCCGACCAGAAATCCTTCTCGAAGCGTTCGGTCTGCGCGCGCGCGCGGCGGATCGCGAACCACTTGCGGAAGATGAAGGTCCACGACATCAGCGACAGCAACAGCAGCAGTCCCATCACGGCCTGGGCCAGCACGCTCGCATTGAGGACGAGGGAAATGATCGACAGGTCTTGAGAAGTGTTCATAGAGGTTTGAGTAACGTCCCTTCGGGGCGCCCGGTATGCGTGTGGCGCGGCGCGCCGGTCACGCCTGACGCCGAACCTTGCTTAGTATCGAATCAGGAAGGCAAGTTCATAGGCCTTGTCTAAACGGGGCTCATGCGAGCTTCGTTGACAATACAGTCTGCCCGGCGTCGATGACGGGCCCGCGTTGCAGCGCGTCGAGCACGGCCGGCGGGATGGCCGCGGGCCGGATGCCGTTACGGTCGACGCAGCCGAGGCGGATGTGCCCGGCCACGAGCAGCGTGTTTCCGCACCAGGCTTCCTGCGTAAATTCCACCGATGCGCGGCCGATGCGTCCGGGCCGGCTCGTGATCGCCAGCGTGTCGTCGAGTCGCGCCGGCGCGCGGTAGTCGAGCGACGTGCTGCGGACGATGAAGATCGCGCCGGTGTCGTCGGCGAGCCGGCGCTGGTCGATGCCGCATGCGCGCAGCCACTCGGTGCGGGCACGCTCGAAGAACTTCAGGTAGTTGGCATAGAAGACGATGCCGCCTGCGTCGGTATCCTCGTAGTACACGCGCACCGGCCAGGTAAAGCCGGAAGGCGCTTCCGGGGAGCGGGTAGGCTGAGTCATGGCGCGCATTTTACCGGAAGGCCGGGACCGGATTCGTAACCGTTTCGTAACGGAATGTAGTACGCCGTAGCACACCGCGGGCCGGCCCGCCGGCCGGGCCCGCGGCGGTTCAGCCGCGATGGACGGTCGGGCCGCCGGGCGCTTGCGCGATCGGCATCAGCTCGATCGTGTTGACGTTGACGTGCGCCGGGCGCGTCGCGATCCAGTAGATCGTATCGGCGATGTCCTCGGGCATGAGCGGCTGGACATTGGTGTAGACGTTGGCGGCCTTCGCATCGTCGCCGCGATAGCGGACGTTCGAGAACTCGGTGCCGCCGCACAGGCCCGGCTCGATGTCGGTGACGCGCAGCGGGGTGCCGAGCAGGTCGGCGCGCAGGTTCAGGCTGAATTGTCGGACGAAAGCCTTGGTTGCGCCGTAGACGTTGCCGCCCGCATAAGGGTACGAACCCGCGACCGAGCCGAGATTGAAGATATGGCCGCGACCGCGCTCGATCATGCCGGGCAGCAGCGCATGCGTGACCGTGACGAGACCCGTGCAGTTCGTGTCGATCATCGTATGCCATTCGTCGAGGCTGGCCTTGTGCGCCGGCTCGACGCCGAGCGCGAGGCCGGCGTTGTTGACGAGCACGTCGAGCGCCGCGAATTCGGCGGGAAGGGCGGCCGGCACGGCCTCGACGGCTGCGCGGTCGCGCACGTCGAGTTCGAACGGCAGAAGGGCATCGCCGAGCTCGGCGGCGAGTGCGTCGAGACGATCCTTGCGGCGCGCGGTCGCGACGACGCGGTGGCCTCCGTTGACGAAGGCACGGGCGATGGCGGCGCCGAAGCCGGCGGACGCGCCTGTGACGAACACGATCATTGCTGCTCCTGGTCGGTAACGATGTAGCGGATGGAATCCCGCAAGCCTACTGAGATTGCCGCACCGCGGCAAGGCGACAAAGCGTTTCGGCACGGGCGCGTAGAATCTGGCCCCAATTGCCGTTTGGGCACCGCCGTGCGGTTGCCTATTCATGACGCATCCAATACACTAACGCGCTCATCACCCCTGCGTGACTGGCGATAGAACCCTTCGGGTTCAAGGTGGAGCATCCCACCGTGAAGCGCGGGGCGCCGTTTTTGCCGTTCGCCTGGGCAGCCGTTGTGCGCCGTCGCGTGCATCGCCGGTGGCTGTCCTGCCTCGCGTCATACGGATTCTTCCGCCACGTCGAGCTGGTCCCGCCAGCAACGCACCGTACTCGGCCACCCCGGTCAACCTGTACACACTTAACGGAAACCGTATGTTTGACAGAGCCCAAAGCACCATCGCGAACGTCGATCCCGAAGTCTTTGCAGCGATCGAGCAGGAAAACCGCCGCCAGGAAGATCACATCGAGCTGATCGCGTCGGAAAACTACACGAGCCCGGCCGTGATGGCCGCCCAGGGTTCGCAGCTCACGAACAAGTACGCGGAAGGTTATCCGGGCAAGCGCTACTACGGCGGTTGCGAGTACGTTGACGTCGTCGAGCAACTGGCGATCGAGCGCGTGAAGCAGCTGTTCGGCGCGGAAGCGGCGAACGTGCAGCCGAACTCGGGTTCGCAGGCGAACCAGGGCGTGTTCTTCGCGATGCTCAAGCCGGGCGACACGATCATGGGCATGAGCCTCGCGCACGGCGGTCACCTGACGCATGGCTCGCCGGTGAACATGTCGGGCAAGTGGTTCAACGTGGTGAGCTACGGCCTGAACGAGAACGAAGACATCGACTACGACGCGGCCGAGAAGCTGGCGCAGGAACACAAGCCGAAGCTGATCGTCGCGGGCGCGTCGGCGTTCTCGCTGAAGATCGATTTCGAGCGTCTGGCGAAGATCGCGAAGTCGGTGGGCGCGTACCTGATGGTGGACATGGCGCACTACGCGGGCCTGATCGCGGCGGGCGTGTATCCGAACCCGGTGCCGCACGCGGACTTCGTGACGACGACGACGCACAAGAGCCTGCGCGGCCCGCGCGGCGGCGTGATCCTGATGAAGGCCGAGTATGAGAAGCCGATCAACTCGGCGATCTTCCCGGGCATCCAGGGCGGCCCGCTGATGCACGTGATCGCGGCGAAGGCGGTGGCATTCAAGGAAGCGCTGTCGCCGGAGTTCAAGGCGTACCAGGAGAAGGTGGTCGAGAACGCGCGCGTGCTGGCTGAAACGCTGGTGAAGCGCGGGCTGCGGATCGTGTCGGGGCGCACGGAAAGCCACGTGATGCTGGTGGACCTGCGCGCGAAGAACATCACGGGCAAGGCGGCGGAAGCAGCGCTGGGCGCGGCCCACATCACGGTGAACAAGAACGCGATCCCGAACGACCCGGAAAAGCCGTTCGTGACGAGCGGCGTGCGCCTCGGCTCGCCGGCGATGACGACGCGCGGTTTCGGTCCGGCGGAAGCGGAGCAGGTGGGCAACCTGATCGCGGACGTGCTGGAGAACCCGGAAGATGCGGCGACGATCGAGCGCGTGCGCGTGCAGGTCGCCGAGCTGACCAAGCGTTTCCCGGTCTATCGCTGATCGACGATGCGCTGCCCGTTCTGCCGGCATGACGACACGCAGGTCGTTGACTCGCGCGTGTCCGAAGATGGCGCCGCGATTCGCCGGCGCCGTCGCTGCTCGGCTTGCGACAAGCGCTTCACGACGTACGAGCGGGTCGAGCTGTCGCTGCCGTTCGTCGTGAAGAAGGACGGCAGCCGCACGGAATTCGACCGTCGCAAGATCGTCGCCAGCATGCAACTCGCGCTGCGCAAGCGGCCGGTTGCCGCTGACGCGATCGACGCGGCGGTTGCCCGCATCGAGTATCAACTGCTCGCGACCGGCGAGCGTGAAGTGCGTAGCGAGAAGCTCGGCGAACTCGTGATGAACGAGCTGCGCGGCCTCGATACGATTGCTTATGTCCGCTTCGCATCGGTGTACCGCCGGTTCGAGGACGTTTCCGAATTTGCCGACGTGATCGAAGAGTTCCGTCGCGCCTCTCCCGCCAAGACCCCGCGTAAGCGCTGACGCGCTGCGTCCGTTCATCGTCTTCTCCGTTGGTTCAGTTCGCGCCGATTGTGTCGGTCGCGATCGCATGCCGCCAGTCGGCCGTTCGGCAAATGGCGCGCGTCCGCACGCATCGCTACAGTCGTCGCATCACATTGGCGAAGGACGGCTGCGATGGCACCGCGCGATCACCCCTCGAAAAAAATGCTGCGACGCTCGGGCGGGTTCACGCTCGTCGAGCTGATGGTCGCCCTTTCTCTGGCGGCCGGCCTCGCGCTTTATGCGGCGCCCGCGTTCGACCAGTGGCGCATGCGCGAACGTGTCGATGCACGCTCGCGCGCGTTGCTCGGGGCGCTGTCGTTCGCGCGCACCGAGGCGACGCGTCTCGGCGTGCGCGTCCGCTGTGTCGAGCCGGAAACGACGGCGCGTGCCTGCGTGCCGGTGAGCGGTGCGATCCGGCTGAATGGTCGTGCGACTGGCTCGTCAGCGGGCAATTCGACGGGCAGTCGCGCGTGCTGCGGCGCTATCCGCGCGATACCGAAGTGGTGGTCGCAGGCGCCGCACACGATCTGGCTTTCGCACCGCCGGTCGGGCAGGCAGTCGGTGGAATCCGGCGTTTCGAATTGCGTCCACGACGCGGCGTGTCCGGGGTCGACGACGCGCGCGCGTCGCGTTGCGTGCGAATTGCGGCGGGTGGTCGGGCGCGCATCGTCGCCGGCCGCTGTGGTGCGGCGTAAAGCCATGCGCAACGCAATGCGAGGCGCCTCGCTGATCGAGGCGATGCTGGCCGTCGCGCTGCTCGCGACCGTGATGCTGGCGGTGGCTGGCAGCCAGCTCGCAATGACGCGCACACAGCGGGCGACGATCTGGCGTGAACGCGCGCTATGGCTGGCCGATGCGCGTATCGAGCGCTCGCACGCAGCGGCTGGCGCCGGCGACGGACTTGCTGCGCTGGCAGCCGAGTCGTTGCCCGGCGGCGCGATGACGGTCGATGGCGGGCCCGATGGCATTCGCTACGCGGTGGTCGGATGGCGCAGCGGTAATGCGGCGGCATCGTTGCGATGTGACGCCGCGGGCGTATCGGAGCAACCGCCGTCGTGCGTCCGGATTCCGTTTCGGGAGGCTGCCGTCGATGAACGCTGATCGCCGCATGCGCGCACATACGCTGCTCGAAGTGCTGATCGCGATGACCGTCGGTCTCCTCGTGCTCGCGGCGGCTGGTGCGCTGTATCACGCACAGCGCGTTGCGCAACGGCGTGCGGAAGACGGATTCCGGATGCGCGACGCGGCCGGCACCGCACTGATGCTGATCGGTCAGCAGATCCAGATGGCGGGATTCCGGCCGCTTGATGCCGAACGGGCGTCACCGTTGCCGCCAGTGTTCGGCTGTTCGATGGCGCGTGTGCGGGGCGACGGCGCACACGCACGCTGCGAGCCCGTGCGCGCTTCGTCCGACGCGTTGCTGATCCGGTATGTCGGCGATGCCGTGTCGACGTGGCCGACGGTGAGCGGTCAGGTATCGGACTGTCTTGGGCAGGGCGTCGGCATGCCGGGCGAACGGCCGCAGGTGGAGAACCGCTTCGATGCGCATGTCAGCCCGTCGACGGGCGAGCCCGAACTGTATTGCGAAGGCGGCGGCCGTCCTGGCACGCCGCAGCCCGTCGTGTCGGGAATCGATCAGCTGCGCGTGCGCTATCTGCGTCGCGGCGGCATGCAGTTCGTCGATGCCGATGCAATGCGTGTCGACGACTGGCGCGATGTCGTGGCCGTGCATGTCTGCGTGCGGGCACGAGGCGAACCGATTCGCGGGTCGGCTCGTCATGTCGACTGTGATGGTCGTGCTGTTGTTGCACGTGACGGCCGTGCGCGTCTGACGCTTCATCGCATCGTCGCGTTGAGGAACGTTTCAACCACATTCGACGATACGGTGCGTGACGCAACGTACGCACGCGAGGTGTCGCGATGAGTGGAGCCGGACAGTACTTGCGGAAGATGGCGCGACGCATGGCGGCAGGCAGCACGCATGGGCGCATCGTGGCGGACGGGGGCAAACCGTTTCAGGCTGACCGTCCGGGAGCCGTGCCGGCGTGCCCGCACGAGCCGCGCATACGCTCGCGGCTCGCCGGTCGTGCCTGGCATCGCGACGCGGGCCTTGCGTTGCCCGCGGTGATTGCGGTCGCTACGGCCGTCGCTGCGCTGACCGGCGCGTGGTTCGAATCCGCGCTGACGGAATCACGTCGCACGCGTGCGTTGTCGGATCGGCTGATCGCGTTCCATGCGGCCGATGCGGCGCTTGCGGCGTGTACCGCGCGATTGCTTAGCGGTTCGGCACCCTATGTGCACGAACGTGACTCGCACGCGGAGCCCGACGCGTGGCGGCGCACACCGGCGCTGGCGGCCGCCGAAGTGTTCACGCCGTTCGCCGGATGGCCGATGGCCGCGCAGCCGCCGCGATGCCTGATCGAGGCGTGGCGCGGTGCAGGGCCGGCCGGTGGCCGCGCTTACCTCGTCACCGCGCGCGGTGTCGGTGCGCATGCGTCGAGCGCCGTCTGGCTGCAACACCAGCTTGCAATACGCGACGGGCGCATCGTCGCGCTGAACTGGCGCCGTGTCGCGGCGGGGCTTCGATGAACGGCCGCACGTCGAAGCGCCAGTCTGCGGGATTCACGCTGATCGAGCTGATGATCGTGCTCGCGATCGTCGCGGTGCTGGCCGGGTGGGGTGTCCCGTCGTATCGCGAGCATGTCGCGCGTGTCCATCGCGCGTCGGCGGTTTCCGCGCTGTACCGGGCGGCCCAATATCTCGAAACGTTGGATGGTGCGCCGCCTTCGGCATTGCCGGGTGCGCTCGCGCGGGCCCCGCCGGACGGGCAGGTCGTCTATCGATTGGCGCTGCGGCGGCCGGCCAACGACGATTCGCCAGTGACCTATAAGCTGGAAGCGAGCCCGCTAGATACTGGCCCGATGCGCGACGATGTATGCGGCACATTCACGCTGCGCTCGGACGGGACCAAAGGCAATGATCGGCGGAACGCCGACGAGCAGGACGCGGCTTGCTGGGGTGTGCGTTGAATTTGCAAGAAGGGCGCGCAACGGCGCATGGCCGTGCGCGCGGGATGTCGATGGTCAGTCGTCGTGGGCGTCGAGCCCGCGCTCGTCGCGGGACTGCTTCCAGATCCGGTAGACCTCCCAAGCGGCGAAGCCGAGCGTGCCCCACTTCAGCGCAGGGCCCGCGCTCGCGCGCAGCAGCGAGCGAACGGGTTTCGCCAGCACGAGCGATGCGAGCGAACTCAGCATCGGATACTGGTTGACGAGCTGGCCGAGGCTCGCGTTCAGGTTTTTTGCGGACTGACTGAACTTGTTGCTGGAAAGGCCGGGGATGAACACCTTGAGCCAGCTGAAGCGCGTGACGGCCTGGCGCATTTCGCCGGCGGCTTCCGCGAGCTCGAGCCGCTCGACCTCGGATCGCAGGATCAGCAATTCCTTGCGGAGCGCGCGGTGCTGCGACGCGCTCCAGTTCGATCGCGACGAATGGGAGCGGGGTGAATTGCCCGTGATGTTCTGGCTCATGGCGCGTCGGCGAAGTAGGTGGAAAGGGCGAGCGCGATTGCGTTCACGGCTTGCCGCGGAACAGGTCGCGGTCTTTCTCGAGTTCGGCGAGCGTCGCTTCGAACACGGTCGGCGCATCGCGCAGGCCCGAGCGCGCCTTCAGCGCGCACACGATGCCGCCTGCGGCATACAGCGCGGTGATCGCCGCGAGCGACTGCCAGCGGTAGGTATCCCAGAACGCGATCGCGATGAGTACGGTCAGGCTGATGAGCGCCATCGTCGCGAGCATCATCGCGGCGAGCCCGAGGAACAGCACGCCCATCAGGCGCTCCTTCTCCTCGGCAAGCTCGATGCCCACCAGTTCGAGGCGCGTTTGCAGAAGTCCGATCGCGGAGCCGACGAGGCGGCGCAGCGGTCCTTGGCCGGACGGCTGCGAGTTGGTGTCTGTCGTCATGGGTGAGGTGCGTGCGCGTGCAGTGAGCAGCTAGGACAAAGCCGCCGGCGGAGGCCGCCGGCGGGCTTCGACGCCCGCGGGCCGCGCGCGGCCCGCGGGACGGAACGGCGCAGAGCGCGTTACTTGCGGTTGATCAGCAGACCGATCAGCACGCCGACGCCGGCGGCGACGCCGATCGACGTCCACGGATGCTCGTGCACATAGTCGTCGGTCGCGCGTGCGGCCTTCTTGCCTTTCTCGACCACCACGACCTGGACGTCGGCTGCCTTTTCCTTGGCCTGCTTCAGGCGCGACATGGCTTTCTCGCGCAGCTCGGCCGCACGGTCGCCCGTGCTGCTCGCGGCTTGCTTGAGCAGGTCTTCGGCGTCCGAGAGAACGGTTTTGATATCCGACATCAGTTTCTCCTTGTTGATTTCCGACATTGCAACTCCCTTCGTGCTGTCATGCTGCAGGTTCACATCGTAGCGAAACGCCTGCCTGCTGGCGAGCCGGGAAGACACACGGCGGCAGTGCAAGACTGCATGGTAAACGACTTGTAATCATTTACAGAGCGGCAAACGGGGTGAAAAGTTTCCTCGACGGCCGTTCGTGCTGCACCAATACCCGGCAAAAATGACAAAAAAGTATGAATATCAAACGGAATAATCGTTCGCACGGCCCATTGCTTCCCGTAAGCTGATGGACTGTCCCGCGCTGCCCAGCGCGTGGTTTTAACCAGCATCGTTCGAGGAGGGAACATCATGAGTCTGCGTCTTGGCGACATCGCACCGGATTTCGAGCAGGAATCGAGCCTGGGCCCCATCAAGTTTCACGAGTGGCTCGGCGACGGCTGGGGCGTCCTGTTCTCCCACCCGGCCGATTACACGCCGGTGTGCACGACGGAGCTCGGGCTGACCTCGAAGCTGAAAGGCGAATTCGAGAAACGCAACGTGAAGGTGATCGCGCTGTCGGTCGACGGCGTCGAATCGCACAAGGGCTGGATCAACGACATCAACGAAACGCAGTCGACGGTCGTCGGCTTCCCGATCATCGCCGATGCGGACCGCAAGGTTTCGCAGCTGTACGACATGATCCACCCGAACGCGAACGAAACGCTGACGGTGCGTTCGCTGTTCGTGATCGACCCGAACAAGAAGGTGCGGCTCACGATCACCTATCCGGCGAGCACGGGGCGCAACTTCGACGAAGTGCTGCGCGTGATCGATTCGCTGCAACTGACCGACAACTACAAGGTCGCGACGCCCGGCAACTGGAAGGATGGCGACGACGTCGTGATCGTCCCGTCGCTGCAGGATCCGGAAGAGCTGAAGAAGCGTTTCCCGAAGGGCTACAACGCGGTGCGTCCGTACCTGCGCCTCACGCCGCAGCCGAACAAGTAAGCATCGGCTGCGCGTGAACGCGATACCGGGCTGGCGGCCCGGATCGCGGATGCGATGAAAAACGGCCCGCCCGGCAGTGATGCCGGGCGGGCCGTGTCTTTTCCGTGCCTGGTGCGCGGTGAGTCGTTCACCGCGCGCCACATCCGAACGATCAGAAGAATGCCTGGATGCCCGTCTGCGCGCGGCCGAGGATCAGCGCGTGGATGTCGTGCGTGCCTTCGTACGTGTTGACCACTTCGAGGTTCACGAGGTGGCGCGCGACGCCGAATTCGTCGGAGATGCCGTTGCCGCCGAGCATGTCGCGCGCGAGCCGCGCGATGTCGAGGGCCTTGCCGCACGAATTGCGCTTCATGATCGACGTGATCTCGACGGCCGCCGTACCTTCGTCCTTCATCCGGCCGAGGCGCAGCACGCCTTGCAGGCCGAGCGTGATTTCGGTCTGCATGTCGGCGAGCTTCTTCTGGATCAGCTGGTTCGCGGCGAGCGGCCGGCCGAACTGCTGGCGGTCGAGCACGTACTGGCGCGCGGTGTGCCAGCAGGACTCGGCGGCGCCGAGCGCACCCCACGCGATCCCGTAGCGCGCCGAATTCAGGCAGGTGAACGGGCCGCGCAGGCCGCTCACGTTCGGCATCAGGTTTTCTTCGGGCACGAACACTTCGTCGAGCACGATCTCGCCGGTGATCGACGCGCGCAGCCCGACCTTGCCGTGGATCGCAGGCGCCGACAGGCCCTTCCAGCCCTTCTCGAGAATGAAGCCGCGGATCGCGTCCTTGCCGTTCTCTTCCAGCTTTGCCCACACGACGAACACGTCGGCGATCGGCGAGTTCGTGATCCACATCTTCGCGCCGGACAGCGAGTAGCCGCCGGGCACCTTCTTCGCGCGCGTGACCATGCTGCCCGGATCGGAGCCGTGGTTCGGCTCGGTCAGCCCGAAGCAACCGATCCATTCGCCGGTCGCGAGCTTCGGCAGGTATTTCTGCTTCTGCGCGTCCGAGCCGAATTCGTAAATCGGCACCATCACGAGCGACGACTGCACGGACATCATCGACCGGTAGCCCGAATCGACGCGCTCGACTTCGCGCGCGATCAGCCCGTAGCTCACGTAGTTGAGGCCGGGGCCGCCGTATTCCTCCGGAATCGTCGGGCCGAGCAGGCCGACCTCGCCCATCTCGCGGAAGATTTCGGCATCGGTGCGTTCGTGGCGGAACGCCTCGGTGACGCGCGGCGCGAGCTTGTCCTGCGCATAGGCCTGCGCGGCATCGCGCACCATCCGCTCTTCTTCGGTCAGTTGCTGGTCGAGCAGCAGTGGATCGTCCCAGTGAAAAGTTGCAGCGCTCATCGTCTTATCTCCTGTCGGTCAGCGTTAGCGCTTCAGCGCTTACGCGGACCCCATGCTTTGCGGTCGGTCAGCGTTAGCGCTTCAGCGCTTACGCGGACCCCATGCTTTGCGGTCGGTCAGCGTTAGCGTTTCAGCGCTTGCCCTGATCCCATGCTTTGCGTTCGGTCCGGGGTTGCCGCTCGAGCATCCTGGCCGGGCCCATGTCCAAGATTCGCTTGACTGCAGTTCCGCTGTGCGGAACAATGTTTTGCAAATCGAACCCAGTGTAGCATCAGATGACGCTTTCAACCATCGACGAAACCACGATCGACGAACGCAAATTCGTCGTCGCGCTCGCGCGCGGGCTCGACCTGCTGCGCGCCTTCCGGCCCGGCGAGACGATGCTCGGCAATCGCGACTTCGCGGAGCGCACGGGGTTGCCGAAGGCGACCGTGAACCGGCTCGCCTATACGCTGACCGTGCTCGGCTACCTGCGCTACGACGAGACGCTCGGAAAGTATGCGCTGGACGCCGGCGTGCTGTCGCTCGGCTACGCGCTGCTGTCGGGCTCGGGGACGATCGACCTCGCACGGCCGCACATGCAGGCGCTCGCGCGCGAGATCGGCGCGGCCGTGTCGCTCGGCTGCCGCGACGGGCTCGACATGATCTATCTGGAGACGATCCGCAGCGAGACCGCGCTGACGCTCGGGCTCGCGCCCGGTTCGCGGCTGTCGATGCTGACGAGCTCGATGGGGCGCGCGTACCTGGCCGTGCAGCCGGAGGACGTGCGCCGTACGCTTTATGCGGAGCTGCACCGCGCGGCCGGCGGCGCGGCCGACGCCGATGCGCTCGTCGCCGCCGCGCAGCACGCGGTGGCCGAGTTCTCGGCGGGTGGTTGCTGTTATTCGTTCCGCGCGTGGCACATGGACGTGAATGCGGCGGCCGTGCCGTTTCGCGAGCCGCGCGAGGGGCGCTGGCTGATCCTGAGCTGCAGCGGGCCCGCATCATCGATGGACGAGGAGGTGTTCCGCACGCAGGTCGGGCCGAAGCTGAAGACGCTCGCGCAGCGGCTCGGGCCGACGGCCTGAGCATCGCGCCGCACGGCGGGCCGCCGCTGCGGGCGGGGGACGCCGGCGTCCGTGTGAACGGGAGAGGGCGATGTGGCCGCGTCGTCGGTTGCAACCGCGGCGAACCGCGCTCATCATCGTTCGCCAGCTTCCCGACGACGAGGTTCGCGATGTCCTATCCGGAAACGATGGAAGGCGGTTGCGCCTGCGGCGCGATTCGCTACCGTATCGCCGGCGTCCCGACCGACGCTGGCTTCTGCCATTGCCGGCTCTGCCAGCGCACGACGGGCGCGGCGGTCGTCGCTTCGGCATCGGTGCCGATCGACGCGTTCGAGTACCTGCAGGGCGAGCCGACCGTCTATGCGTCGAGCGCGTGGGGCGAGCGGCGTTTCTGCGGCCGTTGCGGCGCGCAGCTCGAATACCGGCTCGCCGATGCGCCGAAAACGGTCGAGATCAATTACGCGACGCTCGATGAACCGGCGCGGCTGCGTCCGGCGTGGCACGTCTGGTATGCCGATCGTTTCCCGGGCGTCGAGATGGCCGACGACCTGCCGCGGTACGACGATGGTGGAAGAGAGTAGGCGATCGTCGCCGCTGACGGACCGTCAGCGGAGCAGGCGCGGAAGGCGGTGACGAAGATTCCCGCGCGTTCGGCACGGAACCCGGCGCGCGTCAGGCCTCGCACCCCGGCGGGTGATGGCCCGATTTTCCGCGAATTCGGCAAGAAGCCCGCCACGCGTCGGCCCGCGCATCCTGACGGATGTCCTGATCCCCCGATTCCGCAGGCAGCACACCATCCGGGCCCGCCAACCGGCGCGCCATTTCCGGCGCGCCGTCGATTCGATCCCTTCAGGCCGTCACGACCTTCGCGAACACCGGCCCCTGCATGAACCGCACGTCGTGCTGGCGCAGCAACTCGCACTGCGTCTCGTCGACGACGCCGTCGAAGATCAGCGGAATCCGCACGCGCTGCGCATACGCGACCAGCGCCTTGACCATCCCGTCGCGCAACGCGATGCCCGCATCCATCTTGATGTAGTCGGGGCGCGCCATGTCCGATTCGACCGCGAGGATGCGGCCCGGATCGGGCAGCTTGTCCGCGACCTTGAAGCCGTGATGCTGGTAGCTGCGCGTCAGGTAGCCGAGGAAGGTCTTGTGCGCGACCGCGACTGCCGGCAGCTCGATCACGATCCGCTCGGTCGGTAGCCCGAAACGCTGCAGCACCGACGAGAAATGCTTGCCGTGGTCGTACTTCACGCTCTTGAGCAGCCGTTCGTGCACGCGCAGGAACAACAGCCCGTGGCGCTGCGCGCCGAAGAAGTTGATCGCGTGCAGCGCTCGCGACAGGCGGTCGATCGCGACGAGCGTCTGGTCGTCGACGGCCGCGTCGACCGGATCGTGCGCGGTGCCCGTGACGAGCGTGACGGCCTGGAAGCCGAGCTCGTCGCCGTAGCGCTCGATCGTATCGGCGAACGACGTCGATTGCGGCGCACCGGGCATCGTCACGTCGTAGATCGGTTCATAGGCGCTGCCGAGCGTGCGCTCGGGCAGATTCGCGCTCGCGGTGCCGCCTTCGGCGAGCGCGAGGTGATCCCGCAGATACGGCAGTTGCCCGGCACGGGCGACCAGCTCGGGAATGGTGGGCGGAATCATCGGCGTAAGAAGGAAAAACGGCGGCCGAACGGGCCGCCTCGTATCTGGATATTAGCAGCGCAGGCCCCGCTCGGCTTGGCGTTTCGCTCATATGGTTATCCCGTTTCGAGCCCGGGTCTAGGGTTTACGTTGATTTCACTATTCGTAATTGGTTTTACTATTCGTAAATCCAGGATGTGTCGCCGATCAAGAAATGCGGCATTCGGGCGCCGCGAGGCGGCGCCGTTCGCGAATCGAATCAACAGGAAGCAAGGAGCGAGACGTGGCGGTTGACAGGAATTGCGCGCGGGACGGCGGCCAGGCGCGCCGGGCGCCGGGCGGGACGACGGATGCGCCGGCGTGCGCACGGCAGGGCTGAGGAGCGGATGGCGACCATGAGCATCGATTACCAGACGCTGAAGTTCGAGTACCGCGCGCGCGCGCATGACGCGGCCGTCCACCCGGTGATCGTCGTCGGCGCGGGCCCGGTGGGCCTCGCGGCGGCGATCGACCTCGCGCAGCAGGGCGTGCCCGTCGTGCTGCTCGACGACGACGACACGCTGTCGACCGGCTCGCGCGCGATCTGCTTCGCGAAGCGCACGCTGGAGATCTTCGACCGGCTCGGCTGCGGCGAGCGCTTCGTCGACAAGGGCGTGAGCTGGCACGTCGGCAAGGTGTTCCTGCAGGACGAGCAGCTTTATGCGTTCGACCTGCTGCCCGAGGAAGGGCATGCGCGTCCCGCGTTCATCAACCTGCAGCAGTACTACGTCGAAGGCTATCTGGCCGATCGCGCGTTCGAGCTGCCGAACATCGACATCCGCTGGAAGCACAAGGTGACGGGCATCGAGCAGGCGGCCGAACACGCGGTGCTGACGATCGAGACGCCGGAAGGCGTCGCGACGCTGCGCGCGCAGTACGTGATCGCGGCCGACGGCTCGCGCAGCCCGATGCGCACGATGATGGGCCTCGAAAGCCACGGCCGTACGTTCAAGGACCGCTTCCTGATCGCCGACGTGAAGATGAAGGCGGAGTTTCCGACCGAGCGCTGGTTCTGGTTCGATCCGCCGTTCCACCGCAACCAGTCGGTGCTGCTGCACCGCCAGCCCGACAACGTGTGGCGCATCGACTTCCAGCTCGGCTGGGATGCCGATCCGGTCGCCGAGAAGCAGCCGGAGCGCGTGATCCCGCGCGTGCGCGCGCTGTTCGGGCCGGACGTCGAGTTCGAGCTCGAATGGGTGAGCGTCTATACGTTCCGTTGCCAGCGGATGGACACGTTCCGTCACGGCCGCGTGCTGTTCGCGGGCGATTCCGCGCATGGCGTGTCGCCGTTCGGCGCGCGCGGCGCGAACAGCGGCGTGCAGGATGCGGACAACCTCGCGTGGAAGCTGAAGCTCGTGCTCGACGGCCGCTCGGACGACGGCCTGCTCGATACGTACGCGAGCGAGCGCGAGTTCGCGGCCGACGAGAACATCCGCAACTCGACGCGCTCGACCGATTTCATCACGCCGAAGAGCCCGGTGTCGCGCGTGTTCCGCGACGCGACGCTGAAGCTCGCGCGCGACTGCGAGTTCGCGCGCAAACTCGTGAACAGCGGCCGCCTGTCGGTGCCGGCCGTGCTCGCCGATTCGCCGCTGAACACGCCGGACCGCGGCGGCGACGCGTTCGCGTGCGCGATGCGCCCGGGCGCGGCGGCGGCCGATGCGCCGGTGCGCGCAGCGGGTGCGCCGAGCTGGCTGCTGCGGCACCTGCGCAGCGGCTTCACGGGCGTGCTGTTCGGGTTGCCGGGCGACGCGGCCGCGCTCGCGCAGGCCGTCGACGGCCTCGCGCTGCCGGTGCGGCCCGTGCTCGTCGTGCCGGCCGGGCATGCGCAGCCGGTGGCCGGTGTCGACGTCGTGGAGGACGTCGACGGTTTCGCCGCGCAACGCTACGACGCGCAGCCCGGCACGTTCTATCTGCTGCGTCCCGACCAGCACGTCTGCGCACGCACGCGCACGCTGGACCGTCAGGCGATTGCCGACGCACTCGCGCGCGCCACCTGCGCACGCTGAACACCGCATTGCACACGACAACGACACCGGAGACCGTCATGCCCCCACTCGATACCCGCCCGCGCCTGGCCGATCCCGACGCGTTCTACGAAGCGCTGATCGACATGCATCGCGACCTGTCCGACAGCGACAGCCAGCTCGTCAACGCGAAGCTGATCCTGCTGCTGGCGAACCAGATCGGCGACCTCGACGTGCTGCGCGAAGCGATGACGCTCGCGCGCCAGGGCGTGACGCCGCCCGTGCATCCGGCCGCCGAGGTGGCGCAATGAGCGCGGCGCCGGCCGACGCGCGCGTGCTCGAAGTCGAGCGCGTGCTCGACGACACGCACAACCCGGGCTTTCACTGGATGCTGCTCGTGTTGTGCGGGCTGTGCCTCGTGATCGACGGCTTCGATGCGCAGGCGATGGGTTATGTCGCGCCGAGCGTGATCGCGGAATGGGGCGTGCCGAAGCAGGCGCTCGGTCCGGTGTTCAGCGCGAGCCTGTTCGGGATGCTGCTCGGCGCGCTCGGGCTGTCGGTGTTGGCCGACCGGATCGGGCGGCGCCCGGTGCTGATCGGCTCGACGCTGTTCTTCGCGGTGACGATGCTCGCGACGCCGTTCGCCGGCTCGATCCCGGTGCTGATGGCGCTGCGCTTCGTCACGGGCCTCGGCCTCGGCTGCATCATGCCGAACGCGATGGCGCTGGTCGGCGAGTTCAGCCCGGCCGCGCATCGGGTGAAACGGATGATGATCGTGTCGTGCGGCTTCACGCTCGGCGCTGCGATCGGCGGCTTCATCAGCGCCGCGCTGATCCCGGCGCTCGGCTGGCGGTCGGTGTTCTTCGTCGGCGGCGCGGTGCCGCTCGTGCTCACGATCGCGATGCTCGCGCGGCTGCCCGAATCGCTGCAGTTCCTGGTGCTGAAAGGGCGCGACGCGCAGGCGCGCAACTGGCTCGCACGCTTCGCGCCGCAGGCCGGCATCGATGCGTCGACGCGGCTCGTCGTGCGCGAGCGCGCCGCGACCGGCGCACCGGTCGCCGAGCTGTTCAGCCACGGCCGTCTGCCGGTCACGCTGCTGCTGTGGGCGATCAGCTTCATGAACCTGATCGATCTGTATTTCCTGTCGAACTGGCTGCCAACCGTGATGCGCGACGCGGGCTATTCGCCGGGCACGGCGGTGATCGTCGGCACGGTGCTGCAGACGGGCGGCGTGATCGGCACGCTGTCGCTCGGCTGGTTCATCGAACGCTACGGCTTCGTGCGCGTGCTGTTCGCATGCTTCGCGTGCGCGGCCGTGTCGGTGGGGTTGATCGGCTCGGTCGCGCATGCGCTGCCGTGGCTCTTGATCGTCGTGTTCGCGGGCGGGTTCTGCGTGGTCGGCGGGCAGCCGGCCGTGAACGCGCTCGCGGGCCAGTATTACCCGACGTCGCTGCGCTCGACGGGCATCGGCTGGAGCCTCGGCATCGGCCGGATCGGCTCGGTGCTCGGGCCGCTCGTCGGCGGGCAACTGATTGCGCTCAACTGGTCGAACGGCGCGCTGTTCCACGCGGCTGCCGTGCCCGTGCTGTGCTCGGCGCTGTTCGTCCTCGTGCTGGCGGGAGTGACGCGGCGGGGCGGCGCGCAGGCGCCGAACGCCGCGATGAATTGATGGAGAAAGGAAACGATGACGCTTGACCTGTCGAAACCGGCGACCGCCGGCTACCTGAGCGGTTTCGCGAACGAATTCGCAACCGAGGCGCTGCCCGGCGCGCTGCCGCACGGTCGCAACTCGCCGCAGCGCGCGCCGTACGGGCTGTATGCGGAGCAGTTGTCGGGCACCGCGTTCACTGCGCCGCGCGGCCACAACCGCCGCTCGTGGCTGTACCGCATCCGCCCGGCGGCCGTGCACCGGCCGTTCGAGCCGTTCGCGGGCCCGCAGCGGCTCGTGTCCGAATTCGGCGATTCGCCCGACGTGCCGCCGACGCCACCGAACCAGCTGCGCTGGGACCCGCTGCCGATGCCGGCCGAGCCGACCGATTTCGTCGAGGGGATGGTGACGATGGCCGGCAACGGCTCGGCGGCTGCGATGAACGGCTGCGCGATCCATCTGTACGCGGCGAACCGCTCGATGCAGGACCGCTTCTTCTACAGCGCGGACGGCGAACTGCTGATCGTGCCGCAGCAGGGGCGCCTGTTCATCGCGACCGAGTTCGGCCGGCTCGACGTCGAGCCGTTCGAGATCGCGGTGATCCCGCGCGGCGTGCGCTTCTCCGTCGCGCTGCCGGACGGCGACGCGCGCGGCTACATCTGCGAAAACTTCGGCGCGCAACTGCGCCTGCCGGATCTCGGCCCGATCGGCTCGAACGGTCTCGCGAATCCGCGCGACTTCCTGACGCCGCAGGCGGCGTACGAGGATCGCGAAGGCGCGTTCGAACTGATCGCGAAGCTGAACGGCCGCCTGTGGCGCGCGGACATCGGCCATTCGCCGCTCGACGTCGTCGCGTGGCACGGCAACTATGCGCCGTACAAATACGACCTGCGCCTGTTCAACACGATCGGCTCGATCAGCTTCGACCATCCCGATCCGTCGATCTTCCTCGTGCTGCAGGCGCAGAGCGACACGCCGGGCGTCGACACGATCGACTTCGTGATCTTCCCGCCGCGCTGGCTCGCGGCCGAGGACACGTTCCGCCCGCCCTGGTTCCACCGCAACGTCGCGAGCGAGTTCATGGGGCTTGTGCACGGCGCGTACGACGCGAAGGCCGAAGGCTTCGTGCCGGGCGGCGCGAGCCTGCACAACTGCATGTCGGGCCACGGGCCCGATGCGGACACGTTCGAGAAGGCGTCCGCGAGCGACACGACGAAGCCGCACAAGGTCGACGCGACGATGGCGTTCATGTTCGAGACCCGCACGCTGATCCGGCCGACGCGCTATGCGCTCGACACCGCGCAGCTGCAGGCCGACTACTTCGAGTGCTGGCAAGGCATCAAGAAACACTTCAACCCGGAGCAACGATGAGCGATACCCAAGACTGGCGCGCGACGCTCGACCCGGCTCGCAAGAGCTGGGTCGAGACGGCGAACGATCCCGCCTGCGATTTCCCGATCCAGAACCTGCCGTTCGGGATCTTCAGCGATGCGAAGCAGGCGTCGCGCCGTGCGGGCGTCGCACTCGGCGACCAGATCGTCGATCTCGCGGCGCTCGTGCGCGCGGGCCTCGTGACGCTGCCTGCCGGCGCCGATGCGTTCGCCGCGCCGACGCTCAACGCGTTCATCGCGCTCGGTCGCGATGCATGGCGCAGCGTGCGCGTGCAGCTGTCCGGCCTGTTCTCGCACGACGACGCGCGGCTGCGCGACGATGCGGCGCTGCGCGCGCAGGTGCTCGTCGCGCAGCGCGATGCGACGCTGCATCTGCCGGTCGAGATCCCCGGCTATACCGATTTCTATTCGTCGAAGGAGCACGCGACCAACGTCGGCTCGATGTTCCGCGATCCGAAGAATGCGCTGCTGCCGAATTGGCTGGAGATGCCGATCGGCTACAACGGCCGCGCGTCATCGGTGGTCGTCAGCGGCACGCCGGTGCGGCGCCCGAACGGGCAATTGAAGCTGCCCGACCAGGAGCGTCCGGTGTTCGGCGCGTGCCGCAAGCTCGACATCGAACTGGAGACGGGCTTCATCGTCGGCCGCGGCAACGCGCTCGGCGAGCCGATCGCGTGCGAGGACGCGGAAGCGCATATCTTCGGGATGGTGCTGCTGAACGACTGGAGCGCGCGCGACATTCAGCAGTGGGAATACGTGCCGCTCGGCCCGTTCAATGCGAAGACCTTCGCGACGACGATCTCGCCGTGGATCGTCACGCTCGACGCGCTCGAACCGTTCCGCACCGCGCAGCCCGAGCAGGCGCCGCAGCCGCTCGCGTATCTGCAGCACGCGGGCAAGCATGCGTTCGACATCTCGCTGGAAGTGACGCTGCGCGCCGAAGGTGCGGCAGAAGCGACGTCGATCTGCCGCACGAACTTCAAGCACATGTACTGGACGATGGCGCAGCAGCTCGCGCACCACACGGTCGCGGGCTGCAACACGCGGGTCGGCGACCTGATGGGCTCGGGCACGATCAGCGGGCCGACGAGGGATTCGTTCGGCAGCCTGCTCGAACTGACGTGGAACGGCAAGGAGCCGGTCGCGCTGGACGGCGGCGGCAGCCGCGCGTTCATCGAGGACGGCGACGAGCTCACGCTCGCCGGATGGTGCCAGGGCGACGGTTATCGCGTCGGCTTCGGTACGTGTGCGGGCAAGATCCTGCCGGCGCGGAGCGCGTAACGCTCGACTGCACGACAGCGTGATGGATCACGCGTTATTCGGAAGGACAGGGCGGCCCGCATCGCGCGGGCCGTTTTCTTTTTGCCTGCCTGCCTGCAGGCAGGCGGCGGGATCGATGTATCGACGCGAGTCGATGCGAGCCGGCGTCAGACCGCACGCTGCAACGCAGTGCGGCGTTCCCACAGTGCGGCCGCGACGAACGCCGCGACGCAGACGACCAGCACGCCGACCAGCGCGTTGCTGCCCAGTTGCTCCATCAATGCGCCCGCCACCAGCGGGCCGCCGAAGCTCGCGGCGCTCCACGACGCCGACACCAGCGAGCTCGCAGTGACGAGCGCCGCGCCGCGGAAGCGTTCGCCGCACGCGACGAGCGACAGCGTGTAGATGCTGCCGGCCGCCGCGCCGAGCACGAACAGCAGCGGCCAGCACAGCCAGGGGTTCGCGATGACGAGCGGCAGCAGCGGCAGGCCGGCCAGCACGATCCAGCCCGCGCCGAGGTGCACGCGTTCGCGGCCGAGCTTGTCCGCGAGCCAGCCGATCGGGAACTGCATCGCGGTATCGCCGAACAGCATGATCGATGCGAGCAGCACGGCGGTCGCGCTCGCGACGCCGTGATCCATCGCGTAGAGCGGCAGCAGCGACAGCGCGAGCGTATCGAACAGCGCGAAGAACCCGGTGCCGATGATCAGCGCGGGCATGCGCGGCAGCACGTCGAGCCAGCGGCCGTGCGCTTCGTGATGCGCATCGTCGCCGGCGAGCGGCGCGCGCCGGATCGTCGCGAGCGTCGGCAGCGCGAGCAGGAACAGCGCGCCGCACAGCGCGAAGCGGATGCTCGTCGCGCCCGCGATCTGGCTCACGAGCACGGGGCCGGCCATCTGGAACAGCGTGAAATTGGTCGCGTAGATCGCGACGACGCGGCCGCGCGTCGAATCGTCGGCGAGCTGGTTGACCCAGGCTTCGCCGATCGTGAACAGCAGCATCAGCGCGGCGCCGCACAGCACGCGCAGCACGCCCCACAGGATCAGGTTCGACGTGAACTGCATCAGCGCGGTGGCCGCCGCGAGCAGCACGACCGACACGACGATCGCGCGGCGCGAGCCGATGTGCCGCGCGAGCGCGGTGACGAACGGGACGATCGCGAGGCCGCCGAGGGCCTGTGCGGCCGTCAGCATGCCGACGACGTTGGTGCCGTGGCCGGCTTCGGTCAGCGCGAGTGCGGTGAGCGGCAGCGTGGCGCCGGTCCCGAGGCCGACGACCGCGACGCTCAGGATGAGCGCGAGGAAATCGCGATTAAGAATGGCTTTCATCGGCCGGGATGCTACACCGCGTGCCTTGAAAGGTCCATGAAGGCCATCAGCATCGAATGGGGTTGCGCGCGCAACCAATGCGCGCCGCTGCGTTACACATATTCGGTCGGCACGGCCACCGGACGGCGTTCGAGCGATGCCGACCACAGCGTGAGCGCGAGCGCCGCGACGGCCATCGCGACGCCGACCCACGGCAGGCTCACGAGCGACACGCCGGAGCCGATCGCCATCCCGCCGAGCCATGCGCCCGTCGCGTTGCCGAGGTTGAATGCCCCCTGGTTCAGCGTCGACGCGAGGTTCGGCGCGTCGCTGGCGCGGTCGACGATCAGGATCTGCAGCGGCGGCACGATCGCGAACGCGAGGATGCCCCAGACGAAGATCGTCGCGAGCGCGGCGAACGGCAGGTGCATCGTGCCCGCGAACAGCGCGAGGACGATGCCGATCAGCGCGAGCGTCGCGATCAGCGACGGCATCCGGCGCCAGTCGGCGAGCTTGCCGCCGAGCGTGCCGCCGACCGTCAGCCCGAGGCCGAACAGCAGCAGCACATAGGTGACCTGACGCGGCGAGAAGCCCGTCACGTCCTCGAGGATCGGCGTGATGTACGTGAACACGCTGAACAGGCTCGCCGACGCGAGCACGCTGATGCCGAGCACCATCAGCACCTGCGGGTGCTTCAGCACGCTGAATTCGCGCGTGATGCTGGTGTCGGGCATCGCGAGGTTCTTCGGCAGGCAGACCGCGAGCGCGGCGGCCGCGGCGATGCCGATGCCGGTGACGGCCCAGAACGTCGCGCGCCAGCCGAACGCCTGGCCGAGCGCGGTGCCGAGCGGCACGCCGAGCACGTTCGCGAGCGTGAGGCCGGTAAACATCAGCGCGATCGCCTGCGCGCGTCGGTTCGGCGCGACGAGGTTGCTCGCGACCACCGAACCGATCCCGAAGAACGCGCCGTGGCAGAACGCGGTGACCACGCGGGCGGCCATCAGCACCGCATAGCCGGGCGCGATCGCGCAAAACAGGTTGCCCGCGATGAACAGCCCGATCAGGCCCATCAGCGCGCGCTTGCGCGGCATCTTCGCGGTGACGATCGCGAGGATCGGCGCGCCGATCGTCACGCCGAGCGCGTAGCCCGACACGAGCATCCCGGCGGCCGGGATCGACACGCCGAGATCGCGCGCGACATTGGGCAGCAGCCCCATGATCACGAATTCGGTGGTACCGATTCCAAAAGCGGCGACGGCAAGGGCGAAAAGAGGTAAGGGCATCGCGGTAGGCTCGGGAAAAGCCGCCGCTCGGGCCAGGCGCAGGATGCGCGGGACGGGCGGACGGTCAGGCGAACGACAGCGCGATTCTACTTCAGTGAAAACCCCTATGCTCGGGGCCAAAACGGATGTTGCCGGCGTGCGACGGGGCGGCAGGCGGGAAGCTCACAGTGTGGGATTCGGCGGGGGCGGCGGTGAATGTGCCGGGGTTGGAACGATGGCGGCAGTGGTCCGTTGTTCGTCAGGCGATGCGTTCGGGTGACCCGCCGGGGCGCGCGGCGGATGGCGCCGGTTCCGTGATGGCGTCCGTTGCGTCCGATACGCCGGCTTCCGGGGTGACGGATTCGGGCGACGAAAGCGGCGCGGGCGATGCACACGCATCGGCGGTGTCGAGCGCGGCCGGATCGTCCCAGCCGTTCTCGAACAGGCACGCCTCGATCGGCATCCGCGCGGCCCAGCGCTCCGCTTCGAGCATCGGTTTCGCATAGAACGCGTCGACGTGTCCGACGCACAGCACGGCGATCGGCTTCGCGCCGTCGGGCATCCGCAGCAGCGTGCGCAGCGCATCGACGTCGAACAGCGACACCCAGCCCATCCCGAGCCCTTCCGCGCGCGCCGCGAGCCACATGTTCTGGATCGCGCACGCGGCGGACGCGAGATCCATCTCCGGCAGCGTGCGGCGGCCGAACACGTGGCGCTCGCGGCCGTCGGCAAGTGCGACGACCAGCAGCTCGCCGCATTCGCGCACGCCTTCGACCTTCAGCCGCATGAATTCGTCCTGGCGCTCGCCGAGCGCGTCGGCGGTCGCGCGGCGCTCGGCCTCGACCAGCGCGTGGATCGCGGTGCGCAGCGCGGGATCGGTGATGCGAATGAAGCGCCACGGCTGCATGAAGCCGACGCTCGGCGCGTGGTGCGCCGCGCGCAGCAAGCGCGCGAGCACGGCCGGATCGACGGGCGCCGGCGTGAAATGGCGCATGTCGCGCCGTTCGAAGATGGCGCGGTAGACCGCGGCGATGGCGGAGTCGTCGAAACGCATGAGCGGCAAAAGCAGGGGAGGACGTCGGCGCAACGATAGCAGACCGCGCGCGAGCCGCGTTACATCAGTCGAAACAAAACATGGGATTGTTGATGGAGTGCGCGTTCGGTCGCGAGCACGCACGACGTCGGCCGACAGGCGAACGACGCCGCGCGTTCAGCGATTCGCCGCGCTCACGACGTTGGCGGGCGTGCCCGCGTGCCACGCCTCGACGTTCAGCAGCGTCGTGTGCGCGATCTCCGCGAGCGCCTCGCGCGTGAAGAACGCCTGATGCGACGTGACGATCACGTTCGGGAACGTCAGCAGGCGCGCGAGCACGTCGTCCTGCAGCGGCAGGTCGGAGTGATCCTCGAAGAAGAGCCCGCTTTCCTCCTCGTACACGTCGAGCCCGAGATGGCCGAGCTGGCCGCTCTTGAGCGCGTCGATCAGCGCCTGCGCATCGACGAGGCCGCCCCGGCCCGTGTTGATCAGCATCGCGCCGTGCTTCATCCGCGCGAGCGTGCGTTCGTTGATCAGATGGTGCGTCGACGGCAACAGCGGGCAGTGCAGGCTGACGATGTCGGCATGGTGCAGCAACGCGTCGAGCTCGACGTAGCGCGCGCCGAACGCGATCAATTCATCGTTGTAAGGCGGCACCGAATGCGCGAGCACGTGCATCCCGAAGCCCATCATGATCTTCGCGAACACGCTGCCGATGATGCCGGTGCCGATCACGCCGACGGTCTTGCCGTGCAGGTCGAAGCCGAGCAGGCCGTTCAGCGAGAAGTCGCCTTCGCGGGTGCGTGCGACGGCGCGCGGCAGGCGGCGGTTGAGCGCGAGGATCAGCGCGACCGCGTGCTCGGCGACCGCGTGCGGCGAATAGGCGGGCACGCGCACGACGGTGATGCCGAGCCGCTCGGCGGCGGCCAGGTCGACATGGTTGAAGCCTGCCGAGCGCAGCGCGATCAGGCGCGTGCCGCCGTCTGCCAGCCGTTCGAGCACGGCTGCGTCGACGGTGTCGTTGACGAACGGGCAGACGACTTCATAGCCGTGCGCGAGGATCGCGGTTTCGGCGTCGAGGTGCGACGGCTGGAAGTGCAGCCGATAGCCGAACTGCCGGTTGGCGGCGGTAAACGAATCGTCGTCGTACTGCCGGCTGCTGAACAGGATCACGCGCACGCTGCACCTCCGATGGCTGACGCGCGCAGTTTACTGCAGGCCCGTGACGATGTCGGCGCGTTCGGGGCCGCGCGGCTGGCGCAGGAAGCTGTAGTCCGCCCGCTCGCGGGCCGCCTGCGCGCCGAAGTGGTCGAGTGCGTGCTCGACGAAGCTGCGCGTGCGGGCCGGCACGTACTGGCGGTTCGGGTAGACGAGCGACAACTGCGTGTCGGGATCATCGATCCGGTAGGTGGGCAGCAGCCGCACGAGCGTGCCGTGGTTGAGCGCGTCGGCGACGCACGGCTCGGGCAGCACCGCGATGCCGGCGCCGGCCAGCGCGGCGGCCTGCACGAGCGCGAGCTGGTTGACCGTGCAGGCCGGGCGCACCGTGACGGAATGCGCGACGCCGTCGTGGCCGACGAGCTGCCATGCACTCGCATGCTGGTGCGGCGCGAGCGTGACCCAGTCGTGGCCCGGCAGGTCGTCGGGCGAGCGCGGTTCGCCGCGCCGCTCGAGATAGGCCGGCGCCGCGCACGCGACGAACGGGTTCGGCGCGAGCGCATGGCCGATCAGCGACGGGTTGCCGTCGAGCCGGTTGCCCGTGACGATGCCGACGTCGTAGCCCGAATCGAGCACGTCGAGCGGCCCCTCGGTGACGGTCAGTTGCACACGCAGCTCGGGGAAGCGGTGCCGGAAGCTGCTGACGAGCGGCGTCAGCGCAAGCGGCGACAGCAAGCCCGACGCGACGACGCGCAGCGTGCCGCCCGGTTCGCGCACGGCGTGCGCGACGGACGATTCGAGGTGATCGAACTCCTCGAGCAGCGCCCGGCAGCCGTCGAGGTAGCGCGCGCCGGCCTCGGTGAGCGACAGGTTGCGCGTGGTGCGGTGGATCAGCCGTGTGTTCAGGTGGCCCTCGAGCATCGCGATCGAACGCGTGACGAGCGCATTGGACACGCCGAGATGGTGCGCCGCGCGCCGAAAGCTCTGCTGTTCGGCGACGCAGACGAATACACGCATGGTCTGAATCTGGTTCATGGCTTGCGTATTTCTGGCCCGGTTGATTGATTATGGTTGTGATTTTTCGCAGCACGACATCGAAAGCACATCGTGCGGCACCTGGTTCTCCCTCGTATCGAAAAATCCGTTTTCGATTCCGCAGATGATTGTTCAATACAGATGCGATATCCGTCAACCTGAGAAAATGGGCGGGTTGCGGAAAATCGAAATCGCGAGTACCGGTTAAACGGAGCGAAGCCGCGCGCGCTTGCCGGGCAAAACCGGCGCGGTATTGGAGCATGCGTCGCGACGATGAATATTGTTGATGTTAATCAATGGGTTGTGTGTGATTCGATCAGGCTGGATCGGGTAATTAAGGGAATCGTCCCCCAATACATGCTGGAATAATGGATGTTTTGTCGTCACGCGTGGATTTTGTGTATCGCATTCCATGAGGTGATTTTTATCGGGCGCCCGGTCTATTTCGTTCGATGCGCAAGTCGGTCTGAACCGCCGGTATCGAAGAATCGCGAGGATATTGCCGGAGAAAATCACGCGGCCGGAACCCGAATGGAACCGTTTCACAAGCGGCCGGCAATCGTTTTTCAATGAAGAACACCATCGCGCGATACCCGCGCGGCCGGCTGGCCCGGTCCGGCGACCGGACAGTTCGATGCTGTCAGGCCGCGCGTGCCTCTTGCGCGAGGCCGCGGAACGCGGAATGATCGATCAGTTCGCCATGCAGCGCGGCGAACTTCCATGCATTTCGTTTCCTCACCTTCTACCCGCCATGTCCATCGATTACTCGCCGATTCCCTGTCCCGTCGTCGTGCCGCTCGACGCGATCCTGCCCGAAGAACCGCTGCTGATGATGGGGGCCGGCCCGGTCCCGATCCCGGCCGCCGTCGCGAAGGCGAACACGATCGTGATCAACCACCTCGGCGCGACGATGGCGAAGATCATCGAGCAGGTGAAGGAGATGGCGCGCTACGTATTCCAGACCCGCACGAAGTGGGTGCTCGGCGTCGCGGGCCCCGGTTCGGCCGCGATGGAAATGGCGATCTCGAACCTCGCGTGGCGCGGCACGCGCGTGCTGTCGATCCGCAACGGCTTCTTCAGCGCGCGGATGGCCGAGATGGCCACGCGCGTCGGCGCCGACGTCGCGACGCTCGAAGTGGCCGATCGCGCGGTCGCGAGCCTCGACGAGATCGCGGATGCGATCGCGCGCGAGCGGCCCGACATCGTCACGATCGTGCAGGGCGAGACGTCGAACACCGTGTGGAACCGCGACCTGCGCGACATCGCGGCGCTCGCGAAGGCGGCCGGCGCGCTGGTCGTCGTCGACGCGGTGTGCACGCTGTCGACGATGCCGCTCGAAATGGACGCGTGGGGCATCGACGCGGTGATCACCGGCGGCCAGAAGGGGCTGTCGTCGATCCCGGGCGTATCGCTGATCGCGTTCTCCGACGCCGCGTGGGAGCGCATGAAGCATCGCCCGGAGCCGAACGCGCACTGGTGCCTCGACATGGCGCTCGCGGAGAACTTCTGGCACAACGCGGGCTATCACTACACGGCGCCGGTGTCGGGCGTGCTCGCGCTGCACGAGGCGCTGCGGCTCGTCTGCGCGGAGACGCTCGAAAGCCGCTTCGCACGCCACCTGCGCTGCTCGCTCGCGCTGCAGGCGGGTGTCGAGTCGATGGGGCTCAAGCTCTATGCGCCGAAAGATTGCCGGCTCAATTCGGTGGTCGGGATCGAGACGCCGGAAGGGCTGACGCCCGGGATGGTCTGCGGCCATATCTCGAAGCAGTACCAGGTCGAGATCTCCGGCTCGTTCGGGTTGCCGATCGTGCGGATCGGGCAGATGGGCGAGCAGTGCCGCGAACACAACCTGTTCCGCACGCTGCATGCGTTCGGCCGCACGATGGTCGATCTGAAGGTGCCGGTGGATCTGCCTGCCGGCGTCGCGGCGCTCGAACAGGAACTGTCGCGGCGCGGCGCGTAAGCCACGCAGCGGCCGGCCGCGGGCCGGCCGGTCATGCCGCGCTCAGCGGCCCTGCATCGCGCGCCGGTAGGTATTCGGCGTCGTGCCGTGCGCGTCGCGAAAGCGATGGCTGAAGTGGCCGGCGTTCGCGTAGCCGCAGTCGGCCGCGATCTGCGCGAGCGGCAGCGACGTCGTGCGCAGCAGCTCGCGCGCCCGCGCGAGCCGTTGCTCGGCGACCCACGCGTGCGGCGCGCGGCCGAACGACAGCCGGAACATCCGCGAGAAGTGGTATTCGGACAGTGCGGCGACGTCGGCGAGTTCGCCGAGCGTCAGCGGTTGCGTCAGGTACGTGTCGATGTAATCGCGCACGCGGCGGCGCACGGCCGGCGCGAGCCCGCCGCGAAACGACGCGTCGGTGCGCGTCGTGCTCTGCCCGCGCAGCAGCAGGCTCAGCACCTCGTGCGCGGTTTCGTTCACGCGCAACCGCTCGTCGGCGTCGTCCCAGCCGTCCAGCGCGAGCGAGCGCAGCAGCGCCGCGACGCGCGCATCCTCGAAATAGGTGCGGTCGGCCAGCTTCAGCTCGCGCGGCTCGCGGTCGAGTTCGCGGATCGCACGCTGCGTGAAGTGTTCGGGCAGGAAATACAGGTGGATGAAGTGCATCTCGCCGCGCACCCACCAGCGCGATTCATGGTCGCCCGGCAGCGCGCACAGCAGGCTCGGCGCGCCGTAGCGCGGCACGCGTTCCCGCTCGGTCCGGTAGCCGCCGTCGAGGTAGCACGACAGCGTGTGGTGGCCGGGCTGCTCGTAGATCGTCTCGCTTTCGTCGGTGATCCGCGTCCATTCGGCGATCGCGAGATGATCGCCGAGCCACGCGAAGCGCTCGAGCGTCGCGTTCGCGTCGGCGAGCGTGCGGCACACCGATTGCAGGCCGAACGGCAAATCGCCTTCGGCCAGGGCGGTGGCGCGGTCGACGGGCGGAGCGGAGAGGGAGAGACTCATGATGCGGCGAGTATAAGCGCGGGCGCGGCACCGCGTGCGGCGTCCCGAAAAAGACCGCAATTCCGGACAATCGGCACGCATCGCGCGGCGGCATAGTCGGAGTTCCGTTTCACCCGATTTCCGGACGTTGCCGCCATGAACCTGTCGCTTTATTTCGTCACCGTATTGATCTGGGGGACCACCTGGATCGCGATCAAGTGGCAGCTCGGCGCCGTGCCGCCGCCCGTATCGATCGCGTGGCGCTTCTGGCTCGCGGCCGCCGTGCTGTTCGCGCTGCTGCGCGTGATGCGCCGGCCGATCCGCCCGCCGCGCGAAGCGTGGCGCTTCCTCGTCGCGCAGGGCTTCGCGCTGTTCTGCCTGAACTTCCTGTGCTTCTACTACGCGGAGCAGGTCGTGCCGAGCGGTCTCGTCGCGGTGATCTTCTCGACCGCACCGCTGCTGAACTCGATCAACGGCCGGCTGTTCATGGGCCGCCCGCTGCGGCCGACGGCGATCGCCGGCGCGCTGCTCGGCCTGACCGGCATCGCATGCCTGTTCTGGCAGCAGATGGCCGGCCATCTCGACGACCACGCGACCTGGACGGGCCTCGCGATCGCGTTCGCAGGCACGATGTGCTTCTCGGCCGGCAACCTGCTGTCGAGCCGGATGCAGTCGATGGGGCTGCATCCGCTCGCGACCAACGGCTGGGCGATGCTGATCGGCGCGGCGATCCTGACCGTCGGCAGCGCGGTGGCCGGGCTGCCGTTCACGATCGACCCGAATCCGCGCTATCTCGGTGCGCTCGTCTACCTGGCCATACCGGGCTCCGTGATCGGCTTCACCGCGTACCTGACCCTCGTCGGCCGCATCGGGCCGGAGCGCGCCGCATACTGCACGGTGCTGTTCCCGATCGTCGCGCTGGCCGTGTCGACGGTGTTCGAGGGCTACCAGTGGTCACTGCTCGCGGTGATCGGGCTGCTGCTCGTGGTGGCCGGCAATCTCGTCGCGTTCGACCTGACGCGCCGGCTGTTTCTCCGCACCGCCTGACCGGCTGACCGGCGCGGCCGTCGTAACGGCCACTGGATAAAAAAACGCCCGCGCGATGAACTGCACCCCAAAAGTTGGACATCGATCCAACCTTTGGGGTGTTTTTTCATGACGAAGTACAACGAGCAGTTCAAGCGGCAAATCGTAGACGAGTACCTTGCCGGCAACGCTGGAGTGAAGGCGTTGGGCAAGCGATACGGCCTGAGCTATACGCTAGTGCACCGGTGGGTCGCCCGGTATCGTGAGCACGGCGTTGCCGGACTGAGTAAGAAATACAGCCACTATGATGAGCAGTTCAAGCTTTCGGTTTTACAGCGTATGTGGCGCGATGAGCTTTCGTATCGCGAGGTCGCGACACTATTCAACATTCGTGGTGACCGAACCGTGGCAACTTGGGTGCGCTTGTATCATGACGGCGGTATAGATGCTCTGAAGCCTCGCCGACGAGGACGCCCGCCCAGCATGAAGCCTGAACCAGACATGAAACCGGAGTTCCCGCTGCAGCCCGATGAGGCACGCACGCCGGACACGCTCTCACGCGACGACCTGCTCAAAGAGAACGAATATCTGCGTGCGGAGGTGGCGTACCTAAAAAAGCTCGATGCGCTGCTGCGATCAAAGGAGCAAGCAGCGCCAAAGAAAAAGCGCAAATAGTGCGCGAGCTCAGGCAATGCCATCCGATAGCAGCCCTTCTGAAAGCAGCAGATCTGGCGCGCAGCACGTTCTACTATCAGTTGAAGGTGCTGGATGCCGGTGATCGACATGCCGATCTCAAAGCCAGGATCCGGACCGTGTACGAGCATCACCAAGGTCGTTACGGCTATCGGCGAATCACCGCCACAATCCGGCAGGCAGGACACGCGATCAACCATAAGACCGTGCAACGACTGATGGGACAATTGCGACTGAAGTCCTTGGTGCGCCCAAAGAAATACCGCTCCTGGCGAGGCGAAGTTGGTCGTGTCGCGCCTAATCTGCTGCAGCGCAAGTTCGATGTCGAGCGCCCGAATCAGAAATGGGTAACCGACGTGACTGAGTTCAACGTCGGTGGCCAGAAGCTGTACCTGTCGCCAGTGATGGATCTGTACAACGGGGAGATCGTCGCCTATCAGATGGATCGACGGCCAAGCTTCGAGATGGTCAGCCGTATGCTGAAGAAGGCGCTGACCAAGCTTGGACGCAAGGATCGACCGCTGCTGCATTCGGATCAGGGCTGGCAGTATCAGATGCCAGCGTATCGTCGGCTGCTTGGCCAGCACGCGTTGACGCAGAGCATGTCACGCAAAGGCAACTGCTTGGACAACGCCGCGATGGAGAGCTTCTTCGGTACGCTCAAGTCAGAGTGCTACAGGCTGCAACGCTTTGCTAGCGTCGAACAGTTACGCGATGCGTTGGATCGCTACATCCATTACTACAACCACGATCGCATCAAGCTCAAACTAAAAGGGCTGAGTCCCGTTCAATACAGAACTCAGCCCTTGGGCGCCTAGCCTTCTTAAACTGTCCAACTTTGTGGGGTCAGTTCACGATGCGGGCGTTTTCTTTTGGGGCGGTGGCCTCTGCCATCGCCTGCCGGACGGCGAGGTCAGGCAGCCGCGCCGCTCCCGGCGACACGCGCCTGCCGCTGGTACAGCACCATCGACAGCGCGACGCCCGCAGCAGCAGCGGCCGCCGCGAACAGGAACACCTGCGGATAGCCGAACGCGCCCGCGATATAGCCGGCGAGCGGGCCCGTGATGCCGAGCGACAGATCGAGGAACACCGAGTACGCGGACAATGCCGCGCCGCGGCTGGCAGCCGGCACGAGCGCGACGGCCTCGACGCCGAGCGCCGGGAAGATCAGCGCGAAGCCGAAGCCCGTCAGCGCGGCGCCGACGAGCGCGACGTGCGGCACGGGCGCGAGCCACAGCAGCACGAGGCCCGAACATTCGAACGCGAACGACACGATCGCGACGCGGAAGCCGCCATAGGTCTTGATCGTGTTCGCGAACAGCAGGCGCGCGCCGATGAACAGCGTGCCGAACACGGTCAGCGACAGCGCGGCGTTTGGCCAGTGGCGCGCCGCGTAGTACAGCGTGACGAAGGTCGCGATCGAGCCGAAGCCGGCCGAGCCGAGTGCGAGGCCGAGGCCGTGCGGCAGCACGCGCGTGAACACGCTCGCGTACGACATCCGTTCGCCGTGCACGAGCGGCACGGCGTCGATCAGGCGTGCGAGGTAGAAGCCGATCGCGGCGAGCGCGATCACGATCACGCCGATCAGCGCCGGGTTCAGCGTATGCGCGATCGCGACGCCCACCGGCGCGCCGAGCGCGAGCGCGCCGTACGTCGCAATGCCGTTCCACGAGATCACCTTCGCGTTGTGCGCGACGCCGACCCGTCCGATGCCCCACAGGATCGCGCCGGTGCCGCACAGGCTTTCGCCGACGCCCAGCACGAGCCGGCTCGCGACCAGCAGCACGAGGCTCGCGACCGGCCAGTGCGCGAGCAGCAGCGCGACGAGCAGCAGCACGCCCGACACGCCGCAGCCAACCAGCCCGCGCAGCACCGTCTGCTTCGGGCCGAGCGTATCGGCGAAGCGCCCGGCGAGCGGCCGCGACGCGAGCGTCGCGAAATACTGGACGCTGATCGCACCGCCCGCGACGATCGCGGAAAAACCGAGGTCGTCATGGACGAAACCCGGCAGCACCGCGAGCGGCAGGCCGATGGTCAGGTAGCAGATGAACGTGAAGCAGACGACGGACACGATTTGCAGCGTGACCGCGAACCCGCTGCGCGGCGGTGTGACGGAGTCGGTTGACATGGGGTCGGAACGAATGAGCGTAACGGAACGATACGGAACGGACGGCGGCGAAAAACGGAATCGGGATTTTCCCATGGAACCGGTTTTCACGCAGGTACCATTTAGTTAATTCCGACCCGTTTTCGGACTTGAACGATCGGCGCGGGCACGCCGGAACGGCCCGCGGAGCGCCGTCCGGAAAGGGCGCCGGGCGGCCCCGGCGCTCATATCGCGGCAGTTATATGGGCCCCATGCGTGATGGGCTATGGGTTGCGGAATTTGATGGTGATAGCGTGCAAACTGTCAGAAAAACGTCGGTCGAGCGCTCCGCGCAGGCCGCCTTGCCCCCATTTGAAGAATCATAGAGACATGAGTGAGCCGATCCGCTTCTACCATCGTCACGCGATCCGCGAAGTCAGCGGCGCGGACGTCACCCGCACCGTGCTGCAGTACCTGCGCGAGGACGCGCATTGCACCGGCACCAAGGAAGGCTGCGCGGAAGGCGACTGCGGCGCGTGCACGGTCGTCGTCGGCGAGCTGACCGACACCGGCGCGGTCGAGTTCAAGGCCGTCAACGCATGCATCCAGTTCCTGCCGACGCTCGACGGCAAGGCGCTGCTGACGGTCGAGGACCTGCGCCAGCCGGATGGCGGGCTGCACCCGGTTCAGCAGGCGATGGTCGACTGCCACGGTTCGCAATGCGGGTTCTGCACGCCCGGCTTCGTGATGTCGATGTGGGCGCTGTACGAGAAGCACGGCCACGAAGGTTGCGCGAGCGCCGGCACGTGCGCGAAGGCGAAGGACGTGCCGACGCGCACCGAGATCGCCGATGCGCTGACGGGCAACCTGTGCCGCTGCACCGGCTACCGCCCGATCGTCGATGCGGCCGTGCAGATGTTCGATGCGCCGGCGCCGTCGGCGCCGGTCGATACGGCTGCGCTCGCCCGCACGCTCGCGTCGCTCAAGCGCGACGACACGTTCGACTACACGACGGTCAACGGCGCGCGTTTCGCTGCGCCGCGCACGCTCGACGCGCTGGCCGCACTGAAGGCCGAGCGGCCCGACGCACGCATCCTCGCGGGCAGCACCGACATCGGCCTGTGGGTCACCAAGCAGATGCGCCGGCTCGACGACCTGATCTACGTCGGCCAGATCGCCGAATTGCAGCGCCTCGCGGAGCGCGGCGACTGGATCGAGATCGGCGCGGGCGTGACGGTCGAGAAGGCCTATGCGGCGCTGGCCGGCACGTATCCGGAACTGACCGAGATGTGGAAGCGCTTCGCGTCGCTGCCGATCCGCAACGCGGGCACGATCGGCGGCAACGTCGCGAACGGCTCGCCGATCGGCGACTCGATGCCGGGCCTGATCGCGCTCGGCGCGCGCGTCGTGCTGCGCGGCGGCGATACGGTGCGCGAGCTGCCGCTCGAGGCGCTCTACACGGGCTACCAGCAGAAGGACATGGCGCCGCACGAATTCGTCGTCGGCCTGAAGGTGCCGACCCGCACCGGCGCACGCGCGAATCTGCAATTCCGCACGTACAAGCTGTCGAAGCGGTTCGACTCCGACATTTCGGCCGTGTGCGCGGCGTTCGCGTTCATCGCGGACGGCGACACGATCCGCGAGCCGCGCATCGCGTTCGGCGGGATGGCCGCGACGCCGAAGCGCGCAGCGCAAACGGAAGCCGTGCTCGACGGCGCGTTGTGGCACGAAGCCACCGCGCAGGCCGCGATGCAGGCGCTCGAGCGTGACTACCAGCCGCTGTCCGACATGCGCGCGACGAGCACGTATCGCCTCGATACCGCGAAGAACCTGATGTACCGATTCTGGCTGGAGACGCGCCCGCACGACCCGCTGCCGCCGCAAGCCCTGAATGTGCGTGAAGTGGCCGCCGAAATCGGCACCGACGCGGCGCGCGTCTGAAGACGGAGAACACCGAACATGAACCAGCAAGCAGAGCCGTTCCTGAGCACCCTCGACCCGCAAGCCGACGCTGCGGAGGTGCACGTATCGCGCGCGCATGAATCCGCCCACCTGCACGTGAGCGGGCGCGCCACCTACACCGACGACATCCCGGTCGTCGCCGGCACGCTGCACGCGGCGCTCGGATTGTCGGCGAAGCCGCACGCGAAGATCGTGTCGATGAACTTCGACGCGGTGCGCGCGACGCCGGGCGTGGTCGCCGTGTTCACGGCCGACGACATCCCGGGCGTCAACGATTGCGGCCCGATCATCCACGACGACCCGGTGCTCGCGAAGGGCATCGTGCAGTTCGTCGGCCAGCCGATGTTCATCGTCGTCGCGACGTCGCATGAAACCGCGCGGCTCGCCGCGCGCCGCGCGCAGGTCGACTACGAGGAGCTGCCCGCGATCCTGACCGCGCAGGAAGCGCGCCAGGCCGAAACCTACGTGATCCCGCCGCTGAAGCTCGCGCGCGGCGACGCGGCCGGGCGGCTCGCTGCCGCGCCGCACCGCGAGTCGGGCGAGATGCTGCTCGGCGGCCAGGAGCAGTTCTATCTCGAAGGACAGATCGCGTACGCCGTGCCGAAGGACGACGACGGCATGCACGTGTACTGCTCGACGCAGCACCCGAGCGAAATGCAGCACCTCGTCGCGCACGTGCTCGGCGTCGCGTCGCACAACGTGCTCGTCGAATGCCGCCGGATGGGCGGCGGGTTCGGCGGCAAGGAATCGCAGTCGGGCCTGTTCGCGTGCTGCGCGGCGCTCGCCGCGTGGAAGCTGCTGTGCCCGGTGAAGCTGCGTCCGGACCGCGACGACGACATGATGATCACCGGCAAGCGGCACGACTTCCATTACCGCTTCGACGTCGGCTACGACGACGACGGCCGCATCGACGGCGTGGCGCTCGACATGACGTCGCGCTGCGGCTTCTCGGCCGACCTGTCGGGCCCGGTGATGACGCGCGCGGTGTGCCACTTCGACAACGCGTACTGGCTGGGCGACGTCGACATCGCCGGCTACTGTGGCAAGACCAACACGCAGTCGAACACCGCGTTCCGCGGCTTCGGCGGCCCGCAGGGCGCCTTCGCGATCGAGTACATCCTCGACGACGTCGCTCGCTCGCTCGACCGCGATCCGCTCGACGTCCGCTACGCGAACCTGTACGGCAAGACCGAACGCAACGTGACGCCGTACGGGCAGACGGTCGAGGACAACGTGCTGCAGGAGCTGCTCGGCGAACTCGAGACGACGAGCGACTACCGCGCGCGGCGCGCGGGCGTGCGCGAATTCAACGCGCGCAACACGGTGCTGAAGAAGGGCATCGCAATCACGCCGGTGAAGTTCGGGATCGCGTTCAACGTCACGCACTTCAACCAGGCCGGCGCGCTGGTGCACATCTACACCGACGGCTCGGTGCTCGTGAACCACGGCGGCACGGAGATGGGGCAGGGGCTGAACACGAAGGTCGCGCAGGTCGTCGCGCACGAGCTCGGCATCCGCTTCGGCCGGATCCGCGTGACCGCGACCGACACGAGCAAGGTCGCGAACACGTCCGCGACGGCTGCGTCGACGGGCTCCGACCTGAACGGCAAGGCCGCGCAGGATGCGGCGCGCCAGTTGCGCGAGCGGCTCGCGGTGTTCGCGGCGAAGCAGTACGGCGACGGCAAGGTCGATGCGGCCGACGTGAAGTTCGGCAACGACTTCGTGTGGGTCGGCGGCAACAGCGTGCCGTTCGGCGAAGTGATCTCGAAGGCGTACCTCGCGCGGGTGCAGCTCTGGTCCGACGGTTTCTACGCAACGCCGAAGTTGTACTGGGATCAGTCGAAGCTGCAGGGCCGGCCGTTCTACTACTACTCGTACGGCGCGGCCGTATCGGAAGTCGTGATCGACACGCTGACCGGCGAGATGCGCACGCTGCGCGTCGATGCGCTGCACGACGTGGGCGCATCGCTGAACCCGGCGCTCGACGTCGGCCAGGTCGAAGGCGCGTTCATCCAGGGGATGGGCTGGCTCACGACCGAGGAGCTGTGGTGGAACAAGGGCGGCAAGCTGATGACGCATGCGCCGTCCACGTACAAGATCCCGACCGTCAACGACACGCCGCCCGAATTCAACGTGCTGCTGTTCAAGAACCGCAACGTGGAGGACAGCATTCACCGTTCGAAGGCCGTCGGCGAACCGCCGCTGCTGCTGCCGTTCTCGGTGTTCTTCGCGGTGCGCGACGCGGTCGCGGCGGTCGGCGATTACAAGGTGAACCCGCCGCTCGACGCGCCGGCCACCGGCGAGTCGATCCTGCGCGCGGTGAGTGCAGTGCGCGCGGCTCGCGCGGGCCAGGCAGGCTGACATGAACGGACCCGCACGCTCGCTTCGCGCCGCGTCGAACCCGACGTTCGCGCAGGGTACCGGCCAGCGCAACCGCGCGGCCGGCGCGCCACCGCCGATGCACATCGTGCTGTTCGGCGCCGGGCACGTCGGTCATGCGCTCGTCACGCTGCTCGGCGCGCTGCCGTGCGTCGTGCAGTGGGTCGACACGCGCGACGAGCTGTTCCCGGACGAATGTCCGCCGAACGTGCAGCCGGAGCCGACCGACACGCCGGAAGCCGTGGTCGACGCGGCGCCGCCCGGCGCGTACTTCCTCGTGATGACGCACAACCACGCGCTCGACTTCTCGCTCGCCGCGCAGATCATGCGGCGGCGTGACTATGCGTACTTCGGGATGATCGGCTCGCGCACCAAGCGCGTGAAGTTCGAGCGCCGGCTCGCTGCGCGCGGCGTCGATCCGGCGCGGCTCGTAGAAATGGTGTGCCCGATCGGCGTCGCCGGCATCGTCGACAAGGCGCCGGGCGCGATCGCGGTGGCCGTGTGCGCGGAGCTGCTGCAGGCGCGCTCGGGCATGCCGGTGGCCGATGCGAAGGCGGCCGCGTCGGGGCACGCGCGCGACGACGTGTCCTGCGCGCGGTAACGTCACGCGGGCCGTGCGGCCGGCGCACGGCCGCGCGTTTTTGCATACACTGCACGGCAGCGCGCGGCATCGGGCCGCGCCTTACCGTGCATGCACCATGTCCGATCATCCGGTTTATCTCGACGCGCTCGATACGAGCCTCGTCGCCATCGAGCGCTGGCTGTCCGGCGTCGACACCGCACCCGCGGCGCTCGACGCGCTGCTTGCGCCGTTCTCCGCCGGTTTCACGATGATCCTGACCGACGGCCGCGTGGTCGACCGCGACGGCACGCGCGCGCTGTTCGCGAAGCTCGCCGGCGCGAAGCCGGGGCTGCGCATCACGCTGTCGGAAACCCGCGTGCTCGCGGCCGACGCATCGCACGCGGTGATCACCTATCTCGAAGCGCAGCACGCGGCGTCGGGCGAGCTGCCCGCGCGCCGCGCGACCGCCGTGTTCGAGCGCGACGCGGCGGGCGTCGTGCGCTGGGCCCATCTGCAGGAAACGTTCTGCACGGCCTGAGCGGCCGCGCCGCGTATCGGCACGTCTGTCAGCGCTTGCGGGTGCGCGCGACCGTCAGCTCGTCGGACACGCTCTGCATCAGCGCGCACAGCCACGCGATGTCGGTGGGGCGGTCGGGCTGCGGATGCGTGAGCAGGTAGCTCTTGATGCGCGGGAACGGCACGGGCGGCGTGACGACGACGAGCGGCAGCAACTGCGCATAGTGCGTCGCGAAGCGGCGCGTCGTCGTGAAGATCAGGTCCGACTGCAGCAGCACCTGCGGCACGATCCCGAAGTACGGCAGCGTCGTCACGATGCGCCGTGTGAGGCGCGCGCGTGCGAGGCCGATCTCGATCGCGTTGCGCTTGTCGCCGGTGTACGGCGTCGGCGCGACGTGCGCGGCCGACGCATACGCTTCGCGCGTGAGCGGCGCGCGCGAGAGCGGATGCGCGTCGCGCATCAGGCACACGATCGTGTCGGAGAACAGGTCCTGGCGCGCGAACTGCGGGTCGGGCTTCGGCCAGTTGCCGATCACGAGATCGAGCGCGCCCGATTCGAGCGCGCCCGCGTGGTCGAGCGCGGGATTCAGCGAATCGATTTCCAGGTGCGCATGCGGCGCCGCGTCGCGAAAGCGCTCGATCAGCGTCGGCATGAAGAAATCGTTCAGGTAGTCGGGCGCGGCGACGCGGAACGTGCGCCGTGCGGACGACGGGTCGAAGTCGCCGTGCGGCGTCGCGATGAAGTCGACCTCGCGCAGCGCGCGCTGCGCGGCTTCGAGCAGCGATGCGCCGTATTCGGTCGGCACCATCCCGGATTTGCCGCGCACGAGAATCGGGTCGTTCAGCGTCTCGCGCAGCTTGCGCAGCGCGGTGCTGATCGCGGGCTGGGTCTGGTTGAGCCGCAGCGCGGCCTGCGTGACGCTGCGCTCGAGCAGCAGCGTGCGCAATACGCGCACGAGCCAGATGTCGAGCGAGGCGGTACGGTCGTCGTCTTCCATCGGTGCGGGGTGATTCGGGGGAAGCGTAACCTTACCGCAGCCTGGCGTTGACGTGCGTGATACCGGCCATCACGCACGACCCTTGGGCAGCGCGCTGATCCGCGTGACCTCGCGCGATTCGAGCCAGTTCGGCGTGCGCGCGCAGTACAGCACCATCGGCAGCGCATCCTCGCCCCAGAACAGCTGCTGGTTCATCCAGAACGTCGGCACGCCGAACACGCCGAGCGCGATCGCATCGGCGTTGTTGCGGGCGAGCTGCGCGCTCGTCTCCTCGAATTCGATCAGTTCGTCGCCGTGGCCGACGCCGACGCGTTCGCACAGCGCCGCGAAACCGTCCGGCGTCGACGGATCGTTGCCGTCGCGCCAGATGAAGCGGAACATGTCCAGCACGGTCGCGATGTCGGCGCGCAGCGCGATCGCGAGGCGCAGCACCTTGTCGGAATCGAACGGATGCGCGGGCGGCATCTTGAAGCGGATGCCGAGCTGCTCCGCGCGGAACAGCGCGTGACGGTACGTGAATATGCGCTTGGCCGGCACGTCGGCGCCCGGGCGTTGCCCCCAGTGGCGCTGCAGGTCGATGAGCGACACGGCGACGGGTTCGAACGGCACGTCCGGCCACTTGTCATGCTGTTCGAGCAGCAGATAGGAGAACGGCGACACGAAGTCGAAGAACCAGGCGGGCTGGGCGGTGTCGAGGCCGGTTGTCATGACGATCTCCAGAGGGTGGGGCGTACGGCGGCCTCCATGGTACGCGGCGGTACGTGCTTGCAGCAATGATCGCGGATCGTCCGCTTACGCGGAACCGGGAGTCGCCCGGGGGGATCGCCGGCCGGCGGCGCGGCATCGGCATGCGCCTGCGGCGGGCCGTTGGCGCCGGACGGGCCCGCCGGCGCGTCGTGGTCGTGCGAGGTGAGCCGTTCGCGCACGAAGCCGATGTGCTCGCGCAGCACGTAGAACTGCCCGGCGTAGGCGAGCGGCATCTTCATCCGGTTCACGGCTTCCTCGATGTCGTCGAGCTCGTCGAGCAGCTGGACGCGCTCCTCGGCCGTGTGCTCGCCGAGCGCGCTGCGCTCGAGCGCGATCAGCGCGCCGTACCAGCGATAGATGCGCGAGCGTACGCGCCAGCCGTACAGCGACGGCACGAGCCGCAGCCCGGGGATCAGCACGACGATCAGCGGCACGATCACGACGAGCAGCCGGTCGACCAGGCTCGCGACCCAGAACGGCAGCCGCCGGTACAGGAAGGTCTTGCCCGATTTGTAGTAGCGCGCCGCGTCGTCGGACAGCGGGAAGCCGCGCGTGACGGGCGACGGGAATTCGCCCGCATGCTGCAGGATCGTCGCGTGGCCGTGCACTTCGCGCGCGGCTTCGATCAGCAGGTCGGACAGCGCGGGGTGCAGCGAATCGCGCGCGACCAGCTCGATCGTCGGCGCGACCGTATGGATGTCGGTGGGCGGCAGGTTCTGGCCGAGATCGTAGACGCCCATCGGCAGCGTGATCGCGGTCAGGTACGGAAAGCGCCGCGCGTACGCTTCGGCCTGCGTGAACGAATACACGTGCACGCCGGGCGCGCGGAACAGTTTCGCCATCACCGGGATCTGCGTCGAGTCGCCGGACAGAAACGCCGCGTCGATCTTGCCGTCGAGCAGCGCGGTGGCAGCGTCCTCGCCGGCGGTCGGCAGCAGTTGGGTCGAACCGCCGGGCACGATGCCGTTCATCTTCAGCAGTGCGAGGCTCAGCTCGCGCGCGCCGCTGCCTTCCGCGCCGAGCGCGAGCCGCTTGCCCTTGAAGTCGGACAGGCGCGCGACGACCGGGCCGCGATACATGATCGCGAGCGGCACGTAGCCGATGCTGCCGAGCGATACGAGTTGTTCGCTGCGCTCCTTCGGGCCGATGCCGCTCTGCACGAAGCCGACGTCGACCGGCGCGTCCGGGTTCGACAGCCGCGCGAGGTTCTGCGCGGATCCTTCGGACGATTCGACGTCGAGCGTGACGCCGTTTTTCGCGAGGATGGCCTTGTATTTCTGCGCGGCGTTCCAGTACGTGCTGCCGGGCGGCCCGGACGAGATCACGAGGGTGGACGGCGGCGCCGGCTGGATCAGCCTGACCGCGAGCCAGACGGCCGCTCCCGCGAGCAGCACGGTGGGGCCGATCGACAGCGCGAGGTCGCGCCACGACACCGCGACGAAGCGGGCGAGGATGCGGCGAGGCGGGCGAGGGCGGGCAGGCTTCATGGGATCGGCGGATGACGCTGGCGTGACGCATCGGTGACGGTCGTCGCGGACGATGCGGATTCTCGCGGCGATGGTACCCGGTTTCGCCGCGCCTGCGCGAGTCGGGCGCCGTGGCGCGGCTGCCCGGCGACAGCGGCGGGCGGCGCCGCGTCAAAAGCTTTGCGCTTCCGCGGGCGCTGGATTACATTGTGCGACGCAGCCGCGCCCGATTCGCGCGCGACCCGGCACGCAATGAGACCGGGCGCGTCCGGCCGGCGGCTGTCCGGCCCGGCCGGCCCGCTTGTTGCGCGCGCCGGCTGCCGGCCCGTCTCGCCTCTCTCGCATCGCCGTGGAAATCACCGGCTGTCCCGCCCGTTCGCGCGCGGGCCGGCTGTCTTTGGGGGTATCCGGCCGTACTGTGCACGGCCGTTCCGGAGTTACAAGGAGATAGCATGAAGTCGATCGTGTTGAGAGCGTTGGGCGTTGCGGCCGTGGCGGCCTGTCTGTCGGGCAGCGTGTATGCGCAGTCGAGCGATGCGGCGGCAACCGAAGCGCCGGCAGCCGCGACCAGCGCGCCGAAGGCCGCTGCGAAAACCGCGAAGAAGGCGAACCGCAAGCTCGGCTACGCCGTGCGCAAGGCGATTTCGAAGGAATCCGGCGTGAACGTGTCGAACCTGGTCGTCCGTTCGAAGGGCGGCGCGATCACGCTGGAGGGCACGATGCCCGAACAGGCACAGATCGACAAGGCCGAAGCCGCGGCCAAGGGCGTGAAGGGCGTGACGTCGGTCGCGAACAAGCTGACGGTCCAGCAGCAGTAACGCCGGGCAGCGGCGCGCGAGCGCCGCGTATGCCTGCTTTCAGGCGGGCCCCGGCGTGCCGGGGCCCGTTTGCGCTTCAGAGGCCGCGAACCGCGCGCGACGCGGCGGCGGACCGATAACGATATCGAGAGGGCGGCGATGGCGAGGCTCGGGTGGGGCAGGCGGATGGTTTTCGGTGCGGCGCTGGCCGCTGTCGCGATGCTGGGCGCCTGCAACGGCGACGATTCGGGCGAGCGCAACCGGTTGCCGGCCTTCGTGTCGGGCAGCGTGCGCACGACCGCCTACGACGGCGCGAGCGACGATCTGCTGACCGCCGGCCTCGGCAAGACGGGCCTCGGCACGGCGAGCGCGCCCGGCTTCGCGAACGCGTCCCGGCCGACGAGCGCCGAGCTGCGCCGCCTCGCGATCTGGTCGAACTATCGCGCGCTCGTCGACATGAGCGCGAACGGCGGCTACGGCCGCTTCTGGGGGCCGAACGTCGACCTCGACGGCAACGATACGCTCGGCGAAGGCAAGATCCCCGGTACCGAATATCTCGCGTATTCCGACGACGGCAGCGGCACGAAGAACGTGACGCTGCTCGTGCAGGTGCCTGCGAGCTTCGATCCCGCGCAACCGTGCATCGTCACTGCGACGTCGTCGGGCTCGCGCGGCGTGTATGGTGCGATCTCCGCGGCCGGCGAGTGGGCGCTCAAGCGCGGCTGCGCGGTGGCCTACAACGACAAGGGCGGCGGCAACGGCGCGCACGAGCTCGGCTCCGACACGGTCACGCTGATCGACGGCACGCTCGCCAACGCGGTACTCGCCGGCACCGCGAGCCTGTTCACCGCGAACGTGACGAGCGGCGATCTCGCCGCGTTCAACAACCGCTTCCCGAACCGCTATGCGTTCAAGCACGCGCATTCGCAGCAGAATCCCGAGCAGGACTGGGGGCGCGTGACGCTGCAGTCGGTCGAGTTCGCCTACTGGGCGCTCAACGAGCAGTTCGGACCGCTGATCGACGGCTCGCATCACGGCGTGCGCTACCGCGCGGGCGACATCACGACGATCGCGGCGTCCGTCAGCAACGGCGGCGGCGCGTCGCTCGCGGCCGCCGAGCAGGACACGCGCGGCTGGATCACCGCGGTCGTGGTCGGCGAACCGCAGATCAACGTGCGGATGGCGCCGAACGCGATCGTGCGCACGGGCGGCCAGCCCGTGCCGTCGTTCGGCCGGCCGCTCGCCGACTACGCGACGCTCGCGAACCTGCTGGAGCCGTGCGCGGCCGCGTCCGCGTCGCTCGCCGGCGCGCCGTACCTGAGCGCGCTGCCGGCCGCCACCACGCAGTCGATCCGCACCCAGCGCTGCGCGACGCTCGCCGCGGCCGGGCTCGTGTCGGGCGGCGACACGCAGAGCCAGGCCGCCGACGCGCTCGCGCAGCTCCACGCGGCCGGCTACCTCGCCGATTCCGACCTGCTGCAGGCGCCGATGTGGGATTCGCAGGCGATTCCGGCGATCGCCGTCACCTACGCGAACGCGTACACGCGCTCGCGCGTCACCGACAACCTGTGCAATTTCAGCTTCGCGACGACGAGCGCGGCGACCGGGACGGTCGCCCCGCCCGCCGCGTCACCGATGCCGGCCGTGTTCGGGCTCGGCAACGGCGTGCCGCCGACGGCCGGCATCGACCTCGTGTTCAACACGGGCGCGGGCGTCGACCACCGGCTCGCGACGCCCGATGCGAGCTTCGCGGGCGCGCTGTGCCTGCGCCAGCTGTGGACCAACGGGATGCTCGGGATGCCCGCGAACGTCGACGCGGTGCGCGTGAACGCGAACCTGCAGGGCAAGCCGGCGATCATCGTGCAGGGCCGCAACGACGCGCTCGTGCCGGTGAACCACGCGTCGCGCGCCTATGTCGCGCAGAACGGCATCAGCGAGGGCAGCCGCAGCCAGCTCGTGTTCTACGAGGTGACGAACGGCCAGCACTTCGACGCGTTCCTGCCGGTCGCGGGCTTCGACACGCGCTTCGTGCCGGTGCACTACTACAACCTGCAGGCGCTGAACCTGATGTGGCGGCACCTGAAGAACGGCGCGCCGCTGCCGCCGTCGCAGGTGATCCGCACGGTGCCGCGCGGCGGCACGCCGGGCGCCGCGCCCGCGTTGACGAGCGCGAACCTGCCGCCGATCTCGGCCGCGCCGGGCGCGAACGCAATCACGGCCGGCGCCGGCGCGATCGACGTGCCGCTCTGACGGCGCCCGCCGCGCCGCCATCACGAAGCCGGACAGCCGTCCGGCTTTTTTCTTTTCGGGAGTGGAATCGGTCCCGTGCCGCCTTTTATCCGAATGGCGAGCGCCGTAACAAATTATTACTTTACGGCCATAAATCCGGAACCTATTATGCGCCGGTATTTTCACTTAATTTAATAAATTCCTGATACGAGAACATTCCTTTCCGTTTGGTTAATCGATCCTTTCGATTTTATTAAATCGGCTCGAACGCGATTGGTCGCCGCTTTGCGATTAATCGGTGTCTCGCCGAGGGGGATTGTTCGTCCGTTCGCAGCGAAGCCGCCTTATCCGGCGGGCTTTGCGGGGCATTCTTTTGCCGGTGATTTTGTGCATCTGCGGAAAGGTGAAATGACTCCGTATTGCCGCGGATTATTGAATTGTCGTTTGCAATGGAATTGATTCCATTGTGCAGTCGCAAAAATATGGGTGGGGTAAATCATGCCGGTCGGTATTCGCCGATCCGGTAAAAAACTCGGAGTGCGTCGCATAACGAATGCATTCCTGGTGCGGAGCGCCGGCGCAAACGATCCTTTGCGACCGGCGGTATTTATCGTTCTGTTCGAGAGGCAATAATGACGACACGGAAGTCCTTGAAAGACGGTTTCGCGCTATTCGGAACGACACTGAGCGTGCCGCTCGCCGCGGCTGCGGCAGCCGCGCTGCTCGTCACGGGGTGCGGCGGCGACGACGGGCCGAGCCCGTCCGCTTCGGCCGCCGCCGCGGCCGCGACGACGTCCAACGGCAGCTCGTCGGCCAGCACCAACGCAACGGCCGCCGCCGCGGCCGACCAGCCGTACGTCGACACCGACGTGTACGGCACCGGGCCGAACGACGCGGTCACGGATTCGACGGAAGGCGCAGCCGTCGTGCACCGCCAGGTCACGATCGGCGGCAAGACCATCAAGTACACGGCCACCACCGGCCACCTGACGACGATCGATCCGGCCACGTCGGCGCCGAACGCGAAGATGTTCTACGTCGCGTACACGCAGGACAATCCCGACCCGTCGAAGCCGCGCCCGGTCACGTTCTTCTACAACGGCGGCCCCGGCTCGTCGTCGGTCTACCTGCTGCTCGGCTCGTACGGGCCGAAGCGCCTGCAGTCGTCGTTCCCGAACTTCACGCCGCCCGCGCCGTACAAGCTGCTCGACAACCCGGACAGCCTGCTCGACCGCACCGACCTCGTGTTCATCAACCCGGTCGGCACCGGTTACTCGACGGCCGTCGCCCCGGCGAAGAACAAGGACTTCTGGGGCACCGACCAGGATGCGCGCTCGATCGACCGCTTCATCCAGCGCTACCTGACCAAGTACTCGCGCTGGAATTCGCCGAAGTTCCTGTACGGCGAGTCGTACGGCACGGCGCGCAGCGCGGTCGTGTCGTGGGTGCTGCACGAGGACGGCATCGACCTGAACGGGATCACGCTGCAGTCGTCGATTCTCGACTACGCGAACGCGCTGTCCGCGCCGGGTACGTTCCCGACGCTCGCGGCCGATGCGTTCTACTGGAAGAAGACGACGCTCAACCCGACGCCGACCGATCTCGACGCGTACATGGTCCAGGCCCGCAACTACGCGGACAACACGCTCGCGCCGCTCGCGCAGAAGCCGAACCCGCAGGATGGCGGCTTCGTGAACGTGCGGCTGAACCTGAACCTGCAGACCGCGCAGCAGATGGGTTCGTACATCGGCACCGACCCGACGTCGCTGATCCAGACCTTCGGCAACCCGGCCGCGCTCGGCAACGTGCCGTCGTCCAACGACAACCCGCCGTACACGTTCTTCCTGACGCTCGTGCCGGGCACGCAGATCGGCCAGTACGACGGTCGCGCGAACTTCACGGGCAAGGGCATCGCGCCGTACATCCTGCCGAACTCGGGCAGCAACGATCCGTCGATCTCGAACGTCGGCGGCGCGTACACGGTGCTGTGGAACAGCTATATCAACACCGACCTCAAGTACACGTCGACGTCGTCGTTCGTGGACCTGAACGACCAGGTCTTCAACAACTGGGACTTCAGCCACACGGACCCGACCGGCGCGAACAAGGGCGGCGGCAATACGCTGTACACGGCCGGCGACCTGGCGTCGACGATGAGCGTGAACCCGGACCTGAAGGTGCTGTCGGCGAACGGTTATTTCGACGCGGTCACGCCGTTCCACCAGACGGAGCTGACGCTCGCGCAGATGCCGCTCGATCCGACGATCAAGGCGCAGAACCTGACGATCAAGAACTACCCGTCGGGCCACATGATCTACCTGAACGACGCGTCCCGGACCGCGCTGAAGGGCGATCTTGCCAACTTCTACGACGGCATCCTCGCGAACCGCACCGCGCTGCAGCGCGTGCTGAAACTGCAGGCGCGCACGCAGCAGCTCAAGCAGCAGCAACTGCAGCAGCAGGGGCAGTAAGCGCCGCGGGCGGCGCATGCCGCCCCGGATGGACGACAGCCCGATCGGCGCAGGCCGATCGGGCTGTTTTTTTGGAGAGGCTGGCGATGGGCCGGCGCGTCGCGCCGGCCGGGCAGGAAGGGGCAGCCGCGCCGCTTACGCGAGCACGAGCCGCACGCCGACCGCGACGAGCGTCGCGGCGAGCAGGTTGCGCAGCAGCCGCTCGGGCGCGCGCGCCGACAGCAGGCTGCCGAGCACGATGCCGGGCAGCGAGCCGAGCAGCAGCGACAGCAGCATCGACCAGTCGACCGAACCGAGCAGCCAGTGGCCCATCCCGGCGACGAGCGTGAGCGGCACCGCGTGCGCGATGTCGGAGCCGACGATGCGGGACGTCGCGAGCATCGGGTACAGCAGCAGGAGCACGGTCACGCCGATCGCGCCGGCGCCGACCGACGTCATCGACACGAGCACGCCGAGCACGGCGCCCGTCAGTACGGTCGACCACAGCGTGCGCGCGGGGCTCGGCGCGAGCGGGTTGCGCGCGGCGAATGCGGTGAGCTGCGGCCGGAAGATCAGCGCGAGCGACGTGAGCAGCAGCGCGATGCCGAGCACGAGCTGGATCATCCGCGCGGTGCCCGGCGTGTTCATGCCGTGCGTGTGCAGCCACCACAGCGTGAGCGCCGCGGCCGGGACGCTGCCCGCCGCGAGCCGGCCCGTGATGCGCCAGTCGATCGATCCTTTCAGGCCGTGGACGAGCGTGCCGGTGGCCTTGGTCGCGGCCGCGTACAGCAGGTCGGTGCCGACCGCCGTCGCGGGGTGGACGCCGAACAGCAGCACGAGGATCGGCGTCATCAGCGAACCGCCGCCGACGCCTGTCAGGCCGACGAGGATGCCGACGAACAGGCCGGACAGGGAGTACAGCAGGTCGATATGGGGGAGCGACATCGGAAGCAGGCGGTTGTGCGGCGTTCGGCGGCGGCGCGTGGGTCAAAGTCCGCCATTGTCGCAAATGTGGCGGGTCGGTGTACGACTGCGTTAAAAATCGGCCGGGAAGGTGCGTGCGGCGTGCGGCGGTGAAACGCGTGTTCGAACCGGGGCGGGGCCGGCGAAGCGGCCGGAGCGGCACGCTGCGAGGGGCTGCGCGGCAGGCGGGACCCTGAAGACGAAAAAAGGGCGCGACGAGGCGCGCCCGTGTGCGGTGCCGGCGGCCGGCTCCGTCTGCGACCGGTCAGTGCGTCGCGGGACCGACGCCTTCGACCGCGCCTTGCCGCCGGATGCGCAGCGCGAGGCCGATCAGCGCGGCCGCGACGGCGAACGCCGCGCCGAATGCGAATGCGGCGTGGTACCCGCCGTTCAGCGCGTCGAGCGGCGCGGCCTGCGCGGCGGCGAGTGCGTCGGTGCGCGCGGCCGCGAGGCTCGCGAGCACGGCGAGGCCGAGCGCGCCGCCCATCATGAACGCGGTGTTGACGATGCCCGACGCGAGCCCGGAATCGGCCGGGTCGACGTCGCTCATCGCGGCGAGCAGCATCGGGTTGAACGCGACGCCCGCGCCGATGCCGAGCAGCGTCATGCCCGGCAGCACGTGCCCCACGAAGCCGCCGTCGACCGGCGCGCGCGAAAACAGCGCGAGGCCGCAGGCCGCGATCAGCAGGCCGGCGGCGATCGGGCCGCGAATGCCGAAGCGCATCACGATCCGCGCCGACAGCCCGAGCGAGAACGCGGCCATGATCAGGTTCGCCGGCAGGAACGCGAGGCCGACCTGCAGCGGCCCGTAGCCGAGCACGCGCTGCATGTAGAGCGCGGACAGGAAGAACCACGCGAACATCGCGGCCGCCCACAGCACGCCGATCACGTTCGCGAGCGCGACGTTGCGCGCCGCGAACAGCGTGAGCGGCATCAGCGGATGCGCGGCGCGCGCCTCGATCGCGATGAACAGCGCAAGCAGCGCAATGGCCGCGCCGATCAGCGCGACGGTCTGCGTCGACAGCCAGCCGGCCTCGTTGCCGCCGACGATCCCGTAGACGGCCAGCATCAGCGACCCGGTCACGGTGATCGCGCCCGCGACGTCGAGCCGCGCGGCGCCGGCCGGCGCGCGCATGCGCGGCAGCAGCGCGGCGCACATCGCGTAGACCGCGATGCCGATCGGCAGGTTGACGAGGAAGATCCAGTGCCACGACAGCGAGCTCGTCAGCAGCCCGCCGAGCAGCACGCCGATGCTGCCGCCGCCTGCGCAGACGAAACCGTAGACGCCCATCGCGCGCGCCCGTTCGCCGGGTTCGGTGAACAGGTTCATGATCAGCGACAGCGAGACGGCCGACACGACCGCGCCGCCGAGCCCCTGCACCGCGCGCGCGGCGATCAGCATCGTCTGCGATTGCGCGAGGCCGCAGGCGAGCGACGCGAGCGTGAACACGACGAGGCCCGCGAGGAACATGCGCCGCTGACCGTACAGGTCGCCGAGCCGGCCGCCGAGCAGCAGGCAGCCGCCGAACGTGAGCAGGTACGCGTTGACGACCCACACGAGGGCCGTTTCGGTGAAGTGGAGATCGGTACTGATCGACGGCAGCGCCACGTTCACGATCGTGCTGTCGAGCACGATCATCAGCACGCCGAGGCAGAGGACGATCAGCGCGTACCAGCGCTTCTCGCCGTGAATCCCGTGGGTCATGGGCTTGCAGCCTTCTGATAGTTATCTGAAAGGATGCATTGTAGACGTCGTCGGCACGGGCTTCCTGCCGGTTTGTGGCAGCAGAGACGCGTAGCGGCGCGCCCGGACCGAACGCTCGGGGCGGGCGTGATGCGTCGTGTTACGAGCGCGCCGGCAGTGCGCAGCCGTCGGGGCCGCAGGCGGCCGCGTCGTCGCCCGCGAGTTCGACGATGCCGTCGCGCCACGCCTGGTCGAGCGCCTGCTCGAACGCGTCGGCCGGTTGCGCGCCCGACACCGCGTAGCGGCCGCCGAACACGAACAGCGGCACGCCGCGCCCGCCGATCTGCGCGGCGCGCGCGATGTCGGCTTCGACTTCGTCGCGGTACAGGTCGCTGCGCAGCACGTCTTCGACGGCCGCGCGCTCGAGCCCCGCTTCGACCGCGAATTCGGTCAGCTCGGCGTGATCGAACAGCGAGCCGTGTTCGCAGAAATACGCGCGGTACAGCCGCTCGGTCAGCGTGTGCGCGCGGCCGGTCGCTTCCGCGAGCTTCACGAGCCGGTGGCCGTCGAGCGTGTCGCCGACGAGCGTGCCGGGCAGGTCGTAGTGCAGCCCGACGCTTGCAGCCGCGTCGGTCACCTGGCGCAGCATCTGGTCGACCTGCGCGGGCGACATCCGGTATTTGCCGGCGAGCATCGCCTCGACCGGCTCGACGGGCTGGCCGGGCATCAGCCGGTACGCGCGCAGCGCGACGTCGACGCGATCGGCGTGCGCAAACCTGGCGAGCGCCTCGTCGAAGCGGCGCTTGCCGATCCAGCACCACGGGCAGATCAGGTCGGACCAGATTTCGACGGTCAGGGTCGGGCGGGCGGTCGGGGCGGGAGCGGTCGTCATGGGCGGTTCAGGGCAGCAAAAAATGTAACCGGGACTATATCACTTTGTGCTTCGACGCTTCGTCGCGGCCGGGTTCGTGCCCGACGTATCAGGAAGCATAGACACGGAAGCCGCGCTCCGATAGCGATTACCGCTGCCGGCCGCCGCCTGTTCCGGCCAAGCGGCTCGGGCGGCAAGCGGCTTGCGGCTTATGCGTCGCCCTGCGTTTCCTTCAGGTGTTTCAGGTGCTTGTAGACCGTCGCGCGCCCCATCCCGAGCACGTTCGCGACGTAGTTCGCCGCGCTCTTGCCGCGGAACGCGCCTTCCGCGTAGAGCGCCTCGACGAGCTCGCGCCGGTGCTCGCGCGTGAGCCCGTTCAGCCCGACCTGGCGCTCGCGCAGCCAGCCGTGCAGGAACGTGTTGATGCGTTCCTGCCAGTCGTCGCGGAACAGCTCGTCGGGCTGCGCGACGACGCCCGCGCCCTTGATGAACAGGTCGAGCGTCGCACGCACCTCGTCGAACACCGCGATGTTGAAGTTGATGCACATCATCCCGGCCGGGCGGCCTTCGTCGTCGAACAGCACGTTGCTCACGCAGCGCATCCGCCGGCCGTCCCAGTTCAGCTTCTCGTACGGGCCGATCACGCGCTCGCGTGCCGAATGATCGATTTCCTCGAGCGCGGAATCGTCGCCGATCTCGCGCTTGGACAGGTTGTTCGCGAGATACAGCACGGTCTGGTCGTGCAGGTCGTGGATCACGACTTCCGCGTACGGGAAGAACAGCGCGGCGATACCGTCGGCGATCGGCGCGTAGCGGGTGAGCAGCAGGTCTTTGACGGGGGATTGCTTCTTGCGCATCGGTGTCGCCATCTCGGGTGGGCGTGGGCCGGGCGGCGCATCGGGACGGCGTGCGGGCGCGCCGGTGGCCGGCATGCCCGTGCGCCCGCGCGCGGCCGCGGCGGCGGTTGCGCCATTGTATCGGCCCCGCGCGCGCGTGATGCTCATGCGCGCGTCAGGTGCGTGTACAGCGCGTGCGCGATCGCGATGTCCTCGAGCCCGAGGCCGATCGAGCGGAAGAACGCGTGACGCGCGCGCGACGGCGCCGCGCAGGTGCCGGCGACGAGCGCGGGAAGATCGCCGACGATCCGCTCGGCGGCCCAGCCGTGGTCGGCCGCCGCGATCTGCATCTCGCCGGCGCTCGCCGGCGTCGTGTGCCGGTAGTCGCAGTACACGTCCATGTCGGGCAGCCACGCGGGCGGGATCTCGTGCGCGCGTGCGACGTTCGTGCTGATCGACGTGACGAGCGCGGGGCGCGTGAGCATGCCGTCGCCGAGCACGGGCGTGCCTGACGACGTGCACAGCATCACGACGTCCGCGTCGCGCACGCAGGCGTCGACGCTCGCGGCGGCCCGCGCGCGCGGGTCGAGCTGCGCGAGCGTCGCCTGCAGCGCCGCGTCGCCGGCGAGCGCGGGCGAGTACACGCGGATCTTCTCCCAGTCGCGCAGCGCCGCCGTGTGCCGCAGGTGCGCGAGGCCGACCGCGCCCGCGCCGACGATCGCGAGATGGCGCGCGTCGCACGGCGCGAGGCAGTCGACCGCGAGCGCGGTCGTGCCGGCCGTGCGCTCGACGGTCAGCAGCCCCGCGTCGCACCACATCAGCGGCTGGCCGGTGCGCATCGACATCAATGCGGTCCACGCGGTGACGATGGGCTTGCCGCCCGTGACCACGTACGGCGACAGCTTCGCGCCGAACACCTGCTCGTCGGCGAGCGCGCCGAGATACGTGATGAAGTCGCCGGCCTGGTCGGGAAACAGCGTGAGGGTCTGCGGTGGCTGCACCGCGCGCGCGGAGGCGAGCGAGGCGAACATGCGGCGCAGCGTGCCGAGCACGTCGAGCGACGGCAGGGCTGCGCGCACCGCGGCTTCGTCGACGGTCAGCGGCAGGGGCGGGACGGTTTGCGTCATGGGGACATCTCCGGTCGGGGCCGGACGGCACGGTCTCGAAAGGCGGTGTCCGGCAGTGTTCGTGATGGACGAAAAGTCTAATATAGACAAACAAAAACGGGAGAATTTTTCTTTTCGGGATTTCGTATCGCTGGGGGCTCGATGAAAAACACCGAAAAATCAACGATGTTTTTGATGAGCGATGACATTCCGGCGCGGCGAGACGAGGCTCGATTCTCGTATCCCCTATAGTCTATAGTAGACTTTGAGTCTATATTTCGCATGCAGGATACGGCGTGCCGCCGTGCGGCGGCCGTCTGCATCGAATGCCGATCCGGCGCCCCGGTGCGGGCGTCGCGCGACCGCTCTTCATCGCCCCCATCGAGAACAGAAGGACCCGTCATGAACTGGAAGCTTTCCCTCTGCGCCGCCGCGGCGCTCGCGTGCGCGGCCGTCACGGCCCATGCGGAACAGACCACGCTGCGCTTCGGAATCGAAGCCGCCTATCCGCCGTTCGAGAGCAAGACGCCGGCCGGCCAGCTGCAGGGCTTCGACGTCGACATCGGCAACGCGGTGTGCGCGAAGCTGAACATGAAATGCGTGTGGGTCGAGAATTCGTTCGACGGCCTGATTCCGGCGCTGCAGGCGCGCAAGTTCGATGCGATCAACTCGGCGATGAACATCACCGCGAAGCGCCGGCAGAGCATCGACTTCACGCCGGCGATCTACGTGGTGCCGATCGTGATGGTCGCGAAGCGCGGCTCGCCGCTGCGGCCCGACGTCGCGAGCCTGCGCGGCAAGCACGTCGGCGTGCTGCAGGGCTCGTCGCAGGAGGATTTCCTGAAGGCGCACTGGGCCAATGCGGGCGTGGCCGTCGTGTCGTACCAGGATCAGGACCAGATCTACGCCGATCTCGTCGCGGGGCGTCTCGACGCGGCCGTGCAGGAAGCGCAGACCGCGCAGGACGGTTTCCTCGACAAGCCGGCCGGCCGCGACTACCAGATCGTCGGCGAGGCGCTGAAGGATCCGGCGACGCTCGGCGAAGGCACGGGCTTCGGGATGCGCAAGAACGACAAGGCGCTGCAGGCGAAGATCGTCGGCGCGCTCGATGCGCTGAAGAAGGACGGCACGCTGAGCGCGCTGTCGCAGAAGTATTTCAAGCGCGACATCGTCGCGAAGTAAGCACGGCCGCGCGCCGGCCGGCGGTGCCGGCGCGTGTCGCATCGACTTTCGACGCAGCACGGGGAAACATGGATTTCGACGTCATCGTTCTGGGGGCCGGCATCGTCGGCGTGTCGTCGGCGCTGCATCTGCAGGATCGCGGGCTGCGCGTCGCGCTCGTCGACCGGCGTGAGCCGGGCGAGGAAACGAGCCACGGCAATGCCGGGCTGATCGAGCGCTCGTCGGTCGTGCCGTATGCGTTTCCGCGCAGGCTCGGCACGCTGCTGCGCTATGCGCGCAACCGCTCGGTCGATCTCTATTGGGACTATCGCGCGCTGCCCGCGTATGCGGGCTGGCTCGCGCGCTTCTGGCGCGAATCGTCGCCGCAGCGGCTCGCGGCCGCCGCGCGGGACTTGCTGCCGCTCGTCGAGGCGAGCGTCGTCGAGCACGACGCGCTGCTCGCGCGTACCGACGCGCAGCCGCTCGTGCACGACGGCGGCTGGATCGAGGCATTCCGTTCGCCGGCGCTGTTCGACGCGGAAGCGCGCGTGCAGCAGCGTGTGGCCGACGCGCACGGGCTGCGGATGACCGTGCTCGACGCACGTGCGTTGCGCGATCGCGAGCCGGGCGTCAGCGATGCGTTTTGCGGCGCATTCCACTGGCAGGACCCGAAGACCGTGTCGAGCCCGGGCGGGCTGACGAAGGCCTATGCGCGGCTGTTCGAGCGCGACGGCGGCACCTTCGTGCTCGGCGATGCGACGACGCTCGCGCAGGTGGATGACGGCTGGCGGGTCGGTACGGCGCACGGGCCGATCTCGGCACGTTCGGCCGTGGTTGCGCTCGGGCCGTGGTCCGATCACGTGTTCGCGCCGCTCGGCTACCGGATTCCGCTGCGCGCGAAGCGCGGCTACCACATGCATTACCAGCCGACGCGCACGCCGCTCACCGTGCCCGTGTGCGATACCGAGGAGGGTTTCGTCGTCGCGCCGATGGACGGCGGCCGCCTGCGGCTCACGACCGGCGTCGAGATCGCGCTGCGCGGCGCACCGCCGACCGGCGTGCAGCTCGCGCGCGCCGAGCCGCTCGCGCGCGACGCGTTCGGCATCGGCGAACGGCTCGATCCCGAGCCGTGGCTCGGGATGCGGCCGTGCACGCCGGACATGCGTCCGGTGATCGGGCCCGCGCCGCGCCATCGCCACCTGTGGTTCGCGTTCGGCCATTGTCATCACGGGCTCACGCTGGGCCCCGCGACCGGGCGCCTGCTCGCCGAGATGATGACGGGCGCGCCGACCTATATCGATCCCCATCCGTACCGGCCCGCGCGTTTCGGCTGAACCTGCGGCGCGGCGATGCGGCCCCGGCCGCCGTCGCGCGCGTCGCTCCCGTGCTCCGGTCGCAATGCGGCCGTCACAGTTTTTCATTCGGCTGTCCACATTGTCGAAAGCTGCGCAATCGGAAATGATCTGCGTAATCGACCGGAAAGAAATCGTGCAATAAATAAAATCAGCAAATTCGCGATTCATCAATGCATTTTCATATTGCTGAAATGCGCAATTGGCAGCCGGCGATGACGACGCCGGGCACGGTCCCGACCGGACGTTCCAGTGTTACGCGAATGTACCGGAACACGTTACCACGGGGCTCGCAAACGTTACGTTACATCCGCGCTCCGTCGGCCAGTTTCGTCAGATGATTCGAACTCCGCAACCCGCGTATTTCGCCGGAAATCGATTAAAAAAGCGTTATTGCGAGGCAATAGGCAGACGAATCAATCCCGTTTTTTGAATTGGCACGCTTCATGCAATCCGTCCCCATGCTTTATCAACGTAGTGCCAACCGAGATGGGGTAAATAAGGATGGGACAAAATCTTAAATTGACGGGTGTGGCGCTGTCGGTCGCGACGGTGTTCGGGGTACTCGCTTCCGGTTCAGCCGTGGCGGGGGTTCTCGATGCGCTGCCGATTCCGCAGGTGATCGTCAATCCGCCGACGAACAGCGTATCGGTCGGGCTGGTCGCGACGGGCACGTCGCCGCTGGGTTCGGTCACGGTGGCCGCGGGCGGGTCGGGCTCGATCCAGACGTCGCTCGGCGATCCCGGCCAGGTGCTGTCGGGTGCGGTGGGCGCGGTGACGGGCGCACTCGGCGGTGGCGGCGGCACGGTGACGCCGCTCGCGCCGGTGCAGGGCCTGGTGAACCAGGTGACGGGTGCGCTTAGCGGCGGCAACCCGGCAGGTGCGTTGACCGGTGCGCTGAATACGGCGACGGGGACGCTGAGCAATGCGGTTGGCACGGTAACGGGCGCGCTGGGCAGCGTCGGCGGTGGGGCGAACCCGCTGGCGCCGGTTCAAGGCGTGGTGAATCAGGTGACGGGTGCGCTCGGCAGCGGCAACCCGGCAGGCGCGTTGACCGGTGCACTCGGCACGGTGACCGGTGCGCTGGGTGGCGTCGGCGGTGGGGCGAACCCGCTGGCGCCGGTTCAAGGCGTGGTGAATCAGGTGACGGGTGCGCTCGGCAGCGGCAACCCGGCAGGCGCGCTGACCGGCGCTCTCGGCACGGTCACGGGCGCACTGGGCAACATCGGCGGCGCGGGCAGCCCGCTGGCGCCGGTCCAGGGCGTGGTGAATCAGGTCACGGGTGCGTTGAGTGGCGGTAACCCGGCCGGTGCGTTGACCGGCGCATTGAATACGGCGACCGGCGCGCTGAGCAACGCGGTTGGTACGGTGACGGGTGCACTGGGTAGCGTTGGTGGTGGCTCGAATCCGCTGGCGCCGGTCCAAGGCGTCGTGAACCAAGTCACGGGCGCACTCGGTAGCGGCAACCCGGCAGGCGCACTGACGGGTGCTCTCGGCACGGTCACTGGCGCACTGGGCAACATCGGCGGCGCGGGGAGCCCGCTGGCACCGGTTCAAGGCGTTGTGAATCAAGTCACGGGTGCACTTGGTAGCGGCAACCCGGCAGGCGCACTGACTGGTGCCCTCGGCACGGTTACGGGTGCACTGGGCAACATCGGTGGCGCGGGTAGCCCGCTGGCGCCGGTTCAAGGCGTCGTGAATCAAGTCACGGGCGCACTCGGTAGCGGCAACCCGGCAGGCGCACTGACCGGCGCGCTCGGTACGGTTACGGGTGCACTGGGCAACATCGGTGGCGCGGGTAGCCCGCTGGCGCCGGTTCAAGGCGTCGTGAATCAAGTCACGGGCGCACTCGGTAGCGGCAACCCGGCAGGCGCACTGACCGGCGCGCTCGGTACGGTCACGGGTGCACTGGGCAACATCGGCGGCGCGGGCAGCCCGCTGGCGCCGGTTCAAGGCGTCGTGAACCAAGTCACGGGTGCACTTGGCAGCGGCAACCCGGCAGGCGCGCTGACTGGTGCCCTCGGCACGGTCACGGGTGCACTGGGCAACCTCGGCGGTGCGGGCAGCCCGCTAGCGCCGGTTCAAGGCGTCGTGAATCAAGTCACGGGCGCACTCGGTAGCGGCAACCCGGCAGGCGCACTGACTGGCGCGCTCGGCACGGTAACGGGTGCACTGGGCAACATCGGTGGCGCGGGCAGCCCGCTGGCGCCGGTCCAAGGCGTGGTGAACCAAGTCACGGGCGCACTCGGTAGCGGCAACCCGGCAGGCGCACTGACCGGCGCCCTCGGCACGGTCACCGGCGCACTGGGCAACCTCGGCGGCGCCTCGAACCCGCTGGCGCCGATCCAGAGCGTCGTCGACCAGGTCACTGGCACGCTCGGCAGCGGCAACCCGGCCGGCGCACTGAGCAACGCGGTCAACACGATCACGGGCACGCTCGGCAACGTCGGCGGCGCGGGCGGCCCGCTGGCACCGGTCCAGGGCGTCGTTACGCAACTCGCCGGCACGCTCGGCAACGGCGATCCGGCCGGTGCGCTGACGGGCGCGCTGAACTCGGTGACGGGCGCACTCGGCAACCTCGGCGGCTCGAACCCGCTGGCGCCGGTGCAAGGCGTCGTGAACCAGGTCGTCGGCACGCTGTCGGGTGCCGGTGGCGGCAGCCCGATCGCACCGATCACGAACCTCGTCAACGGTCTGCAGAACGCGTTGCCCACGGGCAATGCAGCCGGCGCACTGACCGGCGCACTCGGTTCGGTGACGGGCGCGCTCGGCAACCTCGGCGGGTCCAATCCGCTGGCTCCGGTGCAGGGCGTCGTGAACCAGGTCGTCGGCACGCTCGGCGGCAGCAACGCGGCCGGTACGCTGACCAACGCGGTCGGCACGGCCACGGGCGCACTGGGCAACGCGGTCGGCTCCGTCGTGGGCGCGCTCGGCAGCGGTAATCCGGCCGGCGCACTGACGGGCGCGCTGAACTCGGTGACGGGCACGCTCGGCAACCTCGGCGGCTCGAACCCGCTGGCGCCGGTGCAAGGCGTCGTGAACCAGGTCGTCGGCACGCTGACGGGCGCGGCGGGCAGCAACCCGATCGCACCGATCACGAACCTCGTGAGCGGCCTGACGGGCGGCAGCAACCCGGCCGGCGCACTGACCGGTGCACTTGGCTCGGTGACGGGCGCACTCGCGAACGGTCCGGCAGCCCTCGGGCAGGCGGCCGGCGCGCTGACGGGTGCGGCCGGTTCGGCGGCTTCGGCGGGCGGCAGCCTGCTCGGCTCGGGCGCGAACGCGGCCGGCGGCACGGCGGGCGCGGTCGGCTCGCTGCTGACGACGGGCGCCAATGCGACGGCAACGGTCGTCAATTCGGTCGGCACGGCGGTCGGTACGACGCTCGGCTCCGCGCCGGGCCTGTCGGTCACGCCGCATTCGGGCACCGGCACGGCGAACAATCCGCTCGCACCGGTGACGTCGCTGCTCCAGTCGCTGACGGGCGCACTGCCGAGGTAATCGGCCCGATCGCGCGGCGGCGTATCGGCCGCCGCGCGAAACGGGACGCGCAACGCGGCATGACAGGAATGTCATGCCGCGTTTTCTTTGGGTTTCCCGGTTTCTTTCGTCGCACGAATGGCCGATGCGGGGCCGCATGGAATAACCGGCCGCCGCCGTCCGTTTACATACCGAGTCCCGGCACGACCGGCCGGCGGGATAATGATCGCGATGAAGCCGATCGTCCCGTCCGGCGCCGCGGTGTCGCGATGCCAGGCCAAGGAGAACGGGAATGAAACGGATACTTTTCGCTGCCGCGCTGACCGCGGCGATCGTGCAGCCGGCGGCCGCGGAGCCGCCACAGGCCGCCGCCGGGAAACTGGTCGACGAAGATCACATGACGCTGTACGTGTTCGATCGCGACGCGCCCGGCAAGAGCGCGTGCGACAGCGCCTGCGCGACCAATTGGCCGCCTGCGATCGCCGATGCGTACGACAAGGCGTCGGGCGCGTGGAGCCTCGTCGCGCGCGACGATGGCAAGAAGCAATGGGCGTACCACGGGCGCCCGCTGTATCGCTGGAAGATGGACCACAAGGCCGGCGAAATGGGCGGCGACGGGATCGGCGGCATGTGGCACGTCGCGCGTCCGTGACGGCGCGGCGGCGCGCGAGGCATCCTGATGAGCTATGAATCGGATCTGCTGGTGTGGTTGCCGCATCTCACGCGCTATGCGCGCGCGCTGACGGGCGACCGGGCCTGGGCGGACGATCTCGTGCAGGACACGCTCGAGCGTGCGCTGAACCGGCCGCCGCGCGACGGCGGCAACCTGCGCGCATGGCTGCTGACGCTGCTGCGGCACCGCTTCATCGACCAGTTGCGCGCGCGCCACGAGATCGCGGTCGACGACGCGACGGCGCCATGGCAAACCATGGCCGCGCCGACCGGCGAGATCGGCGGGCTGATGCTGCGCGACGTGCAGCGTGCGCTGTACCGGCTGCCCGTCGAGCAGCGCGAGGTGCTGCTGCTGGTCGCACTCGAAGAGTTGAGTTATCGCGACGCCGCGCAGGTGCTCGGCGTGCCGGTGGGAACGGTGATGTCGCGGCTCGCGCGGGCGCGCGGCCAGATGCGCGCACTGCTGTCGGACGAGCCGTCTGCGCACGGTTCGGCCGCGTTACGGGTGATCGGGAAGACATGATGGATGATTCGCGCAAGCCTTCGAACGATCGGGACGACGATGCGTCGGCGCAACTGCTGTCCGCGTTGCTGGATGGCGAGCTGTCCGGAAACGAGCGCCGCGAGGTGCTCGAGCGCCTGCAATCCGATCCGGAGGAAGCCGAACGATTCGCGCATTACCGCGCGCAGCGCGATGCGCTGCAGGCGCTGTTCCCGTTGCCTGGCGCGGCGTCGGCGCTGTTCGTGCAGCGCCGCCTGTCGCGCCGGCGCGGTATCGCGTACGCGTGCGCGGGGCTGGCGGCCGGGCTGCTGATCGGCATCGCGCTGCATGCGGGTTGGACGGCGTTCGGCAGCGAACCGGCGTTCGCCGCGCGCGCGGATGTCGCGTATGCGGTGTACGCGGCCGATCGCGAGGATCCGGTCGAGGTCGGCGCGGGCGATCGCGGCCGTCTCGACGCGTGGCTGTCGGCGCGGGTGGGGCGGCCGGTGCGCGCGCCGTCGCTCGACGAATACGGCTATGCACTGCTCGGCGGCCGGTTGCTGCCCGGCGAAGCGGGGCCGGCCGCGCAGCTCATGTATCAGCGCGCCGACGGCGAGCGCGTGACGCTGTACATGACCGCGTACGACGCGCGGCGCCTCGCGCCGCAGGCGATGTCGGCCGACGGCCGCTACACGTATTTCTGGTCGGATCGCGGCATGGGTTATGCGCTGTCCGGCCGCGGCGACGAACGGCGCCTGCGCGAGCTCGCGATCGAGGCGTGCGGCGCGCTCGGCGGCTCGACCGATGCGTGGAAAGGATGACGCGCGTAGCGCCCGCAGGGAGCACGCGATGAAGACGATGGCGAAGATGCTGGTGCCGGCGATGCTTGCCGCAAGCGTCGCGCTCGCGCGGGCGGACGGCGACGCGCCGGTGCGCGTGCCGGTCGACGCCGACGGCGTGCAGCGGGTGGCGATCGTCGGCGGCAGCTATTTCTTCCGGCCGAACCACGTGATCGTGCGCGCGCACGTGCCGGTCGAGCTGACCGTGTCGACCGAGCCCGGCCTGGTGCCGCACAGCTTCGAGATCGACGCGCCGCAGGCCGGCATCGCGGTGCACACCGAACTCGGCACGACGCCGAAGACCTTTCGCTTCACCCCTGCGCAGCCGGGCCGGTTCGCCTACTATTGCACGCATCGGCTGCTGTTCCTCAGGAGCCATCGCGAGCGCGGGATGGAAGGCGTGCTCGACGTCGAGGCGGCGCCGTGATCGCCGCGTTGCTGGCCGCGAGCCTGATAGGAGCGAGCATGACCGCCGATCCCGTGACCGTCGCGCAGGCGCATTTCGACCACGTCCGCTCGTACCGCGCGACGATCCGCTCGTCGGCGCGCGGCGGCGAACACACCGAAATCCATTACGCGTACCTGAAACCCGGCTTCGTGCGGATGGATTTCGTGTCGCCGCATCACGGCGCGGTGCTCGCCTACGATCCCGGCGACGGCAAGGTGCGGCTGCGCCCGTTCGGCGCGCACGCGCCGCCCGCGCTGACGCTGTCGCCGTCCAATCCGCTCGTGCGCGACCGCAGCGGCCACCGGGTCGACCGGTCGGACGTCGGCGAACTGCTGCGCAACGTTCATGCGCTGCAGCAAGGCGGCGCGACGGTGACCGAAGGCGAGGAGGCCGTCGGCGGCCGGACCGCGCTGCGCGTGTCGGTCACCGGCGCGCCCGCGCACGCGGTCGACGGCGTGCATCGCTACCGGCTGTGGCTCGACACCGAGGATGGCTTTCCGCTGAAGGTCGTGAGCTTCGCGGACGATGGTGACGAGCCGCTCGAAACCGTGACGCTCGACGATGTCGAGATCGACGTCGCGTTTCCCGAGCGCTTCTTTTCGCCCTGACCCCGTTCCCGTTTCCGTTCCCGTTTCATGCCCGCGACGGGCATGCCGGAGGCTGCATGGCGCAATACCGGTTCTCGACGACCTGGCGCGTGGACGCACCGCTCGCGGCGGTCTGGGACGCGATCTACCAGGTCGACCGCTGGCCCGACTGGTGGAAGGGCGCCGTGCGCACCGTCGAGATCGAGCCGGGCGACGCACGCGGCGTCGGCGCGCTGCACCGGTACACGTGGAAGGGCGCGCTGCCGTACCGGCTGACCTTCGATATGCGCGTGCGGCGCGTCGAGCCGCCGCATGCGCTCGAAGGCCGTGCGAGCGGCGCGATCGAAGGCGACGGACGCTGGTCGTTCGCCGCCGACGGCGCACGCACGGTCGTGCGCTACGACTGGCACATCCGTACGCACCTGAAGTGGATGAACTGGCTGGAGCCGGTCGCGCGCCCGCTGTTCAGATGGAATCACGACGTCGTGATGCGCGAAGGCGCGAAGGGCCTTGCGCGGCGGCTGGGCGCGTCGGTCGAGACCGACGGCCGGATTTATGCGCCTGTAGCCGGCGCGGGCTGTGCCGATGCGTGAGCGCGGCGCGCGGCCCGCTCAGCGCGCGTACGCCATCACCGCTCCGTCGACGACCAGCGCGACGCGCTCGCCGACGGTCGGGCACCGATGCCCCGGCACGCGCGCACGCACGAACGTGTCGGCGTCGGCATCGAGACGCACGAGCACGTCGGCGTCCTGGCCGGCGAACTGCGCAGCTTCGACGCGCGCCGTATGGCCGCGCGCGGCGTCGACGTGCGCAGCCGGCACGATGCCGATCTGTTCGGGGCGCAGCATCGCATCGGCGGGCCCGTCGGGCAGCGGCGCGACGAGCGGCAGCTCGCCGAGCGCGCACGTGATGCGCCCGCCGTGCACGCGGCCCGCGAGCAGCACGGCCTGCCCAACGAACGACGCGACGTCGCGCGTGACGGGCTGCCGGTACAGCATCTGCGGCGCGGCCGTTTGCACGAGCCGGCCTTGCCACATCACCGCCACTTCGTCGCCGAGCGTCATCGCCTCGGGCTGGTCGTGCGTGACGAGCACCGAGGTCGCGCCCGCCGCGGCGAGCGCATCCGCGACCGCGCTGCGCGTTTCGTGCCGCAGCGACGTGTCGAGCGCGGAGAACGGTTCGTCGAGGATCACGAGCGACGGCTCGGGCGCCAGCGCGCGCGCGAGCGCGACGCGCTGCTGCTGACCGCCGGACAGTTGCTGCGGCACGCGGCTCGCATACGACGCGGGCAGCCCGACCATTTCGAGCAGTTCGTCGACGCGATGATGGCGCCGCCGTGCCGCGCGCGGCAGCCCGAACGCGATGTTGTCGGCCACCGACAGGTGCGGAAACAGCGCGCCTTCCTGCGGCACGTAGCCGATCCGCCGCTGCTCGGGCGGCAGGTGCACGTCGGGTGCGGCCACGCGGCGCCCGTCGATCTCGACGGTGCCGCGCTCGGCGCGCTCGAAGCCGCACAGCACGCGCAGCAGCGTCGTCTTGCCGCTGCCCGACGGGCCGAGCAACGCGAGGCGCGAGCCGCGCCGCACCGTGAGATCGATGTCGTGCAGGACGGTATGCGATCCGAACGATTTCGACAGGCCGTGGATGCGTAGTTCGCTCATGAGCGGTTCCGGGGAAAAGGGGCGGCGCTCAGTCGCGCACCGACGCGCGGCCGAGCAGCAGGAACAGCAGGCCCGACGCGCCCAGCGACAGCGCGACGAGGAGCGCCGCATACGGCGCCGCGGCCGCGAACGCGAGCGTCGCCGTATCGCTCCACACCTGCGTCGCGAGCGTGCGGGTGCCGATCGGCGACAGCAGCAGCGTCGCGTTGAGTTCCGTCACGACCGAGATGAACACCATCGTCGCGGCCGCGCCGAGGCCGGGCGCCGCGAGCGGCAGCACCACGCGCGTGAGCGTCGCGCGCCAGCCGAGGCCGAGCGAGCGCGCGGTTTCCTCGAGCCGGACCTGCACGTGCGACAGCGCGGCGCGCACGCTGACGACCGCGAGCGGCAGGAACAGGATCGCGTACGCGCCGACCAGCGCCGGTGCGCTCTGGTAGAGCGGCTGCAGCAGCCGCACCGTGAGCGACACGATTGCGAGTGCGACGACGATGCCCGGCACGCCCTGCACGGTCATCGCCGTGCGTTCGAGCAGCGTTGCGACGCGGCCCGGATATCGGACCAGCAGGAACGCGAGCGGCAGCGCGAGCAGCGTCGTGACGGCCGCGGCGACGAGACCGTAGCCGCTCGATGCGAGCGCGGTCTGCCACAGCAGCTCGGGCGATACGTCGGCCGGCGTGACGGCGGCCGCGCCCTGTTGCGTGAGCCAGTAGCCGATCATCCCGAGCGGCACGCCGAGCGTCGCGGCCGCGAGCGCGGCGAATGCCGCGGCGGCGGGGAGGCGCCAGCGTCCGAGCGGGTAGCGCATCGCGACGCGGCGCGCCGCGCGATGCGTATGACCGTAACGTGCATGGCCGCGCGCGCGCGCCTCGATCGCGAGGCACAGCAGGCACAGCGCGATCAGCACGCAACCGAGCAGCGATGCGCCGCCGCCGTCGAACGCGGTGCGGTATTCCGCGTAGATCTCGGTCGTGAACGTGCGAAATCGCAGCAACTGGAACGCGCCGAACTCGGACAGCACGCCGAGCGCGACGAGCAGCATCCCGCCGCACAGCGCGGGGCGCAGTTGCGGCAGCACGACGCGAAAGAACGTATGCCACGGCGAGCAGCCGAGCGTGCGCGCGCTTTCTTCGAGCGCGGGGTCGAGCTCGCGCAACGCGGCGGCCACCGGCAGGTAGACGAGCGGAAAGTACGCGGAGGTCAGCACGATCAGCGCGCCGAGGAAATCCTGCAGGTCGAGGCTCAGCGACACCCACGCGTAGCTCGTGATGAACGGCGGCACCGCGAGCGGCGCCGCGGCGAGCGCGGTCCACAGCGGCCGGGCGGGCAGGTCCGTGCGCTCGATGAACCACGCGAGCGCAGTGCCGAGCAGCGCGCACGCGACGGTGGCGGCGAGCGTGATCGACAGCGTGTTGACGAGCAGTTCGCCGACGAGCGGCCGCCACAGCAGCTCGATCGCGTCGTCGAAGCCGAAGGTCGCCGCGCGATACAGCGTGAAGCCGAGCGGCAGCAGGATCGCGAGCGGCCCGCACGCGGCCGCGGCGACGAGCGCGCGCGACGGGCGCCGCCGCGTCGCGGTGCGCTTGCCGTCGCGTGCGGCGCGCGCCGTGCGGGACACGGCGTCGCTCATGCTCAGAGCAGGCCGGCCTGGCGCAGCAGCTTGCCGGCCTGGCTATCGTCGCCGAGCTGTTCGAACGTCAGCGCCGGCGGGCTCAGTTCGTTGAACGGCTTCAGGATCGGGTCGGGTGCGACGCCCGGATGCAGCGGGTACTCGAAGCTGATGTGGCCGCCCGCCATCAGCTTCTGCGCGCGCTCGCTGACGAGATACGCGACGAACTTCTGCGCGTCGGCCTGGTGCTTCGACGCCTTCAGCACCGCGGCGCCGGACACGTTGACGGCTGCGCCGACGTCGTGATTGCCGAAATGGTGGATCGCGCTCTTCGTCGACTTGTCGCCGAGCTCGGCGTGCAGGCGGTCCCAGTAGTAGTTGTTGATGATGCCGGTCAGCACGCCGCCGCGATTGACGGCCGCCGTCACGCCTTCGTCGTCGTCGAAGATCTGCGCGTTGGTCTTCAGGCCCTTCAGCCATTGCAGCGTCGCGGCTTCGCCGTGCAGCGCGAGCACCGCGCTCACGAGCGGCAGGAAGTCGGCATCGCTCGGCGCGACACCGACCTTGCCTTTCCATTCCGGCTTCGCGAGATCGAGCAGCGACGCGGGCAGTTGCTGCGGCTGCAGCTTCGCCGTGTTGTAGACGAGCACGTTCTCGCGCGCGAGCACGCCGACCCAGTTGCCGTCGGCCGGGTTGAAGCGCGCGGGCACCGCCTGCAGCGCGGCGCCGTCGGTCTTCGCGAGCAGGCCCTTGCGGTCGAGCAGCACGAGCTCGGGCGAATTCTCGGTGAAGTACACGTCGGCCGGCGTGCGATCGCCTTCCGCGACGAGCTGCGCGGCGAGCGCCGGGCCTTCGCCCGAGCGCACCTTCACGGTGATGCCGCTTTGCGCTTCGAAGTCCTTGACGAGCTGGTTGACGACCTGTTCGTGCTGCGCGTTGTACAGCGTGAGCGTCGCGGCATGCGCGCGCGCGGCGTGCAGCGCGCCGGTCAGCATGAGTGCGGCGGCGGCCGCGGAGATCAGGTGCCGCAGCGGGCGGCTAACGGGTGAGGTCTTCATGTCGTCGTCGTGGGTTGCATCCGGCCGGGCCGGAAAAAAGAGGCGTTGGGTGCGGTGCTTGCCGTTGCGTCGTTACGCTTCGAACAGCGCGGCGCCGATGTACGAACCAGGTTGCGCGCCCGGCGGGCACGCGAAGATCGCGCTGCCGACGTGCGTGGTGAACTGGTTCATGATGTCCAGCTTCGCGAGCTTCTCGTTGATCGGAATGAAACCCTTGCGCGGATCGCGCTGGTGCGCGACGAACATCAGCCCCGCGTCGTACTCGGTCTGCTGGCGCCACGGCGGCCAGCGCTCGATGTAGAAGTTCGCGCTGTCGTTGTACGAATACGCGCGGCGCAGGATCTGCGCGCCGTTGTTGAGTTGCGGCGAGGCGAGACGCGCGTGCGCGTTGTCGGGGATCACCGAATTGCCGTCCTTGTCGACCGCGTCGAGGTCGAGCGCTTCGAATTCCTGCTTGCCGCCGAGCGGCGCGCCGCTGTACTTCTTGCGGCCGAACACCTGCTCCTGGAAGCCGAGCTCGGTGTTGTCCCAGTGTTCGAGCGTGATGCGGATGCGGCGCACGACCGTATAGGTGCCGCCGTTCATCCACGCCGGGCCTTCGCTGCCGGCCCACACGAATTCGTTCATCGTGGCCGGATCGTCGCGCGACGGGTTCATCGTGCCGTCCTTGAAACCCATCAGGTTGCGCGGCGTCTCGCCCGGCTTGCCGGACGTGAAGCCGGCCTGGCCCCAGCGCATCTGCACGGTCTTGCCGCCGAGGCGTACGAGCTGGCGCACCGCATGGAACGCGACCTGCGCGTCGTTCGCGCACGCCTGGATGAACAGGTCGCCGCCGGTCTTTTCCGGAATCAGCTGGTCGCCGTTGAAGCGCGGCAGATCGACGAGCGCGGCCGGGCGCTGCTTCGCGAGGCCGTAGCGGTCCTTGCCCGCGACCGCGAACAGGCCGGGCCCGAAGCCGAACGTGATCGTCAGTCGCGACGCGCCGATACCGAGCGCGTCGCCCGAGTCGGGTGGCACCGCTTCGTCGCCGCCGGTCGCCGGCAGCGGCTGCGCGGTGTCGCCGCGCGTCAGGCGCGCGGCCGCGTCGGTCCACGTCTTCAGCAGCGCGATCACGTCGGCGCGTTTGTCGGTCGAGAGGTCGAGCGCCGCGAAATACGCGTTGCGCTGCTGCGGCGTCGTGATGCCGCTCTGGTGCTTGCCGTAGAACGGCTCGAGGTCGTCGTCGTGCGCGTGCGCGTCGGGCGCGGCCGGGGCGGCGGTGTCGGCCGCGCGCGCGGCCGGCATCGTGCCCGCGGCGAGGCCCGCGGCCACCGCCGCGCCACCGGCTTTCAGGAAGCCGCGGCGCGCGGGGCGCGACGGCGGGTTTTGATCGTCTGCCATGATTCGGCTCCGTTACTTCGCGAGCATCAGCGTGTTGACGTCGTCCTGGACGTAATAGAAACCGTCGCCTTCGGGCGTCATCGCGATCCCGAACAGGTCGCCGTTGCCGGGCGGCGATTGCGCCTTGTCGGTGTCGATCCAGCGCGCATAGAGCTGCTTGCCGGCGGCAGGGTCGATCTCGACGACCTGGCCGTTCAGCGCGTTGGTCGCGAGCAGGTGGCCGTTCGGCGCGGTCGCGAGCGCGAGCGGGCGGCGCAGGAAGCCGTCGGCCGTGATCTGGCGGCCGACGCCCGCGCTCGTGTCGCGCGTGAGCGGATCGTCGATCTCGACGATCCGGTTGCCGATCGCGTCCGACACGTACAGCTTCTTCTGGTCGCCCGACAGCGCGAGGCCCGTCGGGCCGACCAGGAACACGCCCTTGTCGGCCTGCGCGCCGAGGCCGCTCGCGACGACGGTTTCCTGCTTGATGACGGGCGGCTTGCCGGCCGGCACGTCGACGTCGAGGCGCAGTACGGTGGCCTGCTTGTAGACGGGCGGATTGCCGTCCGCGCCGCCGACGCCGAAGCCGGCCATGCTGACGAACAGCGTCGCGCTGTCGCCGCGGTCGACCACGGCCATGTTGCCCCACGGGTCGTTGATGTTCGGGCTCGACCACGTCGAAGCGATCTTGCCTTGCGGATCGAGCACGATCAGGCAGCCGGCGCCCTTCGTCGACGTCGTGCCGTCGTTGCTCGGCGTGCTGCCGACGATCACCCAGCCCGACTTCAGCATCGTCATCGCGGTCGACAGGCCGACGCCGCCGGGGCATGCCTTCAGGTCGCGCGGAATCGACGCGAACAGGCTCATCTGCTTGGTCGACGGGCGGTAGTTGACGATCGTGCTGCCGGTGCCTTGCAGGTTCGCCGCATTGTTGAAGTTGTCGACGAGCACGTCGCCGGCCTGGATCGTGCCGGCCGACACCGGCGCGACCGCGATCGCGTACGGGTTCTGGTCGCCGTTGTCGGGCACCGTGTTGACGAGCAGCGTGTGGCGATGCAGCGTTTCGAGGAAGCCTTGCGGCTCGGCGAACGCGCCGGCGGCGGCCGTCAGCGCGGCGGCGGCCAGTGCGCCCGTCGCGAGGCGGCGAAGCGGGGCGGATTGAATCATCTCGGTCTCTCCTGGGGGACGCGCCGCCGTGGCGGCGCGCGAAAAACGGGTGGCGCGGGCGCGGCGGTCAGAACGTGATGGTCGTACGTGCGCCGAGCACGAACGTGTTGCGCAGCGGCTGCGTCGCGTCGCTCGGGTTCTGGCCGGCGCCGGCATTGAACGTGTACTGCGCGTCGGCCGCGATCACCCACCACGGGTTGACCTGGTACTGATAGGTCGCCTCGAGCGTCGTCTCGCGGGTGCGCACGCCGTACGGGCCGGTCGCGAACGACCGCGCGCTCTGGTCGAGGTCGTTCACGTGGCTGCCGACCTGGATGTACGTGACGGCGAGGCCGACGCTGTCGTTGTCGCGGCCTTCGAACGGCGCCTTCAGCACGATGCCGGCATTGGCCGACAGGCTGACGAGATTGCGGTCGCCCGGCGCGCCCATCACGCGCGCGAACACGCCGAGGCTGCGCGGGCCGGTCGGGTCCGGGCGCCAGATCATCTGGTCGGCCACCGCGTAGAAGCTGTAGTCGCCGTGGTGCTGCTGCGCGTTGCCGTTCGATGCCGGATCGGAGAGCGACAGCCCGTCGGTGCCGACGTTCTGGTCCGCGAAGCGGCCGTTGTGATACCAGACGCCGATCTTGTAGGTGCCCGGCAGCCCGTTCGAGTGGCCGGTATCCATTTCGCCGTCGGACGGCTGGTTCAGCGCGTACTGCAGCTCGCCGATGTAGAGCGTGCCGTTGTGCAGGTTGAAGTTGGTGCCGCTCAGGTTGTTCGGGTCGTTGCCGAGCGGATCGCCGTCGAACACGCCCGCGAGCGCGGTGAGCTTCGGCGTGATCTGCGCGCGCACGCGCACGCCGAGGCCCGCGAGCGGGTACGCGGGGCCGCCGTTCGGCAGGTCGTACGACGGCAGCGCGGGCCAGCCGAACATCGTGTTGATGAACGTGTTCGCATACGTGCTGACCATGAATTCCTGGTCCAGGCTCTGCTGGCCGATCTTCACGTCGACGCGCTTGTCGAGGAACGATTGCTGGTACCACAGCTCCCAGAGGCGCGTCGTGTCCTGCGCCTCGATGCCGCTCGCGGTGTTGAGCGTGCCGAGATTGCGCGCGCTCAGGTTGGTGCCGTGGATCTGCAGCGCGCTGACGTTGAACGTGCCGCCGGGCAGGCCGATCGCCTTTTGCGTATCGACCGTCAGCGTGGCCGTGGTCAGCCCGTCGTATGCACCGCCGCGGTTCAGGCCGCCGCGCAGGTTCGCGAGGTATTCGCTGGTTTCGGTGATCTGCAGGGTCGCGCCGTACTTGCCGAGCCACGGGCGGATGCCGCCCATGTCGCCGAGCAGGCTCTGGCGTGTCCAGATGCCGGTCCACATGTCGGTCGGCTTCGCCTGGATCGAGAGGTCGGCCTCGGGTGCTTCGGGTTGCGCGTCGACCGGCGTGGCGGCGAACGCGGCGCCGCTTGCGAACGATGCGCACGCGACGATGGCCGCACAGGCGGCAGGGCGCATCCGGGCGCGGATGCGGTCTCCGTTGAACGACGCAACCTTCATATCTGATCCCTGGTTCTATTTGGTTTGGAGTCCTGCTTGTCGGTCGCCGTCCGAACGCTCGGCACACGTTGGCCAGGGCATGAAGAGGAACGCAACGCGGCGCATCGTAGGAGTGTCAAATGGGAAAGTCAATGTAAACGAGAATGATTCGCATTAAATTACTGATTGTAATGTGAGGCCTTACGGATAAGGCTCGGCCCGTGTTTAGCAGTGAGGTAAACCGTAAATATCAGTGAAATGAAATTGAATGATTCGATGCGGACCGAGGGGGGCGCGGGAAGGTGGCGCGAAGGGTCGTCCGGCGAGCGCGAAATGGCGCGTTGCGGCGGACGGAGTCGACGCCTGCACAAGTATTTTTATGCAATGCCGTCAGGCGCAGGAACTCCGTGCTTACCCGGTGTCCAAACGGGGCTGGATGAAATTCGCGGGCCGCCCGGGCCCGCCCGGCGGGCAGGGTGGTGATGCGCAGGGTTTTGTTTTGAAAGGGTTTTTTGCTGTTTTTGCGTGGTTTTTACGCTGCTGCGCTGCCCCGAAAATTCATCTGGCTTCCCTTCTTGAATTTGTCAAAACCCGTCCATATAATTAGCACTCGCTGCACGAGAGTGCTAACAATTCTCTGCCGGGCGATTTGCCGGGCAGATTCCCTAAGCGTTCTTCAATCTCAGTCAAGAGAGGAGTGAATATGAACCTTCGTCCTTTGCACGATCGCGTGATCGTCAAGCGCCTGGATCAGGAAACCAAGACCGCCTCGGGCATCGTGATCCCCGAAGCTGCTGCTGAAAAGCCGGACCAAGGCGAGATCCTCGCGGTTGGCCCGGGCAAGCGCGACGACAAGGGCGCCCTGATCGCGCTCGACGTGAAGGTCGGCGATCGCGTCCTGTTCGGCAAGTACGCAGGTCAGACCGTGAAGGTCGACGGCCAGGAACTGCTGGTCATGCGCGAAGAAGACATCATGGCCGTGGTCAACGCTAAGTAAGCGTCCGCCGACGGTACATATTCCCAAGAATTCAAGGAGTTAGAAGATGGCAGCTAAAGACGTCGTATTCGGCGATTCCGCCCGTTCGAAGATGGTCGAAGGCGTGAACATTCTCGCCAACGCAGTCAAGGTCACGCTGGGTCCGAAGGGCCGCAACGTGGTGCTCGAGCGCAGCTTCGGCGGCCCGACGGTCACCAAGGACGGTGTGTCGGTCGCGAAGGAAATCGAGCTGAAGGACAAGCTCCAGAACATGGGCGCGCAAATGGTCAAGGAAGTCGCTTCCAAGACCAGCGACAACGCAGGCGACGGCACGACGACGGCAACCGTCCTCGCGCAATCGATCGTTCGCGAAGGCATGAAGTACGTCGCATCGGGCATGAACCCGATGGACCTGAAGCGCGGCATCGACAAGGCAGTCGCAGCGGCTGTCGAAGAGCTGAAGAAGATCAGCAAGCCGTGCACGACGAACAAGGAAATCGCACAGGTCGGCTCGATCTCGGCGAACAGCGATTCGTCGATCGGCGATCGCATCGCTGAAGCGATGGACAAGGTCGGCAAGGAAGGCGTGATCACCGTCGAAGACGGCAAGTCGCTGGCCGACGAACTCGACGTCGTCGAAGGCATGCAATTCGACCGCGGCTACCTGTCGCCGTACTTCATCAACAACCCGGACAAGCAAGTCGCCGTCCTCGACAACCCGTTCGTGCTGCTGCACGACAAGAAGGTGTCGAACATACGTGATCTGCTGCCGGTACTCGAGCAAGTCGCGAAGGCTGGCCGTCCGCTGCTGATCATCGCTGAAGACGTCGAAGGCGAAGCGCTCGCAACGCTGGTCGTCAACAACATCCGCGGCATCCTGAAGACCGTTGCAGTCAAGGCGCCGGGCTTCGGCGATCGCCGCAAGGCAATGCTGGAAGACATCGCGATCCTGACCGGTGGTCAAGTCGTCGCGGAAGAAACCGGCCTGACGCTCGAGAAGGCAACGCTGGCAGAACTGGGCCAGGCGAAGCGCATCGAAGTGGGCAAGGAAAACACGACGATCATCGACGGCGCAGGCGAAGCCGTGAACATCGAAGCACGCGTGAAGCAAGTGCGCGCGCAAATCGAAGAAGCGACGTCGGACTACGACCGTGAAAAGCTGCAAGAGCGCGTGGCGAAGCTGGCCGGCGGCGTGGCAGTGATCAAGGTCGGCGCTGCGACCGAAGTCGAAATGAAGGAAAAGAAGGCACGTGTCGAAGACGCACTGCACGCAACGCGCGCAGCTGTGGAAGAAGGCATCGTGGCAGGCGGCGGCGTTGCGCTGATCCGCGCTCGCACCGCGATCGCAGGCCTGACCGGCCTGAACGCCGACCAGAACGCCGGCATCAAGATCGTGCTGCGCGCCATGGAAGAGCCGCTGCGCCAGATCGTCACGAACGGTGGTGAAGAAGCCAGCGTCGTGGTGGCGGCAGTTGCTGCAGGCAAGGGCAACTACGGCTACAACGCAGCGACGGGCGAGTACGTCGACATGGTCGAAGCCGGCGTCGTCGACCCGACCAAGGTCACGCGTACCGCACTGCAGAACGCAGCTTCGGTTGCAGGCCTGCTGCTGACGACGGACGCAGCCGTTGCAGAACTGCCGAAGGAAGATGCACCGATGCCGGGCGGCATGCCGGGCGGCATGGGCGGCATGGGCATGGACATGTAATCGACTTCGGTCGATGGTGTCCGGAACGCGCAGCGATGCGCGTTCCAGCCAAAAGAAAAGACCCGCAGCGATGCGGGTCTTTTTTTATTTGCGCGCCCGGATGCGGTGCGCATGCGGGGCGGCGTTCATGGCCGCCGCGCGCGTTTCAGTGCCGGTGCGATGTCCGCGGCACCGGGTCGGCCTTCGCGGCCGGCGGGGTATCCGCATCGTCGTTGCTGCGCGCCCAGAAGAACCGGTCGGGCAGGTACGCGCCCATCCCGGGCCGGAACGCGTCGCGCACGGCCTGGTACAGGTACTCCTGTGCCTCGCGGACCGCCTCGGGCGGTTCCTGGCCGTTCGCGAGCAGCGCCGCGATGGCCGCGCCGAGCGTGTCGGTGAGGCCCATCAGCCGGTGCGGCGAGCGATCCCACATATCCTCGCGGAGCTGGCCTTCCTCGCCGTACAGCGTGTTGACGAGCCGGTGCGAGCCCATCTCGGACGACAGGATGTACTCGCAGCCCTGCGACAGCAGGTGCGACACGGCCGCGTCGAGATTCGGCGCCTCGGCATCGCCGTCCGGCTGCGCGAGCGCGATCAGCGTCGCGTAGTCGGCGACCAGCAACGTGGTTTGCGGCGCAAGCAGATCGGCGATGGATTCGCGCAGGTCGTCGGCCGCAAGCACGTGCTCGTCGTCGAGCGTGAAATCCGGCGCGAGCACGAGCGGCACGCCGTCGTAGTCGGCGACGACCTCGGCGATCGCGCTCACGACTTCCGCGCGCGTCGCCGCGCCGATCTTGAACGCGGCGACCGGCATGTCCTCGAGCAGCATGCGCGCCTGGGCGGCGACGACTTCGGGATCGAGGCCGGTCACTTCGTCGCAGGCGGCCGAGTCGCGCACGGTGTAGCCCGTCAGGACGGACACGCCGTGACAGCCCATGCTCGCCAGGGTCATCAGATCGGCTTGGAGGCCGGAGCCGCCGGTGGGATCGGACAGGCCGAAGGTGAGGACGATCGGAGGGGCGTTGCTGGACATGTAAAAATGGGGCAAGAGAAAAACGGGAAAGCGACGGAGATGCGGACGGCGAGGCGAAATGGGCTTTTTCGGCCCTGTGTTGCCCGGCAGGCCGCACTTTTCAGCCATTATGCGGCGGAATCCGGGCCGCACGACGGATTTTTTAGCGCAGCGCAACGTAGTCGCCGTACTCCAGCGTGATTGCTAGGCAGTCCGGCCCCGACACGGTACCATCATGGCTCCCGAATTTACCGACTTTCCCGACGCGGCTTAAGATGGAATACAAGAGCTGGATGTGCCTGATTTGTGGCTGGATTTACGACGAAGAAGCCGGGCTGCCGGAAGAGGGCATTGCCCCGGGCACGCGCTGGGAAGACGTCCCGATCAACTGGACGTGCCCTGAATGCGGCGCCCGCAAGGAAGACTTCGAGATGGTCCAGATCTGACCGGACCGTCGGCCCACGGACACACCGCTCAGGCCTCGCCTTGGCCCGGCGCTCGCGCGCCGGGGTTCGCGCGAGCGACTAGACGATGACAGGCGCGCGTGTCCATGACGTCCGATCCGGCGAACGTTCCCCACCCTGACGCACTGCCCAACCCTCGCGGCGGGGCCGTGCGCGCGGCCGACGCGTGGCTTGCGGCGGCCGCCGACGCATTCGAGCGTCGCGGCGATGCGGCCGAGCCGCTGTCCGCTGCCGCGGCCGTGCTGGCCGAAGCCGGCTGGCTGCCGGCCGCGCGTTTCGCGGGACAACTGTCGGCCACCGCGCCGCTGGTCGCCGCCGAGCCCACTTCGGCCGGCTGGCGTGCCGCGTTGCGCGATTTCCGTGCGGCCGTCGGGCGTCACAACCTGCGCGAGCTCGCCTGCTCGCCGGTTCTCTTCGAGCATTTCCGTGCATTGCGCGCGCAAAGCGCAGCCGATCTGCGTGCGAACGCGCCGCACGACGCGCTCGCGCTCGTCGGTCGCGCGGTGCCGCCGGCCACGCTGCGCGTGTTGCCGGATGCGTTCGCGCCCCGGATACGCGCCCGCTACGAGCAGGCGCTGCTCGGCGTGCTGCGCGCGCAACCAGGCGTGCCCGACGCGGCGCTCGACGAACTCGATGCGGCGCTGGCCGCGCTGGCCGACGACGCGCCGTACGATTTCTGGCGGCTCGCGACCGCGTGCCTGCGCGCGCTGCGCGCAAGCGGCGCCCCCGAACTGAAACGCTTTCTTGCACGGACGAACCTGCTGCTCGGCGAGCATGCGCAGGGCCGGCGCAGCGCGCCGCCCGAGCTCGTGCGCGAGACGGTGGCACTGCTATGGCGCGATTTCGCGCTGTTCGGCGCCGCGGCCGAGGATGTCGCGCTCGTCGACGTGCTGCACGACTACGGGCTGACGGTCGACTGGCACGTCGCCGGCACGCCCGCGTCGGAAGCGCTGTGGGAGGCCGATGCCGCGCGGGCCGAGCACGATGCGGTGGCCGCCGCGCCGACCCGCACGCTCGGCGTCGTGACCGTCAACGCGCATGCCTATGAGGATTTCCTGCAGACGGCCGATGCGTCGATGGCCGACCTCGCGGCCGATCCGGCCATAGCCGATGCCGGCGTGGCGTGGCATGCGTCCGGCGCTGCCTACCGGGTCGGTACGGCCGCGTGCGGGCTCGGGCTCGGCCACGCGGCGCTGCTGGCCGATACGCTGGGCCTGGCGTGGCGCCGGGCTGCGCACGGCATGCCGCTCGCCGACGGCGGCCTCGACGCGCACGCTCACGCGTCCGACATGTTGCGCGCGGCGCTGCTGAAGATCGCGGCGGGCGTGGCGCCGCCGGACCTGACCGCGGCGTCCGCGGCGCTCGGCGCGGCGCTCGGCCGGGCCTGACGAACAAGGGGACGGACACGTGGCGGCGGCCCTTGCCGCGCAGGCCCGCAACACGCTGCCGACAGCGCCCGCGCGCGTGTTAGAGTGCCGTGTGATCCGCGCGCGCCGTTGCCAGCGCGGCGCGGCGTTGCTTGTTGATCGCGGCCCGGTCAGGCCGCGGCGTCTTTGCTAAAATTCAAACCATGTCAAAGCCTTCCGATCGCATCAATCTCACCAACCAGTTCCTGATTGCCATGCCCAACATGGCCGATCCGACGTTTTCAGGAACGGTGGTCTATCTTTGCGATCACAGCGAGCGCGGTGCGCTCGGCCTCGTCATCAATCGTCCTACCGACATCGACCTCGAATCGCTGTTCAACCGCATCGACCTGAAGCTCGACATCGAGCCGCTGCTGCACATCCCGGTGTACTTCGGCGGGCCGGTGCAGACCGAGCGCGGCTTCGTGCTGCACGAGCCGGTGGAAGGCGCGAGCTACAACTCGTCGATGTCCGTCGAGGGCGGGCTCGAGATGACGACGTCGAAGGACGTGCTCGAGGCGGTCGCGACGGGCACCGGCCCGAAGCGCTTCCTGCTGACGCTAGGCCATGCAGGCTGGGGCGCAGGGCAGCTCGAGGAAGAAATTTCCCGCAACGGCTGGCTGACCGTGGCCGCCGATCCGCGCATCGTGTTCGACACGCCGGCCGAGGAACGCTTCGAAGCCGCGCTCGGCCTGCTCGGCGTCAGCTCGTCGATGCTGTCCGGCGAAGCAGGGCACGCATGAGTGGCGCGAGTGCGCGCGATGCGACGCTGCTGGCGTTCGACTACGGCGAAAAGCGTATCGGCGTCGCGATCGGCAACGCGCTGACGCGCTCGGCCCGCGCGCTCGTCGTGATCCAGAACCTGAACCGCGAGCACCGCTTCAAGGCGGTCGGCGACCTGCTGGCCGAATGGCGGCCGGACGCGCTCGTCGTCGGCCTGCCGATGCATCCGGACGGCACGCCGCACGACATGACGCAGCAGGCGAAGCGCTTCGGCAACCAGCTGAACGGCCGCTTCGGGCTGCCCGTCACGTGGGTCGACGAGCGCTATTCGTCGGTCGAGGCCGAGGCCGGGCTGCGCGAGCGCAACGTGCGCGGCCGCGCACGCGCCGAGATGCTCGATGCCGAGGCCGCACGCGTCATCCTTCAACAGTATCTCGATCAATTGTCCGACCATGAGCACCATTGACGCCGAGGCGCTTTACCGCGTCCTGCTCGACCAGATCCGCGCCGCATACGGCACGGCTTTCGCCGAACCGGGCGGCCCGCGGCTCGCGGGCATCCACAGCGGCGGCGCATGGCTCGCCGAGCGCCTGGCGCACGATCTCGGCGCGCCGGCGTTCGGCGTCGTGAACGTCGCGCTGCACCGTGACGACTACGCGAAGAAGGGGCTGCACAGCCAGGCGAGCCCGACGTCGCTGCCGTTCGACGTCAACGGCGCGCGCATCGTGCTCGTCGACGACGTGCTGTACACCGGGCGCACCGTGCGCGCGGCGCTCAACGAGCTGTTCGACTACGGCCGTCCGGCCGCGGTCGAGCTTGCGGTGCTCGCCGATCGCGGCGGCCGCGAGCTGCCGGTCGCCGCGCGCTTCGCGGGCGGCGCGCCCGACGTGCCGGCCGGCGCGACGCTCGTGCTCGCACGCGACGATGCCGCGCGGTTCACGCTGAGCGTGGACGCGCACGGCGCCTGAGCGAAACGCGACACCGTATCCCGGGCCGCCGGTTCGCACCGCGGCCCGTTTGCATAGTTGGAATCACGCACACCATGACCACCGACACCACTGGCCGCACCGGCAATCCCGCTGCGGCCGCGAGCCCCGACCGGTTCCGCTACGGTTTCCTGAAGGGCAACCCGCAGCTCACGAAAAACGGCGAGCTGAAGCACCTGCTGTCGATCGAGGGCCTGCCGCGCTCGATCGTCAACCACATCCTCGATACGGCCGAGCAGTTCGTCAGCGTGACGGACCGTGAAGTGAAGAAGGTGCCGCTGCTGCGCGGCAAGTCCGTCTTCAACCTGTTCTTCGAGAACTCGACGCGCACGCGCACGACCTTCGAGATCGCCGCGACGCGCCTGTCGGCCGACGTGCTGAACCTGAACATCAACGCGTCGTCGACGAGCAAGGGCGAATCGCTGCTCGACACGATCAACAACCTGTCGGCGATGCATGCCGACCTGTTCGTCGTGCGCCACGCGTCGAGCGGCGCGCCGTACCTGATCGCCGAGCACTGCGCGCCGCACGTGCACGTGATCAATGCCGGCGACGGCCGCCATGCGCACCCGACGCAGGGCCTGCTCGACATGTACACGATCCGTCACTACAAGCGCGACTTCACGAAGCTGCGCGTGGCGATCGTCGGCGACATCCTCCATTCGCGCGTCGCGCGTTCCGACATCCACGCGCTCACCACGCTCGGCGTGCCGGAAGTGCGCGCGATCGGCCCGCGCACGCTGCTGCCGGGCGGCCTCGAGCAGATGGGCGTGAAGGTGTTCCACAACCTCGACGAAGGGTTGAAGGGCGTCGACGTGATCATCATGCTGCGCCTGCAGAACGAGCGGATGAGCGGCGCGCTGCTGCCGTCCGCGCAGGAATACTTCAAGACCTGGGGCCTGACGCCCGAGCGCCTCGCGCTCGCCGCGCCCGACGCGATCGTGATGCACCCGGGCCCGATGAACCGCGGCGTCGAGATCGACTCGCAGGTCGCCGACGGCCCGCAGTCGGTGATCCTCAACCAGGTCACGTTCGGCATCGCCGTGCGGATGGCGGTGATGGGCATCGTCGCCGGCAACAGCGACTGAGCCCGCTTTCGCGCATCCCTTTCACGCAATCAACGCATTCACTGACAGCGCATGAAGATTCATATCAAAGGCGGCACGCTGATCGACCCGGTCGCCGGCACCGAGCGTCAGGCCGACGTATTCGTCGCGGCGGGCAAGATCGCCGCGATCGGCACGGCGCCGGCCGATTTCAACGCCGCGAAGACCATCGACGCGTCGGGCCTGATCGTCGCGCCCGGCCTCGTCGACCTGTGCGCGCGGCTGCGCGAGCCCGGCTACGAGCACAAGGCGACGCTTGCCTCCGAGATGGCCGCGGCCGTCGCCGGCGGCGTCACGACCCTCGTGTGCCCGCCGGACACAGATCCCGTGCTCGACGAGCCGGGCCTCGTCGAGATGCTCAAGTTCCGCGCGCGCAACCTGCACCAGGCGAACGTTCATCCGCTCGGCGCATTGACGGTCGGCCTCAAGGGTGAAGTGATCACCGAGATGGTCGCGCTGACCGAGTCCGGTTGCGTCGGCTTCACGCATGCCAACGTGCCGGTGCGCGATACGCAGGTGCTGCTGCGCGCGCTGCAGTACGCGAGCACCTACGGCTACACCACGTGGCTGCGCCCGCTCGACGCGTTCATCGGCCGCGGCGGCGTCGCTGCGAGCGGCGCGCTCGCGTCGCGGCTCGGGTTGTCCGGCGTGCCGGTCGCGGCCGAGACGATCGCGCTGCATACGATCTTCGAACTGATCCGCGTGACGGGCGCGCGCGTGCACCTCGCGCGGCTGTCGTCGGCGGCGGGCCTCGCGCTCGTGCGCGCGGCGAAGGCCGAAGGGTTGCCCGTGACCTGCGACGTCGGCGTGAACCACCTGCACCTGATCGACGTCGACATCGGCTACTTCGATTCGCAGTTCCGGCTCGACCCGCCGCTGCGCAGCGAGCGCGACCGCGAAGCGATCCGCGCGGCGCTCGCCGACGGCACGATCGATGCGATCTGCTCCGACCACACGCCCGTCGACGACGACGAGAAACTCCTGCCGTTCGGCGAAGCGACGCCGGGCGCGACGGGGCTCGAACTGCTGCTGTCGCTGACGCTGAAGTGGGCGGAAGAAACGCGCACGCCGCTCGCGCAGGCGCTGCGCCGCATCACGTCCGCGCCGGCTGACGTGCTGCAGCTGCCGGCCGGCCGCCTGGTCGAGGGCGGCGCCGCCGACCTGTGCGTGTTCGACCCGCGCGCCCACTGGCGCGTCGAGCCGCGTGCGCTGAAGAGCCAGGGCCACAACTCGCCGTTCCTCGGCTACGAACTGCCCGCCAGCGTGCGTACCACGCTCGTCGCCGGGCAGATCGCGTTCGAGCGCCACTGACAGAACCACGCCGGACCTTCGCCATGACCGCCCTTCGCAAGCTGCGTCTCGTTTTTCACCTGTTGCGCGGCATGGCGATCGTCGCGCTGCGTTTTTCGCACGTCACGCCCGCGCGCCGCGCCGAGATGACGCGCCGCTGGACGCTCAAGATGCTGCGCATCTGCGGGATGCGCCTCGTCGTTCACAACGACGGCGCGCGGCTCGATGCGAGCGCGCTCGTGGTCGGCAACCACGTGTCGTGGCTCGACATCTACGCGATCAACGCGTGGCGGCCGACGCCGTTCGTGTCGAAGGCCGAGGTGCGGCAGTGGCCGGTCGTCGGCTGGCTCGCCGAGAAGCTCGATACGGTGTTCCTGCAGCGCGAGAAGCGCACCGAGGCGATGCGGATCATGCACGAGATGGCCGAGCGCCTGCGCAACGGCGGGCTGATGTGCGTGTTTCCGGAGGGGACGACGACCGACGGCCAGGAACTGCTGCCGTTCCACGCGAACCTGTTCCAGGCCGCGGTATCGGCCGGCTGCGCGGTGCAGCCGATCTGCCTGATGTACGAGGACGCGCAGCGGCGGCAGTCGGTCGCGCCGGCCTATACGGGCGAGCTGTCGCTCGGCAAGTCGCTCGACATGGTGCTGCGCGGCGGGCCGCTCGTCGCGCATCTGTACGTGTGCGAGCCGATCGCGCCGGGCGGCGACCGGCGGGCGACGTCCGCGGCGGCGCGCGATGCGATCGCGGTTGCGCTTGCGACGATGCAGGCGAACGTCGGCAAACCGTCGGCCGAGTCGCTCGCGGAGCTGGCGAAGCATGCATATCCGGCGACCGAAATCGGCGCCGGCGCGGCTGGCGATGCGGCAGCCGACGAGCCGGTGCCGGGGCGCGAGGGTTGACGCGCTTCCCGGCCGGGCGACTCAGCGCGTAATCACTCGCCGCCCGGCGAGCGGCACGCTTCGCACGGCACCTGCGTGACCGTGCGCTGCGCCGGATCGGCTGTCAGCCGCACGGCCGACAACCGGTTTCCCCACACGCATCCCGAATCGAGCGCGACCACGTTCTCGCGCAGCATCAGGCCGAGTGCGGCCCAGTGCCCGAACACGACCGTCACGTCCTCCGTGCGGCGCCCGGGCACGTCGAACCACGGCAGGTAGCCGGGCGGCGCGCTGTCGGGGCCGCCGTTCGCCTTGAATTCCATGACGCCGTCGGGCGTGCAGAAGCGCAGGCGCGTGAATGCGTTGAACGCGACGCGCATCCGGTCGCGTTTCTTCAGGTCCGGGCTCCACTGGTTCGGCTCGTTGCCGTACAGCTTCTGCAGCGTGTCGCGCCAGTCGGGCGCGCGCAGCGCGCGCTGGAGTTCGTCGGCGAGTTCGAGCGCGAGCGTGGTGTCCCATTGCGGCAGCACGCCCGCATGCACGAGCAGCATCCCGTTCTCGGCATGTACGAACGGGCGGTGGCGCACCCAGTCGAGCAGTGCATCGGCGTCGGGGTCGTCGAGAATCTCGCCGATGGTGTCGCCCGGGCGTTCGGTACGCAGGCCGGCCGAGACCGCGAGCAGGTGGAGGTCGTGATTGCCGAGCACGACGGTCGCGCGCGGCCCGAGATCGATGAGCGCGCGCAGCGCGGCGAGGGAGCCCGGCCCGCGGTTGACGACGTCGCCGGCGATCCACAGCGGCGTGTCGGCAGGCGCTGAAAGCTTCTCGATCAGTGCCTGGAAAGCGGAATGACAGCCCTGGATGTCGCCGATGGCGATGGGGGTCGGAAGCATGAGGGTCGGATCGTGACGAATCTGGGTGAACTGAGAAAAAAATCGCATAAACACGCATGCGGCGCAACGACCGTTCCACATCGGGCCGTTCGCCTGGCATGCGATTTTTCGCGACGCAAAGGGCCGGGGCGCTGTATCAAGTTGTTAGCGGCATGGAGTTCGCGCCGGCCGGATTCCTATAATTGTCATTTTCGCTCCGAAATTAACATCTCGTGGCTTTGCCGGTCATGGCGACCGGTTAAAATGCCGGGCCTGATCGGCCGAGGTTTGGCCACTGCGACATGACAAGAAGTGCGATGGGCGCCTGCCAGGCACGCCGCACGTTATTAATAGAGGGAGCTTCATGATCCTGGTTACCGGCGGCGCGGGTTTTATCGGTGCCAATTTTGTACTCGACTGGATGGACGCCTCCGGCGAGGCCGTGCTCAACGTCGACAAGCTGACCTATGCGGGCAACCTGCATACGCTGGCGCCGCTGGACGGCAATCCGGATCATGTGTTCGCTCGCGTCGATATCTGCGATCGCGCGGCACTCGATGCGCTGTTTGCCGAGCACAAGCCGCGCGCCGTCATTCACTTTGCCGCGGAAAGCCACGTCGATCGTTCGATTCACGGGCCGGCCGATTTCGTGCAAACCAACGTGGTCGGCACGTTTACGCTGCTCGAAGCGGCGCGTTCGCACTGGAACGGCCTGAACGATGCCGACAAGGCGGCATTCCGCTTCCTGCACGTGTCGACCGACGAGGTGTTCGGGTCGCTGTCCGCCACCGATCCGCAGTTCTCGGAGACGACACCCTACGCACCGAACAGCCCCTATTCGGCGACGAAGGCCGGCTCCGATCACCTGGTGCGCGCGTATCACCACACGTACGGCCTGCCGACGCTCACCACGAATTGCTCGAACAACTACGGCCCGTACCAGTTCCCCGAGAAACTGATCCCGCTGATGATCGCGAATGCGCTCGCGGGCAAGCCGCTGCCGGTCTACGGCGACGGCCAGAACGTACGCGACTGGCTGTACGTCGGCGACCACTGCAGCGCGATCCGCGAAGTGCTCGCGCGCGGCGTGCCGGGCGAGACGTACAACATCGGCGGCTGGAACGAGAAGAAGAACCTCGACGTGGTGCACACGCTCTGCGACCTGCTCGACGCCGCGCGGCCGAAGGCGGCGGGTTCGTACCGCGAGCAGATCACCTACGTGAAGGACCGTCCGGGCCACGACCGCCGCTACGCGATCGATGCGCGCAAGCTCGAGCGCGAGCTCGGCTGGAAGCCGGCCGAGACGTTCGAGACGGGGCTCGCGAAGACCGTGCGCTGGTATCTCGAGAATCAGGCGTGGGTGGATGACGTCGCGTCCGGCGATTACCGCAAGTGGGTCGAAACGAATTACGCGCAACGCACGTGAGGGTCTGATCGATGGCACGTAAAGGCATTATTCTGGCCGGCGGCTCGGGTACGCGGTTGTATCCGATCACGCATGTCGTATCGAAGCAGCTGCTGCCGGTGTACGACAAACCGATGATCTACTATCCGCTGTCGACGCTGATGATCGCGGGCATTCGCGACGTGTTGATCATCTCGACGCCGCAGGACACCCCGCGCTTCGAGGCGATGCTCGGTGACGGCAGCCAGTGGGGGATGAACATCCAGTATGCGGTGCAGCCGTCGCCCGATGGGCTCGCACAGGCGTTCATCATCGGCAAGGATTTTGTCGGCAACGATCCGTCCGCGCTGATTCTCGGCGACAACATCTTCTACGGGCACGACCTCGCGAAGCAGCTCGAGCGGGCCAGCGCGAAAGAGGCCGGCGCGACCGTGTTTGCCTATCACGTGCAGGACCCGGAGCGCTACGGCGTCGTCGAATTCGACCGCGAGTTCCGCGCGCTGTCGATCGAGGAGAAGCCGGCGAAGCCGCGTTCGAACTATGCCGTGACGGGGCTCTATTTCTACGACGCGCAGGTGTGCGATATCGCCGCCGACATCAAGCCGTCGGCGCGCGGCGAACTCGAGATCACGGACGTCAATTCACGCTATCTGTCGGCCGGACAACTCGACGTCGAAATCATGGGGCGCGGCTATGCGTGGCTCGATACGGGCACGCACGATTCGCTGATCGAGGCGGCGACCTTCATCGCGACGCTGCAAAAGCGGCAGGGGCTGGTTGTCGCATGCCCGGAGGAAATTGCCTATCGCATGCGCTGGATCGACGCCGAGCAACTGCTGGCGCTCGCACAGCCGCTTGCGAAGAACGCCTACGGAAAATACCTGCAACACATTCTCGACGACCAATTGGCATGGCTATCCAAGTAACCGACACAGCGCTGCCGGAAATCAAGATCATCGAGCCGAAGGTGTTCGGCGACGCGCGCGGGTTCTTTTACGAGAGCTTCAATGAGCGCGAATTTGCCGAACGGGTCGCGCCAGGCGTGACGTTCGTGCAGGACAATCACTCGAGATCGGCCCGCGGCGTGCTGCGCGGGCTGCATTACCAGATCGAGCATGCGCAGGGAAAGCTGGTGCGTGTGGTCGAAGGAGAGGTGTTCGATGTCGCGGTCGACGTGCGGCGCAGCTCGCCGAACTTCGGCAAATGGGTCGGCGTGACGCTGTCCACCGACAATCATCGGCAGCTCTGGGTGCCGCCCGGTTTCGCACACGGCTTCGTCGTGCTGTCAGAGTCGGCGCAGTTCCTCTACAAGACGACCGATTACTGGTTTCCCGAGCATGAGCGCAGCATCGTCTGGAACGATCCGGATATCGGCATCGAATGGCCGTTCGATGGCGAGCCGGTGCTCGCCGCGAAAGATGCGGCGGGCCAGCGGCTCGCCGATGCGGAAGTCTATGTGTGAACCGCGTAGCGCGACGTTGCCGCGGCGAGGGCAGGTTCGCGTGTCGAATGGGGCAGCGCGCATCCGATCGGTCGTCACTCAATTCTGAATGCGATGAATGATTCGTTTCATGTAATGCGGCCGATTCTCGTGACCGGCGCGAATGGGCAGGTCGGCTTCGAGTTGACGCGATCGCTGCAAGGACTGGCGCCGGTGATCGCGCTGGACCGGAGCCGCCTGGATCTTGCCGATCCGGACCAGATTCGCCGCGTCGTGCGCGACATCGGTCCGGCTGTCATCGTCAACGCGGCGGCGTACACCGCGGTCGATCGCGCGGAGAGCGATGAAGCGGCGGCGCGGCAAATCAATGGCGAGGCGCCCGGAATACTGGCCGAGGAGGCCGCGCGAGCCGGTGCGCTGCTCGTCCACTACTCGACGGATTACGTGTTTGACGGACACGGCGATCAGCCGTTTTCCGAGGACGACGCGACCGGTCCGCTGAATGCCTATGGCCGCACGAAGCTCGCCGGCGAGCAGGCGATCGAGGCCGTTGGCGGCGATCACCTGGTATTCCGCACGAGCTGGGTATACGGCGCAACGGGGAAGAATTTTCTCGCGACGATGCTCAGGCTGGGGCGTGAGCGCGACGAGCTGAGCGTGGTCGCGGATCAGATCGGCGCGCCGACGTGGAGCGGCACGATTGCCGCACTGACCAGCCACGTTCTTGCCCGGTATTGTGCCGATCGTGGCGGTAGGCGCGATTGGTGGCGCGAGCACGCCGGTGTCTATCATTTGACGAATAGCGGTCAGGCATCGTGGCATGGCTTTGCCGAGGCCATTTTCGCTCGCGCCGGCCTGGACCGCGTCGTCGTGCATCCGATCACGAGCGATCAATATCCGACGCCGGCGGCGCGTCCCCGCAATTCGCGGTTGTCGAACGACAAGTTGTTCAGGGTATTCGGATTGCGTGCGCCGTCCTGGGAGGATTCGCTTGCGCGATGCCTGCAGGAACCCGTATTCACGTAACCGGTTGCCGCGGGCTGTGGGCCCGGGCGGGCTGCATGCGGGGGCCAAAGCGGGTGTTGCGTCCGGCCGGCGCATTGCCGGTATCGGCCGAAACGGGGAGGCATCGTAAAGATGACACAATATGTACGGCCGCAACAATCTGTAACAGGTCTGCTCATTTATAATGCTGCGCTGGCGAGTTGGGCCCCGGCCTGATTGTCAGGGCAAAAGCAGCATGGCCATTGTTGCGCGCGGGTGCGGACGTGTTTCCCCGGCGAGCGCTTCCGCGAGGGGCTGGCCATTGCGTTCACCCCGGTTGGCGGCGGCGCGGGCAACTTTTACAAATTGATAATATTTCGCGGCCCACCTTCAGTACCATCTCTCACTTGCTGTGACCTGGCGAGGTCTTCCCGAGCGGATTCGCATGACAGGTGGTGGCAGTAAGGTGCAAACAGCGAAACCACACTCTGCTCAATGACTCGAACTTCGTCGCCCAGCTATCTGCTCTCGATTTCCGTTGTCGCTTATCGACCGGATCCGGTGCTGCTTGAGCGTACGCTGTCGACCCTTCTCGAATCGTTGCTGGCGTTGCGCGAAGCCCCGCAACCGGCCGATTGCGAACGGCTGGCAAAGTTCTATCTTGTCGATAACGGCGACAGCGAGGTTCCGCAGGCGTGGCGAGATCGCCTCGAGCAGGCCGGTGTCGAATTCGAAGTGCTGCGCGGTCACGGTAACGTCGGATACGGCCGGGGCCACAATCTCGCCATCGAGCGCAGCGACAGTGTCTTTCATCTCGTCCTGAACCCGGACGTGCTCTGCGAGCGCGATACGCTGACGGCAGCGACCGACCTGATGGCAGCGTACCCGGATGTCGGCCTGGTCGTTCCCGAGGTGCGCGGCGAGGATGGCTCGGTCCAGTACCTGTGTCGCCGTTATCCGAAGGTACTGGATCTGCTTTTGCGCGGCTTTGCGCCGCAATCGGTTCGCCGCCTGTTCAGGGCGCGTCTCGATCGCTACGAAATGCGCCAAGAGTGCGGCACGGCCGAAAACGTCTGGGGGCCCGCTATCGTGAGCGGATGCTTCATGTTCTATCGGAGCAGCGTCCTGCGGAAGCTGGCCGGTTTCGACCCGCGCTATTTTCTTTACTTCGAGGATTACGACCTCAGCCTCCGAACGGCCGAGGTCGCGCGGATCGTCTATTCGCCGAGCATCAGGATCGTCCATTTCGGTGGCGGGGCGGCCAGGAAGGGATGGCTGCACGTCCGGCTCTTCGTCGCGTCGGCGATTCAGTTCTACAACCGTTTTGGCTGGCGGTGGGTCTGATGCGCGTTCTAGTTTCCGGTGCGAACGGGTTTGTCGGGCGCGTGGTGTGTGCCGCGGCGGTGGCGCGCGGTCACGACGTGACGGCGCTGGTTCGTCGCCCGGGCCTCAGCATTCCCGGCGTGCGCGAATGGGTGTCGCCCGAACCGGATTTCGTCTCGGTCGGCGACGCGTGGGCCGCGGGCGAGATCGATGCCGTGGTGCACACGGCGGCGCGCGTGCATCAGTTCGGACGTCACGAGGCGCAGTTGCTTGATGCGTATCGTCGCACCAACGTTGACGGCACGTTGCGGCTGGCCGAGGCCGCCTATCGGCACGGCTGTCACCGGTTCGTGAGCATGAGCAGCGTGAAGGCGCTGGCCGAACGCGATGCCGGCCGGCCTTTGCGCGAGACCGACACGCCTCGACCGCTCGATGCATACGGCATTTCGAAGCGGGAGACCGAGGAGGCGCTGGTGTCGCTCGCCGCCCGGTTCCGGCAACAGGGCATTTCAGTGCGGTGTCCGCTCGTCTACGGTCCCGGTGTCGCCGGCAATTTCGAACGCCTGATGTCGGCTGTCGCACGTCGCACGCCGTTGCCGCTCGGACGGGCATCCGCGCCGCGCAGCCTTGTATTCGTCGGCAACCTCGCCGATGCGTTGCTCGCGCTGGCGGAGCATACGGGCGTGTGCCAATCCGTCTATCACGTCGCGGATCGCGAAACACTGACCGTGCGCGAACTGGTCGAGGCGCTGGGGCGTCATCTCGGGCAGCCAGCACGGCTCATCGATATTCCCGTCGGCCTGCTGCAACTGGCTGCGCGCGTCACCGGGCGGACCGAGACGGTGCGTCGGCTCGTCGATCCGCTTCGGCTGGATACCGGCGCAATCCAGCACGATCTCGGCTGGCAGCCGCCTTTCAGCTGCGAGGAGGGCCTGGCCGAAACCGCACGGGCGCGTCGTGAACATCGCGAGGAGGGGCGCTGAGCATGCGTGATCTTCCTTCAATCGCTGCAGCCGCGGCGCTCGCCGCGGTCGCGTGCGTGGCGGTGCTGGCAGGTCTGCTGAAGACGCGGCTTGCGTGGCGGCTCGCGATCGATACGCCCAACTGGCGGTCACTTCATACGATACCCGTGCCGCGCGTCGGCGGCTGGGGGATCGTGCCCGCGGCCGTGGCGGCATCCCTGGTGGTCGGTGCCGGTTCGCGGATCGGCTATGCGCTGGCCGGCATGGCCGCGCTGGCCGTACTCTCGTTCATCGACGATCGGCGAGGGCTGCCGGCAAGCATCCGGTTTGCCGTCCACTTCGTCGTCGCTGGGGTGTTCGTCTGGTCGCTCAGAACCGGCAATGGCCTGTGGGCGGTCATCATACTGGGCGTCGCGACCGTCTGGATGACCAATCTGTACAACTTCATGGACGGGCTCGACGGTCTTGCCGGCGGCATGGCGCTGTTCGGGTTCGCCGCGTATGCATGGGCGGCCGCTGGCCATGCATCGGAGCTGGCCGTCATTGCGGCGGCGCTTGCCGGCGCCGCGCTGGGTTTCCTCGTGTTCAATTTTCACCCGGCGAAAATCTTTCTCGGCGATGTCGGCTCGATTCCGCTGGGCTTCATGGCCGGTGCGCTCGGACTGTACGGCTGGCGAAACGAGGTCTGGCCGCTCTGGTATCCGGCGATCGTCTTTTCGCCGTTCATTGCGGATGCGTCGCTGACGCTCGCCAAGCGCGCGATCCGGAAAGAGAAGATCTGGGAGGCGCACCGCGAGCATTACTACCAGCGCCTTGTCCGCATGGGCATGGGGCATCGGCCGATTGCCGCGGTCTGGTACGGATTGATGGCGGCCGCGGCGCTGCTGGGCATCGGCATGCTGTCATTGTCAGCGATCGCTCAGTACACGATCCTGGTGTTGTGGTATCTAGGGTTGCTTGTCGCCTGCTTCAGACTGGATGCGGCCTGGGAGCGCTTCGAGCGCCAGGGGTCCACCTGAGGCGCAAGCGGCTGGCTGTCTTGACGAGACTTTGCGTCGAGCGGCCGATGAAGGCGTGCGGTCGCGTCGACGGATTGCGACGCGGATGCGAAGGTAAATTGGAGCTGGACAACTGATACGTATGAGTCAAATCGATTACCGAAGGAACGAGCTGTTCGACACGGTCAAGGCGCCGCAGCTGTGGGGATTGCTCGCGTGGTACGACATCAAGCAGCGCTATCGCCGCTCGGTGCTGGGGCCGTTCTGGATGACGCTGAGCACCGGGATCATGATCGCGACGCTGGGTGTCGTCTGGTCGATGATCTTCAAGATGCAGATTCACGAGTACCTGCCGTTCTACGCGATCGGCCAGGTGGTCTGGTCGTTCTATTCGACGCAGGTCAACGAGTCGTGCACGGCGTTTTCCCAGTTCGAAGGGCTGATGAAGCAGACGCGTCTGCCGCTGCCGTCGTTCGTGCTCCGGCTGGTGGTCCGCAACCTGATCATCTTCGCGCACAACTTCGTGGTGGTCGCGCTGGTCATTACGTTCGTCGGCCCGGGCTGGTCGTGGTACGCGCTGCTTGCCGTGCCGGGGCTGATGCTCGCATCTGTCGCGATTTTCTTCATTTCGCTGTGCGTGGCCATTCCCTGCACCCGTTTTCGTGACTTGCTGCCCGTCGTGCAGAATTTGACGATGATCGGCTTCTACCTGACGCCGATCCTGTGGCAGCCGAAGACGCTCGGCTCGAAGTTCGCGTGGATGGTCGCCCTCAACCCGGCCGCGCATCTGCTGGACGTCGTGCGCAGCCCGCTGCTGGGGCAGATGCCGTCGCTGACATCGTGGGTGTGGGTAATCGGCATCATCGTAGTAACCGGCGGGGTGGCATCGCTGCTGTTGTCGCGGTATCGCCACCGTGTTGCGTATTGGCTTTGATCGAGAGTGGCTGTATGGAATCTGTGCATATTCGTGCTGAACGCATCACCGTCGAGTTTCCGATTTTCAACGCATCGCACCGCTCGTTGAAAAAGGCGGTGCTGCGCGCAACGACGGGCGGGCGTGTCGCGCATGACGCCGGCAAGCATGTCGTCGTGCGCGCGGTGAGCGAGGCGACGTTCGAGTTCAAGCCGGGCGATCGCGTTGCGCTGGTCGGCCATAACGGCGCCGGCAAGACGACGCTCCTGCGCGTGCTGTCGGGCGTGTATGCGCCGGTCTCCGGGCGGCTCGACGTGAAGGGTCGCATCGGTTCGCTGCTGGACATTTCGCTCGGCATGGATCCCGAGGCGACCGGCTATGAAAATATCTTCCTGCGCGGTGTCGTGATGGGCCTGCGGCCGCGCGAGATCGAAGAAAAGATCGACGAGATTGCCGAGTTCAGCGAACTGGGCGACTACCTGAACATGCCGACGCGCACTTATTCGAGCGGGATGGCGCTGCGGCTTGCGTTCGCCGTATCGACGGCCGTCCACCCGGACATCCTTCTGATGGACGAATGGCTGTCCGTCGGCGACGAGTCGTTCAACAAGAAGGCGTCGGACCGGTTGAATTCGCTGGTCGAGCGCTCGTCGATCCTCGTGATGGCATCGCATTCGCCGCAACTCGTGGAGCGCGTCTGCAACCGGAAGATCGTCATCGACAAGGGGACGCTGACCGAGGTGCCGATGGACAGCCCGACGTCGGATCTCGTGGTTAGTGCGTAGTTCATAACATTCGTCAAACGCGCGGCCGGCCCGGGCCGGGGCGCGCAAAAACGGGTGGGATATAATCCGCTACGGCTATACAGGGTATGCCCTGAGCGGGCGGGTGAGTCCAGATACAAGTGGTTCGCATCCGCCGCGGGATCGTGACGTACGACAAGCGCGTCATGTGTCTGCCGTGCAGCGGATGGGTTGGCGTCCTAACGAGAGCAATCTCTGGGGCGGTATGGTCCAGGTTCTTGAAAGACTTCGGTTCGGGAATGTCTGTCAGGCCCGGTCGCGACGACAGCCGTTTGTCGTCGGGTTCTGGCGGGCAGACGGGTATCTTCTCGAAGAAGTCGGATGGAAGGTAACTTTATGCGCATATTGGTCCTCGGCGTTTCCGGCATGCTCGGAAACGCAGTCTTTCGGGTATTTGCGGGCGATTCGGCCTTCGAAGTTTTTGGCGCGGCGCGTAGCGCTTCCGCGTTGCGGCATTTCGACGAGAGCCTCGCGCGCCGCATTATGGTCGGCTTCGACGTGGAAAGCCCCGATGCGTTGATGCGATTGTTCGCAGCGACGAAGCCGGATCTGGTTGTCAACTGTATTGGCCTGGTCAAGCAACTGTCCGCGGCCAACCAGATCCTCGATGCCGTTCCGCTCAACACGATTCTTCCGCACCGGCTCGCCGTGCTCTGCGAAGCGGCGGGTGCGCGCCTGATCCAGGTCAGTACCGATTGCGTCTTCTCCGGCGCCAAGGGCGGTTATCTGGAAAGCGATTTCCCCGATGCGTACGACATTTACGGCCGCTCGAAGCTGCTCGGCGAAGTCGACTACCCGAATGCGATTACGCTTCGCACGTCGATCATCGGCCATGAGCTCGAAGGCGCCCGCAGCCTCGTCGGCTGGTTCCTGGCGCAGCAAGGGGCCGTGAAGGGATTCACCAAGGCCGTTTTCTCGGGCCTGCCGACCGTCGAGCTCGCGACGGTCATGAAAGATTACGTGGTTCCGCGTCCCCAGATGCGCGGCCTTTACCACGTATCCGCCGCCCCGATCGACAAGTACGAACTGTTGCGACTGGTGGCCGATGCCTATGGCAAGGAGATCCGCATTGATCCGTCGGACGAACTTGTCATCGATCGCTCCCTCGATTCGACGCGCTTCCGGGCGGAGACGGGTTACCAGCCGCCCGAGTGGCCGGAACTCGTCCGACGCATGCGCGATTTCAAATGACTGAACGATAAAGGTTACACGTACCGCAATGTTTGCAAATAAAACCCTGATGATTACGGGCGGCACCGGTTCTTTCGGCAACGCCGTTCTCAAGCGCTTCCTCGACACCGATATCTCCGAGATCCGGATCTTCAGCCGCGACGAGAAGAAGCAGGAAGACATGCGGATTGCGTTCAACAATCCGAAGCTGCGTTTCTATATCGGTGACGTGCGCGATTACGACAGCGTGCGGCAGGCGATGCACGGCGTGGACTACGTGTTCCACGCGGCTGCGCTCAAGCAGGTGCCGTCCTGCGAGTTCTACCCGATGGAGGCCGTCCAGACCAACATCGTCGGCGCGGAAAACGTGATGGCGGCAGCGATTCACGAAGGCGTCGAGCGCGTCATCGTGCTGAGCACCGACAAGGCCGTCTACCCGATCAATGCGATGGGGTTGTCGAAGGCGATGATGGAAAAGCTGATGGTGGCCAAGTCGCGGATGCGGCGCGACGGCGAGACGATTCTCTGCGCGACGCGTTACGGCAACGTGATGGCGAGCCGCGGGTCGGTCATTCCGCTGTTCGTTTCGCAGATCCGGGAAGGCAAGCCGCTGACCATCACCGATCCGGAGATGACGCGTTTCCTGATGTCGCTCGACGATTCGGTCGATCTGGTGCTGTACGCGTTCGAGCACGGCAACCAGGGCGACATCTTCGTGCAGAAGGCGCCCGCCTCGACGATCCAGGATCTCGCCGAGGCGCTGAAGGATCTGTTCAAGGCAAGCAACGAAATCAAGGCGATCGGCACCCGGCACGGCGAGAAGCTGTACGAGTCGCTCGTGAGCCGCGAAGAGCTCGCGCGCGCCGAAGATCTCGGCGGCTATTACCGAATCCCGGCGGATGCGCGCGACCTGAACTACGCGAAGTTCTTCGTCGAGGGCGAAGCGAAGATTTCGACCTTCGAGGATTACACGTCCCACAACACCGAGCGCCTCGACCGCGAGGGCGTCAAGTCGCTGCTGATGAAGCTCGATTTCATCCAGGAGCAACTCGATGCTTAAGGTCATGACGATCGTCGGCACGCGTCCCGAACTGATCAAGATGGCCCGGGTGATTGCCGAGTTCGACAAGCACACCAACCATGTGCTGGTTCACACCGGTCAGAACTTCGACTTCGAGCTGAATCAGATCTTTTTCGACGAGCTCGGCATTCGCAAGCCCGATTATTTCCTCGAGGCGGTCGGCGAAAACGCGGCGCAGACGATTGCGCGCGTGATCGAAAAGTCGGACAAGGTGATGGAGCAGGAGAAGCCCGACGCGGTCCTGCTCTACGGCGACACGAATTCGTGCCTCGCCGTCATCTCGGCAAAGCGCCGCAAGATCCCGGTATTTCACATGGAAGCCGGGAACCGCTGTTTCGACCAGCGCGTGCCGGAGGAACTGAACCGGAAGGTGCTCGATCACCTCAGCGACATTAATCTGGTGCTGACCGAACATGCGCGGCGCTACCTGATCGCCGAGGGCATTCCGCAGGACCGGATCATCAAGTCCGGGTCGCACATGGCCGAGGTGCTGGAGCACTTCAAGCATGAAATCGAATCGGCGACGGCGCTGGAAAAGCTCGGGCTTGAAGAGCGGAAGTACTTCGTGGTCAGCGCGCACCGCGAGGAGAACGTCGATTCCGAGGAAAACCTTCGCAGTCTCGTCGCGACGCTCGATGCGTTGGCCGCCAAGTATGGCTTCCCGGTCATCGTGTCGACGCATCCGCGCACCCAGAAGCGCATGGCGGCACTCGACCTGAAGCCGGCCTCGCCGCTGGTCCGGTATCTGAAGCCGTTCGGGTTCTTCGATTACGTCAAGCTTCAGCAGAAGGCGACCTGCGTTCTGTCCGATAGCGGAACGATCACGGAGGAGTCGGCGCTGCTGAACTTCCCGGCGGTCACGATCCGGAATTCGCACGAGCGGCCCGAAGGCATGGACCAGGGAACGCTCGTGATGTGCGGGCTGCAGGCGGATTACGTGCTCGATGCCGTCGGCATCGTGACGGCGCAATGGGCAGAGGCGGGCGATACGTACCGGCCTCCCGCCGATTATGTCGCCGAGAACGTCTCGCAAAAGATTCTCCGCATCGTTTTGAGCTACACGCGATTCGTCAATCAGCGCGTGTGGTTCCAATTCTAGATACATAGGTCGAGAAATGACGCAATTTACACAAGCGCAACTCAAGTCGATTGCCGAATATTCCTGCGAACGCCTGCTTGCTGCTCGGGAAGGCATCGAGCTTTTCGACGAGCCCTTCAAGCACGTCGTCATCGACAATTTTTTCCCTGACGACTTCGCGAAGGCATGCCTCGACGCGTTTCCGGACATCACCGATCCGGTCTGGGAGCATGCGAACGATCCGGATATCGAAGTGAAATACCGGACCGACTGGAAATCGGAATTCGACATTCCGGACGGCATGCTGCCTTCCGTGCGCATTCTGAACAGCGCGCCGTTCCTGCAGGCGATGTCGAAGGTGATGGGCATCCAGAAGATCATTCCGGACCCGTACTTCACGGGTGGCGGCCTGAATGTCACGATGCGCGGCGGGTTGCTCGACGTGCACGTCGACGGCAACTACCACGACGCGACCGGTTTGAACCGGCGCCTGAATGCGCTCGTCTATCTGAATCCGAACTGGGAGGAAGAGTGGGGCGGCGAGTTCGGCGTGTACGACGCGGAAGGCGAAGTGTGCGTGAAGAAGGTCGCGCCGCTTTACAACCGTCTGGTCATTTTCGATTCGCACGACAAGAGCTTCCACGGCTTGCCCGATCCGGTGAACTTCCCGGAGCACGAGCCGCGCCGGTCGATCATTCTTTATTACTACACGATGGAATCCCGTCCTGACGGCCATGTCGTCGTGGACGAGCCGCACAGCGCGCTGTGGAAGAAGCGGAACCTCCTGGACAAGCGCGGTAACAAGACGCGCAATTTCACCTGATCCATGCGCACTGTTCTGAATATTTCCAAACATGACGCTACCGGACGGAGATTCAACAATCTGGATGCCCGTCCGGGCTTTCTCGCGCATGATTGGGATGCGAAGTTCGCCTGCTGGACCCCTCGCACGGAATCGGAAGAATATGTCCAGCAGGCAGGCTCGAGCCTGACCCGCAACATGACGCCGTTGCTGTCGAAGCTGGGGCGCCGGACCGGCAACTTGAACGGCTACTACCGTAATGCATCGGCGATTACGGACCTCGATTTCTATCGAGCGGCCGATTTGCTGCATTTCCATATCGTCCACGAAGAATTTCTGTCCGTGCGCGATTGGGTCGAGATTGCAGCCGACAAGCCGCTGGTCTGGACGTGGCATGACCCGTACATGTTAAGCGGCCACTGTATTTATTCGCTTGATTGCAACGGTTTTGAATCCGGCTGTATCCGGTGCCCGAATCTCAATTATCATTTTCCGATCAAGCGGGATCGTAGCGCGCGAAATCTCGAAGAAAAGCTCGCGGTGGTGAAGAAGCTCGATCCGTTGGTCATTGTGGCTTCCGAGTACATGCGCGAGCTGGTGGCGCGCTCTGTATACGAAAACCAGATCCGGATTCGCGTGGTTCCGTTTGGCGTCGAAATGGGCTCGGGGCTGAGCCAGGCCGACGCAAAGCGGGCGCTGGGCATTCCGGAAGGTAATATCGTGGTCGGCTTCCGGGCCGTGTATTCGGAATACAAGGGGATGTCGCTGATCCTCGCCGCGCTGCGCCGCTTGTCCGCACGCTATCCGGGCCTGCCGCTCACCGTCATCGCTTTCCAGGAGACGGGCTGCTGCCGCGGATTGTCCAGCCGTTATCAGATCATCGACACGGGCTGGATCAAGGATGCGGAAATCGCCAAGTATTACAGCGCGATGGATTACTTCTTCATGCCGTCGAAGGCGGAAGCGTTCGGCCTGATGGCCATCGAGGCGATGGCTGCCGGGGCGACGCCGATCGTGACGGTGGGCACTGCGTTGCCTGCACTGGTCGGTGCGCCGATCTACGGCCTGTGCAGTGAGCATTCGGACGACGCGTATGCGGATGTCGTCGAGACGGCCGTTCTTCGCGCGGAGCGCAATGCCGAAGGGCGTGCGGCCCGCCAGCAGTTTGCGCGGGACCACTACAGCATGGATGTCTTCTGCAAAGAACTCTCCGGAATTTACGATGAAGAAGTTGAGTATTCCCATAGTGTCCGACGTACCACCTGATTCCAGCTATACCGCTGGACAGGTGCTGCACCGGATCATTTCGTCGATACCCGACGCCCGGTTCGAGTTCTTCTGGGTCAATCATTCAGGTCTTCCGGGGCACATCGCCGTTCCGGAGAACTGCATGGTCGCCCGCGTGTTCGGCTTCCAGCTGGGCGGCATCTGGCTGCGAATCGCCCGCCTGACGAAGCGGATCGGCGAGCGTTCGGCGCTGCTGCACCGGTTAGGGCTCGTCGTGCGCATGATGATGTGGATGGCCAAGACGGCGCTGATCGGCGTCCGGCTCGGCCTCAATCTGCGCCATTCACCGTCGCGCGTAGTCTGGTTCGTGGTGCAGGGCGAGAAGACCGTGCTGTGCTACACGGTTGCCGCGTGGGTGTCCGGCAAGAAGTTCATCGTCCACCAGTGGGATCCGCTTGCCTGGTGGATGACGCACCGCGGCCATCCGCGGCAGCTTCACGGCCTGATGCGCAGGCTGCTGGACCGGCTCGAGCGGCGTGCGATCCTGAATCTGGTGCCGAGCGATGCATGGAAAGCACGACTGACGAGCGAGGGCAAGCACAGCATTCGTATCGACAACTTCTTCGACGATCCGGCCGATGACAACCAGGACCTGGTCCTGTTGTCCGACCCGAAGTCCGTACATGCGGTGTTCGTCGGCCAGTTCTACTCGAATGCGGAACTGGATGCATTGCTCAACGTGCTCTCGCGCACGTTGCTCGCGATGGGCAAGTCGCTGGTGCTGCATTATTTCGGTTACGGCAATCCGTCTGCGACGAACCCGGGCTATCAGCTCATCGCACACGGTGCGTTGCCGCGCGACGAGCTCGTCACGCGAATCGCGAAATGGGATCTCGCATTGTTGCCGTATCCGACCGAGGAGCGCTTTATCGAGACTTCCACGCTGTCGTTCCCGTCGAAATCCCGCGTCTACCTCGCGGCCGGTCTGCCGATCATGTCGTGGGCCCGGGAAGGGGCTTCGCCGGACGTGTTCTATCGCCAGCACTACGGGGCGCATTATCACAACGGCTCGATCGCGGAAGGGACCGACGCGTTCATCCGGTCGATCATGGAGGCGACGCCCGCGCACCGGCGGCAACGCCATGAAACGGCGCGGAAAATCCTCAGCGAGCAATTCTCGTATTCATCCGAACTCGTTCCATTTCGTGACTTTCTGGTGCAACACGTATGAGCAACATGACCCTGGAATCCCTGGTTGTCGAAAACAAGATTCTGAAGAATCAGGCCAACCAGCTTCGATACTTCCTCGGTGGTTCGCGTATCGATGTCCGGACGGTGAACGATGTCGAATACGGGCAGACGCTCCATTGCAGTCATGATGCGCTGCATCGCGTGGCGACCAGCCTGCTGAAGCCGGCGGATGTCTGTCTGGACATCGGGCCGGGCGTGCGCCCGCAACGGATGCTCGATTGCTCCGTCCATGTGCTCGTCGAGCCGCATCGTCCGTATGCCGAGAAGCTCGTTGCCAGCTACCCGGACAAGGTCGTGTATTGCGTCGACGGTCTCGAATACTTCAAGGGCGCGCTCGACAAGAGCACCGACACGGTATTCATGCTCGACGTGATCGAGCATCTGGAAAAGGAAGACGGTCAGAAGCTGCTGGATCAGGCGCTGCGGGTCGCACGCAAGCAGGTCGTGATATTCACGCCGTTGGGCTTCATGCCGCAGCACTACACGGAATCCGTGTCGTGGGAAGGTGTTCCCCATTCGGAACTGCAGAATCATCGGTCGGGCTGGGAGCCGCACGAATTCGCCAACGCCATCCACGTGGTTTGCGAGAACTATCACGCGTCGGGTTCGAAGGTGTACGGCGCGTTCTACTCGATCATCGATGCATCGGTCGAGCGGCAACCGCGGCTCGTGCTGATTTCCGATGGCGTGCCGAACGACTTCGAGTTTCAGGATGGCGACGTCATCATCGCGGACGTCATGTTCTCGGAGCTCAGCTGGAAGATCAATTACGTGCCCAAGCGCAACATGATCGTCGTTCCGCTTCAGCTGATCGCCGAAGAAAGCCTGACGCCCCCGGCGATCCTGCGCAACTCGATCATCAACTTCGGTGCGCTCGAAAACTATCTGCGCCGTTTCGACAACGTCGTCGCAGTCGGCGCGTCGGCGGAGGTCGTACTTCAACGGCATCGCAACGGGTGGTCCTGATCCGGATCAACGACCCGCGCCGCGCACCGGATATCGTTTGACGATTCCGACTGCAACGCACGGTGTCGGCGGGCCGATTGCCGTAACGCATCGGTGGGGCATGAATCGGGGCCCGAGGGCAGTGCTTCAGCGTGTTGGCAAGCTGCGACACCGGGCTTCATCAAGCGCCGGTACTCGTTTTAAAATGGGGTCGCATCTATCTCGTACTGCGACGCGCCTCGTGATGTTGCATTTTGTAGCATCCGGGGGTGTCAATGATGAGAGACTTCTGTCTTGCGATTCGTGTCGCAATGCGCGGTCGCGTCGTGGCCGCGCACAATCTTGCCGGCGGCTGCGCCGCCCAGGGCAATCGCGGCCGGTTGATGCCCGATATGCCGATACATCGTGTTCCCGAGCCGTCGTCGCGGCGCATATCACCGGGCCGATGGCCGACGACGCATACGCGCGATCGCGCATCGGACCGGAATGCGCCTGAATTTTCAAGCTTGGAACGCCTTACCAATCGTGACTGACACGCTTTCTACCTCGTCTGTGACCCGCAACGCCGCATCCCAGTCGGCCCCAGTCGTGGTCGTCGTGCCGGTGTATCGGGATTGTGAATTGACGCGAGCATGTCTGGCATCCGCGATGCCGGCCGTGATGCGCCATCCCGATGCACGGCTGGTCGCCATCAACGATGCCTCGCCGGATGCCGGGATGGACGACACGCTGGCAAGCGAGGCACAGCGGTGGGGCGAAAAACTCGTGGTGCTTCGCAATGACGTCAACCTGGGTTTCGTGAAGACCGCCAATCGTGGCATTCGTTACGATGCCGGCGCGGACGTCATCCTGCTGAACAACGATGTCATCCTGCCGGACCAGTGGCTCGAGCGGATCGTTGAGGACGCGGAGATGCTCGCCGACGCGGGAACCGTGACGCCGCTGTCGAACAACACGACGATCTCGTCGTTCCCCAATTTCGTCGCCGAGAATGCCAGCCCACTGCAGCTCGATCTCGAGCAGGTCGACGAAGCGTTCCGGGCCGTGCGTCTGAACCCTGTCGACGCACCGACCGGCATCGGATTCTGCATGTACATCAAGCGCCGGTGCCTGGACGAGGTCGGCGAACTGGACGAGAAGTCGTTTGGTACCGGCTACGGCGAAGAGAATGACTTTTGTCAGCGCGCGCTGCGCAAGGGCTGGAAAAGCTATATTTCGCCCAATCTCTACGTTCATCACCGCGGCGGTGTGAGTTTCGGCGATCAGCGAACGGAGCGTATCCGCCACGCGGATCAGACGCTCGATCGCCGCTATCCGAACTACCACGCCGACGTTCAATCCTACGTTGCGAAGGACGAACTGCGCGGCGCACGGCTGCAACGCTATTTCGACCTGGTGCGCGTCCGGCGGCTCCCGATCGTGCTGCACGTGTCGCATGGATTGGGTGGCGGCGTCGAACAGCATATCAAGGACCTGGCACAGCGCACCGAAGGGCGACTCGTGTCGCTCGTGCTTCGGCCGGAAGATGGCGGGAGACTGGTATCGATCGGCGCGTGGGATGCGGATTCGTCGATGCGGATCTCGGTCGACGCGCAGCAGGGCCTTGCGTTGCTGCTGTCGTTCCTGAAGTCGGTCGGGGTCGATCTGGTCCATTACCATCATGTGCTCGGCCTGCCCACGGATTACCTGACGCTGGGTGCATCGCTGGGCGCCCGTCAGATTTTCACGGTTCATGATTTTTACCTGATCAACGGTAATCCGACGCTGACGGACGAGCGCGGCGTGTTCGATCCCGTTGAGCTGGACAAGGCCCACAACCCGCTGTATCCGTTGCCGAAGGGAACCACCCGCGAGGCCTGGCGCGAGCAGTATCGAGGATTCCTGGCTGCGTGCGAGCGGGTGATTTTTCCGTCGCACTCGACGTTCGAGTTGTTCGGACGCTTCTTCGAGGTCCGCACCCCGCTGCTTGCCTACCATCCCGAGGATATGGCGCAGCACGACCGGCCGCATCGACCCTTCATCCCGAAGACGAAGTACACGATCGGCGTGCTGGGTGCGTTGAGCCGCGAAAAGGGGGCCGATCTGCTCGAGGCCGCGGCAGCACTTGCCGCGTCCCGGCAGTCGAAAGTCGGGTTCACGCTGATCGGATATGCATATCGTCCGCTCCAGGGCGTCAAGACCACCGGGCCGTACGACAGCGAGCGAATCGGCGAGTTGATCGACAGCGAGTCGTGCGACCTGATCGCGTTCCCGGCGCAGTGGCCCGAGACTTACAGCTATACGCTCAGTTCCGCACTGGCAAGCGGGCTGCCGATCGTCGCACCGAGCATCGGCGCGTTTCCGGAGCGCCTCGCAGGGCTGGAGCGGACGGCGCTGTTGCCGCATCCGCCGACGGCCGAGGCGTTGCTGGCGGCCGTCGAGTCGCTGTTGACGACACTCGAGCGCGGCGGGCAATCGCGTGCGCCGGCGTTCGGCGGCGAACTGCCGTGTGCGAACCATTACGAGCAGCAGTACGTGCGCGATGCGGGTACGGCCAGAGGGCCGGTGGATCGCACGGAGATGGTGGCAGCCCTCGATGCGCTGCTGGCCGTGCAGGAAATCGTCGTCCATGGTGTGCGTGAGCGTTTCCTGCGGGTGCTTTGGGGCATTTATACGGATCCGCGTACGCAAGCGATGTCCAGGCTGATTCCGCATCGGATGAAACGTGCAGTCAAGCGCTTGCTGTCGAAGCGACCGTTGCACGAAGTGATTCGAAGCTGACGTGCGGTCGTGATCGGGCCGTGCCTGCATGTGCTTTCCCGTGGGCCGGTGTCGACGAAAGGAAGCTGAACGAACGGGCGCAATATTGCGCTGCGACATCCGTGCTGCGCCGGATGCCGTTGCGGTAACCGGCGGCGGTTTCGCCTGCATCGAGTTTCAGGCGTATCGCCGCGTTTTGCTGCGATGCGCAGTTCGGCCGTCGGCCCAGCGACGCCGGGCGGTGTATTGGAAGCCCCGGTCGTTGACGGCATAATGGTCGCCGTGTTGCCACCTCGGCGTGCCCGCCACGATGGCGTAGTGCGTGGTTGTTCGATCGACCGGTATGGGTTCGTCGCTGTTTCATGCCACTGGCCCTGGCGGTTGGTGCATTTGCGAGGCAGCGCCGCAAAATTTCTTCGAGGTCTCCGTCGATGTTTCGTTTCAAGGCGTCGTGGCAGTCGTTGAGCGCTTTTCTGTTCGACCTGATTGCGGTTGCAGGCGCTTGGCTGACTGCGTACGTAGTTCGATTCAATGGAAGCGTCCCCGCCGACTTTCTCACGGGCGCGTTCGATGCGCTCGCATGGGTGCTGCCGATCTACGGGTTGATGTTCCATTGTTTCGGCCTGTACCGCGGGTTGTGGGTCTTCGCGAGCCTTCCCGACCTTCTGCGCATCTCGAAAGCCGTTATCGGCGGCGGACTGATCGTGATGATCGGTGCCGTCATGCTGCAGCCGACGCCCATCATTCCCCGTTCCGCCCTTGTTCTGTCGCCGGTGCTCCTGTTCCTGGCGATGGGGGGCGCGCGCGCGCTGTATCGCGCGAGCAAGGAGTTCTATCTGTACGGCGGGCTCGTCGGCAAAGGCAAGCCGGTGCTCGTGCTCGGTGCGGGGACGGCGGGTGCCAGCCTCGCGCGCGAACTGTCCCGCTCCGGCGAGTGGCGGCTTGTCGGCCTGCTCGACGACGATCCGGCCAAGCGAGGGCGCGAAATTTACGGCTACAAGGTGCTGGGCGCGATCGGCGAGTTGAATCACTGGGCGGAGTTCACCAAGGCGGAGCACGCGATCATTGCGCTGCCTTCCACGCCGGTTGAAGTGCAGCGCCGGGTTGCCACGCAGTGCGTGCGCGCCGGCGTGAAGGCGATGGTGCTGCCGGCGCTGACTGCGCTGATGCCGGGGCAGGGCTTTCTGTCGCAGGTTCGGAATATCGACCTCGAAGACCTGCTCGGTCGCGATGCGGTGACGATCGACACGCCGCACGTCGAGGCGTTGCTGCATGGCAGGGTCGTGATGGTGACGGGGGCGGGTGGCTCGATCGGTTCGGAATTGTGCCGGCAGATCCTGCGTTTCTCGCCGGCGCAACTGATTGCGTTCGACCTGTCCGAGTATGCGATGTATCGGCTGACGGAGGAATTGCGCGAGCGCTTTCCCGATCAGCAGGTCGTGCCGATCATCGGCGACGCGAAGGATTCGCTGCTGCTCGATCAGTTGATGTCGCGCTACGCACCGCACATCGTGTTCCATGCGGCCGCCTACAAGCACGTGCCGTTGATGGAGGAGCACAACGCGTGGCAGGCGTTGCGCAACAACGTGCTCGGAACGTATCGCGTCGCGCGTGCGGCGATTCGGCACGACGTGCGCCACTTCGTGCTGATATCGACGGACAAGGCCGTCAATCCGACCAATGTGATGGGCGCCAGCAAGCGCTTGGCCGAGATGGCGTGCCAGGCGCTTCAGCAGACGAGCCAGCGCACGCAGTTCGAAACCGTCCGGTTCGGCAACGTGCTCGGCAGCGCGGGTAGCGTGATCCCGAAGTTTCAGCAGCAGATCTCGAAGGGCGGCCCGGTGACGGTGACGCACCCGGAGATCACGCGCTTATTCATGACGATTCCGGAAGCGTCGCAACTTGTGCTGCAGGCATCGAGCATGGGGCGCGGCGGCGAGATATTCATCCTCGACATGGGGCAGCCGGTGAAGATCGTGGATCTTGCCCGTGACCTGATTCGTCTTTACGGCTTCTCCGAAGAGCAGATTCGCATCGAGTTCACCGGGCTGCGCCCGGGCGAAAAGCTCTACGAGGAACTGCTCGCGGACGACGAGACGACGACCCGCACGCCCCATCCGAAGCTGCGGATCGCGCGTGCGCGCGAGGTGCCGGACAACCTGCTCGACGAACTGCTGCCGTGGCTGATGCAGCATCGCGTCCTGAGCGATGACGAAGTGCGGCGCGATTTGCGGAGATGGGTGTCCGAATATCAGTCGTCCAGCGCGCCGGTCCTGCACAGCGTACCCGCTCGTGCTGCATCGCGGATTTGACGGGCGGGCCGGGGACGCATTGCGCCGGTAACGGCGAACCATTCATGACGACGCGATCTGCGCGCAACCCGGTGCAGGTCGCGTTTTTCGTTGCAGGGTGTCCGTTGCTCCGCTCGATCAGATGACGATGCGAAGCGGCTGGCGCCCGAACAGCGGAATCCAGCGCAGGAATGCAATGATCGCGAGCGCTGTACCGAATATGAGCAGCGTGGCCAGCAGCGGATCGATCAACGGCCATCCGGTCAGCTGCAGCAGTCCCAGGTGTTTCGCAAACGGATCGATCAGGAACGGATGCAATCCGTAGATGCCGAGCGTGCATCCGGATACGGTATTCAGCAGCGCCGACGATTTCCCCGCATCCACACCCATGAACGCATGGAACAGGCCGCATGCCGCGATCACGACGAGTGGCGACAGGTAGAGCTGGAAGAACGGGTTGGGCACTCCGTGGAGATGTGATTCCCAAATGGTGGCGAGCACGGTGGCCACCACGGATACTGCGAAGAGCGCCAATCCGGTGGCGACATTCCCCTTGCGTTCCGCAAGACAGGCACCGAGAACCAGGAAGCCTGCATACATGCCATAGTAGGACGGATCGTAGACGCTCCCGGTCCCCCACTTGGCGATCAGGTCATCTTCGCGCCCGGCCAGCAGTGCCTGCAAGGTAGGGTAAAGCGATGCAGTCACGAACCAGACGGCAAGCAGCCACACCCGCTCGGATTGCGATGCGCTTTGATAGAAGCGACGCATGGCCGGCACGACCAGGTAGATGCCGAAGATGACGTAGAAGAACCACAGATGAAACATGGTCGGGCCGGCGAGGATCGCCAGTATCCAGTTCCCGGTGTGCACGTTGTTGAAGCTGAGCCACCACAGATAGAACGTGGACCAGAAAACGAGCGGGGGAAGCACGCGCAGCACCCGCTTCGACAGGAACGTGCCGAGCGGCTCGGTTTTCCTGAGCAGGTTGGCGCCGGAAATCATGAAGAAAATCGGCACGCACGCGCGCGACAGCGATTCGTAGCAGTTCGATGCATTCCACGTGGCGCTGTACTTCACGAAGCTTTCGCTGGACACGTGCAGCAGCACGACCATGAAGCAGGCAACCACACGCAATGCGTCTACTCGTCTATCCATCCCGATAGTGTCTCCGTGCCCCTGAGTGTCGTTTCAGCGGGGCTTCATGTTAGGCGATGTCAGGTGTTCGTGGGATTGTGGAAATCCACCATTCAAATGTGCGTCGCAGTGCGGACGATCAGTGGGGCCGGTGCTTGCGCACCACCATCCAGCGCGGCGCACGAAAGCGCACGATGCTGAGATACAGCCACACGTACGTCAGCGCGAACAGCACGACGAACACGAACAGGTGCACCGTGTGCCGCCAGAACAGCGTTGCGGGGATCACTGCGACGAGGCACAGCAGCCACAGGTACGGCGACGTCAGCGAATTGCGGCGCGTCAGGTCGTGCGCGTGCTTCGTGCCGACGGCCCAGCGCATCAGCCGCTTGTACACGAGCATGTGCAGGTGCACGCCGTCCGGAATGCCGGGCGACATCCCGCGGATGAATTTCTTCCGGTAGATCGAGAAGCAGGTCTCGAAGATCGGGTACATGAACAGCAGTACCGGATACCACGCGGATACTTCGCGGTTGCGCATCACCAGCATGATCGCGAGTTCCGCGAGCATGAAGCCGATGAAATACGCGCCGCCGTCGCCGAGAAAGATCAGCCCGGCCGGGAAATTCCACAGGAAGAAGCCGAGCACGGCGCCCATCATGATGATCGACGCGGACATCACGACCGGGTCACCGACCTGGAACGCCACGTACGCGAGCGACGCGAACATCATGAAGCTGACCATCGATGCGAGCCCGTTGAAGCCGTCGATGATGTTGATCGCATTCGCGAGCGCCGCGACCGCGAGCACGGTGACGAACGCCGAAATGGCGACGTAGCCGAGCAGGAAATCGAGCGGCGGGACGCTGATGCGCGTGACCGCGATGTTCATCACCCAGAACGCGAGTGCGGCGGCGCCCATCGTGCAGAGCAGCCGCGCGCGCGGCGACACGCGCTTGGTCAGGTCCTCGACGAGGCCGGACAGGAAAGCCGGCAGCCCGCAGGCGACGATGCCGAGAATGCTGCCGGCGATCGTCGGATAGCGCTGCGTCAGCAGCAGCGCCGATGCGACGACGCCTGCGAGGATCCCGATGCCCCCGACCCGCGGCACGGGCCGCACGTGGAATTTCTGCACGCCGGCCAGATCGCTGTCGACCGAGAATTTCTCGTGAAGGTGCGCATAGCGCACGATGAACAGCGTGACGAGCAGAGAGACGATGAAGCCGGACGCGAAGCTGAGCATGGGATCGCTCGAAAAATGGACAGCGGATTATACAAAACCGCGCGGGTTCCCCTCCTGCCATCGCCAGTGGTCGGCACACATTTCTTCGATGCCGAGCGTCGCGCGCCAGCCGATGATGTCGGCCGCGGCCTGCGGGTTCGCGTAGCACTCGGCGATGTCGCCCGGGCGGCGCGCGACGAGTTCGTACGGCACCGGGCGGCCCGAGGCCTTCTCGAACGCGCGGACCACTTCCAGCACGCTGTAGCCCTGCCCGGTGCCGAGGTTCACGACGAAGCTCGCGTCGCGCTTGGCCAGCGCGTCGAGCGCGGCGATGTGTCCCTTTGCGAGATCGACGACGTGGATGTAGTCGCGCACGCCCGTGCCGTCCGGCGTCGGGTAGTCGGCGCCGAACACGCGCAGCTTCTCCAGCTTGCCGACCGCGACCTGCGCGACATACGGCATCAGGTTGTTCGGGATGCCGGCCGGGTCCTCGCCGATCAGCCCGCTCACGTGCGCGCCGACCGGATTGAAGTAGCGCAGCGTCGCGATGCGCCACGACGGGTCGGATACCTCGAGATCGCGCAGGATCTGTTCGGCGATCAGCTTCGACTGGCCGTACGGGTTCGTCGCCGACAGCGGGAACGATTCGTCGATCGGCGAGCGCTCGGGCACGCCGTACACGGTCGCGGACGAGCTGAACACGAACTGCTTCACGTTGCGCTCGCGCATGACCTTGAGCACGGCAAGCAGGCCGCCGATGTTGTTCTGGTAGTACTCGAGCGGCTTGGCGACCGATTCGCCGACGGCCTTCAGCGCCGCGAAGTGAATCGTGCCGGTGATCGGGTGTGCGTCGAACACCTTTGCGAGCGCGGCTTCGTCGCACACGTCGACCTGGTGAAACGCGGGCGTCTTGCCCGTGATCTGTTCGATGCGCCGTACCGACTCGGCCTTGCTGTTGACTAGGTTGTCGACGATCACGACATCGTAGCCGTTGCCGAGCAGCTCGACGGCCGTGTGCGAACCGATATAGCCCGCTCCGCCGGTGACGAGGATGGTGCCTTTAGCAGTCATTGCTGATGCGCTCCTTCAAAAGGTGATGCCGGTCAACGAGTGGATGGTCTGCCGGTAACGTTCGACGACCTGCTGCTCGTCGAATTCCGCCGTGACCTTCTGCCGGCCGCGCGCGCCCATCGCTTCGCGGCCGGCGGTTCCGAGTTCGATCATGCGGAGCAGTTGCTCCGCGAGGCTCGCGCTGTCACGCACGCGGCACAGGAAGCCGGTTTCGCCGTCGGCGACGACGTCGCGACAGCCCGGCACGTCGGTCGCGACGATCGGGCGGCCCATCGCCGACGCTTCCATCAGCGTGCGCGGCACGCCTTCGCGGTACGACGGCAGCACGACGCAGTCGGCCGCCGCGATGTGCGGGCGCACGTCGTGCGCCTCGCCGAGATACTCGACGACGCCTTCGCCGACCCACGTGTCGACATCGGCGCGACCGATCGCGCTCGGGTTGTCGACGCCGAGCGGCCCGAGCAACTGGAAGCGCGCGCGGGGGAAGCGGGCGCGCACGATGCGCGCGGCCTCCACGTATTCGCGCACGCCCTTGTCCCACAGCAGCCGGCCGATCAGGATGAAGACGGGTGCGTCGCCGGCGGGCAGCGGCACGGGCGCGAACTGTTCGAGATCGACGCCTTCGCCGTGCAGCAGCCGCGCGCGGTCGGGATGCGCGAGCAACTGTTCGTCGGTGAAGGTCGCGAGATCGTCGCGGTTCAGGAACCAGACTTCACGCGGGAAGCGGAACGCGAACCGGTACAGGCGCTTCGCGACCGCCGCCGCGCGGCTCTTCTGGATGAACACGTAACCGAGCCCCGTCGTCACCGCGATCGACGGCACGCGCGCGAGCCACGCGGCGACCGAGCCGTAGATATTCGGTTTGATCGTGTAATGGAACACGAGATCGGGCTTCAGCGCGCGGTAGTGGCGCACCAGCGCGGCGAGCGTGCCGAGATCCTCGCGCGGGCTCGTGCCTTTCGACGCGACCGCGAGCGCCACGTAGCGGCAGCCCATCTGCTCGAGCAGCGGCACCGTGCGGTCGTGCGGCGCGATCACGACGACCTCGGCGCCGCGCGCGACGAGCGCACGGATCAGCCCGTGGCGATACGTGTAGATCGCCCAGGCCGTGTTGCAGACGAGCGCGATGCGCAGCGGGGAGGTGGCGGACATGAAAAAAAGAAAAAATAAAGCGTCGAAAATGCCGAAAGGGCCGGATGCGCGCTACGCGGACGGCCGCGCGGCGAACAGCGTCTGCTTGATCCGCTGCAGCGTGCGGTACGGCGTCACGAAATGCAGCAGGTTCTTGGCGAGGCCGGCCCAGTCGTACGGGTTCAGCGCGTTGAAGTGGCTGAACAGCAGCTGCAGCGTCGATACGAGCTGACGTCGGCGCTTGGTCGCGCTGATCCCGCCCTCGTTAAGTTCGTAATAGAGGCCGAGTTCCGGCAGGTTCGCGCAATCGTAGCGTTGCATTAACCGTAAAAAAAGATCGAGATCCTCGGCCGCGCGGTATTTCTCGCGATAGTTGCCGACTTCGCGCACGGCATCGATGCGCAACATGACCGACGGATGCACGAGCGGCGAGCGCAGGAAGCGCGTGCGGCGCAGCGTGCGCGGATCGGCGGGCGGCGTCAGCATGAAGCGCGGTTCGCCGGCACGCGACACGACCTGCGTCCACATGCCGACGCAGGCCACGCGCGGGTGGGCGCCGAGAAACGCGCGCTCCTTCGCGAGGCGCTGCGGCGCGGCGAGGTCGCCCGCATCGATGCGCGCCGCATAGCGGAAGCCGCGCGCGGCGAGCGCGTCGATGCCGGCCGCGAGCGCGCGTTCGATGCCGCCGTTCTGCGGCATGCGCAGCACGTCGATCGCGAGGCCGGGCAGGTCGGGCGCGACGATCGGCGGCGTGCTGCCGTCGTCGACGATCAGCACGTGCACGGGCGCGTCCTCGCGAAACGACGCGAGGGTCCGGACGACGTCGTCGTGCCCGTTGTAGGCCGGCAGCAGCACGGCCACATCGTCGAGCGGGGTCGGGCAATCAGGGGACGTCATGGTCGCAGCTTGAAACGGATGTAATAAAAATTGACGGCCGCCGCCGCCAGGTAGCCGGCGGCCAGCCCGACGAGCGCGCCGTACAGCCCGAGCCGCGGGATCGCGAACAGGTTGACGAGCGCGGCGATCGCGAGCGCGAGCAGCCATTTCGACAGCAAGACGAATTTTGCTTGATATTTGAGAACGATAAGATTGCCTATCGCCTCGATGCCGGCCGGCACGGACAGCCAGACGGCCCAGCGGAAGATGTCGACCGATGCCTCGTAGCCGCGGCCGAACACCTTGCCGACGATCAGCGGGGCGGCTGCGTCGAGCACGAGCGCGCCGGCCGTCATCAGGCAGGCCGTCATCGCGATCAGCCGGACGATGTTGCGGCGCAGTCGCGCGACGTCCTGCACGCGGTAGACGAAAGCGGGCGCGATGGTTTGCGCGAGCATCAGCGCGAGCGTGATCCAGTTCTCGTTGAGCTGTTGCGCGGCCGAATAGCGGCCGAGATCGGCGAACGACACGTGGCGCTCGAGCATCAGGCGGTCGAGCTTCAGGAACAGGTACATGCAGATGAGGCCGAGCCAGAACACCGTGCCGGCCGTCGCAAAGTGCCTGAACAGCGGTTTGTCGAACGTCCAGCCGAGTGCGCCGCCGTTACGATGCCGGTAGTACAGCAGCAGCGCGAAGCCGATCGCGGCGGCCTCGAGCGCCCACAGCCACGCGAAGCGCGCGGGGCCGGCGGCTGCGCGGACCAGCAGCCACACGAGCAGCGCCTTCGCGAGCGCGGTGACCATGCTGGTGACGAGCTGCGGCTTGCTGTAGGTCATGCTCTGCAGCCACGCGTTGATCATGCCGACGAATGGCTCGCGGAACACCATGGTGACCGCCAGGCCCGCGAGCATTGCGCCGACCAGCGGATCGAAGGCGCCCGCGGCGATCGCGATCCAGGTCACGACGAGCGCGGCGACCGATACGACGATGCGCAGCGCGAACGCGCTGCCGAGCACCGCGCCGAGCTGGGCGGGCGGGCGCTGGACGATGGTCGGAACGAGGATTTCCGCGCCGCACACCCAGGTGAGCGGCGCCAGCACGAGGAGAAGCGTATTCGCATACTGCCATTTGCCGAACACGTCCGGCCCGAAATAACGGGCCAGAAGACCGCTGATCGCGATCGCGACGCCGATCTGCGTGAGCCGTTCAAGCCCCAGCCAGACGAGGTTCGCGACGGCTTTCGCGACGTCCGGGTTGCCGAATCGCTTCAGCATGCGCGGCGGCGGCGCGCGCAAAAGGCGGCCGGAGACTGCAGGTTGGCGGCGGCGGCGGGACGGCTGGGCATTAAAATGGGCGACATGCGCGTCGTCAAAACCCGCGATTATAAGTGGGATCGGGGTCGCTCCCGCCGTTCCGCCCGGTGTTCCGTTACCCGGCCTGTATCATGCGCGGCACCGGCTGGAGGCGGCCAGACAAGCCAGACATTTTCCATGCACGCAACTGAGAGAGAAGTGAATCGATGATCTCCCAATCCATCTTCAAGGCATATGACATTCGTGGCGTGGTCGGCAAGACACTCGACGTCGACACGGCGCGTGCGATCGGCCGGGCATTCGGCAGCGAAGTGCGTGCGCAGGGCGGCGACGCGGTCGTCGTCGCGCGCGACGGCCGCTTGTCCGGGCCCGATCTCGTCGGCGCACTCGCCGATGGCCTGCGTGCGGCAGGCGTCGACGTCGTCGACGTCGGCATGGTGCCCACGCCGGTCGGCTATTTTGCGGCGAGCGTGCCGCTGGCGCTGAAGGGCGGCGAGCGCCGCGTCGATTCGTGCATCGTCGTCACGGGCAGCCACAACCCGCCCGATTACAACGGTTTCAAGATGGTGCTGCGCGGCGCCGCGATCTACGGCGAGCAGATCCAGGCGCTGTACCGCCGCATCGTCGACGAACGCTTCGAGACGGGCAGCGGCACCTATGAGCAGCTCGACGTCGCGGATCAATACATCGCGCGCATCGTCGGCGACGTGAAGCTCGCCCGCCCGCTGAAGCTCGTCGTCGACGCCGGCAACGGCGTCGCCGGCCCGCTCGCGACGCGCCTGTTCAAGGCGCTCGGCTGCGAACTCGTCGAGCGCTTCACCGACATCGACGGCACGTTCCCGAACCACCACCCCGATCCCGCGCATCCGGAAAACCTGCAGGACGTGATCCAGGCGCTGAACGACACCGATGCCGAGCTCGGCTTCGCGTTCGACGGCGACGGCGACCGCCTCGGCGTCGTCACGAAGGACGGCCAGATCATCTATCCGGACCGCCAGCTGATGCTGTTCGCGGAAGAAGTGCTGTCGCGCAACCCGGGCGCGCTGATCATCTACGACGTGAAGTGCACGCGCAATCTCGCGCGCTGGGTGAAGTCCAAGGGCGGCGAGCCGCTGATGTGGAAGACGGGCCACTCGCTCGTGAAGGCGAAGCTGCGCGAGACGGGTGCGCCGCTCGCCGGCGAAATGAGCGGCCACGTGTTCTTCAAGGATCGCTGGTACGGCTTCGACGACGGCCTCTACACGGGCGCGCGCCTGCTCGAGATCCTCACGAAGACGGCCGATCCGAGCGCGCTGCTCAACGGGCTGCCCGATGCGATGAGCACGCCCGAGCTGCAGCTCTGGCTCGATGAAGGCGAAAACTTCCGCCTGATCGACAAGCTGCAGAAAGAGGCGAAGTTCGACGGCGCCGACGAAGTCGTGACGATCGACGGACTGCGCGTCGAGTACCCGGACGGCTTCGGCCTCGCGCGTTCGTCGAACACGACGCCGGTCGTCGTGATGCGTTTCGAGTCGGAGACGCAGGAAGGGCTCAAGCGTATCCAGGAGGACTTCCGCCGCGTGCTGACGGCCGCGAAGCCGGACGTCAAGCTGCCGTTCTGAGCGCCGGCGGCCTTCGGGCCGCCCACGGCGCGGCGGCCGGTTCACCGGCCGGGCCATCCCCGAAAAGCGGCGCATGCCACCGGCGTGCGCCGCTTTTTATCTGTCTGCTCCCCCGGGCGAGATAAAATCGCTCCTTTATGCTTGTCGCCGGCTGCCTGCCGGCGTTTTTTCAGCGTGCAAAAGATCCTGATCGTGCGCGTGTCGTCGCTGGGCGACGTCGTGCACAACATGCCGGTGATCGCCGATATCCGGCGCCGCCACCCCGATGCGCAGATCGACTGGCTCGTCGAGGAAAGTTTCGTCGACCTTGTGCGGCTCGTCGACGGCGTGCGCGACGTGCTGCCGTTCTCGCTGCGCCGCTGGCGCAAGAAGCCGTTCTCGGGCGCCACGTGGCGCGAGATCCGCGCGTTCCGCCGGCGCCTCGCGGCCGAGCAGTACGATCTCGTGATCGATTGCCAGGGGCTCATCAAGACGGCCTGGGTCGCAAGCTGGGCGCGCGGCCCGCTCGTCGGGCTCGGCAACCGCACCGACGGCGCCGGCTACGAATGGCCGGTGCGCTTCTTCTACCGCAAGCGCGTGCCGATCGCGCCGCGCACGCACGTCGTCGAGCGTTCGCGGCAACTCGTCGCGGCCGCGCTGGGCGACCCGGCGCCGACGCCGGCCGATCCGGTCGACTTCGGCCTCGACACGCGCGCGGCGACGCTCGCGGTGGCCGCGCTCGGCCTGAACCTGCCGGTGCCGTACGTGGTGTTCGTCCATGCGACGTCGCGTGCCGACAAGCAGTGGCCGGACGCCGCTTGGATCGAGCTCGGCCAGGCGCTCGTGCGGCGCGGTGCGTCGCTGGTGCTGCCGTGGGGCAACGACGCGGAGCGCGCGACGAGCGAGCGGCTCGCCCAGGCGTTCGGCGAGGCGGCGATCGTGCCGCCGAAGTTGTCGCTGCCGGCCGTGGTCGGTCTGATCGACGGCGCGGCGGCGACCGTCGGGGTTGATACAGGTCTGGTTCACATCGCGGCCGCGCTGAAGCGTCCGACGGTCGAACTGTACAATTTCGCGACGGCCTGGCGCACCGGCGGCTACTGGTCGCCGAACGTCGTCAATCTCGGCACGGCGGGGCAGCCCCCGTCGATCGCCCAGGTGAAGTCGACGCTCGCGGGCTTCGGTCTCCTGTAACGCCTGCCATACACGCGAACCGATCATGAGCGAATCCCAGATCATCGAAGTCTCGTCCGCCGACTGGAGCGGACACAACCTATCGGCGCCGCGCGAGCAACTGCTGGCCGCGGTCGAGGAAGGCAAGGTGCTGTATTTCCCGCACCTGCGCTTCGCGATCGAAGGCGGCGAGGAAGCGCTGCTCGATCCGGCGCTTGCCGACCCGAAACGCAAGAACATCAGCCTCGCGCCGAACGGCGGCGCGCTCGCCGGCGTGCTCGGCGACAGCGTCACGCAGTCGGCCGTGCGCGCGCTCGTCGCGCGCTTCCAGCAGCAGGCCGGCACGCTCGTCGACGGCCTCTTTCCCGAATACAGCGGCAAGCTGCGCGTCGCGCCGACGAGCCTGCGCCTGATGCAGGTCGAGACGCGCGAGACCTCGTGGCGCAAGGACGACAGCCGGCTGCACGTCGATGCGTTCCCGTCGCGGCCGAACTACGGCGAGCGCATCCTGCGCGTGTTCACGAACGTGAACCCGGCCGGCGTGCCGCGCGTGTGGCGCGTCGGCGAGCCGTTCGAGGACGTCGCGAAGCGCTTCCTGCCGCACATCCGGCCGCAGCTGCCGGGCGCCGCGTGGCTGCTGAACCTGCTGCACGTGACGAAGTCGCCGCGCAGCGCGTACGACCACCTGATGCTGAACCTGCACGACAGCATGAAGGCCGACCTCGACTACCAGAAGACAAGCCCGCAGGAGACGATGCCGTTTCCGCCGGGCTGCGTGTGGATATGTTTCTCGGATCAGACTTCGCACGCTGTGATGTCCGGCCAGTTCATGCTCGAGCAGACGTTCTTCCTGCCGGTCGACGCGATGGTCCGCCGCGAATGCGCGCCGCTCGGCATTCTCGAACGCCTGCAGGGCAGGGCGCTGGTTTGAGTGCGCACCTTCCCCGACGCAACACGAGGGTCGCTTCATGCTGAGGGCGATCTATCGTGCACTGTGGTGGCTCGTCGCACCGATCGCGGTCATCCGGCTTTACGTGCGCTCGCGCAAGGAGCGCGGCTACCGCGAGCACATCGGCGAACGCTTTGGCCACGTGAGCGGTCGCTCGCGCGACGACCGCGCGCCGCTGATCTGGGTGCATGCGGTATCGGTCGGCGAGACGCGCGCCGCGCAGCCGCTGATCGACGCGCTGATGCACGCGCGCCCCGATGCGCGCATCCTGCTCACGCACATGACGCCGAGCGGCCGCGCAACCGGCGAACAGATCTTCGGCGATCGCGTGCTGCGCTGCTACCTGCCGTACGACATGCCGGGCGCGGTGCGGCGCTTCCTGCGCGCGTGGCGGCCGACGCTGGGCCTCGTGATGGAAACCGAGGTGTGGCCGACGCTGATCGACGAATGCCGCCGCGCGGACGTGCCGCTCGTGCTCACCAATGCGCGAATGTCCGCGCGTTCGTTCCGGCGCGCGGCGAAGTTCGGCGCGGCGACGCGCGACGTGTTCGGCGGGTTCTCGCGCGTGCTCGCGCAGAGTCCGGCCGATGCGGAGCGGCTGACCTCGCTCGGCGCGCGCAACGTGAGCGTGCTCGGCAACCTGAAATTCGACATGACGACGCCGCCGGAACTCGCGGCGCGCGGCCATGCGTGGCGCGATGCGATCGGCGCGCGGCCCGTGTGGGTCGCCGCCAGCACGCGCGAGAACGAGGAGGCGCTGGTGCTGCAGGCGTTCGCGGCGATGCGCACGCCCGGCGCGCTGCTGGTGCTCGTGCCGCGTCATCCACAGCGTTTTGCCGAAGTCGAGGCGCTCGTCGAGCGCAACGGGCTCAAGGGCGCGCGGCGCTCCGTATGGGCGGCCGATGCCGCCGCGCTCGCGGCCGGCCGGCCGGCGGCCGAACCGCTGCCGGATGACGTGACGGTGCTGCTCGGCGATTCGATGGGCGAGCTCGGCGCGTATTACGCGGCCGCCGACGTCGCGTTCATCGGCGGCAGCCTGCTGCCGCTCGGCGGACAGAACCTGATCGAAGCGTGCGCGGTCGGCGTGCCGGTGCTGATCGGGCCGCACGTGTTCAACTTCACGCAGGCGACCGCCGACGCGGTCGCGGCGGGCGCGGCGATGCAGGTCGCGGACCCGCTCGATCTCGCGCACGTGCTCGACGCGCTGTTCGCCGACAAGGCGCGGCGCATCGCGATGGGCGCGGCCGGCGCGGCGTTCGCGTCGCGTCACCGCGGCGCGACCGCGCGCACGGTCGACGTGCTTGCGGCGTTGCTGCCGCCCGCCGTACGCGGCGCGCGCGCGCTGCAGGACACGCAGGACGCCTCCGACGAATAGGCGGCGCAATGCCGCCCGGGCACGCGCGGCGGCGTCAGGCCGCCGCGCTGCCGCTCAGACCGTCAGCAAACCCTTCTTCTCGATGAACGCGATCACGTCCGCGACGCCTTCGAGCGCCTTCAGGTTCGTCATCACGTAGGGCCGCTCGCCGCGCATCTTCTTCGTGTCGGACGCCATCACGTCGAGGTTCGCGCCGACCAGCGGCGCGAGGTCGGTCTTGTTGATCACGAGCAGGTCCGATTTCGTGATGCCGGGGCCGCCCTTGCGCGGAATCTTCTCGCCGCCCGCGACGTCGATCACGTAGATCGTCAGGTCCGACAGCTCGGGGCTGAACGTGGCTGCGAGATTGTCGCCGCCCGATTCGATGAACACGATGTCGGCGTCGGGAAAGCGCGACAGCATCCGGTCGACGGCTTCGAGGTTGATCGACGCATCCTCGCGGATCGCCGTGTGCGGGCAGCCGCCCGTCTCGACGCCCATGATGCGCTCCTCGGGCAGCGCGCCGGCCACCGTCAGCAGCCGCTGGTCTTCCTTCGTGTAGATGTCGTTCGTGATCGCGACGAGGTCGTAGCGCTCGCGCATCGCCTTGCACAGCATTTCGAGCAGCGTGGTCTTGCCGGAGCCGACAGGGCCGCCGATGCCGACGCGCAGCGGCGGCAGTTTCTTCGTGCGGCGGGCGGAGGAGGGGGCGGGTGCGTTCATGGTGTGGCGTCGTGGTTCAGGAGCGGAACAAGCGCGAGTACTGGGTTTCGTGCCGCGCGGAGAGGATGCCGAGTTGCGGCGCGAACGTGTTGACGGCGTCGGGCGGTGTCGCGAGCGCGCGGCGCACGGCCGCGTCGATCGCGCCGCGCAGCGCGACGATGATGCGTTGCCCGGCGAGCTGGCCGAGCGGCACGGCCTTCAGCGCGGCGGACGTCTGGTTTTCGACCCAGCCGAATGCGTACGCGGCGAGCGTTGCGTCGGCGCCGGCGTCGTGCGCGGCGGCTGCGTATGCGAACGCGGTCGGCAGCGCGATCGGCGACAGCGATGCGAGCGTCGCGCGGCGCGCGGCATCGCCCCATTCGAGCGATGCGCAGAGCTGCGCGAGCGACCAGCCCATCTGCTCGGTTTCGCGGCGCAGTTCCGCCGATTCGCGGCTCGCGACGAACCATGCGTTTTCGGCGGCGAGCGCGGGCGCGTCGTGCGCGTGCCAGCGCGCGAGCTGGTGCGCGAGGAACGGCAACTCGCCGTGCGCGAGCACGTCGGTCAGGCCGCTCGCGATCCAGTCGCGCGCGGATTCCGCATCGCGGATCAGGTTCGCGTCGAGCGCGGCTTCGAGGCCCTGCGAATAGCTGAACGCGCCGATCGGCAGCGCCGGCGACGCGAGATGCAGCAGCGCGACGAGTTCAGTGGTGGTCATGGCCGTGGCCGTGCGCGCATCCGGGACCATGCTGGTGATCGTGATCGTGATCGTGATCGTGCGAGTGCGAGTGCGAGTGCGAGTGCGAGTGCGAGTGTCCGTGGTGTTCGCCGAACACCTGCTGCGCAAGCGCATAGTCCTCGGCGAACGTCGCATCGTGTCCGTGCTTGTGGCCGCCGCCGTATGCGCCGGCTTCCGGCTGGAACGGCGCGCTCGTCTCCTCGACCTGCGTGCCGAGGCGGCGCAGCATGTCCGCGAGCACGGGATCGGCTTCGAGCTTCAGGTAACCGTCGCCGATCTCGACCGGCGTGTGGCGGTTGCCGAGGTGGTACGCGGCGCGCATCAGCGTGAGCGGATCGGCCGCGCGCACGCGCAGCACGGTTTCCGACGCGGCGGCGATACGTACGAGCGCGCCGTCGTCGGCGACGAGCACGTCGCCGTCGCGCAGCGCGGTGCCGCGCGGCAGCAGCACCGCGACGTCTTCGCCGGTATCGAGCGTGGCCGCGAGGCGGCTCTTGCAGCGGGCGTCGTAGGCGAGCGTGAGCGTCGGCGCGCGCGCGACGAGCGACGCGGCGAGTTTCACGTTCGGGGCAATGCGTTTGTCGAGGGTGCGCATGAGGCGGGAACCGGAAATCAGAACAGGAAATAGCGCTGCGCCATCGGCAGCACGGTCGCCGGCTCGCAGGTGAGCAACTGGCCGTCGGCGATCACGTCGTAGGTTTCGGGATCGACGCTGATCGACGGGCGCCATGCGTTGTGGATCATGTCGGCCTTCGTCACGTTGCGGCAGTTGCGCACGGGCACGATCTGCTTTGCGAGGCCGTAGCGTTCCGCGATGCCCGCGTCGGCTGCCATCTGCGACACGAAGGTCAGCGACGTGCGCGCGAGCGCGCCGCCGCGCGTCGCGAACATCTCGCGATAGTGAACGGGCTGCGGCGTCGGGATCGACGCGTTCGGGTCGCCCATCTGCGCCATCGCGATCATGCCGCCCTTGAGGATCATCGTCGGCTTGATCCCGAAGAACGCAGGCTCCCACAGCACGAGGTCGGCCCACTTGCCGGGTTCGATCGAACCGACTTCGTGCGCGATCCCGTGCGTGAGCGCCGGGTTGATCGTGTACTTCGCGACGTAGCGCTTCGCGCGGAAGTTGTCGTTGCGCGCGTTGTCTTCCGGCAGCGCGCCGCGCTGCACCTTCATCTTGTGCGCGGTCTGCCATGTGCGGATGATCACTTCGCCGACGCGGCCCATCGCCTGCGAATCGGACGACAGCATCGACAGCGCGCCGAGGTCGTGCAGGATGTCCTCGGCCGCGATCGTCTCGCGGCGAATCCGCGATTCGGCGAACGCGAGATCCTCGGCGATCGACGGATCGAGGTGATGGCACACCATCAGCATGTCGAGATGCTCGTCGAGCGTGTTGATCGTGTACGGGCGCGTCGGGTTGGTCGACGACGGCAGCACGTTCGCCTCGCCGCACACCTTCAGGATGTCGGGCGCATGGCCGCCGCCCGCACCTTCGGTGTGGTACGTGTGGATCGTGCGGCCCTTGAACGCCGCGACCGTCGATTCGACGAAACCGCCTTCGTTCAGCGTGTCGGTGTGGATCGCGACCTGCGTGTCGGTGTCGTCGGCGACCGACAGGCAGTTGTCGATCGCGGCGGGCGTCGTGCCCCAGTCCTCGTGCAGCTTCAGCCCGATCGCGCCGGCGGCGATCTGCTCGACGAGCGGCTGCGGCAGGCTCGCGTTGCCCTTGCCGAGGAAGCCGAGGTTGATCGGCCAGCCGTCGGCGGCCTGCAGCATCCGCTCCATGTGCCACGGGCCCGGCGTGCAGGTCGTCGCGTTGGTGCCGGTGGCCGGCCCCGTGCCGCCGCCGAGCATCGTCGTGACGCCGGATGCGAGCGCCTCGTCGATCTGCTGCGGGCTGATGAAGTGGATGTGCGTGTCGATGCCGCCGGCCGTCACGATCAGCCCTTCGCCGGCGATCACTTCGGTCGCGGCGCCGATCGCGATCGTCACGCCCGGCTGGATGTCGGGATTGCCGGCCTTGCCGATCGCGGCGATGCGGCCGTGCTTGATCGCGATGTCGGCCTTCACGATGCCCCAGTGATCGAGGATCACCGCGTTCGTGATGACCGTATCGGGCACGTCGGCGGCCACGCGCTGCGACTGGCCCATGCCGTCGCGGATCACCTTCCCGCCGCCGAATTTCACTTCCTCGCCGTAGGTCGTGTAATCGCGTTCGATCTCGATCAGCAGTTCGGTGTCGGCGAGCCGGACGCGGTCGCCCGTCGTCGGCCCGAACATTTCCGCGTACGCGCGGCGGCTCAAGCGTAGTGTCATGTCGTGCTGTTCCTGAAGACCTGAAGAGCGGGGCGCGCGCTCAGAGCGGCCCCATCACCTTGCCCTGAAAACCGTAGACGGTGCGCTCGCCTGCCAGCGCGACGAGCTCGACGGTGCGCGTCTGGCCCGGCTCGAAGCGCACGGCCGTGCCGGCCGCGATGTTGAGCCGGAAGCCGCGCGCGGCCGCACGGTCGAACGACAGCGCGTCGTTGACTTCGAAGAAGTGGTAGTGCGAGCCGACCTGCACCGGGCGGTCGCCGGTGTTCGCGACGACGAGCGTCAGCGTTTCGCGGCCCGCGTTCAGTTCGTGTTCGCCGTCGTCGGTGAGGATTTCGCCGGGGATCATGCGTTGCCTCACGGAATCGGATGATGGACGGTCACGAGCTTGGTGCCGTCGGGGAAGGTCGCCTCGACCTGGATGTCGGGAATCATTTCCGGCACGCCGTCCATCACGTCGTCGCGCGTGAGCAGCGTCGTGCCGTAGTGCATCACCTCGGCGACGGTCTTGCCGTCGCGCGCGGCTTCCATCAGCGCGGCGGTGATGAAGGCGACCGCCTCCGGATAGTTGAGCTTCAGGCCGCGCGCGCGCCGGCGTTCGGCCAGCAGCGCCGCCGTGAAGATCAGCAGCTTGTCCTTTTCTCGGGGAGTCAGTTTCATGAAGGCAAACGTTCAGGAAAACGTAATTATTATCGGTGCGCACGCAACCAGGCGGGCGCGCGGGTCATCCTAGCACCGCGCTGTTTTGCGTGCGTCGTGTATCGGTTATGTAAGGAGCAAGGCGCGTGCCATGGCCGCCGCGCGGGGCGCGATGCGCGCTCGTGGTGCACAGTGCATGAACGGCGTGCAAGGCCGGTTGCGGTGTTGCGCCGAAACGGTGCGTGCGACCGGACGCGCTCAGGTTTGCCAGAGGCGCAGCGGCCGTGCGTCGACGCCGTGCACGATCGGCCGCAGGTGCAGCCAGCAGTCGGTGAAGTGGCGCTGCAGCGCTTCCATCGACGTCGACAGCGCGCGCACGAGCACGACGCCCGGCGTGACGCAGGTCACGCCCGTGCGAAGCGTATCGTCGAACGGCATCCGCTCGGCAAGCGATTCGGCGAGCGTGGCGTCGCACGCGGCGCCGGCGGCCCACAGCGTGCCGTACGCGGGAAAGCCTGCGAGGCCCTGCAGCGCGCCGCGCAGCGGGTCGTGCGCATCGAGCAGCGCGCGCTCGGTCCACAGCGGCCGGCCGTCGGCGCCGACGAGTGCGCTGGTCGATGCGATGCGGCCCGTCGACCAGGTTTCGCCGGCCGCCTGCCGGCCGAGCTGTGTCGCGTCCCAGCCGATCGCGCTCGCGCCCGCGCCGAGCGTCACCGTGAAGTCGAGCGATGCGTGCGCCGCGTCGAAGAACAGGTTGTTCTGCGGCAGCCAGTCGAGCTTCGCGCCCGCGCCGACCTTGATGCCGATGCGCTGCGTCGCGTCCAGGCCGTTCGACTTGTACCACTTGGTTGCGCCGGGCGTCGTCAGCACCGCGTGCGTGTCGCTGCCGAGCGCGATGTCGATGTCGAGCCGGTCGCCGCCCGCGACGCCGCCCGGCGGATGGACGATCACCGCGTGGCAGATCGCGTCGCCTTCCGGGTACAGCGGACGCTGCACGCGCAGCGGGCCGTCGTGCAGCCGGTGCGCGAGCGTCGTGCGCGCGCCGTGCCGCTCGAAGCCGAGTTCGAGACGGCCGCGCCACGATTTGGCGACGGCGGGACGGGACAGCGGAGCGTGGGAATCGGGGGCGGACATCGGCGGTGAACGGAAAGCGTGGCGAACGGAGGCAAGCGGGCGCAAGCAACGAGGATGCTACCGGAACAATAATGCAGATGCCGCATTCGCTGGAAGCATCCCGTTCATCGGCCGGCAGAATCCCCGGAGCGCCGCCGCGCCGCCGCGCCGTGTGTTACACCGCGATCAGCTCGCGCACGCCGTTCGTCTCCATGTCCCGCGCGTCGCCGCCCGCGACGATCTCGCCGCGGCTCATCACCCAGTAGTGATCCGCGATCGAGCGCGCGAAGTCGTAATACTGTTCGACGAGCAGCACGGTCATCTTCGATTCGTCGACGAGTTGGCGCAGCGTGCGGCCGATGTCCTGGATGATCGACGGCTGGATGCCTTCGGTCGGCTCGTCGAGGATCAGCAACTGCGGCTCGCTCATCAGCGCGCGGCCGATCGCGAGCTGCTGCTGCTGGCCGCCCGACAGGTCGCCGCCGCGTCGTGCGCGCATGTCCTTCAGCACCGGGAACAAATCGTAGATGCGGTCGGGCACCTTCGACGGCGCTTTCCGGCTCGCTGCGCCGACCAGCAGGTTTTCCTCGACGGTCAGCCGCGGGAAGATGTCGCGGCCCTGCGGCACGTACGCGAGCCCGGCCGCGACGCGCGCATACGGCGGCAGCGCGCCGAGCGCCTTGCCGCGCCACGACACGGCGCCGCTCTTCGCGGCGACGACGCCCATCAGGCAGCGCAGCAACGTGCTCTTGCCGACGCCGTTGCGGCCCAGCAGCACGGTGAGCTTGCCGTCGTCGGCGGCGAGGTTCACGTTGCGCAGGATGTGGCTGCCGCCGTAGTACTGGTTCAGCGCATCGATCTTCAGCATCGTTTCATCGTCCCAGGTAAGACTCGATCACCGCGTCGTCGCGCTTGACCTGATCGAGCGTGCCTTGCGCGAGCACCGCGCCTTCGGCCATCACCGTCACGCGGCCCGTGTCGCCCGCGAGCGCCGCGACGAATTCCATGTCGTGCTCGACGACCATCATCGAGCAGGTGCCGCGCAGCGTGTTCAGCAGCTCGGCGAGTTCCATCGTCTCGTGGTCGGTCATCCCGGCTGCCGGCTCGTCGAGCAGCAGCAGCGCGGGGCGCTGCATCAGCAGCATGCCGATCTCGAGCCGCTGCTTCTGCCCGTGCGACAGCTCGCCGGCCGCGCGGTACGCGTGGCTTTCGAGGCCGATCAGCGCGAGCGTCTCCTCGATCTTCGCCTGTGCCGCGCGGTCGAGCCGCGCGCGCAGCGACGCGAGCCAGCCCTTGTCGGTCTGCATCGCGAGCTCGAGGTTTTCCCACACCGGATGCTGCTCGAACACGGTCGGCTTCTGGAACTTGCGGCCGATGCCTGCACGCGCGATCTCGGGCTCGCTCATGCGCGCGAGGTCGAGCGTCTGGCCGAGAAACACGTTGCCCGCGTCGGGGCGCGTCTTGCCGGTGATCACGTCCATCATCGTCGTCTTGCCGGCACCGTTCGGGCCGATCACGCAGCGCAGCTCGCCCGCGTCGATCGCGAGCGACAGCTTCTTCAGCGCGCGGAAGCCGTCGAAGCTCACCTCGATGTCCTCGAGGTAGAGGATCGTGCCGTGCGACGTGTCGATGCCGGGCGGCACGACGCGGCCCATCGATGCGGTGCCGCTGACGGCCAGCAGCTCGTCCTCGGGCGGCGGCGTGAATTGATAGAGGGCCGTTCCGTTCATGTGCGTTTGCCTTTCGAGAGCACGGTTTCGACGAGGCCCATGATCCCGCGCGGCAGCAGCAGCGGCACGAGCACGAAGATGAGGCCGAGGAAGAACAGCCAGTATTCGGCGAAGTACGCGGTGAAAAAGCTCTTCGCGCCGTTCACCGCGAATGCGCCGACGATCGGCCCGATCAGCGTGCCGCGCCCGCCGACCGCGACCCAGATCGCCATCTCGATCGAATTGCCCGGCGACATCTCGCCGGGATTGATGATGCCGACCTGCGGCACGTACAACGCGCCTGCGATACCGCACAGCACGGCCGACACGGTCCACACGAACAGCTTGTACGCAAGCGGGCTGTAGCCGAGGAACATCAGCCGCGTCTCGCCGTCGCGCACGGCGGTGACGACACGCCCGAGCTTGCTCGTGACGATCGCGCGCGCGGCGATGAACGCGAGCACCAGCGTCGCGAACGTCAGCAGCAACAGCACCGTGCGCGTGCCGGGCGACGTGATCGCAAAGCCTGCGATGCGCTTGAAATCGGTGAACCCGTTGTTGCCGCCGAAGCCCGTCTCGTTGCGATAGAACAGCAGCATCGCGGCGAATGTCAGCGCCTGGGTGATGATCGACAGGTACACGCCCTTCACGCGCGAGCGGAACGTGAAGAAGCCGAACACCCACGCGAGTACGGCCGGCACGAGCACGACGAGCGCGAGCGCCCACGCGAGATGCTGCGTGCCGCTCCAGTACCACGGCAACTGGTGCCAGTCGAGGAACACCATGAAGTCGGGCAGGTCGCTGCCGTACTTGCCGTCGCGGCCGATCTCGCGCATCAGGTACATGCCGATCGCATATCCGCCGAGCGCGAAGAACAGCCCGTGGCCGAGGCTCAGGATGCCGCAATAGCCCCACACGAGATCGAGCGCGAGCGCGGCGATCGCGTAGCACATCAGCTTGCCGGCGAGCGTCATCGCGTAAGCGGACAGATGGAACGCGCTCGCTTCGGGCGCGACGAGCGCGGCGAGCGGCACGCCGACGCCGATCGCGACGCACAGCGCGACGAGCGCGAGCCATGCGCGGCGCGACAGCAGCGCGGGGCGCGGCGGCAGGCCGAGCGCGAAGCCGTCTGCCGTGCGGGCGGCGGCGGCGGGTTTCGGCGCGTCGGCAACCGGGTTCGACATCGAATCGGTAATGAAAGTCATGTCACGCCTCCGCGCTGCGGCCCTTCGGGGCGAACATGCCCTGCGGACGTTTCTGGATGAACAGCACGATCATCACGAGCACCGCGATCTTCGCGAGCACGGCGCCCCAGAACGGCTCGATCGCCTTGCTGACGAGGCCGAGCCCGAAGCCGCCGAGCACGGTGCCGGCGATCTGCCCGACGCCGCCGAGCACGACGGCCATGAACGAATCGATGATGTAGTTCTGGCCGAGGTCGGGGCCCACGTTGCCGATCTGCGACAGCGCGCAGCCGCCGAGGCCCGCGATGCCCGCGCCGAATGCGAACGCATACGCGTCGACGCGCGCGGTCTTCACGCCGACGCACGCGGCCATCCGGCGGTTCTGCGTCACTGCGCGCACGAACAGGCCGAGCCGCGTCTTGGTCAGCACGGCCCATGCAACGAACACCACCGCGAGCGCGAACGCGAGGATCACGAGCCGGTTGTACGGCAGGATCAGGTTCTGCATCACGGTCACGCCGCCGCTCATCCACGACGGGTTCACGACCTGCACGTTCTGCGCGCCGAACAGCATGCGCGTCCCCTGGATCAGGATCAGGCTCACGCCGAAGGTCGCGAGCAGCGTCTCGAGCGGGCGGCCGTACAGGTGGCGCAGCACGAGCCGTTCGAGCACGATCCCGACGAGCGCGGCCGCCGCGAACGACGCGGGCACGGCGACGAGCGGATACCAGTCGAACGCGCCCGGCGCGTAGCGCTGGATCAGCGTCTGCACGACATAGGTTGCGTACGCACCGATCATCAGGAATTCGCCGTGCGCCATGTTGATCACGCCGATCAGCCCGTACGTGATCGCGAGGCCGAGCGCCGCGAGCAGCAGCACGCTGCCGAGCGACAGGCCCGCGAACACGGTGCCGACGATCTCGCCGCGCTGCTGCAGCGTGTGCAGTGCATCGAGCCCCTGCTGCGCGGCATCGCGCACGCGCGCGTCGGGCTCCGCGAAGCTGCCGTCGGCATTCTTCGCGACGAGCGGGCGCAGTTGTTCGATCATGTCGAGATCGCGGCGCGCAGCCACGACCTGCACGGCTTCGAGACGCTTCGCCGGATCGCCGTCATGCAGCGCGGCGATCGCCCACAGCGCGTCGAGACGACGCTTCAGCGCGGGATCGGTTTCCTTTGCGCGGGCGCGGTCGATCATCGGTTTGAGCGCCGGGTCCGGCGACTTCAGCAGCGCATCGATCGCGTCGCGCCGCGCGGCAACGTCCGGCGACGCGAGCGCGAGCCCCGACAGCGCGCCGGCGATCTTCGTGCGCAGCAGGTTGTTCAGCATCACGGGCTGCGCGTCGCCGGCCGGCGTCGCGGCTTGCGTGAACGCGTCGTGCGCGGTGTCGCCGGCCTGGATCAGCAGGCGGCCGTCGCCGGTCGCGAGCGCGTCGCCGGTCGACAGCGCGTTGAGCAGCGCGACGGCGCGCGGATCGGTGTCGGCGGCGAGCCGGTCGACCGCGGCCGTTTTCGCGTCGAAGTCGTCGCCGGCGAGCGCGGCCGTATCGGCGGCCGTCAGCGCGAATGCGGCGCGCGGCAGCCCGCCCGCGAGAGCGGCGCAGGCGACGATCGCGACGGCGGCGCGGCGAAAGCGTGTAGGCATCGGGAAATCCTGTCGGGCGTGGGAAAGCGGATTCGTGCGGCGATGCGCCGGCGATTGCGGTTCGTCACGGCAATCGCGGCGCTCGCTCGCACCGGCATGCGAGCGGGGCGTCGCGCGCGATGCGCGATGCCCCGCGCAGCGTCAGGCCAGCGCCGCGCGCTGCCGGCGCAGGAATGCCGGGATCGACGTGACGATGTCCGGCTTGCCCTGATTGCCGGCGATGAACGGGCTCCACGGCTGCGCGCGCACCGCGGTCTTCGTTTTCCACACGACGTTGAACTGCCCGTCGCCGCGGATCTCGCCGATCATTACCGGCTTGTGCAGGTGATGGTTGCCGTCCATCGCGAGCGTGAAACCCGACGGCGCGGCGACGGTCTGGCCGATCATCGCGACGCGCACCTTGTCGACGTCGGTGCTCTTTGCTTTTTCGACCGCCTGTTTCCACATGTGGATGCCGACGTAAGTCGCTTCCATCGGGTCGTTGGTCACGCGCTTTGCGCCGCCCGGCAGGTTGTTCGCCTTCACCCACGCGGCGAACTGGTCCTTGAACTTCGTGTTGGTCGGGTTCTTCACCGACATGAAGTAGTTCCACGCGGCGAGATGGCCGACGAGCGGTTTCGTGTCGATCCCGCGCAGCTCTTCCTCGCCGACCGAGAATGCGACGACCGGCACGTCGGTCGCCTTGATCCCCTGGTTGCCGAGTTCCTTGTAGAACGGCACGTTCGAATCGCCGTTGATCGTCGAGATCACGGTCGTCTTGCCGCCCTGCGAGAAGTTCTTGATGTTCGCGACGATGGTCTGGTAATCACTGTGGCCGAACGGTGTGTAGACTTCCTGAATATCGGCGTCCTTCACGCCCTTCGATTTCAGGAACGCGCGCAGGATCTTGTTGGTCGTGCGCGGATACACGTAGTCGGTGCCGAGCAGGAAGAAGCGTTTCGCGCCGCCGCCTTCCGCGCTCATCAGGTACTCGACGGCCGGAATCGCCTGCTGGTTCGGCGCGGCGCCCGTGTAGAACACGTTGCGCGACATTTCCTCGCCTTCGTATTGCACCGGGTAGTAGAGCAGCCCGTTCAGTTCCTCGAACACCGGCAGCACCGACTTGCGCGACACCGACGTCCAGCAGCCGAACACGCATGCCACCTTGTCCTGCGTGAGCAGCTGGCGCGCCTTCTCCGCGAAGAGCGGCCAGTTCGACGCGGGATCGACCACCACCGGCTCGAGCTTGCGGCCCATCACGCCGCCGCTCTTGTTGATGTCGGCGATCGTCATCAGCGCCGTGTCTTTCAGCGACGTTTCGGAGATCGCCATCGTGCCCGACAGCGAGTGCAGGATGCCGACCTTGATCGGGCCGGTGCCCGCATCGGCTGCGTGCGCGAACGGGCTCTTGCCCGCCAGCGCGAGCGCGCCGGCCATCGAACCGAACTTCAACAGACTGCGACGTTTCATCGGGTTCCCCTTGACGTGTTGGATATGCGTGCGCCTTGAAGGCGTCGGCCATCGTGTAACGCAAGGCATGTGCCAGTCGTGCGAATGCACGCCCGGCGTGCCTGTGCAGGGGTGTGAAGGGCGTCGCGGCGGTGCGCGTGATGCGTCGTGCAGCATGTGCGTTCCGTTGCGGTGCAGTGTTGCGGGCGCAATTGGTGCACGGTCGCGCTTCACTGTTCCGGTGCGTGCTTGCGCTACCGAGAGGGCACGAAGGGCGGATTGTCAGGCGCGTTCGCGCGCGTTGCCGAAGCGCTGAAGGAAACGGGGCGGGGAAAGAGAAACGGGCGCAACAGGCGCCCGTTCGGTGGATCGTGTGGCCGGCGAGGTGCCGGCACCGGCGCGGCGCGCGATGCGCCGCCGGAAAGGTCAGTAACGCGGCACGGACGGGTCGACGTCGCGCGACCACGCGTCGATACCGCCCTGCAGGTTGTACAGCTTCGTGAAGCCGCGCGATTCGAGGAACATCGCGACCTGCGCGCTGCGCATCCCGTGATGACACACGCAGACGATTTCCGCTTCGTCGTCGAGCTCTTCGCTGCGCGCGGGGATCTGCTGCATCGGGATCGATACGCTGCCGGCGATCTGCGCGGTGGCGATTTCCCACGGCTCGCGCACGTCGAGCACGACCGGCGCGGGGCGCGCCGTGTCACCGAGCCATTCCGCGAGCATCGCGGGCGTCAGGATCTGCATGGAGGCTCCGCTGCTCAGAACTTGAAGCGCGACGGCTCGATCGCGTTGACGAGGTGGTCGATGTAGGTCTCGAACACGTCGGCGACGCGGTACTGCTTGTCGTCGATGCGCGTGATGATTTGCGCCTTCATCACCGGACGGCCGCCGACGAATGCCGACAGGCGGCCGCCGACCTTCAGCTGTTCGAGCATTTCCTGCGGCACGACGGGCAGGCCGCCCGCGACGCAGATCACGTCGTACGGCGCCTTGCCGGCCCAGCCGCGCGAACCGTCGCCGAGCACGACTTCAGCGTTGGTCACGCCGTCGTTGCGGAGGTTGTCTTCCGCGAACTTCGCGATCGCCGGATCGATCTCGACGGCCGTCACGTGCTGCGCGCGATGCGCGAACAGGGCGGCCAGGTAGCCGGAGCCGGCACCGATCACGAGCACGTTCTCGTGCTTCTTGACCGTCAGTTCCTGCAGCACGCGCGCTTCGACGCGCGGGAACAGCATCTTGCTGCTGCCGCCGGGCAGCGGCAGTTCGAGGTCGGCGAACGCGAGATCGCGGTATTCGGCCGGCACGTAGTTTTCACGCTTGACGATCGACAGCAGGCCCAGGACGTCGAGATCCAGCACGTCCCACGGCCGGATCTGTTGTTCGATCATGTTGAAACGCGCGTTTTCGATATTCATGGTGTGGTCACGCAGCCTGGTCGGCCATCAGCGGGGATAGAGAAACTTCGTGATTGTACCAAACGGGGCGGCCGCCAAGCCTTCAGGCGGCCTGCAACAGACCTTTACCCTTTGCTCTTCTTGATCTGCGCCTCGAATGCGAGGTCGAGCTTGCTCGCCTTGCGCGGCTTTTTGGGGCCGAATTCGTCGACGAACTTGACGAATTCGTCGAGCGGCAGCGGCTCGCAGCGCTTTTCGGTCGTGCCGCCGGCGCGGTCGACGAGATAAAACAGGCCGCCCGCCATCGCGACGACCGCGAATTGCGGGTTGCCGGAGCGGGTCTTCAGGCGTTCGACCGCGTAGGTCGCTTTGGTGGTGCGCATCGTGCGGGGTTTGGGCAGGGCGTGAGCCCCACACTGTATCAAACCGTGCGCGAGTAGCGTTGCCGCGGCGTCTGGCCGAGATACGCGTCGAACGCCATCGCGATGTTGCGCACGACCATCCGGCCGGCCGGATGGATCGTCAGGCGGTCGCGCGCGATCGTCAGCAACCCGTCGCGCTCGAACGGGCGCAGCGCGTCGAGTTCGCGCGCGAAATGATCGGCGAAGCGGATGCCGTGCGCGGCCTCGACATGCGAGAACGGCAGTTCGAGGTTGCACATCAGTTGCGTGATCACGTCGCGGCGCAGGCGGTCGTCGGGCGTGAGCCGTACGCCGCGCACGATCGGCAGCCGGCCCGCGTCGAGCGCGGCGCCGTACGCGGGCAGGTCCTTCGCGTTCTGTGCGTAGACGTCGCCGACCTTGCCGATCGACGACACGCCGAAACCGACGAGGTCGGTATCCGCGCGCGTGCTGTAGCCCTGGAAATTGCGCTGCAGCGTGCCGTTGCGTTGCGCGCGCACGAGTTCGTCGGACGGCCGCGCGAAATGGTCCATCCCGATGTACACGTAGCCGGCGGACGTCAGCATGTCGATCGCGAGGCCGAGCAGCGCGATGCGCGTTTCGGGCGGCGGCAGTGTCGCATCGTCGATCTGCCGCTGCATCTTGAACAGGTGCGGCATGTGCGCGTAGCCGAACACCGACAGGCGATCGGGCGCGAGTTCGATGATGGTTTCGAGCGTGCGCGCGAACACGGCGACCGTCTGGTGCGGCAGCCCGTAGATCAGGTCGACGCTGACCGAATGGAAGCCCGTCGCACGCGCGGCGGCGAGCAGGTCGGCCGTCATCGCGAGCGGCTGGATGCGGTTGATCGCCTGCTGCACGACCGGATCGAAATCCTGTACGCCGAGGCTCAGCCGGTTGAAGCCGATCGTGCGCAGGTGGACGAGCGTCGCCGGCGTGACCGTGCGCGGGTCGATCTCGATCGAGAATTCGGCGTCGGCATCCGGCGCGAGCGCGAAGTGCTCGCGGGTGGCCGCCATCAGTTCGGCCGTTTCGTCGTCGGACAGGAAGGTCGGCGTGCCGCCGCCCCAGTGCAGTTGCGTGACGGGGCGTGCCGGATCGAACAGTGCAGCCTGCAATGCCATCTCGCGCTTGAGCTGGTCGAGATACGGGCGCGCGCGGCGGCGGTTGTTGGTCGCGATCTTGTTGCAGCCGCAGTAGAAGCAGGCCGTATTGCAGAAGGGAATATGGAAGTACAGCGACAGCTCGCTCGACGACGCGCCGGGGTCGCTGGCCGCGCGCACATAGTCGGCCATGTCGAAATCGTCGCGGAACTGCAGCGCGGTGGGGTACGACGTATAGCGCGGCCCGTTCGCGCCGTACTTCGCGAGCAAATCGGGACGGAACATTGTGTCGGCAGAACCAGAACTCATGACGGTCTCGCGCTTTTTAGATGTTTTCGAGTATATAAACGCGCGATTCGGCTGCATTGTGTAATAACGTCGCAGCCGGCGATGGCACAATGCGGGGTGCGGCTGCCGGCACCGCGTCCGGTTGCCGCACCGTTTTTTGTTGTCCGTTCGAGAGAGCCGAGTGTCCGTCGAAATGCCTGTCCGCCCGGCGTCCGCCGATGTCCCGCCGTCGCACGCGTGCCGCGAGGGCTGCGGCGCGTGCTGTATCGCGCCGTCGATTTCCAGCCCGATTCCCGGCATGCCCGACGGCAAGCCGGCCGGCGTGCGCTGCGTGCAGCTCGGCGACGACCTGCGCTGCCGGATTTTCGGCCGGCCCGAGCGGCCCGCGTGCTGTTCCGGGTTGCAGCCGGCGGCCGACATGTGCGGCGCATCGCGCGACGACGCGCTCGCGTGGCTCACGCGCCTGGAAGTCGCGACGCAGCCGTCGCAGCGTGGCGGCACGGGGCGGTAGCGGGCTGCCCGCTACGTTCGAGACGCAGACGACGCATGGAACCCGCGGCGCGCGCCGAAGCACTAACGCCGGTCGATTGCCCGGCATGGGCCGGCGCGGATCGTCCGCACGTCGCGACGCCCGATACAGGAGATTGTTCAGCATGACCGCACCTCGCGCGCCCGGCCGGCGCAGTTTTCTTGCCGCATGCGGCGGCGCCGTCGGCGTGATCGTGTCGCTCGCCGCCTGCGCGTCGACGTTCCCGTTCATCCCCGATCACTACACGTTCTCGCGCGGCGACGTGCAGAAAGCCGTCGCGCGCAAGTTTCCGTACCAGAAGACGGTCGCGCAGGTGGTCGACGTGTCGCTCGCGAACCCGGCCGTCAACCTGCTGCCCGACCAGAACCGCATCGCCGTGCAGCTCGACGCGCATTTCGCGAGCCCGTTCCTGCGCGCGCCCGTCAGCGGCAAGTTCACCGTGTCCGGGCAGCTCGCGTACGACGCGCCGAGCCGCTCGGTCGTGCTGAAATCGCCGGCCGTGGACAGCCTCGTGCTCGACGGCGACGCGCAGATGTACGCGCAGCAGGTCGGCGCGGCCGCCGGGCTGCTCGCGACGCAGTTGCTGACCAACTATCCGATCTACACGTTCAAGCCCGAACAACTGCAATTTGCCGGTGTGAACTACGAACCCGGTACAATTACGATTCTTACAAACGGCATACGCGTGGCGATCGTCGAAAAGTGACGACGTACCGCGCGCAGCCGGGCGGGCTGCGCGTACAGGGGTGGCCCTTTCTTTCGACTACTTCGGAGTTGGGCCACGGATGGACTGGATCCTGATCTGCAAGGCATTGATCCTCGGCGTCGTCGAGGGGCTGACGGAATTCCTGCCGGTATCGAGTACCGGTCACCTGATCGTCGCGGGCAGCTTCCTGAATTTCAACGATTCGCACGCGAAGACCTTCGACGTCGTGATCCAGTTCGGCGCGATCCTCGCGGTCTGCTGGGAATACCGGCAACGGATCGCATCCATCGTGTCCGGGCTGCCGAGCCGGCCCGATGCACGGCGCTTCACGCTGAACGTCGTGATCGCGACCATTCCCGCGATCGCGCTCGGCCTCCTGTTCGAGAAGAAGATCAAGGCCGTGCTGTTCTCGCCGGTGCCGGTCGCGTTCGCGCTCGTCGTGGGCGGCGCGATCATCCTGTGGGCCGAGGCGCGGCAGCGCGAGCGCAGCGAGCCGCCGCGCGTGATGTCGGTCGATGCGCTGACGCCGCTCGATGCGCTCAAGGTCGGCATCGCGCAGTGCTTTGCACTGGTGCCCGGCATGTCGCGCTCGGGGTCGACGATCATCGGCGGAATGCTGTTCGGCCTCGACCGGCGCGTGGCGACCGAATTCTCGTTCTTCCTCGCGATTCCGATCATCTTCGGCGCGACGCTCTACGAAACCGTCAAGGACTGGCAGGCGTTCACCGTCGATTCGCTCGGCCTGTTCGCGCTCGGGCTCGTAGCGGCGTTCATCAGCGCGTTCGTGTGCGTGCGCTGGCTGCTGCGCTACGTCGCGACGCACGATTTCACCGTGTTCGCGTGGTACCGGATCGCGTTCGGGCTGTTCGTGCTGCTGGTCGGCTACAGCGGCTGGCTGAACTGGGCGTGATGCGGACACGGAGGCGAGTGCGACTCCGATAAAAAATGGCCCGATCGGCAGATGCCGGTCGGGCCATTTTTCTCAGGGCGGCAGGAGTGCTTAACCCGCGCGCTTGCGGAACACCAGATCCCACACGCCGTGGCCGAGCCGCAGCCCGCGCCGTTCGAACTTCGTGACCGGGCGGTAGTCGGGGCGCGGTGCGTAGTCGGCAGCGGTGTTTTCGAGCGACGGTTCCGCGCCGAGCACTTCCAGCATCTGTTCCGCGTAGTTCTGCCAGTCGGTCGCGCAGTGAATGTATGCGCCGGGCTTCAGGCGCGACGCGAGATGCGCGACGAGCGGCGGCTGGATCAGCCGGCGCTTGTGGTGGCGCGCCTTGTGCCACGGATCGGGGAAGAAGATGTGCACGCCGTCGAGGCTTTCCGGCGCGAGCATGTGCTCGAGCACTTCGACCGCGTCGTGCTGGATGATGCGGATGTTCGGCAGGTCCTGCTCGCCGATCAGCTTCAGCAGCGCGCCGACGCCCGGTTCGTGCACCTCGACGCCGAGGAAGTCGTCGCCGGGGCGATTCGCGGCGATTTCCGCGGTCGATGCGCCCATCCCGAAGCCGATCTCGAGGATGCGCGGCGCGCTGCGGCCGAACACCGCGTTCCAGTCGGGCATTTCCGGCGCATACGGGACGACGAAGCGCGGGCCGAGTTCGTCGAGCGCGCGGCGCTGGCCGGTCGATACGCGGCCGGCGCGCGTGACGAAGCTGCGGATGCGGCGGTGGTGCAGCGGATTGACTTCGTCGGCGCCGTCAGTGGCTTCGTCGGAAATGGCGTCGTCGTGCGGCGGCAGGCCGGCTTCGTTCGGATCGTCGTGCATCATCGGTACAGAGAAAGGCTCGGTTGCGGGCGAGGGCCCGTTTCGCGCAGCAGTGCGCCGGGCGATCCGGCACATGGTACAAAAAAGCCGCCTTCGACGAGGCGGCTCTTGCGCAGGCTGCCGTGCAGCCGGAAATTGGAGCGGGCGATGGGAATCGAACCCACGTCATCAGCTTGGGAAGCTGAGGTAATGGCCATTATACGACGCCCGCAGAACGGCGGATTGTACAGGGTTTGACGTGGGGATGGCAAGCAGGCGGTTTGGGGCGGCAGCAGCGGAACCGGCAGGCTGGATCGTGGGGCGGTGGCGTCGCCGAAAATGGACGTCGACGATCGGCCAAAAAACGGTTCGTCAACGCGTTGTGCCCGATGGGTTGAATCTGCCAATAGCCGGAGCCATTCCTCCCGAGCCAGGGGGCAACGCGCTTGCAGGCGAGCCGGTGTCGAAAATAGACGAGTCGGTGTCGGAAGCATACAAGCCCCGGTCGTGCTTCCGAACTAACGTGTCGGACCACTTACCCGAATGTTTGGAGCTGACATGTCTGATTTCATCACCGTTTTGCGCGAAACCTGCCCGACTCCGGTCCTCGACGCGACCAAGTGGAAGCGCATCGGCGGCGATCCGCACACCGTGAACCTCAACGCTTACGTCTCCAAGGACGGCAGCAAGATCATGGGCACTTGGATCTGCACCCCGGGCAAGTTCGAGGTGAACTACGAGAAATGGGAGTTCTGCCACTTCCTCGACGGCTACTGCATCATCACGCCGGAAGGCGAGGAGGCGGTGCACCTGAAAGCCGGCGATGTGTTCGTGATCGAGCCCGGCATGAAAGGGACCTGGGAAGTGGTGGAGACGGTGCGCAAGTACTTCGTCTTCGCCTGAGCGGGCCTGTCGGGTCGACCGCGCATGTCGTTGTCGTCCGGATGCCTTTCCGGTTCGCGGCCCTTGCATGGTGCAAGGGCCCATACCCATTAAAAACAAGGTGACGCTCGCAGAACGCGTATCTCGACGAGGAATCTGCTCAGGGCGGCAACGACGCGACAACGCATGCCGGCGTGTGCCGGCACTGACGAATGCGTGATTACACCCGTCGCTTCACCCGGCACGACATCGTCCAAACCCCTATGATGCAGCGGTCCGCCCACCGTTTCGGCTGCAGCGCGTGAACCCTTCCGCATGCGCCGGGCGCCCCACCGGAACCCCGACCATGCGCATCACCGCCATCCACGAACAAGCGATTCCCGTCTCCCGCTACGCCGACCCGTCCATTCCATCCGGTGGCCTGACGACGAGCATCGTCGCAGTCGTCACGGACGTCATCCGCGACGGCCGCCCCGTGACGGGTTACGGCTACGCATCGGTCGGCCGCTTCGCGCAGGGCGGCCTGATCCGCGAACGGTTCGCGCCGCGCCTGCTGGCCGCCACCGACACGCTCGCCGACGAAGCCGGCACGAACCTCGATCCGTTTCGCGCATGGCGCGCGATGATGGCCGGCGAAAAACCCGGCGGGCACGGCGAACGCTGCGTCGCGGTCGGCACGCTCGACATGGCGATCTGGGACGCCGCCGCGAAGATCGCCAACCTGCCGCTTCATCGCTTGCTCGCCGACCGGCTCGCACGCGCGGCCGCCCCGCGCGTGCGCGTGTACGCGGGCGGCGGCTACTGCTATCCGCATGACGATCTCGCACGCCTGTCCGACGAGATGCGCCGCATCGCCGATCTCGGCTACACGCACGCGAAGATCAAGATCGGCGGCGCGGATCTCGATCAGGATCGCCGACGCATCGAAGCCGCCGCCGCGCACCTTGTCGACGGCTCGCATCTGGCGGTCGACGCGATGAACGCGTACGACGCGACGACCGTGCAAGCCGCCGCGATGATGCTCGCGCCGTTCGATCTCTGGTGGTTCGAGGACGTATGCGACCCGCTCGACCTGCCGCTCCACGCCGACCTGGCCGCGCGATACGCACCGCCGATCGCGACCGGCGAAGCGCTGTTCTCGCTCGCGGAAGCGAAGCTGCTCGACCGCTACGGCGGCCTGCGCCGCGACCGCGACGTGCTCGTGTTCGATCCGGTGCATTGCTATGGCGTACCCGGCTATCTGCAGATCGTCGATCACTTCGTGTCGCAGGGCTGGCGGCGCGATGCGTTCTGGCCGCATGGCGGCCATCTGTTCTCGCTGCACGTCGTGGCCGCGCTCGGGCTCGGCGGTGCGGAAGTCAGTCCATTTGCATTTCATCCGTTCAGCGGGCTGGCCAATGGCGAAACCGTCGACGCCGGATATGCCCGCGTGTCGCAAGCGCCGGGCATCGGTTTCGAACTTCATGCCGGGGCGCATGACGCATTTCGCGCGCTATCGGCCCGCTGACGCCTGAAGCGCGTCGATCGCGAAACGCGCCGCGAAGCCGAGCATCATCGCCGCGACGAAAAAATCGAGCACACGCCAGGCGAGCGCGCGAGCGAACCACGCGCGGCACGCACGTGCGCCGTAGACGAGCATCAGGAACCACGCGAGCGAAGCCGTCATCGCACCGATCGCGAACGGCGTGCGCGCAGCAGGCGCGTGGCTCACGGTCACGGTGCCGAGCAGCAGCACGGTGTCGATCCACGCATACGGATTGAGCAGCGAGACGGCGGCGGTGGCGAGCACCGTGCGTGACAGCGTGGTTTTGCAGTCCGCGCGTGAAGGGTCGATGGACTCCGGCCGCCGCCGCCGGATCGCGGAGCGTAGCGCGAGCAGGCCATAACCGGCGAGATACGCGATGCCGGCCCACAGCGCCGCCGATACCACGCCGGGATGCCGTGCCAGCATCGCCGACAGCCCCTGCGCGCCGAGCGCGATCAGCAGCGCGTCGCTGCCGGCGCAGACGAGGGCGATGGAGAGCAGATGGGGGCTCGAGATCGAGCGCTTGATGACGAAGGCGTCTTTGGGGCCGACCGACGTGAACAGGCCGGCGCCAAGCAGCAGGCCTTCGAGGAAGGCGGAGGTGTCGAGCACGAGCGGGCCGACAACCTCTTAAGCTGAACCGGTGATGGTTACGATGCGAGCAACGTTAAGGGGCGGCGGGGGGCGTTGTCAATGCCTCCCGCCACCGACGCTCGACATCCGCGCGCCGACGGTTGGCGCCGATCGAAGTCAGTGCGCCGCTGCATCGCCGAGGTTGAGTGCGACGAGCGCACAGACGGTCAGCGCGATGCCCGCGAGCTTCAGCGACGACACCGACTCATCGAAGCAGACGATACCGATCACGGCTGTGGCCGCCGTGCTGGCGGCGGCCCAGCTCGCATACGCGAGCCCCAGTTCGAGACGCTTCGTCGCGAGCGCCATCAACCAGACGGCGCACGCATAACAGACGATCGTGATTGCGGACGGCAGCGGGCGGGAAAAGCCGGCCGAGAATTTCAGGCCGACGGAGCCGAGCACTTCGGCGAGGACACTGACGCCGAGCAGAAGCCAGGCAGACTGGAGCGGGGACACGAACGGCCTCCTTCCCCCGACGCTTATACCGAGCGGCGAGGAGAAGAGGAGGGAGTAGCGGTACCCGGGATGCGAGCAGCTTAGTACGCGCGGCGGGGCGGCACAAGGCATGCATCGCGCAAGTCACGCGCGGCCGGCATCGCCGGCCGCCCACTCCGGCCGTCGCCCGAGCGTGTCGAACAGCCGCACGATCTCGGCCTTCACCTTCTGCACCGCGTTGCTGACGAGCGCCGTATCGTGCCAGCACAGCGACAGGTCGCGCGCGAACAGCCGGTGCGCGACCGTCGACAGCTTGAGCTTGCGTTCCTCGATCTCGACGTGCGCGGCCGTCCACGGCAGGATCGTCACGCCGAGTTGCGCCATCACGGCCGCGAACAGCAGCCCGGTCGAACTCGCCTCGAAGCTGATTCCGTACGACAGCCCGGCCTCGCGCATCGCCCAGTCGACGCGGTTGCGAATCGTGTTCGGCGCGCTCGGCAGCACGAGCGGCATCTGCGCGATCGCGTCGAGCGGCACCGGATCGTCCGGCACCGGAAACTCCGGCCACGTGATCAGGTACAGCGTTTCCGTCAGCAGCCGGTGGATCGCGATGCCGCGCGTGTCGACCGCGTCGACGACGATCGCGAGATCGAGCCGCGCGCGTTCGAGCAGCGTGTCGAGATCGGCGCTCGGCGCCTCGATCAGCTCGAGCATGATGCCGGGATAACGATCGCGCACGGCGCGGGCGAGCGGGATGGCCAGCACGCGGGCGGTGCTCGACGGCATGCCGACCGTCACGCGGCCTTGCGGCGTTTCGGCGTCGCGGCGCAGCAGCTCGCGCGTGCCGTCGGCCTGGCGCAGCAGTTCGAGCGCGTGCTGGTACAGCGTGCGGCCGGCGGCCGTCGGCGCGACGCCGCGCACGCTCCGTTCGAGCAGCTGCATCCCGAGATCCTGTTCGAGATTGCGCATCTGCTGGCTCACCGCCGGCTGCGCGACATGCAGCGCCTCGCTCGCATGCGTGACGTTGCCGCATTCGACGACCTTCACGAAGTAGCGCAACTGTCTCAAGTCCATCGCCGCCGTCTCCCGATTCAAGCCATAAGCCAATCCGATCGAGCAAGATGAATATCATATTTTTCGGCGATCGATGGTGTTTCTATACTCGTCTCACAAAAGAGCCAGCCTGCCGGCCATCCCGGACCGGACGCGGCAAAAGCGCCGGCCCCGCCGGCAAGGAGACGAAGATGTTCAAGGCGATCGACGCGCCGGCGGCCGGCGCGAAGCCGCGGCGCACGCCGCTCACGCGCGAGCAGGTCAAGGGCTTCTGGGCCGTGTATGCGGGCTGGGTGCTCGACGGCGTGGATTCGGTGATCTACGCGCTCGTGCTGATTCCCGCACTGACCGAATTGCTGCCGGCGTCCGGCATCGCGGCGACGCCCGCGAATCTCGGGATGTACGGCTCGATCCTGTTCGCGCTGTTCCTGATCGGCTGGGGGCTGTCGTTCATCTGGGGGCCGCTCGCCGACCGCTTCGGCCGCGTGCGTACGCTCGCCGCGAGCATCCTGATCTATTCGGTCTTCACCGGCGCGGCCGCGTTCGTGCACGACGTGTGGGCGCTGGCCGCGTGCCGGCTGATCGCCGGGATCGGCGTCGGCGGCGAATGGGCGCTGGCGGGCACCTACGTCGCCGAGAGCTGGCCGGAAGACCGCCGCAAGATGGGCGCCGGCTACCTGCAGACGGGCTATTACTTCGGCTTCTTCATCGCGGCCTGCCTGAACTACACGATCGGCGCGACCTACGGCTGGCGCGCGATGTTCCTGTGCGGGCTGGCGCCCGCGCTGCTCGCGGTGTTCACCGTGATGCGCGTGAAGGAGCCGGGGCAGTGGCGCCGGCACGATGCCCGCGACGGCGACGTGGCCGACGCGCAGCGCGCGCATCCGCTGCGCGAGATCTTCGCGCCGGCCTTCCTGCGCCGCACGCTGACGAGCGCGAGCCTCGTCGGTGTCGCGATCGTCGGGCTGTGGGCCGGCTCCGTCTACGAGGCGAGCGCGGTCACCACGCTGGCGGCGCGTGCGGGCATCGATCACATCGGCGCGCTGCGGCTCGCGTCGGTCGGCGCGGCGATCCTGTCGTGCGCGACGATCGCCGGTTGCCTGGTCGCACCGTGGCTGTCGGAGCGACTCGGCAGGCGCACGGCGCTCGGCGTGTATTTCGCGGGCATGGCCGGCTCGATCGTGTTCGCGTTCGGCTGGGCGTTCTACCAGCCGAACGGGCTCGCGGCGTTCATGGTGTCGCTCGCGTTCCTCGGTTTCTTCGGCGGCAACTTCGCGATCTTCTCGCTGTGGCTGCCCGAGCAGTATCCGACGCGCGTGCGGGCCACCGCGTTCGCGTTCAATGCATCGGTCGGCCGCTTCATCGGCGCGGGCGTGAACTTCCTGCTCGGCGCCGCGATTCACGGCTACGGATCGCTCGGCGTGCCGGTCGCATGGACCGCGGCCGTGTTCGGGCTCGGCATCCTGATCCTGCCGTTCGCGGTCGAAACACGCCACCAGACGCTGCCCGAATGAGCGGGGCAACACCATCGCTCAGTCATACGCAACATCCAGTCATCACCATCAGGAGTCGGGAATGCAGGCATTACAAGGAATCAGGGTCGTCGATCTGAGTCGCGCGCTGTCGGGGCCGTTCTGCTCGATGGTGCTCGCCGATCTCGGCGCCGAGGTGATCAAGGTCGAGTCGGGGCCGAACGGCGACATGAGCCGCGCATGGGGGCCGTTCGATCGCGGCGTGAGCACGTACTACCTGTCCTGCAACCGCAACAAGCGCGGCATCTGCGTGGATTTCCGGCAGCCGGCCGGCATCGATGTGGTGCGGCGGCTGATCGCGCAGGCCGACGTCGTGATCGAGAATTTCAAGGCCGGCACGATGGACGCGATGGGGCTCGGCTACGCCGCGCTCAGCGCGCGTGATCCGCGGCTCGTGATGGGCAGCGTCACCGCGTTCGGCCCGCGCGGCCCGTTGCGCGACTGGCCGGGTTTCGACCAGATCGCGCAGGGTTATGCGGGGCTGATGAGCCTCACCGGTTTCCCGGACGGCGAGCCGACTCGCACGGGCACCGCGATCGGCGATCTCAGTTCCGGGATGTGGGTCGCGACCGGCGTGATGGCCGCGCTGTTCGAGCGTGAGCGCACGGGGCGCGGCCAGCACGTCGGCACGTCGCTGCTCGAAAGTCTCGTCTCGCTGCTGAGCGTGCATGGTCAACGCTACCTGAGCCTCGGCGACGTGCCGCGCCGCACCGGCAATGCGCATGCGGTGATCGCGCCGTACGGCGTGTTCGAGACGGCCGACGGGCCGCTCAATCTCGCCCCGATCACGACCGACATGTGGCTGCGCCTGTGCCAGTTGCTGGACCTGCCCGACCTGCCGAACGATCCGCGCTTCGCGACCAACGATGCGCGCGTCGAACACCGCGACGCACTGAAAGTGCTGCTCGAAAGCCGGCTGCGCACGCGCGGCAAGCGCGAATGGACGCAGCGTTTCGTCGAGGCCGGGTTGCCGGCCGGGCCGATCAATACGCTCGACGAAGTGTTCGCCGATCCGCAGCTCGCGCACTGCGGGCTGGTCGAACCGGTCGCGCATCCGACGCTCGGCACGCTGCGCCAGGTCGTCACGCCGCTCGGCGGCATGGGCGACGACGTGCCGGCGCCGCGCACGCGCCATGCGCCGCCGCTGCTCGGCGAGCATACGGTCGACGTGCTGCGCGAAGCGGGCTACGGCGACGACGCGATCGACGCGCTGCTGGCCGAGCGCGCGATTTTCCAGGCGGAAGCGGTGGCGGAGGCCGTGCAATGAACGACATCACGACACCCGACACCCGATCGCCCGTGACGGTCGACCTGATCGGCGAGCGGATCGCACGCGTACGGTTCGCGAATCCGGCGCGGCGGCATGCGCTCGACGCGCCGTTGCTCGATGCGCTCGTCGAGTGCATCGATTCGCTTGCGGCGCTGCGTCCGCCGCCGGTCGTGATCCTGTCGAACGACGGCAGCGGCGACGTGTGGAGCGCCGGGCACGACCTGCGCGAGCTGGCCGACGACCGCGATCCGCTTGCGTACGGCAAGCCGCTCGAACGGGCGCTGCGGCGCGTGCGCACTTACCCGGGCGCGGTGATCGCGGCGGTGGCCGGGTCGGCGTGGGGCGGGGCGGTCGACCTCGTGATGAGCTGCGACCTCGTCGTCGCCGCGCGCGACGCGCGTTTCGCGATGACGCCCGCGAACATCGGCCTGCCGTATTCGACGAGCGGCCTGCTGCGCTTCTACGACAACCTGCCGATCCACGTGCTGAAGGAAATGTTCTTCTGCGCGCAGCCGCTCGATGCGGAGCGCGCCGCGCATCACGGGCTCGTCAATCGGCTGGCGGAAGCGGGCGGTGTCGACGATGCCGCGCTCGACGTGGCGCGCACGATCGCCGCGAAGGCGCCGCTCGCGGTGCAGGCCGTGAAGGAGCAGTTGCGCGTGTTGCAGGACGCGCGGCCGTTGCCGGCCGATGCGTTCGAGCGAATTGCCGAGCTGCGCCGGCAAGCGTGCGAGGGCGCGGATTTCGACGAAGGGCTGCGCGCGTTTGCGGAGCGGCGCGCGCCGGTGTTTCGCGGCGTCTAGGTGCCGGGCGTGACGGCGGCGCGCGTCATGCGCCGCCGATCGCGTGCATGCCGACGAGCAGCAGCGCGCCCGCCGCGATCAGCAGCAGTGCGTGAATGCGCGTGGTCATCACGCACAGCGTCGACACGAGTGCGATCGCGCGTGCGGCCCAGCCGCCATCGAGCGCCTGCAGCAGCACCCACACCGATGCGAGGATCATGCCGGCCGCGACCGGTCGCAGGCCGGCTTCGAGCGCGAGCTGCCAGCGCGCACCCTGATGCCGCCGCCACAGATGCGCGACGCCGTAGATCAGGAACGCGGTCGGGCCGAACAGCGCGAGCGTCGCGATCACCGCGCCCCAGAAGCCGGCCACCTGCCAGCCGATCAGCGTCGCGAGCAGCGAGCCGGGGCCCGGCGCCATCCGCGCGATCGCGAAGTCGTTCACGAATTGCGTGGCGGTCATCCAGTGATGCACGTCGACGACCTGGCGCTGGATGTCGGCGATGATCGCCTGTCCGCCGCCGATCGTCGCGATCGACAGCGGCGCGAACACGCCGAACAGCGCGGCGTAGCGTTGCGACGCGGTCATGGCGCGTCGCTCCCGGCCGATGCCGCGGCCGCACGGCGGTATTCGAGCGCGACGCTCAACGTGCCGCCGATCAGCACGGTCCACACGAGCGGCCAGTGCAGCACGGCAACCGACACGAAGGTGAGCGCCATCACCGTGAACGGCAACGCGCGGCGCGGCAGCCGGCGCACGGCCGTGATCGCCATCGAGATCGACAGCCCGATCGCCGCGGCCGCCGCGCCGGCGAGCGCGACATGCGTGAGCGGAAAGCGTGTGAGGGTCGAGAACGCGACGCCGAACAGCACGATCAGCACGGCCGGCGGCGCGATGATGCCGGTGAAGCCGGCCACCGCGCCGCGCCATCCGGCGAGCCGGTAGCCGATCCAGATCGCGAGGTTCTTCACGTTGACGCCCGGCAACGCCTGCGACAGCGCGAGGCCGTTGAGGAACGCCTCTTCGTCGAGCCAGCGCCGCTCGTGCACGAAGTCGCGCATCATGCGTCCGCTCAGGCCGCCGCCGAAGCTGGTCAGGCCGATTTGCGAGAACGCGATGAACAGTGCGAGGACGCCGGGTGGCGGCGCGTCGCCCGCAGGTGGCGCGGGCGGGATGGAGGCGGCGGGCGGAGGCATCGGGCGGGCGGTGCGAGACGGTTGGGCGGGCGCCCATGTTAGCAAGCGGTGCCTGTCAGCACGCTGACATCGGATCGGTGCGGGTGTGATGAAAAACCGCAGCCGATTCGATGCGTATGATCCGGCGCGCAACCGCAACCGCAACCGCAACCGCAACCGCAACCGCAACCGCAACCGCAACCGCAACCGCAACCGCAACCGCAACCGCAACCAAGCCCAAGCCCAAGCCCAAGCCCAAGCCCAAGCCCAAGCCCAAGCCCAAGCCCAAGCCCAAGCCCAAGCCCAAGCCCGCCGTCGCGTCGCTACGCGCGCACGACCGTCACCCCCGCCGCTTCGATCGGCTTCGTGAGCGCGGCCTCGGTTTCCTTCTCGACCACCACGGTCTGCGCGAGCGTGATGTCGCCGATCACGAACTGCGATGCCGCGCGCAGTTTCGACTGCGACGCGAGCACGACCGTCTCGGCCGCGCGTTCGGCCAGCGCGCGCTTGATCGCCGCTTCCTCGAAATCGCCGGTGCTCAATCCCGCGACCGGATGCACGCCCGTGACGCCCATGAAGTACAGGTCCGCATGAATGCGCGCGATGCCTTCCATCGCCGCGGCGCCGACCGCGACGATCGAATGCTTGTACAACCGCCCGCCGATCAGGATCACGTCGATCGACGGATGCGCAGCCAGCGCGACCGCGACGCTCGGGCTGTGCGTGACGATCGTCGCGTGCAGGTCGGCCGGCAACTGGCTGACGAGCAGCGCCGACGTCGTGCCGCCGTCGACGATCGCGACTTGCCCGGGCGCGATCATCTGCGCGGCGCGCCGCGCAATGCGCCGCTTCTCGGCCGTTTCGAGCGCCTCGCGCTGCGCGAACGGCGCGACGGCCGGCGACGCCGGCAGCGCACCGCCGTGCACGCGCTGCAGCAGGCCTTCGGCCGCGAGCTCGCGCAGGTCGCGGCGGATCGTGTCTTCGGAGACGTCGAATTGCGCGCTCAGTTCGACCGCCAGCACCTGGCCGTCGCGCGCGAGCGCGTCGAGGATCGCTTTCTTGCGTTGCGTCGTCAGCATCGTGTTTGCACGAAAATTCTTGAAGTTGCACGAAAATGCACGTTACCATGAGCACCGTCTTTTGTCGAATGGAGGCTGCGATGGCTGCAACGCGGGACCGGGTCCGCATCGTCGACACGACGGTGCTGTCCGACGACTGGTATGTGCTGAAGAAGGTGACGTTCGATTTCCTGCGCCGCGACGGAACGTGGCAGCGCCTGAGCCGCGAGACCTACGATCGCGGCAATGGCGCGACCATCCTGCTGCGCAATGCCGGCACGGGCGACGTGCTGCTGACGCGGCAGTTCCGGATGCCGGCGTTCGTCAGCGGGCATGACGGCATGCTGCTCGAGGCCGCCGCCGGCCTGCTCGACGATGCGACGCCCGAGGCGCGCATCCGCGCGGAAGCCGAGGAGGAAACCGGCTACCGCGTGCGCGGCGTGCGCAAGGTGTTCGAGGCGTTCATGAGCCCGGGCTCGGTGACGGAGAAGCTGCATTTCTTCGTCGGCGAATACGACGCGTCGCTGCGCACCGGCGACGGTGGCGGCGTCGCGGAGGAGGGCGAGGATCTCGAGGTCGTCGAGATGCCGCTGCAGGCGGCGCTGGACGCCATCGAGCGCGGCGAGATCGTCGATGCGAAGACGATCATGCTGCTGCAGTACGTCGCGCTGCGGGAAACCGCATGCGCGGGCACGGCATGACGCCGCTGCTCGTGCTGGTCGCCGGCCCCTATCGTAGCGGCACCGACGGCGACTCCGCGCGCATCGCCGCGAACCTGCACCGGCTCGAAGCGGCGGCGCTCGACGTGTACCGCCGCGGGCACGTGCCGATGATCGGTGAATGGGTGTCGTTGCCGCTTTCCGTCGCGGCCGGGTCGCGGCAGGTCGGCGATGAAATCAGCGAGGCGTTCCTGTATCCGGCCGCGCACCGGCTGCTGCGACGCTGCGATGCGGTATGGCGGATCGACGGCGCGTCGCGTGGGGCCGACGCCGACGTCAGCCTTGCGCGGCGCCTCGGCAAGCCGGTTTACTTCTCGGTCGACGAGATTCCGGTCGCGCAAGACGATTCGGATAGCTGAGCGGGCGGGGAGGCGCAGGGTGATGGTTGCCTGACGCTTTCCCGCATCGGCCGACGCCTGCATCACCGGCGGCCGGACGAGCGCAGCGTCATGCCGTGGCATTGCGCATGCGGCGCGACGCCCGAACCGGCGTATGATCGCGACGCCATCCGCACACCGCCTGACGTTACCGCTGCCCGATCATGCCGTTCTCCGATTCCGCCGACTCCGACGATTCCTCTGCCGCCTTGCAACTTCCCGCCGACCTCGTCGCGTCCGCCGTCGATGCGCTCGCGCGCGCCGACGCGTTGCTCGTGACGGCGGGCGCAGGCATCGGCGTCGATTCCGGGTTGCCCGATTTCCGCGGCACGGACGGTTTCTGGCGTGCGTATCCGGCGCTGCGCCACGAGCGTTTCGAATTCCACGAGATCGCGTCGCCGCACGCGTTCCGTGCGCGTGCGCCGCTCGCGTGGGGGTTCTACGGGCACCGTCTCGCGCTCTACCGTGCGACGGTTCCGCATGCGGGCTTCGCGATCCTGCGCCGCTGGATCGACGCGATGCCGAACGGCGGTTTCGTGCTGACGAGCAACGTCGACGGCCAGTTCCAGAAAGCCGGCTTCGATCCGGCGCGCATCGTCGAGATTCACGGTTCGATCCATGCGATGCAGTGCCTGCGTCCCTGTTCGGACGACACATGGGACGCGGCGCCGTTCGTGCCGGACGTCGACGAAGCCACGTGCCGGCTGGTCGGCGAAGCACCGCGCTGTCCGCGCTGCGGCGGCCTCGCGCGGCCGAACATCCTGATGTTCGGTGATACCGGCTGGCTCGGCGAACGCTACGACGCGCAGGAGCGCGCACTGGAAGACTGGATCGCGCAGGCCGGACGCGTCGTCGTGGTCGAGATCGGTGCGGGCACCGCGATTCCGACCGTGCGGATGCTGAGCGAACGGCTCGGCGCCGACGTGATCCGCATCAACGCGCGCGAAGCGCATGCGCGCCGGGCGGACGTGATCGGGCTGAAGGGCGGCGCGCTGGCGACGTTGACCGCGCTCGACCGTGCGTGGCGCGGCGGCTGAACATCACGCGCCGGGGGCGTGCAGTTACAGCTGGGCGACGCCCGCCTGCACGAGCGACGGCGCCTGTGGTGAACCGATCTCCGTCACGTGGTCGCAGCTGCGTGCTGCGTGCTGCGTGCTGCGTGCAGCGTGCAGCATTGCAGGCATTGCTGCAACTGCCGTTGAACCCGGCCGTCACACCGTGAACGTCGCTGCCGTCCGCGGTTTTTCCGACAGCATGGAGCGAGCCCTGGTGGCCGTTTCACCGGCATTGCGGCCGCGACGCGATTCCGCATACAGTTCAGCGTAGGCCGCATCCGCCACGCGGCGTCGTCAGCGAGGAGTGCCCTTGTTCTATTCGATAGTCGCGATCTTCGTCGGCGCCGGCCTTGGCGCGTTGTTGCGCTGGTTCCTGAGTCTCGCGCTCAACGAATTCTTTCCCGAGGTGCCGCTCGGCACGCTCGCGGCGAACCTGATCGGCGGCTACGTGATCGGCGTGGCCGCCGTCGTGTTCACGACCCGCGTCGGGCTGCCGCCCGAGTGGCGGCTGTTCGTGATCACCGGTTTCCTTGGCGGTCTCACGACGTTCTCGACCTATTCGGTCGAAGTGATGACGCATGCGCTGCAGGGCGAATTCGGATGGGCGTTTGCGGTGGCTGCCCTACACTTGATGGGATCGTTCACGCTGACGGCGCTCGGCATGTGGACCGCGCGCGCGTGGCTCGCGGCGGCTTGAGCGTGCCGCCCATCGGAGGGCGCGATGGACAAGGTTTTCTTGCGTTTCTATGTGCACGAGCAGCATCGGCTGCACTGGAAGCCGCTGTGGGAATGGCTGCTCGACGAGGCGAACCGGATGGGTGTCGCGGGCGGTTCCGCGTTTCGCGCGATGGCTGGTTTCGGTCAGCATCGCGTGCTGCACGAGGACCGTTTCTTCGAACTGCAGGGTTCGCTCGCGATCGAGGTCGAATTCATCGTCACCGAGGACGAAGCGCAGCGGCTGCTCGAGCGGCTGTCGCACGAGAAGGTGCGGGTGTGTTACGCGATGATTCCGGCGTGCTTCGGCGTGATCGACACGCTCGGCGTACCGCCGGCGCAGGGGCCGGCGGCATAGGGCAACGTCTTAGATACCGAACATCGTCAGCGACACGGCGGCGCGCGTGACGATCATCAGCAGCACCTGCACGATCACGAACAGCAGGATCGGCGACAGGTCGATGCCGCCGAGGTTCGGGATCACGCGGCGCAGCGGGTTCAGGAACGGCGCGGTGAGCTGGTAGAGGATCGGCATCGCCGGCGAGCGCGGGTTCAGCCACGACAGCAGCGCCATCAGGATCGTCATCCAGATCACGAGATTGAGCGCCCACTTCACGACGGTGAGCAGCGCGACCACGACGAGCGTCGCGATCACCGCGGCCGGATCGAAGCCGGCCATCACGACCATCAGCACGACGTAGACAAGCGCGGTGAGCAGGGCGGCGACGACGCTGGCCCAGTCGATGCCGCGCACGCCCGCGATCACGCGGCGCAGCGGCAGCACCAGCCAGTTGGTCGCCTGCAGCACGGCCTGCGTGACGGGGTTGTACGGCGGCACGCGAACGGCCTGCATCCAGACGCGCAGGATCAGCGCGGCGCCGAACAGCGTGAAGATGGTATTGAGCAGAAAACGGGCGATCTCGCCGAACATCGTTGGCATCCTTTTTTATACAGTCAGTAGCGCGCGGCCGCCAACGCCGGATGGCGGCGCATCGGCCGACACCTTATCACGCCTCGTCTCGCGGCGGGGAGGGGTGCGCGGCCGTGCGCGCGAGCGACGTTTCGACGGCGTCGGCGAGCGCCGGCAGCGACGCCGGCGGCGCGGCGCGCTTCGCCGCGAGCGCGACCGCACGGCGCGTCATCAGCGCGTACAGCGTCGCGTGATCGCCGCCGCGCGCTTCGAGCAGCGCAAGCTGGCGCTCGACGATACCCTTATCGCCGCGCGACACGGGGCCGGAGAGTGCGTTCGAGAGCCCCTTGTCGCGGGCGGTTTCGATCGTGCCGGCGAGCATCGGCAGCAGCGCGCGCAGCGCGGCTTCCTCGTCGAAACCGAGGCCGCGCCACAGCTCGACCGCTTCCGACAGCCCGCACAGCGCGAAGCTCGCCGCGTAGTGCGCAGCCGCGTGATACAGCATCCGGCCGCCGGCCGGAATCGACAGCGGATGGCAGCCGAGTGCGGCAGCAAGTCGCATCAGCGTCGTGTGCAGCGCGCCGTCGGCCTCGATCGTGACCGAGCAGCCGTCGATGCGCGCGAGGTCGGCGTCCGTGCCGCCGAACAGGTAGAGCGGATGGAAGCCGCCGGTGGCCGCGCCTTGCCGTTTCGCCGGATCGAGCAGGTCGACGGCCGATGCGCCGCTGCAGTGGACGACCGCCTGCCGCGCGGCGCGCGATGCGTCGAAGCGGAGCGCCGCGGCGGTCGACGCGAGGTGGTCGTCGGGGACGGTCAGGAAGATCAGGTCGGCGGTGTCGGCGACCTGCTGCGGCGTATCGACCGCCTGGCAGCCGTCGATGCGCGCAGCGAGCGCCGCGGCCGATTCGGGCGTGCGGCTCGCGATCGCGACGACGGGAAAGCCGGCCTGCGCAAAGCGCTGCGCGACGCAGCGCGCGAGACGGCCGGCGCCGATGAAGCCGAGGCGGGGTGGGTCGGGGAGAGGCATGGCAGCGGACAGATGCGAAAACGGAGCAGCCGCCAGTATCGCAGGAATGAAGGCGTGGTCGCGGGCGGTCGATTTCCGCGCAGATGCAGGTATGGATTACCGGTGCGCGGCGCGATCCGTACGCGTCGCGGCGTCCGTCAGCCCGGTCGAATCACGATCGAGGAATCCGACCCCGAAACATATCGCGCGCACATCCCGCTTGAATTGTCGGCATCTTGTCTCAAATTTGTAATCGTTCATTACGCACGCGTGCCTGCCAGGTGCGCCGGATCCGGTAAGACTGACCGGTCGCCGTGTCGCGACCCGACTCGTCGGACGGAATCGCGCGGCCGGCAAGGGTCGCGGCCGGCGGGGGAAGCCGCGCCGCACGGCGGCTGCGGCCGCGTGCAATTGCAATTTGCAACAAATGCGCGGTACGCGAGGGGCGGGTTTTCGCTACATTGGTCCCATGCGACGTGCATGCCCGCCGTTGCCGACAGGAGCGCATAAAATACCGCTCCAGCAGGAGAATCGAAGTGAAAAAGCTCATTCCGTTCATCGCCGCCGCCGCGCTGGGCCTGGGTGCCGCAAGCGCTGCGCAGGCTCACGTGTCGATCGGGGTCGGCATCGGTATCCCGGTCGCACCCGCATACCCCGTTTATGCACCGCCGCCGCCCGTGTACTACGCGCCGCCGCCTCCGCCCGTCTACTACGCACCGGCACCGGCCTACTATGCGCCGCCGCCTGCGGTGGTCGTCGGCGGCTACGGCGGTTACTACGGCCGTCCGTACTGGCGTCACGGTTACGGCGGCTGGGGCCATCACGGCTACTGGCGTCGCTGATTGGGCCCGCGCGGCTTGACCGCGCGTGGCAAAACGGCGCAACGTCCCGCGAGGGGCGCTGCGCCGTTTTTTTCATTGGGCCGCCGCTTTGTGCGCGGCCCGTTCAGTTCGGTTTCGATTACACCGCGTGCACGATCAGGTCGCGGTAGCCGCCGACGATCACGCTGTACGAGAAATACGCGAACAGCAGCGCCGACGCGACGTGGCACGCGCGCATCAGCCCCGCGCCTGCGCGCTTGCGGCCCTGGCTCGCGAGCGTGCACATGAAGAGCGTCCACGCGAGACCGCCGAGGAAGAAGCCCGACAGGAACACCGACGCGGTGACCGGTGTAGTCGCGCCGGCCTTTGCGATCAGCGCGCCGCCGACCGCCGCGAACCACAGGATCGCGCTCGGCGACGACATCGCGAGCAGCATCCCGCGCAGGAAACTGCGCCGCGCGCTCGCACGCGGCTGCGGGGCATCGTCGGCATCGCCGCCGGCCGCCTTGGCCGGCGCGAGCGCTTCGCGCGCCATCTTCCACGTGAGGAACAGCAGCACGGCGCCGCCGCCGATCCACACGACCCAGCGCACGGCCTCGAACTGCAGCAGCACGGCCATCCCCGCGAGCGCGAGCGCCGCGTAGACGAGATCGCCGACGCACGAGCCGACGCCGAGCCAGAAGCCCGGCCGGAAGCCGTGCGACAGCGTCAGCGACAGCATCGCGACGTTCACGAGGCCGATGTCGAGGCAAAGCGAAAGCGACAGCAGGAAACCATCGGACAGCATGGCGGCGGGCGGAAAGCTCATCATCGTCGTTCTTGTGGTGGGTAGGGTGCGTGGGCCGGCGGGCGCCGGCCGTGTGGCGTCAGAGCCCGATCTCCTGCCAGAGCCGGTCGACGCGCGCCTTCACGGCCGCATCCATCTCGATCGGACGGCCCCATTCGCGGTTCGTCTCGCCGGGCCACTTGTTCGTCGCGTCGAGCCCCATCTTCGAGCCGAGGCCGGCAACCGGCGACGCGAAATCGAGATAGTCGATCGGCGTGCTGTCGACCATCACCGTGTCGCGTACGGGGTCGACGCGCGTCGTGATCGCCCAGATCACTTCCTTCCAGTCGCGGATGTTCACGTCCTCGTCGACGACCACGATGAACTTCGTGTACATGAACTGCCGCAGGAAGCTCCACACGCCGAACATCACGCGTTTCGCGTGGCCCGCGTAGCTCTTCTTCATCTGGACGATGGCCATCCGGTAGCTGCAGCCTTCGGGAGGCAGGTAGAAGTCGGTGATCTCCGTGAACTGCTTCTGCAGCAGCGGCACGAACACCTCGTTGAGCGCGACGCCGAGCACCGCAGGCTCGTCCGGCGGTTTGCCCGTGTAGGTCGAGTGGTAGATCGCGTCGCGGCGCATCGTGATGCGCTCGACCGTGAACACCGGGAACCACTCCTGCTCGTTGTAGTAGCCGGTGTGGTCGCCGTACGGGCCTTCGAGCGCGTGTTCGTACGCGGCGGACGCGTTGCCGGCCGGCCGCGGCGGTGCGCCGGCCGGCGCGGGGGCAGGGGCGCCTTCCTGCGGATGGATGAAGCCTTCGAGCACGATCTCCGCGCGCGCGGGCACTTGCAGCGTGTCGACGCCGGGCGTCAGGCACTTCGCGAGCTCCGTGCGGCTGCCGCGCAGCAGCCCGGCGAACTGATACTCGGACAGCGAATCGGGCACTGGCGTTACCGCGCCGAGTGTCGTGGCCGGATCTGCGCCGAGCACGACCGCGACCGGATACGGCTTGCCGGGGTTCTGCAGCGCGAATTCGCGGAAGTCGAGCGCGCCGCCGCGATGCGCGAGCCAGCGCATGATCAGCTTGTTGCGGCCGATCAACTGCTGCCGGTAGATGCCGAGGTTCTGGCGTGACTTGTTCGGCCCGCGCGTGACCGTCAGGCCCCACGTGACGAGCGGCCCCGCATCGCCGGGCCAGCAGGTCTGGATCGGCAGCTTGTTCAGGTCGACGTCGGCGCCTTCCCAGACGATCTCCTGGCACGGCGGCGACGATACCGACTTCGGTGCCATGTCCCACACGGCCTTCGCGAGCGACAGCAGCTTGCCGGCGTCCTTCAGGCTCTTCGGCGGGTCGGGTTCCTTCAGCGCGGACAGCAGCCGCCCGAGATCGCGCAACGAACCGAGCGCGGCGTCGTCGCCCGCATCGACGCCCATCCCGAGCGCGACGCGGCGCGGCGTGCCGAACAGGTTGCCGAGCACCGGAAACGCATGGCCGGGCGGAGCGTTGAACAGCAGCGCAGGGCCGCCGGCGCGCAGCACGCGGTCGCACAGCTCGGTCATTTCGAGCACCGGCGACACGGGTTGCGTCACGCGCCGCAGCTCGCCGAGCGCCTCGAGGCGCTGGATGAAATCTCGTAAGTCTTTGTATTTCATGAAGAAGGTCCGGGCCGCCCGCAAGGCGGGCAGCGATGGGCGGGCGCAGCGGCCGGCTGCGGCCCCGAATCGACCGACGATTTTACCCGGGCCGCCGCGTGCCCGCCCGGCGGAGAAAAAAGTCGACCGCGCGCAAACCCCCTACGGCAGGGGGATCCCGATCTGAAGAGCGGTTTTAAATTACTTTTTGTTATAATTTCACGGTTTTATAGTGTTGACGATCTATAAAACCCTGCTAGAATCCGCTCACATTGGTTGCAGGGTAAAAGGCTTCGAGCCGCCAATCACCGATCTTTGACGCAACGCGTCACCGTCCGCCGAAACCTGCACGGCGTATCCGACGGCCTTAGTCGTAGTCTCAGCCAGCGCTACCAGACGCTGGTTTTTTGCGTGGGTGCCACCGCGTATGCCCGCCTCGCCCAATGTGCGAAGGCGCCGGCCCTCTTACACCGTGGCCTCGAACGGTACTTATACCGTTTCTCCGATGCCTGCACGTCATAACCAAGGCGTGCGGCGTCGTGATTCCGCGGCGCGTATTCTGTCTCGCCATCGAGCTGAGCGAGCCGCACGAGTCATGTTCATGGGAGATGATCTGAATGAACGCTTGGTTATCGTGGCGTCCCACTGAGCAGCATGCACAAATCGTGCGCAACATGCTGCGTCGGGGGACGCGTGTCAGTCACCACCTATTCAGCGTTGTCGGCTGTTTCGCTGTTGCGGTTGCGCTTGCCCTGTGGCTGCTGCCGACCGTGCGCGGCACGCTCGCCGCGAAGCTGATGCCGGTCGTATCCGCGGCCGTGCAGGCCGGACCGGCTCGTCTGCTGTCCGGTCATCCGCTGCCAAACTTCGCGCCTGCCGGCGTGCAGCCGCAGCAGGAAGACGGTCCCGAAACGGATGCGCTTGCGGTCGGCCTCGACGTCGCACCGGAAGCTGCCGCCGCGCAGAGCGGCGATGCGTCCGACGCGGCCCGCAACGGCCCGTCGCCCGTCGCGCTCGCGAAACTGATTCCGATCCAGCGCGTGGCAGCCGATGCGCGTGACGATCGTGCGCTTGCGTCGAACCGCGAACAGGCGCTCGTCGCGACCTACCTGTCGCGCCGCTATCGCGTTGCGCAGGAGCCGCTCGGCCAGCTCGTCAAGGCGGCATTCCAGACCGGCCGCGACGTCGGCCTCGATCCGCTGCTGCTGCTGTCCGTGATGGCGATCGAATCGGGCTTCAACCCGTACGCCGAAAGCGGCGTCGGGGCGCAAGGCCTGATGCAGGTCATGTCGAAGGTCCACTCCGACAAGTTCGAGTATTTCGGCGGCACCGACACCGCGCTGCAGCCGCTCGCGAATCTCCAGGTCGGCGCGCTCGTGCTGAAGGACTGCATCGCACGCGGCGGCTCGCTCGCGACCGGCCTGCGCCTGTACAACGGCTCGACGAACCCGGACGACAACGGCTACGGCTCGAAAGTGATGGCCGAGCGCGGTCGCCTGCGCGATGTGGCGCGCGGCCGCAGCGTGCCGGTCAACGCACCGCAGGCACCGGCGCAGCCGACCAAGCCGATCGTCACGGCTGCGGCAGTGACGGCCGCGGCAGGCGGCGCGAAGCGCGTGCACGCGACGCTCGACAGCACGACGTCGGTGAAGACGGCAACGCCGAAGGAAGCACCGTCGCAGGATGACGCGAGCGTCGACACCGCGAAGCAATCGCACGGCGACCATTCGGAGCTCGGCGCATAACGCGCGCGTACCGCGCGGTTCCGTCGGCAGGAAATGAAAAAGGCACCCGATCCAGGTGCCTTTTCTTTTTGGGTGCGCGTAAAGGCCGGCGTGCCGGCCGTGGCGTCAGTGCTGACCGAACAGCGTCGCCAGCCGTTCGACAGCCTCTTCGAGCCGCGAGTAGGCGGTCGCATAGGACAGGCGGATATAGTCGCGCGGCGCATGGACACCGAAGTCCATGCCCGGCACCAGCACGACGCCCGCGTCGTGCAGCATTGCCTGCGTGAGCGCGTCGCTGTCGCCGGCCGCCGGGTGAGCGACGCCACCGCAATGCGCATACACGTAGAACGCGCCGTCCGGCATCACCGGAACCGTGAAGCCGAGCCGTTCGAGCGCCGGCGCGATGAAGTCGCGGCGGCGCTTGAATTCGAGCCTGCGTGCTTCGTAGATGTCGAGCGTGGCCGGCTCGAAGCATGCGAGCGCGGCGTGCTGCGCGAGCGCCGACGGGCAGATGAACAGGTTCTGCGAAAGCTTCTCGAACGTGCCGACCAGCGCGGGCGGCACGACGAGCCAGCCGAGCCGCCAGCCCGTCATGCTGAAATACTTCGAGAAGCTGTTCACGGTGATGACATCGTCGCCGAACGACAGCGCCGACACGGGCGCCGCGTCGTAGCTGAGCCCCTGGTAGATCTCGTCGACGATCGTGAAGCCGCCGCGTTCGCGCACGGCCTCGACGATCCGCTTCAGTTCGTCCGGCTCGAGCGACGTGCCGGTCGGGTTCGATGGCGACGCGAGCAGCACGCCGCGCGTACGGTCGCCCCAGCGCGTGCGGACGTCGTCCTCGGTGAGCTGAAAGCGTGCGTCCGGGCCGCTCGGCACGAGCACCGCGCGGCCTTCTGCCGCCGCCACGAAGTGACGGTTGCACGGATACGACGGGTCGGGCATCAGCACTTCGTCGTCGCGGCCGACGAGCGCCAGGCACGCGAGCAGCAGCGCGGCCGACGCGCCGGCCGTCACGACGATCCGCTCGGGGCTGATCGTCAGGCCGTACGCGTGCGCGTAGTGCGCGGCGATCGCTTCGCGCAGCGGCGCAATGCCGAGCGCGCCCGTGTACTGCGTGACGCCACGGCGCAGTGCGGCCGCGGCCGCTTCGACGACCGGCTCCGGCGCAGTGAAATCCGGCTCGCCGATGCCCATGTGGATAACATCGCGCCCGGAGGACTCGAGCCGCTGTGCCTCCTTCATCAGTTCCATCACATAGAAGGGCTGGATCGCGTCGACGCGTGCGGCGAGCGTGACGAGCGAATCGGCGGTGGTATTCATCGGTCGGGCGGAGCGGGGGAAGGGGAATGAAAAACGGGCGCTTGCGCGCCCGTGGACAAACAACGGTATCAGCCGTTGCGGCGCGCCTGCGTTTCGGCGGGGCGCAGCGTCGCGGCGAGCTTGTCGAGCACGCCGTTGACGTACTTGTAGCCGTCGGAGCCGCCGAACGTCTTCGTGAGTTCGACTGCTTCGTTGATGATCACGCGGTACGGCGTTTCGACGTGGTGCGTGAGCTCGAACGTCGCGATCAGCAGCACCGCGCGTTCGACCGGTGACAACTGTTCGATCGGGCGATCCAGCGCGGGCGTCAGCGCTTCGACGAGCGTGGCGTGCTCGCGGATCACGCCGTGCAGGATGGCTTCGAGCAGTTCCTTGTCAGCCTTGTCGTAACCGAGCGCGCCGCGCAGTTGCGCGTCGATCTCGCCGGAGGGCGCGTTCGACAGCAGCCACTGATACAGGCCCTGCGTCGCCAGCTCGCGCGATTGTCGGCGGGCGCTCTTCTTCATGCGCGCTCCTCTTCGTCGTCTTCGTCTTCTTCTTCGTCCTCGTCGTCGTCGCCGAGTTGGTCGAGCGCCATCGTCAGGTTGGCCATCTCGACGGCGACGCGCGCGGCGTCACGACCCTTTTCGGTCATGCGCGCGACGGCCTGCTCGTCGTTTTCGGTCGTCAGGACCGCGTTTGCGATCGGCAGGTTGAAGTCGAGGCCGATGCGGGTGATGCCCGCGCCGCTCTCGTTCGATACGAGTTCGAAGTGGTACGTTTCGCCGCGGATCACCGCGCCGAGTGCGATCAGCGCGTCGAACTGGCCGCTTTCCGCGAGCTTTTGCAGCGCGAGCGGGATTTCCAGCGCGCCGGGCACCGACACGAGCAGCACGTCTTCACCGGTGACGCCGAGGCGCTCCAGTTCTTCGACGCACGCGTCGGCGAGGCCGTTGCACACGGGCTCGTTGAAGCGCGATTGCACGATGCCGATACGCAGGCCGTCGCCTTCGAGATTCGGTTGGTATTGTCCGATTTCCATGATCTTGTCCGTGGTGTGGATGAACGGTTATAGGGCGAAAGCGCCGTAGCGGGTTACGCGTGGGACGCCGGGCAGGACTTGGCTTCGCCGCCGGGCATCGGGATGAAGCCCGTGACTTCGAGGCCGTAGCCGGACATGCTGCCCAGCTTGCGCGGATTCGACAGCACCTGCATCTTGCCGACGCCGACATCGCGCAGGATCTGCGCGCCGATGCCGAACGTCTTGAAATCGACCGGCCGGCGCTTGAGCGCAGCGGCCTTTTCTTCCTCGTCGAACGCCTTGAAGACGTCGATCAGGTGTTCCTTCGTGTCGCCGCAGTTGAGCAGCACGATCACGCCGAGGTCGCGTTGCGCGATGTCGCGCATCGCGGCGTCGAGCGTCCACGAGTGCGTCGAGACCCCCGTTTCGAGCAGGTCGAGCACCGACAGCGGCTCGTGCACGCGCACGGGCGTATCGACGTCGGGCGACGGCGTGCCGCGCACCAGCGCGATGTGCGGCGAGCCGCTCGGCTGGTCGCGGTACAGCACCGCGCGGAACGTGCCGTGCGCGGTCTGCATCGTGCGCTCGGCGATCCGCTCGATGATCGATTCGGTGCGGCTGCGGTACTGGATCAGGTCGGCGATCGTGCCGATCTTCAGGTTGTGTTCCTTCGCGAATTCGATCAGGTCGGGCAGGCGCGCCATCGTGCCGTCGTCCTTGATGATCTCGCAGATCACCGCGGCCGGCGTGAGGCCCGCGAGCGCGGTGAAGTCGCAACCGGCCTCGGTGTGACCGGCGCGCACGAGCACGCCGCCCGGCTGCGCCATGATCGGGAACACGTGGCCCGGCTGGACGATGTGCTCGGGGCGCACGTCGTGCGCGACCGCCGTGGCGATCGTGTGTGCGCGGTCGGCGGCCGAGATGCCGGTCGTCACGCCTTCGGCCGCTTCGATGCTGACCGTGAACGCGGTGCCGTACTGCGTGCCGTTGCGGTAGGTCATCAGCGGCAGGTGCAGCTGCTTGCAGCGTTCCTGCGTCAACGTCAGACAAACCAGGCCGCGGCCGTATTTGGCCATGAAGTTGATCGCTTCCGGCGTGACGAATTCGGCGGCGATCACGAGGTCGCCTTCGTTTTCGCGGTCTTCTTCGTCGACCAGGATCACCATCCGGCCGGCTTTCAGCTCGGCGATGATGTCGAGCGTGGAGGCGAGCGTCATAAGGGGCGAGAAAGAGGAAAGTGCGTATTTTACGCCAGCCGGACGGCGTTTCGGCTGGCATGCGCCGCGGGCCGCCGGCAAGCGCTCCGGAAAGGGGGGCGGCCGGCCTGCGCGGCAGGCCAGGCCGGGCCGCCGCGCGTTGCCTGCACGCGGGCGCGGGCGGCTGCGGGCGGGGCAAACCCGTCGCGTCAGGCTTGCTCGTTGCGCCCGCCGAGGTAGTCGAGCTTGCCGAGTTCGACGCCGCTGTGGCGCAGGATGTCGTACGCGGTCGTCACGTGGAAGAAGAAATTGGGCAGCACGAAGTTCAGCAGGTACGACTCGCCGGTGAACTCGATCGGGCCGACGCGCATCTTGAGCACGATCTGGCGCGCCTCGCTGCCGTCGATCTGCGCGGCGTCGAAGCTTTTCAGGTAGTCGATCGTCTTCTGGATGCGCGCATGCAGTTCGTCGAACGTCTGCTCGACGTCCGGGTAGCTCGGGATCTCGACGCCGGCGAGCCGCGCGGCGCAACCCTTGGCCGTGTCGGTCGCGATGTAGACCTGGCGGACGAGCGGCAGCATGTCCGGATAGAGGCGTGCGCCGACGAATACCGACGGATCGACCTGCTTCTCGGCCGCGTGTGCCTGCGCCTTGCCGAGGATGTGCTGCAGGTTGGTCAGACCGCGGATCAGGACGGGCAGCGAAGCCTGGTACATCGAGATGGACATGGGAACGACTCCTGTGGGAAGAGGGGCGGCCGATACGCGGCGCGTCGTGCGTTGCGGCGTTGAAACCGCTGTCGACGCATCTTAGCGCGCCGGCATGGCCCGTGCGCGTCGTTGGCTATTCGGCCAGGTGTCGGCTGAGCGACCGGCCGACGAGCGCGCTGCGTTCGCCGAGATTGCGCCGGAATGCCGGACCTCGCCGGCACCGCGTGCCGGTTCGAAAAACGTCGTATCATGAAACACGAAACACGAAATATGAATCGACGGAGACTCGCATGATCGAACTCGACAGCGCCGCATCGGCCGTGCTCGCGCGTATGGCGTCCTTCGGCCAGGAAAACGACGCGCGGATGGCCGAGCGCAGCCACAAGATGCTCAACCTCGAGCCGCCTACGGCCGAACTGCTGTACCTGCTCGTCACTGGCGCGCAGCGCCGGCGCGTACTGGAAATCGGTACGTCCAACGGCTACAGCGCGATCTGGCTCGCCCACGCGCTGCGTGAAACGGACGGGCAGCCGCTCGTCACCGTCGAGTTTTCGCCCGACAAGGCCGAGCAGGCGCGGGCCAACCTGCGCGCGGCGTCGCTGCAGGACTGGGCCCAGGTGATCGAAGGCGACGCGACGCAGGTTTGCGCGGCCGTGACCGGCCCGTTCGACTGTGTGTTCTTCGATGCCGACCGGGTGAGCGCACCGCAGCAATTCGCGCATCTGTTGCCGAAGCTGACGGCCGACGCGCTGCTCGTCGCGGACAACGCGCTGTCCCATCCGGACGAGATCGCCGGCTATCTCGCCGCCGTCGATGCATCACGGCAGTTCGACACGACGATCGTGCCGATCGGCAAGGGGCTCCACATCGCGCGTCGCCGGAGGCCGGCATGACGCGGGTCACGCTCGAGCGCACGACACTGGGGCGCGACGCATACGGGGCGATCAGGGAGATGCTGGTCGACGAAGCGCGCTTCGCGGCGGGCGAGAAGATCAGCGTCGAAGCGCTGTCGCGCGATCTGGGCATCAGTCGCTCGCCGGTGTGGGCTGCGGTCTCGCGCCTGGAGGCCGAGGGGCTGTTGCAGGTCGTGCCGCGGCAGGGCGTCTTCGTCATCGCGTTCGATCGCGCGCGGATCGTGGCCATCTTCGAGGCGCGGGAGGCGCTCGAGGGCATGGCCGCGCGCCTGGCGGCGCAGCGCATGACGCCCGACGACCACGCGGCGCTGGACGATGCATTGTCGCGGCAGGCACGCGCGGTCGACGCGCGCGACGGCGACGCCTATCGCATCGCCAACCTCGATTTCCATCACGGGCTGCTCGCGACCGCGCGCAACGCGACGATCGAGACGTCGCTCAGGGCGCTGTATGCGCAGGTGCAGACGATGTGTGCCGGCGGCGCGAGTCCGATGGACGACTGGCAACGACTGGGCGGCAATGTCGCCGAACATCGGCAGGTGCTTGACAGGATGGCGGAGCGCGATGCGGATGCGGCCGAGCGTGCGGCGCGCGAGCATGTGCGGCAGTTGCTCGACACGATTCTGGCGCGCGCGGGCGACGAGGGGGCGGATGCCTGACCGGCTGAGTGCCGGTGGGTGACAACAGCAGGGGGACGGAAGAAAAGCGGCGCGCGTCCCGCATCGGGGTACCGGCCGCCGCTTCGGTGACTGTCGGCGCGATCAGTCCTGGTGCGCGCCGTTGGAGGCCGACAGCATCCGCTCGACGTACCGCGCGATCATGTCGATTTCGAGGTTGACCTTGTCGCCGGCCTTCAGATGGCGCAGCGTCGTCACCTCGACCGTATGCGGAATCAGGTTGATCGAGAATTCACAGCCGTCGGCACGATCGTCGACGGTATTGACGGTCAGGCTCACGCCGTTGACCGTGATCGACCCCTTGTACGCGAGATAACGGCCAAGCTCGCGCGGCGCGATGACGCGCAGTTCGTGCGACTCGCCGACCGGCGCGAAGCGCGACACGGTGCCGAGGCCGTCGACGTGGCCCGACACGATGTGCCCGCCGAGGCGGTCGTGCGCGCGCAGCGCCTTTTCGAGATTCACTTCGCTCGGCTGCGCGAGGCCGACCGTGCGGTTCAGGCTTTCGCGCGACACATCGACGTCGAACGCGGCGTCGGTCTTTTCGATCACCGTCATGCACGCACCCTGGATCGCGATGCTGTCGCCGAGCGCGACGTCGTCGAGGTCGAGCCCGCCGGCCAGCACGGTCAGGCGCACGCCCGCATCGGCCGACGTGCCCAGCGGCTTGATCGATTCGATGCGGCCGACGGCCGCGACAATTCCGGTAAACATCGTGGCGGTTCCGTTCAGTGAGCGGCGTCGGGCGGCGTGAAGCGCGCCAGGATCCGCAAATCGTCGCCGACCCGCTCGAACCCGTGAAACGACAGTCGCGTGCGTGCTTCAAGATTCGCCGGCGCGGCGAGGTCGAACATGCCGGCTGCGTCAGCGCCCAAGAGGCTCGGCGCGAGATAGACGAGCAATTCGTCGACGCACTGTTCGCGCAGCAGCGAGCCGTTCAGCTTGTGGCCGGCCTCGACGTGCAGCTCGTTGACGCCGCGCGCGCCGAGCGCCGCGAGCATCGCCGGCAGGTCGACCTTGCCGTGCGCATTCGCGAGCGGCACGATTTCCGCGCCGCGCGACTTCAGCACGTTCGCGCGCACCTCGCCGGCTGCATCGAGCCGGCCGCAGAAGATCAGCAGCGGCGCGCCTTCGAGCAGCCGCGCGTCGAGCGGCAGGTCGAGGCGGCTGTCGACCAGCACGCGCTGCGGCTGGCGCGGCGTATCGATGCCGCGCACGGTCAGGAGCGGGTTGTCCTCGCGCACGGTGCCGATGCCGGTGAGGATCGCGCAGGCGCGTGCGCGCCATGCGTGCCCGTCGAGGCGCGCAGCCTCGCCGGTGATCCATTGGCTTTCGCCGGACGGCAGCGCAGTGCGGCCGTCGAGCGACGCGGCGGTCTTCATCCGCACCCACGGGCGGCCGCGCGTCATCCGCGACACGAAGCCGATGTTCAACTCGCCGGCTTCATGCGCGAGCAGCCCGCAGCGCACGTCGATGCCCGCGTCGCGCAGCATTCCGAGGCCGCGCCCCGACACCTGCGGGTTCGGGTCTTCCATCGCCGCGACGACTTTCGCGACGCGCGCTTCGATCAGCGCGTTCGCGCACGGCGGCGTGCGGCCGAAATGGCTGCACGGTTCGAGCGTCACGTAGACGGTCGAGCCCGCAACGTCGTGGCCGCGCGAGCGCGCGTCCTTCAGCGCCTGCACTTCCGCGTGGTCCTGGCCGGCCGGCTGCGTGAAGCCTTCGCCGATCACGTCGCCGTTCTTGACGATCACGCAGCCGACGCGCGGGTTCGGCGCCGTCGTATACATGCCGCGCGCCGCGAGTGCGAGCGCGCGCTCCATGTGGGCGAAGTCGATGTCCGAAAACATGCGCGCGGACCCGGGTCAGGCGGCGAGTGCCGCGAACGCGCGGCGCGCGGCCGCGAGCGTCGCGTCGATCACCGCGTCGTCGTGCGTGCTCGACACGAAGCCGGCTTCGTACGCGGACGGCGCGAAGTACACGCCCTCGTCGAGCATCAGATGGAAGAAACGGTTGAAGCGCTCGGTGTCGCTCTTCGTCACTTCCGCGAAGCTCGTCGGCACGCGCTCGGCGAAATAGAGGCCGAACATCGCGCCGATCGAATCGGCCGCGAACGGCACGCCGGCGGCGCGCGCTTCGGCCGCGAGGCCGTCGGCGAGGCGCTTCGTCTGCGCGGTGAGCGCGTCGTAGAAGCCCGGCGCCTGGATCAGCTGCAGCGTCTTGAGCCCCGCTGCAACCGCGATCCGGTTGCCCGACAGCGTGCCGGCCTGGTAGACGCCGCCGAGCGGCGCGAGGTGGGCCATGATGTCGCGGCGGCCGCCGAACGCGGCGGCCGGCATCCCGCCGCCGATCACCTTGCCGAGGCAGGTGAGGTCGGCCGTGATCCCGTAGTACGCCTGCGCGCCGCCGAGCGCGACGCGGAAACCGCACATCACTTCGTCGAAGATCAGCACGGCGCCGTGCTTCGTGCACAGCGCGCGCAGCGCGTTCAGGAATTCGGGCATGCCGCGCACGAGGTTCATGTTGCCCGCGACGGGCTCGACGATCACCGCGGCAATCTCGTCGCCGAACGCGCCGAATGCTTCTTCGAGCGCGGCGACGTTGTTGTATTCGAGGACGGTGGTGTGTTTAGCGATGTCGGCGGGCACGCCGGCCGACGTCGGGTTGCCGAACGTGAGCAGGCCGGAGCCGGCTTTCACGAGCAGGCTGTCCGCGTGGCCGTGGTAGCAGCCCTCGAACTTGACGATGCGGCTGCGGCCCGTGAAGCCGCGCGCGAGACGCAGCGCGCTCATCGTGGCCTCGGTGCCGCTCGACACCATCCGCACCTGTTCGATCGACGGCACGAGCTTGCAGATTTCCTCGGCGATCACGATCTCGGCTTCGGTCGGCGCGCCGAACGAGAAGCCGTCGGCGAGCACGTTCTGCACGGCCGACAGCACTTCCGGATGGACGTGGCCGACGATCATCGGGCCCCAGGAGCCGATGTAGTCGATGTACTGCTTGCCGTCGGCATCCCAGAAATACGGGCCTTGCGCGCGTGCGACGAAACGCGGCGTGCCGCCGACCGAACGGAATGCGCGCACCGGCGAATTGACGCCGCCGGGAATGGTCTTCTGGGCGCGTTCGAAGAGGATCTGATTGTTGGACATGGACGAAACCTGCGAGAGAACGGCGCGGGGGCCTGTGCACGGGCCGCGGCGCCTGGGCGGAACGATCGTCTGATTGTACCGGAGACGCGCGCGGCGGGCCTGCCGGGCGGTCTGCGGCCTTTCGGCGCGCGGGGGAGCGCGCGGGCCGCAAAGGCGGTCCGGATGTGTCCCGGTTATCGGCCCGCTTATCTGCGTGGTTATCGCGGCGGCTTGCGCTTGCCGGTCAGCTCGGCCCAGCGCTTCTCGAGCGGGCCTTCGACCATCGGCTTGATCGACGTGCCGGACGATTGCGCATCCCAGGTCTGTACCGAGTACGGATGGACGCGCAGCGCGTCGCGCGGGATCACGACCTCCTGGTGCGCGTCGACCAGCCAGTCGTATACGAAGTCGATGCACAGCCGGTAGCCGCGCTTCGTCGCCGGGTCGGGCACCTCGTAAGGCGCGCGCGTCACGTAGCCGGAGCCGAACACGCCCTTGGGCTCCTTCGCGACGCGGTTCAGGAATACGCGGTCGCCCGGCAGGATGCCGCGTGCGAAGCCGCAACCCCACACGTCATGCACGGCCTCGCCGGTCTTCACGCGCGCGGCGACGTCGGGCAGCTCGGGCCACGGCCATTTCTTGGGGCTCCAGATCAGCAGGAATGCGGTCATCGGTTTTGTCGTATGACGAATGAGGCTGGCAACGGGGGCAAGCTTAATCGAATCCGCATGCCATCGCGCCGCCGGCGTCTCCCGGCCTTGTACCGCAAGCGGCCCGGGCTGCGCGAAAAAGTTGCGCGTACAATCATGGGCCTGGGCGCGCCGCGTGCGGCGCGTTCCCCGTCTTCACCGCCACGCGCGCCCCGAAGCGTGCGGGCTCCATTCCGGATACCCATGTCTCACGCCGTCCGGCGCCGGCCCGATGCCCGGCTGATCCTGTTGCTCGGCGCGCTCGCAGCCTGCGGGCCGATTGCCACCGACATGTACCTGCCGAGCCTGCCGTCGATCGCCGACGGCTTCTCCGTCAGCCCCGGCGCCGCGCAGCGCACGCTGACGAGCTTCATGGCCGGCTTCTCGATCGGCATGCTGCTGTACGGCCCGCTGTCCGACACATGGGGCCGCCGTCCCGTGCTGCTCGGCGGCATCGCGCTGTTTACGCTCGCGAGCATCGGCTGCTTCGTCGCCGGGTCGATCGACATGCTGATTCTCGTGCGCTTCCTGCAGGCGCTCGGCGCCGGCGCCGCGTCGGTGCTGGCGCGGGCGATCGCGCGGGACGCGCACGAGCCGACCGACGCGGCGAAGGTGCTGTCGATGGTCGCGATCGTCACCGCGGTCGGGCCGCTGCTCGCACCGCTCATCGGCGGCCAGATCCTGCGCTTCTCGGGCTGGCGCGGCGTGTTCGTCGTGCTGGCCGTGTTCGGCGCGGTGTGCGCGGCGACCGCCTACCTGCGCGTGCCCGAAACCTGGCCGAAGGAGCGGCGCAAGAGCACGGCCGTGCTCGCCTCGTTCGCGTCGTACGGGCGCATCCTGTCCGACCCGGTCGCATGGGGCACATGCTGTGCGGCGGGATGGCGTTTGCGGCGATGTTCTCGTACATCACCGCGACGCCGTTCGTGTACATCGAGTATTTCCACGTGTCGCCGCAGCACTACGGGCTGCTGTTCGGCCTGAACGTCGTCGGGATCATGATCGGCAACTTCGCGAACACGCGGCTCGTCGGCCGCATCGGCTCGCTGCGCATCATCGCGGCCGCGTCGCTCGTGAGCAGCATCGCGTCGCTCGCGGTCGCGCTCGTCGCGCTGACGGGGTGGGGCGGGCTGTGGTCGATCGTCGTGTGCCTGTTCTTCGTGGTCGGCGTGGTCGGGATCCTGTCCGCGAACTGCACGACCGACCTCATGCATCGTTATCCGCACAACGCGGGCGCGTCGGCGGCCGTGTTCGGCGCGATGCAGCTCGCGCTCGGCGCGCTCGCGAGCGTCGTGATCGGCGCACTCGCCGACGGCACGCCGTTCGCGATGGGCGTGACGATCGGGGTATCGGGCGTGCTGTGTTTCGCCGGACGCTACCTCGTGCTGCGCTGGCACGGGCGGCCCGTGAAAGCGGGCGCCTGAACCGGCCGACAGGCGGCAGAATGAAAAACGCCACCGCGCGCGATGCGCCGGTGGCGTTTTTCTTTGGGGCGCGGGAAGCAACTGCCGCCGCGCCGCGTGCGTCAGTCCCGCGCGACGTCCTTCGTCGCCGGCGACGCGCCGTGGCTCAGCCAGTCGAGTACGTCGGCCGTCTCGTCGTCGTTCGCGCGCGCCTTCGCCTGGGCGACGGCCTCGGGCAGCTCGCCGTTCGTCGATGCGCGGCGGATCGCGACGCCGACCGCGAGGATGTCGATCATCAGCAGATGCAGGATCCGCGAGATCATCGACAACTGCGACTCGCGCATCTCGATGTGGTCGGTCTCGAGCGCGACGGTCGCGCGCTTCGCGAGCGGCGTGTTGCTCGACGTGATCGCGATCACCTTCGCGCCGGCCTGCATCGCGACGTCGAGCACGCGCAGCAGCTCGGGCGCGCGCCCCGACTTCGACACTGCGACGATCACGTCGCCCTTGCCGAGCAGCGCGGCCGATGCGGCCTGCATGTACAGGTCGCCGTACGCAATCGTCGGAATCCCGAAGCGGAAGAACTTGTAGTGCGCGTCCTGCGCGACGATGTTCGAATTGCCGAGCCCGTAGAACTCGATGCGCCGCGCGCCGTTCAGGATCTCGATCGCGTTCTCGACGTTCTCGAAGTTCAGGTGTTCGCGCAGTTGCAGGATCGCGGACACCGTGTTGTCGAGCACCTTCGCGCCGAAGTCGGTGGCCGTGTCGCCGAGATGCACCTGGCTGTGGCTCATCGGGATCGTGCCGGTGAGGCCGGTGGCGAGCTTCAGCTTGAAGTCCGACAGCCCCTGGCAGCCGAGCGAGCGGCAGAAGCGGATCACGGTCGGCTGGCTCACGTCGGCCTTGCGCGCGATGTCGACGATCGGGTCGTTGATGATCGAGCGCGGATGGTTCAACGCGAGATCGGCGACGCGACGCTCGGCCGGCGTCAGCGCGTCGCGCATCTGGCGGATCCGCTCGAACACGGCCGACGACGCGCCGCCCGAGCGGTTCGACAACTGCTCCGCGAGGATCGCCGACACGCCGAGGAACGCCGGGTATTCGGCGGTGATCAGGTAGGTCGGGATGTTCTCGAGATAGTGCGTGAAGCGGCCCTTCGCCTCGAAGCGCGCGCGGAACGGCGAGCGCGTGAACAGTTCGCCGAGCTTCAGCGCGACGCCGCCGCCGATGTACACGCCGCCGAGCGCGCCGAGCGTCAACGCGACGCTGCCGGCGAACGCGCCGAGAATCCCGCAGAAGCATTCGACCGTCTCGAGCGCGAGCGCGTCGCCCGCATGCGCGCGCTCGACGATTTCGACGGTGTCGACGGTCGCGGCGACGCGCTTCTTGTCGCGCGCGGCGAGCGCGCGATAGATGATCTCCATGCCGGGGCCGGCGCACACGCGTTCGAACGACACGTGCGGATACTTCTTGCGCGCGTACTGCAGCACGAGGTCCTCGCGTTCGTCCTGCGGCGCGAACGACGCGTGGCCGCCTTCGCTGCCGAGCGCGATCCAGCGGTCGTCGGCCGGAATCAGCCCCGACACGCCGAGCCCCGTGCCGGGCCCGAGCAGCCCGATCACGCTGTTCTGGCGGCGCGCGCCGCCGCCGATCTGCACGCGCTGTGCGTCGGTGAGGCCCGGCAGCGCCATCGCGAGCGCCGTGAAATCGTTGACGACGAGCAGCGTGTCGAAACCGAGCGCGCGGCGCGTCGCCTCGATCGAGAAGCTCCAGTCGTGGTTGGTCATCGTGACCTGATCGCCGTCGACCGGATTGGCGATCGCGATCGCCGCGTGGTTCACGCGGCTGATCTTCACGTCCTTCAAATATTTGCGGATCGCGTCGGTGAGCGTCGGATAGTCGGCGCCGGGATAGACACGGATCTGCGTGATCTCGCCGGGGCCGGTTTCCAGCGCGAAGCGCGCGTTGGTGCCGCCGACGTCCGCGAGCAGGCGCGGGCCGTCGGCATGCTGGCCCGCGACGGCGGCCTTACTTTGCGCACCAGTAGACATCGAGCTGGGTCCCCTTGTCGTTGGCCAGTTGGGAAATCGCGTTCTTCTGCAGCGACGCGGCCGCGGCGTCGAGCACGTTGCGCTTGGCAGGGCCCGCGATCAGCAGGAACAGCCGGTCGACGCGCTTGAGCGCATCGAGCGAAAAACTCACGCGCGCATGCGGCGCGGCGCCGGGATGCACGGCGACGAAACGCTCGGGCGTCGTGATCGCATGGTCCCATTCGGGCGCGTCGGCGAAGATCGACGCGGTGTGGCCGTCCTCGCCCATGCCGAGCACGGCGACGTTCGGCACGCGGTAGTCGGCGTTCGCGTTGAGTGCGGCGACGTGCGCGTCGAGCGCGGCGCGCGTGTCGACGAGCGGCAGGAAACGGGCGGGGGCCGCCGCGTGCTGCAGCAGCGTGTCGCGCACGAGGTGCGCGTTGCTGGCCGAGTCGCCTTCCGGCACCCAGCGGTCGTCGACCAGCGTGACGTCGACGCCGGCCCAGTCGAGCGCCGCATGCGACAGCGTTTGCAGGAACGGGCGCGGGCTCGTGCCGCCGGACACCGCGAGCGTCGGGCGCGCGGGGCCGGCGAGCGCGGTGCGCAGCGCATCCCCGACGGCGCGCGCGAGCGCTTCGCTTTGCGCTTCCTGGGTGTCGAAAGCGTGGATCTCGATCACATCTCCTCCGGACTGCTTTGTCTGTTCAAATCGTACGAATCGTGGGGCACGTTGCCGGACGCGGTGGCGTGCGCGGCAACGGTTTGTATCAGTTTTCTTCCTCGAGCCAGCAGGTGTCGTGCTGCGCGAGCATCGCGCTCGCCGCGGCCGGCCCCCAAGTACCCGCCGCGTACGGCTTCGGCGGCTTCAGCGAGCGCGCCCATTCGTTCAGGATAGGCTCGACCCAGCGCCATGCGGCTTCCTGTTCGTCGCGCCGCACGAAAAGGGCGAGCCGGCCGTTGATCACGTCGAGCAGCAGGCGCTGGTACGCCTCCATCTGCCCTTCCTTGAAGAACTGGTCGAACGCGAGGTCGAGGTGCACGCTCGCGAGGTTCATCCCTTCGCCGGGCTGCTTCGCGAGACAGTACAGGCGGATCGTCTCGTTCGGCTGCAGCCGGATCACGAGGCGGTTCGAGCCGGGGCGCAGCGCAGTGGGCCCGAGCGCCGAGTGCGGCACCGGGCGGAAGTTGACGACGATCTCCGCGACGCGGTCGGCGAGACGCTTGCCGGTGCGCAGGAAGAACGGCACGCCGGCCCAGCGCCAGTTCTCGATCTCGACCTTCAGCGCGACGAAGGTTTCGGTCTGGCTGTCGGGCTTCACGCCCGGCTCGGTCGCGTAGGCCGGCACCTGCGCGCCCTTGATCACGCCCGCATGATACTGGCCGCGCACGGCGACCTTGCCGATGTCGCGCGGATCGACCGGCTTCAGCGCGCGCAGCACGCGCAGCTTCTCGTCGCGCACCGAGTCGGAATCCATCGAGTGCGGCGGCTCCATCGCGACGATCGACAGCAACTGCAGCAGGTGGTTCTGCACCATGTCGCGCAGCGCGCCCGTATTGTCGTAGAAATCGCCGCGCGCCTCGACGCCGAGCTCCTCGGCGATCGTGATCTGGATGCTCTCGACCCATTCGCGGCGCCACAGCGGCTCGAACAGCGCGTTGCCGAAGCGCAGCGCGAGCAGGTTCTGCACCGGCTCCTTGCCGAGGTAGTGATCGATCCGGTAGATCTGGCCTTCCGCGAAGATCTCGCCGACCGCGTCGTTGATCGCATTCGACGAGCGCAGGTCGTAGCCGAGCGGCTTCTCGAGCACGATGCGCGAGCCTTCGTTCAGGCCCACCGACGCGAGCGCCTTGCAGATCGGCACGAACAGCGACGGGCCCGTCGCCAGGTAGAACACGCGGATGCCCGGCAGCGACGCGATCGCGTCGCGCAGCACGACGTAGTCTTCCGCGCGGCCGAGATCGAGCTTCACGTACTCGATGCGCTCGAGGAAGGACTTCCACGCGGTCTCGTCGAATGCCTTGGCGGCCGCCTTGACCGCGTGCGGTTTCACATGCGTGTCGACCCACTCGAGATAACCCGCCCGGTCCGATTCGTGCCGCGCCACGGCGACGATCCGGCCGCTCTCCGCCAGCATGTTCGCGCGGTGCGCTTCGAACAGCGCGGGCAGGATCTTGCGCATCGACAGATCGCCGGTGCCGCCGAAAAGTACGAAGGTAAAGCTGGAATCGGTATGCATGTGTCTCCGCCGGGTTGGGGTGCTGGGAAGCGATCCGTAGTGCGATAAAAATATTTTTGACACTGAATTGTAGTTTAACTACAATCCGCCGCAAGGGGTAGCACCTGGGTGAAGAAAAAAAGAAGTGCGGTCGATGAACTGCGCGAGCTTCGCCTTCGGGAATGCCATGTGCCGAATGTTATCGGACATTGACAGCGCGCATCGTCGGCGCGCCGTCTGCCCCGGGCTCGCGCCGCATCATCGCGGCGGGCCAGAAACACAAAGAGGAGACACGCCGTTGAATCTCGATTCACGCTTTCTGTAAGAGCCCGGCCGGTCATCGGCCCGTACGCTGCATGCGTCCCGCGGCTCGATTTCCCCGTCGTTTATCAAGAAGCCGGTTCCCGGTGAGGGAACCTCACGAGTTGATTCAGTCTGGAGGAGATAAGTAATGAAAGTTCGCTCGATCATGGGTGCGCTCTGCGCCGCAGGTCTGATGGCTGGCGCCGTGGCGGCGCAGGCAGCCGAGAATGTCACGGTGCTGCACTGGTGGACCTCGGGCGGCGAGTCGAAGGCCGTCGGCGTGCTGAAGGACGACCTGCAGAAGCAGGGCTACGTGTGGAAGGACTTCGCGGTGGCGGGCGGCGCGGGCGCGGCGGCGATGACCGCGCTGAAGACCAAGGTGATCAGCGGCGACGCACCGTCGGCCGCGCAGATCAAGGGTCCGCTGATCCAGGACTGGGCCGACCAGGGCGTGCTCGTCAACATCGATTCCGCCGCAGGCGACTGGAAGCAGAACCTGCCGCCGGAAATCGACAAGATCATCAAGTACAAGGGCCACACCGTCGCTGCGCCGTTCTCGGTGCACCGCGTGAACTGGCTGTACATCAACAAGGCCGCGCTCGACAAGGTCGGCGCGAAGGTGCCGACCACCTGGCCTGAATTCTTCGCGGTGGCCGACAAGCTGAAGGCCGCGGGCATCCAGCCGGTCGCGATGGGCGGCCAGCCGTGGCAGGACCTGACGCTGTGGGAAGACGTCGTGCTGTCGCAGGGCCCGGCGTTCTACCGGAAGGCGCTGGTCGACCTCGACCAGGCGACGCTCACGTCGCCGCAGATGCTGTCCGTGTTCGACACGGTGCGCAAGATCCAGGGCTACTTCGATACCGGCCGCAACGGCCGCGACTGGAACCTCGCGACCGCGATGGTGATCAACGGCAAGGCCGGCATGCAGTTCATGGGCGACTGGGCGAAGGGCGAGTTCGAGAACGCGGGCAAGAAGGCGGGCAAGGACTACATCTGCGCGGCGGTGCCGGGTACGGCGAATGCGTACACGTTCAACGTCGATTCGTTCGTGTTCTTCCAGCAGAAGGGCGAGAAGGCCGCGACGCCGGGCCAGCTCGCGCTCGCGAAGACCATCATGACGCCGGACTTCCAGGAGCAGTTCAGCCTGCTGAAGGGCTCGGTGCCGGTGCGCCTCGGCGTGAAGATGGACAAGTTCGACGACTGCGCGAAGAAGTCGTACGCCGACGAGCAGACCGCAATCAAGTCGGGCGGCTTCGTGCCGTCGCTCGCGCACGGGATGGCGCAAAGCGATGCGACCGCCGGCGCGATCACGGACGTCGTGACGAAGTTCATGAACTCGCAGCAGGATTCGAAGAGCGCGGTCGCCGCGCTCGCGAAGGCCGCGAAGGTCAAGTAACGCGCGACAGGCGCCCGGCCGGAAACGCTTCATCGGCCGGGCGTTTTTGCATGTGCAGCAAACGGGCTCGCCCGCGGGCCCGTGCCGTACCCGGCGCCGGCCCGGCCTGCGTCGCCCTCGTTCCAGGAGTCGAATCAAGTGGCTGCCCCTCTTAGCGGAAACGGATCCGGCGCTGCCGATGCACGGCGCACGTCGCCGATGTCGGCCTTCGCCGATCGCTGGATTCCGAAGCTCGTGCTTGCGCCGAGCGTCGCGATCGCCGTGGTGTTCATCTACGGCTTCATCCTGATTACCGGCTATCTGTCGCTGACCAACTCGCGGCTGTTGCCGAACTACGAATTCGACGGCTTCGGCCGTTACTCGGACCTGTTCCAGAACGACGTGTGGTGGACCTCCGCCGCGAACCTCGGCTGGTTCGGGATCCCGTTCATCGTGATCTGCGTCGCGCTCGGGCTGTTCCTCGCGATCCTGCTCGACCAGCGGATCCGCAACGAAGGCGCGCTGCGCGCGATCTTCCTGTACCCGATGGCGCTATCGTTCATCGTCACGGGCACCGCGTGGCAGTGGATCCTGAACCCGGGCCTCGGCCTCGAGAAGGTGATGCACGACTGGGGCTGGACGAGCTTCTCGTTCGGCTGGCTCGACGATCCGGACAAGGCGATCTTCTGCGTGGTGATCGCGGCCGTGTGGCAATCGACCGGCTTCGTGATGGCGCTGTTCCTCGCGGGGCTGCGCGGCGTCGACGCCGAGATCTTCAAGGCTGCGCAGGTGGACGGCGCGACGCTGCCGACCATCTACCGCAAGATCGTGATCCCGAGCATGCGTCCGGTGTTCTTCTCGGTGCTGCTGATTCTCTGCCACATCACGATCAAGACCTTCGACCTCGTCGTCGCGCTGACGGCGGGCGGCCCGGGCACGTCGTCGTCGCTGCCGGCGATGTTCATGTATACGTTTTCGTTCAACCGCGGCCAGCTGGGGCTCGGCGCGGCGTCGTCGGTGATGATGCTCGCGACCGTGGTCGCGGTGCTGGTGCCGCTGATGTATATGGAATCGAGGAGCACCCGCAATGCAGCCTAAGATGACGATCAGCCGGGCAGTGATCTATGCGGCGCTGATCCTGTTCGCGCTGTATTTCCTGTTCCCGATCTACGTGATGCTGTCGACGTCGTTCAAGGATCTCGACCAGCTGCGCACCGGCAACCTGCTGACGCCGCCGACGAGCTGGACCATCGATCCGTGGGTGAAGGCGTGGAGCGGGGCGTGTACCGGCGTGCGCTGCGACGGCATGAAGCCGTTCTTCCTGAACTCGCTGGAGATGGTGATCCCGGCCGTGCTGATCTCGTCGCTGATCGGCGCGTTCAACGGCTACGTGCTCACGCACTGGCGCTTTCGCGGCGCGGATGCGCTGTTCACGATGATGCTGGTCGGCTGCTTCATCCCGTTCCAGGTGATCCTGCTGCCGATGGCGCGCCTGCAGGGGATGCTCGGCCTCGCCAATACGATACCCGGCCTCGTGTTCGTGCACGTCGTCTACGGGATCGCGTTCACGACGATGTTCTTCCGCAACTTCTACGTGAGCGTGCCGGCCGAACTCGTGAAGGCCGCGCGCATCGACGGCGCGGGTTTCTTCACGATCTTCACGAAGATCCTGCTGCCGGTGTCGCTGCCGATCTTCATGGTGTGCCTGATCTGGCAATTCACGCAGATCTGGAACGACTTCCTGTTCGGGATCGTGTTCTCCGGCGTCGATTCGATGCCGATCACGGTGGCGCTGAACAACCTCGTCAACACGTCGACGGGCGTGAAGGAATACAACGTCGACATGGCCGGCGCGATCATCGCCGCGCTGCCGACGCTGCTCGTCTACATCGTCGCCGGCCGCTACTTCGTGCGCGGGCTGACGGCAGGCGCGGTGAAGGGGTAAGCGCGGCAACGCGAAACACGACGAACCGGCCGCGCGACGCGCGGCGCATCGAAACGAACCCGACGCGGCGCCTGTGCGCGCTGCGCGAGACTGAGGATTCACAGCATGGCAAGCCTTTCCATCCGTGACGTGTACAAGACCTACCCGAACGGGGTGCCGGTCCTGAAGGGTGTCGACATCGAGATCGAGGACGGACAGTTCCTGATCCTGGTCGGCGGTTCGGGCTGCGGGAAATCGACGCTGCTCAACATGATCGCCGGGCTCGAGACCGTGACGAGCGGCGAGATCAGCATCGACGGCAAGGTCGTCAACGACCTGTCGCCGAAGGATCGCGACATCGCGATGGTGTTCCAGTCGTACGCGCTGTATCCGTCGATGACGGTGCGCGAGAACATCTCGTTCGGCCTGAACATCCGCAAGGTGCCGAAGCAGGAGCAGAAGCAGATCGTCGAGCGCGTGTCGTCGATGCTGCAGATCGAGCACCTGCTCGACCGCAAGCCGGGCCAGCTGTCGGGCGGCCAGCGCCAGCGCGTCGCGATGGGCCGCGCGCTCGCGCGCGATCCCGCGCTGTTCCTGTTCGACGAGCCGCTGTCGAACCTCGACGCGAAGCTGCGCATCGAAATGCGCGCCGAAATCAAGCTGCTGCACCAGCGCCTCGGCACGACGATCGTCTACGTGACGCACGACCAGATCGAGGCGATGACGCTCGGCGACCGGATCGCGGTGATGAAGGACGGCGTCGTCCAGCAGTTCGGCGCGCCGCAGGACATCTACGATTCGCCGTCGAACCTGTTCGTTGCGGGCTTCATCGGCGCGCCGCCGATGAACTTCATCAACGGCCGGCTGGTCGGGCAGGGCAGCGGCGTCGGCATCGAGATCGACACCGGCGCGACGCGCGGCGTGCTGAACCTGCCGTTCGACGCGACGCGGATGAACGGCCACGTCGGCCGCGAGGTGATTCTCGGCCTGCGTCCGGAGCGCATCACCGATGCGCGCAGCGCGCACAACGGCGAGACGTCGCAGCTGCAGCCGGTCGACGTGCGCGTCGACGTGACCGAGCCGACCGGGCCCGACACGCACGTGTTCGCGCAGGTGAACGGCAAGCGCATCGTGAGCCGCGTGCATCCGGCCGCGAATCCGCAGCCGGGGCAGACGCAGTCGCTGCTGTTCGACGTGTCGAAGGCCGTGCTGTTCGATCCGGCGTCGGAAGAGCGGATCGCGTGATGCGGCGGATGCGCTGAACGAAAGAAAAAGGGGCCGTCTCGAACGGCCCCTTTTGTTTCTGGCGAGTTTCTGGCGATGCAGTGAGTGGTGCGGCGGCGCTCAGTGCGGCAGCCGCACGTCGAACTTGAACGTCGCCAGCCGCGCGACGAGGATGAAGCCGGTCGCGAGCAGCACGCTGTACACCGAGTCGAACTGCAGCCACACGAGCAGCAAGTAGAACCAGCAGCCGACGAACGCGCAGGTCGCGTAAGGCCGCGAATCGCGCAGGATCAGCGGGATGTCGTTGCACAGCACGTCGCGCACGATCCCGCCGACCACGCCGGTGATCACGCCCATCATCACCGCGATGAAGCGCGGCATCTCGGCATCGAGCGCGATCGCCGTGCCCGAGATGCTGAAGATCCCGAGCCCGATCGCGTCGGCCACCAGTAGCAGCCGCTCGGCCGATATCCGCGACAGCATCCGCAGCACGAACGGCGCGAACAACGCGAGCACGAAGATCGCGATCACGTAGTCGTCGTGCACGACCCAGTAGAACGGCCGGCGTTCGAGCAGGATGTCGCGCAGCGTGCCCCCGCCGAATGCGGTGGCGAGCGCGACGACGAACGTGCCGACCGAGTCGAGGCGGTTCTTGCGCGCCTCGATGAAGCCGGAGATCGCGAAGGCCAGCGTGGCGATCGCCTCGAGGATGGCGATCGCGAGCGTCAGCCTAGGATGCGGCACGCGTCCCCCGGTCGCCGGGCGCCGCGGGCGGCTGCAGCAGCACGAGCACCGCGCCCGCGCCGCCGTCGTTGCCGCGGGCCTCGCAGAACGCGATCACTTCTTCCTTCTGCACGAGCCATGCGCGCACCTTGCCTTTGAGCACGGGCTCCTTGCCGATCGAGCCGAGCCCCTTGCCGTGGATCACGCGCAGGCAGCGCAGCCCCTTCTTGCCGGCTTCGCGGATGAATTCGGCGAGCGCGTCGCGCGCTTCGTCGCGGCGCATCCCGTGCAGGTCGATCTGCGCCTGCACGATCCACGCGCCGCTTCTCAGCTTGCGCACGACGTCGCGGCTGATGCCGGGGCGGTGGTAGTACAGCGACTCGTCGGTGTCGAGCAGCGTCTCGGGATCGAATTCGTCGGACAGCGTCGCGTTCAACACCGCTTCCTCGTCGCGCTGCGTCTGCTTCGGCACCGGGTCGGGCGGGGTCCGGCCGGCTGCCGCGCGCGGCGGCGCGTTCAGCGGCTGGATCGCGCCGATTTCGTTGCGGAACAGGTTCGCGTCGGCTTCGGCCTTGCGCTCGGCCTTCGCGGTTTCGATGCGTGTGCGCTCGCGGCGTTCGGCTTCGCCCTTCAGGTTCGCGCGCAACGCGCCGAGGCCGGCGAGGCCCTGGCCGCGCAAGGCGGCCGGATCGGGCGCGGGCGGCGGCGTGGCGGGCGTTGGGTTCGCGGGGCGGGCGGCGATCTGACGCTTCGCGGGATCGCTCGGATGGGGCTGGTTCTTTGCCATGATTCGGTAGCAGGGCAGGCGCGTTCGGGCGCGCGGGCACAAAAAAAGCCGCTGCGCGACGGCAGCGGCTTTCCGGCCAGCTTCGCGGCAGCGGACGCCATTGTAGCGCCCGGCGCGGGAAGGCTTGCTTACTTCTTGTCGTGCAGGCTTTCGAGATAGCGCTGCGCGTCGAGCGCGGCCATGCAGCCCGTGCCCGCGCTGGTGATGGCCTGGCGGTACACGTTGTCCTGCACGTCGCCCGCGGCGAACACGCCTGCGACGCTCGTCGACGTCGCGTTGCCGTGCAGGCCGCTCTTCGTCAGGATGTAGCCGTCCTTCATCTCGAGCTGGCCCTGGAACAGGTCGGTGTTCGGCTTGTGGCCGATCGCGACGAACACGCCCTGCACGGCGAGGTCTTCCGTCGCGCCGGTCTTCACGTTCTTGATGCGCAGGCCCGTGACGCCCGAATCCTCGCCCGTCACTTCGTCGAGCACGTGATCCCACTTGATCTCGACGACGCCTTCCTTTTCCTTCTCCAGCAGGCGGTCGATCAGGATCGGTTCCGCACGGAACTTGTCGCGGCGGTGGATCACCGTGACTTTCTTCGCGATGCCCGTCAGGTAGAGGGCTTCCTCGACGGCCGTGTTGCCGCCGCCGATCACCGCAACTTCCTGGCCGCGATAGAAGAAGCCGTCGCAGGTCGCGCAGGCCGACACGCCCTTGCCCATGAAGTGTTCTTCGGACGGCAGGCCGAGGTACTGCGCGGACGCGCCGGTCGCGATGATCAGCGAGTCGCACGTGTACTCGCCCGAGTCGCCGATCAGGCGGATCGGCTGTTCGTGCAGTTTCGCGGTGTGGATGTGGTCGAATACGATTTCGGTGTTGAAGCGCTCGGCGTGCTCGAGGAAGCGCGCCATCAGCTCCGGACCCTGCACGCCTTTCGCGTCGGCCGGCCAGTTTTCGACGTCGGTCGTGGTCATCAGCTGGCCGCCCTGCGCGATGCCGGTGATCAGCACCGGGGACAGATTGGCGCGGGCTGCGTAGACGGCGGCCGTGTAGCCGGCGGGGCCGGAACCGAGAATCAGGACTTTGGCGTGTTTGGGCGTGGACATGTGCGAATCCGTAAAAGGCGGCCGCGGCGGGCGGGGTAAGGCCCGCCGTACGATCCGGGTTGACCGGGATGCCGTCATAGATGGGTATCAGACGCGCATTATAAAGGCCCCGTTGCTGCGTTGCCGAACGAGAGTTTCAATCGCGGCGATAGCGTTTCGCGGCGGGCTTCGCGTGCCGGCGCGGCAGGCAGCGCGTCCGGCCGGCATGCGGCGGCGCGTTGCCGCACGGTCGGGCCACGGCGCGGTCGGCCGTTTTGGTCGCTTGCGGCGCCCGGTTCGGCACCCCGGCCCTGTTATGTAACCGTCATTTACACTTGGCGGCCCGGTGCAGCGTTTACAATAAGCGGGATCGAACGACAGGCGGGCGCGCGGCCCGTCCTCTTTATACGGATTCATGGCAAAAGCTCCTTATTCCGCCCAGGCACAGGCGTTGCCGCACCGGATGTCGAAGCTCCTCACGGAGATCCGCTGGATTCTCCAGGTCGCGCTCTGCGCATTTCTGGTGATGGCCCTGCTGAGCTACAGCCGGCGCGACCCGAGCTGGACACACGCCGCGCAGGTGGACCACATCTCGAACTGGGCCGGCCGTGTCGGCGCGTGGACAGCCGACATCATCCTGCTGCTGTTCGGCCTGTCGGCCTACTGGCTGATCGTGCCGCTCGCACGGCGCATCGCCGTCAACTACCGCCGCATCACGCGCCACGAGGCGATTCCCGACGAACCCGAGCGGCCGATCGGCTGGCTCACGGAAATCTTCGCGTTCGTACTCGTCGTGCTCGCGTGCGACGGCATCGAGGCGCTGCGCATGTGGTCGCTGAAGGTGCAGTTGCCGCGTGCGCCGGGCGGCGTCGTCGGCGAAGCGGTCGCGGGCGCGATGTCGCATGCGTTCGGCTTCACGGGCGGCACGCTGCTGCTGCTGATCGCGCTCTCGATCGGCCTGTCGCTGTATTTCCGCTTCTCGTGGCTGTCGGTCGCCGAGCGCGTCGGCGGCGCGATCCTGTCCGCCGTCAACGTCGCGAAGCTGCGCCGCGAGGCCGAGCGCGACCGCAAGCTCGGCGAGGCCGCGGCCGTGCGCCGCGAAGGCAAGGTGGAAGAGGAGCGCGTGCGCATCGAGGATCACGAGCCCGTGACGATCGTGCCGCCGGTCGTCACGCCGGCGAAGTCCGAGCGCGTCGAGCGCGAGCGCCAGGTGCCGCTCTTCACCGACCTGCCGGGCGATTCGACGCTGCCGCCGGTGTCGCTGCTCGATCCCGCGCCGAAAACCCAGGAAGCGATTTCCGCCGATACGCTCGAATTCACGTCGCGCCTGATCGAGAAGAAGCTGAAGGACTTCGGCGTCGAGGCGAGCGTCGTCGCCGCGTATCCGGGCCCGGTCGTCACGCGCTACGAGATCGAGCCGGCCACCGGCGTGAAGGGCAGCCAGATCGTCAACCTCGCGAAGGATCTCGCGCGCTCGCTGTCGCTCGTGTCGATCCGCGTGGTCGAGACGATCCCCGGCAAGAACTACATGGCGCTCGAGTTGCCGAACCAGCGCCGCCAGACGGTCCACCTGTCCGAGATCATCGGCTCCGAGGTGTATGCGGCCGCGTCGTCGGCGCTCACATTGAGCCTCGGCAAGGACATCGGCGGCAAGCCCGTGTGCGCGGATCTCGCGAAGATGCCTCACCTGCTCGTCGCCGGCACGACCGGTTCGGGCAAGTCGGTCGGGATCAACGCGATGATCCTGTCGCTGCTGTACAAGGCGACCGCCGAGCAGGTGCGCCTGATCCTGATCGATCCGAAGATGCTCGAAATGAGCGTCTACGAAGGCATTCCGCACCTGCTGTGCCCGGTCGTCACCGACATGCGCCAGGCCGGCCACGCGCTGAACTGGACGGTCGCGGAGATGGAGCGCCGCTACAAGCTGATGAGCAAGCTCGGCGTGCGCAACCTCGCGGGCTACAACAACAAGATCGACGATGCGGCCAAGCGAGAGGAGAAGCTCCCGAACCCGTTCAGTCTGACGCCGGACGATCCGGAGCCGCTCGGCCGCCTGCCCAACATCGTCGTCGTGATCGACGAACTGGCCGACCTGATGATGGTCGTCGGCAAGAAGGTGGAAGAGCTGATCGCGCGGATCGCGCAGAAGGCGCGTGCGGCCGGCATCCACCTGATCCTCGCGACCCAGCGTCCGTCCGTCGACGTGATTACGGGCCTGATCAAGGCGAACGTGCCGACGCGGATCGCGTTCCAGGTGTCGTCGAAGATCGATTCGCGCACGATTCTCGACCAGATGGGCGCCGAATCGCTGCTCGGCATGGGTGACATGCTGTACCTGCCGCCCGGCAGCGGGCTGCCGGTGCGCGTGCACGGCGCGTTCGTCGGCGACGACGAAGTGCATCGCGTCGTCGAGAAGCTCAAGGAGCAGGGCGAGCCGAACTACGTCGAAGGCCTGCTCGAAGGCGGCACCGCCGACGGCGACGAGGGCTCGGCCGGTGCGGGAACCGGTGAAGGCGGCGGCGAGTCTGATCCGCTGTACGACCAGGCGGTCGAGATCGTCATCAAGAATCGCCGCGCGTCGATCTCGCTCGTGCAGCGCCATCTGCGGATCGGCTACAACCGCGCGGCGCGGCTGCTCGAACAGATGGAACAGTCGGGGCTCGTGTCGGCGATGTCGTCGAGCGGCAACCGCGAAATTCTTGTGCCGGCGCGCGACGCGGAATGAGTCCGCGGCGCCCGCAGCGCCGGCCACCCAGGGAGAAAACCGCAATATGCAGCAACATTCGTTCGCAATGTCCCTTCGTTCGACGCGACGCTGGCTCGGCGCGGCGCTCGCCGGCGCATCGCTGATGCTCGCGGCGACGCACGCGTTCGCGGGCGGCACCGAGCAGCTGAAGGCCTTCGTGGCGCAGGTGCGTTCGGCGAAGGGCGAATTCACGCAGCAGATCGTCAAGGCGCCGGCGAAGGGTGCGAGCGCCGTGCAGGCGATGCCGAAGCCCACCGACAATTCGAGCGGCACGTTCGTGTTCGCGCGTCCGGGCAAGTTCATCTGGACGTACCAGAAGCCGTACCAGCAGGTGCTGCAGGCCGACGGTGAAAAGCTCTACGTGTACGACCGCGACCTGAACCAGGTCACCGAGCGCAAGCTGAACGGCGCGCTGGGCGCGAGCCCGGCCGCGATCCTGTTCGGCAGCAACGATCTCGACAAGAACTACACGCTGCGCGACGCCGGCGAGAAGGGCGGTATCGAATGGCTCGAGATGCTGCCGAAGGCGCAGGACACGCAGTTCCAGCGCATCGGCATCGGCTTCCGGAACGGCACGCTCGCCGCGATGGAACTGCACGACGTGTTCGGCAACGTCACGCTGCTGACGTTTACGAACATCCAGACGAATCCGCCGCTGAAGGGCGATACGTTCAAATTCGTCGTGCCGAAGGGTGCCGACGTGATTACCGGCTGACCGGCGCCGCGCGCCGCTCTCCCGACACGGGCCTGCCGGCGACGGCAGGCCCGTGTCGTTTACGGGCGCCGGGCGCGCGCACCGGGCACGGCGGCGTCGCGCGGCTGTCATAATGTCGGCTCCGGCGGCCGGTTCGGCCGCTACCGTTTGATGTGGAGCGAGGGTTCATGTCCGACCTGTTTCAAGTCGAGCCGCGCCGGCCGCTCGCCGAGGCGCTGCGGCCGAAGACACTCGCCGAGGTGATCGGCCAGACGCATTTGCTGGGCGAAGGCAAGCCGCTGCGGCTCGCGTTCGAATCGGGCAAGCCGCATTCGATGATCCTGTGGGGGCCGCCCGGCGTCGGCAAGACGACGCTCGCGCGGCTCACCGCACTTGCGTTCGACTGCGAATTCATTGCACTGTCCGCGGTGCTCGGCGGCGTGAAGGACATCCGCGAGTCGATGGAGCAGGCGAAGGACACGCTGAACCGTACCGGCCGCCACACGATCCTGTTCGTCGACGAGATCCACCGTTTCAACAAGGGGCAGCAGGATGCGCTGCTGCCGTTCGTCGAGTCGGGGCTCGTGACCTTCATCGGCGCGACGACCGAGAACCCGAGTTTCGAAGTCAACTCGGCATTGCTGTCGCGTGCGCAGGTGTACGTGCTGAAGTCGCTGGACGACGACGAGATGCGCCAGTTGCTGAAGCGCGCGCAGGAAATCGCGCTCGACGGCCTCGCGTTCGACGACAAGGCGATCGATACGTTGGTCGGCTATGCGGACGGCGATGCGCGGCGCTTCCTGAACCTGCTCGAGCAGGCGCAAACGGCGGCCTCGTCGGCCGGCATCGCGACGATCGACGCCGAGTTCGTCAGCAGCGCGATGACGCTGAACGCGCGGCGCTTCGACAAGGGTGGCGACAACTTCTACGACCAGATCTCGGCGCTGCACAAGTCGGTGCGCGGCTCGAGCCCCGATGGCGCGCTGTACTGGTTCTGCCGAATGATCGACGGCGGCGCGGACCCGAAGTATCTCGCGCGGCGGATCGTGCGGATGGCGTGGGAAGACATCGGTCTCGCCGATCCGCGCGCGCTGCAGATGGCGAACGACGCGGCCGAAACCTACGAGCGGCTCGGTTCGCCGGAGGGCGAGCTCGCGCTCGGGCAGGCGGTGATCTATCTCGCGTGCGCGGCGAAGAGCAACGCGGGTTACAACGCGTTCAACCAGGCGATGGCGTTCGTGAAGCAGGACAAGTCGCGCGAAGTGCCCGTGCACCTTCGCAACGCACCGACCAAGCTGATGAAGGAACTCGGCTACGGCCACGCGTACCGTTACGCGCACGACGAGCCGAATGCATACGCGGCCGGTGAGACGTACCTGCCGGACGGGATGCGCGAGCCGCACTGGTACAAGCCGGTGCCGCGCAGGCTCGAATCGAAGATCGCCGACAAGCTCGCATGGTTGCGCGAGCTCGATCGCGAGGCCGGCAAGAAGGACTGACGGCGAGCGCGCCGGCTGGCCGGCGCGCTCGCCGATCGCGTCAGCGCTTGCGCGCCGGCTGCTTCTTCCAGTAGTCGAACGGCTCCTGATGGCATTCGATATCGAGTTCGGCGACGCGCGTGTGCAGGCTCGACTGCGCGTCGGCGATCGCGAGGTTGTAGATCGCGGGGCCGATCTCCTCGACGAAGAAATGCAGCAGTGCGCCGGCCTGGATATTGCCGATCGGCTCTTCCATGTTTTCCGTGAAATAGCGTTGCAGCGACGCGATTGCGCGGTCGCGTACATCCTTGTCCAGTTCGATGGCCATCGGGTTCCTTGAATTCGGTGGTGCGAAGGCGGGGCATCGCCCCGCGCGTTGCGCCCGGCCGGCGCAGGCGTTTTTGCCGCCTGCAACGATTCGGCGCAATGCGATTTGCCGGCCGCCGGGGTGCGCGCCGACAATGCGATACTGCCAGCTGTCGCGCAATTGCGGCATTGTCCGTTCGGACGGTGCCGTGGCGGCCGCGCGGTGCGTTAGAATTCCCGTCTTATACAACGATTTTCCAAGTCCTCCCATGCTCGACATCCAGTTGCTGCGCAAAGACCTCGACGGCGTCGCCAAGCGCCTCGCCGATCGCGGCTACACCCTCGACGTCGCCGCGTTCTCCGCACTCGAAGCAGAACGCCGCGCGATCCAGACCCGTACCGAAGAGCTCCAGGCCCGCCGCAACAGCCTGTCGAAGCAGATTGGCGCGATGAAGGGCAAGGGCGAGGACACGTCGGCCGTGATGGCCGAGGTCGGCGGGATCGGCGACGAGATGACGGCGGGAGAAGCCAAGCTCGGCGACATCCAGGCGCGCCTGTCCGACCTGATGCTGGGCATGCCGAACGTCGCGCACGAAAGCGTGCCGGTCGGCAAGGACGAAGCCGACAACGTCGAGGCGCGCCGCTGGGGCACGCCGCGCCAGTTCGACTTCGAGGTGAAGGATCACGTCGACGTCGGTACGCCGCTCGGCCTCGATTTCGAGACGGGCGCGAAGCTCGCCGGCGCGCGCTTCACGATGCTGCGCGGCCCGATCGCACGCCTGCACCGCGCACTCGCGCAGTTCATGATCGACACGCACACGCAGCAGCACGGCTATACCGAAACGTACACGCCGTACATCGTGAATCCGGAAATCCTTTACGGCACGGGCCAGCTGCCGAAGTTCGCGGACGACATGTTCCGCGTCGAGAAGGGCGGCGCGGAGAACACGATCACGCAATACCTGATCTCCACGTCCGAAATCTCGCTGACGAACACCGTGCGCGAGTCGATCGTCGAAAGCGCCGCGCTGCCGATCAAGCTGACTGCCCATTCGCCGTGCTTCCGTTCGGAAGCCGGTTCGTACGGCCGCGACACGCGCGGGATGATCCGTCAGCACCAGTTCGACAAGGTCGAGATGGTGCAGGTCGTTGCGCCGGAAACGTCGTACGCGGCGCTCGACGAGATGGTCGGCCATGCGGAAGCGATCCTGCAGAAGCTCGGCCTGCCGTACCGCGTGATCACGCTGTGCACGGGCGACATGGGCTTCTCGGCCGCGAAGACGTTCGACCTCGAAGTGTGGCTGCCCGCGCAGAACACGTATCGCGAGATCTCGAGCTGCTCGAACACCGAGGCGTTCCAGGCGCGCCGCATGCAGGCGCGTTTCCGCAACGCGCAGGGCAAGCCGGAACTCGTGCACACGCTGAACGGCTCGGGGCTCGCGGTCGGCCGCACGCTCGTCGCGGTGCTGGAGAACTACCAGAATGCGGACGGCTCGGTCACGGTGCCGGAAGTGCTGCGTCCGTACATGGGTGGCATCGAGCGCATCGACGCGCCTGCACAGGCGTCGTAAAACCGGCTCTCGAAGCCCTCGCAAAAAATTTGCAAAAAGGGCTTGTCAGCTTAGAAAAGATCGTCTTATAATCTTTTCTTTCCCGGAAACGACCAACCGGGAAATGCAGTAAAAACGGAGAGGTGGCAGAGTGGTCGAATGTACCTGACTCGAAATCAGGCGTACGGTTTCCCCGTACCGTGGGTTCGAATCCCACCCTCTCCGCCAGAATGCGAAACCCCTTGATTCGGAAGAATCAAGGGGTTTTTCGTTTTGGGTTTGCGAAGCGCGCGTCGATGTTCGATGGAGCAGCAACAGCTCGGCGCGTCGGGTCCTGCTGATACGATGGCGGCGAACTGCGCGCACGATCGTGTCGCGCCTTCGGTGCAGCCGCGCTGCATTGCGAACACGACGACCCAATGACGAACCGACTGCCGAAAGTCCTGACAGGCATTGCGCTGCTGACTACCGTCATCGCAGCCGTGGACATCCGCGGCGCGCATCGCGCCGGCATTGCGTTGACGCTCGGCAAGGCTGCATCTGTCGCGGGTCTGGCGGCAAGCGCCGCGATTGGCTTGGCGATGATATTGATTGCGCTGTCGCATGCACGGCGACACCGCGACCGCGCACATGTGTGGCGATTGCGCGAATCGGCGCTGGCCCTGCTGTGTATCGCGGCGATTGCCGCGTTCAGTCAGTCCGTCGTCGTGCTCGACTATCTGTGCGTCGCGCTCGCGCCACCGTCGATCGAAGCCCATCTCGTCCGGTTCGATGCGTTGTTCGGTTTTCACTGGCCCGGCCTGTATCGCTGGGTGAGCGCACATACCGAACTACATCGCACGTTCGAACTCGCGTATCGCAGCAGCATCGTTCAGCTCGTGGCCGTGCCGTTCATCCTTGCGACCACGCGGCGCCTTGACGATCTCGCCGAATTCATCGCGTTGTTCGCCTTCGCGCTGCTCGTCGTCGTCGCCATCTCGACACTGTTTCCCGCGCAAAGCGCATTCGTCCATTTCGGCATCACCGATCCGGGCACGGCGTCGACCGTGTCTCACTACGACTTGCTGCGCAGCGGGCAGCTTCGGCAATTCAGCCTGTCCGAATCGCAGGGGCTCGTGTCGCTGCCGTCGTTCCACGTGATGCTGGCGCTGCTGCTCGCGCATGCGGTGCGGCACGTGCGTTACGTGTTTCCCGCCGCGATCGTGCTGAATGTCGCGATGATCGTGTCGACGCCGACGCAGGGCGGCCACTACCTGGCCGACGTGGTCGCCGGGGTCGTATTCGGCGTGTTGTCGATCGTCGTTGTGCGCCGCTGGATGGCACGCTCGCGCACGACCGCGGCAGACGGGCCGCGCGCCACGCATCCGACGACCTGACCAGCCCGCGCGCCGCGCCGGCCTTCGCCGCTTTCCTCAGCTTTAAGCCCGCGCTTTCCGCGCCGTTAACACGGTGCGGCGGCCGGCGCCCGTGCCGAGCCGTGTCGTTCCCCGTCGATTCAAGGTCCCATGAAGCTGAGCTACAAGATTCCCCTCGCATTCGCCGTCGCGTTGCTGCTGATGTTCTGTGGCGCGCTGTACGGTATCCACATCCTCAACCGGTCGATCGACACGTTCGCCGAAGACGTGCAGACGAACGTCGGCGAAGAACGCCTCGTGTCGGCCACGCTCGTGCAGTTCAAGCTGCAGGTGCAGGAATGGAAGGACACGCTGCTGCGCGGCAAACAGCCCGACAAGCTCGACCAGTACTGGCAGGCGTTTCAGACGCGCGAGCGTACGGTCGATACGCTCGCCGCGCAGCTCGTTCGCCAATTGCCGCCCGGCGAGAGCCGCGCGCTCGTCGAACAGTTCATGCGTGCGCACACGACGATGGGCGACGGCTACCGGCGCGGCTTCGATGCATTCAAGGCGGCCGGTTTCGAGCCGGCGGCCGGCGATGCGGCAGTGGCTGGCGTCGACCGCGAACCCGCGGCGCTGCTCGAGCGGGCCGCGAAATCGATCGCCGACGAAAGTGCCGCCGTATCGGCGCAGGCGAGCCGCGACGCGCAGCGCGCGACCGTCGCGAGCCTCGTGCTGATGCTGGTCGTGCTCGGCGTCGCGATGGTCGGCGCATTCCTGTTCAGCCGCGCCATTCTTCGGCCACTCGATCGTGCGGTCGCGTGCGCGCAGGCCGTCGCCGGCGGCGACCTGACGCGCGACGTCGACACGGCTGGCCGCGACGAGATCGCCGATCTGCTGCGTGCACTGCAGACGATGCAGATGAGCCTGTCGGGCGTCGTGCTCGAAGTGCGCACGCATGCCGAAGCCGTCGCGACGGCGAGTGCGCAGATCGCATCGGGCAATCACGATCTGTCGTCGCGTACCGAGGCGCAGGCCGCGTCGCTCGAGGAAACCGCCGCCAGCATGACCGAACTGACGGGCATCGTGCGCCAGTCGGCCGAACACGCGCAGCACGCGGCGCAGCTTGCGCGCGACGCGTCGGCCATCGCGTCAGCGGGCGGCGGCGTGATGACGGACGCCGTCGACACGATGAACGGCATCGCCGACAGCGCGGCGAAGGTCGGCGAAATCATCGCGGTGATCGACGGCATCGCGTTCCAGACCAACATCCTCGCGCTGAACGCGGCAGTCGAGGCGGCTCGCGCGGGCGAGCAGGGGCGCGGCTTCGCGGTCGTCGCGGCGGAAGTGCGCACGCTCGCGCAGCGCAGCGCGGCCGCCGCGAAGGAGATCAAGAGGCTGATCGAGCAGTCGACGAAGCGGGTCGACGAGGGCGCCGTGCTGATCGGCCGCGCGGGCGAATCGATTCACGAGATCGTGGGCGCGGTGCAGCGGGTCACGACGATCGTCGGCGAAATCTCGTCCGCGTCGCAGGAGCAGAGCGGCGGCATCCAGCAGGTGAACATCGCGGTCACGCAGATGGACGAAGCGACCCAGCGCAACGCGGCGCTCGTCGAACAGGCGTCGGCCGCGACGCAGGCGCTGGCCGAGCAGGCGAGCGCGCTGCGGCACGCGGTGGCAGTGTTCAGGCTGCCGGAAATGGCGTGATCGCGCGGCCGGCGCGCTGGATTCCGGCGGAGTCGCGGGGTGCCGGCGCGTCGATGGTTTTCAACGGCGCGCCTCGCGGCGCGCGAACGTCGAATCACGCCGGTCCGCCATCCGCCATCCGCTACCCGCTACCCGCTACCCGCTACCCGCTACCCGCTACCCGCGATCACGCTGCAGCCGGATATTGCGCGAGCACCCGGGCGCGGATCGACGGCTTGATGTTCGATTGCGCCATGTCGCCGTGATAGTGCGCGACGACGCGCGGGTTCATCACGTGATACCAGAGCGGCGGCACGTACGCGAACAGGATCATCGTCGCGTAGCCGGCCGGCAGTTGCGGCGAATCGTCGAAGTGACGCAGTGCCTGGTACGAGCGTGTCGGGTTCGCGTGATGGTCGGCGTGCCGCTGCAGTTGATACAGGAACAGGTTGGTCACGACGTGATTGCTGTTCCATGAATGCTGCGGCGTGCAGCGCTCGTAGCGGCCGCTGGGCAGCTTGCGGCGGCCGAGCCCGTAGTGCTCGACGTAGTTCACGACTTCGAGCAGCGACGCGCCGTACACCGCCTGAATTACGAGGAACGGGATCACGACCTTGCCGGCCATCGCGATCGCGATGCCCCACACGACGACGGTCATTGCCCAGGCATGCAGCACCTCGTTGCGCCAGGTCCACGGCGAATGCCCGAGCCGTTCGAGGCGCGTTTTCTCGAGCCGCCACGCCGAGCGGATGCTGCCGATGACGGTGCGCGGCAGGAATGCCCAGAACGACTCGCCATAGCGCGCGCTGGCCGGATCGTCGGCCGTCGCGACGCGCACGTGGTGGCCGCGGTTGTGCTCGACGTAGAAATGACCGTACGCGACCGGCGCGAGCGTGATCTTCGCGAGCCAGCGCTCGAAGCGGTTCGTCTTGTGCCCGAGTTCGTGCGCGGTGTTGATCGAGATGCCGGTGGCCGCGCCGAGCGACAGCGCGAAGCCGACATAGTCGTACCACGCGAGCGCGTGCGTGCCGACGATCCATACGCACGCGAAGAACGCGACGTATTCGACGAGCGTCGCGAGGTAGACGATGAACCGGTAATAGCGCTCCCGTTCGAGATGCGGCACGACGGCGTCCGGCGGATTGTCGCGATCGTCGCCGATCAGCGTGTCGAGGATCGGGATCACGCCGAACGCGAACAGCGGGCCGAACCACCAGAACACGTGAAGGCCCGTCGACAGCGCGAGCTGGGCGGCGAGGATCGGCAGCGTGATCGTCAGCGCGCCGAGCAGCCACAGGTAACGCTTGCCATCCGACCAGCTCGAAGCCGATTCGTCGTTCATTGCCATTGTCTCCCTCCTGGGGGCCGGGACGGCCGCATGCAGGTTGTTCGAATCCTCGTGGGTCCGCGACGCACGCGCGGTGGCACTGGATCGTGGTCCGGTTCTGCCTGTTATACGACCCGCGCGCGCGCTTGCCAAACCCCGGCGCTAGGCGCGGCGCTCCAAACGGCGGGCGGCGTGCCACGCATGCGCGGAAGGGGCGGCGCGCGCCGATTGAAACATGCGGCCGAGGCCGGATCGACCGATGCGATCCGGTCGTTTGTCGGACGAATGGCGCGATGTGACGCGCGCGGACATCGATCTTGCCGGCCCACAACAAATGTTGCGGTGCAATAAGCGCTGCGAAACGGATGTCGGCCGGGCGCTTTTTGGGTTACCTATATTACGTACCATTACGGTTTGCGCGATGAAATGCGCGCGGCCCGAAACGCGACTGCCGCGCATCGCAAGGCGCGTGGCGCGATGCGCCGAACGACGTGGCCAAGGCAGTCGCCCGACGGCACGCATCGATGCGCCGATGCTGCACCTGCACACCGGCTGGCGCGGGCCGCTGCCGGCGGCGTCTGCCGCCTTTCGGTTCGCGCCGCCATTTGAAAATAACGATTTGACTCATGCCCCGCTTTCGGTTGAAGCTAATAGCTTGCTGTCCGAAGGGGGCTGTGCCTGCATGAGTTCGACCTTGACCGTTCGTCGTATCGTTGCCAACCAGGGCGGCGTGTATCGCGAACTCCGCGCCGCATCGCTGCGTGAGCCCTACGCGCCCGGCGAAGCGCCGGAGGCCGAATTGCTGAACGTCGAGACGGACGCAGCGTCGGCGATTGCCGCGCAGCGCGCCGTGTCCGACGAGTCGACGACTTTCCTGCTGTACACCGAAGGCCATCCGGCCGGCATGATCGGCGCGTATTTCGACAACACGGCCGAGCGGCGTGCGTTCGTCAGCGAGCTGTGGGTCGCGCACGCGGTGCGTCATCTGCGCGGCGGCGTGCTGCTGCTGGAGACGGCCACCGCATGGCTCGCCGAGCGCGGCGCGCAGGACGTCTATGCATGGATCGCCGATGCGAACCGCAACGCGATCCGTTTCTACGAACGTGCCGGTTTCGGCAACACCGGCGAACACGCGCCGATCGCGCGGATGCCCGGCGCGATGAAATCGCTGTTCGTGTCGCAGGTGAAGCACTGACGCGACGTCAGAACGCGGGCCGCGCGGCGCGATGAAGGTCCGGTCGCCCGCTTGCCTGTCCGCCTGCCGGTTGCGCGCCCGCCCGGGTCGTCGCAACCCGGTTTCCCAAAAATAATGGCCGCACGCGTGGACGCCTGTAAAATACGCAAAAAATTTTTGCAGAGTGTCCATGTCGCTTAAAAAATCGCCATTCTTCGAGCTGCGCAGCGGATCGGTCGATACGTTGCTGTTCACCGTGAAGACGACCGATCTCGATGCGTTGCGTGCCGAACTGGTCAAGCGCTTCGAAGCGACTCCCGAGTTTTTCGCCGACGATGTCGTCGCGATCGACGTCCGCCGCCTGGCTGACGGCGAACGTGTCGCGCTCGCCGACATCCGACAGATGCTGAACGACGTGCGGATGCGCCCGGTCGGCGTCGTCGCATTGGCAACGCAGGGCTGGGCGGGGGAAGCCGGCCTGCCGTTGCTCGAGGCGCGCGATCGCCGCGCGCCGGCGGCGAAACCGGCCGAGGGGTCGGAGCCGTCGGCCATTGCAGAGGCGGTCGTCGCTGCGGCAGCCGCCGTGGCGCCCGAGCAGGCATCCGAGCCGGCGCCGGCATCGATCCAGGCCGGCAACCAGACGCTGGTGATCGACCGGCCGTTGCGTTCGGGGCAGCAGATTTACGCGAAAGGAGACCTCGTGGTGCTCGCGCCGGTCAGTCACGGCGCGGAAATCATCGCGGAAGGCAATATCCACATCTACGCGCCGTTGCGCGGCCGCGCACTCGCGGGCGTGCACGGCAATCACGACGCGCGCATTTTCTGCACGTGTCTCGAACCGGAACTGATTTCGATCGCGGGTATCTATCGAACAACCGAGAACCCGCTGCCCGCCGACGTACTGGGCAAATCGGTGCAGATCCGGCTCGAAGAGGAAAAACTGATGATCGAACCGCTGCGCCTGACGTGAAGCACGCGGCGCACGCCGGATCGATCGGCTCTCATTGACGAACACAGGGTATTGGGTAAATGGCAAAAATCATCGTGGTGACCTCGGGCAAGGGCGGCGTGGGCAAGACGACGACGAGCGCGAGCTTCGCGTCGGGTATCGCGCTGCGCGGCCACAAGACGGCCGTGATCGACTTCGACGTCGGCCTGCGCAACCTCGATCTCATCATGGGCTGCGAGCGGCGCGTGGTGTACGACCTCGTGAACGTGATCCAGGGCGAAGCGAACCTGAACCAGGCGCTGATCAAGGACAAGAAGTGCGAGAACCTGTTCATCCTGCCGGCGTCGCAGACGCGCGACAAGGATGCGCTGACCCGCGACGGCGTCGAGAAGGTGCTGAACGACCTCGCGGCGATGGACTTCGAATACATCGTCTGCGATTCGCCGGCCGGTATCGAAGCCGGTGCGCTGCACGCGATGTACTTCGCGGATGAAGCGCTGATCGTCACGAACCCGGAAGTGTCGTCGGTGCGCGACTCGGACCGCATTCTCGGCATCCTGTCGTCGAAGACGAAGCGCGCGACCGAAGGCAAGGACCCGATCAAGGAACACCTGCTGATCACGCGCTACAGCCCGAAGCGCGTGAGCGAGGGCGAGATGCTGTCGCTGGAAGACATCAGCGAAATCCTGCGCATCAAGCTGATCGGCGTGGTGCCGGAGTCGGAAGCCGTGCTGCACGCATCGAACCAGGGCCTGCCCGCCGTGCACATCGACGGCACCGACGTCGCGGAAGCGTACAAGGACGTCGTTGCGCGCTTTCTCGGCGAAGACAAGCCGCTGCGCTTCACCGATTACCAGAAGCCGGGCCTGCTGCAGCGCCTCTTCGGCAGCAAGTAACGGAGGCCGCCCATGTCCATCCTTTCGTTTCTCCTCGGCGAGAAGAAAAAGTCCGCATCGGTCGCGAAGGAGCGCCTGCAGCTCATCATCGCGCACGAGCGGGTCGGCGGCCGGCCGCCGGCCGATTACCTGCCGGCGCTGCAGAAGGAGCTGGTCGCGGTCATCTCGAAGTACGTCCATATTTCGAACGATGACATCCGCGTCAGCCTCGAGCGCCAGGACGATCTCGAAGTCCTCGAAGTGAAGATCGAGATCCCGCAAGCCTGACCCTTGCCGGTGTCCCCCGCACGGCGGCGCCCGCCGCCGTGCGCGTCTTACGCCCTGTTGCACTTTCGGGCACGCCGTAACACGGCGTCTGTCGGCCGTTATCGGTCCTCCCGCATTGAACGAATACGCTCGCGTAACTTGTTCAACCAGGAGGTTGTGATGGCTGTCTCTATTGTTCAACGTCGTATCGTTTCGCTCGCGCTGTTTGCCGCGGGCCTGTCAGCCGTCGTCGCGCCGTTTGCCGCACATGCGGACGAGATTCTCGTCGGTACGCCCGTGATCGCGCCGCAGGGCCGCGTGATCGTCGCCGAGCCGGTCGCCGTGCGTACCGAGGAAGTCGTCATCGTCGCGCCGAACGCGCCGCCGCCCGTGCGCTACGAGGTCGTGCCGACTGCGCGAGTGGGCTACGTGTGGGAGCGCGGCCACTGGCACTGGGACCATGGCCGCTACGTGTGGATCGGCGGTCACTGGGAAGCCGAGCGCGTCGGCATGCAATGGGTGCCGGGCCACTGGGACCAGCGCGGTCCGAACTGGTTCTGGACGCGTGGCCACTGGGCCTGATGGAGGTGCGTGATGAAAAGAACCGCCATCGCCATCGCGCTCGTCGCCATCACGCTGGCCGGGTGCATCGTCGTGCCGGCGCGGCCGGTCTACTACCGGCCGGCACCGGTCGTGATCTACTGAGCGTCGCGCGGGCCGGGCGCAGCCGGCTCGTCGTCGTGCGATGCCGCCGGCGCGTGCGCTGCGGGTTCGTCCGGCGCTGCGGTGTCCGGCTCGCCGCTGCCTTCGTCACGCAGCGTGTCGAGCGGATCGGCGGGCGCGGCGGCCGCATCCTGCGGCTCGGTGACGCCGGTCGTAGCCGCAGCCGTGCCTGCAGCCGGTTCCGTCGCGGCCGCGACCGGCGGCGCGAGATAGCGCTGCGCAAGCGTTTCGTACAGCGGCGGCGCGAAAAAGCGCGACACACGGCTCGATACCAGGGCGGTGGCCATCAGCGAAATCACCAGCGCATGACCGTTGATCATCTCCATCACGATCACGAACGACGTGATCGGCGACTGCGTGACGGCCGCCAGATAGCCGACCATCGCGAGCGCGATCAGCATCGGCAGGCTCATGTTGCCGAACACGACGTGCAGCAGGTTGCCGAACCCGGCGCCGATCGACAGCGACGGCGCGAAGATCCCGCCAGGGATGCCCGGCAGGTACGACGCGACCATCGACACCATTTTCAGGAACGGATAGAACACCGACAGGTGCTCGCGGCCGTCGAGCAGGCCGCGCGCCTCCGCGTAGCCGCTGCCGAACGTCGTGCCGCCGGACACGAGGCCGACGACGGCGATCACGAAGCCGCACAGCGCGGCGAACGCGATCGGCCGCTCGCGGTACAGGCCCAGCAGTCGCGCGGGCAGCCAGCGTCCGGTGTTGAGCAGCAGCCAGCAGAACAGGCCGCCCGCGATGCCCGTCACGATCGCGGTGACCAGTACCGCGAGCGCCAGCAGCTTCGGGAAATGGGGGCCGGCATCGATCGTGCCGAAATACGTGTAGTTGCCGTTCAGGCCGAGCGCGACGACGCCGGCGAGAATGATCGCGGTGATCAGCACGCCGCTTGCGCGTGCGGAGAAGCTGCGGGTCAGCTCCTCGATCGCGAACACGATCCCGGCGAGCGGCGTATTGAACGCGGCCGACAGCCCGGCCGCCGCGCCGGCCAGCACGAGTTGGCGTTCGATCTGCGCATTCGAGCGCGGGTAGAAGCGCCGCAGGTTGAACATCAGCGCCGCGCCGACCTGCACGGTCGGCCCTTCGCGGCCGATCGTGAAGCCGCCCAGGATGCCGAGGAACGACACCAGCACCTTGCCGAACAGGATGCGCAGCGTCAGCAGCCGCGCGCCGAACGCGCTCGGGCTCGCATGCAGCGTCGCGATCACCTGCGGGATGCCGCTGCCCTCGGCGCCGCGGAAGAACCGGCGCGTGATCCACACGGACAAGGCGGAGATCGCGGGCGTCAGCAGCAGCGGCAGCCACGCGGCGTGATCGCGCATCGTACGGAAGGTGTCGTAGCCCCAGTCGATCAGCCGCGCATAAAGCACGGCCGCGAGGCCGACGACGATCGCACCGAGCCAGAAAACGCCGTATTGGCGCCAGATGCGCAACGAACGACGGGTGAGGGCGGGAAACAGGGCGGGAAGGGCTGGGCGTGGCATCGACGCGGGCCGGGAGGCAAAGAGCGCATTATAAAAAGAACCGGATGCCAGCGGGGGGTGACACATTTTCACAAAAACGACGCATTCTGTTACAAAAGTAATCTTGAGGTAATGCTAACGACGACATCCGTCATTAGCATGCCGAAATGGCAGGCCAACCCCCACACATCGTGAAACGCATCCTCATCGTGAAAGTGACGTCGCTCGGCGACGTCGTCCAGACGCTGCCTGTCGTTGCGGATCTGCATCGCGCCTTTCCCGGCGTGACGGTCGACTGGGCCGTGGACGAATCGTGCGCGGAGGTCGTGCGCTGGCATCCGGGCGTGAGCAGCGTCCTGTGCGCGCCGCTGCGCCGTTTCAAGAAACTCCGGAATGCCGGCGACCTGAAGGCGATCTCGGCGTCGATCGGCGCGTTGCGTGCGCACCGCTACGACGCGGTGATCGACCTGCACGGGGTCTACAAAAGCGCGATCATTTCGGCGCTGGCGCGTGCCGCGCGCCGCGTCGGCTACCAGACGCAGGATCTCGGCGAAACGGGCGCGCGCTTCGCGTATTCGCATCGCTTCGGCCCGCGGCCGGACTGCGACGCATGGCACGGGATGCGCGTGAGCGCGGGCGAGGCGCTCGGCTACGTGCCCGAAGGCGTTGCCACGTACGGGGTCGTCCCGCCGCAGGACGCGAACCTGCCGGCCGCCGTGACCGACGGCGCACCGTTCATGCTGTTGTTCCACGCGACGTCCAATCCCGACAAGAAATGGCCGGCCGACCACTGGGCCGCGCTCGCCACGCAGATGATGGCGCGCGGCGTGCGTGTGCTGCTGCCGTGGGGATCGGCTGCCGAACACGACGACGCGCAGGACATCGCCGCGCGCGCACCGGGGGCGGTCGTGCTGCCCGCGATGACGGTGCGCGAACTCGGCGCGGCGCTTGGCCGGGCCGCGCTCGTGGTGGGCGTCGATACGGGGTTCGTGCACATGGCGCACGCGCTGCAGCGCCCGACCGTGATGATTTTCGTCGCGACGTCGCGCCACCACTGCGGCATCGGCGGTACGCCGAATGCGCTGTCGATCGGGGAGCCGGGTGCGATGCCGTCCGTCCGGCAGGCGCTGGACGCGATCGACGCCGTCGTCCCGGCCTACGGCGCGCTGCGCGCGCGGCTGTCCGCCTGACGGAACGGGGCGGGGCGGCTCAGGCGAGCAGCGCCTCGACCGTGATGACGGCGGCGATGGCCGCCAGATTCGCCAGCAGCGCCTCGAACACGAGGCCGCGCCACGTCTTCGGCCGGAAGCGCAGCGCGAGCAGCAACGCGCCGCCCAGCGCGAGCGCGAGGGTCAGAACGAGGTCGGCATTACCAAGGCGGATATTCATGGCGGCGGCTCCTTCGGGGAGGGATCCCGGGGGCGCGCGGCCGCGCGCCCAGGATCGAGTATAGGCAGCGCCGGCCGCCGCACAACCCGGGTCGCCCCGGAGGCTCAGACGAGCGACGAGTCGCGCGTTTCGCGCATCAGCAGCACGCCGATCAGGCTGATCGCCGCCGCGACCGACACGTACCCGCCGACCCACGACAGCCCGCCGCGCGCAGCCAGCAGTTGCGCGATATACGGCGCGATCGACGCGCCGAGGATCCCGCCGAGGTTGTACGCGACGCCCGCGCCCGTATAGCGGACGTTGGTCGGGAACAGTTCGGGCAGCAGCGCGCCCATCGGCGCGAACGTCACGCCCATCAGGAACAGCTCGATCGTCAGGAATAGTGCGACGAGCGGCATCGAGCCGCTGCCGAGCAGCGGTTCCATCGCGAAACCCGACAGCAGCGCGGCGATCGCGCCGACGACGAGCACCGGCTTGCGGCCGAAACGGTCCGATGCCCACGCGGAAAGCGGCGTCGCGAGCCCCATGAATACCACTGCGAAACACAGCAGCCCGAGGAAGCTCTGGCGCGGAATATGCAGCGCCGACACGCCGTACGACAGCGAGAACACCGTCGAGATGTAGAACAGCGTGTAGCAGACGACCATCGCGAGCGCGCCGAGCAGCGTCGGCTGCCAGTGTTGCGTGACGAGCGTCGCGACCGGCACGCGCACGCGCTCGTTGCGGTCGAGCGCGGCCTGGAACGCCGGCGTTTCGGTGATCTTGAGCCGCACGTACAGGCCGAGCGCGACGAGCACCGCGCTGACCAGGAACGGGATGCGCCAGCCCCAGCTTCGGAACTGCTCGTCGGACAGCGACAGCGCAAGCGCGAAGAACAGGCCGTTCGACATCAGGAAGCCGACCGAGGGCCCGAGCTGCGGGAACATCCCGAACCAGCCGCGCTTGCCCTGCGGCGCGTGTTCGGTCGCGAGCAGCGCCGCGCCGCCCCATTCGCCGCCGAGGCCGATCCCCTGGCCGAAGCGCAGCACGCACAGCAGCACCGGCGCGAGCGCGCCGATCGCGTCGTAGCCTGGCACGAAGCCGATCGCGGTGGTGGACACGCCCATCACGAGCAGCGATGCGACGAGCGTCGATTTGCGGCCGATGCGGTCGCCGAAGTGCCCGAACAGGAACGAGCCGATCGGGCGTGCGATGAACGCGATGCCGAACGTGACGAACGCGGACAGCGCCTGCGCGGTCGCGGAGCCGTGCGGGAAGAATACGGGGCCGATGACGAGCGCGGCGGCCGTTGCGTACACGTAGAAATCGTAGAACTCGATCGCGGTGCCGATGAAGCTCGCGAACACGATGCGCCGGTGGCTGACGGCGCCGGCCGAACCGGTTGCGTGTGCAACGGTCGGGGGGATGCGGACATGGATGTCTCCGTTTTGTCGTTGGGGCGGTCGGCTGTGCGTGCGGTCAGGCAGGCGGATGCCTGCCGGAGGGCGGCCGAGCGGATGATGCGGTGGCGGCGTGGACGCGCGCCGTGGCGCGGACGTCACCCGCCGGTCGACGATGGAGACGGGTATGTCGCCGCCGCCCGGTGCCGGCGTGGTCGGCTCGCATGCCGGGTGGGGCGCGCGAGCGCGCGCGTGGCGTGATGGCCGCGCGATTGCGGAAAATTATAGCCAGCGCCGCCGCACACCGGCAATCGCGGCACGGCGGGCGGTCAGTCGAGCGATTGCGCTTGTGCGGACGCGGTGCTTTGCAACTGGAAATGGCCGTCGTCGTTGAAGAGCCAGCCTTCCATCATTTCGATCTGGCCGTTGCCGTCGAGCAGTCGCGACGGCGGCGCCGGCAGCGGCGCCGAGCGTCGCAGCGACGCGAGCGCGAGCGCTTCCGCTTCGCTGTCACCGTTGCTGCGATAGATGGAAGCGTTGACGAGGCGGCCGTTGCGATCGACGGTGAATGCGACGACGACGAGCGAACGGAGCATCGCCTGCGGGGTGCCGCGCAGCAGGCCGGACGGGTTGCGCTCGGCCACGCGTTGCGCGATCTCGACGCGATACTGGTCGCGGCTCGCGCTGCGCGTGATCGACGGAATCGTCAGGACCGAATGCATGGACGACGGCGGTGTGATCGTGCACGCGGCAAGCATGGCGACGACGGCCAGCGCAGCAACAGGCAACCGGTCGACGTGCGGACGGAGAACGGGGCGCATGGGAGATAGCCAGAAGTGACTATAAAAAAATGATAGGCGTCCGCGCGCAAGCCGATATCGGGAGAAACGCATAACGCGCGATGCCGGGCGTTGCGATCGCTGATGATGGTGGCGCGGTCCGGCGCCCGCGCATCGCGATGTGACGCGACATGTGACAGTGTGCGCGACGGGCTCGCGTTGCGGCAGCGCATGCCGACGCAACTGTTGCAGGATTGAAAGGCGCGGCGAGCGACGCGCATGCAGGCTCGCGACGATCGTGCGACCGCGCAGCGGTCACCGCAAGCAGCGCCGCGACCTGCGTCCACGCCATCGCAGGCGATGTCGTCTGCCCGGTTCAGAAACCGTGCGTGACGAGCGACAGCACCGACAGGTCGGGGTGCGTGCCGTCGATGATGCTCTTGCCGATATGCACGGCTTCGTGGACCGCTTCGTCGACGCTCGCGAAGCTTTCCTCGCCGTCCGCGTGGAACGGCACCGCGTGGTCGGGCAGCGCGGGATTCGCGCCCGGATGGCACACGTAGCCGGTGTAGGTGTAGCGCGTGTCGCTGCCGGGTACGGCGGCCGGCACGACATGGATCTCGAAGCCTTCGTAATCGACGTGTTCCGTCGGTGTCGACTGTTCGGTCATGGCGATCTCCGTGTGCCGCGCGCAGGGGTGGCGCGTGCGGCATCGAGTACGCGGCGGCGGTCGTGTCGCCGTGTTGAACGAATTCTAGGTGATGGCGCGGCCGGCAGGGAGGCTTCCGGCGCGGGGCGGCGGCGATTGCTGCACGGATTCGGTGGTGCGCTGCCGCGAGCGTGCGCGCCGTCTTGACCCGCGGCACGCGCGGAGCCGCGTCATTACTTGCAGCGGGCGTCCTTGCGTTGCACGACGACGATCACGGGGTACTTCTGCCCGTGGTCGAGTTCCACGCGCGCCACGACGGTCAGCGTCGCCGGATCGGAGTCGTCGTACACGCTGACCTGTTCGTTCCGCAGGTAGGTCACGCCGGTGCAGTTCGACGTGCGACCGTCGTCGGACACCTTGCACTGGAGATCGTTGTCCTTCAGGTAGTTGTAGGGCGACGGGCTCGCGAGGTATTCGCTCAGGCCGCGCGGCGAGCCGCCGACGCCGGTCACGTACGCGATCGCGCACGACGCCGGCGCGTCGCTGCCGGAGGCGGTGTCGGCCGTCGCATGCGTGCTGACGACGGCCAGCGCGGCGACGAGCGACGAGACGATGAAGGGCTTCATGACGTGGATTTCCCGTTTCGCGAATCGGAGCGCGGGATTGTAACGGCATCCGGCGCGACGCGTCGGAACGTTGGGGAGGGCGGCGTGAAGGCAAACAAAAACCCCGTCATTCTGCGAATGAACGGGGTTTGGCGAATTTCCTGGCGGAAGCGGTGAGATTCGAACTCACGGACAGTTTCCCGTCGCTGGTTTTCAAGACCAGTGCCTTAAACCGCTCGGCCACGCTTCCACGCGAGGCGGCATTGTAACCGAAATGCAGTGTCTGTCGACCGGAGTTGGCGCTTCAGCGCCTACTCCGGTCCCATGCTTCGCGGTCCCATGCTTCGCGGTCGACCGGAGTGGGTGCTTTAGCGCTTGCTCCGCTCCCGGGCATCGCACTCATCCTCAATCGTCGCGCAGGAACAGTTCCTGCAGGTCGTTGAGGAAACGCTGGCCGAGCGGCGTCGGCGCGATCTGCGTGAAATCGCGCGTGATCAGCCCGCGCCGTTCCGCTTCCTTCAGCGCCGGCTCGATCGTGCTCATCGGCAGGCCCGTGCGTTCGACGAAGCTGTGCACCGGGAAGCCCTCGACGAGCCGCAGCGTGTTCAGCATGAATTCGAACGGCAGGTCGCGCGCGCCGACTTCTCGCTCTTCCTGCACGGCCGTGCCGGCCATCGCCTGCTCGATGAAGGTCGCCGGGTGCTTGTAGCGCGCCTGCCGCACGATCCGGTTCGGGAACGACAGCTTCGTGTGCGCGCCGGCACCGATCCCGAGATAATCGCCGAAGCGCCAGTAATTCAGGTTGTGCTTGCACTGGTGATTCGGCTTCGCGTAAGCGGACACTTCGTAACGCCCGTAACCGGCCTCGGCCGTGCGCGCGTGAATCCATTCCTGCATGTCGGCCGACGCGTCGTCGTCGGGCACGACGGGCGGGAACTTCGCGAACAGCGTATTCGGCTCGAGCGTCAGGTGATACAGCGACAGATGCGGCGGCGCGAACGACAGTGCGGTCTCGATATCGGTGCGGCACTCGTCGAGCGTCTGGTTCGGCAGCGCGAACATCAGGTCGAGATTGAAGTTGTCGAAGTTCTTCGCGGCGATCTCGACCGCCGCGCGCGCCTGCGCGGTGTCGTGAATACGGCCGAGCGCCTTCAGGTGCGCTTCATTGAAGCTCTGGATCCCGACCGACAGCCGGTTCACGCCGCTCGCGCGGAACTGCGCGAACTTCGCGGCTTCGAACGTGCCCGGGTTCGCCTCGAGCGTGATCTCGGCATCGGCGTCGAGCGGCAGCAGCGCGCGCACGTCGGACAGCAACCGGTCGAGGCCGGCGGCCGACAACAGGCTCGGCGTGCCGCCGCCGATGAACACGGTATGCACCTGCCGTCCCCACACGAGCGGCAGCGCCTGCTCGAGGTCGGCGCGCAGTGCGTCGAGGTACTCGGTTTCCGGAAACCGTTCGCCTTTCCACTCGTGCGAGTTGAAATCGCAGTACGGGCACTTGCGCACGCACCACGGAAAATGCACGTACAGCGCGAGCGGCGGCAGCGACGTGAGTCGCACTTGCCCGGGCGACGTGAACGTCGCGACGACGCGCGCGCCGGTTTCCGCAGCCTGGCTCATGCAGCCTCCCGCAGCGAATGGGTGTCGGACGCGATCATGCTTCCTCCGCGAGCCGTGCAAGCAGCGCCTTCAGCGCCAGTGCACGATGGCTGTGCGTGTTCTTCACGGCCGGCTCGAGTTCGGCGGCCGTTGCGCCGAGCGCCGGCAGGTAGAAATACGGGTCGTAGCCGAATCCGTGCTCGCCGCGCGGCGCGTCGACGATCTCGCCCGCCCAGCGCCCTTCGGCGAACAGCGGCTCGGGATCGTCCGCGTGGCGCACGAGCGCGAGCACGCAGCAATAGTATGCGCGCCGGTCGTCGACGCCGTGCAGCTGCTCGACGAGATACGCGTTGTTCGCCGCGTCGCCCTTGTCGCGGCCGGCACGCTGCGCATAGCGCGCCGAATAGACGCCCGGCGCGCCGCGCAGCACGCGCACGCACAGGCCCGAATCGTCGGCGATCGCGGGCAGCCCGGTGAGCCGCGACGCGTGCCGCGCCTTGGTCAGCGCGTTCTCGATGAACGTGCCGAACGGCTCTTCCGCCTCGGGCACCGCCAGGTCGCCCTGCGGGACGATTTCGATGCCGACCGTCGAGAACAGCGCGGTGAACTCGCGCAGCTTGCCCGGGTTGTTCGACGCGAGAACGATGCGCGACAGCGGCGCGAGGGTGCGATCGTCAGGCATTGCCGGCGCCCAGGACGTCCTTCTGCAACTGCACGAGCTCGGCGATCCCGCCCTGGGCGAGGTCGAGCAGCGCGTTCATCTCGGCGCGCGAGAACGGCACGCCTTCGGCCGTGCCCTGGACTTCGACGAAACCGCCGGCGCCCGTCATCACGACGTTCATGTCGGTGTCGCAGCGCGAATCTTCCGCGTAATCGAGATCGAGCACCGGTGCGCCTTCGTACACGCCGACCGAGATCGCGGCGACGTGGTCGGTGATCGGCGAGCGCGTGAGCTTGCCGGCCGCGATCAGCTTCGACACGGCGTCGTGCGCGGCGACGAACGCGCCGGTGATGCTCGCCGTGCGCGTGCCGCCGTCGGCCTGGATCACGTCGCAGTCGATGTGGATCGTGCGCGGGCCGAGCGCCTCGAGATCGAATACGGCGCGCAGCGCGCGGCCGATCAGGCGCTGAATTTCCTGCGTGCGGCCCGTCTGCTTGCCGCGCGCGGCTTCGCGGTCGCTGCGCGTATGCGTCGCACGCGGCAGCATCCCGTACTCGGCGGTCAGCCAGCCTTGCCCGCGCTCGCGCAGGAATTCGGGCACGCGTTCGGCGACGCTCGCGGTGCAGAGCACCTTGGTATCGCCGAATTCGACCAGCACGGAGCCTTCGGCATGTTTCGTGTAGTGGCGCGTGAGGGCGACCTTGCGCAGTTCGTCGGCGCGGCGGCCGCTCGGGCGGGACAGGGAGGACGTCATGTGGGAATCGTGGGAGGAGAGGAAACCCCGATTTTAGCGCCGAACGGCGGGCTTGCCCGGCGGGGTGGGTCGCAAAAATGGGATAATGCGCGCTTCCCGCCCCGCGCTTTCCGATGCGCCGGGCGCCTCGACATATCCCCGCCCGCGAGGGCAACCAGACGGCGAGACGAACCATGATCTACAGCATGACGGGCTACGCGAGCGCGACGCGCGAACTCGCGACGGCCACCGGCAACGGCGGCACCAGCGTGTCGGTCGAACTGCGCACCGTGAACTCGCGCTTCCTCGACCTGAATTTCCGGATGCCGGACGACGTGCGCGCGTGTGAGCCCGCGCTGCGCGAAATGCTGATGAACAAGCTGTCGCGCGGCAAGGTCGACGTGCGCATCAACCTGCAGCGCGGCGAACAGAGCATCGGCGCGGGCGCGCTGAACCAGTCGGCGCTCGGCCAGCTCGCCGATCTCGAGCGCGCGGTGCTCGACTCGTTCCCGGGCGTCGGCCGCCTGCGCGCGGGCGAGATCCTGCGCTGGCCCGGCGTGATCGCCGAGAGCGGCGTGTCGGCCGACGCGATCCGCGACGCGGTGCTCGCATGCGGCAAGGAAGCGATCGGCGAACTCGTCGTCGTGCGTTCGCGCGAAGGCGCGCAACTCGCGACGATGCTGCTGTCGAACGTCGCCGAGATGGAAGCGATCGTCGCGCGCATTACGCCGCTCGTGCCGGAGCTGATCGCGAAGCATCAGCAGAAGATCGTCGAGCGGCTGCAGGAAGCGCTCGGCATCGCGGCACCCGAAGGCAGCGCACCGATCGTGACGCGCGAGGAAGCCGCGGAACGCATTCGCCAGGAGGTGACGATGTACGGCATCCGGATCGACATCGCGGAAGAGCTGTCGCGGCTCACCGCGCACCTGAACGAAACGCGCCATGTGATCGAGAAGGGCGGCCGCGTCGGCAAGCGTCTCGACTTCATGATGCAGGAACTGAATCGCGAAGCGAACACGCTCGGCTCGAAGGCGGCGGCGAAGGAACTGGCCGACGCGTCGATGGCGCTCAAGCTGTTGATCGAGCAGCTGCGAGAGCAAGTGCAAAACCTGGAGTAAAGCAACATGATCCACCCCACTCACGACGCACATACGCTTCATGCGGGCGTCTACCCCGGCAACCTGTTCATGGTCATTGCGCCGTCGGGCGCCGGCAAGTCGACGCTCGTGAATGCGCTGCTGTCGAAGGACAGCGACATCTGTCTGTCGATTTCGTACACGACGCGCAAGCCGCGCCCGGGCGAACAGGACGGCCGGCACTACCACTTCACGACCGTCGAGGATTTCCGTGCGCGTCACACGGCGCACGAATTCCTCGAGAGCGCGGAAGTGCACGGCAACTACTACGGCACGTCGCGCGTCTGGATCGAAGAGCAGATGAAGAACGGCCACGACGTGCTGCTCGAGATCGACTGGCAGGGTGCGTTGCAGGTGAAGAAGCAGTTCCGCAACGCGGTCGGCATCTTCATCCTGCCGCCGTCGCTCGATGCGCTCGAGGAGCGCCTGAAGAAGCGCGGCCAGGACGAGCCGAACGTGATCACGCGGCGCCTGCTTGCCGCCGGCAGCGAGATCGCGCACGCGTCGGAAGCGGAATACGTGGTGATCAACGAGAATTTCGAGCGTGCGCTCGCGGAGCTCGAATGCATCGTCGCGGCGACGCGCCTGCGCTTTGCGTCGCAGTACGCGCGACACACGGAGCTGTTCATCGAGCTCGGCATCCATCTGCCCCACGCGGAATGACGCGGGGGACGAGGGACATAAGGTAGAATAAGCACTATATTCAGAAGGAATTACCAACATGGCTCGCATTACCGTCGAAGACTGCCTGAAGCAAATCCCGAACCGCTTCGAACTGGCGCTCGCCGCCACTTACCGCGCGCGGCAGCTCGCGCAAGGCCATACGCCGAAGATCGAGAGCCGCGACAAGCCGACCGTCGTCGCGCTGCGCGAAATCGCCGCCGGCCAGGTCGGCGTCGAGATGCTGAAGAAGGTGCCGGTGTAACGCGCATCCGGCCCGTTCCAGCCATGTAATCCACGCGCGCAACGACTCGACCTGGAGGCGAATATGAGCACCACCCCATCGTCCGCCTCCGCGGATTCGACCACCGAAGCCACGGCCCAGTCGCCTGCGCGCCAGTACATCGACGCGGTCCTCGAACAGTCCTTCCGGCATCTGTTCGGGCCGACCGCCACTCCGGAGCAGCCTCGCAAGCATGGCGTCGTTTCGATCGCGAAACTGACCGCCGTGCTTGCCGAGTATCTCGCCCCGGACGAAATCAAAGAGGTCAAGGCGGCGTTCCACTTCAGCGACGAAGCCCACCTCGGTCAATATCGCCAGAGCGGCGAACCCTACATCACCCATCCCGTCGCCGTCGCGGAAATCTGCGCCGGCTGGAAGCTCGACGCGCAGGCCGTCATGGCTGCGCTGCTGCACGACGTGATGGAAGACCAGGGTGTGACCAAGAACGAGCTGGCCGAGCGGTTCGGCCCGAAGGTCGCCGAACTGGTCGACGGCCTGTCGAAGCTCGACAAGATGGAGTTCCGCAGCCGCGAGGAAGCGCAGGCGGAAAACTTCCGCAAGATGCTGCTCGCGATGGCGCGCGACGTGCGGGTCATTCTCGTCAAGCTCGCCGACCGCCTGCACAACATGCGCACGCTCGGCGCGGTGCCGATGGAGAAGCGCCGCCGCGTCGCGCGCGAAACGCTCGACATCTACGCGCCGATCGCGCACCGGCTCGGGTTGAACAACACGTATCGCGAGCTGCAGGACATGAGCTTCGCGAACTTCAACCCGCATCGCTACGCGACGCTCGAGAAGGCCGTGAAGGCCGCGCGCGGCAACCGCCGCGAAGTGATCAGCAAGATCCTCGAAGCCGCGCAGCGTGCGATGGCCGACGCGAAGATCGACGCCGAAATCACCGGCCGCGAAAAGACCATCTACAGCGTCTACCGGAAGATGCGCGACAAGCAGCTGTCGTTCTCGCAGGTGCTCGACGTGTACGGCTTTCGCGTCGTCGTCGAGAGCGCGCTCGACTGCTACACGTGCATCGGTGCGCTGCATGCGCTGTACAAGCCGGTGCCCGGCAAGTTCAAGGACTACATCGCGATCCCGAAGATCAACGGCTATCAGTCGCTGCACACGACGCTCGTCGGCCCGTTCGGCGCGCCGATCGAGTTTCAGGTGCGCACGCGCAAGATGCACGAGATCGCCGAGGCCGGCGTTGCCGCACACTGGCTGTACAAGAACGGCAGTGCCGATCTGAGCGACGTGCAGAAGCGCGCGCACCAGTGGCTGAAGTCGTTGCTCGACATCCAGAGCGAAGCGGGCGATTCGAGCGAATTCCTCGAGCACGTGAAGATCGACCTGTTCCCGGATGCGGTCTACGTGTTCACGCCGAAGTCGAAGATCATGGCGCTGCCGCGCGGCGCGACGGCGCTCGATTTCGCGTATTCGATCCACAGCGATCTCGGCAACCAGTGCGTGGCCGTGAAGATCAACAACGAGCTGCTGCCGCTGCGCACCGAGCTGAAGAGCGGCGACATCGTCGAAGTGATCACGGCGCCGTATTCGAAACCGAACCCCGCATGGCTCGGTTTCGTGCGTACCGGCAAGGCGCGCTCGGCGATTCGTCACTACCTGAAGACGATGCGCCTGAACGAGTCCGTGCAGCTTGGCGAGCGGCTCGTCGACCAGAGCCTGAAGGGTTATGGTCTCGCGCTGGCCGACGTCGGGCCGGAAGTGTGGGAGAAGCTCGTGCAGTGGACGGGCAACAAGAGCCGCCAGGAAATTTTCGCGGACATCGGCCTCGGCCGCCGCGTCGCCGCGGTGATGGCCAAGCGCATCGAGGTGCTGATGAGCGGCCGCGACGCGGACGACGACCTGCCGAAGTCCGAGCGGCATCCCGCGCATCATGCGCCGCCGGTCGTGATTACCGGCACCGAAGGGATGTCCGTGCAGTTGTCGGCCTGCTGCCGGCCGATTCCGGGCGATGCGATCATGGGTTATATCGGCATCGGCCTGGGCATGGCGATTCATACGACCGATTGCCGCGTGGCGCAGCGTATCCATCGCCGCGATCCGGGCCGCTGGATCGACGTCGAGTGGGCGCCGCAGCCGGGCCGCCTGTTCGATGTCGCGGTGAAGGCGCTCGTGAAGAACACGAAGGGCATCTTTGCTCGCGTCGCGGCGGACATCACGTCGGCCGACGCAAACATCGTCCATATCGCGATGGACGAGGATCTGACGCACGAATCGACGGTGCTGCGCTTCGTGATCCAGGTCAGCGACCGTGTGCATCTCGCGAACGTGATGCGGCGCGTGCGGACCAATCCGGACGTGATGCGGATCATGCGCGAGCGCTCGACCGACGACGGCGCGCATGCGCGCCACGACGGCGGCATGCGTATCGAGCGTGAGCGGCAGGATTATTGACGTGGGCCCTTGCGGGCGATCGTTCAGCGGCGGCTAATGGCCGCCGTTTTCATTTGTGCTGCGGCAGGGGGATTGCGGCTTTGCCGGCATCTTTTCGAAGCCGGTCGGGCGCGAGCATGTCGAGGCGAGGGTGAAAGGGCGGGAGGGACGCAGAAAAGAAAAAAGGGCTTTCCCGGAGGAAAGCCCTTTTAAGGTGGCGCGGCTGGCAGGATTCGAACCCACGACCCCTTGGTTCGTAGCCAAGTACTCTATCCAACTGAGCTACAGCCGCACGCAAAACGGTACTGCTTCAACTGTCGGAACCTTCTGCGATGGGAAGGCCCCCAAAAAGATGGCGCGGCTGGCAGGATTCGAACCCACGACCCCTTGGTTCGTAGCCAAGTACTCTATCCAACTGAGCTACAGCCGCACGCAAAAACAAAAATACTACTGCTTCGAACTGAAAGGGCCTTCGGTTGGGAAGGCCCTCGAAAAAAGTGGCGCGGCTGGCAGGATTCGAACCCACGACCCCTTGGTTCGTAGCCAAGTACTCTATCCAACTGAGCTACAGCCGCACGCAGAAGCGAAATTATAGCAGGGTTGTATAAAAAGGGAAGCCTTATTCGCGAATTACGTTGCGCGGCCTTGCCGGGGCGCCCTTCGTGTACCCTTGGAGCATCAGTCATCCACGTGTTGAATCTGCATCATGAACAAGGCGTTTGTCAAAGAGTCGGACGGTGACGACGACGATCTCGACCAGGCTCAGCCCGCGATTCCGGCGGGGGCGAAGAACTACATCACGCCGGCCGGCCACAAGCGGCTGAGGGACGAGCTGTTGAGCCTGATCGATGTCGAGCGTCCCGAGGTGGTGAAGCTCGTGTCGTGGGCTGCGTCGAACGGCGACCGGTCGGAGAACGGCGACTACATCTACGGCAAGCGGCGGCTTCGCGAGATCGATCGCCGCATCCGCTTCCTGACGAAGCGGCTCGATCTTGCGGAAGTCGTCGACGCGAGCCGGCAGGAAAATGTCGACCAGGTGTTCTTTGGCGCGACGGTCGATTACGAGACGCCGGACGGCGAGGATCACACGATCACGATCGTCGGGATCGACGAGGTCGATCTGGATCGCGGCTGTGTCAGCTGGATTTCGCCGGTCGCGCGTGCGCTGATCAAGTCGAAGATCGGCGATACCGTCACGCTGATGACGCCGGCCGGCCCGCAGCCTATCGACGTGCTCGACGTCCGTTATCCGGCGCCGGGCAACGCCTGAGCCGCGACCGCCGCATTCCCGCAAAGAAAAAGCGCCCCGGCGGGGCGCTTCGTCATCCGGCGCGCAGCAACGGCGCCGGTCGCTCAGAAGCGATGGCGCAGGCCGGCCGTGACCGCGATCTGCTTGTTGGTCGATGACGCGGCGCCCAACCCGTTGATGTTGGCGCCGAGGTCGAGGCCGTCGTTGTTGACCTTCTGGAATTCGCCCTGCAGGTACACGTCGGTGCGCTTCGACAGCGCATAGTCGGCTTGCAGGTTGAACTGGTGCCAGGTCGGCTTGTCACCGGCGAGACGGCCCTGCGTGTACGTATAAGAGCCGGCGAGCGACAGTGCCGGCGTCAGTGCATAGCGACCGTTGAGTTCATAGTTGCTGAAGCGGGCGGTGCCGCCGAGGCCCGTGATGCCGCCGGATACGCCGGACTGGCCTGCGCTGATCGCGCGGATGCCGGTCAGGCGCGTCTGCGTGAACACGAAGCCGACGGTGGCGGGGCCGAACCCGTAATTCAGGCCGGCGCCCCAGGTGCGTTGCACGCGCGATGCGAAGGTCCAGTCGCCGGTTACGGCGCCTGGATCGGTCGCGGCCTGCGCGAGCGCGTTCACGTCGCTGTTCAGTTGCAAGTAGGCCGCGGCGAAGTTGAAGCCCATGTAGCTGTACGACACGCCGCCGCTATACGCGCGGTTGTTCGCGAACGCCGTCGAGTTCGAGAACCCGTACAACGCGCCGAACTTGAGGCCGCCGTAGTTCGCGCTCTGATACTTGACCGAGTTGTTGATCCGGAACGAGTTGTTCAGGTTGTCGTTGTCGAACGGGTGGGCGAACTGGGTGCCGCCGTATTGCGTACCGGTCAGCGACAGCGGCCCAAGATAGTCGACGACGCTGTCGTACTGACGGCCGAGAGTCAGCGAACCGTAGCTGTCGTGCGCGAGCCCGACGAACGCCTGGCGGCCGAATTCGCGGCCGTTCTGCTTCAGCGCGCCGTTGTTGATGCCGAAACCATTTTCCAGCGTGAAGATCGCTTTCAGGCCGCCGCCGAGATCTTCGGTGCCGCGCAAGCCCCAACGGCTGCCGTTGACCGAGCCGCTCGTTTCCTGCCAGGCGCTGTGGCCGCCCTGATTGTTCGTGTAGGTGATGCCGGCGTCGATCAAGCCGTATAGCGTAACGCTGCTTTGTGCATGTGCTGCCGTAACGAATACACCCGACAACGCGGTGACGATCAGGGTTTTTTTCATGGATCTGTCTCCAAACAGGATGATGTCGATCGAACCTGCTGCGGAACCGGCATGCTTGCGTGATGTTGTGACCGGCCCGGCAGAGCGGCGGTGCGCTTATCAGAAAGCCATTTGCAGTGTGCGGAGTGCGCGGAGCGGGGGAGACTTACGCTTTAAGCAATAATGTATTTTGGAATCCGCAAAGATCAAAAGGCACGCGGAAATCGTTGTGCATCAAGGGTTTGCGGCGGTGCAGCGAGGGAAAATACTGGTCAGGACTACGGAATTGGCGTTGCGCGATCGCGACAGGCGATCAACTGCGGGGCGTGGCAGCCATAGCGCGATTATTGACACATCGGCAATAGAGGTTTGTGTGGAGCATGGATAATGAAAGGTAGTTCTCTCGCTATACTGCGATCTCTGCTTTCCGAAGCAGACTTTTTCGTTGACGGAAAAGATCTCCAAACCTTTGTCGGCGCGACTTCCCAGTCGCGCTTTTTTTTTGCCCCGCTTCCCCGTGCGCTATTGCGCGTACGAGCGCCGCTTGCGCTTGGCCGCAGGCGCGGCTTCCTCGGTTTCGGTCGGTGGCGGGGTATAGGTCCAGTCTTCCATCACGTAGTGACGGGCATCCAGCGGCGATGCGAGCAGGTTCTGCCAGTGATCGCCGTGCCAGGTCGTATCGAACTCGGTGTCGCACGGCGCTTCGTGAGCGGCCTCGGCCAGGGCGCGGGACTTGCGGCGTACGCGCCCGAGCCGGCTCGCGAAGCGCTTGATTCCGTCCAGCCACATGACCGTCTCCTTCCTTTCGGCGTTGCATCAGCATCGCAATCTCCCCGGATTTCCGCAACCCGGAAAAAACCCGAGGATTTTACCGGGTCGATTTGTCCCCGGTAGGAATTTCGTTGTCGAGATTATCGGTGATCCGATCCCGGTAATATTGACAGGTTTTTGATGCGAATCAATTAATCGAAGGCGTTGGTGTACCGATTCCAATGGTATTAGCGATTTTTTGATAAAGAAGTCGTGAAAAATTTTCTTGACGCACCCGGATTGTCCAATTTATAAAGTCAGCACTCCGTCCTCGGGCGGCGTGCTGGTAAAGGTGCTGGCGCAATGTTTCGGGATTTCGGGAAACGGCTATAAAAATAGCTTTTTTGATCTAATCGAGTGGGGAACGAAGACATGGATACCGGTATCGTGAAATGGTTTAACGATGCTAAAGGTTTCGGCTTTATTACGTCGGACAATGGCGGTGAAGATTTGTTTGCGCACTTTTCCGAAATCAAGATGGACGGCTTCAAGACGCTGAAGGAAAACCAGCGCGTTTCCTTCGACGTGAAAGTCGGGCCGAAAGGCAAGCAGGCAGCGAATATCCAGGCGGTCTGACGCGCCACGCATTGCCGATCACGTCCGGCCCCCGCATTGCGGGGGCTTTTTGTTTTCCGGGGGCGAACATAACGGTCCGGGCTGGCCGCGAACACGCTTGCCGGGCATACTCACGGGAGCACCGATTCCCTGTCTTTTCATGTCCGATTCCCGCCCGTCCGATCCCGCCTGCGAACAGCCACTCGTCTTCGTCGACCTTGAAACCACCGGCGGTTCGTCTGCCGAGCACCGCATCACCGAGATCGGCGTGGTCGAAATCGGCCCGCTCGGGGTGTCGACGTGGACGACGCTCGTCAATCCCGGCCAGTCGATTCCGCCGTTCATCCAGCAACTGACCGGTATTTCGGACGCGATGGTGCGCGACGCGCCGTCGTTCGCGTCGCTCGCGCCGGCGCTGTTCGAGCGACTCGACGGCAAGTTGTTCGTTGCGCACAACGCGAGCTTCGACCGCGGTTTCCTCCGTGCCGAATTCGAGCGCGCCGGCTTTGCGTTCAATCCCGATGTGCTGTGTACGGTGCGGCTGTCACGCGCGCTGTTCCCGCGCGAACCGCGGCACGGGCTCGACGCATTGATCGAGCGGCATGGCCTCGTTCCGGCTGCGCGCCACCGGGCGCTGGCGGATGCCGACCTGCTCTGGCAGTTCTGGCGTCAGCTGCACGACATCGTGCCGCTCGAGCGGTTGCGTGACCAGATCGCGCGTACGACACGCCACTTCCGTTTGGCCGGCGATCTGACCGAAGCGTGGCTCGACACCGCGCCGGCAGGGTGCGGCGCGTATGCGCTGTTCGGGGAAGGTGACGAGGCGCTTTACGTCGGCCGCAGCGTGCGTGTGCGGCAGCGGCTGCGTGCGCTGTTGACCGGCGAGCGTCGATCGTCGAAGGAAATGAGGCTCGCGCAGCAGGTGCGGCGCGTCGAATGGCGCGAGACCGGCAACGAACTGGGCGCGATGCTCGCGGAAGCGCAATGGATCGCGCGGCTGCGCCCGTCGTACAACCGGCGTCCCGCGGCCGCCACCCGTGCGGGTGACGCGCCCTGGCCGTTCGACGGTGCCGTGGCGTTCGAGGCGAACGGCGAGCGCCGGCTGTTCCACGTGATCGACGGCTGGCGCTACCTCGGCTCGGCGGAGTCGCTCGACGCGGCCGCGCGGCTCGTGGCCGACGGCGCGGATGGTGCGTTCGAACCCTTCACCCATCGCCTGCTGCAGACGCATCTCGCACGCGGGCTGCAGCTGATCCCGATCGCTGCGCTCACGCCCGCCGGCTGAGCGCAGCGGCAGGCCGGGCCTGCCGCGTCAGCCGATCGCGCTTGCGCCGCCGGCCGAGCAGACGTGCGACAGCGCGATGTCGAGTGCCCGCGTCTGCGTCGAGTCATAGCGCGTGAGCGTTTTCCAGTTCGCGATGCTGCGCGCGAGCCGCGCCTGGCAATGGGGCGCGTCGCGTAGCGGCGCGACCTGTACAAGGCCCGCGAGCATCTTCTGCGTCAGCCGGTCGAGCGCCGGGCGCGTGCTGGTCGCGAGGTCGGGCGGTGCGCCTTCAGGCGGCCGCGTCGCACGCCAGGTCGCGAACAGCGTGTTCTGCACGTCCTTGCTCGCGGCGATCTGATCTTCGAAGAACGCTCGTGCGAACACCGGGTCGACGCCGGCCTGGGCTGCGCGTTTTTCCACCGATGCGAGCAACTCCGCTTCGCGCGGCCGGTCTTCGATCGCCTTGTGATTTGCCCATTTCCAGCGCGCGACCGGCTCGGCGAGCGCGAGACGCTGCGATGCGAGCGCGACGACATTGGTGAGGGCGGTATCGTTGCCGTCTGCGCTGGCGAGACGTGGAGACGAGAAGAGGGCGGCGCCGAGCACGGCGACAGCGAGGCTGGCACGAATGGCTTGCTTCATCGGAACGATCGGGAGAGCCGGGTGGCCCGGACGTGGAAAACCAGAAGAATAGACGAAGACAGTCGCGCGGCGTAGCGACGCGACAGAAGAATCAGCAGGCGACCTGATCCGGCACCGTCAGGCTATTGCGGCCCGGGTGCGAGGCGAATTGCGCGCGATGCGCAAGGATGAACCGCACGATAGCGATGATCGACACGTGGCGGTTACAGAACCGGACAGTCGTTCACTTCGGCGAGTACAGCTTGTGCTGCTCGTCGAAGAATGCCCGAACATGCTCGGGCAATTCGGCGAGGAATTCCACGCCGACGGGTTCCGGATCCGGGCTCATCACTTGCTCGGGCGGTGGCATGCGAGTTGGTCTTTCGTCCATGGTCGTTTCTCCAGCAGGTTCGATGATTATCAACCTCGTGGTTGGATTTATGCCAGAGACGAATCGTTAGATTTTGTCTCTGTTGTATTAACGGCACATGCGCTGTGACGCGACTGCGATGCTGACTATTGCATCCTGGGCAATCGGCAACAATCGAGCCGCTTGTTATACTTCCGCGCACTTTTTCCTGGGCCGCAATGAAACGAACGACGCGATGGATCAGCCTCGTATGGCTGGCGCTGGTACTGAATGTACTGTCGCCCGTCATCGGCTACGCGCGTCTTGCGTCGAGCGCCTCCGGCGAGCTCACGCTCGAATTGTGCAGTGCAGCGGGCGCACGCCAGGTCGTGCTCGCGCAAGCGGGTGGCGACCACGACACGTCGTCGTTCGACCATGCCGGCATGGCGCACTGCGTGTACTGCCCCGGCTTCGCGGCGAACGTGGCGCTCGGTACGAGCCTGCCTGCGATGCCAGGCTTCGTGCGGACGTTTGCCTACCGCGTGGCCGCTCCGGCCGTTCCCGATTTTCCCCGCAAGGGCATCCGTCTCGCGCAGCCGCGCGCCCCGCCTGAAAACACCCCGATCTGATTGATGTCGTTCGCGCGCCCCGTTGGCGCGCGTGCCGCCCGCGGCCGGGTCCGCGTGCCGCGCGTCCGTGCGCGGCGCGTGCTCGCGTCCGGCGGCGTCCGATCACGTTTTCAGGAATCCACCCATGTCGTACACCTTTGTCGCGCGCCCGTCGCGCGGCCGGCTCGCGCTCGCATGCGCGGCCGTTTTCGCGTGGCCCGCCGCCCACGCGGCATCGACGGACAATGCACGCGTCGATGCGCCCCGCGATGGCGTCGAGCGTCCCGCCGGCGCTGCCGCACCGGCTTCCGCGGCCGCCGCCGTGCCGCTCCCGCCGACCGGTGACACGCTGACCGCCGTCAGCGTGACCGCGCAGCGGCAACCCGTCGATCCGGATACGCCGGCCGTCGTCGAATCGATCACGCGCGAGCGGATCGAGACGCATACCAACGTCACCACCGAGGATGCGCTGAAGTACGCACCGAACCTGATGGTTCGCAAGCGCTACATCGGCGACCGCAACAGCGTGTTCGCGGGGCGTGACTTCAACGAACTGCAGAGCGCGCGCGGGCTCGTCTACGCCGACGGCGTGCTGCTGTCGAACCTGCTCGGCTCGAGCTATGCGTACCCGCCGCGCTGGTCGCTGATTCCGCCCGACGACATCGCGCGCGTCGACGTGCTCTATGGCCCCTTTTCCGCGCTGTACCCCGGCAACTCGATCGGCTCGACCGTGCTGCTGACGACGCGCCGCCCGGAAAAACTTGAAGCGTCGCTGTCGACGCAGTTCTTTACGCAGCGCTACCACGACGGCTACGGATTCGCGGACAGCTTCGGCGGCAATCACCAGACCGCGCGGATCGCGAATCGCGTCGGCCGGTTCTGGTTCTCGCTGTCGCTCGACCGGCTGGAGAACAACGGTCAGCCGATGCAGTATGCGAGCCCCAATTCCGCATACAACCCGAAGCTCGGGCGCGCCGTACCCGTGACGGGCGCCGCGACCGACATCGGGCCGAACGGCAAGCCGCGGACGATCGTCGGCGCGCAGACGATCGAGCGGACCGAGCAGCTCAACGAGACGGTCCGGATGGGCTACGCGTTTACCGACCACGTCGACGCGACGCTCACGCTCGGGCATTGGGAGAACCATTACCGGCAGCACGGCGAAACCTTCCTGCGCGACGCGGCCGGCAATCCGGTCTACGGCGGCAACGTGTCGATCGGCGGCCAGAACATGACCGTCGCGCCGAACGCGTTCGCGCCGCAGCGCGGCGACCAGGAGAACTGGCTGTACGCGCTCGGCCTGAACGGCCGGCTCGATTCCGGCTGGCGGCTGTCGGGCGTCGTGTCCGCGTACGACGTGTCGCGCGACGTGCTGCGCGCGGCGTCGACCGTGCAAGGCGGCGCGGGCACGCTGTTCCAGGGCGACGGCACCGGCTGGCGCACGCTCGACCTGAAGGCCGAGGCGCCGGAAGTGAAGCGCCACACGTTCACGTTCGGCTATCACTACGACAACTACTTCCTGCGCAACGTCACGTACAACACGGCCGACTGGCTGGCCGGGCCGACCACGTCGCTCGCGAGCGTCTATCAGGGCGACACGCGCACGCAGGCGCTGTTCGCGCAGGACGCGTGGCGCTTCGCGCCGGGCTGGCTCGCGACGCTGGGGCTGCGCTACGAGCGCTGGGATGCCTACGGCGGCGCGCTCGGCAACGCGGCCGGCACGCTCGGCTATGCGGATCGCAGCGCGAACGCGCTGTCGCCGAAAGTCGCGCTGCAATGGGATGCGACGGAGGTCTGGCGCTTCCGGCTGTCGTTCGCGACCGGCACGCGGTTTCCGACGGTCGGCGAACTGTTCCAGGGCACGATCTCGAACAACGCGATCGTCAACAACAACCCGAACCTGCGGCCCGAAAAGGCGATCGACTGGGACTTCACGGCGGAACGTGACGTCGGTGTCGGCGTCGTGCGCGCGAGCGTGTTCCAGAGCGACCTGCGCGATTCGATCTACAGCCAGACGACCGTGTCGGGCGCATCGACCGTCACCAACGTCTCGAACGTGGATCGCGTGCGCGTGCGCGGCGTCGAGCTCGCGTTCAGCGGCGAGAACGTCGGGCTGAAGGGGCTGGCCATCGACGCGAACGTATCGGCGAGCAACGCGCAGATTCTGGCCGACGCCGCGAATCCCGCGTATGTCGGCTCGCGTTTCCCGCGCATTCCGCGCATGCGTGCAAACCTGCTCGCGTCGTATCGCTTCGACGAGCACTGGCTCGCGAGCGTCGGCGTGCGTTACTCGGGCCGCCAGTTCAACACGCTCGACAACAGCGACGTGAATCCCGATGTCTACGGCGGCACGAGCTCGTTTACGGTCGTCGACCTGAAGGCGCGCTACCGCTTCGACCGTCACTGGACCGCATCGCTCGGCATCGACAACCTGACGGACCGCCGTTACTACGTGTTCCATCCGTATCCGGGCCGCACTTTCTATGGAGAACTGAAATGGTCGCTGTGAAATCGTTCGCGGCGGGCTGCGCGCTGTGGCTCGCGGCGCTGTCGCCCGCCGGTGCGCACGACGCACCGAAGGCCGCCGATCCGCATGCTGCGCACATGGGCATGCAGGCCGCGCCCGCTCAGCAGAAACAGCCGCTCGCGACGGGGGCCGCGTTCGACGCGCGTCACCGGCTGTGGGTCGCGTGGGTCGAGGGCGCGCACGTCGTCGTCGCGCATTCCGACGATGCGGGCCGCACGCTGTCCGCGCCGGTCACCGTCAACGCGATGCCGGAACCGGTCTACACGAGCGCCGAGAATCGCCCGAAGATCGCGACGAGCCCGGACGGGCGCGCGGTGTACGTGTCGTGGTCGACGCCGCTCGATGCGCCGTACACGGGCATGGTGCGTTTCTCGCGATCGCTCGACGGCGGCGCGACGTGGAGCGTGCCCGTCACCGTGCATCGCGACCGGCAGGCGATCACGCATCGCTTCGACATGATGGCCGTCGATCCGGCCGGCAACATCGCGATCGCGTGGATCGACAAGCGCGATCTCGTCGCCGCGAAGACGGCGGGGCAGGCGTACGAAGGCGCGGCCGTCTATTACGCGGTGTCGCATGACGGCGGCGCGTCGTTCGAACCCGAGCGAAAGGTGACGGACCACACGTGCGAATGCTGCCGGATCGCGATGGCGATCGACCCTGCCGGGCATATCGAGGCGGCCTGGCGCAACGTGTTCCCGGGGCAGATCCGCGATCATGCGCTCGCCGTGCTGCCCGTATCGGCGTCGGAGCCGATCGTGCCGGTGCGGGCGACGTTCTCGAACTGGCACGTCGAGGCGTGCCCCGAGCATGGGCCGGCGCTGGCGATCACGCCGGACGGCACGCGTCATCTTGCGTGGTTCGGCGTCGTCGACGGTCGTGCCGACGTGTTCTATTCGCGCATCGGCGCCGACGGTCAGCCGCGCGGCACGCCGTGGGCCTTCGGCGTGAACCCGGTCGTGCCTGGCGAGCAGGCGTCGCATGCGGCGCTTGTTGCGCGCGGCGATGTCGTGTGGCTCGCGTGGAAGGCGTTCGACGGCGATGCGATGCAGATCAAACTGCGCCGCTCGGACGATCGCGGCGAGCACTGGTCGGCGCCGCGCGTGATCGCGTCGACGTCGGGCGCGAGCGACAACCCGCAACTGCTCGACGATGCGGGCCGCCTCTACCTGTCGTGGCGCACGCGTAACGACGGTTATCGGCTGATCGCCGTGGAGGGCGCGCAATGAAATGGCTGATTGCATTGATCGGCGTCGTGCTCGCGAGCGTGCCGGCATGGGCCGGCGGCGAACTGCAGCCGCTGCGCGCGGCCGACGTCGCGCGGTTGTATGCGGCGGCGCACGAGCGGCCGCTGGCGGTCGAGATCTGGTCGCTCGATTGCGGATACTGCCGCGAGAACGCCGCGCATCTGGTCGCGTGGCAGCGCCGTCATCCGGACGTGCAACTCGCGATGGTCGCGATGGATGCGTACGACGACAACGGCGCGGCGATCTCGCAGGCGCTCGCGCAGATGAACCTGCCGCCGCAGGTCGCGCAGTACGCGAACGCGGAGCCGATGCCCGAGCGTCTGCGGGCGGCGCTCGACGCGGGGTGGCGAGGGGAAATGCCGCGCACCGTGTGGATCGGGCGCGATGGCGCACGCGAAGCGCGCAGCGGATTGCTGGCGGCCGACGTGCTCGATGGCTGGTTGCAGCGCGCGAAGCGCTGAAAGGGCCGGCGGCGCGCGGCGTACACGCCGCGCGCCGGCCTGATGCGAAAACGCGCCCGAAGGCGCGTGGAGAGAATCGTCAGGCCGCTCGCTTGAATAGCCGGATCACGAACAGCAGAATCACCGCGCCGACGACCGCGACGATCACCGAGCCGATGAAGCCGCTGCCGATGCTGATGCCGAGCAGCCCGGCCAGCCAGCCTCCGATCACCGCGCCGACGATCCCGACGATGATGTCGACGATCAGGCCGAAGCCGCCGCCCTTGACGAGCAGTCCTGCAAGCCAGCCGGCGATCGCGCCGATGATGAGCCACATAATCAAGCCATGAGTCATGGTGGTCCTCTCCTTGGGTTGAGTCGAAATGACCGGACGCCGGCTGTCGCGCCGCAAGCTGGGTGAAGGCGGCATTGCGACCCGCCGCGCCGCCCACGCAATGTAACGCGATAGACGGGTCAGAATCGTTAAGTAATGTTATGCACCCTTAAGCCGATTTTCCAGGAAATTTGTCTGCTCACAGCGCGGTGCGTGCGCGGACGATGCGCGTCGAAATGAGTTTGTAAGAAAGTGGCCGCCGGCGAAGCCGGCCGGCCAGACGCTTCATCGTGTGTGCGTCGTTGCCGGCTTGCACGTGTCGGGTAGTCCGTCGCTTGCGTCGGCGATCAACCGTGCGATGGTTGCGGCATCGCCGATCGCCTCGATCGACAGCAGTGCGAAGCGGGCGAGAAAGAGCGGTGCGTCGGCTTCGCCGATACGCGTCATCGTGTGGCACAGGGCGGTGTAGTGGGTATCGCGTTCGGCGTCGGTCATCATGCGGTCTCCTGAAGATGGGTTGACGCGACCGGATGGAGCGCGCGTTCGAGCGCGGCGGCTACATCGTCGGCGCGTGCGTCGTGCCAGCGGCCGAGTACGTGCCCGTCCGGGCGCACCAGATAGACGGTGCCGTCGCGCGCGCCGTACAGGTCGAACAGCCGGCCGTCTTCATCATGGCCGCGGCAGGCCGGGTGCTGCGACGCCGCATGCCGTGCGAGCGTGACGAGCGCGAAAGGTATAGGTGCGTCCTGCAGGCGCCGTTCGAGATCGACCAGCGACGGATCGGGTACGCCATCGGCCGTGAAGCAGAACGCGGTGAAGCGCGGGGCGACGAGGTCGGTCAGATGGCCGCGACGTGTGCCGCCCTCGAGCGCCGTGCAGAGCATCAGCGGGCATTCCGCGAGCACGGTGCCGGGCGCCGGGCCGGCCGCGAAGGCGTCGCGTTCGGCCGCGTTGAGCGGCGACGTTGCATACGCAATCGCCGATGTCTGGCGCGGGTTGATCAGCGAGCGCAGCGCCGGATGCCGAACCGCGAGTGTCAGCACGGCCTTGCGCATCAGTTCGAATGCGAATGACGGCGGTGCCATGAACTCGGTGCTCTTCGTGCCGTAGCGCAGGTTCTCGTGCGTCGCGAACACGCGCTCGTCCGAGTAGCTGTCGAGCAGCGCGTCCGACGCGAGGCCGCGGATCGCGTATGCGAGCTTCCATGCAACGTTGTCGGCGTCGTCGATGCCAGAATTCGCGCCGCGTACGCCGAAGATCGGCACGAGATGCGCGGCGTCGCCGCAGAACAGCACGCGGCCGTGCCGGTAGCGTTCGAGCGTCAGCGCATTCGCCTTGTAGATCGTGATCCAGATCGGCGACCAGTCGCCGCGCTCGCCCATCATGTCGAGCAGGTTCTGCACGCGCGGGATCACGTTCTCGGGTTTCACGGCCGCGTCGGCATCCTCGTCGTCGCGCAACTGGTAGTCGATCCGCCACACGTTGTCGGGCTGCTTGTGGACGAGCACGGTCGAGCCCGGGTTCGACGACGGATCGAAATAGGCGAGCCGTTCGGTCGGCCGGTCGCTGTCGAGCGCGATGTCGACGATCACGTAGCGGCCTTCGTAGCTTGTGCCCTGAAGCGACAGGCCGAGCGCGTCGCGCATCGTGCTGCGTCCGCCGTCGCATGCGACGACCCAGTCGGCGTCGAGCGCATAGCCGCCGAGCGGCGTGTCGATGTCGAGACGCACGCCGTCCGGCTGCTGCGTTACGTGAGCGACCTTCGACTGCCAGCGGATCTCGATCAGTTCGGGACGGCGCAGCGCGGCGTCGAGCAGGAACTGTTCGATGTGGTACTGCGCGAGATTCACCATTGGCGGCAGCTTTTGGTTCTCGTCCTGCGGCATCGTGAAATGCAGCACTTCATCGTGCCGGTAGAAGCTGCGTCCACCGGTCCACGGCAGCCCGACGCGCAGGAAATCGTCGAGCGCGCCGAGCCGTTCGATGATCTCGAGGCTGCGCCGCGAGATGCAGATCGCGCGGCTGCCGTGGCAGACCGAATCGTCGGCCTCGATCAGTACGCTGCGGATGCCGTGGTTCGCGAGACCGAGCGCGACGGCGAGGCCGACAGGGCCGCCGCCGACGATCGCGACGCGATGCCGGCGCGTATCGACGCCGTCGTCGCAGGCCGGCAGATGCGCGGGATGCCGCTCGGCGACGAACGGGTAGGGCTTGAATTCGATGTCCATCGTTGGTTTCCAGGGTGGTCTGGTTCGACGCGTACGCATCGACGCTGCGATGCGCGCAACAGGTCGATGCAGTATGGAAGCCGGCCGGGACTTCGTTGTCCCCATTCGGGGTACAGCGGGAGGAAGGATGGGTGGCCGCGATGGCTCAGTGCAGGCCGATACGGATCAGCGCTGCAGGCACAGCGCAAACAGCTCGCGCTGGCTCGTGATGCCGAGGCGCCGGTACGCGCGCTTCTGGTAGGTCACGACGCTCGATGCCTTCACGCCGATCGTCTCGCCGATCTCGTGTGCGGTTTGACCTTCGAGTACGCCGCGCAGCACGTCGAGTTCGCGTTTGGATAGCGCGGGGCACGCACTGCGCAGCCGGGCGAGCATCGACGACGGGATGCCGGTCTGCGTCGCGCCGGCTAGCGCGTAGTGATGTTTCGCAGCATGAGCGATCAGCGGCGCGAGCGTTTCGATCACCGTGATCTCGCGCGGCTGGAATGCGCCGCTGCGATCGGCGCGGTACAGGTTGATCGACAACCAGATCGCATCGTCGGGCTGCATCAGCAGCGCGAGCCGGTCGGACACGTCGGGTCCGCGATAGCAGGCCGCGCGATACGCTTCGTGGCCGATTTCGTTGCCGGCCTGGTGATGCAGCAGCAGATCGTGTTGGTGTGTGCCGCGAGGTGCGGTCGACACGATCTGCTGGTTGCCGTCGAGTGCGTAGAAGTGTCGTGCGTAGGTGTCGGCGATGTCGCGCAGGTAACGGCCGCCGCGATGATCGGCGACCGACATCGTGCGCGGACGGTTGCTGAATTCATACGCGAAGATCGTGCACTGCGTGACGGACAGCGCATCGTCGAACAGCTTCAGGACTTCGGTCGCGAATGCGTTCGGCTCGGTGTCGCCGATCGCGGCGACGAGGCCTGTCGCGCGGGACACATCCAGTTGCCCGGTGAGATTCGGTCGCTCGAGACGCCAGGTGCGCATGATGCGGGGGAAAGGGCGGAGTGGTCCGGCGATTGTAATCGGCGGCGTGCGATGCGGGAGTCGGGAGATGCCCGCAAGCAATGACGCGGGGAGAAGGCGGACGCACGATTTCGGCGCCGGAAAAGAGAAAAGGTCTGACAAGCGATGCTTGTCAGACCTTTATGTCTTGGTGCCGGAGATAGGAGTCGAACCTACGACCTTCGCATTACGAATGCGCTGCTCTACCAACTGAGCTACACCGGCAGCAGAGAAATGAAATTATATGGTGAAATCCGAGATCTTGGCAATAGGTTTTGCGAAATTTTTTTCAGCTTGTTGCTGCTGATGTTTCGCGAAACCATCGATCCGGCGGACTTCCCGCTTTCACTTCACGGCGATGCAACCGGTCAGGGCCACATCGCGAGGCGCGATTGTACTTGCGTGCCGTGCCTCCGTCCAGTGCTGCAGTGCAAATTATTTCGCGTCGTCGTGATAGCCGGTGACGCGCTCGACTTCGTTCTTCGAACCGAGGAACACGGGCACGCGCTGGTGCAGGCCCGTGGGCTGCACTTCCATGATGCGCTGCGTGCCGGTCGTCGCGGCGCCGCCCGCCTGTTCGACGATGAACGACATCGGGTTCGCTTCGTACATCAGGCGCAGCTTGCCCGGACGATCGGGCGTGCGCTTGTCGGCCGGGTACATGAAGATGCCGCCGCGATTCAGGATACGGTGCACGTCGGCGACCATCGATGCGATCCAGCGCATGTTGAAGTTGTCGCCGCGCGGGCCGTCCTTGCCGGCGTTCAACTCGTCGACGTAGCGCTTGACCGGCTCGTACCAGTGGCGCGCGTTCGATGCGTTGATCGCGTATTCGCGCGTGTCGACCGGGATCTGCATGTTGCTCTGCGTGAGCACCCACGAGCCGACTTCGCGGTCGAGCGTGAAGCAGTTCACGCCGTTGCCGGTCGTCAGCACGAACACCGTTTGCGGGCCGTAGACCGCGTAGCCGGCCGCGACCTGCTGCGTGCCCGGCTGCAGGAACGATTCCTCGGTTGCCTGCTTGCCGTCCGGGCACCGCAGCACCGAGAAGATCGTGCCGATCGACACGTTCACGTCGATGTTCGACGAGCCGTCGAGCGGGTCGAACACGAGCAGGTATTCGCCGCGCGGGTAGTTCGCGGGGATCGGGAAGAACGTTTCCATTTCTTCCGATGCCATCGCGGCGAGGTTGCCGCCCCATTCGTTCGCGTCGAGCAGGATTTCGTTCGACAGGATGTCGAGCTTCTTCTGCACTTCGCCCTGGACGTTCTCGCTGCCGGCGGTGCCGAGCGCTTCGCCGAGCGCGCCCTTCGACACGTTGTAGCTGATCGCCTTGCACGCGCGTGCGACGACTTCGATCAGCAGGCGCAGGTCGGCGGGGAGGTTGTTGGTCTCACGTTGCTGTTCGATCAGGAACTTCGACAGCGTGGTGCGGCGGGCAATGGACATGACAGACTCCGAAAGGCCAAAAGAATCCTTGAATGGCCGCAATTTTACCCGTCGCGCCTCCCGGGCCGCCGGCTTTTTTCGTCCGGTTACATGCCCGGACGGGCGGATCGGCTCGATGGCCGGGGCGGGCGACGGGCAGGGCGCGGGCGGTTGAGGCGGCAAACCGCGCGGTCAGACCCCGCGATTGCGCCCGGTTCCGGCGGCGCGCGCGCAATAAAAAAGCCGGCGCCGCAACAAGGCGGCGCCGGCTTGATCGCGCAAGCGCGATGCGGTCGATCGCGTCAGGCGAGCGCTTTCTCGACGATCTCGCGCACGTCGCGCGATTTCGCACCGGCGGCGACCTGCTCGAGCGCTTCGCGCATCCGGTCGCGCAGCGCGGGCGTGAAGCGGCGCCACAGTTCGAGCGAGCGCGCGAGGCGCGCGGCGACCTGCGGATTGATCGCGTCGAGCGCGAGCACCTGTTCGGCCCAGAACGCGTAACCCGAGCCGTCCGCCGCGTGGAATTGCGCGGGGTTGGCCGCGCAGAAGCTGAAGATCAGCGAGCGTGCGCGGTTCGGGTTCTTCAGGTTGAAGGCCGGGTGCGCGAGCAGCTTGCGAACCTTCGCGAGCGTCGGCTGCGCGGGCGTGCCGCGCTGGGCGGCCTGCATCGCGAACCACTTGTCGATCACGAGCGCTTCCTTGTCGAAGCGGCGGTAGAAGTCGTCGAGCGCATGCTCGGCCGGCTCGTTCGCGCCCGCGGCCGCGGCGGACAGCAGCGCGCCGAGCGCAGCCGCGCGATCGGTCATGTTGTTCGCCGCGTCGTACTGCGCGGTCGCGAGGCGCACGGCGTCGGCCGGATCGTCGAGCTCCGCGAGGTACGCGAGCGCGAGGTTCTTCAGCGCACGGCGGCCGGAAGCTTCCGGCGTCGGCTCGTATGCGCCGGGCGTCTGGTGCTGCTCGTACGCGGCGAGCCAGTCGGCGCGCAGCTCGGTTGCGAGCCGGCGGCGCACGAACAGGCGCGCGCGATGCACGGCGGCCGGGTCGGCTTCGGCCATCTGGTCGGCGAGATAGGTTTCCGACGGCAGCGTCAGCGCGAGTTCGCGGAACGCCGGCGACAGCGTCGCGTCGGTCAGCACGCGGCGGAACGCGGCGATGAAGTTCTCGCCGAGCGTGAGCGGCTCGTTCGCGCCAGCGCGTGCGGCGAGCGTCAGCAGTGCACGCGTCGCGAGGCGCTGGCCGGCCTCCCAGCGGTTGAACGGATCGCTGTCGTGCGCGAGCAGGAAGGCGAGGTCGTCGTCGCTGTAGTCGTACTCGACGATCACCGGCGACGAGAAGTTGCGCAGCAGCGATGGCAGCGGCGCTTCCGGCACGTCGACGAACGTGAAGGTCTGCTCGGTGTCGGTGAAGTCGAGCACGCGCGTCGTGCCCGATGCGGCGGCTTCGCCGTCCAGACGCAGCGGCAGGTCGCGGCCGTCGCGGCCGATCAGGCCGATCGCGAACGGAATCAGCAGCGGCCCCTGCTGCGTTTCGCGCGCGGCCGGCGACGCGTCGCCGTAACCCTGCGCGAGCGTGACCGTATAGCGGCGCGCGGCTGCGTCGTACGCGGTGCGCACCGACACGCGCGGCGTGCCGGCCTGGCTGTACCAGCGCTCGAACTGCGCGAGGTCGCGCCCGTTCGCGTCGGCCATGGCGTGACGGAAGTCGTCGCAGGTCACCGCGTGGCCGTCATGGCGCTTGAAATACAGGTCCATCCCCTTGCGGAAGCCGTCGCGGCCGAACAGCGTCTGGTACATCCGCACGACTTCCGAGCCTTTTTCGTAGACGGTCATCGTGTAGAAGTTGTTGATTTCGACGTAGCTCTCCGGGCGCACCGGATGCGCCATCGGGCCCGCGTCCTCGGCGAACTGCAGCTGGCGCAGCACGCGCACGTCCTCGATGCGCTTGACCGCGCGGGCCGCCGAGTCGATCTCGTCGCCCGCGGCCATGTCGGCCGAGAATTCCTGGTCGCGGAACACGGTCAGGCCTTCCTTCAGGCTCAGCTGGAACCAGTCGCGGCAGGTCACGCGGTTGCCGGTCCAGTTGTGGAAATACTCGTGGCCGACCACCGATTCGATGTTCGCGAAATCGGTGTCGGTCGCGGTTTCGGGGTTCGCCAGCACGTACTTCGTGTTGAAGATGTTGAGCCCCTTGTTTTCCATCGCGCCCATGTTGAAATCGCCGACCGCGACGATCATGAAGCGGTCGAGATCGAGCTCGAGGCCGAAGCGCTTTTCGTCCCAGCGGATCGAGTGGATCAGCGAATCCATCGCGTGACGCGTCTTGTCGAGATCGGCCGGTTCGACCCACACCTGCAGCAGCTTTTCCTTGCCGGAGCCGCTCGTGATCTTTTCCTCGATCGCGACGAGCTTGCCCGCGACGAGCGCGAACAGGTAGCTCGGCTTGCGGAACGGGTCTTCCCACTTCGCGAAGTGACGGCCGTCGGGCAGGTCGCCCGAATCGACGAGGTTGCCGTTCGACAGCAGCACCGGGTAAGCGGCCTTGTCGGCGCGCAGCGTGACCGTGTACGACGCCATCACGTCGGGACGGTCGAGGAAGTAGGTGATGCGGCGAAAGCCCTCGGCTTCGCACTGCGTGAAGAAGTTGCCGCTCGACACGTAGAGGCCCGACAGCGTCGTATTCTGGTCGGGCGCGCATGCGCTTTCGAGCGTCAGCTCGAACGCATCGGGGACGTTCTCGACGGTCAGCCCGTGCTCGTGCGCGCGCACGGCGCCGTGCGGCGCGCCGTCCAGCCGTGCGCCGAGGAATTCGAGCGCCTCGCCCAGCAGTTCCAGGTGCGGCGCCGGCGCGGCATCCGGATTGCGGCGCACGCGCATCGTATTCCTGACGATCGTGCGGGCCGGTGCGAGATCGAATTCGAGCGCGACGGAATCGATGAGGAAGGCCGGCGGCGTGTAGTCGGCGCGGCGGATCACGGTGGAGGAAGCGTTGTCGGACATGGTCGTCGAGATCGGTGGAGTGGGGGACGGGCCCGCGGCACGGGCCGGGCGAACCGGGCCATTGTACAAAGCCTTGCGGCTGCGTGCCGGGCGAACTTTTTACCGGTTCCGGCAGTCCGCGTATTATCGGCATCCCGTCCGGTTCGCGCGGTGCGACGGATGGGTGACGGATCGACGAGGATCAACATGAAACGCGAATGGATTCAACGCGGTGCGGGCTGGGCGGCGGTGCTGTGCGTGGCGCTGCTGACCGGCTGCACCAGCTACGTGACGACCCAGGTCACGGCCTTCTCCGACTGGAGCGGCAGCGACGCGACACGCACCTATGCGTTCACGCGCACCGATGCGCAGAAAAACAGTATCGAGCAATCGACCTACGAGCCGATCGTCGCGAGCGAGCTGTCCGCGTATGCGTTCCGGCAGGTGCCGCAGGCGCAGGCGCGGTATCTCGTCGGGCTGACCTACACGGTCGGCAGCGATCTCGTGACGGTGCCGCAGCCGGTCTACTACGATCCGTGGTTCGCGCCCGGGCCGTACTGGCGGCGCGGGCCGTGGGGTCCGTGGGGCCCCTGGGGGCCGATGCCGGCCGGCTACGTCGCGCAGACGTATCAGGTGTTCGACTACACGCTCGGCATCCGCATCACCGAGCGCGCAACGGGCAAGGAGGTCTACAACGTGTCCGCGCGTACGACCGGCGACAACGGCACGCTGCTGTATGCGATGCCGTTCCTCGCCCGCAGCGCGCTCGCCGATTTCCCGCTGTCGAACGGCTCGGTCCGTTCGGTCCGGTTGCCGGTCGACAAGCGCGGCGGGCCGGCGGCGCCGGCCGCCAACGAGCGCGCGGTGCCGGCTCCCCCGGCGTCGGGCGCGGCGGTCGCGAAGTAACGCAGCGCCCGCATCGGCGCGGCCGCCCGGCCGCGCCGGCTACATCCGTCCGTCAGACCCCGATACCGAGCAGCGCCAGCGCGCCGAGCACCACGAACAGCACGGCCGCGATCCCGTGCACGAGCTTCGTCGGCAGGCGGTGCGCGAAGCGGTCGCCGAGCAGGATCGCGGGCACGTTCGCGAGCATCATCCCGAACGTCGTGCCGGCCACGACGCCGATATAGTCCTGAAAGCGCGCGGCCAGCGCGACGGTCGCGATCTGCGTCTTGTCGCCCATCTCCGCGAGGAAGAACGCCACGAGGGTCGCGCCGAACACGCCGAGCCGCGAGCGGTTGGCGTTGGCTTCGTCGGCATCGAGCTTGTCCGGCACGAGGATCCACAACCCCATCGCGATGAACGAGAATGCGAGCGCCCAGCGCATGATCGACGGCGTGACGAGCGCGCCGAGCCATTCGCCGAGCGCGCCTGCGAAACCGTGATTGACGAGCGTCGCGACGAGCACGCCGAGGATGATCGGCACCGGCTTGCGATAACGCGCGGCCAGCACGAGGGAAAGCAGTTGGGTCTTGTCGCCGATTTCAGCGAGGGCGACGGCGCCGGTGGAGATCAGGAAGGCTTGGGACACGTGTGGGGTTCCGCGGGCCGATGTTGTGCGTGCGAGCGACGATCCACGGCGCGCCGGGCCCTGATGCGGCGCACTGTGAACCATCGGTCTCGCCAGGCCTAGGTGGCTGCGTCCGCCATGGCCGAACGAACGGCCAAGTCTGTTGACGGACGCCTCCGTCACGATGCGCGCCGTTGGCGCGAGGCATCGAGCGGAGCGGCTACTCCCCAATGAGCGGCGAATTCTAGCACGGCGCGTCGCGCGCGGGAAAGCGGCCTCGCGGCGTGGCGGGAAACACCGGGCGCGTGGCGCCTTCGGCGGCCCGGCATGCGCGGCGGCGGATGCCCGCGCACGCCGGGACGGTGCCCGGCGGGCCGTTACGCGGCTGCGGAGCGGCGTGCGGCGCCGCGTTCGTGGACGAGTGCGCCGGCCGCATAGGTGCGGTACACCGCGCGGTCGTCGCCGAGCAGCGCGAACGCGAACAGCAGTTCCTCGAGCGAATCCGCGCGCTTCGTGCGGCGCGCGAGCAGCGGCGTGGCCTGCGGATCGAGCACGACGAAGTCGGCCTCGGTGCGCGGCTCGAGCGTGCCGACCGTGTCGGCGAGGTCGAGCGCCTGCGCGGCGCCGGCCGTCGCGAGCCAGAACATCCGCGTCGCGGTCAGGTGGTGGCCCGACAGCCGCGCAACCTTGTGCGCTTCGTTCATCGTCTGCAGCATCGAGAACGACGTGCCGCCGCCGACGTCGGTCGCGAGCGTGACGGGCACGTCGTGTTCGCCGGCCTTGTCGAAATCGAACAGCCCGCTGCCGAGGAAGAAGTTCGACGTCGGGCAGTGCGCGACGACGGTGCGCGTCTCGGCCATCCGGCGGCGGTCCTCGTCGTCGAGGTGGATGCAGTGGCCGTACACCGCGCGCGGACGCAGCAGCCCGTAGCGGTCGTAGATGTCGAGATAGCTGCGATGGCCGGGGAACAGCTCGGCCACCCATTTCACCTCGTCGACGTTTTCCGCGACGTGGCTCTGCACGAACACGTCCGGATGGCGGCGCGCGAGTTCGCCGCACGCTTCGAGCTGTGCCTCGGTCGAGGTCGGTGCGAAACGCGGCGTGAGCGCGTACATCTGGCGGCCCTTGCCGTGCCAGCGGCCGATCAGCTCGGCGCTGTCGTCGTAACCCGATTGCGCGGTGTCGCGCAGGAATTCGGGGCAGTTGCGGTCCATCAGCACCTTGCCCGCGATCATCCGCAGGTCGCGCGCGTCGCTCGCCGCGAACAGCGCATCGGCCGACTGCTTGTGCACCGTGCAGTAGACGAGCGCGCTCGTCGTGCCGCAGGCGAGCAGTTCGTCGACGAAGAAGTCGGCGACTTCGCGCGCATGCTCGGGGTCGCCGAACTGGCGCTCGGTCGGGAACGTGTACTTGTCGAGCCACGGCAACAGGCCCGGCGCCGGCGACGCGATCATGTCCGTCTGCGGATAGTGGATGTGCGTGTCGATGAAGCCGGGCACGATCAGCTTGTCGCGCAGGTCATGGACGATCGCGTCGCGCGCGAGCGTCGCGGCGAGCTGCGCATACGGGCCGGCCGCGACGACCTTGCCGTCGTCGACGATCAGGAGGCCGTCGGTCTCGTAGTTCGCGGCCTGGCTCGATTGTGCCGGGTCGCCGTTGAAGGTCAGCAGTTGGGAACGAAAAGCGGTTTGCGTCATGACGAATGGTCCTGCATCAAGGTAAGGCGAACAGAAGAAAGCGAGCGACGCCGCGCGGGCGACGGCATGGATGGCGACGCCCGCGCGGGGGCGGGGCGGCGTTTCGCGAGTGACCGCGCCACGCTGTGTGCGGCACGGCCGGAGGCGATTGCGCGGGCGAACGTGGCGGCCGCCGGCGCGTGACTGCCGGCGAACCTGCCTGCGCTGGCGATCGCGATCGATGCGGCGGCGAACGGCATGGCAAGCCACGGCAGCAGGCGCCGGCGGGCGGCGACGAACAGCTTCGCCGCCACGCGTGCGACGCCCGAGCGGCGCGCGTTCATGCCTGGCGCATACAGACGCACGCGACCCGCCCGGCGCAATGCCGGACCGGAGTTCGCGAAGCGGATGCCGTTGCCGTGTTTCATCTGTCTAGCGCACCTCGATGCCAGCCGTCACGCGGCCTGCCAGTACGCGTCGAGGCGCGCGATCAGCGCGTCGCGTTGCGCCGGTTCGACGAACGACGCCTCGAAGCCGTTGCGGATCACCGCATGGACTTCGGCATCCGTGAGCTGCAGCCCCGCGACCGTCGCGAAGTAGTTTTCGTTGACGTAGCCGCCGAAATAGGCCGGATCGTCGGAGTTGATCGTCACGGCGACGCCGCGATCGAGCAGCGCCTTCAGCGTGTGCTTCGCCATGTCGTCGAACACGCACAGCTTCAGGTTCGACAGCGGGCACACGGTGAGCGCCGTGCGCGTCGCGGCGAGGCGCTCGACGAGCGCCGCGTCCTCGATGCTGCGCACGCCATGGTCGATCCGGTCGACCTTCAGCACGTCGAGTGCTTCATAGATGTAGGCGGGCGGGCCTTCCTCGCCCGCATGCGCGACGAGCTTCAGCCCGAGCGCACGCGCTTTTTCGAACACGCGCGCGAATTTCGTCGGCGGATGGCCGAGCTCGGACGAATCGAGGCCCACGCCGATCAGGCGATGGCGATAGCGCTCGAACAGCGGCAATGCGGATTCGAACGTCGCGAGCGCGTCCTCTTCGGACAAGTGGCGCAGGAAACACAGGATCAGCTTGCTCGACAGCCCGCGCTGCTCGGCATCGGCGAGTGCGCGTTCGATGCCGGCGACGACCGTCTCGATCGGCACGCCGCGCTCGGTGTGCGTCTGGGGGTCGAAGAACAGCTCGGTATGGGCGACGTGGTCGGCCAGCGCGCGTTCGCAGTACGCGGCCGTCATGTCGTAGAAATCCTGCTCGGTCAGCAGCACGCTCGCGCCTGCGTAATAGATGTCGAGGAACGACTGCAGGTCGGTGAACGCGTACGCCGCGCGCAGCGCGTCGATCGAGTCGTACGCGAGCTTCACGCCGTTGCGCTGCGCGAGCGCGAAAATCAGTTCGGGCTCGAGCGAGCCTTCGATATGGATGTGCAGCTCCGCTTTCGGCGCGCGGGCAATCTTGTCCTTGAATGTCGGGGTCATGGCGTCGTTCTTGGTCGGTCAGTGTGTAGGGGAAGCCAGCGCGGGCGCGTTCGCCTCGACGGCCTGCAGCAACTGCGCAGCCACCGAGATCGCGATCACTTCGGGCGCCTTGTCGATGATGCCTTCGACACCGATCGGGCAGCGCATTCGCGCGACCTGGGCCGGGTCGATGCCGATCGCCGCGAGGCGATGATCGAACTGCGCACGTTTCGCGTGCGAGCCGGTCATCCCGAAGTAGGCGTAGTCGCCGCGTCGCAGGATGCGCTCGGCCAGCACGAAATCGAGTGCGTGGTCGTGCGTCATCACGACGAAGTAGGACTGCGGCGGCGCCGTGTCGACGGCGTCGGCCGGGGCAGCGGCCGCGTCGATCGCGAGATTGCCGATGCCGGCGAGCGCTTGCGCCGGCGGGAACACCGCGTCAGGCCCGTCGATCCAGCGCACGTGGCACGGCAGCGTCGCGAGCACCTTCACGAGCGCGGTGCCGATGTGCCCGGCGCCGAACAGCATGACGGGGAACGCATACGGCGCGATCGTTTCGGTCATCAGCGATACGCCGCCGGTTTCCCACAACAGGCAATCGGCACGCGCGGCCGGCGATTCGGGCTCGCTCAGCAGCGGCGCGCCCGGCGAGGGGCCGAATGATACGCTACGCACGGTCGCGGCGCCCGCCGCGACGCGTTTCGCGAGCGACATGATCCAGCCGAGATCACCGACGTCGAGCCGCTCGAATGCGAGCACGACCGCGCCGCCGCAACACTGGCCGAGGCTCGGGCCAAGCGCGAACCGTTCGAGCCTGCGCGCGTGGGATACGTGCGCGCCATCCTTCAGCAGATGCCGGGCGGTTTCGATCGCCTTCCATTCCAGATGACCGCCGCCGATCGTATGGCGGGCCATGTCACGCGTGACGAGCATCTTGGTGCCGGCTTCGCGCGGCGCGGAGCCGTCGGTGTGCGCGACCGTCACGAGCACGGCCGCTTCGCCGTGCGCGAGAAGTTGCTGCAGATCGCCGAGCCAGGCTTCCATCAGCGCGCTCCGTTCGAAACGACGCGGCACGACACGCGGCGCGGGCTGGCGGACGCGGCGGCAACGAGAACGGACGGGAGCGGGGCAGGCCGGCCGCACGGCTGATGCGGTGCGGCGGCAGCGCGCCGGATGCGCGCGCGAACGGCACCGCGGGACACGCGGACGCCATGAGGGTGACGGATGCGGATGGTTTGCGTTGTCATGATGAATTCACTCGACATTGCGGATCGGGCGCGCGTTACGCAGGGGTGGTGAGACCGCCTGGCCTCGCGCACGTAGATCGCCATCCAGTCGCGAAGATAGCACCGCGAGGCAGCGGGAACATTGCCGGGCGGTGATCCGGGCTATCAGGAGGCGATCATGTCGATCATAGGCCCGCCGCGCGGGATCGGGGCATCGATGCGTGTACATCGGGCCGAAACGCTTGCGTGGCGGGGCGTGGGCGCGGAAGTCGCGCGACGCGCGCCGGCCCGGAAATCCGGGCGGCGGCGGGGTAGGTGTTTACACGCGGCCGGCCTGGTGCAGCCGGCCGGCGCTGCCGGCGAAAGCGCCTGGCGGGGCCGGGCAATGGCGCGCCGACGGTGCGCGGCGCGACTGATCGGGCCGCACGCGAGGCGGCGCGAAACCGGTCGGCCGGTCAGGCCACGAGCTTGCGGCGATGGCGCCAGAGGCTCGCGACGACGGCAAGCAGGATCGCGGCGAAGCCGATCAGCGACCAGCCGGGCAGCAGGATGCCGAGGATCGGCGGATAGACGGTTTCGCACAGCCCGGCGACCTTGAACATGCCGGGGAACCACTGCGCGGGCGGCAGGCTGTCGACGATCGGCTGCAGCGTGTCGAAGCCGCAGCTGAAGCCCGGATTCATCTGGATCGACAGGTGTCGCGCGGCCGTGCCGACGCCGCCGGCCGCGGCGATCGCGATCAGCAGCTCGAGCACCCAGACGCCGCGCCAGTTGCGGATCCCGGCGGCCAGGAACGCGAAGATCCCGATCGCGGCAAAGAAGTAGCGCTGGATGATGCACAGCGGGCACGGATCTTCGTTCTTCACGTACTGCAGGTACAGCGCACCGGCCAGCAGCGCGATGCAGATCCAGCCGAGCAGCATCAGCAGGCGGCGTTCGCGGCGTAGTGCAAGCGTGTAGTCGTTCATGTCGGCGGGGTTCCTCGTCGGTCGGTCCGGAAAACAATCGCGCGATTTTAGCGCGAACGGTCTGGCACGAAACTGACAGCGCGCGTGCGGCACCCTGCCGCACCGCGCGTCGCCCGCCGCCGGTCGGCTTGCGCGGTCAGCGGATCGTATTGAGCACGGCCTCGACCGACTGGCCGATCGAGAGCAGCGCGTCGTCGCGATGCGGCGCCGCCGCGAGCATCAGGCCGACCGGTGCCGCGTCGCGCGGGTGGCACGGCAGCGACAGCGAGCACGCGTCGAGGAAGTTGAACGCGCTCGGGTTGCGCAGGATCAGCGCATTGGTGCGCGTGAACGCGTCGTCCGCTTCGAGGTCGGCGATTCGCGGCGGCACGACCGGCACCGTCGGCGCAACGAGTGCATCGAAGCGCGCCCAGACGGTGTGCGCGGCCTCGTCGAGCATCGCGGTGCGCGCGGCGAGCAGGTCGAGATAATCGGCCGCGCTCGCGGGCTCGCCTTTCAGGATGCGGGTGAGTACGCGCGGGTCGTACTGGTCGCGATGCTGCGCGAGCAGCGGGCGATGCCACGCGTACGCCTCGATCGGCGAGAAGCCGAAGCGGTTGATGTCCGGCAGCCGGTCGAGCGCGGGGAAGCGCACCTCCGTGACGATCGCGCCGGCGGCTTCGAGATGCTTGAGCGCGGTGTCGAGCGCGGCCGCGACGTCGGCATCGACACCATCGGTCACGTAGTTCGTCAGCACGCCGAGCCGCACGCCTTCGAGCGGCCGCGCGGCCGGCACGTGCGGCTCCAGGCCCGCGAGCATCCGGTCGACGAGCGCGCAGCATGCGACGGACAGGCCGATCGGCCCGAACGAGTCGAGCGTCGTCGACAGCGGCACGCCGCCTTGCGTCGGAATCCGGCTCGCGGTCGGCTTGAAGCCCGTCAGCCCGCACAGCGCGGCCGGAATGCGGATCGAGCCGCCCGTGTCGGTGCCGAGCGCGACGGCAGCCATCCCGTCGGCGACCGATGCGCCCGCACCCGACGACGAGCCGCCGGAAATCCGTGCATCGCCCGGCACGTCGCGGTGGTACGGCGAGCGCGGATTGCCGAAGTGCGGATTCAGCCCGAGCCCCGAGAACGCGAACTCGCTCATGTTCGTGCGGCCGACCAGCACCGCGCCCGCCCGCTTGAGCCGTGCGACCGCGACTGCGTCGGTGCTGGCGGCCGGCGCGCCGTCGAGCACGCGCGAACCGGCGCGCGTCACCTGGCCCGCGACGTCGAACAGGTCCTTGACCGACACGGGGATGCCCGCGAGCGGCGACAACACGGTGCCCGCGGCGCGCAGGCGGTCGTGTGCGTCGGCGGCGGCGCGCGCGTTGTCGGCATCGACTTCGGTGAAGACGACGGCGCCCTGGCCCGACGGATCGGCGATCCGGTCGAGCGCGGTGTCGACGAGCGCGCGGCTCGTGGTCCGGCCGGCGGCGAGGTCGGCGGCGAGCTGGGCGAGCGGGGGGAAGGGCGTGAAAGTGGTCATGGTCGGCTCAGGGGCGAAGATGTTGAAGAAGCGTGGAGCGGAACGAATCGATATGGCTTTCGACGGCCGTGCGCGCGCCGGCGGCGTCGCGCGCGGACAGCCGTTCGAACAGTTCGCGGTGTTCGTGCTGGACGTCGGCGAGATGGTGGGGTTCGGACAGCGTGACGAACCAGAAGCGCAGCGAACGCTCGTGCAGCGCGCGCAGGATCTCGGCGAGAACCGCATTGCGCGCGGCCGCGGCGATCGCCTGATGGAACGCGCGGTCGAGCTCCATCATGCCTTCGACGTCGTGCGTGTCGACGCAGGCTTGCCCGTCGTCGAGCAGCGCGGCCATGCGCGCGAGATCGTCGGGCGTCGCGTGGCGCGCGGCGAGCTCGGCGCAGTACGCTTCGTTGATGCGCCGCACGTCGATCACCGCGACGATGTCGTCGAGCGACAGCGGCTGCACCATCAGGCCCTTGCGCGGCATCACGGACAGCAGCCCTTCGAGCACGAGCCGATGGACGGCCTGGTGCACCGGCGTGCGGCCGATCCCTGTGCGCGCGACGAGGTCGGCCTCGTTGAGCGCGGCGCCCGGCTTCAGGCGCATCGTGATGATGTCGCGCTGGATCAGCGTGTATGCGCGGTCGGCGAGACTGATTGCCGACGCGGCGGGATGGTCGCGGGTGACGTCGGTCAAGGCATTCATGCGGGCGGCGGCGCGGCGGCCGAATGGGGCGCGATCATGGCGCAGGCGATCGGGAAGCGTGGACGATGCGTGGATATTATTGTGATATATCACTGGTGTCCAGTGCGTTCGGCAACACGCCGCCGCTGCCGGCGCGCGAATGCTCCGGCGCGCGGTTTGACGTCGACTTGCAACAATATCGACAGGATGTTGCAGGTTCGCCGCGCGATCGCGCACTTGAAGCATAATGAATCCTCGTCAATCCATACGCGCGAGCGACGTACCAGACCATCGTCATGAGCGAAACCACGCCTTCCCCGGCCGGTCTGCCCGGCACCTTTTCCGCTTCTTCCGATTCTCCCCGTCCCGATCCGGCGAAAACGCCCGATGCGCCGGCAGCGCAGGCCGCCGCGCAAAGCGTTGCCGTGGACGGTGCCTCGCCGGTCACGGCCGCGTCCGAACCGGGTGCACCGGGCTCGACGGGTTCGACGATCGCCGCCGGCGATGGCGCCGCCGCGCCGTTGAAGCCCGGCGCACCGCCGCCCGGGTTCGGCGCGCCGCCCGATTTCGATACGCAGCGGCCGCCGCCCGCAAGCGCGCAGAACGCGCCGCCGGCCTACCTGAAGCAGAGCGACACGCCGTGGTCGGTGTTCGGCCGGATCGTGGCCGCCCGTGCGCGCCGGCTCTTCGACCGGGCCGGCCAGCGCATTACGCAGCGCACGCTGCGCATCGGCGTGTCGGCGCGGATCTTCCATCCGGAACCGGGTGCGAAGGGGCTGCGCGGCAAGACGCTGCAGTATCTCGAGGAATCGATCGCGCACTGGGTGATGTCGCGCGACGTGCTCGTGTTCATGATTCCGACCGTCGGCCATCAGGGCATGATTCACCCGAGCAACATCCGCCTGCGCGACTACGCGAAGCATCTCGACGGCCTGCTGCTGCAAGGCGGCGCCGACGTGTCGCCGCAAACCTACGCGGCATCGGACGTCCGCCCCGAATGGCCGGGCGATCGCGTGCGTGACATGTACGAGCTCGAGCTGCTGCACGAGTTCGTCGAATCCGGCAAGCCTGTCCTGGGCGTCTGTCGTGGTTGCCAGTTGATCAACGTCGCGTTCGGCGGCTCGCTGTACCAGGACATCGCCACCGATGTGCCGACCGCGAATGCGCACGTGAGCGAGCATTACGACCAGCATCGTCACGCGATCCGCTTCCCCGACACGTCGACGCTCGCGAGCATGTTCCCCGGGCGCAGCGAAGCGATCGTCAACTCGATCCACCATCAGGCGATCCGCGATCTCGGCCGCGATCTGAACATCGAGGCCGTGTCGGCCGGCGACGGGATCATCGAAGGCATCCGCCACCGGCGTTCGCCGTTCGTCGTCGGCGTGCAATGGCACCCCGAGTTCCATCGGGCGGGCGGCGCGGAACTGCTCGACTGCACGCCGCTGCTCGATGCGTTCCTGCGGGCGGCGCGCGAAACGCGCCTTTAGCAAGCGGCATTTTCCGCTTTGCCCGAAGGCCGGCCGCGTCCCGATTAATTCGAGATGCGGCCGTTTTGTTTTGAACGATAATCGCGAGTTCCGATTCGTTCGCCGGAGTCTGACGTTGGCTTTCCGAAATTTTTCCCCAGCACGATGCGCAACGTGGATCGTTGCGCTGGCCGCCTGCACGCAAGCGGGCGCGGCGTGGTCCGCCGACGCGACCGCGCCTGCCGCCGGTACGCGTCCCGCGGTCACGAGCCTGAGCGGCAATGCGGCGCCGGCGGCAACCGCCGCGTCCGCGACGGGCACGGCGTCGCAAGGCAACGTCGCCGAGTTGACGCAACTGCTGCACGACGGCCGGATCGTCGAGATGCGCACGACGTACAACGGCAGCTACGGCGCGAGCCTGATGTTCGATCCGCGCGAGATGACGTACTACGTCGCGCTGTTCCAGGACAAGCAATTGTGGCGCGTGATCCGGTCGCAGGAGAAGAGTCGCGCGGAGATGGTGTTTGCGAACTTCGTTCAGCAGACCGTGCAACTCGCCGATGTCGAGATTCGCCGTACCGAGCTGGAGGCGCAGAAGGCGTTTCTCGAGCGCGTGATCGCGCTGCAGGCGAATCGTGCGCAGCAGCTGCAGGCCGACCTGAGCGTCGCGCGCAGCCAGCAGGCCGAAGTCGCACAGCGGCAGAAATCGGCGCAGGAGCAGGCGCAGGCGCTGCAGATCGAGAAGCGGGCCGCGCAGGTGCAGTTGCGTGATCTGCAGGAACAGGTGCGGCAACTCGAGAAGCAGACCGAAACGGGGTTGCCCATGCGCAAGTGACGATTCGTCTGACGGACGGAGAGAAACGAGCAAAACCCGGCGAAGCGAGCTTCGCCGGGTTTTTTATTGCGTGGTGTCAGTGCGCGAACGTGTCCGGTGCGTCGGTCACGCGGCGGTGGGACAGTCGCGACGTCCAGTCGAAGCCGGCGGCGGGCGCGTGTGTCGCGCGGGTCGGCTGGTCGGCGCCTAGCGCGTTGGCCATTGCGATCAGCGTGAGCGGATCGTCGAGCGCGTCTGTGGCGGGCGGCCGCGACGCGAGCCGGTCGCGCGCGGCGGTGTGGGGCGTATCGCTCCGGGCCGGCGGACGGGCGGCGAGCCGCGTCACGGTCGGTGTCGGCGTGGGCGTTGCCGCCGTGTGCGGGCCGTTTGCACGATGCGGCGATGCAGCGGCGGTGCGTTGCACGTCGGGTGTCGCCTTCGGATGAAGCGACGCCGGACGATGCGTGACGCGGTGCGTGGCCGGTGGCGATTCCGCAGTGATCGCGACGGGGGCCGTTATCGCGGGCTCCGGTGGCACGATCGTCGAGATGCCGGGCTGGACCGCGACGACCTGCACGGAGCCGGTCGATGACGTGGCGTGATCCGGCACGACGCCGGTCGCGTGAAGCGCGTATGCAGGCTCGAAACCCGTGAGCGGTTCATGCGCGGCGATCAGCAGGCCGATGATGCCGAGTGCGCCGACGCTCCAGCAGGTTGCGTACATCGCACGCCGGTCGCGCGGGGCGGGGGGCATGCGTCGGGAGTGCCGGCTTGCGACGGCCGGCGCAGCCGGCGACGTTGCCGGCGTCGGCGCTGACGCCGCCAGCGGCAACGGCTTCCAGCGACATGCGTGGTGCGGTTTGTCGACGTCGATGCAGGACGTCGTCAACGTGGCGAGGCAGGGCTTGCCGGGCCGCGCGCCGGGCGCACCGCGAAATGTCCATTCGCGGCCGAACGACGGGACGTGATCGAGCGGGGCGACGCGAGGGCGGGCAAGCGCGCCTTCGACGGGAACGAGGGACGTTTGGGTCATGGGGGTGGCGCGTCGTGCGACACGGGCAGCCGTGTCGGCCGCGGTGCGGCGATGTCGTTGCAAATCGGGACATTGTGGTCAGCCGGAGAGAGCCGGTCGATCAGATCAATCTGATTTTTGCTTCCGCTTCGAGGCGACTCGTACGAGTCGAATACCGAGACGGCCGCCGCAGGGGCGACACAAGGCAAATGTCGGCTTGGCGTGGCATCATTCGCGGACCACGCCGGTGTGCGCGACGGTTCGTGCGTTGCGCCGCTGGCGGGCAGCGATGCCCGTGCACGCCGGATCGGCCCGGCGCGTCGCGCGTCATCGGATCCATGCGGCGCGGATTCGCGCCATCCGAGCTGAGCGAGAAAAACATGTCCACAGCGTCACACGCCATCGCGCAGGAATCGAAATTCCGCACCGTGTTCCGGGTCGTCAGCGGCAACTTCCTGGAAATGTACGACTTCATGGTCTACGGGTATTACGCGGCGGCCATCGCGAAAACCTACTTTCCGAGCGGCAACGCCTTCGCGTCGCTGATGCTGTCGCTGTCGGTGTTCGGCGCGGGCTTCCTGATGCGGCCGGTCGGCGCGATCGTGCTCGGCGCGTACATCGATCATCACGGCCGCCGCAAGGGGCTGATCCTGACACTCGGGCTGATGGCGATCGGCACGCTCACGGTGGCCGCGATACCGGGTTATGCGACGATCGGCGTGCTCGCGCCGGTGCTCGTGCTCCTCGGCCGGCTGCTGCAGGGTTTCTCGGCGGGCGTCGAGCTCGGCGGCGTGTCGGTCTACCTGTCGGAGATCGCAACGAAGGGCCACAAGGGGTTCTATACGTCGTGGCAGTCGGGCAGCCAGCAGGTGGCCGTCGTGTTCGCCGCGTTCGTCGGCGTGCTGCTGAACCGCGCGCTGCCGGCCGAGGAGATGACCGCGTGGGGCTGGCGCATTCCGTTCCTGATCGGCTGCCTGATCGTGCCGTTCCTGTTCCTGATCCGTCGTTCGCTGAAGGAGACCGACGAGTTCCTCGCGAAGCGTCATCGTCCGACGATGGGCGAAATCATGCGTTCGATGCTCGACAACTGGGGCATCGTGGTCGCCGGCATGGGAATGGTGATCATGACGACGGTGTCGTTCTACATGATCACGGCCTATACGCCGACCTTCGGCAAGGAAGTGCTGCACCTGTCGTCGCTCGACGCGCTCGTCGTGACCGTCTGCGTGGGCATCTCCAACCTCGTGTGGCTGCCGTTGTCAGGCGCGCTGTCCGACCGTATCGGCCGTCGCCCGGTGCTGATCGCGTTCACGGTGCTCACGCTGCTGACGGCTTACCCGGTCGTGCTGTGGCTCGTCGGCGATCCGTCGTTCCTGCGGCTGCTCGCGGTCGAGCTGTGGCTGTCGTTCCTGTACGGGTCGTACAACGGCGCGATGGTCGTCGCGCTGACCGAAGTGATGCCGGCCGACGTGCGCACGGCAGGCTTCTCGCTCGCGTACAGCCTTGCGACGACGATCGGCGGCTTCACGCCGGCAATCGCGACGCTGCTGATCCACGAGACGGGCAACAAGGCGGCGCCGGGGCTGTGGCTGAGCGTCGCCGCGATCTGCGGGCTGATCGCGACGCTCGTGCTGTATCGCACGCCCGAGGCGCGCAACCAGTACAAGGCGGCCTGACGGGCGCTTGTCCATCGCGCGGCGCGAGCCGCGTGCATCACATTGAAAAAGGGAGCGCAGCGCGCTCCCTTTTTTCGTCTGCGTTCGCGCTTTTACGCGTCGCGCAGCGTGCCCGCGACCGCAGCCGCCACGTCGACCCATTGCCCCGGCGCGGGCTGTCGCGCGATCCGGGCCTGCGGGTACCACGGGCAGTCGTCGCCGGTGAACCAGCGCCAGTCCGGCGCGAACGGCAGCATCACCCACAGCGGCTTGCCGAGCGCGCCGGCGAGGTGCGCCACCGCCGTATCGATCGTGACGACGCCGTCGAGCCGTTCGATCAGCGCGGCCGTGTCGGCAAAGTCGTTCAGCCGGCCGTCGAAACGATGCACGCGCGGATGCGCGTCCACGCGCGCGCGTTCGTCGTCGTCGAGTGCGGGCTGCAGCACGATCCAGTCGATGTCCGGCAGCGCGAGCAGCGGCGCGAGCGCATCGAACGGCATCGAGCGGTTTTCCTGCGCCTGCCGGCGCCCCGACCACGCGAGGCCGAACTTGCGCTTCGACTGCCCGCCGAGCGAGCCGCGGAAGTGCCGGCGGGCGCTGTCGGGTGCATCGAGGTAGCGCGACGGCACGGCGATGTCCGCCGGCTGAAGCCCGAGCAGGAACGGCAGGCTCATCAGCGTGCAGGCGACGTCCGCTGCCGGCGGTTTCGCGGCGCCCTGTGCGACGAGCGTCACGCGCCAGCGCGATGCGGCCGGCGCCAGCAGCGCAACGAGTTCCGGCTGTACTTCGAGCACGACGCGCGCGCAGCGTTCGCGGGCGAGCGGCACGAAGCGGACGAACTGCAAGGTGTCGCCGAACCCCTGTTCCGCGCGGATCAGCAGCGTGCGCGACGCGATCGGCTCGCCTTGCCAGCGCGGCAGTGCGCCGAGCGGCGTCGCACCCGGGGTCTCGTGGCGCGCTTCATACGCGGGCAGGCCGCGCGTGAAGTCGCCGAGCGTCAGTAGCGTGACCGCGCGGTGCAGTTGCGCGAGGGTGAGATCGGGCGCGACGCGCAGCGCCTGGTCGAATGCGCGCAGCGCCATCTCGTGCGCGCACAGCGCGTGGTGCGCGTTGCCGAGGTTCAGCCATGCGAGGCTGAATGACGGATCGAGACCGACGGCGCGCTCGTAGTAGGGCAGCGCATCGCGGTGACGCGCCTGCGCGCACAGCGCGTTCGCGAGCCCGAACAGCGCGAGCGGAAACGGCGGATGCAGCGCGAGCGCGGCTTCGAACGCGGCGGCGGCCTCTGCATGCCGGCCGACTGCGTCGAACGTGTTGCCGAGATTGAAATGCGCGGCGACGAAGCGCGGCTGCGCGGCGATCGCGGCCTGGAAGTGCGCGATCGCGTCGTCGGCGTGGCCCATTGCGCTCAGCGCCATCGCGAGGTTGTTGTGCGCGCCCGCATGCCCCGGGCGCAGCTCGAGCGCGCGACGGAAAGCGGCGAGCGCATCGTCGTGGCGGCCGAGCGCGTTCAGCGCGTTGCCGAGATTGTTGTGGATCGATGCGTCGTCGGGCGTGAGCCGCAGCGCGCGGCCGAACGCGTCGATCGCATCCTCGTGGCGCTGCAGTGCCGCATACGCGTTGCCGAGGTTGTAGTGCGCGAGCGGAAATTCGGGCGCGAGCGTCAGCGCGTTGCGAAAGCGGTCGATCGCCTCGTCGAGCCGGCCGAGCGCTTTCAGCGCGTTGCCGAGATTGAGTTGCAGCGCAGCGTCGCCCGGGCGCAGCGAGACGGCGCGGCCGACGAGATCGGCCGCTTCGGCATGCTGGCCCTGCTGGTGCCGCAGCACGCCGAACAGGTGCAGCGCGTCGGCGTCGGCGGGGTTGGCGGCGAGCGCGGCGCGATAGCCGTGCTCGGCGTCGGCCAGCCGGCCCGCGCGGTGTGCGGCGTACGCTCGGTCGAATGCGGAATCCATGACGCGAAAACTGGCGGAAAACACGTATTTTCCCACACAGCGCACAGGTGCCGCGTATCGGCCGGTCGGCATATGGCCCCGTCACGCGGAGCGGCGTAGACTTGCAGGGTCGCGTGTCATCGAGGTTCTCATGGCCGACACACTGTCCGATATCCCGCCCGTGCTGATCGTCGGCGCGGGGCCGACCGGCCTTGCCGCGGCGATGAGCCTCGCGCGGGCCCGCGTGCCGGTGCGCATCATCGATCGGCTCGCCGCGCCTGCGCCGTATTCGCGCGCGATCGGCATCCAGGCGCGCACGCTCGAACTGCTGGAGCAGCATCGTGCGGTCGAACCGTTTCTCGCGCTCGGTCATCGCGCGCATGCGGCTGCGCTGCATGCCGACGGCCGCGTGATTGCGCGGCTCGATTTCGACCCGCTCCAAACGCGCTATCCGTATCTGCTGTTTCTCGACCAGAGCATCACCGAGCGGCTGCTCGCCGAGCATCTGGCCGGGCTCGGCGTGACGGTCGAGCGCGGTGCGACGCTGTCCGCATGCGACACGGGCGGCACGTCGCTCGACGTGTCGATCCGCGGTGCCGACGGCCGCGACGAGTCGTTCGCGCCGTCGTACCTGATCGCCGCCGACGGCGCACACAGCACGGTCAGGCATCTGCTCGGCCTGGGCTTCGCCGGGCATACGTTCGAACAGACTTTCCTGCTGGCCGATTTCGCGGCGATCCCCGACTGGCCCGACGAAGAGATCCACCTGTTCACGACGCCAGAAGGCATGGCAGGCCTGTTTCCGATGGGCGGCGGCCGTTTCCGGCTCGTCGCCGACCGGCCGCCCCGCAGCGACGCGTCGCCCGACGCGTCGACCCCGTCGCTCGCGGAATGCGAGGCGATCGTGCGCGCGCGCGTCGGCGCGTCGATCTCGCCGAGCGATCTCGCGTGGTCGGCTTATTTCCATCTGCACAGCCGGATGGTCGACCGGTTGCGTCACGGCCGCGTGTTCTTCGCGGGCGATGCCGCGCACGTTCACAGCCCGGCCGGTGCGCAGGGCATGAACACGGGGATGCAGGAAGCGTTCAATCTCGGCTGGAAGCTCGCGCGCGTGCTCGGCGCGGGCACGCCCGAGCGGCTGCTCGACACGTATCACCTGGAGCGCCATCCGATCGAGCGCGACGTGTTGCGGCAAACGAGTTTCGTCACGCAGATGGTCGAAGCCGAAAGCGGCGCAATGAAGTTGCTGCGCGATCATGTCGTGCCGCTGCTGGCGTCGTTCGGGCCGATGCGCGACGCGGTGCGGCGCACGGTCAGCGAGCTCGGCGTGCAGTACCGGAAGAGTCCGCTCACGCTGGAACGCGTGCTCGACGGCGGGCCGCGCGCAGGCGAGCGCGCGCCCGATGCGCTCGTGCACGTGATCGACGGGCCGCTCGGTCAGGCGCCCGGTACGGCTCGGCTATACGACTTGCACGATCCGGCAAGCTTCACGCTGCTGCTGCTCGAGGAGCCGGTGGCGGCCGACGCCACCGAGGCGCCGCCGATGGCGGCCGATGCGCAGGCGCTTGTTCAGGGGCTCGAAAAGATCATGCCGGATGCGGTGCGCGTGTGGCGCGTCGCCGATGCCGAAGGCGATGGCGCCGCGCGGCTGGCGCAGGAGTACGGCCGCTCGCGGCCGGCGTTCTATCTGTTGCGGCCCGACGGTTATGTCGCCGCACGCGGGCGGACGGCGACCGACGCGAACGCGCTGCTGCGCCACTGCGAAAACTGGTTCGCGGGCCTGTCGCCGCCCGCGTAGCGGCGCGATCAGGCGCTCGCCGCGGCGGGCACGAGCGATGCGCGGTGCGCGGCGATCGCGGCGAGCACGATCGGCGCCGCACGTTGCGCGCCTTCGCCCGACGGATCGTCGAGCGCGGCGAGAAATGCGCGGCGCATCCGCGGCTCCCAGAAGCGCCGGATATGCTCGGCGATGCCGGTCAGCGCTTCGTCGCGATCGGGCATCGATTCGAAGAATGCGCCGATCTGGTTGGCCATGTCGATCAGGTGTCCGGTGTCCATCGCGTCCTCACTTGCCTGTCGTCGCGGTGGCGGGCGTGGCTGCGCGGCGTTCGAGCAGGTCGAGCTGCTCCGAGTTGAAGCGCGCGTACGCTTGCTGCCAGTCGGACGGTTGCGCGACGGGCATCACCTGCACGGCTGTCACCTTGTATTCCGGGCAGTTCGTCGCCCAGTCCGAGCTGTCCGTCGTGATCACGTTCGCGCCCGATTCGGGGAAATGGAACGTCGTGTACACGACACCCGGCTGCATGCGCTCGGCCACGAGCGCGCGCAACACCGTATGGCCGGCGCGCGATTCGATGCCGACCCAGTCGCCGGTCTTGATCCCGCGATCCTGCGCATCGTGCGGATGGATCTCGAGGCGATCCTCATCGTGCCATTGGACGTTGTCGGTGCGGCGCGTCTGCGCACCGACGTTGTATTGCGACAGGATGCGGCCCGTCGTCAGGATCAGCGGATAGCGCTGCGTGACCTTTTCCGGCGACGCAATGAACTGCGTGATCACGAAGCGCCCCTTGCCGCGCACGAATGCGTCGATGTGCATCGTCGGCGTGCCTTCCGGCGCATGCTCGTTGCACGGCCACTGGATGCTGCCGAGCGCGTCGAGCTTCGCGTACGACACGCCCGAGAAGGTCGGCGTGAGCTGTGCGATCTCGTCCATGATTTCCGACGGATGCGTGTAGTGCATGTCGTAGCCGAGCGCCTGCGACAGCAGCAGCGTCACTTCCCAGTCCGCGTAGCCGGCGAGCGGCGGCATCACCTTGCGCACGCGCGAGATGCGGCGCTCCGCGTTCGTGAACGTGCCGTCCTTCTCGAGGAACGTCGAGCCGGGCAGCAGCACGTGTGCATATTTCGCGGTCTCGTTCAGGAAGATGTCCTGCACGACAATGCATTCCATTGCCGACAGCGCGGCTGCGACGTGCTGCGTGTTCGGGTCCGACTGGACGATATCCTCGCCCTGGCAGTAGAGCCCCTTGAAGCTGCCGTCGAGCGCCGCGTCGAACATGTTCGGGATGCGCAGGCCCGGTTCCGGCTGCAGCGTAGCCGACCATGCTTCTTCGAATTGCGCGCGCACGATCGTGTCGCTGATGTGCCGGTAGCCGGGCAGTTCGTGCGGGAACGAGCCCATGTCGCACGAGCCCTGCACGTTGTTCTGGCCGCGCAGCGGATTGACGCCGACGCCTTCGCGGCCGATGTTGCCGGTGGCCATCGCGAGGTTCGCAATGCCCATCACCGTCGTCGAGCCTTGCGCGTGTTCGGTCACGCCCAGGCCGTAATAGATCGCGGCATTGCCGCCCGTCGCGTAGAGGCGCGCGGCAGCGCGTACCAGCTCGGCTGGCACGCCCGTCACGTCCGCGGTTGCCTCGGGCGAATTGTCGGCGCGCGAGACGAAGTCGCGCCATTGCTCGAATGCACGCGTCTCGCAGCGCTCGGCGACGAATGCGTCGGCGACGAGCCCTTCGGTGACGATCACGTGCGCGAGCGCGTTGACCATCGCGACGTTGGTGCCGGGGCGCAACTGCAGGTGGTGCGTGGCCTTCACGTGCGGGCCGTCGACGACGTCGATGCGGCGCGGGTCGATCACGATCAGCTTCGCGCCTTCGCGGACGCGCCGCTTCAGCCGCGAACCGAACACCGGGTGGCCGTCGGTCGGGTTCGCTCCCATCACGACGATCACGTCGGCCTGGCCGACCGACGCGAACGTCTGCGTGCCGGCCGATTCGCCGAGCGTCGTCTTGAGGCCATAGCCGGTCGGCGAATGGCACACGCGTGCGCAGGTATCGACGTTGTTGTTGCCGAACGCGGCGCGCACGAGCTTCTGCACGAGGTAGGTTTCCTCGTTCGTGCAGCGCGACGACGTGATGCCGCCGATCGAATCGCGGCCGTACTTCTGCTGCAGCTTGCGGAACTGCGTCGCCGCGTAGGTGAGCGCTTCGTCCCAGCTCACTTCGCGCCACGGATCGGTGATCTTCTCGCGGATCATCGGCTTCGTGATGCGATCCTTGTGCGTCGCATAGCCCCACGCGAAGCGTCCCTTCACACATGCGTGGCCTTCGTTTGCGAGGCCGTTCTTGTGCGGCGTCATGCGCACGACCTGCGTACCCTTCATCTCGGCTTTGAACGAGCAGCCGACGCCGCAGTATGCGCAGGTCGTCACGACCGAGTGCTCGGCCTGCCCGAGCTGCACGACGGATTTCTCTTGCAGCGTGGCCGTCGGGCATGCTGCAACACACGCGCCGCACGACACGCATTCCGACGCCATGAACGATTCGCTTTCGCCCGCGGCGACGCGCGACTCGAAGCCGCGCGCGGCGATCGTCAACGCGAACGTGCCCTGCGTTTCCTCGCAGGCGCGCACGCAGCGGTTGCAGACGATGCATTTCGACGGGTCGTACGTGAAGTACGGGTTCGATTCGTCCTTGCGGTCTTTCAGGTGATTCGCGCCATCGAAGCCGTAGCGCACTTCGCGCAGCCCGACGACGCCCGCCATGTCCTGCAGTTCGCAGTCGCCGTTGGCCGGGCAGGTGAGGCAGTCGAGCGGATGATCGGAGATGTACAGCTCCATCACGTTGCGGCGCAGCGACTGCAGCCGGTCCGACTGCGTGCGTACCTTCATGCCGGCTTCGGCAGGTGTCGTGCACGATGCCGGATAACCGCGCCGGCCTTCGATCTCGACGAGGCACAGCCGGCACGATCCGAACGGCTCGAGCGAATCGGTCGCACAGAGCTTCGGGACGTTGACGCCGGCTTCGATCGCCGCGCGCATCACCGACGTGCCGGCCGGCACCGTCACCGGCTGGCCGTCGATTTCGAGCGTGACGTCGGTATCGGCATGCCGTTGCGGCGTGCCGTAGTCGGTATCGTCGAACGGGTCGCGGGCGCGCGCCTGAGCGGCGCTCTTGCACGCGCATTGGCCCGAGCCGCAGCCGCCTTGGCGGACGTTGTTCGTGTCGAGGGACATGCAGGGCTCCTTCTGGGTCAGGCCGCAGCCTTGACCGGGCGCACCGCGGCATCCTTGCCGGCAGCGAGCCCGAAATCTTCGGGGAAATGGTCGAGCGCGGACAGCACCGGGTAGGGTGTCATGCCGCCCATCGCGCATAGCGAACCGGCCAGCATCGTGTCGCACAGGTCGCGCAACAGCGTGACCTGTCGCTCCGACGTATCGCCGTGACGGATGCGCGCGATCGTCTCGACGCCGCGCGTCGAACCGATCCGGCACGGCGTGCACTTGCCGCACGATTCGATCGCGCAGAACTTCATCGCGTATTCGGCAAGCTCGGCGAGGTTCGACGTGTCGTCGTGCAGCACGATGCCGCCATGGCCGACGACCGCACCGATCGCCGTATACGCTTCGTAGTCGAGCGGCACGTCCCACTGATGGTCGGGCAGGTAGGTGCCGAGCGGGCCGCCGACCTGCGCGGCGCGTGCCGGCCGGCCGCTTGCCGTGCCGCCGCCGAAGTCGAACAGCAGCTCGCGCAGCGTGACGCCGAACGCAAGCTCGACGAGGCCGCCGTGGCGGATGTTGCCCGCGAGCTGGAACGGCAACGTGCCGCGCGAGCGACCCATTCCGTAATCGCGATAGAACGCGGCGCCGCGCGCGAAGATCACGGGCGCCGTGGCGAGCGTGATCACGTTGTTGATGACGGTCGGCTGGCCGAACAGTCCGGCGAGCGCGGGCAGCGGCGGCTTCGCGCGCACGACGCCGCGCTTGCCTTCGAGCGATTCGAGCAGCGCCGTTTCCTCGCCGCACACGTACGAGCCCGCGCCTTTCGCAACGTGCAGCTCGAACGCATGGGCTGAGCCGAGCACGCGTTCGCCGAGCCAGCCGGCTTCGCGGGCACGCACGATCGCGGCTTCGAGCGTCGCGATCGCGTGCGGGTATTCGCTGCGCACGTAGATGTAGCCGACCGTCGCGCCGGTCGCGATGCCCGCGATGATCATCCCTTCGATCAGGCAGTACGGATCGCATTCCATGAGCAGGCGATCGGAGAACGTGCCCGAATCGCCTTCGTCCGCATTGCAGACGATGTACTTCTGCGCGGCGCTCGCTTGCCGGACCGTGCGCCACTTGATGCCGGCCGGGAACGCCGCGCCGCCGCGGCCGCGCAGCCCCGATTCGATCAGCGTTTCGCACGCGGCATTGCCGTCGAGCGCGAGCGCGTTCTTCAGGCCGGCGAGGCCTTCGTGTTGCAGGTAGTCGTCGATCGACAGCGGATCGGTCAGGCCGATGCGTGCGAACGTGAGGCGCTGCTGGCGCGCGAGATAGGGCAGTGCGTCGACAATGCCGACGCCGCTCGGATGGGCGCCGCCTTCGAGCCAGTTCGCGTCGAAGAGGGACGGCACGTCGGCGGCCGACAGGTTCGCATAGCCGACGCGGCCGGCGGCCGTGCCGACCTCGACGAGCGGCTCGAGCCACAGCAGCCCGCGCGAGCCGTTGCGGACGAGCTCGACGGCGACGCCGCGCCGTTCGGCTTCCGCCACGATCGCGGTGGCGAGCGCGTCGGCGCCGAGCGCCAGCGCGGACGAATCGCGCGGAACGTAGATGCGGGTCGTCATGCGGCCTCCGGAGTATGGGCGACCGCATCGGCCAGCAGCGCGTCGAATTTCTCCGGCGTGACCTTCGCGTGCAGCACGCCGTTGACCGTCATCGACGGCGACTGTGCGCACAGCCCGAGGCAGTAGACCGATTCGAGCGCGACGGCGTCCGGCGCATGCGTCTGGGCGGCATCGCCATGCGCGGCATCGAACCGACAGCCGGTGCGGGCTTCCGCATGGGCGGCCAGCGTTTCGCAACCCATGCTGCGACACGCCTCGGCGCGGCACATCTGGATCGTGACGCGCGCAGGCGGCGCGGTGCGGAAGTGGTGGTAGTAGGTCAGGACGCCGTGCACTTCCGCGCGCGACAAGTTGAGCACCCTGGCGAGCGGCGCGACGCAGCCCGGCGGCACGTAGCCCGCGTCGTCCTGGATCGCGTGCAGGATCGCGACGAGCGACCGGCCGGCGCGCGCATGGCGCTCGACGAGCGCGTCGGGCGCATGGGAATTCGGGGACATCAGCTATGCTCCTCCAAAGTCTCATATGCGCTGGAATTTCATATAGTGCGCATCGCGACTTCGTTCTGATTGATTTTGACCAACGATAAGCGGAAGATTTCGCGGTCGCAATAGGAAATCGGAGTACATAATTGATTCGCATCGAATGCGACGCGTATCTGACCGTACGCGACACGGAAGGTCGTACGGCCAGTCTGTCGGATGTCGCGCCACTGCTGGAACTCGTGGCTGACACGGGCAGCATTGCGCAGGCCGCCCAAGCGAAAGGACTGTCCTACCGGCACGCGTGGGGCATGTTGCGCGCGCTGGAAGCGTGCATCGGCGGGGAACTGATCGAAACCGCGCGCGGCAAGGGCTCGACGCTGTCGGAGCTCGGGCAGGCAGTCGTCGATGCGCAGCGTCTCGCGCGCAGCCGGCTCGATGGAAACCTGCGCACGCTGGCGGCCGAAGTGGCCAGCGACCTGAACCGGCGGCTCGCGCAGCGCGACGGCGCCGTGCGCATCCACGCGTCGCACGGTTACGCGGTCGCGACGCTCGTCTCCGCGCTCGTCGATGTGCAGGCGGCCGTCGACATCAAGTATCGCGAGAGCGTCGAGGCTGTGCAGGCGCTCGCGCGCGGCGAGTGCGACCTGGCCGGTTTCCATCTGCCGCGCGGCGCGTTTCGCGCGCAGTGCGCACAGATCTACCGGCCGTGGCTCGACGATACGCGCCATGTCCTGATTCACCTCACGCGCCGTCAGCAGGGGCTGTTCGTGCCGCGCGGCAATCCGAAGCAGGTCCGCGGGCTCGCAGACCTCGCGCGCAACGACATCCGCTTCGTCAACCGGCAGCCGGGGTCGGGCACGCGCATGCTGCTGGATCTGGCATTGCGTGCGATCGGCATCGATCCCGAGCGCATCGACGGTTATGCGTCGGCCGAGCTCACGCATTCGGCGATCGCGGCGTTCGTCGCGAGCGGGATGGCCGATCTGGGCTTCGGCGTCGAGCCGGCCGCCCACCATTTCGGGCTCGATTTCATTCCGGTTGTCGACGAGGACTATTACTTCGCGTGCGAACGCGCGCGGCTCGACGCACGGCCGCTTGCCGGCGTGCTCGCGTTGTTGCGCGATGCGCGTTTCGTCGAGCGCGTCGCGCATCTCGACGGCTACGATCCGGCCGCGTGCGGAACGCTGACGAGCATCGCGGCGGGGCTGGCCGGCGACGATGGCGCGAGCGCGCCGGACGGCAATTCCCGGTAACGGGGACGCGATCGGACCGCGCTGCAGCAGCGGGGGATTTGCGCTACGCTTGCCGCTTGATCAACGTTCCAACAAGCACGCCGTTCAGGCGTCATTCCGCCATGAAATTTTCCGTTCCCCTCGCCGCGGCAGCGTTGACCGCGGGGCTGCTGGTCGCTGCTTCGCCGTTTGCGTTCGCGCAGAATTCGCCGGGTGTTCCCGGTGGGATCCTGAGCGAGCAGTTTCGCCTGAACGAGCATCCACAGATGCCGTTCGCGGCGTCGACGCCGTCGCAGAAATTCCAGAGCGGCAAGAAATCTGCGTTGCGCCGCAAGGGCGACCTGGGCGACCCGAACGGTTGCAACCTGAAGTGCCCGTTGGATACCCAGTAATGCGCGGCAGGCGCGCTTGCGCCTGCGTCGTGCCGTGTCGGTTCAACAGGCAGGTGGATGTGCGTCGGCACATCGGTTTGGCCGTTTGACCGGCGAGATTGCCGGCGTGTCGTGCAATTCCGTTCGAGCCCCGCGAAACGCCATCGTTTCGCGGGGCTCGTGCTTTTCGGCGAGTCGTCGTGCGATGCGATGCGCTGCCGGACGAGGCCGGCGTTCGCGGATTGCTCGTCCGACAGGCGATTTAGGGTTAACCCGTAAATCAGGAAGGATGTCTTCCAGAAACCTGCCTTATTCTTAAGCATCCGCCTACATAAACTTCGGTTTGTCAGCGCTGAACAAGGTGTTCACCGCGGAAACAGACAAATCTGGAGGTAGGTCATCATGAAGTCGCTCGTTCAAGCTGTTGTCGTTGCTGCCGCTCTCGTTGCCCCGGTCGTGTCGTTTGCCCAATCGGGCTCGACGATCACCCGCGCACAGGTCCGCGCCGAACTGGTCCAGCTCCAACAGGCAGGTTACAACTCGGCCCGCGGTGAAGATCCGCACTATCCGGAAGCGATTCAGGCCGCAACGGCGCGTATCGCGGAACAACAACGCAGCGCGCTGGCGCAAGGTACCGATGTCAGTGGATACGGTGCACAGGCCCAGGGCGCGTCGGCATCGGGTTCGCGTGCAATGGGCGTGCGCCCGGCCAGCGCTGAAGAAATGAAGTCGCTGTATCGCGGCAGCTAAGTCGTGCACCGCCCGGTGTACATGAGCAGCGGGTGCGGCGAAGCGTCGCGCCCGGGGCAACCGGGTTGGCCGCCGCCCGGCGCGACCGATGATTGCGCGGGCGCGGCAGAACATTCGTCACCTCCTGCCGCCGGGATACCGGCGGCATTCCGCCCGGCCCGCCCGTGGCCGGGCGCTTTTTCAGGCGGAGTGGGGTGCATGCGGCTCGCCGGCAACAAAAAACCCCGCTGACTTGCGTCTGCGGGGTTCGTGCGACGAGCGCGGAATTTGGTGGAGGCGGCGGGAATCGAACCCGCGTCCAGAAGCGCTCCACGACTAGTTCTACATGTTTAGTTCAGTCATTTGATTTAACCGCAGCGACGCGGACGAACACGCTGCACTACGGCGATTCGCTAAATTTTCGACCCTGGCGTCGCGACGCCGACAGAGCTTAACTGACGTAAATGACCTCTGGCGGTATTGCTACCGGTCTTGCGACACTAGCCCGTCAGTGAACTAGGCAGAGGACGGCGGCCCTTAGGCTGCCAGTGCGAACGTATCGTCGTTTGCAGTTACGATTTTCCCATTGATTAACGAGGTGACGGGTCCTCGACATGCCCTAGCCGCTTCACAACCCCTGTCGAAACCAGGTCGCCCCCGCGGATAAGATCGATCATTATAGCCCAACATCGCGCAGCAGTTCGCGCAGTTCCTGCGTCGTGTCGACGAGATGCTGCGCCTGCCAGTCGGCTGGCGCGGCGCCGTCGCCGCAATAGCCATACGCGGCTGCGACCGTCGCCATGCCGGCAGCGCTGCCGGCCTGAATGTCGCGCAGGTCGTCGCCGACATAGACGATGCGTTCGGGCGTGAGCGTGAGCTGATCGGCTGCGTGCAGCAGCGGAGCGGGGTGGGGCTTCGGGTGCGGCGTTGTGTCGCCCCCGACCACGCACGCCGCGCGCGGTGCGAGGCCGAGCAGGTCGACGAGCGGTGCCGTGAGCCGCATCGCCTTGTTCGTGACGATGCCCCAGCGCACGCCGCGTGCATCCAGTTCGTCGAGCACGTCGCCGATGCCGGGGAACAGCGTGGTATGCACGCAGAGATCCGTCGCGTAATTGGTTAGGAACTCGTCGCGCATCACGTCGTAGCCGGGCGCTTGCGGATCGATGCCGAACGCGCCGCCGAGCAGGCCGCGCGCGCCGGCCGAGGCCAGCGGCCGCAGCACGTCGAGCGGCGTTTCGGGCAGGCCGCGTACGCGCTGCATCTTGTTGACGGCAGCCGCGAGGTCGGGCGCCGTATCAGCGAGCGTGCCGTCCAGGTCGAACAGCACGGCATCGCAGTGCAGCAGGCGCGGTTCGTCGAGTGCTGCCCGCGCGGTCGAAAGGGGAGTCGTCATGCCGGTCGGAGGGTCACGCGCCGCGGCGGCACGCAACGAGGTAGTTGATGTCGGTGTCGTTCGACAGCGCGAAGCGCTTGCCGATCGGGTGATACGTGATGCCCTTGATCTCCACGATGTGCAGATCCGTCGCCCGCACGAAGCCGGCCAGCTCCGACGGGCGGATGAAGCGCGCGTAGTCGTGCGTGCCCTTCGGCAGCATTTGTGCGATGTATTCCGCGCCGATGACGGCGAACAGGTAGGACTTCAGGTTGCGGTTCAGCGTCGAGAAGAACACCCAGCCACCCGGTTTTACGAGCGTCGCGCACGCGGCGACGACATCGCCGGGCGACGGCACGTGCTCGAGCATCTCCATGCACGTGACGACATCGTAGGTGCCCGGCTCGCGCGCGGCGATCGCCTCTGCCGCGATCGCTTCGTAGTCGACGGTGATGCCGCTTTCGAGGCTGTGCAGGTCGGCAACGCCGAGCGCTTCGGTCGACAGGTCGATCCCTTTTACCTGCGCGCCGAGTCCGGCCATCGATTCGGACAGGATGCCGCCGCCACAGCCGATGTCGAGCGCGCGCTTGCCGGCCAGATGCGCATGCGCATCGATCCAGCCGAGCCGGACCGGGTTCAGGTCGTGCAGCGGCTTGAATTCGGCATTCGGATCCCACCATCGATGGGCGAGGTCGCTGAATTTCTGGAGTTCGTGCGGATCGGCGTTGGTCATGTCGGCAAACGGGCTACGGAAGGAGGGCGGTGCTTCGATTCGTCAGCCCCGAGTATATAAGATGCGGGCGAACGGCGAGGCGGCGAGTGCCTGGACGGACCCCAATGAAAAAGCCCCGCCGGAGCGGGGCTTTGAAGCAGTCGAAAACCGCGGCTTAGTTTGCCGGAACGGTCGTCTTCTGGACTTCTTGCGTACCGACCACTTCGACTTCCACGCGGCGGTCCGGTGCGAGGCAAGCGATGAGTTGCTTGCGGTTCTTCTGGTTGCAGCCCGTCGTGACCGGGTTGCGCTTGCCCTTGCCTTCCGTGTAGATCTTGTTGGCCGGCACACCCTTGCTGACCAGGTACGACTTCACGGCTTGCGCACGGCGCAGCGACAGACGGTCGTTGTACTTGTCCGAACCGATACGGTCCGTGTAGCCCGTTGCGACGACCACTTCCGTGTTCATGCCTTCGATCTTCGAAGCCAGTTCGTCCAGCTTTTGCTTGCCCAGCGGCTTGAGCGTTGCCTTGTCGAAGTCGAACAGTGCGTCAGCTTGATACGTGATCTTCTGGCTCGTGATGGCCGGAGCGACCGGAGCGACCGGCGGCTGCGGTGCCTGGGCGACCAGTGCGCCATCGCACTTCGCGTTGGCGGTGGCCGGCGTCCAGAACGCATCGCGCCAGCAGAGCTCGTTCGTGCCGTTCATCCACACCCATTCGCCCGTGCCGTTCACCCAGTTGTCATTGACGGCTTGACGCGACGCCGGCACCGACTGTGCCGAAGCGGATGCAGCCATAACTGCGGTAGCTGCAATGAACGCGAGCTTTGAAAGTTTATTCATATTTCTCCTCTCGAAATTGAGATTACCGCAGGTTTACTGCGAGCCTGTTGACGGTGACAAGTCATACATTGCTCGAAGTATAACATTGGTGCGGCACAAAAATGCGGCACCGCTCTGTGTAGACTTTAGACTTCGAGCAGCGTCTAACCTTCAGTGCGTTGGCATTTTGCCATATCGTTCCCTTCCTACGAAAAAAAATCCTCCCCACCCTAAGATCGCCTCAACGATTGTGGTGCATGCGCAACACCGACCTGCCGCAACTTTTAGAGATTGTCAAGAGTGTGTCGATGGAATTGCGCGGATGAATACAACTGTTTACTCGTGCGCGTGAAACGGACATGGCGTAATCGTCCGTGACGTCGGGGTGGGGGTAATTCGGGGTGATTCGCCGCCGTCGCGATTTTCGCTATTTATATATAGAGGGGGAGGCGAATTGGCGGCTGATGGGCGCATGTTAGAATCTCGCGTTGCGTTGCGCATGCAGCGCCCACGCGAAAGGCGTTCGCCGTCTTCGCTCCGAAACGATACGGATACATGGATCAATTCGCCAAAGAGACCCTGCCCACCTCCCTAGAGGAGGAAATGCGCCGTTCGTATCTCGATTACGCGATGAGCGTGATCGTCGGACGTGCCCTCCCGGATGTCCGCGATGGCCTGAAACCCGTGCACCGGCGCGTGTTGTTCGCGATGCACGAACTGAACAACGACTGGAACCGCGCGTACAAGAAATCGGCGCGTATCGTCGGTGACGTGATCGGTAAATACCACCCTCACGGCGATATCGCGGTCTACGACACGATCGTGCGGATGGCGCAGGACTTCTCGCTGCGCTACATGCTGATCGACGGGCAGGGCAACTTCGGCTCGATCGACGGCGACAACGCCGCGGCGATGCGTTACACCGAAATTCGCATGGCGAAGATCGGTCACGAGCTGCTCGCCGACATCGACAAGGAAACGGTCGATTTCGAGCCGAACTACGACGGCAACGAAACGCAGCCGTCGGTCCTGCCGTCGCGCATCCCGAACCTGCTGATCAACGGCTCGTCGGGCATCGCGGTCGGCATGGCGACCAACATCCCGCCGCACAACCTGAACGAAGTCGTCGACGCGTGCCAGCACCTGCTGGCCAACCCGGAAGCGACGATCGACGAGCTGATCGAGATCATCCCGGCGCCGGACTTCCCGACGGCCGGCATCATCTACGGCGTCGCCGGCGTGCGCGACGGCTACCGCACCGGGCGCGGCCGCGTCGTCATGCGTGCGGCCACGCACTTCGAGGAGATCGACCGCGGCCAGCGGATGGCGATCATCGTCGACGAGCTGCCGTACCAGGTGAACAAGCGCTCGCTGCTCGAGCGGATCGCCGAGCTCGTCAACGAGAAGAAGCTCGAGGGCATCTCCGACATCCGCGACGAGTCCGACAAGAGCGGCATGCGCGTCGTGATCGAGCTCAAGCGCGGCGAAGTGCCGGAAGTGGTGCTGAACAACCTGTACAAGGCGACGCAGCTCCAGGACACGTTCGGCATGAACATGGTCGCGCTCGTCGACGGCCAGCCGAAGCTGCTGAACCTGAAGGAAATCCTGCAGTGCTTCCTGTCGCATCGACGCGAAGTGCTGACGCGCCGCACGATCTACGAACTGCGCAAGGCCCGCGAACGCGGCCACGTGCTCGAAGGTCTCGCGGTCGCGCTCGCGAACATCGACGAGTTCATCGCGATCATCAAGGCTGCGCCGACGCCGCCGATCGCGAAGCAGGAGTTGATGGCGAAGCCGTGGGATTCGTCGCTCGTGCGCGAGATGCTCACGCGTGCCGAGAGCGAGAACGCGGCGGCCGGCGGCCGCTCCGCGTACCGCCCGGAAGGCCTGAACCCGGCATTCGGGATGCAGGTCGACGGGCTCTACCGTCTGTCCGACACGCAGGCCCAGGAAATCCTGCAGATGCGTCTGCAGCGCCTGACCGGCCTCGAGCAGGACAAGATCATCGGCGAGTATCGCGAAGTGATGGCGCAGATCGCCGACCTGCTGGACATCCTCGCGCGCCCCGAGCGGATCACGACGATGATCGGCGAGGAACTGACCTCGGTGAAGGCCGAATTCGGCGATGCGCGCCGTTCGAAGATCGAGCTGAACGCGACCGAGCTGAATACGGAAGACCTGATCACGCCGCAGGACATGGTCGTCACGATGTCGCACGCGGGTTACGTGAAGTCGCAGCCGTTGTCCGAGTACCGCGCGCAGAAGCGCGGCGGGCGCGGCAAGCAGGCGACGCAGATGAAGGAAGACGACTGGATCGAGACGCTGTTCATCGCGAACACGCACGACTACATCCTGTGCTTCTCGAACCGCGGCCGCGTGTACTGGGTCAAGGTTTATGAAGTGCCGCAGGGCTCGCGCAACTCGCGCGGCCGCCCGATTGTCAACATGTTCCCGCTGCAGGACGGCGAGAAGATCAACGTCGTGCTGCCGGTCAAGGAATTCTCGGCCGACAAGTTCGTGTTCATGGCGACGTCGCTCGGCACCGTGAAGAAGACGCCGCTCGAAGCATTCAGCCGTCCGATGAAGAAGGGCATCATCGCGGTCGGCCTCGACGACGGCGACTTCCTGATCGGCGCGTCGATCACCGACGGCGCACACGACGTGATGCTGTTCTCCGACGCCGGCAAGGCCGTGCGTTTCGACGAGAACGACGTGCGTCCGATGGGTCGCGAGGCGCGCGGCGTGCGCGGCATGCAGCTCGAGGACGGGCAGCAGGTCATCGCGCTGCTGGTTGCCGGCAGCGAGGAGCAGACCGTGCTCACCGCGACCGAGAACGGCTACGGCAAGCGCACGCCGATCACCGAATACACGCGTCACGGCCGCGGCACGAAGGGTATGATCGCGATCCAGACGTCCGAGCGCAACGGCAAGGTCGTGGCCGCGACGCTCGTCGACGCCGAAGATCAGATCATGCTGATCACGACGGCCGGCGTGTTGATTCGCACCCGCGTATCCGAGGTTCGCGAGATGGGGCGCGCCACGCAAGGTGTTACACTCATCAGTCTCGATGAGGGCACCAAGCTCTCTGGTCTGCAGCAGGTCGCGGAGGCCGAAGAGGGTGATGGCGAGGCCGACGAGGCGTCGGACGGCGAAGCCTGAAGAACGGATGAGACTCTAGCCGCCGCGGGCGCGAAGCGCCGCGGCCGGTGAGCAACCATTCATATTTCCAAAAGGGAGTGATGATGCAAAAGCAATTCAAGCAACTGGTCCTGCTGGCCGCACTGGTGCCGACGTTCGCGATGGCGCAAGCGCTGTCGAATTCCGCACCGGCGCCTGCCGCGGCAGCTGCGCCGATCGACGCCGACAAGAAGGCGGCGATCAAGGATCTGCTCGACGCGATCGACGCGCCGAAGCTCGTGTCGGCTATCGGCAACAGCGCCGAAATGCAGGCCAAGCAGCTCGTGCCGGCGATCCTGTCGGACGCGCTGTCGGAAAACAAGACGCTGAACGACAAGCAGAAGCAAGCTGCCGTTCCGACGCTGCAGAAGAACGCGGTGCCGAAGCTGGTCGACGGCGCGGGCAAGGTGTTCGGCACGCAGCAATTCCAGAACGACGCGATGTCGGCTCAGTACGACGCGTACGCGAAGTACTACAGCACGTCGGAGATCAAGGATCTGACGACGTTCTACAAGAGCCCGACGGGCCGCAAGTTCATCCAGGTTCAGGATCAAGTCGGCCGCGACGTGGTCAACGGCCTGATGCAGAAGTACATGCCGCAAGCGATCCAGGCGACGCGCACGCAGGCTGACAAGGAAGTCGCAGCAGTCAAGCCGGGCAAGTAAGCCGTTCGGGCACGCCCCCCGGCCGTTCGGCCGGGTTTGGCGGGAGCCTGACGACAGTGCGATAATGGCCGTTTGCGCGCGAGCGCAAGCGGCCATTTCTTTTCTGGCGCGGCTCATTTGCAACTGACAAGCGGCGGCAAGCCGCCGGTCGCGTCCCTCCCGAGGTTTTCACGATGCGCGTCTTTAATTTCTCCGCCGGTCCTGCGGCGATGCCCGAGGAAGTGCTGCGGCAGGCCGCCGACGAAATGCTCGACTGGCACGGCAGCGGCATGAGCGTGATGGAGATGAGCCATCGCGGCAAGGAGTTCATGTCGATCCACGAGGCCGCGCTGACCGATCTGCGCGACCTGCTCGGCGTGCCGGCAAGCCACCGGATCCTGTTCCTGCAGGGCGGCGGGATCGCGGAAAACGCGATCGTGCCGATGAACCTGCTCGGATCGCGCAAGACCGCCGATTTCGTCGTGACGGGCTCGTGGTCGCAGAAGTCGTTCGGCGAGGCGAAGAAGTTCTGCACGCCGCACCTTGCGGCCACCGGCAAGACGGAAGACGGCTTCACGCGTGCGCCCGCGCGCGCCGAATGGCAGCTGTCCGACGATCCGGCCTACGTGCACCTGTGTACCAACGAGACGATCGACGGCGTCGAGACGTTCGAGATTCCCGATCTCGGCGACGTGCCGCTGGTCGCCGATGTCTCGTCGCATATCCTGTCGCGTCCGATGGACGTCGCGAAATATGGCGTATTGTTCGGCGGCGCGCAGAAGAACATCGGGATGGCCGGCGTGACGGTCGTGATCGTGCGCGAGGATCTGCTCGATCGCGCGCTGTCGATCTGCCCGTCGGCGTTCGAGTGGAAGACCATCGCCGCGAACAACTCGCTGTACAACACGCCGCCCACCTATGCGATCTACATCGCGGGCCTCGTGTTCCAGTGGCTGAAGCGGCAGGGCGGCCTCGAAGCGATCGAGGCCCGCAATATCGAAAAATCGAAGCTGCTCTACGACACGATCGATGCGAGCAGCTTCTATCTGAACAAGGTCGAGCCGGCAGCACGTTCGCGGATGAACGTGCCGTTTTTCCTGGCCGACGAAACGCGCAACGAAGACTTCCTTGCCGGCGCAAAGGCGCGCGGGCTGCTGCAGCTGAAGGGCCACAAGTCCGTCGGCGGCATGCGGGCGTCGATCTACAACGCGGTGCCGCTCGAGGGCGTGAAAGCGCTCGTCGAGTACATGAAGGACTTCGAGCAGCGCGGCGCCTGACGGCGGCGCTGTTCAAACAGCACGGCAACTACGCATGGACGACGAACTGAATTCCCGCCTGAAACCGCTGCGCGATCGCATCGATGCGATCGACGCGCAGCTGATCGCGCTTCTCAACCAGCGCGCCGCGGTGGCGCTTGAGGTGGGCGAGGTCAAGAAGCATTTCAACGCGCCGGTGTTCCGGCCGGAGCGCGAGCTGCAGGTGATCGCGCGGCTGCAGGACATGAGCGCGGGCCCGCTCGCGAGTGAGCACATCAGTGCGATCTGGCGCGAGATCATGGCCGCGAGCCGCGCGCTCGAGCAGACGATCCACGTCGCGTTCCTCGGGCCGGTCGGCACGTACAGCGAGCAGGCGATGCTCGAGTATTTCGGCCAGTCGATCGAAGGGCTGCCGTGCCCGTCGATCGACGAGGTGTTCCGTTCGGTCGAGGCCGGCGCGTCCGCGTTCGGCATCGCGCCGGTCGAGAATTCGACCGAAGGCGCGGTGTCGCGCACGCTCGACCTGCTGCTGCAGACGCAACTGCTGATCAGCGGTGAACTCGCGCTGCCCATCCACCACAACCTGCTCACGCAGGGCGGCACGCTCGACGGCGTGAAGCGCGTCTGCGCGCATGCGCAGGCGCTCGCGCAATGCCAGCAGTGGCTCGCAGCGAATGCGCCGCAGCTCGAGCGGCAGGCCGTGGCGAGCAACGCGGAAGCCGCGCGCATGGCGGCGGCCGATCCGACCGTCGCGGCGATCGCGGGCGACCGCGCGGCCGCGCACTACGGGTTGCAGATTGCATTCGCGCTGATCCAGGACGATCCGCACAACCGCACGCGCTTCGTGATCGTCGGCAAGCAACCGGCCGGACAAAGCGGTCACGACCAGACGTCGCTGATCGTGTCGGTGAAGAACGAGCCGGGCGCCGTGTTCAAGCTGCTCGAGCCGCTCGCGCGGCACGGCGTGTCGATGACGCGTTTCGAGTCGCGTCCGGCGCGCGTCGGCACGTGGTAGTACTACTTCTATATCGACATCGAAGGGCACCGGGACGATACGGCGGTCGCAGCCGCGCTTGCGGAGCTCGGCCAGAAGGCTGCGTTCCTGAAGATACTCGGTTCGTATCCGCGCGCGCGCTGACGTGCGGCGGCCAGTCGCCTGCTCGTGCGGGCGGTGCGGCCAGGTGGGCACGGCAGGCCGGTCGACGCTGCCGAAGGCGGGTTCGGGCGGCACCCGGTGCAGGTTGCGCCGGGTGCGGGCCCGTTGCCCGGAATCTGGAATTCCGTGTGCGGGACGTCGTTCCGCACGCGTAACTAGGCTCTTCTCGTGTCAGGCTTTGCATTCAACAAACTGGTCATTTTCGGTGTCGGCCTGATCGGCGGATCGCTGGCCCGCGCGCTGCGCGAGCGCGCGCCGGGCGGCGCGGGCGAGATCGTCGGCGTCGGCCGTTCGCGCGCGTCGGTCGAGCGTGCGCTGGCGCTGGGCGTGATCGATCGTGCGGCGGCGCTCGACGACGACGCGCAGTTGCGCGACGCGCTTGCCGGCGCCGATCTCGTGTTGCTGGCCGCGCCCGTCGCGCAGACGGGCCCGCTGCTCGCACGCATCGCACCGTGGCTCGCCGATGAAACGATCGTCACCGATGCGGGCAGCACCAAGTCCGATGTCGTTGCGGCCGCACGCGAAGCGCTCGGCGCGCGGATCGCGCAGTTCGTGCCGGGGCATCCGATCGCCGGGCGCGAGTCGAGCGGCGTCGAGGCCGCGTTGCCGGACCTGTACGTCGGCCGCAACGTCGTGCTGTGCCCGCTGCCGGAAAACGCGCCGGAATCGGTCGCGCGGATCGACGCGATGTGGCGCGCGACCGGCGCCGACGTTCGTATGATGAGCACTGCGCAGCACGATCGCGTGTTTGCGTCGATCAGCCATCTGCCGCACGTGCTGTCGTTTGCGCTCGTCGAGCAGATCCTCGGCGAGGCCGACGCGGAACTGAAATTCTCGTATGCGGCGGGCGGTTTCCGCGATTTCACGCGGATTGCCGCGTCGAGCCCGGAAATGTGGCGCGACGTGTGCGTCGCGAACCGTGCGGCGCTGCTCGACGAACTCGACGGCTACACGCGCGTGCTCACGCGGCTGCGCGCGGCGATCGACGCCGGTGACGGCGCGGCGCTCGAAGCCGTGTTCACGCGCTCGCGCGCCGCACGCAAGGCATGGCAGGAGCGGGGCGGTAATCCCTCTGCCGAGCCGGTCAAGAAATAACAGGACGATTCCCATGGACTATCTCGATCTCGGCCCGTACTCCAGCGCATCGGGCACCGTGCGCCTGCCCGGCTCGAAGAGCATCTCGAACCGCGTGCTGCTGCTCGCGGCGCTGGCCGAAGGTGAAACGACGATCACCAACCTGCTCGACTCTGACGACACGCGCGTGATGCTCGATGCACTCGGCAAACTCGGCGTGAAGCTCGCGCGCGACGGCGACACCTGCGTCGTCACGGGCACGCGCGGCGCGTTCACCGCGAAGACGGCCGACCTGTTCCTCGGCAACGCGGGCACGGCCGTGCGGCCGCTGACCGCCGCGCTCGCGGTGAACGGCGGCGACTATCGCGTGCACGGCGTGCCGCGTATGCACGAGCGGCCGATCGGCGATCTCGTCGACGGCCTGCGGCAGATCGGCGCGCAGATCGACTACGAGCTGAACGAGGGTTATCCGCCGCTGCGGATCAAGCCCGCGACGATTTCGGTCGACGCGCCGATCCGCGTGCGCGGCGACGTGTCGAGCCAGTTCCTCACGGCGCTGCTGATGACGCTGCCGCTCGTGAAGGCGACGGACGGCAAGACCGTCGTCGAGATTGACGGCGAGCTGATCTCGAAGCCGTACATCGACATCACGATCCGGCTGATGGAGCGCTTCGGCGTGATCGTCGAGCGCGACGGCTGGGAACGCTTCGTCGTGCCGGCCGGCGTCCGCTATCGCTCCCCGGGGCGAATCATGGTGGAGGGCGACGCATCGTCCGCATCGTATTTCCTCGCGGCCGGTGCGCTTGGTGGCGGCCCGCTGCGCGTCGAGGGCGTGGGGCGCGCGAGCATCCAGGGCGACGTCGGTTTCGCGAACGCGCTGATGCAGATGGGCGCGAACGTGACGATGGGCGACGACTGGATCGAGGTGCGCGGCATCGGCCACGACCACGGCAAGCTCGAGCCGATCGACATGGACTTCAACCTGATTCCCGATGCGGCGATGACCATCGCCGTCGCGGCGCTGTTCGCGAGCGGCACGAGCACGCTGCGCAACATCGCGAGCTGGCGCGTGAAGGAGACCGACCGCATCGCCGCGATGGCGACCGAGTTGCGCAAGGTCGGCGCGACCATCGAGGAGGGGCCCGACTATCTCGTCGTCACGCCGCCGGAAAAGCTCACGCCGAATGCGGCGATCGACACGTACGACGATCACCGGATGGCGATGTGCTTCTCGCTCGTCAGCCTGGGCGGCGTGCCCGTGCGGATCAACGATCCGAAGTGCGTCGGCAAGACGTTCCCCGACTATTTCGACCGCTTCGCCGCACTCGCAAAAGCCTGACCCGACTGTTCCGATGAAATCGACCCGACCCTTTCACCCGACTCCCGTCATCACCATCGACGGCCCCACTGCTTCCGGCAAGGGCACCGTCGCGGCGCTCGTCGCCGCCCACCTTGGTTTTCACCTGCTCGACAGCGGTGCGCTGTACCGTCTCGCGGCGCTCGCGAGCGTGCGCTACGGCATAGCGGCGGAGGACATCGACGCGCTCGTGAAGCTGATCGACGATCTCCACATCACGTTCCGCGAAGGCTGCGCGCAGCTCGACGGCGTCGATGTGTCGAACGATATCCGCGCCGAAGCAGTCGGCAACCGCGCATCGGCGATTGCCGTGCACGGGCCCGTGCGTACCGCGCTCGTCGCGCGCCAGCGCGCGTTCCGCAAGACGCCGGGCCTCGTTGCCGACGGGCGCGACATGGGTACGGTGATCTTCCCGGACGCGGTGCTGAAGGTGTTCCTGACGGCCAGCGCCGAGGCACGCGCGGCCAGACGGCATAAGCAATTGATGCAAAAAGGTTTTTCTGCTAATATAGATGACTTGCTCCGGGATCTTCGTGAACGTGACGCGCGCGACAGCAATCGCGCGGCCGCGCCGCTGAAGCCCGCGGCAGACGCCGAGTTGCTCGATACGTCGGCATTGTCGGTCGATGAAGCCGTCGACCAGGTGCTGCAGTGGTACCGGGCGCTGGGCCAGCCCGCCTGAGAAGGCGGGCAGCAGTAGGTGCTCCGTGCCGCAAGCGCGGAGCGTGTTTCGAACCCTTAACCCCGTGTGGAACCCGATCTGGCCCTTTCAGCCTGCCATTCCGGCCGGCGTGGCACAGCGATCCATGCACAATCAGATTTTTATGTCCGACCTGCAAACCTCCACCCCGAATACCGAATCCTTTGCGGCTCTGTTCGAAGAGTCGCTGACCCGCCAAGACATGCGCGCCGGCGAAGTGATTTCCGCCGAAGTCGTGCGCGTCGACCACAACTTCGTGGTCGTCAATGCAGGCCTGAAGTCCGAGGCTTACATTCCGATCGAGGAATTCCTGAACGATCAGGGCGAGGTTGAGGTGCAGTCGGGCGATTTCGTGTCCGTCGCGATCGACGCACTCGAAAACGGCTACGGCGACACGATCCTGTCGCGCGACAAGGCGAAGCGCCTTGCATCGTGGCTGTCGCTGGAAAAGGCCCTCGACAACAACGAACTCGTCACCGGCACGATCACCGGCAAGGTGAAGGGCGGCATGACCGTGATGGTCAACGGCATCCGCGCGTTCCTGCCGGGTTCGCTGGTCGATACGCGTCCGGTCAAGGACACGACCCCGTACGAAGGCAAGACGCTCGAGTTCCGCGTGATCAAGCTCGATCGCAAGCGTAACAACGTCGTGCTGTCGCGTCGTGCAGTGATCGAAGCGACCCAAGGCGAAGAGCGCGCGAAGCTGCTCGAAACGCTGAAGGAAGGCGCGATCGTCAACGGCGTGGTCAAGAACATCACCGACTACGGCGCGTTCGTCGACCTCGGCGGCATCGACGGCCTGCTGCACATCACCGACATCGCATGGCGTCGTGTGCGTCACCCGAGCGAAGTCCTGTCGGTTGGCCAGGAAGTCACCGCGAAGATCCTCAAGTTCGACCAAGAGAAGAACCGCGTCTCGCTGGGCATCAAGCAACTGGGCGACGATCCGTGGGAAGGCATCTCGCGTCGTTACCCGTCGGGCACGCGCCTGTTCGGCAAGGTCACGAACATCACCGACTACGGCGCATTCGTCGAAGTGGAATCGGGCATCGAAGGCCTTGTCCACGTGTCGGAAATGGACTGGACCAACAAGAACGTTGCGCCGTCGAAGGTTGTCCAGCTGGGCGACGAAGTCGAAGTCATGGTCCTCGAGATCGACGAAGACCGTCGTCGTATCAGCCTCGGCATGAAGCAGTGCAAGCCGAATCCGTGGGATGACTTCAGCCGCAACTTCAAGAAGGGCGACAAGATCACGGGCGCAATCAAGTCGATCACCGACTTCGGCGTGTTCATCGGTCTGCCGGGCGGCATCGACGGCCTGGTCCACCTGTCGGACCTGTCGTGGAGCGAAACCGGCGAAGAAGCCGTTCGCAAGTACAAGAAGGGCGACGAAGTCGAAGCAATCGTGCTCGGTATCGACGTCGAGAAGGAGCGTATTTCGCTCGGCATCAAGCAGCTCGAAGGCGACCCGTTCAGCAACTACGTTGCAATGAACGACAAGGGCTCGATCGTCGACGGCGTCGTGAAGACGGTCGATGCGAAGGGTGCGGTCGTCACGCTGACGGGCGACGTCGAAGGCTACCTGCGTGCGTCGGAAATCTCGCAGGATCGCGTCGAAGACGCTCGCAACGTGCTGAAGGAAGGCGACAAGGTCAACGCGATGGTGATCAACATCGATCGCAAGTCGCGCGGCATCAACCTGTCGATCAAGGCGAAGGATTCGGCCGAACAACAGGAAGCGATCCGCGGCCTGCAATCGGACTCCAGCGCTGCTGCGACCGGTACGACCAACCTCGGCGCGCTGCTGAAGGCGAAGCTCGACGGCCAGAACCAGTAAGCCTCACGAGGTCTGCTGAAGTATGACCAAATCCGAGTTGGTCGCGCAGCTGGCATCGCGATTTCCGCAACTTGTCCTCAAGGATGCGGATTTCGCGGTGAAAACGATGCTCGATGCGATGTCCGACGCTCTGGCGAAAGGGCACCGCATTGAAATTCGGGGTTTCGGCAGCTTCGGCCTCAACCGTCGCCCGGCGCGCGTCGGACGCAACCCGAAGTCGGGGGAGAAAGTGCAGGTGCCCGAGAAGTTCGTGCCGCACTTCAAGCCTGGCAAGGAATTGCGTGAACGCGTCGACGGCCGTGCCGGTGAGCCGCTGAAGGCTGACGATCCGGACGACGAGCGTTGAGCGTCGTTCGGTTTGCCCGGAACCTGTCCGGCGAAGGCTGAAGAGAAAAGCGCCCCTTGCGGGCGCTTTTTTTATTTCCGGCGTCTGCAGCGCAGCGAGTGCGCGCAGGATCTGCGCAGCCGCCGAAACGCTTCCTTTACAATACGGGTCGATTCGGTGCGACGAAGGGGAGTCGCGCGCCGCGGCAAACCTCAACAAAGAGAGGGCTTCATGAAGTTTATCGTCTGGCTGATCCGGGTATTGGTGTTCGTACTGCTGCTGGTGCTTGCGCTGGCCAATACGCAAACCGCGACGCTGAATTTTGTTGCCGGCTACACATGGCAAGCGCCGCTGATCCTGATCGGTCTGGCCTTCTTCGCCGTGGGGCTGCTGGCCGGCCTGCTGTCCGCGCTGCCTTCGATCTTCCGGTTGCGCCTCGAGAACGGGCGCCTGAAGCGCGATCTGCGTGCGGCGCGCGAAACGCCGGCCGTCGTCGACCAGCCGCCGATGCCGCCCGTCATTTAACACGGACGCCGCGCGATAATCGCGCGGTTTTCGTCTCTGCTTCGATATTTCGCATGGATCTGGATTTCTGGTGGTTGCTCGCGATTCCGGTCGCGTTCGCGCTCGGTTGGGCGGCGTCACGCTATGACCTGAAGAATCTCCTGTCGGAGAGCGCCAACCTGCCGCGATCGTATTTTCGCGGCCTCAATTTTCTGCTGAACGAACAACCCGACAAGGCGATCGACGCGTTCATCGAGGTTGCCAAGCTCGATCCCGAGACGGTCGAACTGCACTTCGCGCTCGGCAACCTGTTTCGCCGTCGCGGCGAAACCGATCGTGCGATCCGCGTGCATCAGAACCTGCTGAGCCGCACGGACCTGCCGGTCAACGAGCGCGACCACGCGCTGTACGAGCTCGGCCAGGATTTCCTGAAAGCCGGCCTGCTCGATCGCGCCGAAGACGCGTTCCACAAGCTTGCCGACGGCGACTACGCACTCGGCGCGCAGCGGGCGCTGCTGACGATCTACGAGATCGAGAAGGACTGGAACAAGTCGATCGATACTGCGAAGCGCATCGAGTCGATGAGCGACAAGCCGCTCGACACCGAAATCGCGCAGTTTCACTGCGAACTCGCACAGGACGCGCTGCAGCGCAAGAACGCGGCCGCGGCGGCCGAACAGTTGAGGCTCGCGCTGGTCGTGAACCCGCAGAACGTGCGTGCGACGATCCTGTCCGGGGACGCGGCGGCGGCAGAGGGCAATCACGCGGCGGCGATCGAGCACTGGAAGCGCGTCGAAGCGCAGAACCCGGCGTATCTGCCGCTCGTCGCCGACAAGCTGATGAAGGCTTATGTCGCGCTCGGCAAGAATGTCGAAGGCGCCGAACTGCTGATGGGCTATGTCGATCGTTATCCGTCGAACGACCTGCTCGACATCGCATATCAGCACATTGCGGGGTTGCGCGGCCAGGACGCGGCGCACACGCTCGCGCGCGCGCAGATGGAGAAGTCGCCGAACCTGTCGGGGATGCTGCACCTGCTCGATGCGCAGATCGCGGCGGCCGACGAACCTCGCCGTAAGGAACTTGAAATGATGCGTGCGCTGATCAAGCAGCGCACCAAGAATCTGCCACGGTATACGTGCCAGAATTGCGGCTTCCGGGCGCGCAATTTCTACTGGCAGTGCCCCGGATGCAGCGGCTGGGAAACCTATGCGCCGCGCCGCGTCGAACCTGCGATGCCGGGCTGATCCCGGCACGCGGAGCCAACGCGCTGCGGTTGCCGCCGGGCTCGTCCCGGCGGCCAAGTTAGTCTATTACCGGGAAGTACCGGAACATCTATGAAAATCACCATCATCGGCACCGGCTATGTCGGCCTCGTCACGGGCGCATGCCTCGCGGAGATCGGTCACGACGTCTTCTGTCTCGACGTCGATCAGCGCAAGATCGACATCCTGAACAACGGCGGCATGCCGATTCATGAACCGGGGCTGCTGGACATCATCGCGCGCAACCGCGCGGCAGGGCGCCTGCGCTTCTCGACCGACATCGAGGCGAGCGTCGCGCACGGCGAGATCCAGTTCATCGCGGTCGGTACGCCGCCCGACGAGGACGGCTCGGCCGACCTGCAATACGTGCTCGAGGCCGCCCGCAACATCGGCCGCCACATGACGAACTTCAAGGTGATCGTCGACAAGTCGACGGTGCCGGTCGGCACCGCGCAGCGCGTGCGCGGCGTGGTCGACGAGGCACTGGCCGCACGCGGGCTCGCGGGCAGCGTCGCGCACCGCTTCTCGGTCGTGTCGAACCCGGAATTCCTGAAGGAAGGCGCCGCGGTCGAGGACTTCATGCGTCCGGACCGGATCATCATCGGCGTCGACGGCGACGAGACCGGCACGATCGCGCGCGAGAAGATGAAGAAGCTTTACGCGCCGTTCAACCGCAACCACGAGCGGACGATCTACATGGACGTGCGCTCGGCAGAATTCGCGAAATATGCGGCGAATGCGATGCTCGCGACGCGCATCTCGTTCATGAACGAGATGTCGAATCTCGCGGACAAGGTCGGCGCCGACATCGAGGCCGTGCGCCGCGGGATCGGCTCCGACCCGCGCATTGGCTATCACTTCCTGTACGCGGGCGTCGGCTACGGCGGCTCGTGCTTCCCGAAGGACGTCCAGGCGCTGATTCGCACCGCCGGCGAGAACGGCCAGCCGCTGCGCATCCTGGAAGCCGTCGAGGCCGCCAACCACGCGCAGAAGGACGTGCTGATCGGCAAGATCGAGCAGCGCTTCGGCGCCGACCTGACCGGCCGCGAGTTCGCGGTCTGGGGGCTGGCGTTCAAGCCGAACACCGACGACATGCGCGAGGCGCCGAGCCGGCGCCTGATCGCCGCGCTGCTCGAACGCGGCGCGACCGTGCGCGCGTACGATCCGGTGGCGGTCGACGAGGCGCGGCGCGTGTTCGCGCTGGATTTCGGCGACGATGCGGCGGCGCTCGCGCGCCTGCATCTCGTCGATACGCAGGACGTCGCCGTGACGGGCGCGGACGCGCTCGTGATCGTGACCGAATGGAAGGAATTCCGGAGCCCCGAATTCACGCGCCTGAAGGCCGAACTGAAGGCGCCGGTGATCTTCGATGGGCGCAACCTGTACGAGCCGGACGCGATGGCCGAACTGGGCATCGACTACTACGCGATCGGCCGGCCGTATGTCGATCCCCAGTCGTCCTCCCGTGGCTGACCACACGATGAATACTCTTCGCGAAGTCGTTCCGGTGCCGCGCGCGCAAATCGCGCGCGCGCGCGTGCTCGTCGTCGGCGACGTGATGCTCGACCGGTACTGGTTCGGTAACGTCGATCGCATTTCACCGGAAGCGCCCGTGCCGGTCGTGCACGTGCAGCGTCAGGAGGAGCGGCTCGGCGGCGCAGCCAACGTCGCGCGCAATGCCGTGACGCTCGGCGGGCAGGCCGGGTTGCTGTGCGTCGTCGGGTGCGACGAACCCGGTGAGCGGATCGTCGAACTGCTCGGCAGCAGCGGCGTGACGCCCCATCTCGAACGCGACCCGGCGCTGCCGACCACGATCAAGCTGCGCGTGCTCGCGCGCCAGCAGCAACTGTTGCGCGTCGACTTCGAGGCGATGCCAACGCACGAGGTGCTGCTCGCGGGGCTCGCACGCTTCGACGCGCTGCTGCCGCAGCACGACGTCGTGCTGATGTCGGATTACGCGAAAGGCGGCCTGACGCACGTCACGACGATGATCGAGAAGGCGCGTGCGGCCGGCAAGGCCGTCCTCGTCGACCCGAAGGGCGACGACTGGGCGCGCTATCGCGGCGCATCGCTGATCACGCCGAACCGCGCGGAACTGCGCGAAGTGGTCGGTCAGTGGAAATCGGAAGACGACTTACGCGCGCGCGTCGCGAATCTGCGCGCGGAACTCAATATCGACGCGCTGCTGCTCACGCGTTCGGAAGAGGGCATGACGCTTTTTTCCGCCGAAGGCGAACTGCATGCGCCGGCGCTCGCGCGCGAGGTGTTCGACGTGTCGGGCGCGGGCGATACCGTGATCGCGACGGTCGCGACGATGCTCGGCGCGGGTGTGCCGCTCGTCGACGCGGTCGTGCTCGCGAATCGCGCGGCCGGCATCGTGGTCGGCAAGCTCGGCACGGCCACGGTCGATTACGACGAACTGTTTCACTGAGCGCATTCGGTGGCGCGACCCGCGCGCCGCACGCATGGCTCCCATTTTTCAGGCAGGACGATCATGACCCTCATCGTCACCGGCGCAGCCGGTTTTATCGGCGCGAACCTCGTCAAGGCGCTCAACGAGCGCGGCGAGACGCGCATCATCGCGGTCGACAACCTGACGCGCGCGGACAAGTTCCGGAATCTCGTCGATTGCGAGATCGACGACTATCTCGACAAGACCGAATTCGTCGAACGCTTCGCGCGCGGCGATTTCGGCAAGGTACGCGCGGTGTTCCACGAAGGCGCCTGTTCGGACACGATGGAAACCGACGGCCGCTACATGATGGACAACAACTTCCGCTACAGCCGTGCGGTGCTCGACACCTGCCTCGAGCAGGGCGTGCAGTTCCTGTACGCGTCGTCGGCCGCGACCTACGGCGGCTCGACGCGGTTCGTCGAGGAGCGCGAGGTCGAGGCGCCGCTGAACGTCTACGGTTATTCGAAGTTCCTGTTCGACCAGGTGATCCGCCGCGTGCTGCCGAGCGCGAAGAGCCAGATCGCCGGTTTCCGCTACTTCAACGTGTACGGCCCGCGCGAGACGCACAAGGGGCGCATGGCGTCGGTCGCGTTCCACAACTTCAACCAGTTCCGCGCGGAAGGCAAGGTGAAGCTGTTCGGCGAGTACAACGGTTATGCGCCGGGCGAGCAGACGCGCGATTTCGTGTCGGTCGAGGACGTCGCGAAGGTGAACCTGTACTTCTTCGATCATCCGGAGAAGTCGGGCATCTTCAATCTCGGCACGGGCCGCGCGCAGCCGTTCAACGATATCGCGTCGACGGTCGTGAACACGTTGCGCGTGCTCGACAACCTGCCGCCGCTGACGCTCGCGCAGCAGGTCGAGCAGGGGCTGATCGAGTACGTGCCGTTCCCCGATGCGCTGCGCGGCAAGTACCAGTGCTTCACGCAGGCCGATCAGACGAAGCTGCGCGCGGCAGGCTACGACGCACCGTTCCTGACGGTGCAGGAAGGTGTCGACCGCTACGTTCGTTGGCTATCCGGCCAGGTTTAAACGGAAGCGTTGCATCGATAGACTGGGTCTCACGGTCGGCAGCCGCCGGCCGTTTTTCATCGGAGATCCAGCACATGATCAGGAAATGGTTTGCCGCAGCGGTCATGCTCGGCGCAGTCGCGTCGGCCTGGGCGGCCGTCGACGTCAACACCGCGAACGAGGATGCACTCATCGGCATCAAGGGCATCGGCCCGGCGCGGGCGAAAGCGATTCTCGACGAGCGCGGCGCACGCGGTCCGTTCAGGAATGCGGACGATCTCGCGTCACGCGTGAAAGGCATGGGCGGCCATACCGTCGAGCGACTTCAGCAGGAAGGGCTGACGGTAGGCGCGGCCGGCTCGGGTGCGGCCGGTTCTGGCGCAACCCAGCAAGCCGCGGCCAGACCGGCGGCGGCAAAGCCGGCCGCCGCGCCTGCCCGCACCGCACAGAAGTAACGCATCGCGCGCAGCAGCCAAAGAGCTCCTTCAGCCGCCGTCATGACGACGGCTTCCCGCGGCATGCCGCGGGTTTTTTGCGTGTGCATCCCGTGCGGGGCGATCACGAGTCGCCGCGTCGTATTCCATCGTCGTAATGGGGTTGCCGGCGCGAGCGGCAGTGCTGGTTTACAATCGATCGATTGATCGGCCTCGCACTCACGGTATCTCCATGGCTTACAAAACTATCGAAGACACGATTGGCAATACGCCGCTCGTGCAACTGGTCCGCTTGCCGGACGACGAGATTCGCGCGCGCAACAACGTGGTGCTCGCGAAGCTCGAAGGCAACAATCCGGCCGGTTCGGTGAAGGATCGCCCGGCGCTGTCGATGATCAGCAAGGCCGAGGCGCGCGGGCGCATCAAGCCGGGCGATACGCTGATCGAGGCGACGAGCGGCAATACGGGCATCGCACTCGCAATGGCAGCGGCGATCCGCGGCTACAAGATGGTGCTGATCATGCCGGAGGATCTGTCGGTCGAGCGCCGCCAGAGCATGGCGGCCTATGGCGCGGAGATCATCCTCACGCCGGTGAAGGGCGGGATGGAACTGGCGCGCGATCTCGCCGACCAGATGCAGCGCGAGGGTAAGGGCGTGATCCTCGATCAGTTCGCGAATCCCGACAACCCGATTGCGCACTACGAAGGGACGGGCCCGGAAATCTGGCGCGATACCGAAGGGCGCATCACGCACTTCGTGTCGGCGATGGGCACGACGGGCACGATCATGGGCACGTCGCGTTACCTGAAGGAACAGAATCCGGCGATCGAGATCGTCGGTGCGCAGCCGGAAGAAGGTTCGCGCATTCCGGGCATCCGCAAGTGGCCGGAAGCGTACATGCCGACGATCTTCGATCGCAGCCGCGTCGACCGTGTCGAGAGCGTGAGCCAGGCGGCGTCGGAAGCGATGGCGCGCCGGATGGCGGCGGTCGAAGGCATCTTCGCGGGCATTTCATCGGGCGGCGCGTGCGAAGTCGCGATGCGCATCGCGCGTCAGGTCGAGAACGCGACGATCGTGTTCATCGTCTGCGATCGCGGCGACCGCTACCTGTCCACGGGCGTGTTCCCGGCCTGAGCCTGGCCATCACGCGATAAAAAAAACGCCGCAGTTGCGGCGTTTTTTGTTTGGGCGGGGCGTTTGCTTATTGCGCCTGCTCGTCCATGTTGGCCGGCCGCAGCGCGCCGCTCGCTTCCATCTGCGCCTTCACGGCCTCGCCGAGCTGGTACACGGTGAGTGCATAGAAGAAGCTGCGGTTGTAGCGCGTCAGCACGTAGAAATTCTTGAGCCCGAGCATGTATTCGGTTGCGCGCCCCGGCGACGGCAGGTCGACCACGGTCACCGGCGTGCCGGCTTCGGTGGTGATGTTGACCGCCGGTTCGTTCAGCGTCATGCCGGCGCGCATCAGTTGCGACAGCGCCCAGTGCGGTTCGGGCTTGCCGTCGGCAGCAGCTTGCGCGATGCCCAGGCTGCCGGTGTCGGGCGTGATCTGCCACACCACCGGGCGATCGGTTTCCCAGCCGTGCTGCTTCAGGTAGTTCGCGACGCTGCCGATCGCGTCGACCGGGCTGCTGCGCAGATCGACGTGACCCGTACCGTCGAAGTCGACCGCATATTCGCGGATGCTGCTCGGCAGGAACTGCGGAATCCCGATCGCGCCGGTGTACGAGCCGAGCACGGTGGTCGGGTCGAGCTGATTGTCGCGGGTCCAGACGAGGAAATCTTCGAGATTCTTGCGGAACGTTGCCTGGCGACTGTCGCGATTCGGCGTGTCCGGATAGTCGAACGTGAGCGTGGTCAGCGCATCGAGCACGCGGAAATTGCCCATGTAGCGGCCATAGATCGTCTCGACGCCGATGATGCCGACGATCACTTCGGGCGGCACGCCGAATTCGGCGGATGCGCGCTGCAGCGTTGCCTGGTTCGCCTTCCAGAACTTCACGCCCGCGTTGATGCGGATCGGCTCGATGAAGCGCGAGCGATAGACGCGCCAGTTCTTGACCGTCGGCGACGCAGCCGGCTTCACGAGCTTGACGGCCGTTGCCGAATAACTGATGCGCGAGAACAGCGCATGCAGGCTCGTGGAGTCGAAGCCGTTGCGGTTGACCATCTCGTCGATGAACGCGTCGACCTTCGCGTTGTTCGCGTAACGCTGCGGAACGATTTCCTCTTCGAAGGTCTGGCCCGGCGGCGACGGCTGCTGAGGCTGGCCCTGCGCGACGAGCGTGCCGGCGGGCTTCGCGGGCTGCGTCTGCGCACCGGCGGGCGCGGCGCCGAGGGCGGCGGCAACGGCGACGACGACGAGCGGAGCGCGAGCGCGGAACAGCGCGGAGAGAAGGGCGGCAGGCTTGCTGGAATTCATGTCGAAGCGGGCGGGAAGGGCGATTGTGTTCGGCGCAGTATACCCGACGCATCCGGCGCGCCGGGGCGAAACGGGCCCCCGTTGTGGTAAGTTAGCGGCGAATTCGCGGCAGACGATGGACATCATTGATGGAGACCTGCGGCGCACCGCGCGCTGCGGATGACAGCTTATGGCAACCGCTTTCTATACGCACCCCGACTGCATGCTGCACGAGATGGGGGAATGGCATCCGGAATGCCCGGCCCGATTGTCGGCGATCCAGGATCAACTGATCGCGAGCCGCATCGACGACCTGATCGTCCACGAAACCGCGCCATTTGCGAGCGAGGTGGCGCTGGGCCGGGTGCATACGCAGGCGCACATCGACTACATCCGGAGCATGACGCCGGTCGACGGCTACGTCGAGATCGATCCCGATACGCTGATGAACCGCGATACGTGGCGCGCGGCGCTGCGCGCGGCCGGTGCCGCGATCGCGGCGACCGACGCGGTGATCGAAGGCCGTTACGCGAATGCGTTCTGCGGCGTCCGCCCGCCCGGCCATCATGCGGAGCCTGCACGCGCGATGGGTTTCTGTTTCTTCAACAACGTTGCGATCGCTGCGCGGCATGCGCTCGACGTGCACGGTATCGAGCGTGTCGCGATCATCGATTTCGACGTGCACCACGGCAACGGCACCGAGGCTGCGTTCGCGAACGACGAACGCGTGCTGATGTGCAGCTTCTTCCAGCATCCGCTGTACCCGTTCTCGGGCGTCGATCACCAGGCGCCGAACATGGTCAACCTGCCGATGCCCGCGCGCAGCAACGGGATGGCGATCCGCGAAGCCGTCGACATGTTCTGGTTGCCGCGCCTCGACGCATTCAAGCCGCAGATGCTGTTCGTGTCCGCCGGCTTCGATGCGCATCGCGAGGACGATATCGGCAACCTCGGCCTCGTCGAGGCCGACTTCGAATGGCTGACCGCGCAGATCGTCGACGTTGCGCGTCGTCATGCGCAAGGCCGCATCGTGAGTTGCCTCGAAGGCGGCTACAACCTGTCCGCGCTCGGGCGCAGCGTCGTCGCGCACCTGCGCGTGCTGGCCGGTATCTGACCGGCCGTGCCGTGCGCGCTCAGCGCGCCGGCACGCGTGCGTGAATCCACGCGATCAGCGCGTCGATCACGCGATCGCGTTCGAGATCGTTCATCGTTTCGTGAAAGCCGCCTTCGTATAGCGTCAGCGTGCGATCGGGCGAACCGACGCGCGCGCCGAACGCGCGGCTGCCGTCGGGTTCGGTCAGCTTGTCCTCGGTGCCGTGATAGACGAGCACCGGTACGCGCAGCGCGCCGCGGCCGCTTTCGATGCGGGCCATCGCATCGAGTATCTCCGCGCCGGTGCGGGCGGGAACCGCGCCGTGATGCACGAGCGGATCGGCGCGATTGGCCGCGACGATGGCCGGGTCGCGCGACAGCAGCGCCGCATCGATCCTGATCGCGGGGAAGGTCGGCCATGCGCGGCTGATGATGCGGCTTACCGAGAGCATCCAGCGCGGCACGTCGCGGCCCGGCGCGAGCGCCGGGCTCGACAGGACGAGGCCCGTCAGCGCGTGGCCGCGGGCCGGCGCGCGTTCGATCGCGTACAGCGCGGCGACGGCGCCGCCCATGCTGTGTCCCATCAGGAACAGCGGCGCATTGCCGCGCGCTGCTTCGGCGACCAGCGCATCCGCATCGTTCAGGTAGCCGTCGAAGCGCTCGACCCACGCGCGTTTGCCGGGCGACTGGCCGTGCCCGCGCAGATCGATCGCAAGCACGTCGATGCCGGCCGCGTTCAGCCGGCCGGCGAGCGTCGCATAACGGCCCGCGTGTTCGGCGAGGCCGTGCACGAGCGCGATCGTCGCGCGCGGCGGCGTCGTGCCGTCGCTGGCCGGCCAACGGTACGACGCCAGTTCGAGCCCGTCCGCGGTACGCAGCCGGCCCATTTTCGGTGCGGGCGACGACGAAGGCGCCGATCCGGCGATGGCAGGTGCGGCGGCCGGCGTAGTGGTGGCGGTCATCTGGCGTGTCCCCTGTTCGTTGGTCGGTGTTCCGGATCATAGTCGCGGCATCTGCACGGCGGGCCAGCGGCGCCCCTCTAATTTCGTGTAGTTATGAAAAGATCGAAATCGATTATTAAGTGGAATGAGGGGTTTGCGGTAAAATCGCCGGCTATTCCAGATGCATCGGCGGCCGATTGGCGGGCCTGCTCGCCAGCCGGCCGCCGTTTTGTTTACATGATCGAATTACGCAATCTTTCGCAGCGTTTCCCTGGCCCGACCGGCTGGGTCGAGGCATTGCACAACGTCAACCTGACGATTCCGCAGGGCGAGGTGTTCGGCATCATCGGCCGAAGCGGCGCCGGCAAGAGCACGCTCGTGCGCACCATCAACCTGCTGACGCGGCCGACCGAAGGCAACGTCGTCGTCGGCGGGCGCGATCTCACGCTGCTGCCGGCAAGCGCGCTGCGCGAGGCTCGCCGCGAGATCGGCATGATCTTCCAGCACTTCAACCTGCTGTCGTCGCGCACGGTGTTCGACAACGTCGCGTTGCCGCTCGAACTGGCCGGCGCAAGCCGTGCCGAGATTGAGGCCGCCGTGCTGCCGCTGCTCGACCTCGTCGGGCTGTCCGCGCAGAAGGATCGCTACCCGGCGCAGATCAGCGGCGGGCAAAAGCAGCGCGTCGGCATCGCCCGCGCGCTCGCGAGCAAGCCGAAAGTGCTGCTGTCGGACGAAGCGACGTCCGCGCTCGATCCCGAAACCACGCGTTCGATCCTCGACCTGCTGAAGCGCATCAATCGCGAGCTTGGCCTGACGATCGTGCTGATCACGCACCAGATGGAAGTGATCAAGCAGGTGTGCGATCGCGTCGCGGTGCTCGATGCGGGGCGTGTGGTCGAGGAAGGTCGCGTGATCGACGTGTTCCTGCAGCCGCATCACGAAGTGACGCGCGCGCTGATCGGCGACGTGATCGCACAGGAACTGCCGCCCGCGCTGAAGGCGCGCGTGGCCGAGCGGCTGAAGACGGGCAGCGGGCATCTGCTGCGGCTCGCGTTCACGGGTTCGGGTGTCGACCAGCCGATCCTGTCGGAAACGATCCGTCGGTACGAACTCGATTTCAACATCCTGCACGGCCAGATCGACGAGATCCAGGGGCAGGCATTCGGTTCGCTCGCGGTGCTCGCGGGCGGCGAGCCGGGCAAGGTCGGGCAGGCGCTCGCGTTCCTGCGCGAGCAAGGTGTGGTGGTAGAGGAGCTTTCGTATGTTGAGTGAGATGTTCGATATGTTCGTGCAGTCGTTCTGGGAGACGCTGATCATGGTCGGCATCTCCGGGGTGGTCGGCGCGCTCGTCGGGCTGCCGCTCGGCGTATTGCTCTACCTGACCGACCGTCAGGGCGTACTGCAGAATCTCGCGGTGAATCGCGTGCTCGGCGGCATCGTGAACGCCGTCCGCTCGACACCGTTCATCATCCTGCTGGTCGCGGTGATTCCGTTTACACGGCTCGTCACGGGTTCGTCGATCGGTACGGCAGCGGCGGTCGTGCCGTTGACGCTCGCAGCCGCGCCGTTCGTTGCGCGTCTCGTCGAAACGGCGCTGCGCGAAGTCGACCGCGGGTTGATCGAGGCCGCGCAATCGATGGGCGCGACCACGTCGCAGATCGTATTCAAGGTGCTGCTGCCCGAATCGCTGCCGGGTGTCGTGGCGGGCCTGACGATCACGTTCGTGTCGCTGGTCGGTTATTCGGCGATGGCGGGCGCGATCGGCGGCGGCGGCCTGGGCGATCTCGGGATTCGCTACGGCTACCAGCGCTATCTGCCGGAAGTGATGTGGACGGTCGTCGCGATCCTGATCGTGTTCGTTCAGATCGTGCAGTCGTTCGGCGACTGGCTCGTGCGCCGGCTGAGCCACAAATAAAACGAAACTGATCCGTTAGGGGAGACACGATGCAACGACGTTTCATGCTGAAGTTCGTGGCGGCGCTCGGTGCGGCCGCGTTGTTCGCGGGTGCGCACGCGCAGGCCGAAACCATCAAGGTGGGCGTAACGGGCGGGCCGCACGCGCAGATCATGGAAGCGGTGAAGAAGGTCGCGGCGAAGAGCGGCCTCGAGATCCGCATCGTCGAATTCTCCGACTACGTGCAACCGAACGCCGCGCTCGCATCGGGCGACCTCGACGCGAACAGCTACCAGCACGATCCGTATCTGCAGGCGCAGGTGAAGGATCGCGGCTACAAGCTGATCAAGGTCGCGGATACCGTGACGTTTCCGATGGGCATCTATTCGAAGCGCGTGAAGTCGCTGGCGGAATTGAAGCCGGGCGCGCGCATCGCGGTCCCGAACGACCCGACCAACGGCGGCCGTGCGCTGCTGTTGCTGCAAAAGCAGGGCCTGTTGAAGCTGCGCGCGGACGCCGGGCTGAAGGCGACGCCGCTCGATATCGTCGACAATCCGCGCAAGCTGAAGATCGTCGAGCTCGATGCGGCGCAGATTCCGCGTTCGCTCGGCGACGTCGATGCGGCCGCGATCAATACCAACTACGCGATGGAAGCGGGGTTGAAACCGAAACAGGACGCGATCGCGATCGAGGGCCCGAACGGCCCGTACGCGAACATCCTCGCAATTCGCGAGGCGGACCGGAACAAACCGTGGGTCGCGAAACTGATCGCGGCCTATCATTCAGCCGACGTGAAGCAGTTCATCGAAGGCAAGTTCGGCGGCGCGGTTATTGCCGCCTGGTAACGGGCGGAGCACGGGGCGCCCGGCGAGATTAGAGTTGGTGATCGAAAACCCGGGCTTTGCGTCCGGGTTTTTTCTCTTTTAAAATAGAACGATCGTTCGCTATCATTGGCGCGTCGCCAAGAAGCGGTATCCTCGACAGCCACGATGGATGGGTCCGCTTGGCCGCGCAGTCATGAGGCCTCGCTATAAAATGGCCTCTGGTCGTATTCGTAACTTTGGAGCGTGTGCATGAAAATCCTGGTGCCAGTGAAAAGAGTGGTCGATTACAACGTGAAGGTCCGCGTGAAGTCGGACAACACGGGTGTCGACATCGCGAACGTGAAGATGTCGATGAACCCGTTCGACGAAATCGCCGTTGAAGAAGCCGTGCGCCTGAAGGAAGCGGGCGTGGCGACCGAAGTGATCGCCGTGTCGGTGGGCGTCACGCAAGCGCAGGAAACGCTGCGCACGGCGCTGGCGATCGGCGCGGACCGCGCGATCCTCGTCGAGTCGACCGACGGCGTCGAGCCGCTGGCCGTCGCGAAGATCCTGAAGGCGCTGGTCGACAAGGAACAGCCGCAACTGGTGATCCTCGGCAAGCAGGCGATCGACGACGATTCGAACCAGACGGGCCAGATGCTGGCTGCGCTGGCAGGCCTGCCGCAAGCGACGTTTGCATCGAAGGTGACGGTCGCCGACGGCAAGGCTACGGTTGCACGCGAAGTCGACGGCGGCGCGGAAACGCTGTCGCTGACGCTGCCGGCGGTGATCACGACCGACCTGCGCCTGAACGAGCCGCGCTACGTGACGCTGCCGAACATCATGAAGGCGAAGAAGAAGCCGCTGGAAACCGTGAAGCCGGAAGACCTGGGCGTGGACGTCGCGCCGCGTCTGAAGACGCTGAAGGTGGTCGAGCCGCCGAAGCGCGCAGCCGGCGTGAAGGTGCCGGACGTGAAGACGCTGGTCGAGAAGCTGAAGACCGAAGCCAAGGTGCTGTAAGAGGGAGCGCAAAGAAATGACGATTCTGGTGATTGCAGAACACGACAACGCGTCGGTCAAGGCCGCGACGTTGAACACGGTGGCGGCGGCAGCGAAGATCGGCGGCGATATCCACGTGTTGATCGCGGGCCACAACGCGCAAGCGGCTGCGGATGCAGCGGCGAAAATCGCGGGTGTGTCGAAGGTGCTGCTGGCCGATGCGCCGCAGCTCGAAGCGGGCCTCGCGGAAAACGTCGAAGCGACCGCGCTGAACATCGCGAAGGACTACTCGCACATCCTCGCGCCGGCGACGGCCTACGGCAAGAACATCGCGCCGCGCATCGCCGCGAAGCTGGACGTCGCGCAGATCTCGGACATCACGGCGGTCGATTCGGCTGACACGTTCGAGCGCCCGATCTACGCGGGCAACGCGATCGCGACGGTGCAGTCGAGCGACCCGATCAAGGTCATCACGGTGCGCGCGACGGGCTTCGATCCGGTGGCGGCCGAAGGCGGCAGCGCAGCGGTCGAGAAGATCGAAGCGGCAGCCGACGCAGGCAAGTCGCAGTTCGTGAGCCGTGAAGTGACGAAGCTGGACCGTCCGGAACTCACGAGCGCGAAGATCATCGTGTCGGGCGGCCGCGGTCTGGGCAGCGGCGAGAACTACACGAAGGTGCTGGAGCCGCTGGCGGACAAGCTGTCGGCTGCACTCGGCGCATCGCGCGCGGCAGTGGACGCAGGCTACGTGCCGAACGACTACCAGGTCGGCCAGACCGGCAAGATCGTCGCACCGCAGCTGTACATCGCGGTCGGTATCTCGGGTGCGATCCAGCACTTGGCCGGCATGAAGGATTCGAAGGTGATCGTCGCGATCAACAAGGATCCGGAAGCACCGATCTTCAGCGTGGCCGATTACGGCCTCGTCGGCGATCTGTTCGCGCTCGTGCCGGAGCTCGTGACCGAGCTCGGCTGACGCGAAATGACGCTTCAGCGGTAAGCACACGAAAAGAGGGGCGCGACGAGCGCCCCTTTTTTTGCGCCATCGACAGACGAGAGAAGAGGAGACACACCATGAGTTATGTCGCACCGGTCAAGGACATGCTTTTTGTGCTGAAGGAACTCGCGGGCATCGACACCGTTGCGCAGCTGCCGGGCTTCGAGGATGCCGGTTACGACACGGCGCAGGCCGTGCTGGAGGAATCCGCGAAGTTCTGCGGCGAGGTGCTGGCGCCGCTGAACGTCGAAGGCGACCGCAACCCGAGCAGCTGGAAGGACGGTGTCGTGACCGCGACGCCGGGCTTCGCGCAAGCGTTCCGCCAGTTCGTCGAAGGCGGCTGGCAGGGGCTGCAGCATCCGACCGAGTACGACGGCCAGGGGCTGCCGAAGCTGATCGCGACGCCGTGCATCGAGATGCTGAACGCGTCGAACCTGTCGTTCGCGCTGTGCCCGCTGCTGACCGACGGCGCGATCGAGGCGCTGCTGACGGCCGGCACCGACGAGCAGAAGCAGCGCTACGTGCCGAAGCTGATCTCCGGCGAATGGACCGGCACGATGAACCTGACCGAGCCGCAGGCCGGCTCCGATCTCGCGCTGGTGCGCTCGCGCGCCGAGCCGCAGGGCGACGGCACGTACAAGGTGTTCGGCACGAAGATCTTCATCACGTGGGGCGAGCACGACATGGCGGACAACATCGTCCACCTGGTGCTGGCGCGCACGCCGAACGCACCGGAAGGCGTGAAGGGCATTTCGCTGTTCATCGTGCCGAAGTTCCTGGTGAACGAGGACGGCTCGCTTGGCGCGCGCAACGACGTGCACTGCGTGTCGATCGAGCACAAGCTGGGGATCAAGGCGAGCCCGACGGCGGGGCTGCAATACGGCGACCACGGCGGCGCGATCGGCTACCTGGTGGGCGAGGAGAACCGCGGCCTCGAATACATGTTCATCATGATGAACGCGGCGCGCTTCGGCGTCGGGATGCAGGGGATCGGCGTGGCCGACCGCGCGTACCAGAAGGCGGCGGAATTCGCGAAGGAACGGGTGCAGAGCCGCCCGGTGGACGGGTCGGCGAAGCAGTCGGTGACGATCATTCACCACCCGGATGTGCGGCGGATGCTCGGCACGATGCGTGCACTGACCGAAGGCGCGCGTTCGCTGGCCTATGTGGCAGCGGCGCACAGCGACATTGCCCACCGCCATTCGGACGAGGCGACACGAGCGCGTCATCAGGCAATCTACGAGTATCTGGTGCCGGTGGTAAAGGGCTGGAGCACGGAGATGGTGAACGATGTGGCGAGCCTGGGTGTGCAAGTGCACGGCGGGATGGGCTTCATCGAGGAGACGGGCGCGGCGCAGTATTACCGCGATGCGCGGATCCTGGCGATCTACGAAGGGACGACGGCGATCCAGGCGAACGACCTGGTGGGCCGCAAGACGATGCGCGACGGCGGCGCGGTGGCGAAGGCGTTGATTGCGGAGATCGGCGAGACGGTGGCGGCGCTGGGCAAGCTGGACGGCGCGGCGGCCGCGTCGATGAAGGCGCAGCTGGAGAAGGGTGCGCGCGCGTTGTCGTCGGTGGTGGATTACGTGGTGGCGAACGTGAAGCAGGACCCGAACGCGGTGTTCGCGGGCAGCGTGCCGTACCTGAAGCTGGCGGGCGTGGTGCTGTGCGGGTGGCAGATGGCGCGCGCGCTGCTGGCGGCGCAGGCGCAGCGTGCGAGCGACCCGGCGTTCTTCGACGCGAAGATCGCGATCGCGCAATGCTACGCGGAGCACATTCTGGTGCAGGCGGGCGGGCTCGAAGCGTCGATCGTCGGCACGAAGGGCAACGAGAGCGTGCTCGCGTTGACGGAAGATCAGTTCTGATCCGATCCCGCGCGACACATTCGACGAAATGAGAAAGGCGCCCCTCGGGGCGCCTTTCTTTTTGATGCCGGCTGGTCCGCATCGCTGCGGGCGGCCGCGGCTTACGCGTATGCGGGGCGCGTCTGGCCGGCCACGTCCTTCAGGTAACGGTGCACCGACAGGTCGTCGGCCTGGATCGCGGGCATCTTGCCCGAGATCAGGTCCGCGAGCAGCTGGCCCGAACCACACGACATCGTCCAGCCGAGCGTGCCGTGGCCGGTGTTCAGGAACAGGTTCGACACCGGCGTGCGGCCGACGATCGGCGTGCCGTCCGGCGTCATCGGGCGCAGACCCGTCCAGAAGGTCGCCTTCGAGGTATCGCCGCCGCCCGGGAACAGGTCGTTCACGCACATTTCGAGCGTTTCGCGGCGCGCCGCGCGCAGGTTCTTGTCGAAGCCGACGATTTCCGCCATGCCGCCGACGCGGATGCGTTGGTCGAAACGCGTGATCGCGATCTTGTAGGTTTCGTCGAGCACGGTCGACACGGGCGCCGCCGCTTCGTTGACGATCGGCGCGGTGATCGAATAGCCCTTCAGCGGATAGACCGGGATCTTCATCAGGTTCGAGATGAAGCTGGTCGAGTACGAGCCGAGCGCGACGACGTATGCGTCTGCACGCACCGTCTCGCTGCCGCATTGCACGCCGGCGATCTTGCCGCCCGCGATCGCGAGCGCGTCGATCGGCGTGTTGTAGCGGAATTTGACGCCGAGCGATTCGGCAAGCGCTGCGAGGCACGTCGTGAACAGCTGGCAATCGCCGGTTTCGTCGCCCGGCAGGCGCAGGCCGCCCGTCAGTTTGTGCGATACGGCGGCGAGCGCCGGTTCGGCGTTGCGCAGTTCGGCCGGCGACAGCAGTTCGAACGGCACGTTCGCTTCCTGCAGCACGGCGATGTCCTTCGCCGCGCCGTCGAGCTGCTGCTGCGTGCGGAACAGCTGCAGCGTGCCGCCCGTGCGGCCTTCGTACTGGATGCCGGTATCCGCGCGCAGCGTCTGCAGGCAGTCGCGGCTGTATTCGGCGAGGCGGACCATGCGGCCCTTGTTGACTGCATAGCGCTCGGCCGTGCAGTTGCGCAGCATCTGCCACATCCACTGGAGCTGGAAGCGCGTGCCGTCGAGGCGGATCGCGAGCGGCGCGTGCTTCTCGAACATCCATTTGACGGCCTTCAGCGGCACGCCGGGCGCGGCCCACGGTGCGGCATAACCGGGGGAGATCTGGCCTGCGTTCGCGAAGCTCGTCTCGAGCGCCGGGCCGGCTTCCCGGTCGATCACCGTGACTTCATGACCGGCCCGCGCGAGGTAATACGCGCTTGCCACGCCCACCACACCGCTGCCCAGAATGACGACTCGCATAGCTGCTCCAGATGGAAGGGACCAGATCGAGGCCGGGCGCACCTGCGGCTCCGTGTAACCTCTAGCTGATCTAGTTTTTTGCGCTATGGTATTGTCGAATGTCCAGGTTTTGTTATCGTATTTTTCAGGTTTTCAGCATAAAAAAATGAGAACGCAACGTCAGCCCGTACGCTCACTCGACAAGCTCGACCGGCGCATCCTCAAGCTGCTCCAGGACGACGGCCGGATGGCGATGAAAGACCTCGCGGAACAGGTCGGACTGACCGTCACGCCGTGCATCGAGCGCGTGCGGCGCATGGAGCGGGACGGCGTGATCACCGGCTATCACGCGCGGGTCGACCCGGGGCAACTGGGCGCCGCGCTGCTGGTGTTCGTCGAGATCACGCTCGGCCACAAGGGCGGCAACATGTTCGAGCAATTCCGCCGGGAAGTGATGAAGATCGACGAGGTGCTCGAATGCCATCTCGTGTCCGGCGATTTCGATTACCTGATCAAGGCGCGGATCGGCGAGATGGCCGATTACCGGAAGCTGCTCGGCGACATCCTGCTGCAGTTGCCCGGCGCGGTGCAGTCGAAGAGCTATGTCGTGATGGAAGAAATCAAGGAGACGCTGACGATTGCGGTCGGCGACTGACGTGCCGGCGGCCCGCTGTCGGGCCCCTTATCCCGCCCTTGGCATGCTGCGCCCAATACTGTATAAATGTACAGTATTGGGCGCAGGCGAATGGGTGGGCACATGGACGATCGGTTCGACAACGAATTTCCGGTAGCGCCGCCCGCGCCCCGCAAGGGGCGCGGTGCGGTCGACAACCTGCAGGGGCGGTACGAGATCGCGCAGCGCGAGGCGGTCGACGACGGCTGGACGCACGAGTCGGACGATGGCGACTTTCCCGCACCGTTGCGCACGCAGGTATTCGAGGAGCGGGCGAAGAGCATTCTCACGCACAACCAGTCGCCCGATATTCCGTTCAGCGTATCGCTCAACCCGTATCGCGGTTGCGAGCACGGTTGCATCTACTGCTTCGCGCGGCCGACGCACAGCTATCTCGGCCTGTCGCCGGGGCTCGATTTCGAAAGTCGCATCTATGCGAAGGTGAATGCGGCCGAACTGCTCGAGCGCGAGATTGCGCGGAAGCGCTACGTGCCGGAGCCGATCGCGCTCGGCGTCAACACCGACGCCTACCAACCGGTCGAGCGCGACCTGCGCATCACGCGCAGCGTGATCCAGGTGATGCACGATCACGGGCTGCCGTTCGCCGCGATCACGAAATCGTCGCTGATCGAGCGCGATCTCGACCTGCTCGCACCCATGGCCGAGCGCGGGCAGGTCATGGCGGCGGTCACGATCACGACGCTCGACGCCGATCTCGCACGCACGCTCGAGCCGCGCGCGGCGACACCGGCGCGCCGGTTGCGCACGATCCGTGCGCTGCGCGATGCGGGCGTGCCGGTTGGCGTGAGCATTGCGCCGATGATTCCGTTCGTCACCGAGCCCGACATGGAACGTGTGCTCGAAGCCTGTGCGGAGGCCGGTGCGACGCATGCGAGCTACATCATCCTGCGGCTGCCGTGGGAGGTCGCGCCGCTGTTCAAGAACTGGCTTACCGCCCATTTTCCCGATCGTGCGGAGCGCGTGATGAATCGCGTGCGCGACATGCGCGGCGGAAAAGACTACGACTCGGATTTTTCGAAGCGGATGAAGGGCGAGGGGATCTGGGCCGACCTGTTGCGGCAGCGCTTTCGTCAGGTCGTCAAGCGGCTCGGGCTGAACGAGCGCACGAACGGTATTCTCGATCTGTCGCAGTTCCGCGGTGCGCCGTCTGCGGCGGTGCCGGCGCAGCGCATTGCTGTTCGTTCGGTCGGTGCGAAGCCGCGCGACGACATGCAGTTGAACCTGTTCTGAGCGACAGGCCGATCCGCTGCCGGTCGGGGGCGGAATAGGGCACAGCGGCGAGCGACGGGTGTTGCTGCGTTGCGCCCGCTTCGCTTACTGCGAAATCTGCTTGGCCGCTTCGACCTGCGATTCGAAATACGTCTGGAACGACAGCGCGAGAGCGGTCATCAGCAGGAACGCGCCGATCAGCAGCGAGAAGATCACGACAAAGATCACGGCCCAGCCCGAGCGGCTGTGTTTGCCTGTTTCCGCGTTGAATTGCGCGTCCCACTTTTCGTCGGGGCGCAACCCGTAGACGAGTGCGGCGAGGAACGCCGCCAGCAGCGAGATCGCACCGGGCAGCGCGAGCCACCAGCCGAGGCCGGCCGTACGCTGGGTGGCGGCGAGCAGGAGGAAGCCCGGGATGCCGACGATCGTCGCAAGCAGGTGCGCCCAACCATACACGTCGCGAAGGCCGTACAGATAGAAGCGGTGCGCGCCGAGCGAGCCGAACAGGAAGGCGAGGGCGGCGGTGAGCGTCTTGGAGCGGAAGCGGCGGGACGGTGCGGTGCTGCTGGACATGGATGGCGGCGTATTGTCGTTGGCATGGGCGGCCGGCAGGCCGGCGCGGGCGCGCGGCCCGGCACGCATTCTACGATGCCCGGTCGGGGCCGGTCACCCCCGGGCTGCGTCAAGGTGCCGCATAAGTCACGCGGTAGATGGCACCCGCATAGTCGTCGCTGACGAGCAGCGAACCGTCCGGCAACGGCAGCACGTCGGCCGGTCGTCCCCATACCGTGCCGTCCGGCCGCAGCCAGCCCGTCACGAACGGAGTCTGGCGAGCCTGGCTGCCGTCTGCCGAGACGACGACGCGCATCACGCGATAGCCGACCTTCGTGCTGCGGTTCCATGAGCCGTGTTCGGCAATGAACACGTTATTGCGATACGACGCCGGAAACATCGGCCCGGTGTAGAAGCGCATGCCGAGCGATGCGACGTGTGCGCCGAGTTTCAATACGGGCGGGACGTAACGGCGGCATACGTCGGCGCTGCCGAATTCGGGGTCGGGCGTGTTGCCGCCATGGCAGTAAGGGAAGCCGAAGTCGAGGCCGGCGCGCGGCGCGCGGTTCAGCTTGTCGTCGGGCACGTCGTCGCCCATCATGTCGCGCCCGTTGTCGGTAAACCACAGCTCGCCCGAATCGGGGTGCCATGCGAAGCCGACCGTATTGCGCACACCGCGGGCGAAGACTTCGCTGCCGCTGCCGTCGGCTTTCATGCGTGCGATGATCGCGTAGCGGCTGCGATCGGCGAGGCAGACATTGCACGGCGCGCCGGTCGGCACGTAAAGCTTGCCGTCGGGGCCGAACGCGATGAATTTCCAGCCATGATGGTGTTCGGTCGGCAGTGCGTCGGTTACGACGACGGGGGCTGGCGGCCTGGCGAGCCGGTCATCGATGCGGTCGAGACGCAGGATGCGCGATACCGCAGATATATAGAGCGCGCCGTCGCGATAGGCAACGCCGACGGGCATGTCGAGCCCGGACGCGATCACGTAGCGTGCGCTGATCCGGCCCTCGTGCATCACGAATGCATGCACGCGTCCTTCCCGTGTGCCGACATACAGAATGCCGCGCGGCGACCACGCCATTTCGCGCGCGGTCGGTACCGCATCGGTCAGGACCTCCACGCGGAAACCGGGCGGAACAACGAGTTCGTCCACCGGCAACGGCGCCGCGAACGCCGTTGCGGACACGAGGCAGGCGAGGCCGGCAAGCAGTGCCGCGAACGGTGCTGCGCGCGGGCGCGTCGAGGCGGTGCGAAGGGGCGACATGACGACGGGGAACGTCCTGAACACGACGATTGTAGGCCCGTCGGACAGGGCTTCCGCGGATTTTTTCCGCGTAAGTGTTTGTTGTACCTCTGGTTTCCGGCTATAATCGCGTGTTTCAGTAGTTTCGAACCCGGTTTTCCGAAGGACATCATATGGTTATCATCCGTCTGGCTCGTGGCGGCTCGAAGAAGCGCCCGTTCTACAACATCGTTGCTACCGATTCGCGTAACCGTCGTGACGGCCGCTTCATCGAGCGCGTCGGCTTCTACAACCCGGTTGCCACGAAGGGCGAATCGCTGCGTATCGCTCAGGATCGCCTGACGTACTGGCAAGGCGTTGGCGCGCAACTGTCGCCGACCGTCCAGCGTCTCGTGAAGGAAGCGCAAAAGGCGCAACCGGCTGCCTAACATGGCACGGTGTGCCGGTCGTGCCGGCTGTGAGGTGCATTGATGGCGGGTCACGATTCCGGTAATGCAAGGCGCGGGCGTGCGTCATTTGGCGCATTCGTCCGCAAGCCGGTCGAGCGCGACGTCGTCGCGAACGCCGGTGAGGCTGCCGAGCAAGGTGGTCTCGAAGCGGCGCAAGCCTGGCCCGACGATGCCGTCGAGGTCGGGGCGGTAGTCGACGCCTACGGCCTGAAGGGCTGGGTCAAGGTGGCGACGCATGCCGACGCCGGTCGCGGCGGCGACGCGCTGCTCAAGGCACGCCGCTGGTGGCTGGAACGCGGTGCGGAGCGGCTGTCCGTTCGCATCATGCAGTCGAAGACGCACAGCGACACGGTCGTTGCGCAACCCGCGGGCGTCAGCGACCGCGATGCTGCGCTGGCCATGCGCGGCTTTCGCGTGTTCGTGCGCCGGGAAGATTTCCCGGCACTGGCCGCGGACGAATTCTATTGGGTCGACCTGATCGGTCTCGATGTCGTCAACGAGCAATCGGTGGCACTCGGGAAAGTGAGCGGGATGATCGACAACGGCGTGCATTCGATCATGCGTGTCGAATATCCGGCGACCGGCAAAGACGGTCAGCCGACCACCGACGAACGGTTGATTCCGTTTGTCGGCGTATACGTCAAAACGGTGGACCAGGCGGCGCGTCGCATCGTCGTCGACTGGGAAGCCGATTACTGAAATGAACCAGGTTACCGAGAGCGCGGTGCAGTTCGACGTCGTCACGCTCTTTCCCGAGATGTTCCGCGCACTGACCGACTGGGGAATCACCAGCCGGGCCGTCAAGCAAGGGCGCTTCGGGCTGCGCACCTGGAATCCGCGTGATTTCACGACGGACAACTACCGCACGGTCGATGATCGTCCGTACGGCGGCGGTCCGGGCATGGTGATGCTGGCCAGGCCGCTCGAAGCCGCGATCGGCGCCGCGAAAGCGGCGCAGGCGGAGCAGGGTATCGCGAGTACGCGCGTCGTGATGATGTCGCCGCAGGGCGCACCGCTCACGCACGAGCGCGCGGTGCGGATGGCGCAGGAGCCGGGTGTCGTCGTGCTGTGCGGCCGCTACGAGGCGATCGACCAGCGCCTGCTCGACCGTTGTGTCGACGAGGAAATCAGCCTCGGCGATTTCGTGCTGTCGGGTGGAGAGTTGCCGGCGATGGCGATGATGGATGCAGTCGTACGGTTGCTGCCCGGCGTGCTGAACGATTCGCAGTCGGCCGTACAGGACAGTTTCGTCGACGGCCTGCTCGATTGTCCGCATTACACGCGCCCCGAGGAGTACGACGGCGTGCGCGTGCCGGACGTGCTGCTCGGCGGGCATCATGCCGAGATCGAGCGGTGGCGGCGCCAGGAAGCATTGAGGAATACGTTGCGGAAGCGGCCGGACCTGATCGTCCGGGCGCGCCGCGAGAAGTTGTTGAGCCGTGCCGACGAGGCATGGCTTGCGAACCTCGCACGCGAAGCGAAGAACGCCTCCTGAGGCGAAGTCGCGGGCGGGAATTGGCGGTGCTGTACATGCGTGTGCGGTGCCTGATGTGAATCCATCCTCTATCGGGGCCAGGCCTGGAAGCAGGCGGGTGCCAACGCCGACACGATGGCATAAGGAGTCAGTAATGAATCTGATCGCAAAACTTGAGCAGGAAGAAATCGAGCGCGCGCTCGCCGGCAAGACGATCCCCGAATTCGCCCCGGGCGACACGGTGATCGTGAACGTGAACGTGGTTGAAGGTACCCGCAAGCGCGTTCAGGCTTACGAAGGCGTCGTGATCGCGATTCGCAACCGTGGCCTGAACTCGAACTTCATCGTCCGCAAGATTTCGTCGGGCGAAGGCGTCGAGCGTACGTTCCAGACGTACTCGCCGCTGCTGGCAAGCATCGTCGTGAAGCGCCGCGGTGATGTGCGTCGCGCGAAGCTGTACTACCTGCGCGAGCGTTCGGGCAAGTCGGCTCGAATCAAGGAAAAGCTGGTGTCGAAGGATCGCACCGCAGCAGCTTCCCAAGAGTAAGAGCTGTAAGGAAAAAGCACCCGACCTGAACTGACCCCACAAAGTTGGACAGTTTAAGAAGGCTAGGCGCCCAAGGGCTGAGTTCTGTATTGAACGGGACTCAGCCCTTTTAGTTTGAGCTTGATGCGATCGTGGTTGTAGTAATGGATGTAGCGATCCAACGCATCGCGTAACTGTTCGACGCTAGCAAAGCGTTGCAGCCTGTAGCACTCTGACTTGAGCGTACCGAAGAAGCTCTCCATCGCGGCGTTGTCCAAGCAGTTGCCTTTGCGTGACATGCTCTGCGTCAACGCGTGCTGGCCAAGCAGCCGACGATACGCTGGCATCTGATACTGCCAGCCCTGATCCGAATGCAGCAGCGGTCGATCCTTGCGTCCAAGCTTGGTCAGCGCCTTCTTCAGCATACGGCTGACCATCTCGAAGCTTGGCCGTCGATCCATCTGATAGGCGACGATCTCCCCGTTGTACAGATCCATCACTGGCGACAGGTACAGCTTCTGGCCACCGACGTTGAACTCAGTCACGTCGGTTACCCATTTCTGATTCGGGCGCTCGACATCGAACTTGCGCTGCAGCAGATTAGGCGCGACACGACCAACTTCGCCTCGCCAGGAGCGGTATTTCTTTGGGCGCACCAAGGACTTCAGTCGCAATTGTCCCATCAGTCGTTGCACGGTCTTATGGTTGATCGCGTGTCCTGCCTGCCGGATTGTGGCGGTGATTCGCCGATAGCCGTAACGACCTTGGTGATGCTCGTACACGGTCCGGATCCTGGCTTTGAGATCGGCATGTCGATCACCGGCATCCAGCACCTTCAACTGATAGTAGAACGTGCTGCGCGCCAGATCTGCTGCTTTCAGAAGGGCTGCTATCGGATGGCATTGCCTGAGCTCGCGCACTATTTGCGCTTTTTCTTTGGCGCTGCTTGCTCCTTTGATCGCAGCAGCGCATCGAGCTTTTTTAGGTACGCCACCTCCGCACGCAGATATTCGTTCTCTTTGAGCAGGTCGTCGCGTGAGAGCGTGTCCGGCGTGCGTGCCTCATCGGGCTGCAGCGGGAACTCCGGTTTCATGTCTGGTTCAGGCTTCATGCTGGGCGGGCGTCCTCGTCGGCGAGGCTTCAGAGCATCTATACCGCCGTCATGATACAAGCGCACCCAAGTTGCCACGGTTCGGTCACCACGAATGTTGAATAGTGTCGCGACCTCGCGATACGAAAGCTCATCGCGCCACATACGCTGTAAAACCGAAAGCTTGAACTGCTCATCATAGTGGCTGTATTTCTTACTCAGTCCGGCAACGCCGTGCTCACGATACCGGGCGACCCACCGGTGCACTAGCGTATAGCTCAGGCCGTATCGCTTGCCCAACGCCTTCACTCCAGCGTTGCCGGCAAGGTACTCGTCTACGATTTGCCGCTTGAACTGCTCGTTGTACTTCGTCATGAAAAAACACCCCAAAGGTTGGATCGATGTCCAACTTTTGGGGTGCAGTTCAACCGGGTGCTTTTTTCATTCTGGCGCGACAATATGCTCGATACGACACGAACCCGAGAGCCCCATTGAATCGCCGCCCCATCATCGATCCCGAAGTATTGCCGGTCGAAGGCACCGGCGCCGGCCTGCCCGCCATTGATCCCCGCCTGTTGACGCCGTCCGGCCTGCGCGACCGTTTTGCGCGCACGCTCGAGTGGAGTGTCGAGCCCGGAGAGGCGAGACTGCAGGAAGGCATCGATCCGCGCAGCGCGGCCGTCCTCGTCCCGCTCGTCGTCCGCGAGTCGGGCCTCACCGTGCTGTTGACCCAGCGCGCCGATCACCTGAATGACCACGCCGGGCAGATCAGCTTCCCCGGCGGCCGCCGCGAGCCGTTCGATCGCGATGCGACCGCAACCGCGTTGCGCGAGGCGAAGGAAGAAATCGGGCTGGCCGCCGAGCGCGTCGAAATCCTCGGCGCGCTGCCCGACTACCTGACCGGCACCGGCTTTTGCGTGACGCCGGTGGTCGGCCTCGTGCATCCGCCGTTCACCGTGCAGGCCGACACGTTCGAAGTCGCTGAAATATTCGAGGTGCCGCTCGCGTTTGTGATGAATCCGGCGAATCACCAGGTCCGCGTGTTTCGCTGGGAAGGCGGCGAACGTCGTTTTTTTGCGATGCCCTATCCAAACGGCAAACCGGGCGGGCATTACTTCATCTGGGGCGCAACTGCCGCCATGTTTCGCAATCTGTACCGCTTCTTGGCCGCCGGCTAGGCGCACACACCGGCCGGCGCGTACGGCCGGCTGCCGGGCAACCGCGCCGGCAGCCATGCGGTGCTTACGCTGTGCTATCGTTATGCAAAAAATGACATAACTCCGAAGACGGCGCCACGCATGACTTTCTTTTCGGTTCTCCTCGCCCTCATCATCGAACAGGTCCGCGCGTTGTCGCCGAACAATCCGGTGTTCGCGCTGTTCCAGTTTCATGCGGAAACCGTCGCGCATGGCCTCGACGCCGGCAAGCAGAAGCACGGCATCCTCGCATGGCTCGCGGTCGTGCTGCCGTGGGTGCTGATCGTCGCACTGATTTATTTCCTGCTGTACAAGGTGAGCTTCGTGCTCGCGTTCGCGTGGAACGTCGTCGTCGTGTATTTCACGCTCGGCTTCCGCCAGTTCAGCCATTACTTCACCGATATCCATCTCGCGCTCAACAACGACGACGTGCCGCGCGCGCGCGAAATCCTGCACGAGTGGACGGGAATCGACACGGTCGACATGCCGGTCGGCGAAATCGTCCGTCATACGCTGATTCACGCCGTGGTCGCATCGCATCGCCACGTGTTCGGCGTGTTCTTCTGGTATGTGCTGCCGATCGGCCCGGCCGGTGCCGTGCTGTACCGCATTTCGGAATATCTCGCGCGCAGCTGGTCGACGCCGGGTGACGACCGCACGGCCGCATTCTCGACGTTCGCACAGCGTGCGTTCTTCGTAATCGACTGGATTCCCTCACGGCTGACCGCGCTCGGCTTCGCGATCGTCGGCAACTTCGAGGATGCGATCTACGCGTGGCGCAACCACACGCGCCAGTGGCCCGACCCGAACGACGGCGTGTTGCTCGCAGCCGGCAGCGGCGCGCTCGGCGCGCGTCTCGCGGGGCCGCTCGCGGAACCGTCGAGCCTCGATGCGCTGGCGGTCGGCGACAGCGGTCCGCTGACGGTCGGTGACGATTGCACGCCGCGTACGCTGCAGTCGGCAGTCGGCCTCGTCTGGCGCGCGGTGATCCTGTGGATGATCCTGCTGCTGATGCTGACGCTCGCCGTCTGGGTGTCGTGACGGGGTAGCGCAGCACCCGATGAAAGAAAAAGGCCGGCTTGATGCCGGCCTTTTTGCTGTGCTTCAGTCGTCAAGCGGATTGCGCATGGCGCCACACTGCCAGCACGCGGTGAACTGGGCTTCGAGCGCTTCGCCGCATTGCCGGCAGCGCCACGGCGCGGCACCGGCCGACGGGCCGTGCGACGCGGCATCGAGGAGCCGGCGCGCGAGCGCGTCGTCGCGTTCGTCGTCGAGCCACAGTTCGGGCGTGCACGCGTCGGCGGGTAGGCCGCCGAGCGCGCCGGTCGCGTAGCAGTTATGCAGCTCGCAACCGATGCCGGCCGCCTGAAGCACGTTGGCCCAATGCTGCGCGGTCGCGAGATTGGGTGCCTTGAAACGCATGACGGCTCCTGTCGGTGAAGGCCGGCCGCCGCGCGCCTGCCGCGCGCTCAGCGGACGATCTGGCTCGCCTCGTGCACGAGCTGCGCGTACAGCGCATGCCGCGACGGCGCGATGCGGCCGTCGGCGACGGCTTCGAGAATCGCGCAGCCGGGCTCGTGCAGATGATGGCAATTATAGAAACGGCAGTCCGCGAGCAGCGGCCTGAACTCCGGAAATGCGCGCTCGAGACGCCCTTCGGTCAGATGGTAGAGGCCGAATTCCTGGAACCCCGGCGAATCGATCAGCGCACCGCCGCCCTCCAGCGGGTAGAGCCGCGTGAACGTCGTCGTGTGGCGGCCGCTGTTGAGCGCGGCCGAAATCTCGCGCGTCGCGGCTTCGGCATCCGGAACGAGCAGGTTCACGAGCGTCGACTTGCCCATCCCGGACTGGCCGAGCAGGATCGTCGAATGGCCGGTGAGGTGCGGCATCAGTTGCGCGCGCGCGTCGTCGGGCGAACCCTTCACCGACAGCTCGAGCACGTCGTAGCCGAGCGCGCGGTACGGCGCGAGGCGCTCCCGTGCGACCGGCAGCGCGGCCTCGACGTCGATCTTGTTCAGCACGACGAGCGGCTTCAGCTCGTTCGCCTCGGCGGCGATCAGCGCGCGGCCGAGCAGATCCTCGCTGAAATAGGGCTCGGTCGCGAGCACGATCAGCAACTGGTCGAGGTTGGCCGCGAAAAGCTTCGACTTGAACTGGTCGGAGCGATACAGCAGGTTGCGCCGTTCGCCGATTTCGACGATCACGCCCTGGTCGGCCGACGCCTGCTCGTACACGACGCGGTCGCCGACCGCGATATCGCTCTTCTTGCCGCGCGGGAAGCACTGCAGCATCGGGCCGCCGTCGTCGGGCGCGACGATGTAGTGGCGCCCATGAGCCGCGATCACGCGGCCTTCGACACGCTGTGCGCCCGACGCGCGCGGGGCCGGCTTGCGGGAGGTCGGCCGGCTCATGCGTGCTGCATCAGGCGGTCGATCCGCTGCGAGGCGGGCGGATGCGAGTAGTAGAAGGCCGTGTAGACGGGGTCGGGCGTCAGCGTCGACGCGTTGTCCTCATAGAGCTTCACGAGCGCGCTGACGAGATCCTGTGCGTCGGTCTGGCTGGCCGCGAACGCGTCGGCCTCGAATTCGTGCTTGCGCGACGTGAGGCTGCTGAACGGCGTCGCGAAGAACAGGAACACGGGAATCGCCAGGAAGAACAGTACGAGCGCGGCGCCGGCGTTGCTCGTGTCGAGCGACGGCGTGACGCCGAGCCCTGTATAGAACCACGTGCGCTGCGCAAGCCAGCCGAGCAGCGCGAGGAGCACGAGGCTCAGCACGAACGACACGAGCATCCGCTTCATCACGTGGCGGCGTTTGAAATGGCCGAGTTCGTGCGCGAGCACCGCTTCGATTTCCTGGCCGGACAGGCGCGCGAGCAGCGTGTCGAAGAACACGATCCGCTTCGATGCGCCAAAGCCCGTGAAGTACGCGTTGCCGTGCGCGGAACGGCGGCTGCCGTCCATCACGAACAGCCCCTTCGCCGCGAAGCCGCAGCGCTTCATCAGCGACTCGATGCGCGAGCGCAGCGCGTCGTCCTTCAGCGGCTCGAACTTGTTGAAGATCGGTGCGATGAAGGTCGGGTAGATCAGCAGCACGAGCATCTGGAACGCGACCCAGACGATCCAGGTCCACAGCCACCACAGGCTGCCGGCCTGGTTCATCAGCCACAGCACGACGAACAGCAGCGGCAGGCCGAGCGCGGCGCCGAGCAGCGAATTTTTCAGCATGTCGGTGAAGAACAGCCGCTTCGTCATGCGGTTGAAGCCGAAACGCTGTTCGATCCCGAACTGGCGGTAATACTCGAACGGGACGTCGATGACGCTCGTGACCACGAGCACCGAGGCGACGAGCGCGACCTGCTGCCCGTAGCCGCGGCCGATCCAGCCGGTCAGCAGCGTGTCGAGCGCACCGACGCCGCCGAGCAGCGTGAGGCCGACCAGCGCGGCCGCGCTGACGACGATCTCGAGCATCGTCAGCCGGGTGCGCTCGACCGTATAGTCGGCCGCGCGCTGGTGGGCGGTCAGCGGGATGGTTGCGCTGAACTGCGCAGGCACGCCGTTGCGGTGCGCGGCGACGAAGCGGATTTGCCGCGACGCGAGCCAGAGCTTGGTGACGACCATCGCGAGTACGGCGAGCGCGAACAGCAGGGTGAACGAAAAGGGTGACATCGAAGGCGCCAAAGGGTTCTATGCGAGAATTATATGTTCTTGCGGACCGGGCCCGCTGATGCGATGCCGGCCGCCCGGGCGGCGCTGCGCGCCGCCTGCCATTTTCCAGGATGACTCATGACCGATACCGCCGCTTCCACCAGCCAGCCCGCGCTCGTGCGCAACGAGTTGAACCTCGTCTGGCTCGACATGGAGATGACGGGCCTCGACCCGGATAACGACCGTATCATCGAGATCGCGGTCGTCGTGACCAATTCCACGCTCGACATCGCGATCGAAGGCCCGGTGTTCGCGATCCACCAGAGCGACGAAACGCTCGCGAAGATGGACGACTGGAACAAGTCGACGCACGGCCGCTCGGGCCTGATCGACCGCGTGCGCGCGTCGACCGTGACCGAAGCGGAAGCCGCCGCGCAGCTGCAGGCGTTCCTCGCGCAGTACGTGTCGCCCGGCAAGTCGCCGATGTGCGGCAACTCGATCTGCCAGGATCGCCGTTTCATGGCGCGCTGGATGCCGGAATTCGAGAAATTCTTCCACTATCGCAATCTCGACGTCAGCACGCTCAAGGAGCTGTGCCGCCGCTGGCAGCCCGCGATCTACAAGGGCTTCCAGAAGCGCGCGATGCACACGGCGCTCGCGGACATCCATGAGTCGATCGACGAGCTGAAGTACTACCGCGAGCATTTCCTGATTCCGGCCGCGTCGGCGTCGGCTGGCGAGTCCGCGCCGGCCGCCTGAGCGGGCCGGCACGCGCTCAGCGCTGGGCGCTTTTCGGCCGGAACGCCGCGACCACCGCGGTGTCGGTCTCGACGTACGGGCCGCCGATCAGGTCGATGCAGTAAGGCACCGCGGCGAAGATCCCGGGCACCGTCGACTTGCCGTCGGCGTCGCGCAGCCCTTCGAGCGTTTCCCGGATCGACTTCGGCTGGCCGGGCAGGTTGATGATCAGCGCTGCATGGTCGGCCGTCTCGCGGATCACCGCGACCTGCCGCGACAGAATCGCGGTCGGTACGAAATTCAGGCTGATCTGCCGCATCTGCTCGCCGAATCCCGGCATTTCCTTCGTCGCCACGGCCAGCGTGGCCTCCGGCGTCACGTCGCGGCGCGCGGGGCCCGTGCCGCCCGTGGTCAGCACGAGATCGCAGCCGGCGACGTCGACGAGTTCGGCGAGCGTGGCGGAGATCGTCGGCGCATCGTCCTGGATCAGCCGCGTCTCGGCGCGCCACGGCGACGTCAGCGCGCCGCCGAGCCATTCCTGCAACGCCGGAATGCCCTTGTCCTCGTAGACGCCGGTGCTCGCGCGGTCGCTGATCGACACGAGGCCGACGACGAGTTCGTCCGGATGGTTACGCTTCGTCGTCGTCATGGTCGTCTCCGGCATCGTCCGATGCTTCGTCGTCCGCATCGGGCGTGCCGCTCGCGGTCTTGATCCACTGGAACAGCTCGCGGAAATAGCGCGGCGGCTTGCCTTGCTGCGCTTCCTTGCGTGCGTTGCGGATCAGCGTGCGGCCTTCCTGGATGTCGGCTTCCGGGTGTCGGCGCAGGAATTCGGTCAGCGCGTCGTCGTTGGCGAGCAGCTGTTCGCGCGTGCGCTCGATCCAGTGCAGGCGGGCCGTCGCGGCCTTGTTCACGCCGCGCTGCGCGTCGAGCGCGGTGCGCAGCGCGGCCGTCTCGTCGTCGGTCAGCGTGCGCATCACACGGCCGACGTACTGCAACTGGCGGCGCTTGCCTTCGTGATCGGTGATCCGGCGGGCCTCGCGGACGGCGTCCGAGAGACTTTCGGGCATCGGCATGCGCTTCAGCGCGTCTTTCGGCAGGTCGACGAGCGCTTGGCCGAGCACCTGCAGCTCGTGCATTTCGCGCTTCAGTTGGGATTTGCTGGGGCGATCGTAGCCGTTGTCGTCGTCCTCGACGGCATGCTCGATCGGCTGGATTCGGGTTTTGCGTGTCATAGGCGGCATTGTATCGCGGCGCGGACACCCCAAGCTTGTCTGTGCCCGGCCCCGGACCTTGCTATGATCGCGGGATACGCAACATTTTGAACATGCGGGCGCCCGCCCGCCACCGGATACCAAGACGATGGCAGCCAATCTCGACGTACAAGCGCGCTATTTCCCGCACACGCAGGACCAGCTCAAAGAAATCGCCTCGGACATCCTTCGCCATGCGAAGGCACTCGGCGCGACGGACGCCGCGACCGAAATTTCCGAGGGCGACGGCCTGTCGGTGTCGGTGCGCCGCGGTGAAGTCGAAACGATCGAGCACAACCGCGACAAGATGGTCGGCGTGACCGTGTTCATCGGCAAGAAGCGCGGCAATGCGAGCACGTCGGACTTCTCGCCGGCCGCGATCAAGGATACCGTCGCCGCCGCCTACAACATCGCGCGCTTCACGGCCGAGGACGAAGCGGCCGGCCTCGCCGAGGCCGAGCTGCTCGAAACCGATCCGCGCGACCTCGATCTCTACCATCCGTGGGCGCTGACGGCCGACGAAGCCGTCGAGCTCGCCCGCCGCGCGGAAGATGCCGCATTCGCGGTCAGCCCGCAGATCCGCAATTCGGAAGGCGCGAGCGTGTCGGCCCAGCATTCGCAGTTCGTGCTGGCGACGTCGCGCGGCTTTCTCTCCGGTTACCCGTACTCGCGCCACTACATCGCATGCGCGCCGATCGCGGGCAGCGGCCGCCACATGCAGCGCGACGACTGGTATTCGTCGAAGCGCAGCGCGATCGATCTCGCCGAGCCTGAAGCGGTGGGCCGTTACGCGGCCGAACGCGCGCTCGCGCGGATGGGCGCACGCCGCCTCGACACCCGCAAGGTGCCCGTGCTGTTCGAGGCGCCGCTCGCGGCCGGCCTGCTCGGCGCATTCGTGCAGGCCGTGAGCGGCGGTGCGCTGTACCGCAAGACGTCGTTCCTCGTCGACAGCCTCGGCAAGCCGGTGTTCGCACCGCACATCCAGGTCGTCGAGGATCCGCACGTGCTGCGTGCGATGGGCAGCGCACCGTTCGACGAGGAAGGCGTGCGCACGCGCGCGCGCAGCGTCGTCAAGGACGGCGTCGTCGAGGGTTACTTCCTGTCGACCTATTCGGCACGCAAGCTCGGCACGCAGACCACCGGTAACGCGGGCGGCTCGCACAATCTCGCACTGCGCAGCTCGAACACGCAGCCGGGCGACGATTTCGACGCGATGCTGAAGAAGCTCGGCACCGGCCTGCTGCTGACCGAACTGATGGGGCAGGGCGTGAACTACGTGACGGGCGACTATTCGCGCGGTGCGGCAGGCTTCTGGGTCGAGAACGGCGTGATCCAGTATCCGGTCGAGGAAATCACCGTCGCGAGCACGCTGCAGGAGATGTTCCGGCATATCGTCGCGATCGGCGCCGATTCGATCGTGCGCGGGACGAAGGAAACGGGCTCGGTGCTGATCGAGCAGATGACGATCGCCGGGCAGTAAGCGGCGCGCGGCGCCGGCCGCGATCAAATGAAAAAGCCCGATCGGCGCGAGCCGGTCGGGCTTTTTTCATGCCGCGCGACGTGTCAGCCGCGCTTGCGCTCGTAGACGACGAACGCGTAGCCGAACGTGTTCGGTGCAGCCGCCTCGTGCGCATCGCGCGAGACTTCCTGCCAGTGCGCGGCGTCGGGCGCCGGGAACGATGCGTCGCCGTCGAAGTCGGCATCGATCTCGGTGACGACCAGCTTGTCGGCGAGCAGGAGCCCTTCCGCGTAGAGCTGTGCGCCGCCGAGCAGGAATGCCTCGGGCACGCCGTCGCGCGCGGCGAGCGCCAGTGCATCGGCGAGCGACGTGACCGTGTCGCAGCCATCGAAGCGGCGCGTTGCGTCGCGCGTGACGACGATGTTGCGGCGGCCCGGCAGCGGCCGGCCGATCGACTCGTGGGTCTTGCGGCCCATGACGATCGGCGCGCCCATCGTCGTGCGCTTGAAGAACGCGAGATCTTCGGGAAGTTTCCAGGGCAACTGGTTGTCGCGGCCGATGATGCCGTTGCGGGCGCGCGCGACGATCAGGGTCAACGTCGTCATGAAGGTCGGGGAGGAGGAAAACCGGAATGGCGCCGATTCTACCGGAACGGCGGCGCGTGCCGGATTCCGTGTGGGTGCGGAATGCATCCGCCTCCCTGCGCTGCGCGCCGCGACGCGGCATGCAATGCATCGCGGCGGCGGATCGAATAAAAAGAGTGCCCGCCGGGGGACGGAGCACGAAACCGTTTCGTGTCGCGAGATCAGCGGCGCCGGTCCCGATCGTTGCTATCCGGCCCGATCAAATCAATACGCAATCCTCATCGAATCGATTGGCGTATAGATCACTGGTGCGTACTGCCTTGTGCGTTTCCTTCCATCGCGTGCTGTGCTTCGCCTGGCTGCGGGGCCGGGAGCGGCATCGGCAACTGGGGCGGCGGCGGGATCTCGTCCCACAGCGTCACCGAAGTCTTGCCGGCCGACAGCGGTCGCGGTGCCGACACCGTCACGATGCCGAACCCGCTGCCGTGCTGCATGCTCGGCGCGTTGGCGGCAAGCAGCATGGCGCCATCCTGTTTCACGCTTTCGTCCGCATGTGCCGGTGCGGATGCGCAGGCGGCCGCGAGCGCAATTGCCATCGGTACGAAAGAAAGTAAAAGAAGTTTTCGCATGGTTACGGTCTCCGATGTATTCCGTATTCAGCGAAATACATGCCATCGTGCCGGGACCGTTGTCGCCACTGCGATTCGCGCGCAAGCGTTGCGAATTGTGGCCAAAAACGCCTGAAAATGTTTCATGCCTGAAACGAGGGGGCTCGGGAATACTGCGGATTCAATCAATACGCTTCAAGGATGAAAATCGACGCGTGTGTCGATGGAAGAACATTTCGCTGCGCACGTGCTATGTGCAGATGATTGACATGCGTCGACCTCCTGAGCGATCCGGCCGCATCGCTCACGGCACTGAAATCGGTTTGTCGTATTCAGTGCCTATAACTAAGCTGTCTTGACCAAAATACTGGACGCGAGATAAGCGCCATCATGCGAGGCCTTGCGTTGCCGCGCATTGATATGGCGAATCGAGCTGCCTTCGGCTGACCCGATTCGATCTTTTCCGCACGAGACTTAACGTGCGCGGCAATCGTTAGATGGTTGATGAACGGGGTGAGCATATGGGAGCCGATCAGCGGCACGTCATCTATTACTCGCGCGAACCGAACGACGCGTTGCGCGGCCATTTCGACGAATGCGGCTGGCGTGTCGATCTCGCGGAGACGGTACGCGATGTACGGCGCGTCGTGCAGCATGGCGTCGCGACGGCCGGCCTGCTCGATTTTTCGCCGGGCTTCAAGCCCTCGGATCTGCGCGAGCTCGAAACCTGTCTGAGCATTCAGCACATCGGCTGGATCGCGGCGACGCGTCGCGGCCAGTTGCAGGACGCCACGCTGCGCCATCTCATTCGCGACTATTGCTTCGACTACGTGACGATGCCGTACGAGACGTCGCGGATCGTCGAGACCGTCGGTCACGCGCACGGCATGGTCGCGCTGACCGAACCCGTTGCGCCGCCTGTCGGCGCCGGGCGCAGCGAAGGCGAGATGGTCGGCACCTGCGATGCGATGCTCGGGCTCTTCAGGACGATCCGCCGTGTCGCGGCGACTGATGCGCCGGTGTTCATCTCGGGCGAATCGGGCACGGGCAAGGAACTGACGGCGGTGGCGATTCACGAGCGTTCGTCGCGCGCACAGGCGCCGTTCGTCGCGATCAATTGCGGTGCGATCCCGTCGACGCTGCTGCAGGCCGAGCTGTTCGGTTATGAGCGCGGCGCGTTCACCGGCGCGAACCAGCGCAAGATCGGCCGCGTCGAAGCTGCCAACAGCGGTACGTTGTTTCTCGACGAGATCGGCGACCTGCCGCTCGAAAGCCAGGCCAGCCTGCTGCGTTTTCTCCAGGAGGGGAAGATCGAGCGGCTCGGCGCGCACGTGTCGGTGCCGGTCGACGTGCGCGTGATCTGCGCGACGCACGTGGACATGGAAGCTGCGTTGCGCGAAGGACGTTTCCGCGAGGACCTGTTCCATCGCCTGTGCGTGCTGAAGATCGACGAACCGCCGCTGCGTGCGCGCGGCAAGGACATCGAGGTGCTCGCGCGCCACATGCTCGAGCGTTTCAAGGGCGATGCGCATCGCCGCCTGCGCGGTTTTTCTCCTGACGCGGTCGCCGCGCTGTACGGTTATTCGTGGCCGGGCAACGTGCGTGAACTGATCAATCGTGTGCGCCGCGCGATCGTGATGTCGGAGGGCAGGATGATCACCGCGGCCGATCTCGAGCTGAACGACTACGCGACGCTCGCGCCCGTGTCGCTGCTGGAGGCGCGCGAGGCCGCCGAACGGCAGGCGATCGAGCAGGCGCTGTTGCGTCATCGCGGCCGTTTCGCCGATGCCGCGCGCGAACTCGGCGTGTCGCGCGTCACGCTCTACCGGCTGATGTGCGCGCACGGCATGCGCGATCGCGGCGACACGCTGGCAGGGTTTTCGGCGCCGTTGCCGGAGCTTCCCCGGCACGCTTGCTAAAATTGGCGGGTACGGCCGCCCTCGCGGCCGAAGGAACCCGCATGAAACAGTATCTCGACCTCGTTCGTACCATTCTCGATACCGGCACCTGGCAGGAGAACCGCACGGGGATCCGCACCATCAGCATGCCCGGCGCGATGCTGCGCTTCGACCTGCAGCAAGGCTTCCCGGCCGTGACGACCAAGAAGCTCGCGTTCAAGTCCGCGATCGGCGAACTGGTCGGTTTCCTGCGCGCGTCGCGCAGCGCGGCCGATTTCCGTGCGCTCGGCTGCAAGGTGTGGGACGCGAACGCGAACGAGAACGCGCAGTGGCTCGCGAACCCGTATCGCCAGGGCGTCGACGATCTCGGCGACGTGTACGGCGTGCAATGGCGCCAGTGGCCGGGCTACAAGGTGCTCGACGCGGGCGCCGACGCGCAGATCGCCGACGCGACGCGCCGCGGCTTCCGGATCGTCACGCGTTTCGACGAGGACGGCGCGCCGAAGGTGCTGCTGTACAAGGCGATCGACCAGTTGCGCCAGTGCCTGGACACGATCATGGAGAACCCGGCCGACCGCCGCATCCTGTTTCATGCGTGGAATCCGGCCGTGCTCGACCAGATCGCGCTGCCGGCGTGCCATCTGCTGTACCAGTTCCTGCCGAACGCCACGAAGCGCGAGATCTCGCTGTGCCTGTACATCCGCAGCAACGACGTCGGGCTCGGCACGCCGTTCAACCTGACGGAAGGCGCTGCATTGCTGTCGCTGGTCGGCCGGCTGACGGGCTATACGCCGCGCTGGTTCACGTATTTCATCGGCGACGCGCACATCTACGAGAACCAGCTCGACATGCTGCAGCAGCAGCTCACGCGCGAGCCGTATGAAAGCCCGCGGCTCGAGATCGCCGCGCGCGTGCCCGAATATGCGAAGACGGGCGTTTATGCGCCCGAGTGGCTGGAGCAGGTCGAGCCGTCCGATTTCTCGCTCGTCGGCTACCGTCACCACGAGCCGCTGACCGCGCCGATGGCGGTCTGATCGCCCGGCCGGGCCGGGCGGTTTCACCGATTCGTGTCCCGACGAAAGAAAGCCCGACCGGCATCAGCCGGTCGGGCTTTTTTGTTTCATGTTTGCGGCAGTTACTGGCGGTGCCGCTCTTCGTGACCGCCTTGCGGCGGCGGATTGCTCGGGCGCGGCGCCTCGACGTGCGGCGCCGGTTGCGGTCGCGGTTCCATGTGCGGCGCGGGCGTCGGCGGCCGCGGTTCCATGCGGGGCGCAGGCATCGACGGCCGCGGCTCCATGCGCGGCGCTTGCGGCTGCTGACGCGGCATTTCATGCACGGCGGGGGCCGGTGGGCGGTACTCGTTCACGCGCGGCGGCGTGATGTCGCGATGCGGCGCGGGTTGCGCGAATTCGGGACGCGGTTGCGGTGCCGGGGCGGCCCGTTCCGGTTGCGTCTGCGCTTGCCGGGCCGGCGTCGGGAAATCGGGGCGCGGACGCGGCTGCGGAATCTGCGCCACGTTGTCCACCCGCGGTTGCGGCAGCGCGCGCGGCGCCTCGTTCCGGCTGCCGGGCTGCGCGGCCTGCGGCGCCGGCGCGCCGTCCGGATGCGGGACCGGCACGGCACTGCGCACGGGCGGCAGCGCATTCTGTCCCGCCGCATGCAGTGCGGTCGGCGGAGCGGGGCGCTGACGCTCCATCGGCGTGTGCGGCTGCATCCACGCGGGCGACGGCGCCTCGGCTGCGTGCGCGTTGCCGATGCCCGACGGAGCGTTACCGGCCACCGGCGGATGCGGGACGCCGTTTCCGGGCCCGAATGCCTGGTGCGGCACCGGGTTGCCGGGTGCCTGAGGCATGCCGCTGTTTGCGAAGCGCGGCGCGCCCGGGCTTTCGCCGTTCGCGGGCCGCGCGACATTCGGCGCACCCGGCACCGGCGCGCCCGGCCGTCCGGCCTGCATGGCGGGCGGCTGGCCTTCGCGCGGCGCGCGTCCCGGCTGCACGACGGGGCCGTGCGGATTCACGAGCTGCACGTTGTGCATCGCCCATGCGCCGCCGCCCGGGCTGCCCGGGACGCGGACCGGGCGAGCCGTATAGTCGGCCGGCACGTTCGTCTTCACGACGGGAGCGCCGGCGCCCGGTACGCGCCCGCCTTGCTGTGCGAGATGCGCGGCAGCCTGGTCGCGATACGCGGCCGGGACGGCAGGATTGCGCGTCGCGACGTACGGGTGCTGTGCAATTGCCGCCGGCGGACGGTAGGCGGCATTGCGCAGCCCGCCGGTAAAGCTCTGGCGCACCGGCGCGATGCCGGGCGTACCCGGCGTGACGTGCGCATTGCGCCATTGCTGCGGATCGACGTGCTGCGAGAAGTGCGCGACAGGCTGGCCGTGCACGAACGCGGAGGCCGGCACGGCCGTGATCGCGTGCGGCGCGCGGAAGTTCACGTACGTCTTGTTGATGTTGGTGATATTCGTGATGTTCGTCACGTTCACCGTCTTGTTCACGTTGATGTTGTTCACCACGACGTTGCGATTCACGCGGTCGTAGTAGTGCGGGCTCCAGCCGCCCCAGCCCGGGTGCCACGGTTCGCCGGGGCCGAGCGCGAACCATGCGCAACCGGCCGCGGCGACGCCGCCGACCGTGAGCGCAACGCTCCAGTCGGGACCGCCGCCGCCGCCCACGAATGCGACCAGTGCCGGCGCATAGACCGGCGGCTGGCTGACGACGACCGGGCCGGGCACCCACGCCCAGCTGTCGTCCACGTATGCCCAGCGGCCGTAGTGATACGGCGCGAAGCCCCACGGTGCGTCGTCGACCCACGTCCAGCCCCACGGCGCCTGCCAGATCCAGTGGCCATCGTGGTACGGCGCCCAGTCGGCCGGCGTGTCGTTCGGCACCCAGACCGCGCCGTAATTCGGGGTATCGCGCCACGTGCCGTTCGCGTCGAGATCCTGGTAGCCGGGAACGTCACGGGAGACATAACGCGCCGATACCGAGCGCTCCTCGGCCGCGTCGCGGCTGCCGGCCCACTGGTCGAGCGCGTCGGGGCCCGGCGCGGCCGATTGCTGCGCGACCTGCAGGTCGGTGCCCGTGAACACGACCTGCTGCCCGGGCGACAGCGGGTACTGGCCGTTGCTGCCGTAGACGGTGGCGCTGCCGCTGCGCATCGTGACCGTCGTGCTCGCACCGTTCGGCGCGACATCGACGCGATAGTCGCCGGGGCTCGTGATGCCGAGTGCGAGGTTCGGCGTGTCGATTTCGTATGATCCGCCGGCCGGCAACTGGCGCACGTGCGTCGAGACGGTGCCGAGGCCCACTTTCAGTTGCGTCGCCGTGTCGTCGAGGTTCAGCACGGACAGGCTCGTCGATTCGCCGAGCCGCACCGCGGTCGAGCCGATGTGCAGTTCCGAGCGCGCGCCGGCATCGTTCCAGAGCTGGTCGCCGGTTGTCAGCGGCCGGTTCACCGCGGCATACGACCAGGTATCGGTCCCCGCCGGTTCGGTCGTCACCGCGCCCGACAGGTAATTGAGCCGCGCGACGCGGCCGGGCGGATCGCCGCCCGGTTGCCGGGCCGCGGCCGCATACGGAGCGGCATCGGCCGATTGCGCGAATGCGGGGGGCAGGGCCGCAAGCGCGATGAACGCGAGCAGCGTGCAGCGGGCGGTTCGCTTGAGCGTGAACAGGGTGGCCATGATGAGCGTCTTCGTTATCGCGGCGCGTCGATTCGTGCCGTTGAATTCACAATATCCGCTCGGCCTGTTTCAATGCTCGGTGTTTTGTAAGTCGAATGGCACGCGATGTAACAAAACCTGTCCATCGCGCGCCGTTGTCGTGCAGCCGCAATGCAGGCGTCAAGCGGACGTAAGCCACGCGTCGAAAACCTGCTGTCCGGGCACGGTGACGCGCAGCACGCGCGGCCGTGCGGCGCGCTCGATCCAGCCGTGCGCGCAGAAGCTGTCGAGCAGCGCCGCGCCGAGCGCGCCGCCGAGATGCGCGCGCCGTTCGCTCCAGTCGAGGCAGCCGCACGCGAAGCGGCGCCGGCGCGTGCGCTGCTGCGCGACGTCGATGCCCCATTGCGCGAGCGCCTGGGTGCCGAGCTCGGTGGTCTCGATCGCATCGCCGTCCGCGAGCAGCCAGCCGCGCGCGGTGAGCCCGTCGAAGATGCGCACCGCGAGTTCGCCGGCCATGTGGTCGTAGCAGGTGCGCGCATAGCGCAGTTCGGCCGGCACCGTGCGCGACGGCGGCGGAACCGGGCGGTGCGGCGCGGCCGCGCGGGCGACGTTCGCGAGCGCCTCGAGCGACGCCGCGATATCGGCCGACGCGATGCGGTAATAGCGGTGCCGGCCGCGCACCTCGGGCGCGAGCAGTCCGCCTTCGGTCAGCCGCGCGAGGTGCGCGCTCGCGGCGGACGGCGACAGCCCCGCGATCATCGTCAGTTCGCCGGCAGGTCGTGCGCTGCCGTCCATCAGCACCCACAGCATCGCGGCGCGCCCCGGGTCGGCGATCAGTGCGCCGATGCGGCTCAGGCCCGGGAAGTGGTGGTCGTCTTGATCGGTCATCGTCGTGTCTCGTCAGGCGGGATGACTTGCAGTGTAGTGGGTGCAGGCATTCGATGTTTCGCGTCCGGCTGAAATGTCGGATGCCGCGGACGCGGGCGAGAGCGCCGCCGATGCCGCGGATCGAACCGCGGCCCCGTGCGGGCCGCGCGTAGAATGGCCGGACGCGGCGGCAACGGGCCGCCGCACGTGACGCGATGCAACGATGAAGACGATTTTCTGCCTGTTGGTGGCCGCGCTCGTTTGCGCGGCCTGTGCGCAAGGCGGCGCGGGCGCCGCCGGCGAGCGGGGCGGCAGCCTCGAGATGTACGGGACGATCGACCAGGGCATCACGGTGCGCCGCTGAACGGCGCCGTCCGGGTGCGGCCGGCGCAGCCCCGCCACACGGGGCGCGCCGCGACGCGTTGCCGCAGTGCAACGTATAATGGCCCGATTACAGCGCCCCCGCCGCCTGGAGCCAACAAGATGTCCCAACCGTCCCCCGTACCGGCCGCCCTCGACCGCACCGAAACCGTATTCCGCTTCCTCGCCGAGCCGTCGTCCGTGAACTTCGGCGGCAAGGTGCATGGCGGCGCGCTGATGAAGTGGATCGACGAGGTCGCGTATGCGTGCGCGGCAGTCTGGTCGAGCCGCTATTGCGTGACGGTCAGCGTCGGCAACATCCGTTTCCAGCGTCCGATCCTGGTCGGTAATCTCGTCGAGCTGAAGGCGCGCGTCGTCGCGACGGGCCGCACCAGCATGCACATCCATGTGTCCGTGCACGCCGGCGATCCGAAGGGCGGCGTGCTGCGCCAGACGACCGATTGCCTCGTCGTGTTCGTCGCGGTCGACGAGAACGGCAACCCGGTGCCGGTGCCGCCGTTCGTGCCCGAGACCGACGAGCAGAAGGTGCTTGCGAAATATGCGGCCGACGTGCGCGCCGCGCTCGACAAGATCGTCGAGATGAAACCGGAAGAAGTCGCGAAGGGCGCGGTCTGATACCAACGGGCGCCGCGCCGCTCGCGCCGCGCCCGTCGTGCAGCCGTTACTGCGACCCGATCATCTGTTCGGGGCGCACCCACGCATCGAATTCCGCCTCGGTCAGGTAGCCGAGCGCGAGCGCGGCGGCCTTCAGCGTCGTGCCTTCCTTGTGCGCCTTCTTCGCGATCTGCGCCGACTTGTCGTAGCCGATGTGCGGATTGAGCGCCGTCACGAGCATCAGCGATTCGTTCAGCAGCAGGTCGATGCGCGCGCGATTCGGCTCAATGCCCACCGCGCAATGATCGTTGAAGCTCTGCGCTCCGTCGGCGAGCAGCCGCACCGATTGAAGCAGGTTGTGCGCGATCATCGGCCGGAACACGTTCAGCTCGAAATTGCCGCTTGCGCCGCCGAAGTTGACCGCGACGTCATTGCCGAACACCTGGCAGCACAGCATCGTCACGGCCTCCGACTGCGTCGGGTTCACCTTGCCCGGCATGATCGAGCTGCCCGGCTCGTTCTCCGGAATCGACAGCTCGCCGAGCCCGCAGCGCGGCCCGCTCGCGAGCCAGCGGACGTCGTTTGCGATCTTCATCAGGCCGGCCGCAACCGTCTTCAGCGCGCCGTGCGCGAACACCAGCGCGTCGGCGGCCGCCATCACCTCGAACTTGCTCGGCGCCGTCACGAACGGCAGCTTCGCGAGCCGGCCGATTTCGTCGGCGACGCGCACCGCGAATTCCGGATGCGCGTTCAGCCCCGTGCCGACCGCGGTGCCGCCGAGCGCGAGTTCGTACAGGTGCGGCAGTGCGGATTCGACGTGCCGGATGCCCTGGTCGAGCTGCGCGACGTAGCCGGAGAACTCCTGGCCGAGCGTGAGCGGCGTGGCGTCCTGCAGGTGCGTGCGGCCGATCTTCACGATGTCGGCGAACGCTTTCGATTTCGCGTCGAGCGTCGCGCGCAGCGTGCGCAGCGCCGGCAGCAGGTGGTTGACGATCGCGTACGCGGCCGCGATGTGCATCGCGGTCGGGAACACGTCGTTCGACGACTGCCCGCGGTTCACGTCGTCGTTCGGATGAACCTTGCGCGCTTCGCCGCGCTCGCCGCCCATCAGCTCGCTCGCGCGGTTCGCGATCACTTCGTTGAGGTTCATGTTGGTCTGCGTGCCGGAGCCCGTCTGCCAGACCGCGAGCGGGAATTCGCGCGGATGCTTGCCGGCGATGATCTCGTCGGCCGCGTCGATGATCGCGCGCGCCTTGTCGTCGGCCAGCACGCCGAGCGACTGGTTCACGGCCGCCGCGGCGCGCTTGACGATCGCCAGCGCGTGGATCAGCTCGGGCGACTGCTTCTCGGTCGAAATCCGGAAATTCTGCAGCGAGCGCTCGGTCTGCGCGCCCCAGAGCCGGTTGGCCGGCACGGCGATTTCGCCGAACGTGTCGCGTTCCATCCGAACTGCTTCATTCATGATGCACTCCTCCTGGAAAGGGGAAAGGCCGCGCGTCGCGCGGCGTCAGACGTATCGTGAGGCAGTCGCGCCGCTCGCGCGGCGTCTTGATGTCTCGGGCCTTCAACCGACAAGCATAGCGTCGGCCGCGATTTCGTGTCGTGTCGCGCTCAGTGCCGCGTCGCGATGAGCGACGCAGTCTTCAGATGAAAGCGCCATGCCATCAGCGCGGCGACGCTCGCGAGGCCGGCCGCGAGCCCCCACCACAGGCCGCGCGCGCCGAGGCCCGCGTGGAACGCGAACCAGTAGCCGGTCGGAAAGCCGATGCCCCAGTAGCCGAAGGTTGCGGCGAGCATCGGGATGCGCGTGTCCTTCAGGCCGCGCAGCGCGCCCGACGCGACGGTTTGCATCCCGTCGACGATCTGGAACACCGCGGCGATGCCGAGCAGCGAAGCGGCGAGCGATACCGTGGCCGTGTTGGCCGGGTCGTCGAGGTGCAGGTACAGGCCGACGATCGCATGCGGCGCGACGATCATCACGATGCCCGACAGCGACATGAACGCGACGCCGAGCGCGAGCGCGACGAAGCCGGCATGCCGCGCGGCGACGGGCGAACCCGCGCCGACCCAGTAGCCGACGCGGACATTGGCGGCCTGGCCGATCGCGAGCGGCACCATGAACGACACCGACGCGACGTTCAGCGCGATCTGGTGCGCGGCGAGCGAGGTCGCGCCGAGCACGCCGACCGTGAGGCCGGTGGCGAGGAACAGCGTCGATTCGACCCCGTACGTGATCGCGACGGGCCAGCCGATGCCGATCAGCTCGCCCATCACGGGCAGCTTCGGGCGCGCGGCGGTCACGAAATGGCGGAACCGTTGGCGGCCATGCAGCAGCCAGATCAGCGCGAGCGCGGTGAGCCAGATCGTGATCGTGGTCGCGACCGCCGAGCCGAGAAAGCCGAGGCGCGGCAGCCCGAATGCACCGTGGATCAGCCCGTAGTTCAGCACGCCGTTGATCCCGACGCCGCTGATCGACACCCACAGCAGCCGCCGTGCGGCGCCGATCGCCGGCAGGAACGCGCGCATCAGCCCGACGCCGATCAGGCTGCCGAGCGCGGCGAAACGCAGGATGCCCGTGTATTCGCCGACGTGATGCGCGAGCAGCGGCGGCTCGTGGAACATCAGCAGGATCGGTTCGGCCAGCGACAGCGCGATGATCGCCGGAATCGCGAGCAGCACGGACAGCGCGAAGCCCGTCCAGTAGATGTGCGGCACGCGGTCCTCGGCCTGGGCGCCGCGCGCATGCGCGACGCTCACGCTGATCGACGACAGCACGCCTTGCAGGATGGTGACGATGACGAAGAAGAAGTTCGCGCCGAGCCCGCCCGCCGCGAGCGAATCGGGGCCGAGCGAGCCGAGCAGCACCGTGTCGGTGACGCTCATCGCCATCTGCGAGAGTTGCGCGATCGCGAGGGGAGCGGCGAGGCGCGCGGTATCGGCGGCGTGACTGGACAGGGACGGCGGCGCGGCGGCCGTCCGCGTAAGACCGGAATGCGACATGGAATGGGCGCTCGCGCGGGTGCGGGCCCGCGCTGTATGTATTTATTTTGAGAGACGGTTAGCTTACGGCTTTATTCGAACCGTGTCGAACGCGCGCGCCGATGGCCATGTCGCGGAAAGGGGAACGGTCGCGCCCTAGGCTTCGCGCACCGCGATGCGCGTGTCGCCGAGCAGCACGACCTGTCCTGCGCGGATCTTGCAGGTCTTGCGCAGTTCGACCGCGCCGTCGACTTTCACCGCGCCGGACGCGACGATCAGTTTCGCCGTGCCGCCGCTGTCCGCGAGGCCGGTGATCTTGAGAAGGTTGTGCAGCTCGACGTATTCGCCGGTCAGCGTGAAATCCAGATTGGGCATGACGAAGAAGGTGCGCGATGCGCGGGAGGAATCGCCCCGCATCATACGGCACCACGGGCCGGCGCGCGAGCGCGGGCGGCTGCGGCGCGCAGTTGTTAAGGACTGTGAGCGATTCGTCAGCAAATGAAACGGTGGGTAACAGTCTGAGAGATTCGAGAACCGGCCGTGTGCGCCGCGGGTCTTTTGTCGTACCTGCTGCGTGTTGCGGCGGGGGACGCGACGGGCCGCATCGCTGCGGTTCTCGCCCACAACTTCCTGAGGAGAATTGCCATGTCCAAGATTCGTACGATGCTGATCGGTGCCGCGCTGACGGCGTTCGCTACTTCGGCTGCATTTGCCCAGACGGGCACGGCGGCGCAGGGCGCGGCAGGCGCCGGCATGCAGGCGCAGACCCCGGCGGCGGGTGTCGGCGCGGGCGTGCAGGGCGGCGCCGGCGTGAACGCGTCGGGCAATGCGGTCGGCGGCGCAACCAATGCGGTCGGCGCGGCGGCAGACGGCGCGAAGGATACGGCGTCGTCGGCCGTCCATTCGACCAAGAAGCACGCGAAGCATGCGGCGAAGTCGGCCAAGAGCCATGCCGGCTCGGCCAAGGCGAAGGCCGGCGAAGCGACCGAAGGCGGCGCGTCGGTCGGCGCGGAAGGTGGTGCATCGGCCCAGGGCGCCACGCAGTAAGCGTCGCCCGGCGCGACGCTTACCCTGAGCGGCGCGTCGCGACGGCGGCCATCCGGCGGCCCGGTTCGTTTCGTGCGAACCGGGCCGCTTTCATGTGTGCGTGCGCACCGTTACGGCCGGCGTTGCCCCTGGCCCTGGCCTTGTCCCTGCGCCGGTCGCGTGGCAGCCGGCGTGAATACGGCGCGCAGCCACGCGGCGAGTCGCGCGAAGACGTCGTACGGTTCCTCGACGAAAATTTCCGGCTTCAGCAGCCGCAGGTATTCCATGATCTGCTGCGCTTCCTGCTTCTGGAACGAGCCATGCGCGAGCCCGAGCCGCAACAGGCCGCGCAGTTCACCGAGCTTGTCGCGCGCGGTGCTGCCCACGCTCATTTCGCACGCGAGCTTCGCCTCGTAGATCCGTTGCCGCAGCGATTCCGCGAGCCGCCACGCGGGCGTCTGCATCAGTTCCTCGAGCGTCTGGATGTCCTGCGCCGCGCCCTTGATCTGCGAGGCGAGCGGGTCGATCAGCGACGGGTCGCCCTGCGCTTCGGCGACGATCGCCTTCGCCCAGTCGCGGCACGCCTTCGCGAGTTCGTCGGGCGTCCATTCGGAACGCGACGCGAAGCCGAAGCCGAATTCGCCGGCCTGCCGCATCAGGATCGCGACGACGTCCGGAAATTCCTTGTCGAGCGTGCGCTTTGCCCATGCGTACTGGCCGCCCTGCAGCATGCGCTGCACTGCGTGCTCGGTCAGCGGCACCATGTTGTCGAGCAGCTTGGCGCGCAGGAAATCCTCGAACGACGGCGTCGCGAACTGCGGGTCGAGTTTCAGCGACACGCGGACGAACGCGTCGTAGTCCTTGCGCAGGGACTCGAGCGTGTCGTCCTTGAGGGAAAGGGTGATCTGGCCCATGAATCGTCTCGATGGCGGCCCGCGCAAGCCGGCGGCCGGCACGGCGCACCGGTGCGGGCGCAGCGTCGACTGACCGGTGCGCGCCGAGGCCGGTGGCGGGTCTTCATACCCTATATCGGCGCGTCGGGCGGAAACTTGAGCGTGCGTGACCGAGCGTTTGCTCAGGCGGGCAGCCAGTGCGGCAGCACGATCCCTTGCCAGAAAAAGAACACCGCGAGACCGGCGGCGATCGTCACGAGCGGCCGGCGGGTCGCCGCCGACACGAGCACGGCGGCGAGTGCGCCGACGAGCTGCGGATTGCGCCAGGTGAGCTCGGCCGTGCCGCCGTGCGGCGAGACGGTCATCGGCACGATGATCGCGGTCAGCACGGTGACGGGCACGAAGCCGAGCGCGGTCCGCACGAGCGGCGGGAAGGTCAGCCGCTCGCCGAACAGGAACAGCGTCGTGCGGATCGCGTACGTGATGACGGCCATGCCGAGGATCAGCAGCGCGTAGCTCACGATGCGGCCTCCGTGCGCGAGCTGGCGCGCGCGCGTTCGTGCAGCAGCGTGAGCGCGACGCCGATCGCGACGCCGGCGGCGACCGCGCCGAGCAGCCCGAGCTTGTACGGCCAGCCCTGCCAGAAGTACGCGAGCGTGCCGGCCGTCGCGGCCGCCGCGAAGTAGCGCAGCGTGCCGAGCTGCGGCACGACGATCGCGATGAAGGTCGCCGCCATCGCGAAATCGAGACCGAGCGACTGCAGGCCCGGGAACGCCGCGCCGAAGCCGATGCCCGCGAGCGTCCAGACCTGCCAGTTCAGGTACATCGCGAGCCCCGACCCGAAGAAGTAGTGGGGGCCGATCGTGCCGGGCGGGAAGTGCCGGTAGTGCGCGTAGGCGACCGCGAACACCTCGTCGGTCATCAGCGCACCGAGCGTGGCGCGCCAGCGCAGCGGCAGGTGCGCGACATAGGGCGCGAGCGTCGCGCTGTACAGCAGGTGGCGCAGGTTCACGATCAGGGTCGTCGCGAGCACGACGACGAAGCTCGCGCTGCCGGCGATCAGGCCGAGAGCGATGAACTGCGCGGAGCCCGCGAACACGGCGAGCGACATCAGCGCGCCATGCCAGGCGGCGAGCGGGCCGCCGCCGACGAGCGTGCCGAAAATCACGCCGAACGGCGCCGCGCCGATCATCATCGGGATCGTGTCGCGCGCGCCGTCGAGCCATTCGTTGAGCGGGCGGCGAGGGGGCGATGGGGGTGTCGGGTTCAAAGCGTGCTTCTCCATGAACTCGAGGATAGCGGGCCGGTGGCGGGACGGCTTGTATGTTCTTGCGGTCGCGGGATCGGGATCGGGGTTGGCGCTGGGGCGTTTGTCGGTGTGGCGGTGTGGCGTTGTCGCGGTGGCCGTGTGCAGGGACGGGCGGAAAGCGGCGTGTCAGCGCGCCTGCCAGCGCCCGGGCGGCACGCCGAACATCCGTTTGAAATGCCGCGTGAAGTGGCTCTGGTCGACGAAGCCGCTGGCCGCCGCGACATCGGCGACGGGCACGCCCGCGCGCAGCGGCGCCAGCGCGCGCTGCAATCGCAACTGGTTGCGCCACGCATGCGGCGGCATGCCGGTCGTGCGCGTGAACAGGCGCGCTGCGTGGAACGGCGACAGGCCGGCCGCCTGCGCGACTTCGTCGAGCGTCACGGTGCATGTGAGATCAGCGGCGAGCCGCTCGCGCATCGCGTCGACGCGCGGTTCGTCAGCCATGAACGGCGCCGGGCGCGGCAGCGCGTCGGCATGACGCACGATCAGCGTCGACAGCGCGTCGAGCATCGCCGTTTCGGCGGCGAGCGGATCGTAGATGCGCGGGGCGCCGGCCGCCGGATCGTCGGCTGGCTGCCCGTGCGCATGCGAGGACGGCGCGCGCTCGCTGCCGGCCTCCATCATCCGGTGCGCAAGCGCGAGCCGGGCCGCGAGGTCGGCGTCGCGAATCACGTCGGGGGCAAACCACGGCGCATCCTGCGGGCGGCCCGCGATCGCGCTCGTGAGTGCGCGGATGAAGTCGACCGGCATGTAGCTGACGCGATAGCACCAGCCTTCGTCGGCTGCGCGCGAACCCGTGTGCACTTCGCCGGGATTGATCACGGGGACGGTGCCCGTTTCGGCGACATAGCCGCTGCCGCGATAGGTGAAGCGTTCCGCGCCTTCGAGAATCACGGGGATCGTGTACGCGTCGTGCCAGTGCGGCGCGAACGTGTGGTCGCGATAGGTGGCCGTGACGAGATCCGCATCCGGCAGCAGCGGCGTGCGCCAGTAGCGTGCGGAATCTGGGAGGCGGGTGGCGGACATGATCGGGCGCGGAGCGGTCGAACCGACAGTGTATCGCTCGCGCGCCCGACAGGCGCGGGCTTTACTTGACCGGAATCGTCGTACCGGCCGGCATCGGCACTGCGGTGACGGCGTTCTTCGGGCTGCCGCTGACGATACGGTCGCTGTAGGTCAGGTAGACGAGCGCGTTGCGTTTCTTGTCGACCACGCGCACGACGTGCAGTGTCTTGAAGATGAACGACATGCGCTCGCTGAACACGTCGGTCTGCTGCTTGAGCGGTTCCTTGAACGTGATCGGGCCGACCTGACGGCACGCGATCGACGCTTCGCTCGGATCCTCGGCGACGCCGAGCGTGCCCTTGATCCCGCCCGTGCGGGCGCGCGACACGTAGCAGGTCACGCCCTGGACGAGCGGATCGTCATACGCTTCGACGACCACGCGGTCGGAGCCCGTCACGCGGAAATGGGTGTTGACGCTGCCGACTTCCTCCGCGTGCGCGAGCGGGGCCGCGGCGACGGCGGAGAGCAGGAGGGCGAGCGGGGCAGCAGAGAGGAGGCGGTGCTTCATCGATGGAGCCGGATGCGAATGCGGGACGGAAACTCTAGCATGCGCGGAACCGGGCCACGAGAAAGCGAAAGGGCGGCCGGAAAAACAAAAGGCCCGTCGAATGACGGGCCTTTCATTGTCTGGCTCCCCGACCTGGGCTCGAACCAGGGACCTACGGATTAACAGTCCGGCGCTCTACCGACTGAGCTATCGGGGAATAAATCGGTACATCTGCGTGTTTTGTTTCCAACAAAAAACCCGTTCACTTTCAACGGGCCTTTGTGTTTTTGGCTCCCCGACCTGGGCTCGAACCAGGGACCTACGGATTAACAGTCCGGCGCTCTACCGACTGAGCTATCGGGGAACAAACAACAACAGCAGAGAAACGAGATTTTAAGGAGCGTTCGCTAACCTGTCAATACTTTTGGGCTGCGGCACACAAAAAATTTTGCAGCCACCGCGCGATCAGCGCTCGAGCAGGTGCAGCTTGTCCTGCACGTCCTTCCACTCGTCCGCGTCGGCCGGTGCCGGCTTGGTCTTCGTGATCGACGGCCAGCCCTTTGCCAGCTCGGCGTTCAGCTCGGTGAACTGCTGCTGGTCGCCCGGAACGTCTTCTTCGGCATAGATCGCATTGGTCGGGCACTCGGCGACGCACACGGCGCAGTCGATGCATTCGTCCGGATCGATGGCGAGAAAGTTGGGACCTTCACGGAAGCAATCCACCGGGCACACATCCACGCAATCCGTGTATTTGCACTTGATGCAGCCTTCGGTCACAACGTGAGTCATTAAAACGCTCCTGCTTGGCGGTATATATGGGGTGGCGTTTGCGCCAAAAGCGGCATTGTAACTGAAGCGCAAAACCCGCATGGCGTGGTCGGCTATCCGGCTTATATCGTTTCGTGATTAGTTTATGGGGGCAGCCGAGGGCGCGACGGGAGCAGGGCGGTGCGCGGTTTCGCGATGGTCGGGCACGCATTCGGGTAACATGGCCGACAGACCGGGCGGCGCGCGGTGCGCCGGGGCCCTGTCACGATATTGGCGGTGCCGTAATCATATGATCATCACTTCGCTGCTCGACACGGATCTCTACAAATTCACGATGATGCAGGTCGTCCTGCATCATTTCCCGGCCGCAAACGCCGAATACCGTTTCAAGTGCCGCACGCCCGGCGTCGATCTCGTGCCGTACATCGACGAGATTCGCGACGAGGTGCGCGGCCTGTGCGCGCTGCGCTTTTCCGACGTCGAGCTCGACTACCTGCGGCGGATGCGCTTCATCAAGAGCGATTTCGTCGACTTCCTCGCGCTGTTCCACCTGAACGAGAAGTACATTTCGATCACCCCGTCGCCGAAGGGCAGCGGCGAGATCGACATCGAGATCAAGGGGCCGTGGCTGCACACGATCCTGTTCGAGATCCCGGTGCTCGCGATCGTCAACGAAGTCTATTTCCGCAACACGCAGCGCGAGCCCGACTATCGCGAAGGCCGCGAACGGCTGCGCGAGAAGATCGCGCTACTCGGCGCGAAACCCGAGTTCGCCGACTGCAAGATCGCCGACTACGGCACGCGACGGCGCTTCTCGAAGGTCTGGCACGAGGAAGTCGCGCTCACGCTGCGCGACGGCCTCGGCCCGCAGTTCGCGGGCACGAGCAACGTGCTGTACGCAATGAAGCACGACATCACGCCGCTCGGCACGATGGCTCACGAGTACCTGCAGGCGTGCCAGGCGCTCGGCCCGCGGCTGCGCGACTCGCAGATCTACGGCTTCGAGATGTGGGCGAAGGAATACCGCGGCGACCTCGGGATCGCGCTGTCGGACGTCTACGGGATGGACGCGTTCCTGAACGACTTCGACATGTACTTCTGCAAGTTGTTCGACGGCGCGCGCCACGATTCGGGCGATCCGTTCGAATGGGGCGAGCGGATGCTGCGCCATTACGAGGCGAACCGCTGCGACCCGCGCACCAAGGTGCTCGTGTTCTCGGACGCGCTCGACATCCCGAAGGTCATGCAGCTGTACGAACGATTCCGCGGCCGCTGCAAGCTCGCGTTCGGCGTCGGCACGAACCTCACCAACGATCTCGGCTACGTGCCGCTGCAGATCGTGATCAAGATGGTCCGCTGCAACGGCCAGCCGGTCGCGAAGCTGTCGGATTCGCCGGGCAAGAGCATGTGCGACGACAAGGCGTATCTCGCGTACTTGCGCCAGGTGTTCGGCATCGCGCAGCCGGTCGAGGAAAACGCGTCGAAGTGAGCGTCGGCCGAACGGCCAAAGCTGCGTCGTGGCGAGGGCGGCCGGTATAATCCGACGGTATCGCCCGCCAACGTCACGAGGACCGTTCATGGACACTTCCGCTGCCCGTCGCCAGATCCTCGCGCGCATTCGCGCGGCGCAGGGGCGCGCGGCCGAACCCGATGCAGCGGAGCGCGACGGCGTCGCCGACTATCTCGCGCGTCATCCGCAGGGCCCGCGCCCGCCGGCGCCGGCCGATCTCGTCGCCGCATTCGTCGACGAAGCGGCGCGCCTGTCGACGACCGTCGACGAAGTCGCGACGCTCGCCGATGCACCGGCCGCCGCCGCCCGCTATCTTTCCGCTCATGGCCTGCCCGCGCAGGCCGTCGCCTGGCGCACGCTGGCCGATCTCGACTGGGCAGGCGCAGGCCTGTCGGTCGAATGCCGCAAGCCGCGCGACGGCGATCTCGTCGGCCTCACGGGCTGCTTTTGCGCGACGGCCGAAACGGGTTCGCTGGTGCTGCTGTCCGGCCCCGACACCTACGCGTCGGCCGGCCTGTTGCCGGAGACGCACATCGCAATCGTGCCCGCCTCGCGGATCGTCGCCGGTCATGAAGACGCGTTCGCGCTAATCCGCGCGGAGCGTGGCGAATTGCCGCGCGCGGTCAATTTCGTGTCGGGCCCGTCGCGCACGGGCGACATCGAGCAAACCATCGTATTGGGCGCGCACGGCCCGTACCGCGTGCACGTGATCGTCGTACGGGGCGCATGACGCGCCCGCCGTATCCACTACCACTCGAACAAGGAAGTTCTGCATGAAACGACATGCCGCCTGGGCGGGCATGGCGTCGGGAGTCGCGCTTGGCGCCGCTCCCGCGCTTGCATCGGCCGCAACGCTCGACGGTGCCACGCTGTCTGCCCTCTGGGGTATCCCGTTTGCCGGGATCCTGCTGTCCATCGCACTGTTCCCGCTCGTCGCTCCGGTGTTCTGGCATCACCACTTCGGCAAGATCGCGGCCGGGTGGGCGGTCGTGTTCCTGATCCCGTTCGCGTTCGCGTTCGGCGCGGGCACCGCGTTCGGCACGCTCGTGCACGCGCTGCTCGAGGAATACATTCCGTTCATCGTGCTGCTCACCGCGCTCTATACGGTGGCGGGCGGCATCTGCGTGAACGGCAACCTGCACGGATCGCCGAAGCTCAATACCTCGATCCTCGCGCTCGGCACGCTGCTCGCGAGCGTGATGGGCACGACGGGCGCCGCGATGCTGCTGATCCGGCCGCTGCTGCGCGCCAACGACAATCGCAAGCATGTCGTGCATGTCGTGATCTTCTTCATCTTCCTCGTCGCGAACGCGGGTGGTTCGCTGTCGCCGCTCGGCGATCCGCCGCTGTTCCTCGGCTTCCTGAATGGCGTGAGCTTCTTCTGGACGACCACGCATCTCGCACTGCCGATGCTGTTCATCTGCGTCGTGCTGCTGGCGCTGTTCTTCGCGCTCGATACGTACTTCTACCGGAAGGGCGGCGAGGAGCGGCCGGCCGCGCTCGACCCGACGCCGGACGGCGCGGTGCTGTCGATCGACGGCAAGATCAACTTCGTGCTGCTCGCGGTCGTCGTCGCGCTCGTGCTGATGAGCGGCATCTGGAAGCCGGGTATCACGTTCGACGTCTGGGGCACGCACGTCGCGCTGCAGAATCTCGCGCGCGACGTCGCGCTCGTGGTCGTCACGCTCGCGTCGCTTGCGCTGACGCCGCGTTCCGCGCGTGAAGGCAACGCGTTCAACTGGGCGCCGATCGAGGAGGTCGCGAAGCTGTTCGCGGGAATCTTCGTGACGATCGCGCCGGTGATCGTGATCCTGCGCGCGGGCGCGGACGGTTCGTTCGCGCAGATCGTCCATCTCGTCACGGGCCCGGACGGCAAGCCGATCGACGCGATGTATTTCTGGGCGACGGGCCTGCTGTCGTCGTTCCTCGACAACGCGCCGACCTATCTCGTGTTCTTCAACCTCGCGGGCGGCGATGCGCAGTCGCTGATGACCACGGGCGCGTCGACGCTCGCCGCGATTTCCGCGGGTGCGGTGTTCATGGGTGCGAACAGCTATATCGGTAACGCGCCGAACTTCATGGTGAAGGCGATCGCCGAATCGCGCGGCGTGAAGATGCCGAGCTTCTTCGCGTATCTCGGCTGGGCGCTCGTGATCCTGATACCCGTGTTCCTGCTGACGTCGTGGATATTCTTCCCGGCGTAAGCTGACGTTTTTCAACCTCGCGCGGGCGATCGCGGCGGCGCACGGCGCGCCGCGACGGGCCTGCTGCATGCGGAGATGGCGATGCAGAAGATTCTGGTCGCGCGTCCGATCTTTCCGGACGTGATCGAACGGCTCAAGCAGTATTTCGAAGTCGATTGGAACAATGGCGACGCACTGACCGCCGACGCGCTCGCCGCGCGTCTGGCCGACAAGGACGGCGCGCTGACGGCGGGCGACCCGGTCGGCGCGGCGGCGCTCGCGGCCGCGCCGCGTTTGCGTGTCGTGGCGAACATGGCGGTCGGCTACAACAACTTCGACATGGCCGCGTTCAACGCGGCGAACGTGCTGGGTACCAACACGCCCGACGTGCTGAACGAGTCGACCGCCGATTTCGGCTGGGCGCTGATGATGGCCGCCGCGCGCCGGATTGCCGAATCCGAGCACTGGCTGCGTGCCGGGCACTGGCAGAAGTGGGCGTACGACGGGTTCCTCGGCTCCGACATCTATGGCTCGACGCTCGGCGTCATCGGGATGGGCCGTATCGGTCAGGCGCTCGCGCGTCGTGCGCGCGGCTTCGGGATGCAGGTGATCTATCACAACCGGTCGCGGGTCGCGTCCGAGATCGAGGCCGATCTGAATGCCGAATACGTGTCGAAGGATGCGCTGCTCGCGCGCGCCGATCATGTCGTGCTCGTGCTGCCGTACACGAAGGAGAACCATCACACGATCGGCGCGGCCGAACTCGCGAAGATGAAGCCCACCGCGACGCTGACCAACATCGCGCGCGGGGGGATCGTCGATGATGCGGCGCTGGCCGTTGCGCTGCGCGACGGGACGATCGCCGCGGCCGGCCTCGACGTATACGAAGGCGAGCCGACCGTGCATCCGGCGCTGCTCGAGGTGCCAAACGTGGTGCTGACGCCGCATATCGCGAGCGCGACCGAAAAGACGCGCCGCGCGATGGCGAACCTCGCTGCCGACAACCTGATCGCCGCGTTGGGCGAGGGGCCGCGCGCAGGGCAGCCGCCGAATCCGATCAATCCTGACGTGATCGGGAAGCCGCGCGCATGACGATGACGTTGTTGCTTGCGGCGGTCGTCGTACTGGCCGTCGCGCTCGCGGTGGCGATCGTCGCGATCGTGCGTGGCGGAGGCCGCCACGACGATGCGGCGGTGCTCGGCGACCAGATCGAGGACGCCGCGCATGCGCAGGCGCGCGCGGTCGAGCGGCTCGAGCGCGAACTGCGCGGCGAGATCGTCGAGAACGCGCGCGGGTCGCGTACCGAGCTGGCCGGCAGCTTCACGCAGCTTCAGCAGACGCTCGCCGCGCAACTGACGAGCGTGGCGACCGTGCAGAACAACCAGATCGAGGGGTTCGCGCAGCAGCTCGGCAAGCTCGTCGCCGGCAATGCGCAGCAGTTCGATGCGATGCGCGAGAGTGTGCAGCGCCAGGCGCAGCAGGCGCGCGAGGAGCAGACGGGCGCGCTCAGGCTGTTCGGCGACACCTTGAACCGGCAGCTTACGCAACTGACCGAGGCGAACGATCGCCGGATCGGCGAGGTGCGTGCGACGCTCGAACAGCGGCTGAAGGAAATCGAGACCAACAACGCGGCGAAGCTCGAGGAGATGCGCCGCACGGTCGACGAGAAACTGCACGCGACGCTCGAGCAGCGGCTCGGCGAATCGTTCAAGCTCGTGTCGGACCGGCTCGAACAGGTCCATCGCGGGCTCGGCGAGATGCAGACGCTGGCGGCGGGCGTCGGCGATCTGAAGAAGGTGCTGACGAACGTGAAGACGCGCGGCACCTGGGGTGAAGTGCAGCTCGAGGCACTGCTCGAACAGATGCTGACGCCCGACCAGTACGCGAAGAACGTCGCGACGGTGCCGAAAAGTACCGAGCGCGTCGAGTTCGCGATCCGGCTGCCGGGCCGCGATGCCGGCACGCGCGACGCGCTGCCCGTGTGGTTGCCGATCGACGCGAAATTCCCGCGCGAGGATTACGAACGGCTGATCGACGCGCAGGAGCGCGCCGACGCGGCGGCGGTCGAGGAGGCGGCCCGCGCGCTCGAAGCGCGCGTTCGGCTGGAGGCGCGCACGATCGCCGAGAAGTACGTGTCGCCGCCGCACACGACCGATTTCGCGCTGCTGTTCCTGCCGACCGAGGGGCTCTACGCGGAGATCCTGCGCCGCCCGGGGCTGACCGACTTGCTGCAGCGCGACTATCGCGTGACGGTCGCCGGGCCGACGACGCTCACCGCGCTGCTGAACAGCCTGCAGATGGGGTTCCGCACGCTTGCGATCGAACAGCGGTCGAGCGAGGTGTGGCAGGTGCTCGGCGCAGTCAAAACGGAGTTCGGCAAGTTCGGCGACGTGCTCGCGCGTACGAAGGCGCAGCTCGAAACGGTCACACGCTCGATCGAGTCCGCCGAGCAGCGTACGCGCGTGATGAGCCGCAAGCTGAAGCAGGTCGAGGCGCTGCCGGGCGATACGGCGGCCGGGCTGCTCGGGGCGGAAGGTAACGACGGCGCCGATGCGGACGACGCGTGACGCGCGTCGTTGAAACCGGCAGAAAAGAAAGCGGGCGCCTTGGCGCCCGTTTTCTTTTGCAGCGATCGACTTGCGCTTACTGTCCGGCGAGCGCGTCCAGCGCGTCGTCCGTCACGCGAACAATGCGCCATTCGGGCAGCACGGTCGCGCCCATCTTCTCGTAAAAATCGATCGCGGGCTGGTTCCAGTCGAGCACCGTCCATTCGAAGCGCGCGCAACCGCGCTCGACGGCCCGTGCCGCGAGGTGGCGCAGCATCGCGGTGCCCAGGCCGGTGCCGCGCTGCGACGGCTGCACGTACAGATCCTCGAGATAGAGGCCGCGACGGCCGAGGAACGTCGAATAGTTGTGGAAGAACAGCGCATACGCAACGATTGCGCCGTCGCGTTCGGCGACGAGCGCTTCGGCAGCGGGCCGTTCACCGAACAGCGCGTCGGCGAGATCCGCTTCGCTCGCGACGAACAGGTGCGTGAGCTTCTCGAATTCGGCCAGCTCGCGCATCAGCGCGAGGATCGCGCCGACGTCGCGCGCTTCGGCCGAGCGGATCAACGGCGTGTCGCTCACGCTTCCTCCGGCGGATCGGACAGCACGATCTCGATGCCGCCGAAGCGCGACGCGACCCAGTTGTACGCGTGGCACGCGATCCACAGCAGCACGAAGCCGAGGATCGCGTTCAACAGCAGCGCGCTCAGGATCGTGCTCAGTTCGACCATGCCGTAGCGGATGTACGCGACGAGAATGCCGAGCAGCACGATCGGTACGCTGAACGTCAGGTAGACGAGGATCAACGCTTTCGCGGTCTGCCCCGCGGCGATCGACGAGATTTGTTTCTTCATGTGTGGATTGCCCCGTAGAGATATGCCGATAGTGGAATTCAGATCAGGCCGTCGAGCGGCAGGATGTCGACCGGGGTGCCCGCGTCGACCGCCGCGGTATCGTGACCCAGGACGATGAAACAATTGGCGGCCGCGAGGCCGCTCAGCGATGCGGAGCTCTGCGAACCGGCCGGCGCGACGTGCCAGCGGCCGTCGGCGGCGCGCGTCGCGATGCCGCGCAGGTATTCGGTGCGGCCCGGACGCGTTTTCAGCGCATGCGTGCTGATTGCCGTGTACATCGCCGTCGGCAGCGCCTGTGCGCCGGCGAGCGTCAGCAACGCGGGACGCACGATCGCGTAGAACGTTACGGCGGACGCGACCGGATTGCCGGGCAGCCCGAAGAACAGCGCGTGACCGGCGCCGTCGGCCGCGCGTGCGAGCGTGCCGCACGCAAGCGGCCGGCCGGGCCGCAGCGCGAGGCTCGCGAACGTCACGTCGCCGAGCCGTGCCATCACGTCGCGCGTGAAGTCGGCTTCGCCGACCGATACGCCACCCGACGTGATCACCGCGTCGGCCTGCGCGGCGACGGCGTCGCGCAATGCGGCTTCGAGCGCGGCCGGGTCGTCGCGGACGATGCCAAGATCGATCGCGTCGACATGCAGCCTTTCGAGCATCGCGATCAGCATTCCGCGATTGCTGTCGTACAGTGCGCCGCGGCCGAGCGGTTCGCCGGGCTCGCACAATTCGTCGCCGGTCGAGAACACGGCGACGCGCACGCGCCGGCGCACCGTGACGTCGGTCATGCCGAACGACGCGAGCAGGCCGAGATCGGACGGCCGCAGGATGCGGCCCGCGGCGAGCGCGCAGGCGCCGCGCGCGAGATCCTCGCCGGCCTTGCGGCAGTTCGCGCCGCGCACGACGTCGTGTGCGGCGAAGCGGATCGTGTCGCCGTCCACGCGCACGTGTTCCTGCGGAATCACCGTGTCGCATCCGGCCGGCATCGGCGCGCCCGTCATGATGCGCACGCACGAACCGGCCGCTACCGTGCCGTCGAACGGATGGCCCGCGAACGCGGTGCCGATGACCGTCATCGCAACGTCACCCTGCGGCGACGCGTGAGCACCGGCGCCGCCGTCGAACGCATAACCGTCCATCGCCGAGTTGTCGTACGCGGGGATGTCGAACGGCGGGCTCACGTCGGCCGCGAGCACGCGGTCGAGCGCGTCGCGCAGCGTCACCGTGTCACATGCATCGACGGGCACCGCGAAGCGGCACGCGAGCGCCTGCGCGTCGGCGAGCGACAGCGGAGCATCGGAATCGGGTGCGGTTCGGGGAGCGGGCGAGGATTGCGTGATCATCAGTCGGACTGCGCCGCAAGGCGTATCGGGTTCGTGGCCGGTGGCGCGAGGGGGTGCCTGGGCGCGGGTTTCGCGTGCGGTGGGCGCCGGGCGGGAACGGCGCGGGCGCCGTCAGCGGCGGGCCAGCGCGGCGAGTTCCTGCCAGGAGTTGGCATTGTAAAACGCACGCTCGTCGCGAAACTCGACTTCGACCGTCTTGTGGCGTGCGTACCACGCACGGACCTTGCGGTCGCCGGCCGCGAGCCGGGCGGCGAGATCGTCGGCCAGCGCCGTGCGCAGTAACGCGAAAGTAGGCTGCGGCGAGCGTGTGCTTTCGGCGTCGATGGTCACCGCCATCGCGATGTCGGCCTGTTGCGCGTCGAGCGCCGCATGCAGCCGCGCGACGAGGTCGGCGGGCAAATAGGGTGTATCGCACGGCGAACACGCGACGAGCGGCGCGCGTGCCGCCCGCATGCCGGCGAGCAGGCCCGCGAGCGGGCCGGGGAAATCGGGCGTTTCGTCGGCCACGATACGCGCGTCGAACGGCGCGCCGAGTTCGGCATAGCGGTCGGCGTGGCGATTCGCGCTGATCAGCGTCTCGTCGACCTGTGGCGAGAGCCGGTGCAGCACATGCAGCGCGAGCGGCGTGCCGTCGAGCAGTTGCAGGCCCTTGTCGACGCCGTCCATGCGCGTGGCGCGCCCGCCTGCGAGCAGCAGGCCGGCGATCGAGGGGGAGGCGGAAGCGGGCATCGTGCGAGGGTGAACGGGGCGGCGCGCGTCAGCCGCCGATATACGACATTTCGACGCGCTTGCCCGTGCCGTCGGGCGCGGATTCGGCCGGTGCGTTGCCGCGCAGTTGCGAATAGCGGTCGGTGCGGGCCTGCCAGATGCGGGCGATAGCGGTCGCGATCTCGGCGTCGCTCGCGCCGCCGCGCACGAGTGCGCGCAGGTCGTGGCCCGTCGACGCGAACAGGCACAGGTACAGCTTGCCTTCGGTCGACAGCCGCGCGCGCGTGCAGTCGCCACAGAAGGCCTGCGTGACGCTCGAGATCACGCCGATTTCGCCGCTGCCGTCCGCATAGCCCCAGCGCTGCGCGGTCTCGGCCGCCGTGTGCGGCTCGAGCGGCACGAGCGGGAAATGCTCGGCGATTCGCGCGACGACGTCCGCCGACGGCAGCACCTCGGTCATGTTCCAGCCGTTCGACGTGCCGACGTCCATGTATTCGATGAAGCGCAGGATCACGCCGGTGCCGCGGAAGCGCTCGGCCATCGGCAGGATCTCGCTGTCGTTGGTGCCGCGCTTCACGACCATGTTGACCTTGACGGGCGCGAGGCCCGCGGCCTGCGCGGCGAAGATGCCGTCGAGCACGTCGGCGCTCGCGAACTCGGCATCGTTCATGCGCTTGAACAGCGCATCGTCGAGCGCGTCGAGGCTGACCGTCACGCGCGTGAGTCCGGCGTCCTTCAGTGCGCGCGCCTTGCGCGCGAGCAGCGAGCCGTTGGTCGTCAGCGTCAGGTCGAGCGGGCGGCCGTTGTGTGTCGTCAGGCGCGCGAGGCGCTCGATCAGGAATTCGAGATTCTTGCGCAGCAGCGGTTCGCCGCCCGTGATGCGGATCTTCTCGACGCCGTGTGCGACAAAGAGCCGCGCCACGCGTTCGATTTCCTCGTGCGTGAGCAGCGCGCTGTGTGGCAGGAACGGATAGTCCTTGTCGAAGACCGCGCGCGGCATGCAGTACACGCAGCGGAAGTTGCAGCGATCCGTCACCGAAATGCGCAGGTCGCGCAGCGGCCTGGCGAACGTGTCGGCCAGTGTGCCGTCAGGGGCATGCGCGACGCCGGAGACGTCCGGCATCCCGCTGACGTCGGCGAGAGGAATGATGCGTCGGGACATGTTGAAAGAAGTGCGAGCCAGACCTGTATTTTAGCCGCAAGCGGCCGGTAGGGCCGGTGGGCGGAAACCCGCAGCGCGGACATGAAAAAGCCCGCCGGAGGCGGGCTTTTCCTGGTCGGGCGACGCGCCGGTTAGTGGTGCGTCGTTTCGACCTGCTGCATCGGGGCCGTATCGGCCGGCGGCAGCACCTTGCGTTCGCGCGGCACGCGAGCCGGACGCGGGAGTTGCGACGCGGCTTCCTGCGCAGCGGCGAACTTGCCGGCGTCCGTGTTCACCCAGACGAGACCAGCCTGCTCCAGCACGACATCCAGGCTCGCCGAAGCGGGCGCGGCTGCCGGTTGCGCGGGAGCGGGAGCCGGCGCGGCGACGGCCGCGACCGGTGCCGGTTCGATGTGCGCCGGTTCGACGTGCACGGGTTCGACAGCCACCGGAGCGGCTTCGGTCACCACCGCCGGTGCGGCTTGCTCGACGGGCGCGGACTGCGGCGCCTCGACAGCGGCCGGCACTTGCGGCACTTCGAACGCGTCGGTCGGCGAAACGGCGACCGGAGCCGGGCCGGCTTCCGTGTCGACGGCCGGTGCGACCGGTGCCGGTTCCGCTGCCTGGACGGCAACGGCCGGTTCGACCGGAGCAGCCGGAGCCGCTTCGACGTGTACCGGTGCCGGTTGCGGCTCGACCGCGGCCGGTGCAACCGGTTCGGCATGCTGCTCGACCGCAGCTTCGACGACGACGGCGCTCACCGTGGCCACGGCCGCGACGACTGCCGATGCGGCCGTGTGGGCCGGTTCGACAGCGGCCGGTGCTTCCGGCGCCGCGGTTTGTGCTGCGCTCACGTCATCCGTGCCTTGCTCGGCCTGGTCGACGACTGCGCCGTCTTCCTCGCGTTCGCGACGACCGCCGCGGCGGCCGCGACGGCGGCGGCGGCGTTCCTCGCCGTCACGCGCGACAGCTTCCGCATCGGCTGCCAGGTCGGCGCCGGGCAGCGCTTCCGCGACAACCTTGTCGGCTTCCGATTCCGGATGGTTTTCGCCACGGGTGACGGTCTCGAGCGTGGCCGCATGCTGGGTCGGCTTGCGGCGTTCGCGACGCTCGCCGCGTTCCTGGCGCTCGCCACGGCCGGCCGCGTCAACGGCTTCCGGCTGCTCGGCACGTTCGCGCGGTTCGCGGTTCTCGCGCGGTTCGCGCGGCTCACGGCTTTCACGCGGCTCACGCGGTTCGCGACCTTCGCGCTGGCCACGGCCCTCGCGACCTTCGCGATTTTCACGGCCTTCACGGGTCTCGCGACCTTCACGCGGTTCACGACCCTCGCGCGGCTCGCGGCCTTCACGCGGTTCGCGCGCTTCCTTGCCTTCGCGTTCCAGGCGTTGCGGCTGGCCACGGCCTGCCGCGGCCTGGTCGCGGCCGCCTTGCGCCTGCTGGGCGCCGCCGCGACGGTTGCGGTTGCGATCGCCGCCGCGCTGCTCGGTCTTCTCGGTACGTTCACGAGCCGGGCGGGCTGCCTGTTCCTTCGCCGGTGCCGGAGCAACCGGTGCGGGCGCCGGAGCCGACGACACGCCGAACAGGCCCTTCAGCCAGCCGATGAAACCGCCGCTTGCCGCGGCGACAGGTGCCGGGGCCGGAACGGGTTCGACCGGGCGCTGCGGGGCCGCGCTCGGAGCCGGACGCTCGGGCGTGATGCCCTTGACCGCGGCTTCCTGCTTCGGCTTCACGTCGGCGGTGCGCTTGCTGTAGCCGGTTTCCGACTCGAGTTCGCGTGCGGCTTCCTCGGCCATCTTCCAGGAGGCGCGCGGATCGTCGAGGCGTGCGTCGTCGTGGCGCAGTCGCTCGAGCTTGTAGTGCGGCGTATCGAGGTGCTTGTTTGGGATCAGCACGATGCCGACCTTGAAGCGCGACTCGATCTTGTTGATTTCCTGACGCTTTTCGTTAAGCAGGAAGGCGGTCACCTCGACCGGCACCTGGCAGTGGATCGCCGCGGTGTTTTCCTTCATCGCTTCTTCCTGAATGATCCGCAGGACCTGCAGCGCGGACGATTCGGTATCGCGGATGTGGCCGGTGCCGTTACAGCGCGGGCAGGTCACGTGGCTGCCTTCCGACAGCGCCGGACGCAGGCGCTGGCGCGACAGCTCCATCAGGCCGAAGCGGGAGATCTTGCCCATCTGCACGCGTGCGCGGTCATGCTTGAGCGCGTCTTTCAGGCGCTGCTCGACTTCGCGCTGGCTCTTTGCCGATTCCATGTCGATGAAATCGATCACGATCAGGCCGCCGAGGTCGCGCAGGCGCAGCTGGCGGGCGACTTCGTCGGCCGCTTCGAGGTTCGTGCGGGTTGCCGTTTCCTCGATGTCCGCGCCCTTGGTCGCGCGCGCCGAGTTCACGTCGATCGCGACGAGCGCTTCGGTGTGGTCGATCACGATCGCGCCGCCGGACGGCAGCGGCACCGTGCGCGAGTACGCCGTTTCGATCTGATGTTCGATCTGGAAGCGGGAGAAGAGCGGCACGTCGTCGTGGTAGCGCTTCACCTTCGACACGTTGTCCGGCATCACGATGTCCATGAACGCACGGGCCTGATCGTGGATCTCGGTCGTGTCGATCAGGATTTCGCCGATATCGGGCTGGAAATAGTCCCGGATCGCGCGGATCACGAGGCTCGATTCCAGATAGATCAGCATCGGCTGGCCGGCGTTGCCGCTTTGCGAAGCCGCTTCGATCGCGCGCCACAGTTGCAGCAGATAGTTCAGGTCCCACTGCAGTTCCTCGGCGCTGCGGCCGATGCCCGCGGTACGGGCGATCATGCTCATGCCGTCGGGAATCTGCAGTTGCGCCATCGTCTCGCGCAGTTCCTGGCGCTCGTCGCCTTCGATCCGGCGCGACACACCGCCGCCGCGCGGATTGTTCGGCATCAGCACCAGGTAGCGGCCGGCGAGCGAGATGAAGGTGGTGAGGGCGGCGCCCTTGTTGCCACGTTCTTCCTTCTCGACCTGGACGATCAGTTCCTGGCCTTCGCGCAGCGCATCCTGGATGCGCGCGGAGCGCATGTCGATGCCTTCCTTGAAGTACTGGCGGGCAACTTCCTTGAACGGCAGGAAACCGTGGCGATCTTCGCCGTAGTTGACGAAACACGCTTCGAGCGACGGCTCGATGCGGGTGATGACACCTTTGTAGATATTGCCTTTGCGCTGTTCGCGCCCGGCTGTCTCGATGTCGATGTCGATGAGCTTTTGCCCATCGACGATGGCGACGCGCAGCTCCTCCTGCTGCGTCGCATTGAACAGCATGCGTTTCATGAACGACTCCAGGCGACTCCGCAGCCGGCGCCTCGCGGTTGTCAGTCGCGAGAGCGGGAACGACGGCAGGCCGCACCTTGTTGTGTTGTCACGAGCACGCTGGAGCGGGAACGATGGCGGGGAGAATTGCCTGAAGAGGCGCTTGGGCCCGATAGACGGGGCCGGCGGCCATAGGGCACCTGCGAATACGGCTTCAAAGCACGGCGTTCACACACCGCACGCTGCAAAAAAGCGCGCTAAGCCTGAGTCCGGGCATTGCCACGGGCGCGCGCAATGCGTCGCGCGCGCCGACGGGCGGCAGATGCTGCGGCTTGGGCCGCAGCGGGGAGTATCGAATCCAGCCCGACTTTCCCGCTTGGGGTGTACTTCCCTGGTTTGACGTCGCCAAGCCCCGCACGCTTCGCGGGGCCAAATCGGGCGCAACGCCGTAATTTTCGCAACCGGCAGCCTGCGGACGCACTTCGCGCCGTCGGGCTGCCGATCAAATTCTTTTCAACCAACTTTCCGTTACCGCGGCGCCTTGCCGACCGAATCCGCCTGTGGGCGCGATCCTTGCCGACGGGCGGCGCCGTGCGTGCAACTTGCTGCATCTCTTTGATTAGGGGCGAGCAGCGGACCCCCGGCGCAAGTAAAATAACGGTTTCCGCTTGCGCCTTGCCCGACTCGGTCGGGGCCGGCCGGTCAGGCCACCCTCAACGTCAGGCTGGGCAAAATTATATTCAGTATGAATGAGTTAGGCAAAATATCCCAGAATTCAGTCGCAAGCGGCCAGGTATCGATGATCGAGATCGACGAAAACTCGGCCGGTCAGCGGATCGATAACTTCCTGTTGCGCGTCTGTAAAGGCGTGCCGAAAAGCCATATTTACCGGATCCTCCGCAGCGGCGAAGTGCGCGTGAACAAGGGCCGGATCGACGCGCAGTACCGCCTCGCCCTGGGCGACATCGTCCGCGTGCCGCCCGTGCGCGTGGCGGCGGCGGACCTCGCGCGTGCCGACACGCCCGTCGTGCCGCCCGCGAATTTCGACGTGCTGTACGAGGACGATGCGATGCTCGTCATCGACAAGCCGGCGGGAGTCGCCGTGCATGGCGGCAGCGGCGTCGCGTTCGGCGTGATCGAGCAGATGCGCCAGGCGCGCCCGCGCGCCAAATTCCTCGAGCTCGTGCACCGGCTCGACCGCGAGACGTCCGGGGTGCTGATGCTCGCGAAGAAGCGTACGGCGCTCGTGGGCCTGCACGAGCAGATCCGCGAGAACCGGATGGACAAGCGCTATTTCGCGTGCGTCCACGGCGAATGGCAGCCCGACTGGGGCCGCCGCCGCGCGGTGAAGGCGCCGTTGTTCAAGTATTCGACCCCGGAAGGGGAGCGCCGCGTGCGGGTGCAGGACGACGGGCTGCCGTCGCATACGGTGTTCAATCTCGTCGACCGCTGGCCCGATTACGCACTCGTCGAAGCGGAACTCAAAACGGGTCGGACCCATCAGATCCGCGTGCACCTCGCGCATCTTGGCCTGCCGATCGCCGGCGACGCCAAATATGGCGATTTCGCACTGAACAAGGCGCTGGCGCGCGCAAATGCGCAGCCGTCGCTGAAACGGATGTTCCTGCATGCGTATCGGCTGCGGCTTGCCCATCCGTTGACCGGCGAGGCGCTGCAGTTCGATGCGCCGCTGCCGGACGAATGCCGGCGCTTTCTCGACCAACTCAGCGCACTGCGCGATACCGCCTGAACCGCATGGCTCGACAGCAATTTGACCTGATCGTCTTCGACTGGGACGGCACGCTGATGGATTCGACTGCGCACATCGCGCACAGCATCCAGGCAGCATGCCGCGATCTCGGCCTGCCCACGCCGTCCGACGAGGCGTCGCGTTACGTGATCGGCCTCGGCCTGCGTGATGCGCTGCAGATTACGGCGCCGACCCTCGATCCGTCCGATTATCCGCGGCTGGCCGAACGCTACCGCTATCACTATCTGCTCGACGACCAGCGCATCGAGCTGTTCGCCGGCGTGCGCGAACTGCTCGCCGAGTTGCGCGACACGGGCTACCTGCTCGCCGTTGCGACCGGCAAGGGGCGGGTCGGGCTGAACCGCGTGCTTGACCAGTCGAAGCTCACGAGCCTGTTCGATGCGACGCGCTGCGCGGACGAGACGTTCTCGAAACCGCATCCGGCGATGCTGCACGAGTTGTCCCGGGAATTGGGGCAGGATCTGGCGCGCACCGTGATGATCGGCGACACGACGCACGACTTGCAGATGGCAGCGAGCGCTGGCGCGGCCGGCGTCGGTGTCGCGTACGGCGCGCATACGGCCGATGCGCTGGCCGCACTGACGCCGCGCTTCGTCGCGCCGGACGTCGACGCGCTGGCCGCATGGCTGCGGGAGTACGCATGAGTGCGGCGTCGGACGCCGTGCGCGTGTGCGCATCGGACGCGCTGGCCGACGGCGGCGTGGGCGTGCGCGTCGAAGCGACGCTGCGCGGCGAGCAGGCCGTCGTGTTCTTCGTGCGCTACGACGGGCACGCATACGGCTACCTGAACCGCTGCGCGCACGTGCCGATGGAGCTCGACTGGGCGGAAGGGCAGTTCTTCGAATCGTCGGGCCTCTACCTGATGTGCGCGACGCACGGCGCGATCTACGCACCGGATACCGGCAAGTGCGTTGGCGGCCCGTGCCGCGGCGGCCGCCTGCGGCCGGTCGAGGTCGACGAGCGCGACACGCCCGACGGGCGTGCGGTATTCTGGGTGCCCGACGCCGACCTGCGTCCCGCCGTTTCTGCCACGACCGACTGACGACAACACTGCATGGCCGACCAACCGAATTCTCCTGATTCCTCCCCCCGTCCCGACAGCCGTGAACCGAACTGGGAGCGCGCGGCGCTCGAGCGGATCGCGCTCGCGGCCGTGAAGGAACAGCGCGCGGCGCGGCGCTGGAAGATCTTCTTCCGCTTTGCGTTTCTCGGCGTGTTCGTCCTGTTCGCGTTCGCGCTGATCGATTTTTCGAGCGATTCGAAGTTCTCGTCGAGCGGGCGGCATACGGCGCTCGTGACGATCGACGGCGAGATCGCGGCCGGCGTCAATGCGAACGCCGACGACATCAACACGGCGCTCGACGCCGCGTTCGACGACGACGGCACGGTCGGCGTCGTGCTGCGGATCAACAGCCCGGGCGGCAGCCCCGTCCAGGCCGGCATGGTCTACGACGAGATCCGGCGGTTGCGCGCGAAGCACCCGGACAAGCCGCTGTACGTCGTCGTGACCGACATGTGCGCATCGGGCGGTTATTACATCGCGGCGGCGGCCGACAAGATTTTCGTCGACAAGGCGAGCATCGTCGGGTCGATCGGCGTGCTGATGGACGGTTTCGGCTTCACCGGCCTGATGGGCAAGCTCGGTGTCGAGCGCCGCCTGCATACGTCGGGCGAAAACAAGGGCTTCTACGACCCGTTCTCGCCGGAGACGCCGAAGATGGACGAACACGCTCAGGCATTGCTCGACCAGGTGCACGCGCAATTCATCAAGGCCGTGAAGGATGGCCGCGGCAAGCGGCTGCACGAGACGCCCGACATGTTCTCGGGCCTGTTCTGGACCGGCGAGAAGAGCGTCGAGCTTGGTCTTGCCGACGGCTTCGGTACGACCGACACGGTTGCGCGCGACGTGCTGAAGGCCCCCGATCTCGTCGACTATACGGTGAAGGAAAGCCTGACGAATCGTGTCGCGCGCAAGTTCGGCGCGGCCGTCGGCGGTGCTGCGATGAAGGCGTTGACGGCAGGCGGCGCGTCGGTCAGCCTGCGCTGACCGGCGCCAGGCGACCTGCAAGCCGCGACGGCTTGCAAGCAGCCGGCCGCAGCTTCAGTTCGCGAGCAGCAGGAAGATCGCAGGGCGCTTTTGCAGATTGGGCGCAGGCGCCTTTTTCCAGTCTGCGGCCGTGCGGCTGGCGATCGTCTCGGTTGTGAGGGTCAGGTCGGCCGCGACGCAGATCTGCGTCGACGGCGCGCAGGTTGCGACGAGCGTGTCGAGCATCGCTTGATTCCGGTACGGCGTTTCGATGAAGATCTGTGTCTGGCGTGCTTTGCGCGAGAGTTGCTCGAGTTCGCGCAGGCGTTTTGCGCGCGCGGCCGCATCGACCGGCAGGTAACCGTTGAACGCGAAGCTCTGGCCGTTCAGGCCCGACGCCATCAGCGCGAGCAGGATCGAGCTCGGCCCGACGAGCGGCACGACCTTCACGCCGCGCTCGTGCGCGCGGTGTACCAGCAACGCGCCGGGATCGGCAACGGCCGGGCAGCCGGCCTCCGACACGAGGCCGGCGTCCGCGCCGGCCAGCACGGGCGCGAGCAGCCGGTTGATTTCACCGGCCGGCGTATTGACGTTCAACTCGCGGATCTCGATTTCCTGGATCGGGCGCGTCGTGCCGATCTTCTTCAGAAAGGCGCGCGTCGTTTTCGCGTTCTCGCCGATGTAATAGCCGAGCGTGCCGGCGCGTGCCTGCACGGCGGCGGGCAGCACGGCGGCGAGCATCGATTCGTCGCCTTCGCCGAGCGTGTTCGGGACGAGATAAAGCGTGCCGGCGGTCATGCGCGGTCTCCACGGGTGGTTGCAAACAGGGGGTATTCCGCGGCGCGCAGCATCCGCGTGAGTGCGATCAGCGGCAGGCCGACGAGCGCGGTCGGGTCGTCCGAGTCGATCGCATCGAGCAGCGCGATGCCGAGCCCTTCGGACTTTGCACTGCCGGCGACGTCGTACGGCGTTTCCGCGCGCAGGTATGCATCGAGTTCGGTTTCGGGCAGCGAGCGGAAGCGCACGTGCGTGACGACGTCCTCGATCTGCGCTTCGCCCGTGCGGCTGTCGTACAGGCACAGCGCGCTGTGGAATTCGACTTCGCGGCCCTGCATCGACACGAGTTGCGCGAGCGCACGCTCATGCGTGCCGGGCTTGCCGATCTGAAGCCCGTCGAAGGTCGCGACCTGGTCCGACCCGATCACGAGCACGCCGTCCGGCGCGTCGATCGATGCCGCGACGGCGCGCGCTTTCGCGCCGGCGAGACGCAGTGCGGTCGCAGCCGGCGTTTCGCCGTCGAGCGGTGTTTCGTCGAGGTCCGGAGACACGACGTCGAAGGGGATGCCGAGGCGCTCGAGGAGCGCACGGCGGTAGCGGGAACTGGAGGCAAGAATCAGCCGCGGCGGGCGGCAAACGGTATCCGGCATGGTCGGTTGGGGCGGTGAGTCGTCGAGTGTTGTGCGGACGCAAGCTTAAGTGATTGACCGTAAAAGGTAAAACAGGTATGCTTTCCCGCTTTTCGTCGACAGGCTTCTGTTGTAGTGGCGCCTGTCGGGTCTTCGGAATAAAGTACCTGAACGTACGTGAGCGCGTACGTTGGCGGCACCAAGCCGGATCCGCAAGTCAGCCTGTAGGCAGGAGCGCACATGAACACTTCTTCTGGCAAACCGGCGGCGTCGTTTGATCCGCACGCAGTCGACCTGTTCGAATTCGCCCGCAGCGGGCGGCAGGCAGCGGGTGCGGTGCGCCTCTCGCAGCTGCCGCGGATGTTGAACGAAGTGCCGGCGGATGCGCCGGATCGCGACACCGTCTTCACGTGGCAGGCAGAAGGGTTCACCCAGAAGGAGTTGCAGGACGACGGCGCCGATGGGCAGCAGCCGTACCTGCGTCTCGCGGTGCATGGCCAGGCGTGGCTCACGTGTCAGCGCTGCATGACCCCGTATGATCAGTCGTTTGACGTCGACATGGTTTACCGGGTCGTCGCGACCGAAGAAGAAGCTGAAGAATTTCCGCTCGACGACGATGAAGCCGATGTGATCGTGGGCTCACGCCAGTTCGATCTCGTCGACTTGATCGAAGAGGAATTGCTGCTTTCGTTGCCGCTCGTGCCCAAGCACGAGGTTTGCCCGGCAGTTCACGAAAGCCTCGTGTCGGGTGCGAGCGGTCCCGAGGAAGAGACGGACGAAGCGTCCGACGAAGCCGGGGACGAAGGCAAACGGCCGAATCCGTTCGCAGCGCTGGAAGCGCTGAAGAAGGACGGGGACGGCACCAAGAAACACTAAGCAGTTGTGGCGCGGGAAGGCGTAGGGCTTTGGGCCAGGGTAGTTAAGCGCCGGATCGGGCTGTGTTAGAATCCGGAAAATTATTTAGGAGTTAGTCATGGCAGTCCAGCAAAACAAGAAGTCGCCGTCGAAGCGCGGCATGCATCGTTCGCACGATTTCCTGACGGCATCGCCGCTGGCAGTCGAGCCGAGCACGGGTGAAGTGCATCTGCGTCACCACGTCAGCCCGAACGGCTACTATCGCGGCAAGAAAGTCGTCAAGACGAAGAACGACTAAGCGTCAAGTCACGCGTTGCGCGCTACGTTCGCCGTTCGCGTGACAACTGGTTCGCTTGACACTTTCCTGGCGCAACAAAAAGGCGGCATTCTACTGCCGCTTTTTTGTGCCTGAAATTCGTCGCATTCCATGACCGTAAAGCTCACTATCGATTGCATGGGAGGCGACCACGGCCCGTCCGTGACCGTTCCCGCGGCAGTCAAGTTCGTCCGCGCGCATCCTGATGCGCACCTGATGCTCGTCGGCATCGAAAGCGCGATCCGCGCTCAGCTGAAGAAGCTGAAAGCCCTCGACGATCCCGCGCTGACCATCGTGCCCGCCACCGAAGTCGTGGCGATGGACGACCCTGTCGAAGTGGCGCTGCGCAAGAAGAAGGATTCTTCGATGCGCGTCGCGCTCAACCACGTCAAGGAAGGCGCGGCGCAGGCCTGCATCTCCGCCGGCAATACCGGCGCGCTGATGGCCGTTTCCCGTTACGTACTCAAGACGCTGCCCGGCATCGAGCGGCCCGCGATCGCGTTCGCGCTGCCGAACCCGACCGGCTACACGATGATGCTGGACCTCGGCGCGAACGTCGACTGCGAGCCGCAGCACCTGCTGCAGTTCGCGGAGATGGGGCATGCGCTCGTGGCCGCGCTCGAGGGCAAGGAGCGACCGACCATCGGCCTGCTGAACATCGGCGAAGAGGTCATCAAGGGCAACGAGACGATCAAGCGCGCAGGCGAGTTGCTGCGCGCCAGCACGCTGAATTTCCGCGGCAACGTGGAAGGCAACGACATCTATAAGGGCACCGTCGACGTGATCGTGTGCGACGGCTTCGTCGGCAATGTCGCGCTGAAGACGTCCGAGGGGCTTGCACAGATGCTGTCCGACATCATCCGCGAGGAGTTCGGCCGTTCGCTGATGTCCAAGCTGATGGCGCTGCTCGCGCTGCCTGTCCTGATGCGTTTCAAGAAGCGCGTCGACCACCGCCAGTACAACGGCGCGGCGCTGCTGGGGCTGAAGAGCCTCGTGATCAAGAGCCACGGTTCGGCCGACGCCTACGCGTTTGATTGGGCGATCAAACGCGGGTATGATGCCGTCAAAAACGGCGTGCTTGAGCGCCTCTCGCGCGCGATGGCGGATAACTCGGTGTCGCTCGGCGACGGCGAACACGACGCGGGTGGCGCGGGCCATGCAAGCCCGGTCGCAGGCCATCACGCCGAACCTTCCGCTGCGCAATCCTCTAAAGCATAAATGGCCCAATCGACTCTCTATTCCCGCGTGCTCGGCACGGGCAGCTACCTGCCGCCCGACCGCGTCACGAACCAGCAGCTGACCGATCGTCTCGCGAAGGAAGGCATCGAGACGAGCGATGAATGGATCGTGGCGCGTACGGGTATCCATGCGCGCCATTTCGCCGCACCCGACGTCACGACGAGCGACCTCGCGCTCGAGGCGTCGCGTCGAGCGATCGAAGCAGCCGGCATCGATCCGCAGTCGATCGACCTGATCATCGTTGCGACTTCGACCCCCGATTTCGTGTTCCCGAGCACCGCGTGCCTGTTGCAGAACAAGCTCGGCATCAAGAACGGCGGCGCGGCATTCGACGTGCAGGCTGTGTGTTCGGGTTTCGCATACGCGATGGCGACGGCCGACAGCTTCATCCGCAGCGGTCAGCACCGCACGGCGCTCGTGGTCGGCGCAGAGACGTTCTCGCGCATTCTCGACTTCAAGGACCGCACGACCTGCGTGCTGTTCGGCGACGGCGCGGGCGCGGTGATCTTGTCCGCATCGGAAGAGCCGGGCGTGCTCGGCAGCGCGCTGCATGCCGACGGCAGCTACTCGCATATCCTCTGCACGCCGGGTAACGTCAATCGCGGCGTGATCGAAGGCAGCGCCTTCCTCTACATGGACGGGCAGGCCGTGTTCAAGCTCGCGGTCAACGTGCTCGAGAAGGTGGCGATCGAGGCGCTCGCGAAGGCGAATCTCGCGCCCGAACAGATCGACTGGCTGATTCCGCACCAGGCCAACATCCGCATCATGACCAGCACCTGCCGCAAGCTCGGCCTGCCGCAAGAGCGCATGGTCGTGACGGTCGACCAGCACGGCAACACGTCGGCCGCGTCGATCCCGCTGGCGTTCGACACCGCCGTGCGCGACGGTCGCATCAAGCGCGGCCAGCACGTGCTGATCGAAGGCGTCGGCGGCGGCTTCACCTGGGGCGCGTCGGTCTTCCGCTTCTGATCCGCGGCGCGCGACTGCTGCGCGCGGATCCCATCCGGCGCGCCGTTCGTGCGCGCCGTCCGAATCGATTCAATTGGGGACGATATGAAATTTGCATTCGTATTTCCAGGGCAGGGCTCGCAGGCGGTCGGCATGCTCAACGCATTCGCCGATCTCGCCGTCGTGCGCGAGACGCTCCAGGAAGCATCCGATGCACTCAATCAGGACCTCGGCAAGCTGATCGCCGAAGGCCCGGCCGAAGAGCTGAATCTCACCACCAACACGCAGCCCGTGATGCTGACTGCCGCGTACGCGTGCTACCGCGCGTGGCAGCAGGCAGGCGGCCCGGCGCCGTCGATCGTTGCCGGCCACAGCCTCGGTGAATACACGGCGCTCGTCGCGGCGGGCGCGCTCGCGTTCAAGGACGCGGTGCCGCTCGTGCGCTTCCGCGCGCAGGCAATGCAAACGGCCGTGCCGGTCGGCCAGGGCGGCATGGCCGCGATCCTGGGCCTCGACGACGACACGGTGCGCGCGGTGTGCGCCGAAGCCGCGGAAGCGGGTGTCGTCGAGGCCGTGAACTTCAATGCGCCTGCGCAGGTCGTGATCGCAGGCAACAAGGCCGCGGTCGAAAAGGCATGCGAGATCGCGAAGGCGAAGGGCGCGAAGCGCGCGCTGCCGCTGCCCGTATCGGCGCCGTTCCATTCGTCGCTGCTCAAGCCGGCGTCGGACCAGTTGCGCGACTATCTCGCGAACGTCGACGTGAAGGCGCCGCAGATTCCGGTCGTCAACAACATCGACGTCGCCGTGGTCAGCGATCCGGCCGCGATCAAGGACGCGCTGGTGCGCCAGGCCGCAGGCCCGGTGCGCTGGGTCGAATGCGTGCAGCACATTGCCGACACGGGCGTCACGCACGTGATCGAATGTGGTCCGGGCAAGGTGCTCGCGGGCCTGACGAAGCGCATCGACGGCAACCTGACGGGTGCGTCGGTGTTCGACCCGGCTTCGCTCGACGAAGCGCTCAAGCTGGTGACCGCCTGACGCGGCGCCTTTTCTCAAGAAACGGATATTCGATTCATGGAAAAGACTCTCGATAAACAGGTTGCGATCGTGACCGGCGCGTCGCGCGGCATCGGCCGTTCGATCGCGCTCGAACTCGCGCGCCTGGGCGCGACGGTGATCGGCACGGCGACGAGCGAATCCGGCGCCGCCGCGATCACCGCGGCGTTCGCTGAAGCGGGCGTCACGGGCCGCGGCGCGGTGCTGAACGTCAACGACGCGGCGGCTGCCGAGGCGCTGATCGATGCGACCGTGAAGGAATTCGGCGCGCTGAACGTGCTCGTCAACAACGCGGGCATCACGCAGGACCAGCTCGCGATGCGGATGAAGGACGAGGACTGGGACGCGGTGATCGACACCAACCTGAAGTCGGTATTCCGCCTGTCGCGCGCGGTGCTGCGCCCGATGATGAAGGCGCGCGGCGGCCGCATCATCAACATCACGTCGGTGGTCGGCTCGGCCGGCAATCCGGGCCAGGTCAACTACGCGGCCGCGAAGGCCGGCGTGGCGGGCATGACCCGTGCGCTCGCGCGCGAGATCGGCAGCCGCGGCATCACCGTGAACTGCGTCGCGCCGGGCTTCATCGACACCGACATGACGAAGACGCTGCCGGAAGAACAGCAGGCCGCGCTCAAGACCCAGATTCCGCTCGGCCGCCTCGGCAGCCCGGAAGACATCGCTCATGCCGTCGCGTTCCTCGCATCGCCGCAAGCCGGTTACATCACCGGCACGACGCTGCACGTGAACGGCGGCATGTACATGTCGTAACGATTTTCGTTTACCATCCGCGCCGTATCCCGATTTTCAGGCGGATCGGCGCTTGATCGACCATCAAGCCAACGCGCGTTTTGGCGTCAGCAAACCTGATAAAATGCGCGCACTTGTAAATCTGAACTTTCCCTCGGAGGGGTAATGGACAACATCGAACAACGTGTCAAGAAGATCGTCGCTGAACAACTGGGCGTTGCAGAAGCCGAGATCAAGAACGAAGCTTCGTTCGTGAACGACCTGGGCGCCGACTCGCTCGACACCGTCGAACTGGTGATGGCTCTGGAAGACGAGTTCGGCATGGAAATCCCGGACGAAGAAGCAGAGAAGATCACGACCGTTCAGCAAGCGATCGACTACGCTCGCGCAAACGTCAAGGCGTAAGCGCCTTTCGCGCTTGTTCGCCACGTCGCCGCGATCTTCGCGATTGACGCGTCATCCTGCCGGCCTCGCGCCGGACGGACTAACAGCCACAGGGCTTGCAGGGCTGGTTCCTGTGGCCACTGTGGCTTTTGTTTTTGTCATCCAATAATGGAAAAGAGGTTACCGTGAGCCGCCGTCGTGTTGTCGTTACAGGCCTGGGGCTGATTTCGCCTGTTGGCAATAGTGTTGCCGACGGCTGGGCCAATCTCGTCGCCGGCAAGTCCGGCATCGCCACCGTCACGAAGTTCGATCCGTCGAACCTCGCCGTGCATTTCGCGGGCGAGGTGAAGGGGTTCGTCGCCGAGGAGTACATCCCGGCGAAGGAAGCCCGGAACATGGATACGTTCATCCATTACGGCATCGCCGCCGGCGTCCAGGCCATCAAGGACAGCGGGCTGGAAGTGAACGAAGCCAACGCGGAACGCATCGGCGTGCTGGTCGGTTCCGGCATCGGCGGCCTGCCGATGATCGAAGATACGCACCAGACCTACGTCGATCGCGGCGCACGCCGGATTTCGCCGTTCTTCGTGCCGGGTTCGATCATCAACATGATCTCGGGGCACCTGAGCATCATGTTCGGCCTGAAGGGCCCGAACCTCGCGGCTGTGACGGCCTGCACGACCGGCCTGCACAGCATCGGCCTCGCCGCGCGCCTGATTCAGGCCGGCGACGCCGACGTGATGGTCGCGGGCGGTGCCGAATCGACGGTGTCGCCGCTCGGTATCGGCGGTTTCGCGGCAGCGCGCGCGCTGTCGACCCGCAACGACGATCCGGCTGCTGCGTCCCGTCCGTGGGACAAGGACCGCGACGGCTTCGTGCTGGGCGAGGGCGCAGGCGTGATGGTGCTCGAAGAGTACGAGGCGGCCAAGGCGCGTGGGGCGAAGATCTACGCGGAAGTCTCGGGCTTCGGCATGACGGGTGACGCGTACCACATGACCGCGCCGAACATGGACGGCCCGCGCCGCTGCATGGTCGCGGCGCTGCGCGACGCCGGCGTGAACGCGGACGAGGTCCAGTACCTGAACGCGCACGGCACATCGACGCCGCTGGGCGACAAGAACGAGTCCGACGCGGTGAAGGCGGCCTTCGGCGAGCACGCGTACAAGCTCGTCGTGAACTCGACGAAGTCGATGACGGGCCACCTGCTGGGTGGCGCGGGCGGCCTCGAGTCGGTGTTCACGGTGCTGGCGCTGCACAACAACGTGTCGCCGCCGACCATCAACATCTTCAACCAGGACCCCGAGTGCGATCTCGACTACTGCGCGAACACCGCGCGTGACATGAAGATCGACGTTGCCGTGAAGAACAACTTCGGCTTCGGCGGTACCAACGGCACGCTGGTGTTCAAGCGCGTCTGACGCCGATATCGCTTGACGAGTCCATTCGATGTTCCGGCCGGGCGTCCGCAGCGCTTTGCGTTGCGGGCCTCGGCCGTGTCGTATCTCGTGCTGGCCGCGTTCGTCGCGGCGGCTGCCGCGTCGGTCTACCTGTTCTGGGCGCCGCGCGCGGGCGCTGCCACCGGCGCATGCGTGTCGGCCGCGACCGCCGCGCTGCTTGCCGTGTACGCGGCGCGGGCGTGCGCCCGGCGGCTGCCGGCCGAGCTGCAGATCGACGCATTCGGGGAAATTGCGGCGTTTGGCCGCACCGGGCGGTTGCTGGCCCGGGGCCGCGTGACGGGCCATGCGCACTGGAGCAGCCTGCTGCTGGTGTTGTCGGTCGGGCAGGGCGCCCGGCGGGCCCGGCCGCTGCTGATTCCGGCCGATGCGCTCGACGCCGCGTCGTTCAGCGCGCTTTCCGTGCTGGCGAAGACGGCGGGCGCGGCAGGGCGGGCATGACGGCGGCGCGGTTACGTACCGTAACCAGCGTCCGGCGCGGGAACGTTACAATGACGCTCCGCGTTGCATCCCTAGTTAATGGATTTGTCAGGTGAGTGAAAAAGAAATCGATCAGGCTCTGGTCGAACGCGTACAGAAGGGCGACAAGGCAGCGTTCGAACTCCTGGTCTCCAAATACCACCGCAAGATCATTCGGCTGATCTCGCGCCTCGTGCGGGATCCCGCCGAGGTCGAGGATGTGGCCCAGGACGCGTTCATCAAGGCGTATCGTGCGCTGCCGCAATTCCGCGGCGAATCGGCGTTCTATACGTGGTTGTACCGTATTGCCGTCAACACGGCCAAGAACTACCTTGCGACGCAAGGCCGCCGGGCGCCGACCTCGACCGAGGCCGATGCGGAGGAAGCGGAAACTTTCTCCGACGCAGACCAACTAAGGGATATCAACACGCCTGAGTCGATGTTGATGAGCAAGCAGATTGCCGAGACGGTCAACGCTGCAATGGCTCTTCTGCCCGAAGAACTGCGCCAGGCAATTACGCTGCGCGAGATCGAGGGCTTGAGCTACGAAGAGATCGCGGAAATGATGGGCTGTCCGATCGGGACGGTCCGGTCGCGGATCTTCCGCGCACGTGAGGCAATCGCTGCCAAATTGCGTCCGCTGCTCGATACGCCCGAAGGCAAGCGCTGGTAAGCGCGAAGGGCGGAACGACGCGGGTCGGGGTCTAGTTACGGATAGAGTCGTGAAGTCACGACGGGGTGTGCAAGATGGGGAGCATCATGGGGTCGGTCAATACGCAGTCGCAAGCGTGCTCGCGCGGCGAGCGCCTTTCCGCGCTGGTCGACGGCGAAATGTTCGATGGCCCGGACCACGGGCAGTTTCTGGGTGAGCTCAACCGCGCGGATCGCGATGTGTGGGGCCAATACCACCTGATCGGCGATGCGCTGCGCTCGGACGAGCTCGCGTTGTCGCCCGCGTTGAGTGTCGCGTTCACCGCGCGCCTGTCGGCTGCGCTCGAAAGCGAGCCGCATCTGCTCGCGCCGGCGGCTGCGCCGGTCGCGCGCAAGCTGCTGTCGCTGCGCCGGCGCGTCGTGCCCGCGTTCGCGGTGGCCGCTGCCGCCGCGACGCTGACGTGGATCGTCGTCCCGCAACTGCAGACGGCCGGCACGCCCGGCGCCGTCCAGGTCGCGTCGGTCGGCGCGACGCAAGGCGGCAACCTGCAGCGCGTGACGGTTGCGCAGGCGTCGGCCCAGCCGGCGCTGCAGGACGTCAACATCATTCGCGACGCCAGCCTCGACCAATACCTCGAAGCGCACCAGCAATTCGCGCAGCAGCCCGTCGTCACGGGCTCGATGCCGCTGATCCGCGCTGCGGTGACCACCACGCCAGGCCAATAAACCCGATGCGGACATTGCAGTTGAATCACGCCATCTCCGGATGGAAGCGGCTGCCGGCCCTCCTGCTTTGCGCAGCCGCCCTGTTGTCCGTTCAATCCCTTTCCGCCAGCGCCCAGCAACCGGACGATCCCGTCGCCACCCGCAAGGGTGCCGCGGACTGGCTCGACCGCGTCCAGCAGGCGGCCCAGCAGCAGAGCTACGAAGGCACGTTCGTGTACCAGCGCGGCGGGTATGTCCAGTCGTCGCGCATCGCGCACGTTGCGTCCCGCGACGGCGAGTTCGAGCGGATCGAGACGCTCGACGGCAAGCCGCGCAAGCTGCTGCGGCATAACGACGAGCTGTACACGTTCGTGCCCGAGCGCAAGCTGTGCGTGGTCGAACGCCGCCAGACGCGCGACTCGTTTCCGGCGCTGCTCGGCGCGAGCGGCGATCACGTGATGTCCGTCTACGACGCGAAGTCGCTCGGCAAGGATCGCGTGGCCGGAATCGACGCGCAGGTCGTCGAACTCGTGCCGAAGGATGCGTACCGCTTTACGTACAAGCTGTGGGCCGACGCGCGCACCGGGTTGCTGCTGCGTTCGCAGACGCTCGACGCGAACGACCACGTGCTCGAGCAGATTGCGTTCTCGCAATTGCAGGCGGGCGGCGCAAGCGGTGACAAGGCCGCGATCGTGGCCGGCATGCGCAACCTGAGCGGCTGGACGGTCGTGCGTCCGCCGGTTGCGACGGTCGACATGGAGGCGCAGGGCTGGCAGCTCGCACCGAGCGTCGCCGGCTTCCAGAAGATCCGCGAAGTCCGCCGGCCGATGGCTGCACGCGATGCGGGCGATCCGCCGATCCCGGTCGACCAGGCCGTGTTCACCGACGGTCTCGCGACGATCTCCGTCTTCATCGAACCGGCCGAAAAGAATACGCGCAAGGAAGGCGCGGGCAGCACCGGTGCGACGCACGTTCTCGTGAAGCGTCGCGGCGACTACTGGATCACCGTGCTGGGCGAAGTGCCGCCGGCTACGTTGCAGCAGTTCGCGTCTGCCATAGAATACAAGGCTTCCAAGTAACGCTACGGCTTCCGACATGATGAAACTCACGCTGCGCAAATGGCTCGCGGCGGCGGCGCTGTCTGCCAGCCTGCCGCTCGTGCCGCATACCGCGGTCGCGGTTACGGCTCCTGCAGCCAGCCTGCCCGACTTCGCCGATCTGGTCGAAAAGGTCGGGCCGGCCGTCGTGAACATCCGGACTACCGCCAACGTGCCGACGGGCGGCCCGCGCGGCATGCTCCCGCCGGGCTTCGACAACGGCGACATGTCGGAATTCTTCCGCCGCTTCTTCGGCATTCCGCTGCCGCAGGCGCCTGGCAACGGTGGCGGCAATGGCGGCGGCAACCCGAAGAATGCGCAGCCGGACAGTCCGCCCGACACCGAGCAGAACCGCGGTGTGGGCTCGGGCTTCATCGTGTCGGCCGACGGTTACGTGATGACCAATGCGCACGTCGTCGACGATGCGGACACCATCTACGTGACGCTGACCGACAAGCGTGAATTCAAGGCGAAGCTGATCGGCGTCGACGATCGCACGGACGTCGCGGTCGTCAAGATCCAGGCGTCGAACCTGCCTGTCGTCGCGATCGGCGATTCCAACAAGGTGCGCGTCGGCGAGTGGGTCGTCGCGATCGGTTCACCGTTCGGTCTCGACAACACGGTGACGGCCGGCATCGTCAGCTCGAAGAGCCGCAATACGGGCGACTACCTGCCGTTCATCCAGACCGACGTCGCGGTGAACCCCGGCAACTCGGGCGGCCCGCTGATCAACATGCAGGGCGAGGTGATCGGCATCAACTCGCAGATCTACAGCCGTACCGGCGGCTTCATGGGCATCTCGTTCGCGATTCCGATCGACGAGGCGATGCGCGTGGCCGACCAGCTGAAGGCGACGGGCAAGGTCACGCGCGGCCGGATCGCGGTCGCGATCGGCGAGGTGACGAAGGACGTGGCCGACTCGATCGGGCTGCCGAAGGCCGAGGGCGCGCTCGTGAGCAGCGTCGAGCCGGGCGGCCCGGCCGACAAGGCGGGCATCCAGCCGGGCGACATCATCCTGAAGTTCAACGGCCGTTCGGTCGATACGGCGTCGGACCTGCCGCGCATGGTCGGCGACACGAAACCCGGCACGAAGGCGACCGTCAGCGTGTGGCGCAAGGGTCAGGCGCGCGATCTGCCGATCACGATCGCGGAAACGCCGGCCGAGACGACGGCGAAGACCGAACAGCGCAAGAACGCGCCGCAGAAGCCGCGCCAGGCCAATTCGCTCGGCCTGACGGTCAGCGACCTGACGGCCGATCAGATGAAGACGCTGAAGCTGAAGAACGGCGTGCAGGTCGACGGCGTCGACGGCCCGGCTTCGCGGGCGGGCCTGCAGCGAGGCGACATCGTGCTGCGCGTCGGCGACACCGACATCACTAGCGCGAAGCAGTTTGCCGAGGTGAGTGCGCAGCTCGATCCGCAGAAGGCGGTCGCGGTGCTCGTGCGCCGAGGCGACAACACGCAGTTCGTGCCCGTGCGGCCGCGCCAGAAGTAACGCACCGATGTTCACGCTCTACGGTCGCGGCTGGTGCCACCTGTGCGACGACATGCGCGACGCACTGGCGCCGGTGGCGGCCGAATTCGGCGTCGCGGTCGACTACGTCGACATCGACACCGATGCGGCACTCGTTGCTCGCTACGACGAGGACGTGCCTGTGCTGCTGCTGGACGGGGCGGAAGTATGCCGCCATCGGTTTGACGACGAGAAGATACGCAGCGCGTTAGTGGCCCGGCGCTGAGCCTGGTCTGTCACTAATCGGTGCCGTTTCGCTCGGGACTTTACCGGGCGGGCGCCCCTGGCCGGGCGCCACGCGGCCCGGCGTCCGAAATACCGCCCGGTGAAGGCCTTTTCAGCTAAAATAGGCTGTTTTTTCACCGACTTACACAAGGCGTGCTCCGCAGTCGTCGAGCGCGCCTTTTTCGCTTGATCGGCACTGAATGGATCATATTCGTAATTTCTCGATCATCGCTCACATCGACCATGGCAAGTCGACGCTCGCGGATCGCATCATCCAGGTATGCGGCGGTCTCGCCGACCGTGAAATGGAAGCGCAGGTGCTCGACTCGATGGATATCGAGCGCGAGCGCGGCATCACGATCAAGGCGCAGACGGCCGCGTTGTCCTATCGCGCACGCGACGGCAAGGTCTACAACCTGAACCTGATCGACACGCCGGGGCACGTCGACTTTTCGTACGAGGTCAGCCGTTCGCTGTCCGCGTGCGAAGGCGCGCTGCTGGTCGTCGATGCGAGCCAGGGCGTCGAGGCGCAGACGGTCGCGAACTGCTACACGGCGATCGAGCTCGGCGTCGAGGTCGTGCCGGTGCTGAACAAGATCGACCTGCCGGCCGCGAACCCCGAAAACGCGATCGAGGAAATCGAGGACGTGATCGGCATCGACGCGACCGACGCGACGCGCTGCAGCGCGAAGACGGGCCTCGGCGTCGAGGACGTGCTCGAAGCGCTGATCGCGAAGGTGCCGCCGCCGAAGGGCGATCCCGACGCGCCGCTGCAGGCGCTCATCATCGATTCGTGGTTCGACAACTACGTCGGCGTCGTGATGCTGGTGCGTATCGTCAACGGCACGCTGCGTCCGAAGGACAAGATCAAGATGATGGCGACCGGCGCGCAGTATCCGGTCGAGCACATCGGCGTGTTCACGCCGAAGTCGCGCAATCTCGATTCGCTGTCGGCGGGGCAGGTGGGCTTCATCATCGCCGGCATCAAGGAACTGACGGCCGCGAAGGTCGGCGATACCGTCACGCTCGTGGGCAAGCCGGCTACGGAAGCGCTGCCGGGCTTCAAGGAAGTGAAGCCGCAGGTGTTCGCCGGTCTCTATCCGGTGGAAGCGAACCAGTACGACGCGCTGCGCGAATCGCTCGAGAAGCTGAAGCTCAACGACGCGTCGCTGCAGTACGAACCGGAAGTGTCGCAGGCGCTCGGCTTCGGGTTCCGGTGCGGCTTCCTGGGTCTGCTGCACATGGAGATCGTGCAGGAGCGGCTGGAGCGCGAATTCGACATGGACCTCATCACCACGGCACCGACCGTGGTCTACGAGGTCGTGATGAGCGACGGCTCGATCGTCAAGGTCGAGAATCCGGCGAAGATGCCGGAGCCGCCGAAGATCGAGGAGATCCGCGAACCGATCGTCACGGTGAATCTCTACATGCCGCAGGACTACGTCGGCTCGGTGATCACGTTGTGCGAGCAGAAGCGCGGCTCGCAGATCAACATGCAGTATCACGGCCGCCAGGTTCAGCTGACCTACGAAATTCCGATGGCCGAGATCGTGCTCGATTTCTTCGACCGCCTGAAGTCGGTGTCGCGCGGTTACGCGTCGATGGACTACGAGTTCAAGGAATACCGGTCGGCCGACGTCGTGAAGGTCGACATGCTGATCAACGGCGACAAGGTCGACGCGCTGTCGGTGATCGTCCACCGGTCGCAATCGCAGTATCGCGGCCGCGAAGTGGCGTCGAAGATGCGCGAGATCATTCCGCGCCAGATGTACGACGTCGCGATCCAGGCGACGATCGGCGCGCACATCATCGCCCGCGAGAACATCAAGGCGCTGCGCAAGAACGTGCTGGCGAAGTGTTATGGCGGCGACATCACGCGGAAGAAGAAGCTGCTCGAAAAGCAGAAGGCAGGCAAGAAGCGCATGAAGCAGGTGGGTTCGGTCGAGATCCCGCAGGAAGCGTTCCTTGCGATCTTGCGCGTCGAAGACAAATAACAGGACTGATCCTTTTATGAATTTTGCGCTGATTCTTTTTGTGCTCGTCGTCGTGACGGGCGTAGCGTGGGTGCTGGACAAACTGGTGTTCCTGCCGCGGCGTCGCAAGGCGGCCGACTCGGCGATCGAGGAATTCGATCGTCAGCAGTCGCGCATCGACAAGCGCTTCGCGGACGAAAACGCCGTGCAGACGCGTTCGAAGCTGCGTGACGAGAAGCTGCGCCAGCCGTGGTGGCTCGAGTACACCGCGAGCTTCTTCCCGGTGATCCTGGCCGTGTTCGTCGTGCGCTCGTTCATCATCGAGCCGTTCAAGATTCCGTCGGGCTCGATGGTGCCGACGCTGCTCGTCGGCGACTTCATCCTCGTGAACAAGTTCGAATACGGGCTGCGCCTGCCGATCACGAACACGAAGATCACGCAGGGCAGCCCGCTGTCGCGCGGTGATGTCGTCGTGTTCCGCTATCCGAAGGACGAATCGGTCGACTACATCAAGCGCGTGATCGGCCTGCCGGGCGACACGGTCGCGTACCAGGACAAGCAACTCACGATCAACGGCCAGCCGGTGCCCGAAACGCAGCTGCCCGATTTCTTCGACGACGAGCGCCAGAATTACGCGAAGCAGTTCGAGGAGACGATCGGCAACAGGAAGAACGCGATCCTCAACAATCCGGCCGTGCCGCCGTTCGTGATGGGCGCATACGACTATCCGTATCGCGACAACTGCACGTACAACAGCCGCGGCGTGATCTGCAAGGTGCCGCCCGGTCACTACTTCATGATGGGCGACAACCGCGACAACAGCGCGGACAGCCGCTACTGGGGTTTCGTGCCGGACCAGAACATCGTCGGCCGCGCGTTCTTCATCTGGATGAACTTCAGCGATCTGAAGCGCATCGGTTCCTTCAACTGATCGCATTCGACTCACACGCAATACGCGATGCACGGGCCGCGTCGCGTATTGCCGAACTACTTTAAGAACCGGCGGTAACACCGCCTCGTCACGCCTTTTCGGGTCCGGCCGTGCCGTTTCGGCCCGACCGGCGCCCGCGTTATACTCCTGCACATGCCCCTATCCCAGTTGGAAAGCCGGCTGCGCTACGAATTTCGCAATGCGGAATTGTTGCGCCAGGCTTTGACCCATCGCAGTCACAGTGCCACGCACAACGAACGGCTCGAGTTTCTCGGCGACTCCGTTCTGAATTGCGCGGTGGCTGCCCTTTTGTTCCAGCGTTTCAGCAAGCTGGACGAAGGCGACCTGTCGCGCGTACGCGCCAACCTCGTCAAACAGCAGTCGCTGTATGAAATTGCTCAGGCCCTGAATATCGCGGACGGGCTGCGGCTGGGCGAGGGCGAACTGCGCAGCGGCGGCTTCCGTCGCCCTTCGATCCTCGCGGACGCGTTCGAAGCCATCATCGGGGCCGTGTTCCTCGATGGCGGCTTCGAAGCCGCCCAAGGGGTCATCAAGCGCCTCTACATCCCGATTCTCGACCATATCGATCCGCGCACGCTCGGCAAGGACGCGAAGACGCTGCTGCAGGAATACCTGCAGGGGCACAAGATCGCGCTGCCGACCTACACGGTCGTTGCGACGCATGGTGCGGCGCACAATCAGCAATTCGAAGTCGAATGCACGGTGCCGAAGCTCGACGTGAAGGTTTCGGGTTCCGGTGCGAGCCGGCGCGCGGCCGAGCAGGCAGCGGCGAAGAAGGCGCTCGACGAGGTGATGGCGGCCGCGCCGATGCTGGCCGCGAAGCCGAAGCGCTCGAAAAACGCGCGCGGGTCGAAGCATGTCGAACCTGAAATCGTGCCGGGCGTGAAGGGCGTGCAGGAAGCGCTCGACCTGCGCTCGCCGGAGCGGAAGGAGCGCGCGGCGGCGCGCGAGGCCAAGGCAGTCGGTGCGGTGCCCGCGGTAACGGCCGCAGCCGGTGCGGAGCCGGCCGTGGCGCCGATGGCCGCGATTCGCGCGGCGCATGTCGAGACGGCTGCCGACAAGGGCGAACGGGCGGCAAAGCCGGCGACCGACAAGGTTGCCGAGAAACCGGCCGACCGCGCCGACAAGACTGCGGAAAAGCCCGCGGAAGCCTTGCCGCGCGCAGCCGACAAGCCGGCCGGCAACACAGCCGATCCGGCAGCTCCGTCCGCCGACAAGTCTTCCGCCGGTTCCGACCCCGCAGCGCGCGCGACCGTGCGCGCACGCGATGCCGCGGCGCCGGACTCCGAGACGCCGCCGGGCGGCGCGAGCCTCGCTGCCGCGCAGGCGCGCGTGGCCGATGCCGACCACTGAATTGCCCATCGATCGTGCCGCGCGCCGCGCGGCCGTTTCCGAACCTGTCTCCCAAACGATATGAACACTCCCGCTCCTACCGGTTTCCGTTGCGGCATGATCGCGATCGTGGGCCGCCCGAACGTCGGCAAGTCGACGTTGATGAACGAACTCGTCGGCCAGAAGATCAGCATCACGTCGCGCAAGGCGCAGACGACCCGCCACCGTATCACCGGCATCAATACGTTCGACGACGCCCAGTTCGTGTTCGTCGATACGCCGGGTTTCCAGACGCGCCACAGCACCGCGCTGAACCGTTCGCTGAACCGCGCGGTCACGTCGACGCTGACGTCGGTCGACGTGATCCTGTTCGTGATCGAGGCCGGCCGCTTCGGGCCCGACGACCAGAAGGTGCTCGACCTGATCCCGCCGGGCATGCCGACGCTGCTGATCACGAACAAGATCGACCGCGTCAACGACAAGGCGACGCTGTATCCGTTTATGCAGAAGATGAACGCGCTGCGCGAATTCGTCGAGCTCGTGCCGCTGTCGGCGAAGCAGCCGGAAGACATCAAGCGTCTGCTCGAGACGATCAAGCCGTACCTGCCGGAAGGCGAGCCGATCTACGGCGAGGACGAGCTCACCGATCGCAGCTCGCGTTTCCTCGCGGCCGAGATCCTGCGCGAGAAGGTGTTCCGCTGGACCGGCGACGAGCTGCCGTACACGAGCACCGTCGTGATCGACAAGTTCGAGGAAGAAGGGCGCCTGAAGCGCGTCTTCGCGACGATCCTCGTCGAGCGCGATTCGCACAAGGCGATGGTGATCGGCAAGAAGGGCGAGAAGCTCAAGCAGATCAGCACCGAGGCGCGGATGGACATGGAGAAGCTGTTCGACGGCCCCGTGTACCTCGAGACCTTCGTGAAGGTGAGAAGCGGCTGGGCCGACAACGAGGCGGGGCTGCGCGCCTATGGGTACGAATGACGCGCTGACGTCGACTGAAGACGCGGTGACGGCCGGCGCGAACGACGCGCCGCTGCCGGCACCGCCCGAACCGCCGCGCAAGGCGCGGCGCGCGACGTCTCGCACGTCCGATTTCCGCGTCGCCGAGCAGCCGGCGTTCGTGCTGCACAGCTATCCGTATCGCGAAACGAGCCTGATCGTCGACGTGCTGACGCGCGATCACGGCCGGCTCGCGCTCGTCGCAAAGGGCGCGAAGCGCCCGCACTCCGCACTGCGCGGTGTGCTGCAGACATTCCAGCCGTTGCTGCTGTCCTGGTCGGGCAAATCCGAGGTGCGCACGCTGACGGGCGCCGAGTGGGTCGGCGGGATGCTGCCGCTCGGCGGCGACGGGCTGCTCTGCGGTTTCTACGCGAACGAGCTGCTCGTGAAATTCTGCGCGCGCGAGGATCCCCAGCCGCCGCTCTTCAATCATTACGTGCTGACCCTCACGCGCCTCGCGCACGGCGAGCCCGCGGTGCAGGTGCTGCGCTCGTTCGAGCGCGTGCTGCTGCGCGAGACCGGTTATGCGATGGCGCTGAACCGCACGGTCGCGCGACGCGCGGTCGAGCCCGAGCGCCGCTACGTGTTCGATCCCGAGCGCGGCGTGCGCAACGCGGACGACGACGTGCCGTCGCATTGGCCGGTCATCACCGGACAGACGTTGCTCGACATGGAGCAGGACGATTACCATCGAGCCCAGACGGTTGCGCAAAGCAAGACGCTGATGCGCTTCCTGCTGAATACCTATCTCGGCGGTACGCCGCTCGCCACGCGTCAGATCCTGATCGACCTGCAAAACCTATGAGCTTCTTCCTGACAACGCCCACCGCCATCGACCTCGGCATCAACATCGACCACGTCGCGACGCTGCGCAATGCGCGCGGCACGACCTATCCCGATCCGATCCGCGCGGCGCTCGCCGCCGAAGAGGCCGGTGCCGACGCGATCACGCTGCACCTGCGCGAGGACCGCCGCCACATCGTCGACGCGGACGTGCGCAAGCTGCGTCCGCTGTTGAAGACGCGCATGAACCTCGAATGCGCGGTGACGGCCGAGATGCTCGACATTGCATGCGAAGTGCGTCCGCACGACGCGTGCCTCGTGCCCGAGAAGCGTGAGGAACTGACGACCGAAGGCGGTCTCGATGTCGCGGGCCACTTCGAGGCCGTGCGTGCGGCGTGCAAGCAGCTAGCCGACGCGGGCGTGCGCGTCTCGCTGTTCATCGACCCGGACGAGACGCAGATCCGTGCCGCGCACGAAGCGGGTGCGCCGGTGGTCGAGCTGCATACGGGCCGTTACGCCGAAGCGCACGACGAAGCCGAGCAGCAGCGCGAATACGAGCGCATCGTCACAGGCGTGCAGGCGGGCGCGCAGCTTGGCCTGAAGGTCAACGCGGGGCACGGGCTGCATTACACGAACGTGCAGCAGATCGCCGCGATCGACGGCATCGTCGAACTGAACATCGGCCACGCGATCGTCGCGCACGCGATCTTCGCGGGCTGGGACAACGCGGTGCGCGAGATGAAGGCGATCATGGTCGCCGCACGCGTTGCCGCGCTGCATGGCGGCGCGCGCTGAAGATGCGAAGCCCGCGCGCACGCATCGTTCGCCGCCCGGCATCGCCGGGGCGTTCTGGCGCGTACTGACATGGCGATCTACGGCATCGGCACCGACATCGTCCAGGTGAGCCGCATCGCGGCCGTGCTCGAACGCACGGGCGGGCGGTTTGCCGAGAAGGTGCTCGGTCCCGACGAGTTGCGCGTGTTCCATGCGCGCCGCGCCCGTTCCGAGGCGCGCGGCATCGCGTTTCTCGCGACGCGCTTTTCCGCGAAGGAAGCGTTCTCGAAGGCGATCGGGCTCGGCATGCACTGGCCGATGACGTGGCGTGCACTGCAGACCCTCAACCAGCCGAGCGGCGAGCCGTACGTGGTCGCGTCGGGCGAGCTGGCCGACTGGCTTGCCGCACGCGGCATCACGGCCCGCGTGACGGTCAGCGACGAACGCGACTATGCGGTGTCGTTCGTGATCGCCGAAACGGACGCCACCCCCGCACCTGTTTCCCGAACCCTCTCCTGACGGAATTCCCGATTCGATGAAAACGACTCCCGGCCCGGTCATGCTCGACGTCGTCGGCACGGCCCTGTCGCGCGACGATGCGCGGCGCCTCGCGCATCCGAACACCGGCGGCGTGATCCTGTTCGCGCGGCACTTCCAGAACCGTGCGCAGCTGACCGCGCTGACCGACGCGATCCGCGCGGTGCGCGAGGACATCCTGATCGCCGTCGATCACGAAGGCGGGCGCGTGCAGCGTTTCCGCACCGACGGCTTCACGGTGCTGCCCGCGATGCGCCGCCTCGGCGAGCTGTGGGATCGCGACGTGCTGCTCGCGACGAAGGTCGCGACCGCCGTCGGCTACATCCTGGCCGCCGAGCTGCGTGCGTGCGGGATCGACATGAGCTTCACGCCCGTGCTCGACCTCGACTACGGCCACTCGAAGGTGATCGGCGATCGCGCATTCCATCGCGACCCGCGCGTCGTCACGTTGCTCGCGAAGAGCCTGAACCACGGGCTGTCGCTCGCCGGGATGGCGAACTGCGGCAAGCATTTTCCGGGGCATGGTTTCGCGGAGGCCGATTCGCACGTCGCGCTGCCGACCGACGACCGCACGCTCGACGCGATCCTCAAGCAGGACGTCGCGCCGTACGACTGGCTCGGCCTGTCGTTGTCCGCGGTGATTCCCGCACACGTGATCTATACGCAGGTCGACAAGCGTCCGGCCGGTTTCTCGCGCGTGTGGCTGCAGGACATCCTGCGCGGGCAGCTCGGCTTCACGGGCGCGATCTTCAGCGACGACCTGTCGATGGAGGCCGCGCGCGAAGGCGGCACGCTCACGCAGGCGGCCGAAGCCGCGCTCGCCGCCGGTTGCGACATGGTGCTCGTCTGCAACCAGCCGGAAGCGGCCGAGGTCGTCTTGAACGGGCTGAAAGCGCCAGCATCGGCCGCGTCGGTGCGGCGCATCAAGCGGATGCGCGCGCGCGGCAAGGCGCTCAAGTGGGACAAGCTGATCGCGCTGCCCGAGTATCTGCACGCGCAGGCGTTGCTGGGCAGCGCACTGGCGTAAGCGGGGAACGGATGGCGCGGCGCGCGGCATGCCGGTCGTTGTCACGTCGAAACAAAAAGCCGCACGGTTGTGCGGCTTTTTTCATGGGTTGCGGCAGACGCGGATCAGCCGGTAGTGTGAATCAAACGCACCGGCCCGGCGTGTTTTAGCGCAACTAACGGTCAAATCCGACCAGCGCCCTGAGACATTGCCGGCCGCTCAGTTCACCTTCATCCGCTGCAGCTTGTTGTACAGCGTCTTCGGGCTGATGCCGAGCAGTGTCGCCGCGCGGTGGCGCGTGCCGCCGACCGCATCGAGCGTTGCGCGGATCAGCAGATCCTCGACGTCGGACAGCGGCGTGCCGACCTTGATCTGCACGCTGCTGCCGTTCAGCGCGGCGCCGGAGGAGAAGCTCGGCTCGCCCGCGCGCAGCGTTTCGATGAAATCGCCCGATGCGTCGTATGCGAAGCGCACGCGTTCCTGCAGCTCGCGCACGTTGCCGGGCCATTCGTAGGACAGGCATTCGCGCACGAAGCCCGGTGCCGTGCGCTTGTCGGTCGTGCCGCGGCCGGTCGCGCGCGCGTCGCGGTTCAGTTCGTCGATCAGCGCGTCGGCGATCGCGAGTGCGTCGCCGTCACGCTCGCGCAGCGGCGGCATCGTGATCGACGCCGCATCGAGGCGCAGCCACAGATCCTCGCGCAGCGTGCCGTTCGCGACCGCTTCGCGCGCCGGACGGCGCGTGGTCGCGATCAGCCGGAAATCGCTCGTGATCGAACTCGTGCCGCCGATCCGCATGAAGTTCTGCGAATCGAGCGCATGCAGCAACGCTTCCTGCAGCACGAGCGGCAGCGCGGTGATCTCGTCGAGGAACAGCGTACCGCCGCCGGCCTGCTCGAACAGGCCCGATTCGCGCCGCTCGGCGCCGTCGAACGCGCCGCGTTCGTGGCCGAACAGCACGCTGTCGAGCGATGCGCCATGCCGGCCGGCATGCGCGATCGTGCGGCAGTCGAACGACACGAACGGCCCCTTGCGGCGCCGGCTCAGGTCGTGCAGCGTGCGCGCGGCCAGCTTCTTGCCGGTACCGGCTTCGCCCGAGAACAGCACGGCCGTTTCGGTGCGTGCGTTGTGCTCGATCATGTCGTACACGTGCTGCATTGCTTCGCTGCGGCCGACCAGCGCGCCGAAGCGGCCGAGATGGCGCAGCGACGCGCGCAGCGACTGCACCTCGTCGATCAGTTCGTACGGGCGGGGGATCCGGGCGAGCAGGCTGCGCAGGCGCGGAATGTTGATCGGCTTCAGCAGGTAGTCCCAGATACCGTGACGCAGGCCCTCGATCGCGCTTTCGACCGTCGCGTTGCCCGTCAGCACGATGACGGGCAACGAGCCATTCGGCTGTTGCTGCGGCAGGTGCTGAAGCAGGTCGAACCCGCTGCCGTCCGGCAGGTTCAGGTCGACGAGGACGACATCGGGAATCGAGCGGCCGAGCGCCGTGCGCGCTTCCGCGAGCGAAGTGGCCGTGTCGACCGAGAAGCCGTCTGCGGCGAGCAGCGCGGTGAGGCCGGAGAGACTGTTGGGATCGTCTTCGACAATCAGGGCGTGTGGCATGGTGGACGCGAGTCGAGTCAAGAGAGGCGGGCTGTCGGCCATCAGGGCCGCAGCCGCATGTCAGATTAAAAACTGATTTTATGCCCCACCGAACGCGTAACGAGCATTATTTCTCCCGCGCTATAAAACAGTTACCGATGATACAAATTGAATATCTTTACCGGTGGATTTTGTGCTTCTTCTAGCGCTGGCTGACTGCCGCTGTTGGCGCCAGACAAACAAAAAGCGCCCCGAAGGGCGCTTTGTTCGATGCGGGAATCGCTGACGATTACGCGCGGCTGCGGTATTCGTTCGTGCGCGTATCGATTTCGATCTTGTCGCCGGTGTTGCAGAACAGCGGAACTTGCAGTTCGAAGCCCGTTGCGAGCTTGGCGTTCTTCAGCACCTTGCCCGACGACGTGTCGCCCTTGACGGCCGGTTCCGTGTAGGTGATCTCGCGAACGAGGACCGTCGGCAGGTCGACCGAGATTGCCTTCTCGTTGTAGAACACGACTTCGCACGCCATGCCGTCTTCGAGGTAGTTCAGCGCTTCGCCCATCATTTCGGCTTCGACTTCGTACTGGTTGTAGTCGGCGTCCATGAACACGTACATCGGATCGGCGAAGTACGAATACGTCACTTCCTTGCGGTCGAGCACGACGACGTCGAATTTGTCGTCTGCCTTGTAGACCGATTCCTGGCCTGCGTTGGTCAGCAGGTTCTTCATCTTCATCTTGACGACGGCGGAATTGCGGCCCGACTTGTTGTATTCCGCCTTGGCGATGACCCAAGCATCGCTGCCGATCTGCACGACGTTGCCTACGCGGAGTTCCTGTGCGGTCTTCATAAAAACTGTCCTGATCAAATCAAATAAATAGGTGCCTGAGCGTTGCGCAACGGCTGACGGCGCAAGCGGCGCGTTCCGGTGGACGCCAAAAGCGAGCGCTTGCCTGGTCAGCCGTCGGATAACCGCTTATTTTAACTGAGATTTTGCGTATTCGGCCAGCTTTCCGGCGAGATCGCCGACGGACGCGAGCGCGTCGGCCCAGCGTGCCGCATTGGCGTCCAGTGCGGCGCGGTGCTGCCAGAAATCGGCCCAGTCGGGCGTGCCGACGCCGTTCCACGCATGCCAGAAACGCTCGAGCGCGGCCCGCGGGGCTTCGGCGAGGCCGGCCGACAGATGGGCGAGCGCGGCGTCGAGCTTCGGCAAATGCACGTCGTCGGACTGCGGGTAGATGTGCCACACGAACGGCTTGCGCGCCCACTGCGCGCGGACGAACGAATCCTCGCCGCGCACGAAGTTGACGTCGGCAACCCATAGCAGCGGATCGTAGTCGGCTTGCGGAACGAACGCGAGACCGTGCGCGACCAGGTTGCCGCTGCGTGCCTGCGCGCCCGCGGCGAACGACTCGACCCCGAAAAAGCGCGCAACGGCGGGCGACACACGGCCGGCCGGCACGAGCGCGACGACCGGCGACGGGCCGTCGCGCCACTGCGCGAGCAGCGCGTCGACAGCCGGATTCTCGTACGCGAACAGGCTGACGACCGTCGTGCCGGGCGCCGGCGGTGCGCCGCCGGTCGCGCGCTGCCACCATGCGGCGCGCGCCGCTGGGTCGGTTTCGAAGGCCGTGCGGCGCGCGTCGAGGTCGTGCTCCTTCAGCACGCCGCCCGTGCCGGCAGACAGGCCGGGGAAGAAGAACGTCTTCAGCAGCGGGTAGCGCGGATGCGGCGACGGCCGCAAATGGAAATCGGCGACCCAGTCCTCGGCGCTCAGGTATTCGAGGTTGATCCACACCGGGCGGCGCGCGCGGCGCGCCATCGCCGCGAGATACGCGCCGGGCAGCTCGCAGGCGAACGCCTCGATCACGACATCGGCGATGTCCAGCGCGTCGCCGGCTTGCGCATGCCAGTGCTCGATCACGATCGCGTCGACCGTCTGCCGCTCCGCGTCGGGATCGACCCCGGGCAGCAGGCGCGCGAACGTGCTCAGGTCGTCGACGAACAGGCGAACCTGCCAGCCGTGCTCGTGTGCGAGCTGGCGCGCGACGCGCCAGCACACGCCGATGTCGCCGAAATTGTCGATGACCGTGCAGAACAGGTCGCAGGCGATCGGCTCGCCCGGCGCGAGCGGTGTGGCGGGAAGGGGGGCGGCGGTGGTGCGTGGCATCGAAGCGGGACGGTGAATGCTCTAAACTGGCGATTCTAATAGACCCGTTCCGCGTTACAAGGCGCCCGGATCACGCATGACATCCCCAGAAGCCTCCGATACCCCGTTTGAACCGAAGAAGATCCTTGCGCAGTTGTCGCACATGCCGGGCGTCTATCGCTATTACGACACGGTGGGTGCAGTTCTCTACGTGGGCAAGGCGCGCGACCTGAAGAAGCGCGTGTCGAGCTATTTCACGAAGACGCAGCTGTCGCCGCGCATCGCGATGATGGTCACGCGCATCGCGCGCATCGAGACGACCGTCACGCGCTCGGAGGCCGAGGCGCTGCTGCTCGAGAACAACCTGATCAAGGCGCTCACGCCGCGCTACAACATCCTGTTTCGCGACGACAAGTCGTATCCGTACCTGAAGCTCACCGCGCACCGCTTTCCGCGGATGGCCTACTACCGCGGCTCGGTCGACAAGCAGAACCAGTATTTCGGGCCGTTCCCGAGCGCGTGGGCCGTGCGCGAGAGCATCCAGATCCTGCAGCGCGTATTCCAGTTGCGCACCTGCGAGGATTCGGTCTTCAACAACCGCACGCGGCCGTGCCTGCTGCATCAGATCGGGCGCTGCACGGCGCCGTGCGTCGGCGCGATTTCCACGGACGACTACGCGATCGACGTGTCGAACGCCGCGCGCTTCCTGCTCGGCCGGCAGTCCGAAGTGATGAATGAGCTCGAGCAGAAGATGCACGCGTTCGCGGCGGAACTGAAATTCGAGCAGGCGGCGGCCGTGCGCAACCAGATGAGCTCGCTCGCGACGGTGCTGCACCAGCAGGCGATCGAGGTCGGTGGCGACAGCGACGTCGATATCCTGGCCGTCGTCGCGCAGGGCGGGCGCGTGTGCGTGAACCTCGCGATGGTGCGCGGCGGCCGGCATCTTGGCGACAAGGCGTATTTCCCGACGCACGTCGAAAGCGCGCTGACGCTCGCCGAAGGCGGCATCGGCGACGAGGCCGAGGCGGCAGAAGCCGGCGATGCAACCGCCGTCGTGTTGCCCGACCAGCCTGCGGAGGAAGTCGTCGGCACGCGCGGCGGCGCGGCGGCGTCGATCGAGGCCGAGGTGCTCGACGCGTTCATCGCGCAGCACTATCTCGGCAACCGTGTGCCGCCCGTGCTCGTCGTGAGCCATGCGCCCGCGAGCCGCGACCTGCTCGAGCTGCTGTCCGAGCAGGCCGGCCACAAGGTGTCGCTGGTGCGGCAGCCGCAGGGGCAGCGGCGCGCCTGGCTGTCGATGGCCGAACAGAACGCGCAGATCGCGCTTGCGCGGCTGCTGTCCGAGCAGGGCTCGCAGCAGGCGCGCACGCGCGCGCTCGCGGAGACGCTCAGCTACGAATGCGACGATCTCGCGACGCTGCGGATCGAATGCTTCGACATCAGCCATACGATGGGCGAGGCGACGCAGGCGTCGTGCGTCGTCTATCACCATCACAAGATGCAGTCGGGCGAGTACCGCCGCTACAACATCACCGGCATCACGCCCGGCGACGATTACGCGGCGATGCGGCAGGTGCTCACGCGCCGCTACGAGAAGATGGTCGAGCAGGCTGCGCAGGCGGCCGCCGCCGACGACGCGGCCGGCATCGACGGCGAGTCGACGCGCCAGGCCGAGGCGTCGAGCCTGCTGCCGAACATCGTGCTGATCGACGGCGGCAAGGGTCAGGTCGAAATCGCGCGCCAGGTGTTCACGGAGCTCGGCCTCGACACGTCGATGCTGGTGGGCGTCGCGAAAGGCGAGGGGCGCAAGGTCGGCCTCGAGACGCTCGTGTTCGCGGACGGCCGCACGCCGCTCGAACTCGGCAAGGAAAGCGCCGCGCTGATGCTCGTCGCGCAGATCCGCGACGAGGCGCACCGCTTCGCGATCACCGGAATGCGCGCGAAGCGGGCGAAGGCGCGCCAGACGTCGCGGCTCGAGGAGCTCGAGGGTGTCGGCGCGAAGCGCCGGCAGCGGCTGCTCGCGCGCTTCGGCGGGTTGCGCGGCGTCGTTGCCGCGAGCGTCGAGGAACTTGCGAGCGTCGAGGGCATCTCGCACGCGCTCGCCGAACAGATCTACAAGCAGCTTCACTGACGCGCCCGTGCGGCCGGCTGCCTTGCCCGCGTTTTTCGCGTTCTTGTGGCAGGCCGGTCGACACGGCACAATTGCGAATCCTTTACTGCCCCGGATGCCATGCCGTTCAATTTCCCGATTTTCCTGACGTGGGTGCGGATCGTGCTGATTCCGCTCGTCGTCGGCGTGTTCTATCTGCCGGACACGGTGATGGGCGGCGCGCACCGCAATCTCGCGGCGGCGGCGATCTTCATCCTCGCCGCGCTGACCGACTGGTTCGACGGGTTTCTCGCGCGCAAGTGGAACCAGACGTCGTCGTTCGGCGCCTTTCTCGATCCGGTGGCGGACAAGCTGATGGTGACGGCCGCGCTGTTGATCCTCGTGCAGATTTCGCGGGTCGACGCGGCGATCGCGCTCGTGATCGTCGGCCGCGAGATCGCGATCTCGGCGCTGCGCGAGTGGATGGCGCAGATCGGCGCGTCGAAGAGCGTCGCGGTGAACCAGCTCGGCAAGTTCAAGACCGCGTGCCAGATGGTCGCGATCCCGATGCTGCTGTTCTACGGGCCGCTGCCGCTCGGCATCGTGACGATCGACACACGCGTGTGGGGCGAGTGGCTGATGTACCTCGCGGCGGTGCTGACGATCTGGTCGATGCTGTACTACATGAAGCTCGCGTGGCCGCAGATCCGCGAGCGCGGCGGCGCGTGACCTGCGTTCCGCGTTCGACGGCGCAGGTTTTTGGAAAAAGGGCTGGAAAAGCCCTTGACACACGAATGTGCCTTCGACATAATCTCGCTTCTCCGCTGCACGGCGAAGTAAGTGCGACGGGGAAGCAGTAGCGCAACATGCGGGAGTAGCTCAGTTGGTAGAGCGCAACCTTGCCAAGGTTGAGGTCGCGAGTTCGAGACTCGTCTCCCGCTCCAGATTTTTCTGGCAGCGTGTTGTACGGCAAAGCGCTGCACAGGCAGGACAAATGCGGGAGTAGCTCAGTTGGTAGAGCGCAACCTTGCCAAGGTTGAGGTCGCGAGTTCGAGACTCGTCTCCCGCTCCAGATTTTCTGGCAGCGTGTTGTACGGCAAGACGCTGCACATGCAGGACAATGCGGGAGTAGCTCAGTTGGTAGAGCGCAACCTTGCCAAGGTTGAGGTCGCGAGTTCGAGACTCGTCTCCCGCTCCATGTAATTGGGGAAGCCACGCTTCCCTTTTTATTTGATGGACTTACGGTCCTCGAATAAAGATCTGTCGCTTGCCTTCACGGCATCCCGACAGTCCGCTTTTGGCGCGATAGCAAAGCGGTTATGCAGCGGCCTGCAAAGCCGTTTAGGCCGGTTCGACTCCGGCTCGCGCCTCCAAGTAAGAAGAGAAAAAGCCCTGATTCGTCAGGGCTTTTCTTTTTTCTGCGGCGCTTTCATCCATGCAAGAAAGCGGTCACTTGCCACACCCGAATGACGCTTGCTCGAATCGGGGCGCGTCGATGAACGAGGGTGAGGCCCGCCCTGAATTCCAGCTTCAGAGGATCGTCAGCAACCGCAGCTGATGCTCGGTCTCGGTCCCTTCCACCAGTGCATAGAACCGTGCTTCCCGGCGCTCGATCACTGATAGTCCTTCGGCGTCGGAAAAGAGGTTCCATTCGGTGCCATCGATATTCGACAGCTTCCCGCGAGCCCGTGCAAAAGCACGCAACAAAAGGCTTGCTTCGCGCCGGATAACCGTACGCTCTGCATTCAGCACATAGGGCGGCCAGTTGCCGCGCAGGACAAGATAGTGGGGTATGGCGTCTTGTTCGATTTTCATGGGCGGCGCTGCATTTTCTGGGCTGGCGTTGGCAGATCTTGCCCGTGTCGACGCAGCCCGCTGAGCAGCGTTTCCAATGTGGGCGAAAAGGACGGCTGGTCGAGTGCTTTCCGTGCGTGCGTTGATCGTGTTCGTCTTCAACCAAACTGGGCGGTCAGCCATCCTTCTGCCCACTTTGTTGCGTACGCAACTGCATCGTCACGCGCGTCGAAACCGGCCAGATCGCCGCTGGAGTGTATTTCCCGTTCGCCTCCGTCCAGAAGGGTCGTGGTGATTCTCACATGCGCGATGTACTCTCCATCGGCCCTGCGTGGTGTTGGATCGATTCGGAACCGCGTTGAATTGAAGCGCATTTTGTTCTCCCTACCTTCGGTTGCCGCGATCGGGGCTGTCACGGTAGCAGCGCGAGAAAGCGCCAGGTGTTGACGCATACCCTGATCCGGGCGGCTTTCTATCTGCGGCCGTTCTGATCCTGGATTCGATCAAGGCGGGCGAACAGCTCGCTCATCTTGCGCTCGAGCACCTTGTCTCGCGTGAATCGGGTGCGGAGTTTGTCGAGCTTGGCTCGCCAATATGCCGGATCGTTCACCGGCGATTGATTGATGAAAGCGTTTTGTGTTTGCTCGAGCAGCCCAATTGCGCCACTGATATGGGTCAATTCGCGCTCTACATCGCAGTACCAGCTCATGCGCGCCGCCTTCCGGTTACGGTTCGAATTTTTTGGTTCGCTATGCTGATAGAACAATTGATCCAGGTCAAAAATTCAGCGGATTGGTCAATCTCGAGCAGCGGTTTTGTCAGTCCCCTGCAGGCAAACCCTGGCAACGATGTCGGGGCAGGTGTCGTCGTCGTGCGGGCGTGCTTCGTCGCTGGCATGCGAGGCAGGCTGGCGGATACATGACGAATCCGCGGCGGAGACGAATGCTCATGATGAACTCCTCGCACTCGCGGCGACGAATCGCAAGGGTGAGTGCATCCTTCCCGTATCGCCGATGCATGGCGTGGTGGGGCAGGTGAAAAGGGGCGGCGGCGCGTGCGAGAGAGGGGACGGAGGGCGGGGCGAACAGTCGAACCGCTAACATGCGCTCGGACGAATTCATCATACGCGCATCCACCCTTGCGTGCCGATGTTATTTCTTGCCGTCGCGACGCGTCGTTTCGCGATCCGGATGGCTACGTCAGAAGGCCCGCATGAGACGTCTGGTAGGTCGCTTTGCGGCTACCCGTGCAAACAGTGCGAATGGGATCTGCTCAACGGGTGCGGGTTCGATTCCGGCGCTTGGCGTGTTTGCGCGGAATCGAAGGGGATCGCGACTGTCGTCAGATTCGATCCCGTCAGGCGGCCTGGTCCGATTGCCTTCCGGATTGCCTTCCGACGCCAGCGAGAGGAGGGCTGTCGTCATTGCGGCGTGCCGCTCGCTCGAGCGTCGCGGATTGAAGCCGGCCCGCAAACGTGCACAACGTTCCGATGCGCGATTCAATCCGGGATTTTGGCGTAGCTCACTGACCGAAGCCTCTCAGACAAGGCATCGACCTTCAGGTGATGACATGGATTACGCCTGTTGCCCGGATGCATGCCGCTCGTGCCAGTGCGGCCACGGTCAGACATGTTCCCGAAGGTAGCGGATGCACTTCATCCGCAGACTCAATCGATTCGCGAGCGTGTCGCGTGGAGGCGGCGTCGCTTCTTTCGCCGCACTCCGGAGCGGTTCCGGAAACGAAGCGTTATCGACCGGACGGACTGATTTTGCTATCTGAAGCGACGCGTGGCCTATCCAGACACGATCGCGCCACTCGCATTTCGCGCGATGGACGATGAGCCACCCTTGCAGCGATTCGACGAGCTGAAGGGGCGACAGCCACTCATGAGTCTGCCTTTGGGTGACGAGTTGCAGGACAACGAGAAAATAGAGCAAATCTACGTACTTGGTCGGGACGCGCATAGTCCATCTTCTGGTTGTCGAGGCTCACGAGTGTGTTGGCGTCGGCTCAACCCTGGATGCTGAGCGCTTTCTCTATCGCGGCAATCAGTTTGAACGCATCGTCTCGTTCGATGAGGAAACCGCGGCTGGTGTACTCGCATCCGAACGCATAGAAGCTCGGCAGCAACGTCACCATGTTTTTCTGCTGATCGAAATCGACTTCACATTTCGTCAGCGGGAAAAACGGAGGTGCTTCGTCCGGCATGTTGTACACGATGTGCTCCCTAGTACATTTTGCGGGGCGGCAACATGCGTTTTGCGCGGAGACGTTGCCGGGCGACGGCGCTGGCCTTTTTCCGTTTGCGTTCCGTCGTAGGTTTTTCGTAGCCGGTGCGGGCGCGCAACTCTCGAATCAGCCCGGTTTTCTCGATGCTGCGCCGGAATCGTCGCAGCGCGACATCGATCGGTTCGTTGACCTTGAGTGTGACGGTTGTCATGTAGATCCTGTTTGGGAGCGTTTGAACGGAAAATTAGCCGAGTCGTGTCATGACGGCGCTCGCTATCTCGTCGGACTCGAATTCCGAATATCCGGCCCCGATCGATAGCGCGCGTACCGCCACGAACATCTGCAGCTCTTGCTGATGGCACAGTGCCGAGTCGGTCATTCCGGCGGGCAGGACGGCGTCGGTCCGGGTGACCTCACGGCGTCTGATCAAGCCGAGTAGTTCGTCGATGATCATTTTGTCCTCCAAAATACCGACAGATTGCGTTGCCTTGACGAGTCGCGTCAGAGCGCGTTGGAAAAGAAGCCCTGTTTGCCGCGATTGTCGTCGATGATGTCCTCGGCATAACGCAGCGAAGCGCGACGTGCGTCACCGGCGCTGCCAAATGGGGAGTTGCCGCGCAATCTGAAAGTCTGGCTTTGCGTCAGCGTGTCGGTCGTGCCGCGAAGGCAGATCTTGACCGCTGCGTCGAAACCGGCGTCGTAGTTGTGCGGGCAGCCGTTCGGTGCCGGCGTGTGTGGATAAATCAGTGGATAAATCTCGAATCCACGATAGACGTGCATGCTCATGGCAAACTCCTGGCGTTCGGCCACGGCGAATTGCATGGGCGAACACATCCGGCCGGTATCGCCGTTGCTGGGCGTGCCGGTGGGTGAAGGGGACAACGTTGCAGCGCAGGGGAGGGGCGATGCAGCAAGAGGGCAGATGGAGGGGAGCGGGCAGATGACAGGTGACCGCTCGGATAACCCATCATACGCGCATCGTTTGTCGGCCGCCCAACTTATTCCGGATTGCGCGCGGCAACGCATCAAGGCGCGACAGGCACGCTGGGACTGTCGCCCTGGCCGTCGAGGCGACCGCGATCCACCTAGCGTCGCACGAATTGCTTTCTTGGTGAGGGGGCCGGTGCCCGTTCGTCCTTGTGGCGGAAATTGATGCGGCCCTTGGTCAGATCGTAGACCGACAACTCCAGCCGTACCCGATCACCTGCGAGGATCCTGATCCGGTGGCGGCGCATGCGCCCCGATGCGTATGCGGAGACCATCGCGCCGTTTTCCAGTGTCACGCGATACCTGCTGTCCGGAAGGACTTCTTCGACGACACCGTCCAGTTCCAGTAGTTCTTCTTTTGCCAAGCCGATTTCTCCAGTCAGGGCGATTGCCTGCATTCGAAGGCAAGGCCGTTGTTGCGGCCGACCGCGACTCGCTTCGATGCGACATGTCGAAGTCACGTTGCACGACAGCAGTGGCCGCTGCCATGTAACGCAGCGGATGGCTCGATTCGTTTTACGGAGCAAGCAGGCGCTTCTTCGGACGCGCTTTCGCGGCAGCGGGAGCCTTGGGCGGCACCCAGTTCAATGCGGTGCCGAGCTTGGGCAGCGCCATCGCAGACTTGGCGCGCGGCGGCACTTTGTTACCGCGAGGTTGGCTTCGGGTCATGCGGGTTCTCCTGCTGCGCCGCTTGCGCGACCCGGCGAGCAGGGCTCGCCCGATCACGCACGCGCGGCTGGATACGCGCGCTGCGAAGGGTATCGGGGCATCTGCACACGCGTATGTTCGACGTCCGGATGCGAAACGGATCACTCGGTCGAGCATGCATCGAGACGTGCAGCCTCCGCGAAGGAGGCGCGTGTGCGCAGGAAGCGGCAGTGACATGCCGCTTCTTGAGTGGTGCTGACGGCCTTTGGGGACTACAGGGCCGTGATGTTCGACGCTTGCAGGCCTTTGGGCCCGCTCTTCGTCTCGTAGCTGACTTTCTGGCCTTCGGCGAGGGTCTTGAAGCCATCGCCGCGGATTTCCGAGAAATGCGCGAACAGATCGTCGCCGCCGGCGTCGGGCGTAATGAAGCCGAAGCCCTTGCTATCGTTGAACCACTTGACGGTACCGGTATCCATGTTAGATCTCCTGAGAATGGACGAGCGTATGCGCCCTGAATGGGTGCGGGAAAAGAATCAAGGAGGGAGAGGACAACGAATACCGCAGGCCGCGGTCGATGATGAGCAGCAATCGCGCTTCTTGAATACTTCAGCGACCGACAGTACGCTTCGCCAGGGAGGGTGTCAAGCGCTTTCGGCCGAGGGGCAGAGCAGGTGGCCGTCGTTCGATCTTCAACGATCCTCGATCAGATTGAACCTCGCCAGGGTGCGTGGAAGCGCTTTCAGCGCGCGCGGGAGGCCCTGCATCCGTCGATGGCGCTGGCTGATGCAATCGTGAGGTGGCGCAGGCTCGCGCCCCTATGAAAAATCCCCGCCATGGCGGGGATTTTTCATTTTCCGCATCGCACGCGCGACGCACGCACACAATGTTGCATGCGCAACGAGTGTTTGCGATCAACCATCCACGGGATGTGCCGGTGTCTCGAGTGTCAGCTGATAAAACGCCGCATCGAGCCAGCGGCCGAACTTGAATCCTGCCTCCGTGATCGTGCCCGAATGCACGAACCCGAGCCGCGTATGCAGCGCGACGCTTCCGCCGTTGGTCGCATCGATGCAGCCGACCAGCACGTGTACGCCGGCTTCCCGCGCACGCCGGACCAGTTCGCGCAGCAGCAATTCGCCGAGCCCGCGGCCGCGATGGTCGGGATGCACGTAGACACTGTGTTCCACCGTGTACTTGAATGCCGGGAACGCGCGGAACGTGCCCCAGCTCGCGAAGCCGAGCAGCGTGCCCGATGCGTCCACCGCGCCGACGACCGGAAAGCCGCCCGCGCGCTTCGTCGCGAACCACGTGACCATTGCTTCAGGCGGCCGCGGCCGGTAGTCGTACAGCGCGGTCGAGTTCACGATCGCGTCGTTCAGAATCTCGAGGATGGCCGCTGCATGATCGGCCTCGCTGCAATCGATCAGGCGCACGTCGTCGCGCTGTTTCGGGAAATTCATACGGACTCCTGTTGTCTTTGAACGATTCGCGCACACCGGGTGCGCATCACGTGCTCCGCACGCCGGCTGCGGCGGACGCATCGCAGATCACGACGACATAGCGTGCGGGCTGCGACGACGGATTGCTGAAGATCAGCGGTTGATCGAGCCGCATGGCCAGACAGTCGCCTTCACGAAGTTCGTGAAGCTCGCCGCCGAGTGTGACGTCGACACGGCCGCTGACGATCCACACCTGCTGATGCAGTGCGCTTTCGCGTCCGCCGCTGTCGTATGCAACGCGCGCGCCGGACGGGAAATCGACTTCGACGAGCCGGAGCGGCGACGGCCAGCCGGGCGGAGAGAGATTGCGCCGCACATAGCCGGACGCCGGGTCGCGCCATTCGGCCTGCTGCGCGCGCCGTACCAGCGGCTGCGCGGGCTCGTCGTCGCGATCGCCGTCGAACAACCCGGCCAGCGATACGCCAAGACCTGCCGCGAGCTTGTCGAGCACGACGGCCGTCGGGCTGGCCGATGCGCGCTCGATGAGCGAGATCATCGAACGGCTGACGCCGGAGCGAGCGGCCAGCGCATCGAGCGTGTAGCCTCGCAGGGTGCGCAAGTCGCGCACGCGTCGGGCGATGCGCTCGTTGATGCCGGTGTCGTCGGTGAGGGGCGTCACTGATTCTTTCATGATGGATTTATTTTCCAACAAACCGGAATTCGATGTCAACGGCATTTGCGGCGATCGGTCGACAGTTCGACCGATCGGAACGGCTTGCCCGGCAGTCGTGTGCGGCGTAATATACGAATCGACTACGTTTCGTTTAATTGGGGATATATGGGCATCATCAAGATTTCCGAGCACATGCACGAGCGGCTGCGCTCGACCAGCACGGCGTTGAGCCGTTCGATCAATGCGCAGGCCGAACACTGGCTGCGCGTCGGCATGCTGGCGGAACTCAACCCCGCGCTGTCCTACGGCGACATCTGCCGGATGCTGATCGAGGCGGAAGCGCGGGGCGGCGATGTGGGGCCGGCCGAACCGGTCGCGCACGGCATCGTCGAGCAGGTGGCGTAATGGCGAAGCGCGAAATCCCGATCCGCGGCGTTGCGGAAATCGCCAAGTCGCGCGAGGCCGCGAAGCTCGCGTCGCAGGTGCTGACGATGATCGCCGAGCATGTGAAGCCGGGCGTCTCGACCGACGAGCTGGACGCGCGCTGCCGCGAATACATCGTCGACGAACTCGGCGCGATACCGGCGAACATCGGCTACCACGGCTATCCGAAGACCTTGTGCGCGTCGGTCAATCATGTGGTCTGTCACGGCATCCCGTCGTCGCGGCCGATGCGCGACGGCGACATCGTGAACCTCGACATCGCGGTGATCAAGGACGGCTGGTACGGCGATACGAGCCGCATGTATTTCGTCGGCGAACCGGGCGAGCTCGCGCGGCGCCTCGTCGCGGCGACCTATGAGGCGATGCACGCCGGCATTCGCGCGGTGCGTCCGGGCGCGACGCTGGGCGACGTCGGTTATGCGATCCAGCAGGTCGCGCATCGCGAAGGGTTCAGCGTGGTGCGCGAATACTGCGGGCACGGCATCGGCGACGTCTATCACGACGAGCCGCAGGTGCTTCACTACGGCCGCCCGGGCACCGGCGTGCCGCTGCGGCCGGGGATGATCTTCACGATCGAGCCGATGCTCAACGCGGGCAAGCGCGACACACATGTGCTGCCGGACGGCTGGACGGTCGTCACGAAGGACCATTCGCTGTCTGCCCAATGGGAACACATGGTCGTGGTGACGGAAACGGGTTTCGAGGTTCTGACCGACGATGCGAACCCGCCGGCTCTCTCGGCGCAGCCGGGCACGTACGCTGCCTGACTCTTGCGTTGCGTTGCGCGTGGCAGCGCGGTGGTGTAGTCGATCGGGCCCCGTCGCGGGGCCCGTTTTGTTCGAGGTCGCGCGGCCGCGACTCATGCGCGATCGCGGCGACCGGCTGCGGGGCGCCTGATCGCAGCGTTACCGCAGCTTAACCGCGTGCCTTCTGCCACGCGTGTTCGACGAACACGCGGCACAGTGCTTCCATGCCTTTGCGGTCTTCGTCGTCGAAGCGCGCGGCAACCGGGCTGTCGACGTCCCACACGCCGATCAGCGTGCCGTCGCTGGCCACCAGCGGTACGACGATTTCTGATTCCGATGCCGCGTCGCACGCGATATGGCCGGGGAAGTCGTGCACGTCACGCACGACCTGCGTCTCGCGCGTCTGCGCGGCCGTGCCGCACACGCCCTTGCCGAGTGCGATCCGCACACACGCGGGCTTGCCCTGGAACGGACCGACCACGAGCTCCGACCCGTCGAAGAAGTAGAAGCCGGCCCAGTTGAGGCGGTCGAGCGAGTGGTAGACGAGCGCGGAGAAATTCGCCGCGTTCGCGATCAGGTCGCGTTCGGATTCGACGAGCGCGCGGGCCTGCTCGACGAGCGTCGCGTATTGATCGGCCTTGGAGGCATTGGGGTCGTTGGACAGCGTGAACATGGCGGAAAGCGATAGGGGTTGTGGAAATGCGCGACGCGCGTCCCGCAGTCTACGGCACGCGCGCGCTGTTTGCAGAGCCCGGTGCGTGCGGTGCGGTGCGCTCAATCGGGTTCGAGCGCGGCAAACCGAGCCGCCAGAAAATCGAGCAGCGCCCGCACCGCGGGCAGCAGCCCCCGGCGCGATGCGAACACCGCGTGCACGATCTCGCGGCGCGGCGCCCAGTCGGGCAGCACGGTCACCAGTTCGCCGCGCGTGACTTCATCGCGCACCATCATCGTCGGCAACTGCACGACGCCGACGCCTGCGATCGCCGCCGCGCGCAGCGCGAGCATGCCGCCCGTCACGAGGCGCGGCTGGTGATGGATTTCCGCGTGGGCACCGTCGGGCCCGCGCAGCCGCCACACGTGCGTGGACTGCGGCACGCCGTGATCGAGGCTCGGCAGCCGGGCGAGATCGGCGGGCACGGCCGGCACGCCATGCTCGCGCAGCAGCGCGGGGCTCGCGACGAGGCACTGGCCGCGCTCGGCCAGCACGCGCAGCGCGAGATCGCTGTCCTCGAGCGGCGGCGGGCGCACGCGGATTGCGACGTCGATCCCTTCACCGACCACGTCGACGCGCCGGTTGGTCGCTTCCAGGTGGATTTCGACGCGTGGGCACTCGGCCATGAACGCGGCGATCATCGTGCCGACCAGCGAATCGAGCAGGACGACCGGGCAACTGACGCGTACGATGCCGCGCGGCTCCTCGTGCAGCAGTGCGATCGCCTCGTCGGCGGCGTCCGCTTCGACGAGCATCGCGCGACAATGCGCGTAATAGGTCTGGCCGACGTCGGTGACCGTGAAGCGGCGCGTCGAGCGCTGGATCAGCCGCATCCCGAGCCGTGCCTCGAGCAGCGCGATGCGGCGGCTCAGCTTCGATTTCGGCATGTCCAGCGCCCGTCCGGCCGGCGCGAAGCCGCCGTGTTCGACGACCTGCACGAAGTAATAGAGATCGTTCAGATCCCGCTCTTTATCGTTCATGAAATGGAACGCTGAGTGCGATTTTGGCAGTCTACCGGATCGATCGTTCCACCTCTATATTCATATCCAGGATGCGAAACACGTGTTTCGCCGCAATTTGGAGAGGGCAATGAAGAAGATCCAGGGTGTGTACAGTGCGCCGCGCGGCCATTGGGTCGGCGACGGTTTTCCGGTGCGTTCGATGTTCAGCTACCAGTCTCACGGCACGCACCTGAGCCCGTTCCTGCTGCTCGATTACGCAGGCCCCGCGACGTTCGAACCGGGCACGGCCTCGGCGCCGCGCGGTGTCGGCCAGCATCCGCACCGCGGGTTCGAAACGGTGACGATCGTCTATGACGGTGAAGTGGCTCACCGCGACTCGACCGGCGCGGGCGGCACGATCGGCCCGGGCGACGTGCAGTGGATGACGGCGGCGAGCGGGATTCTGCATGAGGAATTCCACTCGGAGGCGTTCACGCAGCGGGGCGGCCCGCTCGAGATGGTGCAGTTGTGGGTGAACCTGCCCGCCGCGGACAAGATGGGCGCGCCCGGCTACCAGACGCTGCTGAACGCGGATATCCCCGTGGTCGAATTGCCGGACGGCGCGGGGCGTGCGCGGATCATCGCGGGCGAACTCGACGGGCGGCGCGGCCCGGCCCGCACACATACGCCGATCGACGTGTGGGACGTGCGGCTCGTGGCAGGCGGCCATGCGCGGTTCCCGATCGCCGAAGGGCGCACGCTCGCGGTGGTCGTGCTCGCCGGCACCGTGCAGGTGAACGGCGAGACGGTTGCTCGCGAGGCGCAGTTCGTGCAACTGGCCCGTGACGGTCGCGACGTCGAGATCGAAGCCAACGGCGACGCGAAGCTGCTGATCCTGAGCGGCGAGCCGATCGACGAGCCCGTCGTCGGTTACGGGCCGTTCGTGATGAACTCGCAAGCGGAGATCCGCACCGCGATCGAGGATTTCAACAGCGGCCGCTTCGGCCAGATGCCGGCATGACGGACAGGCCCCGCGCAATGCGGGGCCTTTTTTTGCGGTCGGGGAGGTGGTCGCGCGCAGCGGGTGCTTCAGGGCATAATCGACGACTGCCGCGCGCCGGCCGGCGCGCCCGAATCAGGACCGCACATGAACGCTTCCGCTCCCGCCGCATCCCCGAGCGCCGCCGATCTCGACTGGCGCTGGAAATCCTTCGACGCGCTGACCGCGCGCGAAATCTATTCGATCCTCGAAGCGCGCAGCGCCGTGTTCGTCGTCGAGCAGAACTGCGTGTATCGCGACATCGACGATGCCGACCAGGACGCATGGCATCTGGCCGCGTTCGATCCGGCCGGCCGGCTGGCCGGCTATCTGCGCGTGCTGCTGCCCGATGCGCAGAACACCGATGTGCGCATCGGCCGCGTGCTGACGACCGCCGCGTTTCGCGGTGCGGGCCTCGGCAACGGGCTGTTGTCGCGCGCGCTCGAGCACATCCGCGCGCAGTGGCCGGATACGCCCGTGAGCCTGCATGCGCAGGCCCACTTGCAGCGTTTTTACGGGGCATTCGGCTTTACGCCGAGTTCGGACGTGCACGACGAGGACGGCATCCCGCACGTGTGGATGAGCAGCGCGCGCGCGTGATGCGTCACGCGCCGCGCGGCAGTCAGTGCGCGGCGTGCGCCACCGCCGGCTTGTCCGCATGCTTCGCGGCGCGTTCGTCGATCAGGCGCCCGCGTGCTGACAGCCGCAGCCAGTGCCGCAGCGCGATCAGCGCGCCGATCACGCTCATCATCGAGCCGGGAATCCACAGCAGCAGGCCGCCGATCTGCTGGTCGCGCAGCGGGCTCAGCCACGTGAACGCGCGGCCGCAGATCGAGTAGATCGGGTACAGCTCGTGCGGCGTGAAGAAGATCAGCGCGCCGAGCGCGATCTGCGGCGGGATCGCCGCAACGACGATCAGGATCCGCCGGCCCGGCGACAGCCGCGCGGGCGGCGCGGGACGCGGATCGACGACGAGCCACCAGAACAGCAGTCCGTCGATCACCATGCTCCAGTTCATCACGCGATAGAGGCGCCAGTCGAGCATCGCGATGAAGTGGATCGGCGACAGCAGCCAGAAATAGATCAGCCCGACGAACAGCACGACCGCGACGACCGGATGGAACACCACGTCGAGCGTCGCGCGCACGGGCGCCCACGCGAGCGCGGGGCGCACGAAGCGTTGCCGCCAGCTGAACGGGATGCCGGCGCGAATCGCCGCGCCCGGATAGGACAGCGCGATGAAGAACGGCCCGAGGTGGTGCAGCACGAGGTGCTGCGCGCGGTGCATGAAGAACTCGTGCTCGAAGAAATAGTCGAGCCGCGTATGCAGCGCGATGTACAGCGTCGTCAGCCCGAACCAGAACGAGAACTGCCGCAGCGGCGACACCTTCGCCTTCTTCACGCCGCGCGCGAACAGCACGGCGGCCGTCAGCACCGCGACGACGACGGTCGGCGACGGTTCCCACGGATCGAGCCAGTACAGGAGGTTCATCGCGCGCGCATCACTTTGCCTGGGCCGGCGACTTCACGGCGAACGGCGCATCGACCGTTTCGCCGTCGGAGAATTTCAGGCGCAGGTGCACGGTGTCGCCGGGCTTGATCGCGTGCTTCGGCTCCTCGAGCATGAAGTGGTAACCGCCCGGCGCGATGTCGACCTTGCCGCGCGCGGGGATCGTCAGCTTGTCGACCATTTCCATCTTCTGCGTCGAGCCGTTCGAGACGGTCTGGTGCAGCATCGCCATCCCGTAGTCGGGGCTGTCGACGTCGACGAGGTCGACCGGCTTGTCGCCCGTGTTCACGAGCGTCACGTAGCCGCCCGCGGGCAGCTTGTTCGGCAGCCAGCGCACCCACGCGTTCTGCGCGGTGATCGCGCCGGCGGCGTAGGCGTAGGCGTGGGCGCCTGCGCACAGCGCGGCGAGGAGGGCGATCGTCTTGAGGGTCGTCTTCATGTCGGGATTCAGGTGTTGGAGGCGGTGTCGATGATCCGGCGCACATCGGCGGCGATGGCGTCGGGCGAGTCGCGGTCGGTCGCGAGCAGGCGCGCGCGGCCGGTCGCGTCGAAGATGTAGACGGCCGAGCTGTGCGTGACTTCGTAGCCGCCGGACGGATCGCGTTTTTCCATCTGGTACGCGACGCGATAGCGTTTCGCGAGCGATTCGATCTGGCCGTCGGTGCCGGTCAGCCCGCGCGCGTGCGCGGCGTCGAACGCGGCGACATACGACTGCATCGCCTGCGGCGTGTCGCGTGCCGGATCGACCGAAACGAACAGGATGCGCACGCCGTTCGCCTGCGGGCCGAGTTTCGTGAGTACTTCCATCAGCCGCGCCATTGTTTCGGGGCAGACATCTGGGCAGTGCGTGTAGCCGAAGTACACGAGTGCGACCTGGCCGCGGAATGCATCGGCGTGGACGGGATGGCCGTCGCCGCCCGTCAGCGTGAACGACAGGTCGGGCAGGTGGCCGGTGACGTTGGTCAGGTTCCAGCGCGGCTCGTCGTGCGTGCACGCGGCGAGCGTCACGGCGGCGGCGAGGGCCGCAGTCGTGCGGATGATGCGGGAGAAGCGCCGGTGCGGCGCGCGACGGGCAGACGACATCCTGGGGCTCGATCGGACGGAAGGGGACCGGCCGGCGCGGCGCCATGCGTCGCGCGGCAGGCGGTTGCGACTGTAGCGCAATTCGCGCGCCCGCGTCCTTTCGAAACCCGTACGGCGCGGACGAGCGGGGCAATATGTCGCAGTTGACGCAGCCGTCGGCGCGAGGCTGGCGATGCGCCGTTTTCGCCCATCCCGACGCGCAGGCGCGGTAAGATGCGCACAATTCCATTCGCGCAGCGGCGGCCCTGCGTTTGCCGGCCGACCCTCAGACTATCGAATCGATGCAATCCGTTCCGGCTTCCCTGTCCCTGACCGATACCGCGTTCTTCTTCGACTTCGACGGCACGCTCGTCGAACTGGCGCCGACTCCCGACAGCATTCACGTTCCGCCGTCGCTGCTCACGATGCTCGACGCGCTGCGGCACCGCTCGCACGGCGCCGTCGCGATCGTCTCCGGGCGCGGTATCGACAACCTCGACACGTTCCTGAAGATGCCCGACCTGCCGATCGCCGGCCTGCACGGCGCGGAGCGCCGCGATGCGAACGGCGACACGCAGCGCATCGGGTTCAACGACGAACGCCTGCTGCGTATCGAGCGCGAGCTTGCGGCCGTCGTCGACCGTCACTCGGGCATGCTGCTCGAAATCAAGGGCGCGGCCGTCGCGCTGCATTATCGCAACGCGCCCGAGCGCGAGGCGGTCGCACGCGAAGCGGCCGAGCGCCTCGTCGCCGACTATGCGGATGCGTATGTGCTGCAGCCCGGCAAGATGGTGTTCGAGATCAAGCCGAAGGGCGTCGACAAGGGGCGCGCGCTGGCCGCGTTCCTCGACGAGCCGCCGTTCGCCGGCCGTGTGCCGCTGTTCGCGGGCGACGACCTGACCGACGAGAAGGGCTTCGCGGTGGTCAACGCGCGCGGCGGCCTGTCGATCAAGGTCGGTGCGGGCGAGACGTCCGCGCGCACGCGGCTCGATTCGGTCGACGCGCTGCATGAGCAGATCGCGCGCTGGCTCGGCGCGGGGCAGCCGGACGCATGAGCCGCCTCATCATCGTTTCAAACCGCGTCGCCCCGATTTCGGAAGGCGAACCGGCGGCGGGCGGCCTCGCGATCGGCGTCTACGATGCGCTGAAGGAGACGGGCGGCATGTGGTTCGGCTGGAGCGGCGAAGTCGTCGCGTCCGGCGCGCCGCAGATCCGCATCGAGGAGCGCGGGCCCGTGACGTTCGCGACCGTCGGCCTGTCGCGCCGTGATTATGACCAGTACTACCGCGGTTTCTCGAACGCGACGCTGTGGCCCGCGTTCCATTACCGTGCGGACCTGATCCAGTACGACCGCCACGAATTCGACGGCTACAGCCGCGTCAACGTCTGGCTCGCGCAGCAGCTCGTGCCGCTGCTGCAGGACGACGACGTGATCTGGGTGCACGACTATCACCTGATCCCGTTCGCGCGCGCGCTGCGCGCGGCCGGCGTGAAGAACCGCATCGGCTTCTTCCTGCATATCCCGTTTCCGGCCGCGCAGGTGCTCGTCAACGTGCCGCCGCACCGCGAGCTCGTCGAGTCGCTATGCGCGTTCGACCTGCTCGGCTTCCAGACCGAGCCCGACCTGCGCGCGTTCTGCGACTACGTCGAGTTCGAGGCGGGAGGCGAGGTCGCGCGCGACGGGCACACGGTGCGCGTGCGCGCGTTCGGCCAGACGCTGCGGGCAGCTGCCTATCCGATCGGCGTGTATCCGGACGAGATCGCGTCGCTCGCGCAGGCGGGCGAGCACGGCAAGGCCGTGCGCACGCTCGCGACGTCGCTGCGCGGCCGGCAACTGATCATGAGCGTCGACCGGCTCGATTATTCGAAGGGGCTCGTCGAGCGTTTCCGCGCGTTCGAGAAGCTGCTCGAGCACCAGGCGTCGATCCGCAACCGCGTGTCGTTCCTGCAGATCGCGCCGTCGACGCGCGCGGACCTGCGCGCCTACCAGGACATCCGCCTGCAGCTCGAAGCGGAATCGGGGCGCATCAACGGGCGCTATGCCGAACTCGACTGGGCGCCGATCCTCTACATTCACCGCCAGTACGATCGCCAGGTGCTGGCCGCGCTGTACCGGCTCGCCCGCGTGGGCTTCGTGACGCCGCTGCGCGACGGGATGAACCTGGTCGCGAAGGAGTACGTGTCCGCGCAGAATCCGGACGATCCGGGCGTGCTCGTGCTGTCGCGTTTCGCGGGCGCCGCGCGCGAGCTGACGGGCGCGCTGATCGTCAATCCGATCGATATCGACGGGATGGCCGATGCGTTGTCGCAGGCGCTGACGATGCCGCTCGCCGAGCGGCGTGCGCGTTACGCGGACATGATCGCGCAACTGCGCGAGAACAACGTGTCGGTGTGGCGCGACAACTTCCTGCGCGATCTGCAGCAGGGCTAGCCGGCGCGGCAGGCGTATCGTGCGGTGCGTGCCGCGCGTTGCCGGCGCAATCAATCCCGGCACCATGAAAAAAGCCGCAGTGCGACGCGCACTGCGGCTTTTTTGTCGGCTGCGCGCCGACGCGTCAGGCTACACGTTCGCCGGTCGGCGTGTTGCCGTCGGGCGCCGCGTGATGGCGGCCGTGCTGCTTCGCGAGCAGGTCGCGATACAGGCCGGGGCGGTTGCGCAGCACGTCGGGGCTGCCGTCGTCGATCACCTTGCCGTTGTTCATCACGATGATCCGGTCGAAGTTGCGCAGCGTCGACAGGCGGTGCGCGATCGCGATCACCGTGCGGCCGACCATCAGGCGGTCGAGCGCGCTCTGGATCGCTTCCTCGGATGCGCTGTCGAGTGCCGAGGTCGCTTCGTCGAGCAGCAGGATCGGCGCATTCTTCAGGATCGCGCGCGCGATCGCGATGCGCTGGCGCTGGCCGCCCGACAGCTTCACGCCGCGGTCGCCGACGATCGTGTCATAGCCTTCCGGCATCGCCTCGATGAACTCCGCGCAGCGCGCGTCGCGCGCGGCGGCGAGCACTTCGTCGCGGGTCGCCTCGGGGCGGCCGTACGCGATGTTGTCGTAGATCGTCCGGTGCAGCAGCGAGATGTCCTGCGGCACGAGCGCGATCGCGTGGCGCAGGCTGTCCTGCGTGATCGTCTTCACGTCCTGGCCGTCGACCTTCACGACGCCGTCCTGCGTATCGTAGAAGCGCTGCAGCAGCGCGAGCACGGTCGACTTGCCGGCGCCCGACTTGCCGATCAGGCCGACGCGCTGGCCCGGTTCGATATGGAGGTCGAAGTGGTCGAGGATCGCGCGGCGGTGCGGATACGCGAACGTCACGCGTTCGAAGTCGACACGGCCGCCCGTGGCCGACAGCGGCTGCGCGTCGGAGCGGTCCGGCATCCCGTGCGGTTCGAGCAGCGTCTTCACGGCTTCGGACAGGCGCGCGATGTGCTGCGTGACGTCGACGAGCGCGACCGCGAGATCGCGCGTGCCGTGCAGGATCGTGAAGCCGAGCGAGCTGACGAGCACGATGTCGCCCGACGTCGCGCGGCCCTGGTCCCACAGCCACAGTGCCCAGCCGAGCAGGCCGGCGGACAGCATCGCGGTGATGACCGCGTGCAGCAGGCGCAGCTTCTCGAGATAGAGCAGGCTTTGCTGGCGCGCGTCCATTTCGGCCTTGATCGTCGCGCCGAACCGCTTCTGTTCGCGCAGCGTCATGCCGAATGCGCGCACGAGGCCCATGTTGCCGATCACGTCGACGAGCTCGCCGTCTACCGCCGCGGCCTTGGCCGCGAACGCATGGTGGCGCGCCGAGCCGCGCCCGGCGAGCTTGAACAGGATCACGGAGAGCACGGCCGAGCAGCCGAGCAGGCCGGCGGCCATCAGCGGATTGACGACGATGATCATCAGGATCGCGCCCATCACCGCGATACACGGCGGCAGCACGTTCCACGCCATCGTGTTCTCCGACGTGTAGACCGCGTTCGACGTGGCGGTGATGCGGCTCGCGAGCGTGCCCGGCTGTTTTTCCGAGTAGTAGGTCGGCGAATGGCCGATCAGGTACTGGAACAGGTCGCGCCGCAGGTCGCCGGTGACCGCGACGAACGTATGGGCGGCGACCCAGCCGCCGACGCGCCACAGCAGGTTGTCGGCCGCGATCAGCCCGACGAGCAGCGCGAACGCGCTCCACAGCGGGCCGGGGTGATGGCGGCCGGTCGCGAGGACGTCGATCAGGTGCTTGATCGCGTATTGCGAGCCGAGTGCGCAGCCGACGGCGGCCAGCACGCTGCAGAGCACGATGAGGTGCGCGACGGGATGCAGGCGGATGTAGCGGAACAGGAACGCGATCGGCCGGTGCGCGTAGCTCGACAGCTTCGCGTTGTGGGCGTTGCGCTGGGCAGGGGTGAGAGATTCCAAAATATGCGTGCGGTGATTCGGTGATTGAGCGTTGCGGCGGGATCGCATGCCGGCGTTCGCCCGGACTGAATAATCCGGCATTGTAAACAAGGCCGTGCGTCGCGCTGAGCGAATCTTGCCTTGGCCAGGGGCTCGCGATCGATTTTGAGATAAAATCCGGCATCCCGTCCTGCCCCATGTGCCGGAATCACGCTGCCGGCAGTCACGGTGACAAGGAATGCCAAAAAGGGCCTTCCACTCTAGAACGGACACCCAAGTCCGCGGGTTGCAAAGTGTTGCACCTTTGTAACAAAGTAAAGTGTTTGAAATGTTGTGCGCCGTATCAGGATTAACCCTAGATAATCGGCTCCGGGTTCGATTCCAGGTTTTTTACGAACCCCTGTCAACGGGTCTTCGTTTCAAACGTTCTATGCCTGTCGCGTCGCCGACGCTCCTTGAGCAGCGCGGGTTCGACGCCCCCGGCAGGCTGATTCGTCTTATTTTCGGATGAATTGCATCCAGCCCGGACCGCCGGCAGGTTGCCGACCCATACCTGGTTTTTAGCCGATTTTTTAGGAGTTACGCATGCGAATCGCCCAAATCGCTCCGTTGCACGAAGCGGTCCCCCCGAAGCTGTACGGTGGTACCGAGCGAGTGGTGTCCTACCTCACCGAAGCACTTGTCGAGATGGGGCATGACGTCACGCTCTTCGCGAGCGGCGATTCGCAAACCTCCGCGAAGCTCGAAGCCTGCTGGCCGCAGGCGCTGCGCCTCGACCCGACGATCCGCGACGTGATGGCCCCGCACATGCTGCTCCTCGAGCAGGTGCGCCGTCGCGCGGAAGAGTTCGATGTCCTGCACTGCCACATCGACTACTACCCGTTCTCGCTGTTCTCGCGCCAGCCGGTCCCGCATCTGACGACGATGCACGGCCGTCTCGACCTGCCGGAACTGCAGCCGATCTTCAACGCGTTCAGCGACGTGCCGGTCGTGTCGATTTCCGACAACCAGCGCATCCCGCTGCCGCAGGCGAACTGGCTGTCGACGGTGTACCACGGCCTGCCGGAAAACCTGCTGACGCCGATCCCGAACGTGAAGCCGAGCTATCTCGCGTTCCTCGGCCGTATCTCGCCGGAAAAGCGCGTCGATACGGCGATCCGCATTGCCGAGCAGGCCGGCCTGCCGATCAAGATCGCCGCGAAGCTCGACAAGGCTGACCGCGCGTACTACGAAGAAAAGATCAAGCCGCTGTTCGCGCTGCCGCACGTCGAGTACATCGGCGAAATCAGCGAGTCCGAAAAGACCGAATTCCTCGGCAACGCGCACGCGCTGCTGTTCCCGATCGACTGGCCGGAGCCCTTCGGCCTGGTGATGATCGAGGCGATGGCATGCGGCACGCCGGTGATCGCGTTCAAGCGCGGCTCGGTGCCGGAAGTGATCGACAACGGCGTGTCGGGTTTCGTCGTCGAAGACGAGCTGTCGGCTGTCGCGGCGCTCAAGCGCCTCGATACGCTGCCGCGCGAGAAGGTCCGCGCCGCGTTCGAAGCCCGCTTCTCGTCGAAGGTGATGGCGCAGAACTACGTGAAGGGCTACGAGGAACTGCTGCGCCAGAAGCGCCGCACGGTGCTCCGCGAAGTCAACGCAGGCTGATTGCGGGCCGCCGCCGCGCTGCGGCGCGCGGCTGCCATCGACGCCCCGCCCGGGTTTCCCGGCGGGGCGTTGTCACATGGGTGGCGCGGATCTGTTGTATTCTCGCCGCGCCCGACGCCGCGAACGGCCCCCGAAGCGGCCCGGCACGCCATCCGGCCGTCTGTCCAGACGGTAATGTCCCTATAATGGCCGTGCCGTGAAATCCGGCCCCGCACGATCACCCAGAGGAGAGCAGTCTTGGCGAGAACGAAAACCACGCGCGCAGCGCCGGCCCCCGGCGCCGGCGTGATCTTCGCGTTGCGCGCGATCGGTCTCGTGCTGCTCGCGCGCTGGCTGTTCTCGATGTCCCAGATGGGCTATCGCGCGTCGCTGTCGGCGATGGTGTCGTCGCCGTGGGCGTTCGTCTACCTCGTGCTGATCTTCCTGCTGCTCGCGCTGCCGGGCGCCGTCGCGCGCGCCGAGCGGCCGTTCCATCCGTTGCCGCAATGGCTGCGCCAGGCGCTGCGGGTCTTCGCGCTGATCGGTTTCCTGTTCGCCGTCTGGTCGATCGGCATGTTCGCGTGGGCGGCCGGCTGGCGTGGCGCGCTGCATGCGGTGACGGCGACCAACGGCTGGCTCGTCGCCGCGCCCGCGCTCTATGCGGCGATCGTCTGGATCTGCCGTCCGCGGCCGCTGTGGCGGACCAACGTGGCGGCGCGCCGCTTCGCGGTCGGCCGTTATGCGATTTCGCTCGACGTGCTGACGCGTACCGCGATCGTCTGGATGGAAAGCCGCAAGGTCGGCCAGTACGACGCGCGCGAACTGTCGGTGCGCTGGCCCGGCCGGAAGGCGCCCGCCGCCGGCCAGCAGGGCGCGCCGGACGCGCAGCCGGCTGCCGTGCCGCCTCGCGGCGGCAGCCTGTTCCGGCGGCCGAAGGTGGAGCTGCTGTGGGATTCGCCGGCGGCCGTCGGCCATAACCGGCAGATCGTGATGCGCGCACCGCTCGCGACCGAGGGCGACCGCGTCGCGGTGCTCGCGCTCGACGCGGCGCTCAAGCAGATCGTCTGACACGGTTCGCGCACCGGGCGCGGGCGACTAGGAGGCGCGATGATCGTCCGTTGGTTGCTGGCTGCCATTCACCTGAGTGCGTTCGGCGTCGCGTTTGCCGCGATCGTGGGTCGCAACCGCGCGTTGCGCCGGCTCATCGCGTCCGCGCAGGCGGCCGACCTGCCCGGCGTATTCAAGGCCGACGCCGCGTGGGGGCTGTCGGCGCTCGTGCTGATCGTGACGGGGCTCACGCGCGCGTTCGGCGGTTTCGAGAAAGGCGCCGCGTACTACCTGCACGAACCGCTCTTTCACCTGAAGATGACCGCGCTCGTGCTGATCCTGCTGCTCGAGATCGTGCCGATGCTGGGGCTGATCCGCTGGCGTGTCGCCGCGCGGCAACAGCAGATGCCCGATATCGGCCGTGCGCGCACGTATGTGCGGATCGGCCATTGGCAGGCCGTGCTCGTGATCGTCATCGTGTTCGCCGCGTCGGGGATGGCGCGGGGGATTGGGGTGGCCGGGTAGGTCTGGCCGGGGAAGTGACGCCGTAAGCGTCCGGAATAGCCGCACCCTTTGCGTCTCGTTTGACCCGCGCAGTGTTACCGGCCCGGCGCCAGCCGAGCCGGAAGCGCGCTGCATCATGCGTTCCGATTCCGTCCCGGCCGTGCGGTTTCGCCGCCCGGCCGGTCCCGCGTTCAACGCACGAGGCAGGGGCGCTTGTTGTTGAACGTCCAGCCCGGAATCAGGTACTGCATCGCGGCCGCGTCGTCGCGGGCGCCGAGTCCGTGCTGCTTGTACAGCTCGTGGGCGACCGCCACGGCGTCCATGTCGATGTCGATGCCGAGACCCGGCCGCTTCGGCACTTCCACCAGCCCGTTCTCGATCTTCAGCGGCTCGCGCGTCAGCCGTTCGCCGTCCTGCCAGATCCAGTGCGTGTCGATCGCGGTGACCTGGCCCGGCGCGGCCGCCGCGACATGCGTGAACATCGCGAGCGACACGTCGAAGTGGTTGTTCGAATGCGAGCCCCACGTGAGGCCCCAGTCGCGGCACATCTGCGCGACACGCACCGAACCCTGCATCGTCCAGAAGTGCGGATCGGCGAGCGGGATGTCGACGGCCTGCAACTGCACCGCGTGGCCCATCTGCCGCCAGTCGGTCGCGATCATGTTGGTTGCCGTCGGCAGCCCCGTCGCGCGGCGGAATTCGGCCATCACCTCGCGGCCCGAGTAACCGTTCTCCGCGCCGCAAGGATCTTCCGCGTAAGCCAGCACGTGATGCTGGTCGCGGCACAGCCGCACGGCCTCGTCGAGCGACCACGCGCCGTTCGGGTCGAGCGTCACGCGCGCGTCGGGGAAGCGCTCGGCGAGCGCCGTCACGGCCTCGATCTCGCTCGCGCCTTCGAACACGCCGCCCTTCAGCTTGAAGTCGTTGAAGCCGTAGCGCGCATGCGCGGCCTCGGCGAGCCGCACGACCGCCTCGGGCGTCAGCGCGGGTTCGTCGCGTACGCGGGTCCAGTCGTCGGTCGCGCTGCTGCCGTCGCGATAGGGCAGCGCGGTTTTCGCGCGGTCGCCGATGTAGAACAGGTAGCCGAGCATTTCGACGCGCTCGCGCTGCTGGCCCTCGCCGAGCAGCGCGGCGACCGGCACGCCGAGATGCTGGCCGAGCAGGTCGAGCAGCGCGGCTTCGAGCGCGGTGACCGCGTGGATCGTCGTGCGCAGGTCGAAGGTCTGCAGCCCGCGGCCGCTCGCGTCGCGGTCGGCGAAGGTGCGCCGCACGTCGTTGAGCATCGCGTGGTAATTGCCGACCGGCTGGCCGACGACGAGCGCGCGCGCATCGTCGAGCGTGCGGCGGATGCTTTCGCCGCCCGGCACTTCGCCGACGCCGGTCCGGCCCGCGCTGTCCTTCAGGATCAGGAGGTTGCGGGTGAAGAACGGGCCGTGCGCGCCGCTCAGGTTGAGCAGCATGCTGTCGTGGCCGGCGACCGGAATCGCTTGCAGGTCGACGATGCGCGGCGTGTCGTGGGAAGGCGAGGCTGTGGCGGCGTTCATGGGCGGCGATGGCAAAAGAGTGGGCAATGCCGTGCGGCAAAAGCTTTGCCGCGCGCGGCGGGAGGTGCGATCATTCGACAACCGACGTGCGCGGCGCGCAAGGCCTGCATGTCGACAGCAACCCGGAACGGGGTGGGAGCGACAACCGGACCAGCAGAGCGCAGAACGCGAACGCTGGCTGATCGTAAGGCATGGGACCGGGCCGGCACTGAATGCCGGCCTGAGTCGACAGGAGATCCGTGCATCGATCATCAGTCGTCGGATGACTTGTGACGCAGTATAATGAATCATCGGCTTTCGCTCAAACCCCGCGTAAACCCTCGGCTCACATTACGATCATTCAAAAAGGAACCGGCCTCATGTCCGTGCCTACGTTTCCCGCAGCGCCGCGCCGTCGCGCACGCAGCCTCGCACAAGATGTCGTCGACGCGCTGACCGCGCAGATCGAAAACGGCACGCTGCGTCCCGGCGACAAGCTGCCGACCGAAACCGAAGTCATGGCGGCGCAGGGCGTGAGCCGCACGGTCGTGCGCGAGGCGATCTCGCGGATGCAGGCGAGCGCCCTCGTCGAGACGCGCCACGGCATCGGCAGCTTCGTGCTCGAACCGTCGCGCCGCCAGGCGCTCGGCATCGATCCCGCGACGATCACGACGCTGCGCGACGTGCTCGCGGTGCTGGAACTGCGCATCAGCCTCGAAAGCGAATGCGCGAGCCTCGCCGCGCAGCGTGCGAACGAAACCGACCTCGCCGCGCTGCGTCGCGCGCTCGACGCGATCGCGACCGGAGCGGGCGGCGGCCGCGACACGGCGCAGCTCGACTTCCAGTTCCACCTGCAGATCGCGCAGTCCACCGGCAACCGTTATTTCGTCGACATCATGACGCAGCTCGGCACGTCGATCATTCCGCGCACGCGCGTGAATTCGGCGCGCTTTGCCGGCGACGATCTCGAGCGTTATGTCGGCCGGTTGAACCACGAGCACGAGGATATCTACGAGGCGATCGCGCGCCACGACCCTGAGGCGGCGCGCGCCGCGATGCGCACGCACCTCACCAACAGCCGCGAGCGGCTGCGCCGCGCGCACGAGGCGGCCGAGGCCGAGCGCGATACGCAGGCCGGCTGACGCGCCGGGCCGCGAGGCCCGCGTGGCCGCGGGCCCGTAGAATCACGTCAACATCAGTCGTCATATGAGATCGGCATGACTTCGCCGGTCGCCGGGGCAGGGTGGCGTTCCCGCCGCCCGCCGCCGGCATTCCCGATCGCCGCGTCCGATCAGCCCCCCTTCGTCACGATCGTCTTCCACGCACCGCTCTTCACCTGATACAGCGTCGACATCCCGCTCTTCAGCGAACCGTCGTTCGCGAACGAGATGCGGCCGGTGACCCCTTCGAAGTCGATCTTCTTGAGCGCCGGGCGATACACCTTCGGGTCGGTCGAGCCGGCCGCCTGCATCGCCTTGATCGCGGCCCAGGCCGCGTCGTAGCCGAACTGCGCGTACGACAGCACGTCGACGCCGAAGCGCTTCTTGAAGCGCTGCTCGAAGTCCTTCCCTTGCGGCAGCTCGTCGAGCGGCCGGCCGTATTCCCATGCCATCGCGCCTTCGGCCGCCGGGCCCGCGATCTTGATGAACTCGTTGTCCTTCACGCCGCCGCCGCCGACGAATTGCGCATTCAACCCGAGCTGGCGCATCTGCTTGATGAAGTTCGCGGCGAGCGAATCGAGGCCGCCGAAGAAGATCAGGTCGGGGTTCTTGCCCTTCAGGCTCGTGATCTGCGCGCGGAAGTCGACCGCCTGGTTGCTCGTGAACTCGCGGCCGATGATCGTGCCGCCGGCCGCCTTCACGGCTTTCTCGAACTCGTCGGCCTCGCCCTGGCCGAACGCGGTGCGGTCGTCGATGATCGCGATGCGCTTCGCCTTCGTCACGTCGACCGCATACTTGCCCGCGTTGCCGGCGTTCTGGCCGTCGGTCGCGATCACCATGAACATGTTCGCGAGCCCGCGCGACGTGAGCGTCGGGTTGGTCGCGGCCGGGTCGATCACCGGGATGCCCGACTTGTCGTAGACGACCGAGGCCGGAATCGTCGTCCCCGAGTTGAAGTGGCCGACCACGACCGACACGTTCTGGTCGACGAGCGCCTGCGCGGCCTGCACGCCGATGCGCGGGTCGGCCTGGTCGTCCTGCACGACGAGATCGAAGTGAGCGGGCTTGCCGGCGATCTGCACCTTCTGCGCGACGGCGTCGTCGAGCGCGAGCTGCACGCCGTTCTGCAGGTCCTTGCCGTAGCCGGCGTTCACGCCCGTGAGCGGCGCGGCGAAGCCGACCTTCACGTCGGTTGCGTCGGCGGCCCGTGCGGCCTGTTGCGAGAGGAGGGCAAGCGCGGATGCAATCGACACCGACAACAGGGAATGACGGAATTTCATGTTGTTCCTCTTGTTCGATACCTGCGAGTGAGTACCGCACGCATCCGGGCGGGCCGGGCGCGTGCGACGGGCGGGCGGTTCGACCGCTTCTCGGAATCGGGCGGGGAGGTCGGCATCGTGATCCTCGGAAGAATCTCCCGTCAGGCTCCGTGAAGAGCCCCGATCGCCTCGATATATAGGTCGCCGATATGCACCGGTCTTGGCGATTTGCTGCGCATTCGGTGCGGATTTGCGCATAGCTTCCGCGCGTGCGGTAGCGGCCGGTATCGGGAGTTTCCCGTCGCGAACGGAACGGGCTGGGAGGAGGGGCGTGATGCGGGGTAGAGACGCGGCGCGGCCCGCCGGGGCCGCGCCGCGCTGGGGGCGTCGTCAGTCGGACAGGGTGTCCGATGCAGCTTCCGCGTCGTCGTGGAACGCGGTCGTGCGGATCAGCGGATCGCTGGTGCTCGGGCGGCCCGTCTCGACGTGGCCCGCGAAGCGGCGCAGGAAGCCGAGCAGCCGGCCGTCGCTGACGGTCAGGTCGTACCAGCCGTGGCTGCCGCGCAGGTCCCAGTAGTCGTCGACGTGCGCGCCCGGCGCGAGATCGAACGTACGCGCGCGGCCGTGGCCGTATGCGTTCGTGACCTTGAGCCGCACGGCCTTGTGGCCGCGGTTCATCAGGCGCAGCGTGATGTTGCCGTTCGCGACGTCATAACCGTAGATCACCTCGGGGTTCACGTTGGCGCTGCCGATGCCGGTCGCGAACGGGCCGCGGAAATGGCAGTAGAAGCCGTTCGGGCCGTACACGTCGAGATCGTACAGGCCGAGCGACGCCGCGGCGCTCCACGTATCGGCGATCCGCTTGCCGGCTTCGACCGTGTACGCCCACGGGCCGTCGAGGCGGTTGCGCGACTGGACCTGGAATGCCGCGCCCGCCCGGCCGGTGTTCGCGAAGGTCAGCCGGAACTGGCCGTTCGCGGCTTCGACGCGGCCGTGCACGAACAGCTCGTACGGCAGCGCGCGCGCCGGACGCAGCCCGGCCTCCTGCTTCGGCAGCTTCTGCAGCACCGGCGGCACCGGGATGTAGTCGGGGTGGCGCAGGCGGTCGGGCGGCGCGTAGCTGCTCGTGTCAGGCAGCGTCGGCCAGGCGGCATCGGACGTCGCGAAGTCGAACGCGGCGGTCAGGTCGCCGCACACCGTGCGGCGCCACGGCGACACGTTGGCGGCCTTGACCGGGTATTGCGCGCCGAACCGCGCCTCGATGAATTGCAGCAGCGACGTGTGATCGAAGGTCTGCGAGCAGACCCAGCCGCCCTTGGTCCACGGCGACACGACCAGCATCGGCACGCGCGGCCCGAGCCCGTACGGGCCGGCCATGTGCGACGCGTCGCCGGGGAAGACTTCGTTGGTCGTCGCGACCGACGACAGCCCGTTGTCGCGCGATTGCGGCGCGAACGGCGGCGGCACGTGGTCGAAGAAGCCGTCGTTCTCGTCGTACGTAATGAAGAGCGCGGTCTTGCTCCACACGTCCGGATTCGACACGAGTGCCTTCAGCACCTGCTCGATGTACCACGCGCCGTAGTTCGCCGGCCAGTTCGGGTGCTCGGAGTACGCTTCCGGCGCGCAGATCCACGACACCTGCGGCAGCGTGCCGTTCTTCACGTCCTGCTGCAGCACGTCGAACAGCGTGCCGCCCGCGCTGATGTTGGTGCCGGTGCGCGCCTTCTCGTACAGCGGCGTGCCGGGCAGCGCGGTGCGGTACTGGTTGAAGTAGAGCAGCGAGTTGTCGCCGTAGTTGCCGATGTACGGATTCTGCGTCCAGCCCCACGAGCCGTTCGCGTCGAGTCCCGTGCCGACGTCCTGGTAGATCTTCCACGACACGCCGGCCTGTTCGAGCACTTCCGGATAGGTCGTCCAGCCGTAGCCCTTTTCCTCGTTGCCGAGCACCGGGCCGCCGCCCGTGCCGTCGTTGCCGACGTAGCCCGTCCACATGTAATAGCGGTTCGGGTCGGTCGAGCTCGGGATCGCGCAGTGGTACGCGTCGCAGATCGTGAACGCGTCGGCGAGCTGGTAGTGGAACGGGATGTCGTCGCGCTTCAGGTACGCCATTGTCGTGGTGCCCTTGTTCGGCACCCACTGGTCGTAGCGGCCTTTGTTCCACGCGGCGTGCATGTCCTGCCAGCCGTGCGGCAGGTCCTGCAGGAACTGCAGGCCGAGCTTGTCCGCGCCAGGGTGGAACGGCAGCAGCTCGGCCGGGCCGACCGGCTGATGGAACACCGACTTGCCGTTCGCGAGGCGCAGCGGGCGCGGATCGCCGAAGCCGCGGACACCACGCATCGTGCCGAAGTAATGGTCGAACGAACGGTTCTCCTGCATCAGGATCACGATGTGTTCGATGTCGCGGATCGTGCCGGTGCGGCGGTTCGCGGGAATCGCGAGCGCATCTCGGATCACGGGCGGAAACAGGTTCAATGCGGCGGCGCCGGCAGTGCCGGCGGCGACGCGCAGGAAGTCACGACGGTTCGATCGGGTCATGGTCGTTATCGTGGGGTAAAGAGGGAGCCGATTGGCGGGACCTGCGGGAAGGGCGCGCCCGGGGCGCAGGATGCGGCTGCGCCTGGTCGTGCCGCCGCGAGCATAGCGAGGAATCGGTGTCATTCATGTGAAGTCCGGAAACGTTTGCAGGTGCATCGAACCGGTATCGGAGCGCGTATCGCAGGCGAGCGCGGCGCGCAAAGGGAGCGGCGGGAAAGCGGCGCAGGAGGCGCGCCGGCGAAGCGAAGAGCGGTGCGGGCGCGTCAGGCGTCCGTCACCCACGCGCCGAACCATTCGCTCGGGCGCGCGATCTCGTCCTGCGCGGCGATGAGTTCGAGCTCGTAGCGGCGCGCATCGTAGGTGGCCTTCACGACCGCGTGCACGGCCGCGAGCGTGTGCTCGAACGCGGCACGCACCGAATCGCCGCGCAGCCGGCACGCGACGAAGACCGCGCTGGTCAGGTCGCCGACGCCGACCGGATGGCGCGGAAACGCGTACAGCGGGCGCTGGCCGATCCACGCTTCGGTTTCGGTGACGGCGAGCATGTTGAAACGGTCGGCCGGGCTGTTGCGGTCATGCAGGTGCTTCACGAGGATGATCTGCGGGCCGCGGCGGATCAGCGTGCGACACGCGTCGACGGCTTCGGCGACGGTTTCGATGCGCCGCCCGGCGAGCTTCTGGAGTTCGGTGTGGTTCGGCGACATGCCGTCAGCGAGCGCCGGCATCTCCTGGACCATGAATTCCTCGACGCCGGGCTCGGGCCGGATGCCGCCCGTCTGGCCCATCGCCGGATCGCAGAAGTACCACGCGTCCGGATTCATCGCCTTGACCGTGCGGACGATCTCGACGGCGGCCCGCGCCTGCGGTGGCGAACCGAGGAAGCCGGACAGCACCGCGTCGCAGCGCTTGAGCGCGCCGATCGCGGCGATGCCGTCGACGAGCTGCTCCATCTTCGCGGCGTCGATCGCGCTGCCGGCCCAGTGGCCGTACTGCATGTGATTCGACAACTGGACGGTATTGAGCGGCCAGACGTTGACGCCCAGGCGCTGCATCGGGAACACGGCCGCACTGTTGCCGGCATGGCCGTAGATGACGTGCGACTGAATGCTGAGGACGTTTTTCATGGGAATCCGCCTGCACGCGTTTCAGGGTCACGTCACACGATACCCGAGTTCGTCGCGGGCGCGGAAGTCGCGTGGGCACCGAGTGTTGCGCGCCGTCGTCAGCCGACCGCGTAGAATCGCGGGGCGCGGCGCCGCCCGGCTGTTCGCGTGCGTTTCCAATCACCGTGACTGCCATGCCTTCGATTTGCAAGATGTTGTCCGTCGCGCGCGCCGCCCTGTTCGGCGCGGGCGTTGCCTTCGCGTGTGCGACTTCCGCCGCCGAGGCCGCCCCGGTGCCCGCCGGCAACGACGGGCCGGTGTACGGCCCGCGTCTGGAAGGCTTTACCTATCCCGAGCCCGTGCACCGCTACGCGTTCGTGTCGCAGCGCGAAACCGTCGAGATGACGTACATGGACGTGCAGCCGGCGCACCCGAACGGCCGCACCGTCGTGCTGCTGCACGGCAAGAACTTCTGCGCGGCGACCTGGGAGGACACGATCGGCGTGCTGAGCCGCGCCGGCTATCGCGTGATCGCGCCGGACCAGATCGGCTTCTGCAAGTCGTCGAAACCCGATCGCTACCAGTACAGCTTCCAGCAGCTCGCGCGCAACACGCACGCGCTGCTGGAATCGATCGGCGTGAAATCGGCGACGATCGTCGGGCATTCGACGGGCGGGATGCTCGGGATGCGCTATGCGCTGATGTATCCGAAGGCGACCGACCAGCTCGTGCTCGTGAATCCGATCGGGCTCGAGGACTGGAAGGCGCTTGGCGTGCCGCCGCTGTCGGTCGACTACTGGTACGCGCGCGAGCTGAAGACGACGGCCGACGGCATCCGCCGCTACGAACAGTCGACGTATTACGCGGGCAAGTGGTCGCCGCCGTACGAGCGCTGGGTACAGATGCTCGCCGGAATGTATCGCGGCGCAGGCCGCGATTCGGTCGCGTGGAATTCCGCGCTGATCTACGACATGATCCTCACGCAGCCGGTGGTCTACGAACTCGGCGCGATCCGCGTGCCGACGCTGCTGATGATCGGCGACAAGGACACGACCGCGATCGGCAAGGACGTCGCGCCGCCCGACGTTCACGCGAAGCTCGGCCACTACCCGGAACTCGCGAAGCGCACGCAGGCGGCGATCCCCGGCGCGCAGCTCGTCGAATTCCCGGCGCTCGGGCACGCCCCGCAGATCCAGGACCCGGACGCGTTCCACAAGGCGCTGCTCGACGGGCTGGCGGCCGTACACCCGCAGTGATGCGGGGCGGCCTGCGCCGTCAGCGCGCCTCGTTCGCGAGCTCGTCGCGGATCTGCGCGGTCAGTTCGAAGGAGCGCAGCCGCGCGGCGTGATCGTAGATCTGCGCGGTGGCGATCAGCTCGTCCGCGCCCGTCTGCGCGATACGGTCGCGCAGCTTGTCGCGCACCGTGTCGCGCGAGCCGACCGCCGCGAACGACAGCGAATGCGCGACGGTCGCGAGTTCGAGCTCGTTTGCCTCGAGCGCGTCGACGGGCGGCGGCAGCTTGCCCGGCGTGCCGCGCCGCAGGTTGATGAACTGCTGCTGCAGCGACGTGAACAGGCGCCGCGCTTCGTCGTCGGTATCGGCTGCGAACACGTTGACGCCGACCATCGCGTGCGGCTTAGGCCACGCGGCCGACGGCCGGTACTGCGCGCGATAGATCTCGAGCGCGCGCATCAGGTAGTCCGGCGCGAAGTGCGACGCGAACGCGAACGGCAGCCCGAGCATCGCGGCGAGCTGGGCGCTGAACAGGCTCGAGCCGAGCAGCCACACGGGCACGTCGAGCCCGGCGCCGGGCACCGCGCGCACGCGCTGGCCGGGCACCGGCTCCGCGAAGTAGCGCAGCAGTTCGGCGACGTCGTCCGGAAACGAATCGGCGCTGCCGATCAGGTCGCGGCGCAACGCGCGCGACGTGGTCTGGTCGGTGCCGGGCGCACGGCCGAGCCCGAGATCGATGCGCCCCGGATACAGCGACGCGAGCGTGCCGAACTGCTCGGCGATCACGAGCGGCGCGTGATTCGGCAACATGATGCCGCCCGACCCGACGCGGATCGTTTTCGTCGCGCCCGCGACATGGCCGATCACGACGGCGGTCGCCGCGCTCGCGATGCCGGGCATGTTGTGATGCTCGGCGAGCCAGTAGCGCTGGTAGCCCCAGCGTTCCGTGTGCTGCGCGAGATCGACGGTGTTGCGGAAAGCCTGCGAGGCGTCGGCGCCGGCCGGAATGGGGGCGAGATCGAGTACGGAAAACGGAGTCATCGGGTGGCCTTCGAAAGAGGGGGGCGCGGTGATGCGCCTACGCAACAAATGCCAAGGATTTTGCCAAAGGGTTCCGGAACGTGCTGGCGGCGCACCGATACCCATGCGCCTTACAGGGGTGCAGGGTTGCATTCGGCGATTGTTGCAAAAATCAATTCAATCGCCGATTAGTTACCAATCTTTACGGTGATTGGATGTGAATCCGCATCGACGTACAAATTTGCACGAAACGTCTTATTTTCAAGACTGCAATACGCCTGCAAAGCGCTTACGTTAACGTGAACGCGGTTGCGCCGAAATGGTTTGCCGGCCGCACAGCTTTGCTGGAATTGCACCAGTCCGTTTCTCGTAGCGCTGAGCGCGGGGTGCCGCGGACTGATAAAATCCGGCGCCTGCCCATGTTGTGCGGATGGTAGCCATTCGAGTCTTCCCGCATCCCGTTCGGGCGTTGCGCGGAAGTGCGCCACGCGAAGCCGGGCATGGCCATACCCGAAGCATGGGTCGTGCCTCCCCCAAACACAGACGCTGCTGGAACAAGGAGTCGGGTCGTGCCCGCGTTCGTCGCTGTCGGAATACCGAATCACGCTCAATCACGCGCAAGCGTTCGCCGTGGCGTTCAGGTCGCCGGGAGGCGTCGCGCATGACGCCAACCGCCACGCTGCTCGACTGGCTCCTGATCGCCTTCACGCTGGCCGCGGCCGGCTATGCGCTCGTCGCCGCCTTCGCGCCGCGTCCGCGCACGCCGCGCACGGCTGCGCGCGACGGATTCGAGCCGGTCAGCGTGCTCAAGCCGCTGTGTGGCGCGGAGCCGCACCTGTACGAAAATCTCGCGACCTTCTGCGAGCAGCGCCATCCGCGCTATGAAGTGCTGTTCGGCGTCCAGTCGGCGGTCGATCCGGCCATCGCCGTCGTCGAGCGGCTGCGCGCCGATTACCCCGAGTGCGACATCACGCTGGTGGTCGACTCGCGCGTGCACGGCAAGAACCTGAAAGTCAGCAACCTGATCAATCTTGCCGAGCGTGCGAAGTACGGCCGCATCGTGATCGCGGACAGCGACATCGCGGTGCAGCCCGACTATCTGGAGCGCGTGACGGCGCCGCTCGCCGATGTGTCGGTCGGTGTCGTCACGTGCCTGTATCATGCGCGCAGCGTCGGCGGGTTCTGGACGCGCATCGGCGCGCAGTTCGTCGACGCATGGTTCGCGCCGTCGGTGCGGATTACCCACCTCGGCCGCTCGAGCCGCTTCGGCTTCGGCGCGACGCTCGCGCTGACGCGCGACACGCTCGACCGGATCGGCGGTTTCGTCGCGCTGAAGGACGAGCTGGCCGACGATTTCTGGCTTGCCGAGCTGCCGCGCCGCCTCGGGCGACGCACCGTGCTGTCGGAAGTCGAGGTCGCGACCGACGTGATCGAGCCGTCGTTCGGGCCGCTGTGGCACCGCGAGACGCGCTGGCTGCGCACGATCCGTTCGCTGAATCCGGCCGGCTTCGCGTTCCTGTTCATTACGTTTACTGCGCCGTGGCTCGCGACCGGCGCGGCGCTCGCGCTGCGTCTCGACGGGACTTTTGCGGGTACGCTGGCAGGCGGTGCGGCCGTCGTCGGCGCATTCGGGCGGCTCGTGCTGCACGCGCGCGGCGAGGACGGCTGGCGCGCGTTCTGGCGCGACCTGCCGCTCGTCGTGGTGCGCGACACGCTGCTCGCGCTCGAATGGCTCGTGGCCGCGTTCGGCACGCACGTCGTGTGGCGCGGAGCAAGGATGACGGTCGTCGGCGGCGAACGCGCGACGGCGGCCGTGGAAGTGGCGGACGGCCGCTAAGGCCGCCGCCGACCGAATCCGGCCCGAAGGCCGAGACGCGCTGCGCGGCGAAACCGCGCGGCGCGACAGGATTGAGAGGCGGGCGCCGGCAGGGCGGCCCGCGGTTTTTTGACTGAATCGTTGAAACGAATCGAACTATGCAGGCTACCGGAGCACTCATGAAAACGCTGTTCTTGCAGGCCCCTTCGTATGACGGCTTCGACGGCGGAGCCGGCTCGCGCTATCAGGCGAAGCGCGAAATCCGTTCCTTCTGGTATCCGACGTGGCTCGCGCAGCCGGCCGCGCTCGTGCCGGGCAGCCGCGTCGTCGATGCGCCGGCCGACGGCCTGTCGGTCGAGGAAACGCTGAAGATCGCCAACGACTACGACCTCGTGATCATCCACACGAGCACGCCGTCGTTCCCGACCGACGCGATGTTCGCGCAGGATCTCAAGAAGATGAAGCCGTCGCTGCTGGTCGGCATGGTGGGCGCGAAGGTGATGGTCGATCCGCACAACTCGCTCACGGCGAGCGAGGCGATCGACTTCGTGTGCCGCGAGGAATTCGACTACACCTGCAAGGAAATCGCCGAAGGCAAGCCGTTCCCCGAGATCAAGGGCTTGAGCTGGCGCGCGAAGGACGGCTCGATCGAGCACAACGAAGCGCGTCCGATCCTCGAGAACATGGACGAACTGCCGTTCGTCGCGCCCATCTACAAGCGCGACCTGAAGATCGACAACTACTTCATCGGCTACCTGAACTACCCGTACGTGTCGATCTACACGGGCCGCGGCTGCAAGTCGCGCTGCACGTTCTGCCTGTGGCCGCAGACGGTCAGCGGCCATCGCTACCGCACGCGCTCGGTCGAGAACGTGCTCGCGGAAGCGAAGTGGATCCGCGACAACATGCCGGAAGTGAAGGAGCTGATGTTCGACGACGACACCTTCACCGACGACCTGCCGCGCGCCGAAGCCATCGCCATCGGTCTGGGCAAGCTCGGCATCACGTGGTCGTGCAACGCGAAGGCCAACGTGCCGTACAAGTCGCTCAAGGTCATGAAGGAAAACGGCCTGCGCCTGCTGCTGGTCGGCTTCGAATCCGGCGACGACCAGATCCTCGTGAACATCAAGAAGGGCGTGCGCACCGATTTCGCGCGCCGCTTCAGCGCGGACTGCAAGAAGCTCGGCATCAAGATCCACGGCACCTTCATTCTCGGCCTGCCGGGCGAGACGCAGGAAACCATCAAGAAGACGATCGAGTACGCGAAGGAAATCAATCCGCACACGATCCAGGTCTCGCTCGCCGCGCCGTATCCGGGCACGACGCTCTACAAGCAGGCCGTGGAAAACGGCTGGATGGAAGAGAACAAGACCATCAACCTGGTGAGCAAGGAAGGCGTGCAGCTCGCGGCGATCGGCTACGCGCACCTGTCGCGCGACGAGATCTATCACCACCTCGAGCAGTTCTATCGCCAGTTCTACTTCCGTCCGTCGAAGATCTGGGAAATTGTGCGCGAGATGCTGACGAGCTGGGACATGATGAAGCGCCGCCTGCGCGAAGGTGTCGAGTTCTTCCGCTTCCTGCGTGCACACGAGGCCTGATTCGTGGCGACGCAGCGGGCGGCGCGGGCGCTGATCTTCACCGCGGACGACTTCGGATTGCATCCGCGAGTCAACGCGGCGGTCGAGCGCGCGCACCGCGACGGCGTGCTGAACGCCGCGAGCCTGATGGTCGGCGCGAGCGCCGCGCAGGATGCGATCGAGCGCGCGCGGCGGCTGCCGTCGCTCTCGGTCGGCCTGCATCTCGTCCTCGCGGACGGGCCGGCCACGCTGCCCGCGCATGAGATTCCGGCGCTCGTCGGCCCCGACGGGCGCTTCGGTGACGCGATGGCGAAGGACGGCTGTCGCTTTTTCTTCCTGCCGCACGTGCGTGCGCAACTGCGCCGCGAGATCCGCGCGCAGTTCGACGCGTTCGCGGCGAGTGGCCTGCCGCTCGACCACGTGAACGCGCACAAGCATTTCCACCTGCATCCGACCGTGCTGTCGCTGATCATCGAGATCGGCCGCGACTACGGGCTGCGCGCGGTGCGGCTGCCGTACGAGACGAGCGCGCCCGCGCTGCTCAAGCCGTGGATCGCGCTCGTGCGCGCGCGGCTCGACCGCGCGGGGCTCGCGCACAACGACTACGTGGTCGGGATCGAGCATACGGGTGCGATGGACGAGGCTGTGCTGCTCGACGCGCTTGCGAAGCTGCCGCCGGGCGTCGGCGAGATCTACTGCCACCCGGCCGAGGCCGGCGACGGCCCGATCACGCCGACGATGGCCGGCTATCGTCCGGTGGACGAGCTGGACGCGCTGCTGTCGCCGCGCGTCGCGGCCGCGTTGAAGGCGTCGGGCATCGCGACCGGCGGCTTTGCCGACGTGTTCGGCCAGCCCGCGGCACGGTGCGGTGCGCCGGCGTCGCGCGCACCGGGAGCGCAGCCGTCATGACCAAGTGGATCAAATGGCTCGGCTGGCCGATCGGCATCGGCATCCTGCTCGCGCTGGGGCTGCACGAGGGTGTCGGCGACGTATCGCAGATGCTCGCGCGCGCCGGTTACGCGCTGCTGTGGCTCGTGCCGTTCCACGCGCTGCCGCTGCTGCTCGATGCGTACGCGTGGCACCTGCTGCTCGACAAGCGCAGCTCGCTGCCGTTCCTGTGGTGGATCGCGACCGTGCGCGAAGCGGTGAACCGGCTCTTGCCCGTGGTCGGGATCGGCGGCGAACTCGTCGGCATCCGGCTCGCGCGCTGGCAGGTGCCCGATGCGAGCCGCGTGACGGCGTCGGTGATCGTCGAGGTGCTCGTGACGATCGTCGTCCAGTATGCGTTCGCCGCGCTCGGCCTCGTGCTGCTGCTCGCGACGACGGACAACATGGGCGGCGGCACGATCGGCCTCGCGCTGCTGCTGACGCTGCCGCTGCCCGTGCTCGGCGTCGTGCTGATGCGGCGCGGCGGCATCTTCCACGCGATCGAGCGTTTCGCGGGCCGCCTGCTCGGCGATTCGCACCGGCTGCTGCAGGGCGTCGACGGCCGCCGGCTCGACGCCGACATCGACGGGTTGATGTCGCGCACGGGCCTGCTGTTCAGCGCATTCTTCTGGCAGCTGGCCGGCTACGTGCTCGGCGCGCTCGAGATCTACTGGGCGCTCGCGCTGCTCGGCCATCCGGTGTCGATCGGCGGCGCGATCGCGATCGAGGCGATGACGCAGGCCGTGCGGCATGCCGCGTTCATGGTGCCGGGCGGCCTCGGCGTGCAGGAGGCGACCGTCGTGCTGCTCGCGCAGATGTTCGGCGTCGACCGCGAGACGGCGCTATCGCTCGCGCTGGTCAAGCGCGGCCGCGAGGTGCTGTTCGGCTGCCTGGCGCTCGGTTCGTGGCAGCTTGCCGAACTCGTGCGCACGCGCCGTCGCATCAGTGTGCTGCCGGCCGGGCCGCGCGCGCCGCACACGGCGAGCCGCGCGGCGGAAACCGAAACCGAAACGACGCATTGAATACGAGACGGGCCGCGCGCCCGTCTCGCGCTTTTGGCCCCGTGCGGGTATGCTTGCCGCGTGTTTTCTCGACGCGCATTTCTTCCGATGATTTTTCGTTTCCGGCTGCTTCCCGTGACGATGCTGGCTGCCGCGCTGGCGCTGACCGGCTGCGACGACAAGCAAGGCAACCTCGACGTGCAACGTATCAGGGACTTCTTCAACGCGATCAAGCCCGCGCCGCTGCTGCTGAAGGGGCTGAAGGTCGGTGAATCGACCGAGGCCGACGTGCGCGGCACGATGGGCAAGCCCGAAACCGAGCGCGAGTTCACCGACGGTTCGAAACGTCTCGAATATCCGCGCGGCCCGATGGGCAACCAGACGTGGTTCGTCGATCTCGATGCGAACGGCCGCTACACCGGCGCGACGCAGGTGCTGACCGCCGAGAATTTCGCGAAGGTGCGCCCCGGGATGAACGAGGACGAGGTGCGGCGCCTGCTCGGCAAGCCCGGCGACATCGCGCAGTATCCGCTGAAGCCCGAGACGGTCTGGAGCTGGCGCTGGCTCGAGGACGGCGTCAACACCGATGCATTCTTCAATATCCATTTCGGCCCGGACGGGCTTGTCTATACGACTTCGCGCTCCGACATCCTGAAGGGGCGCTGAGTGCCGCCTTCGGCGCTATATCGAAAAAGCGACCGGAAAATTGCAAAAAGTCCGCTTCCCTGCGTGTTGTGCGGTTGTCAGGGAGCGGCTTTTTTCCTTTTGAAACAGCGGCGTAGGCCGCAGTTGCAAATGGTGGGACGGGTTGCTGCGATGCAGCAATCGCGTGCAAGGTGATTTGAGGCAATCAATTTCGCTTGCGACTATCCGCGTCAGCCCGGCGCGGGACAGGCATTCGCGTCGGCATCCATTCCAACTCTGGAGACGCGCGTGTTCCTTTACGGCTTTGGTCCTGTCCTCTGGGCCGGCACCGTGCAGACCATCGAGCTGTCGGTGCTGTCGCTCGCCACTGCGGTGGCGCTGGGGCTGATCGGCGCGGTGGCGAAGCTGTCGCACAACCGGGTGCTGCGAGCGATCGCGACCGGTTATACGACGCTGATCCGCTCGGTGCCCGATCTCGTCCTGATGCTGCTGCTGTTCTACAGCATCCAGATCTGGCTGAACCAGTTCACCGACCTCGTCGGCTGGGACCAGATCGACATCGACCCGTTCGTGGCCGGCGTGCTGACGCTCGGCTTCATCTACGGCGCGTACTTCACCGAGACCTTTCGCGGCGCGTTCCTGTCGGTCCCGCGCGGCCAGCTCGAAGCCGGCGCGGCTTACGGGATGAGCGGCGCACGCGTGTTCGCGCGGATCATGTTTCCTCAGATGATGCGCTTTGCGCTGCCGGGCATCGGCAACAACTGGCAGGTGCTCGTGAAGGCGACCGCGCTGGTGTCGATCATCGGCCTCGCGGACGTCGTGAAGGCCGCGCAGGACGCCGGCAAGAGCACGTTCAACATGTTCTTCTTCATCCTCGTCGCGGCGCTGATCTATCTCGCGATCACGACCGTTTCCAACCTCGTGCTGATCCAGCTCGAGAAGCGTTACTCCATGGGCGTGCGGCACGCAGAACTATGATCGAGATCCTCCAGGAATTCGGCAAGGCGTTCCTTTACTGGGACGGCCAGCGCCTGTCCGGCCTTGCGGTGACGCTGTGGCTGCTCGTTGCGTCGATTTCGCTCGGCTTCGTGTGCGCGGTGCCGCTCGCGGTCGCGCGCGTGTCGAAGAAGAAGTGGGTGTCGATGCCCGTGCGGTTCTACACGTACGTGTTCCGCGGCACGCCGCTCTACGTGCAGTTGCTGCTGATGTACACGGGCATGTACAGCCTCGAGTTCGTGCGTTCGCACTCGCTGCTCGACGCGTTCTTCAGGAGCGGCTTCAACTGCGCGATTCTCGCGTTCGCGCTGAACACCTGCGCGTACACGACCGAGATCTTCGCGGGTGCGATCCGCGCGATTCCGCACGGTGAGGTCGAGGCTGCGCGTGCGTACGGGATGTCGCCGTTCACGATGTACCGCCGCGTGATCCTGCCGTCGGCGCTGCGCCGTGCGCTGCCGCTGTACAGCAACGAAGTGATCCTGATGCTGCACGCGACGACCGTGGCGTTCACGGCGACCGTGCCCGACATCCTGAAGGTCGCACGCGACGCGAATTCCGCGACCTACATGGCGTTCCAGTCGTTCGGAATCGCCGCGCTGATCTATCTTGCGGTATCTTTCGCACTCGTCGCGGCATTTCGCCGTGCGGAGCGCCACTGGCTCGCGTATCTCGCGGCCGCCCGTCATTGATTTCACTTCGAGGAGAGCCAGTTGGCCGAGATCACTCAATCGAGCGCTGCCACCAAGCTTGCGGCGCTCGACATCCACAAGCGCTACGGCGACAACGAGGTGCTCAAGGGCGTGTCGCTGAACGCGAAGGCCGGTGACGTCATCAGCATCATCGGCGCGAGCGGTTCGGGCAAGAGCACGTTCCTGCGCTGCATCAATTTCCTCGAGCGGCCCAATGCGGGGCAGATCGTCGTCGACGGCGAGGCCGTCCGCACGAAGACCGACCGCGCCGGCGCGCTCGAAGTTGCCGATCACAAGCAGCTTCAGCGCATCCGCACGAAGCTCGCGATGGTGTTCCAGCACTTCAATCTGTGGGCGCACATGAACGTGCTCGAGAACGTGATGGAAGCCCCGGTGCACGTGCTCGGCATTTCGAAGAAGGAAGCCGAGGAGCGTGCGCGCGAGTACCTGGAGAAGGTCGGCCTCGCGCCGCGCGTCGAGAAGCAGTATCCGTCGCATCTTTCCGGCGGCCAGCAGCAGCGTGTCGCGATCGCGCGCGCGCTCGCGATGCATCCGGACGTGATGCTGTTCGACGAGCCGACCTCGGCGCTCGACCCGGAGCTGGTGGGCGAAGTGCTGAAGGTGATGCAGAAGCTGGCCGAGGAAGGCCGCACGATGATCGTCGTCACGCACGAGATGGGCTTTGCGCGCAACGTGTCGAACCACGTGATGTTCCTGCATCAGGGGCGGACCGAGGAAGAGGGCGATCCCAAGGAAGTGCTGGTGCGCCCGCAGAGCGAGCGGCTCAAGCAGTTCCTGTCGGGCAGTCTCAAGTAACGCGAAGGGCAGGTTTCATCCGTGGTACCGGTGTCCCGTCCCGCAGGCGCCACCCGCACGACGCAGGTGGTGATCGTCGCATTGCCGCCCGTGTCGATGTCGGGCGTGGGTCCGATCGTCGATGCGCTGAATCTGGCGAACGAGATCGACGGCCGGCTGCTGTATCGCTGGCAGGTATGTTCGTGGGACGGGCGGCCCGTGCCGCTCGCGGGCGGCGCGCAATGGCATGCCGATGCCGCCTTCAACGATGCGATCGCGTGCGACTGGCTGATCGTCGTGACCGAGCGATTCCAGCAGTTCGCCGACTATCGGCTGTTTCTCGCGAGTCTCGCGCGGGTCGGGCAGCGTACGCCGCTCGTGACCGGCATTCATCACGGCGTGTGGTGGCTTGCGATGGCCGGGCAGCTTTCCGGTTATCGCGTGAGCGTGAACTGGGAAACGTATCAGCAGTTCGCCGAGCAGTTCGAGCGGTCGATCGTCACGCAGCAGATCTTCGAGATCGATCGGGATCGCGCGACCTGCGCGGGCGGGCAGGCGACCGTCGATTTCATGCTGGCCATGATTGGCCGGGAACATGGGCCCGAGCTGGGGGAGCGCATTGCCGATGCGCTCGGCGCGGGGACCTTGCGCAGTGGCGAGGAGCGGCAGCGGATTCCTTTCGTGACCGCGCCCGGTGAGCGGCATCCCCGGTTGAACGATGCGTTGCAGTTGATGGAAGCCAATGTCGAAGATCCTTTGACCACTGACGAGATCGCCGGGTTGGTCGGCGTTTCGCGCCGGCAACTGGAGCGGCTCTTTCGGCAGTATCTCGGGGCAATGCCCTCGAAGTATTACCTCAATCTCCGGTTGCTCAAGGCAAGGACGCAGTTGCAGCGGACTAGCAAGTCCGTCGTGCAGGTTAGTCTCGCCTGTGGGTTTTCTTCTGCTGCGCATTTTTCTAATGCGTATCGCGAACGGTTTGGTGTTACGCCTCGGGAGGATCGGCGGGCGTGGCTCGAAAAACAGACAGGTGGGGAACCCCGCGGGGGCGCGTTGGTGGAGAGGGGGGGAAGGATTGATGGGTGGTTCGTCTGCTTTTTTCGTGAAGTACCTGTGATCTTTTCGGTCTATTAGTGTCGCCCCTGCGCGGGGCGGCGGTTACTTTTCTTTGTCTTGCCAAAGAAAAGTAACCAAAAGAAAGGCGCTCGGAAAACGCATGACTTCCCGGTGCCGTGGCCACCAAAGTGGCCCTCGCCTAAGTGTCCGCGCCAGGCCAGAACCCGGAGTGGCTCGAGCAATGGTTCTGACACCACTCACCACCCAACAGAGCGGTATACCGCTCATCAGCTCCGTCCTCGCTTCGCTCGGCCGACAGGGACACCCCCTCCAGCACCGCCAATGGGATAGCCCCAAAAATCCAATACGTGAGTGATCCCAACGAAAAAGGATGCAGCCGACCAACGACGTAACAGTAGCCAACACAACGTTGTTGAATAGGCGGCGAAGCAAGTGGCTGGACAGCATGGCATGAATCGCAGAATGCCTGCGCGCGATGTTCCGGGCAGGAGCAGAACGGCCCGCAGTCCGACCTGAAGTACCTTGCAGCCGAGCGTAGCGAGGATGGAGCTGATGAGCGGTATACCGCTCTGTTGGGTGGTGAGTGGTGTCAGAACCATTGCTCGAACCACTCCGGGTTCTGGCCTGGCGCGGACACTTAGGCGAGGGCCACTTTGGTGGCCATGGCACCGGGAAGTCATGCGTTTTCCGAGCGCCTTTCTTTTGGTTACTTTTCTTTGGCAAGACAAAGAAAAGTGACCGCTGCCCCGCGCAGGGGCGACGCTAATAGACCGAAAAGATCACAGGTGCTTCACGAAAAAAGCAGACGAACCACCCAACAAAGCAAACCCCCCAAAAAAAACCGAACCAGAACCCACCCCCACCGGGCAGGCAAAATAGCGAAAGAGAAAAGGCCCTTCCGATAGAACCCGTCGCAATTCCGCAAGACGCTTGCGTCACCCTTACCTAAACTTGATCCTGTTGAACCCTCTTACGAAACCGAAAGGAACGACCATGACGACCTCGACCGTGAACCGCCAGACATTCGACGAAGTGATGGTGCCGGTATTTTCCCCCGCGCCGTTCGTGCCGGATCGCGCAGAGGGCTCCCGCGTGTGGGACACGGCCGGCCGCGAGTACGTGGATTTCGCGTGCGGTATCGCGGTGACGTCGCTCGGCCACGGCCACCCGGAACTGCTGAAAGTCCTGGACGAACAAAGCCGCAAGCTCTGGCACATCGGCAACGGCTACACGAACGAGCCGGTGCTGCGTCTCGCGAAGCGCCTCGAATCGCTGACCTTCGCCGACCGCGCATTCTTCGCGAACTCGGGCGCGGAAGCGAACGAAGCGGCACTGAAGCTCGCTCGCCGCGTCGCGTTCGATCGCCACGGCGCCGATAAAGCCGAAATCATCTCGTTCGTGCAGTCGTTCCACGGCCGCACGTTCTTCACGGTCAGCGTCGGCGGCCAGCCGAAGTACTCGGAAGGCTTCGGCCCCGTGCCGGCCGGCATCAAGCACCTGCCGTACAACGACATCGAAGCCGCCAAGGCCGCGATCGGCCCGCAAACCTGCGCGGTGATCGTCGAGCCCGTACAGGGCGAGGGCGGCGTGATCCCGGCCGATCCGGCCTTCCTGAAGGCACTGCGCGAAGCGTGCGATGCAAACAATGCACTGCTGATCTTTGACGAAGTGCAAACGGGCGTCGGCCGCACGGGCCAGTTCTACGCATACATGGACACGGGCGTCACGCCGGACATCCTGACGACCGCGAAGGCACTCGGCAACGGCTTCCCGATCGGCGCGATGCTGACGACGAACGAACTGGCCGCGCACTTCAAGGTCGGCGTGCACGGCACGACGTACGGCGGCAACCCGCTCGCGTCGGCGATCGCGGACAAGGTCGTCGAACTGATCGGCGACCCGGCACTGCTTGAAGGCGTGCGCGAACGCAGCGTGCGCCTGAAAGGCGCGCTCGAACGCATCAATGCGCGCTTCGGCATCTTCAAGGACGTGCGCGGCAAGGGCCTGCTCGTCGGCGCTGAACTCACCGCCGCATTCGACGGTCGCGCGAAGGACTTCGTCAACGCGGCAGCCGAGAACGGCCTCATCATGCTGATCGCCGGCCCGAACGTGCTGCGCTTCGTCCCGTCGCTGGTGATCCCGTTCGACCTGCTCGACGAAGGCATGAAGCGCTTCGAGAAGGCGGTCGAACAGGTGCTCGCCGCACAGGAAGCCACCGCGCGCTGATCGGCGCCTCCATCGCAGACAGGAACGACGATGCTATTTGTTCGCCCCGGCAAACTCACGGATCTCGATGCGCTCGCGCACATGGCGCGCACGGCGCAGCCGGTCCTGCACTCGCTGCCGCACGACCGCGCGGCGCTCGAAGCGCGCGTGGCGCTCTCCGAGGATTCGTTTCGCGCGGACGTCGATTTCGCCGGCGAGGAGTTCTACCTCTTCGTGCTCGAGGATTCGTCGACGGGCAAGCTGCTCGGCACGGCGAGCATCGTGGCCGCGGCCGGCTACTCGGAACCGTTCTACGCGTTCCGCAACGACGCGCTGATCCACGCGTCGCGCGAGCTGCACGTGAACCGCAAGATCCACGCGCTCACGATGTCGCACGAGCTGACGGGCAAGAGCCGGCTCGCCGGCTTCTACGTCGATCCGTCGCTGCGCGGCGACGCGGCCGCGCACCTGATCTCGCGCGCGCGGATGATGTACATCGCCGCGAACCGCCGCCGCTTCACGCCCGAAGTGTTCACGCTGCTGCTCGGCGTGAGCGACGGCAACGGCGCGTCGCCGTTCTGGGAAGCGGTGGGCCGCAAGTTCTTCGGCCGCGATTTCACCGACGTCGACATCGCGTCGGGCGGCCGCAGCCGCACGTTCATCGCGGAAGTGATGCCGGCGTATCCGCTCTACGTGCCGCTGCTGCCGGAAGCCGCGCAGCGCGTGCTCGGCGAGCCGAACGAGACGGCGCTGCTCGCGTACGACATCCATCTCGAGGAAGGTTTCGAGCCCGACCGCTTCGTCGACATCTTCGACGCGGGCCCGGTGCTGACCGCACAGGTCGATCGCACCGCGTGCGTGAAGCACGGCACGGAGCGCGTCGTGCGCGAGGCGGCGCACCAGCAGGGCGACGTCGCATACATGGTATCGACGGGCAGCGGCGAATCGTTCCGCTGCGTGCTGGCCGACCTGCCGGGCGAGACGGGCGACGCGCCGCTGGCCGGCGACGTGCGCGCGGCGCTCGATGTGAAGGATGGCGATGTCGTGCGCTGCGTGCCGCTGCACCGCCGCGACGATGAAGATTTGAAGGGAGACGCAGCATGATCGTCGTTCGGGTCGTACAAACGGGCGACGTCGACGCGCTCGTGTCGCTCGCGAAGGAAACCGGGCCGGGCCTGACCACGTTCAAGCCCGACCGCGACGCGCTCGCCGCGCGTATCGAGCGCTCGCGCCGCACGCTGGACGGCCAGGCCGCGCCGGGCGAAGCCGGCTACTTCTTCGTGATGGAAGAATCGACGACGGGCGACATCGCGGGCGTATGCGGGATCGAGACGCAGGTCGGGCTCGAACAGCCGTTCTACAACTATCGCGTGAGCACGGTCGTGCACGCGAGCCAGGAGCTCGGCGTGTGGACGCGGATGTCCGCGCTGAACATCTCGCACGACCTGACGGGCTACGCGGAAGTGTGCTCGCTGTTCCTGAGCCCGCGCTATCGCACGGGCGGCGTCGGCGGCCTGCTGTCGCGCTCGCGCTTCATGTTCATCGCGCAGTTCCGCGAACGCTTTCCGGAACGCATCTGCGCGGAACTGCGCGGCCACTTCGACGAAGACGGCACGTCGCCGTTCTGGCGCGCGGTCGGTTCGCACTTCTACCAGATCGATTTCAACGCGGCCGACTATCTCAGCTCGCACGGCCGCAAGTCGTTCCTCGCGGAACTGATGCCGCGCTATCCGGTGTACGTCGACCTGCTGCCGCAGGACGCGCAGGACGCGGTCGGCCTCACGCACCGCGACACGCTGCCGGCCCGCAAGATGCTGGAAGCGGAAGGGCTGCGCTACCAGAACCACGTCGACATCTTCGACGCGGGCCCGGTGCTCGAATGCCACGTGAACGATCTGCGCACGGTGCGCGAGAGCGTCGTCGTGCCGGTCGCGATCGGCGTGCCCGATGCGCGGGACGACGCACCCAAATCGCTCGTGTCGAACACGTCGCTCGGCGACTTCCGCGTCGGCGTCGCGCCGGGCGTCGTCGCGAACGGCTCGTTCGTGCTGTCGGCCGCCGATGCCGCCGCGCTCGACGTGAAGGCCGGCGATCCGGTCCGCGTGCTGCCGCTCAAAGTCAAACAGGGATAAACGAATCATGACGGAACTCTTCATCGACGGCGCCTGGGTCGCAGGCTCGGGCCCCGTGTTCGCTTCGCGCAACCCGGGCACCGACGAAATCGCATGGCAGGGCGCGAGCGCGTCGGCGGCCGACGTCGACCGCGCGGTCGCGAGCGCGCGCCGCGCGTTCGCCGGCTGGTCGGCGCTCGACTTCGAATCGCGCTGCGCGATCGTCAAGCGTTTCGCGGCGTTGCTCAACGAACGCAAGGAAGCGATCGCGGCCGCGATCGGCCGCGAGACGGGCAAGCCGCTGTGGGAAGCGCGCACCGAAGTGGCGTCGATGGCCGCGAAGGTCGGCATCTCGATCCAGGCATACCAGGAACGCACGGGCGAGAAGCGCCAGGACATGGCCGACGGCGTCGCGGTGCTGCGTCATCGCCCGCATGGCGTCGTCGCGGTGTTCGGCCCGTACAACTTCCCCGGCCACTTGCCGAACGGCCATATCGTGCCGGCGCTGATCGCCGGCAATGCGGTCGTGTTCAAGCCGTCGGAACTCGCACCGGGCGTCGCGCGCGCGACGGTCGAAGTGTGGAAGGAAGCCGGGCTGCCGGACGGCGTGCTGAACCTCGTGCAGGGCGAGAAGGATACCGGCATCGCGCTGGCGAACCATCGGCAGATCGACGGGCTGTTCTTCACCGGCAGCTCGGACACCGGCACGCTGCTGCACAAGCAGTTCGGCGGCCGTCCGGAAATCGTGCTCGCGCTCGAGATGGGCGGCAACAACCCGCTCGTGATCGGCGAAGTCGAGGATATCGACGCGGCCGTCCATCACACGATCCAGTCGGCGTTCCTGTCGGCCGGCCAGCGCTGCACGTGCGCGCGCCGCATCTTCGTGCCGCAGGGCGCGTTCGGCGACCGCTTCCTCGCGCGCTTCGCCGACGTCACGTCGAAGATCACGGCCGACGTGTTCGATGCCGATCCGCAGCCGTTCATGGGCGCGGTGATTTCGGCGCGCGCGGCCGCGAAACTCGTCGACGCGCAATCGCGCCTGATCGAGCAGGGCGCGAAGCCGATCGTCGCGATGACGCAGCGCGACCCGCGCCTCGGGTTCGTGAATGCGGCGATCGTCGACGTGACGGGCGTGGCGAACCTGCCCGATGAAGAGCATTTCGGCCCGCTCGCGCAGATCGTGCGCTACGCGACGTTCGACGAAGCGATCGAGCGCGCCAACGACACGGCGTTCGGCCTGTCCGCCGGCCTGCTCGCCGATGACGCGCGCGCATGGGAGCACTTCCGCCGTACGATCCGCGCCGGGATCGTCAACTGGAACCGCCCGACCAACGGCGCATCGTCCGCCGCGCCGTTCGGCGGCACGGGCCGCTCGGGCAACCATCGCCCGAGCGCGTACTACGCGGCCGACTATTGCGCGTATCCGATGGCGTCGGTGGAAAGCACGCAACTGACCTTGCCCGCGAGCCTGTCGCCGGGCCTGCATTTCTGATCGAGGGAACGACGATGAACGCACAAGAAGCCAATTTCGACGGGCTCGTCGGCCCGACCCACAACTACGCCGGGCTGTCGTTCGGCAACGTGGCGTCGCTCAACAACGAGAAGTCGGCCGCGAACCCGAAGGCCGCCGCGAAGCAGGGGCTGCGCAAGATGAAGCAGCTCGCGGATCTCGGTTTCGCACAAGGCGTGCTGCCGCCGCAGGAGCGGCCGTCGCTGCGCCTGCTGCGCGAACTCGGCTTCTCGGGCAAGGACGCGGACGTGATCGCGAAAGCCGCGAAACAGGCGCCCGAACTGCTCGCCGCGGCGAGCTCGGCATCGGCGATGTGGACCGCGAACGCGGCCACCGTCAGCCCGTCGGCCGACACGAGCGACGGCCGCGTGCACTTCACGCCGGCAAACCTGTGCAGCAAGCTGCATCGCGCGATCGAGCACGAAGCGACGCGCCGCACGTTGTCGACGCTGTTCGCCGATCCCGCGCACTTCGCGGTGCACGAAGCGCTGACGGGCACGCCGGCGCTCGGCGACGAAGGCGCGGCGAACCACACGCGCTTTTGCGCCGAATACGGCAAGCCGGGCATCGAGTTCTTCGTGTACGGCCGCGCGGAATACCGCCGCGGCCCCGAGCCGAAGCGCTTCCCGGCACGCCAGACCTTCGAGGCGAGCCGCGCGGTCGCGCATCGCCACGGGCTCGCCGCAGAGGCGACGGTCTACGCGCAGCAGGACCCGGACGTGATCGACGCGGGCGTGTTCCACAACGACGTGATCTCGGTCGGCAACCGCGACACGCTGTTCACGCACGAGCGCGCGTTCGTCAACAAGCAGGCGACCTACGACACGCTGACCGCCGCGCTCGACGCACGCGGCGCGCGCCTGAACGTGATCGAGGTGCCCGAGGCAGCCGTGAGCGTGAACGACGCGGTGACGTCGTATCTGTTCAACAGCCAGCTGCTGTCGCGCGCGGACGGCTCGCAGGTGCTCGTCGTGCCGCAGGAATGCCGCGAGAACGCGAACGTCGCGGCCTATCTCGACCAGCTCGCGGCCGGCAACGGCCCGATTCACGACGTGCTCGTGTTCGACCTGCGCGAAAGCATGAAGAATGGCGGCGGCCCGGCCTGCCTGCGCCTGCGCGTCGTGTTGAACGACACGGAGCGCGCGGCGGTCACGTCGAACGTGTGGATCAACGACACGCTGTTCGCGTCGCTCGACGCATGGATCGACAAGCACTACCGCGATCGCCTCGCACCGGAAGACCTCGCCGATCCGGCGTTGCTCGACGAATCGCGCACGGCGCTCGACGCGCTCACGCAGATCCTGCGAGTCGGTTCGCTGTATGACTTCCAGCGCTGAGGTCTCGATGTCCGCCGCGCCGCTCGACGATTTTCTCGCGTTCACGCTGGCCGGCGGCGCGCCGGCCGTGACGGACGGCGCCTGCGCGGGCGGCGCGGTGCGCTGGCAATGGCTCGGCGACGGGCTGCTCGCGCTCGAACCGGCTGCGGCCGCCTCTGCTGCCTCTGTTGCCGATCTGCCGCGCGCGAGCGTGCTCGTGTCGGCCGGCGTGCACGGCGACGAGACGGCGCCGATCGAACTGCTGTCGATGCTCGTGCGTGATCTCGCGTCGGGCGCGCTGCCGCTCGCGTGCCGGCTGCTCGTCGTGCTCGGCAACGTGCCGGCGATGCGTGCCGGCGAACGTTATCTCGACGACGACCTGAACCGCCTGTTCAGCGGCCGTCATGCGCAGACGCCCGCGAGCCGCGAAGCGCCGCGCGCGGCCCAGCTCGAGGCGGCTGCTGCCGCGTTCTTCGCGGCTGCGCCGGCCGGCGGCGCGCGCTGGCACATCGACATGCATACGGCGATCCGCGCATCGGTGTTCGAGCAGTTCGCGCTGCTGCCGCACACGGGCACGCCGCCGACGCGCACGATGGTCGAATGGCTCGGCGATGCGCGCATCGCGGCCGTGCTGCTGCACACCGCGAAGGGCAACACGTATTCGCATTTCACGGCCGAGCACTGCGGTGCGCTCGCGTGCACGCTCGAACTCGGCAAGGTGCGGCCGTTCGGCCAGAACGACCTCGCGCGCTTCGCGCCGGCCGACTGCGCGGTGCGCAGGCTCGTATCGGGCGCATCGCCCGATGTCGATGCACGGGACGGCCAGCCGTCGTTGCCGCGCGTCTTCACGGTGATCGACCAGATCACGAAGCAGAGCGACGCGCTTGAACTGTTCGTCGCGGCCGACGTCGCGAACTTCACCGCGTTCGCGCGCGGCACGGTGCTCGCGCAGGACGGCGACTATCGCTACACGGTGACGCACGACGAGGAGCGGATCGTGTTTCCGAACCCGACCGTGAAGCCGGGCCTGCGCGCGGGCCTGCTCGTCATCGATACGACGCGCGAGACGATCGCGGCGCTCGTCTGACCGATCGGTACGGCCGCGATGAAGCGCGGCCTGCCTTGCGTATTTGCGACATCGTCTTGCAAGTTCGGCGGCCGGCATGAGCGGCGTCGTGCGCGCACTGCAGCATCGCGCGCCGGCAGCCGCTTTGCCATATCGGGCCGCGCGGATTGGTACAATCGCGGCCTTGCGGCTGTTGCGCCGCATCACGGCGCGGCATCGGCATTGCCGGTGTCATCTGGCCCTGCAATGATGCATGCGCCCGTAGTTCCGGAACATTCGAGTATCGAGGAGAGCACCTGATGAAGTTGGACTGGCGTAAAGTGGCCGCGCACGCGGTGGTGGCGGCATCGGCCGTGGCGGCAGGCAGCGCGTTTGCCGCGGATCTGAAAGAGATCCGCTTCGGCGTCGAGGCGTCGTACGCACCGTTCGAATACAAGACGCCCGACGGCAAGCTGACCGGCTTCGACATCGACATCGGCAACGCGGTGTGCGCGAAGCTGAAGACGAAGTGCGTGTGGGTCGAGAACGACTTCGACGGCCTGATCCCCGCGCTGCAGGCGCGCAAGTTCGATGCGATCAACTCGGACATGACGATCACCGACCAGCGCAAGCACGCGATCGCGTTCACCGATCCGATCTACACGATTCCGAACCAGCTGATCGCGAAGACGGGCAGCGGCCTGCTGCCGACCCCGCAATCGCTGAAGGGCAAGCGCGTCGGCGTGCTGCAGGGCACGATCCAGGAAGCGTACGCGAAGAAGAAGTGGGCGCCGGCCGGTGTTGAAGTCGTGCCGTACCAGACGCAGGATCTGGCGTATGCCGACCTGAAGTCGGGCCGTCTCGACGCGACGTTCCAGGATTCGGAAGCCGGTTCGAAGGGCTTCCTGTCGAAGCCGCAAGGCCAGGGCTTCGCGTTCGCGGGCGGCACCGTCAGCGATACCGAAATCCTCGGCTCGGGCGTCGGCTTCGGCCTGCGCAAGAACGACGCGGCACTGAAGACCGCGCTCGATCAGGCGCTGAAGGAGCTGAAGGCCGACGGCACGATCGACAACCTCGCGAAGAAGTACTTCAGCGTGCCCGTGACGCTCAAGTAAGCGTTGCGTTCTACCGCACGATGCAGCCGGCCGCTTATGCGGCCGGTTTGCTTTTGAGGACCGGAATCGGCAGAGGCGGGCCGGCCGGCGGCCGTGTCAGGCGGGGAAGAAGCGGCCCAGTTCGCGCGCGAGCTCGTTGAGCACGCTCATCTCCTGCTGCGTGATCTTGCGCGCGGGCTGCGCGCCGGCCCAGTCGCCGTAGAGCAGCGCGACGGTCGTCGTGCCGACGCGCACGGGCAGCAGCACGAACGCGCGCGTGTCGTCGAACGCGTCGAGATACCACGCGGGCAGCCGCTTGAGCATCTTCGGTTCCTGCGCCTGCTCGATGAAGATGCCGACCGAGTTCGTGATCGCGAGGTGGAACACGTCAGGCTCGAAACGCTCGTCGAAGCGCAGCCGGTCGAGCGCCGCATCGACGCCCGTGCCGAAGCCGAGGCGGGCGGCGAACATGCCGTCGTCGTGGCGCACGAACATCACGGTGCGCGTGAAGGCGAGGCCGGCCAGCAGGCTTTCCGACGCGAGCGCGAGCACCGGCGTCAGCACGTGCTCGGACGGCAGCGCGCGCAGGTCGGCGAGGCCGGCTTCGAGGCAGGCCTCGGGCTCGGCCTGCGCGCGCGCGATCGCATCGGCGTTCGCGCGCAGCTCGACGATCTCGCGCATCACGGTGTCGCTCGCTTCCTCGCGCGCGAGCCGGTCGGCGATCTCGACGAGCGCGTCGGAGTCCATCTCGAGTTCCGTGCCGTAGTGCTGCGCGAGCGTCGCGATGCGCGCATCGCGTTGCGGGCTCGCGGGCATCACGAGCGCGCTGGCCACATCGGTCGAGCAACGGCTCACCGCGCGCAGCCAGCGTACGCGGTCGTCCGGGTCGTCGTCGGCCGGATGGCCCGCGTTGCGGTCGTCGTCGTATTCGTCGTCGAACGCGTCGGCGCGGGCTGCGTGGTCGGTGTCGGCCATGCCCGCGCGGATCACGTCGGGCAGCCGCCAGCGCGTCGCGGCCTCGAGCCCGATCTCGTCGAAGCCGACGCCGAGCACGTCGGTGCAGGCGGCCGTTTCGTCGCCGTTCAGCTCGGCCGCGCGCCGGCGGATGCGGTCCCATTCGCTGTCGAGATAGCAGACCACGAGCAGCTTGCCGACCTGGCGCATCAGCGTGCAGACGACGGCTTCCTCGCCGGCGCGCAGTTCGGCGTGCTCGGTGAGCTTGCGCGCGACGCAGCCGGACAGGAGCGCGCGGTTCAGTTCGAGCTTCGCGTCGATGCGCCGCGGCGTGCTGTGGTGGAAATGGTCGACGAGCTTCAGCCCGACGACGAGATGGCCGACCGCGTCCATGCCGAGCACCATCAATGCGCGGGTGACGGTCGTGATGTTGCCGCCGAACGCCATGTACATCGCGGAGTTCGCGAGACGCAGCACTTTCTGCGTGAGCGCGAAATCGGACAGCACGACGCGCACGAGTGCGGTGAAGTCGAGGTCGTCGTTCTTCATCGCGGCCATCGTCGCGCGCAGCGATTCCGACAGCAGCGGGAAGTCGCCCCGTTCGCTCATCCGCGCCCACAGCTTGTCGAGCAATGCGGTGCGGGGCAGGTGTTCGGTGATTGACATACGGATCTGTCCGATTCGCCGCGCGCGTCAGGCGGCGGCGTGCAGGTGCAGTTGGTGTGCCTCGAAGCGCCGCGCGAGTTCCTCGGACGGTAGCGCCTGGCAGACGAGCCAGCCCTGGATATGATTGCAGCCCATCTCGGTCAGCAGCGCGCGCTGCGCCTCGGTCTCGACGCCTTCGGCGACGAGTTCGAGATCGAGCGTCTGCGCGAGACCGACCACGGCCGACACGATCGCGCGGTCGTTGCGCGACGTCAGCAGGTTCTCGACGAAGCTGCGGTCGATCTTCAGCTTCGCGAGCGGGAAGCGCTGCAGATACGCGAGGCTCGAATAGCCGGTGCCGAAATCGTCGATTGCGAAGCGGATGCCGAGGTCGGTCAGCTCCTCGAGCAAGACCTTGGCATGCGCGGGATCGTGCATCAGCAGGCTTTCGGTTATTTCGAGCACGATGCGGCGCGGGTCGATGCCCGTCAGCGCGATCGCCTCTCGCACGCTCTGCGTGAAGCGCGGGTCGCGGAACTGCTGCGGCGACACGTTGACCGCCACGTACTGCAGCGCGAGCCCCTGGCGGTCCCACGCGACGAGCTGCATGCACGCGGCCTTGAGCACCCAGTTGCCGAGGTAGTTGATCAGGCCGATCGATTCGGCGAGCGGAATGAAGGTGGCCGGCGGCACGAGGCCGTGCACCGGATGGCGCCAGCGGATCAGCGCCTCGACGCCGACCACCGCGCCCGACTGGCTGCGCGTGATCGGCTGGAAATGGAGCGAAAACTCGCCGTTGCGCACGCCGTCGTACAGGTCGGCTTCGAGCTTGAGCCGCTCGGCATCGGCCGGATCGTCGACGGGCGCGTGGAACGCGAGCGCGTTGCCGCCCGACGACTTCGCCTGCGCGAGCGCGTGGTCCGCGCGGCGCAGCAGCGGGCTGTGGTGCTGCGCGCGGTGGGGCGCGGCACGTTCGTCCGGATACAGCGCGATGCCGATACTCGCGGACAGGTGCACGGTCTGCCCCTGGTACACGTAGGGCTGGCGTACCGCAGCCTGCAGCCGGCGTGCCAGCGCGTCGGCGGTGTTGCTCGCCTGCGTGCGGTCCGGCGCGCCGAGCACGACCGCGAACTTGTCGCTCGCGACGCGCGCGAGCCGTTCGTTCGGCGTGACGAGCGCCTTCAGCCGCTGCGCGGTCTCGCGCAGCAGCGTGTCGCCCGCGTCGTAACCGAGCGCGCGGTTGATCCGCTGGTAGTCGTCGAGGTCGAGCAGCAGCAGCGCCGCGCAGGTGCCGTCCTCGTCGGCGGTCTGCTGCGCGCGCATCAGCGCCGGCACGAGCGCGGACAGGTTGTCGAGCCCGGTCATCGGGTCGTGGTGCATTTCATACGTGAGGCGCGCCTCGAGCGCGCGCCACGACGACACGTCGAACGCCGCGATCGCGAAGCCGTCGACGCCGTGGTGGCGGCTCTTGAACGCACGGATCTCGACGTCCAGCGGGTAGGTCAGCGACTTGACGATGCACATCGTCGCCTTCTCGACCTGGCCGGAACGTGCGGCGCGCGCAAGCAGGCCTTCGAGCGCCGGGGTATCCTGTTCGGCGATCAGGTCGCGCAACGTCAGCGTGTGCAGGTAGTCGCGGTGGTAGCCGATGAAGCGCAGGCTCGCGTCGGACACGTACAGAAAGCGCAGCTCGCGGTCGACATGGGCGAGGAAGTCCACCGTGCCGACCGTCTGTTCCAGCCAGTTGCGCACGGAGTCGTCGCGGCGCGGCGCGCCGGCGCGCGCGGGCATCAGCGCGCCGCCCGACCAGGCGAAGCGGCGCAGCGTATGCAAGGCGCTGCGCCAGGAGCCCTTGCGTGACGTCTGTTTCCTGTTGGCTTCCATGTTTCTCGCTGACGTGAAGGGCTGGAACCGGTTGTCCGGAAGGAATAACGGCAGACTGTGCGGAATCTTTAACGGACCGGCCTCGGATGGCGCTGCCGCCGGGCCGGATCATGCGCGGGCGTTCGACAGGCGAACGTCGACGTGGCCTACATCGAGGCTGACTTTATAAGAAATGAGGACGCAGATGAAGCGAAAACTGTTGGTGGGCGCCGTGGCGGCGCTGGTGGCCGGCCATGCGCTGATGGCGCAGGCGGAACTGAAGCCGGGCGCCGCGGCACCCGATTTCACGACGCAGGCGTCGCTGGGCGGCAAGACTTACACGTACTCGCTGGCCGACGCGCTGAAGCAGGGGCCGGTCGTGCTGTATTTCTACCCGGCCGCGTTCACGAAGGGCTGCACGATCGAGGCGCACGCGTTCGCGGATGCGGTCGATCGTTACAAGGCTTACGGCGCGACGGTGATCGGCGTATCGGCAGATAATATCGACACGCTGACGAAGTTCTCGGTGAGCGAGTGCCGCAGCAAGTTCCCGGTCGCGGCCGACCCGGACGCGAAGATCATCCGCGAATACGACGCGAAGCTGCCGGCGCTCGACCGCGCGAACCGCGTGTCGTACGTGATTTCGCCGGAAGGGAAGATTCTCTACGAGTACACGAGCCTGTCGCCGGACAAGCACGTCGAGAACACGCTTGCCGCCGTGAAGGCGTGGGCCGACGCGCATCCGAAGCAGTAAGCGGCCGCCGCGCGGCAAGACGGCCGGCGTGGCTGGCCTTGCCGCGGGCAGCGGAAAACGCGCCGCCGCACGGCGGCGCGTGCCGTGCGACTACGCGCGCAAGGCCTGTTCGATCGGCACGCTGCCGCCGACGAAGCCGACGATCTTGCGCGAAATGCCGAGCTTGATCGCCTCGATCGCAGCCCACGCCACGTCCTGGCGCGACACGGGCGGCGCGGGATCGAGCCAGGCGTCGGTCAGCGCGATCTTGCCGACGCCCGGGCCGTCGGCGAGCGGGCCGGGGCGCAGGATCACGTAGTCGACGCCCGATGCGATCACGCGCTCGTCGCCTTCGCGCTTCATCTGCGAATAGTGGCGCAGCGCGTCGGGGCCTTGCTCGGGGCGGTACGCGGACAGCGAGCTGATCACCACGAGCTTCTGCGCGTTGTAGGCAAGCGTGTATTCGGCCGCACGGGCGACCGCGTCGCGGTCGACCTGTTCCTCTTCGGCCGCGCCTTCCGATTCGGCCGAGCCGGCCGTGTAGATCACGTGCGTGATGCCCTGGAAGGCGTGCGAAAAATCGTTCGTCAGATCGGCCTCGACGACCCGCGCGCCCGCCAGCGCATAGCCGTGCCGGCGCACGAGCGCCGTGACTTCGAACTCCGGCTGCTTGAGCAGCAGATCCGCGCAGGCCTGGCCGGTGCGGCCGGTCGCGCCAATCAGCAGTACCTTCGTCGTCATGAAACCGCTCCTTGCTCGATGCGTCATCCTTCCAGATAGGGACGGACGACTGATAACTCAAGTGTAATGTCGATTTGGCCCGATGGCGGGCGGGTAATAAGGGGCGCACCGGCGCGGGCTGCCCGGCGCGGCGGACGTTCGGTCCGCCATTCATTCACCCGGATTCGGGAATGACGCGCCGACCGGCTATCATGTGCGCGATGCATTTTTCGCCGCTACGCAATACAACGCGTCGGCCAACCGGTTGGAGTACACATGGCATTACCCCTGGACAACGTCAGCATGGCCGTGTTCTGCGACTTCGAGAACGTTGCGCTCGGCGTGCGCGACGCGAAGTACGAGAAATTCGACATCCAGCCCGTGCTGGAGCGCTTGCTGCTGAAGGGCAGCATCGTCGTGAAGAAGGCCTATTGCGACTGGGATCGCTACAAGGGCTTCAAGGCGTCGATGCACGAGGCGAGCTTCGAGCTGATCGAGATTCCGCACGTGCGCCAGTCGGGCAAGAACTCGGCCGACATCCGGCTCGTCGTGGACGCACTCGATCTTTGCTACACGAAGTCGCACGTCGATACGTTCGTCATCATCAGCGGCGACTCGGATTTCTCGCCGCTCGTGTCAAAGCTGCGCGAGAATGCGAAGAAGGTGATCGGCGTCGGCGTGAAGAAATCGACGTCGGACCTGCTGGTTGCGAACTGCGACGAATTCATCTTCTACGACGATCTGGTGCGCGAGCAGCAGCGCGCGCTCGCCAAGCGCGAACAGCAGCGTGTGGGCAACGGCGGCCCGAAGCGGCCCGACGAGCCGTCGCGCAAGCACGACATGGACGCGCGCAAGGCCGAGGCGATCGCGCTGGCGGTCGAGACGTTCGATGCGCTCGCGTCGGAGCGGGACGACGTCGGCAAGATCTGGGCGTCGGTGCTCAAGAGCGCGATCAAGCGCCGCAAGCCGGATTTCAACGAGTCGTACTACGGGTTCCGCGCGTTCGGCAACCTGCTCGACGAGGCGCAGGCGCGCGGTCTGCTCGAAGTGGGGCGCGACGACAAGTCGGGCGCGTTCGTGTCGCGGGCGCGCCAGCAGGCGGCCGCCGAGCACGTCGCGACGGCCGGTGACGGCGGCGCCGCGCACCACGGCGCGCGCGCGGCGGAGCCGGCGCGGGCCGGGCGCGAGCCGCGACGTCGCGGGCAGCGGGCGGAAGCGGTCGTGCATGAAAGCGTGCAGGTCGAAGCGGAAGAGGCGGCCGTGGCCGAGCTCGCCGACACGGCGGCGGTCGCGCAGGCTGAAGCGACTGAAGTGGCCGAAACGGCCGAAGCGCACGGCGATGCGAAGGACGGCCGCAAGCGCGCACGCAAGAGCGCGGCGAAGAAAACCGGCGCCAAGAAGGGGGCCGCCGCGAAGGGTGCCGGCCGTCAGGCGGCCGGGAAGCCGGACGACGCGGCGCATGGCGCGGCGAAGCACGGCGACGACAAGCACGCGCACGGCAAGCATGCCGACGACGGCCATCGCGAGGCCGCGCAACGTGACGAGCGGCACGCTGCGGTGACGCACGCCGAGTCGGCAACCGGCGATTTCGGCGGCGACGCTGCTGCCCAACCGTCGCATGATGCCGCGCCGGTCGAATCGGCTGCCGAACCGATTGCCGACGCGCCGGCCGTAGCCAAGAAAAAGCCGGCCCGCAAGGCGGCGCCGCGCGCGCGCCGTCCGCGCAAGACGGCGACCGCCGCCGAGTGACGGCCGCCGGCCGGGTGCCGTCCGAAACCGGGCGGCGCCCGTGCCGCGCGATCCCGGCCGGCGCAACGCCGGCCTAGCCGTTCAGCGCATACGGCTGCGTCATCACTTCGAGGAAATGGCCGTCCGGATCGTCGAAATACACGCCGCGGCCGCCGTTGTGGCGGTAGATGTCGTCGGGTTGCCGCTTGGCCGGATCGGCCCAGTGCGGCAGCCCGCGTTCGCGAATGCGGGCGAACACGCGATCGAAACCGGCTTCGTCGATCAGGAACGCATAATGCTGCGCCGCGATCTCTCCCGCCTTTTCGTAAAAATCGAGCGACACGCCGTTGTCGAGCCGGACGACCAGCATCGCGCCGAACGGCGTCGGCGGCGGCAATTCCAGCAGCTCGGTGAGGAAGCGGCTCGACGCGCGCTTGTCGCGGCACCAGACGATCGTATGGTTGAGCTGGACGTTCATGGTGTGTCCCCGTGAAGGGCCCCGCGGTGGGCATGGACTCACGATAGCCGATCGCCGCCGCGGTTCAAGCGCGGAAAGCGGCCGCCCGGCAGGCAGCCGCTTCCGTCATGCGCCATCACGCACCTTCATGCACCGTCACTCTCCGGCGATCGCCTGCCCGCCGGAATTCCCGCGGCGGTCGCGCCGCTTCTCGGCCCACACGCGCAGCCGGTCCATGTACAGATAGACGACCGGCGTCGTATAGAGCGTCAGCACCTGCGACACGATGAGGCCGCCGGCGATCGCGATCCCGAGCGGCGCGCGCAGCTCGGCGCCGTCGCCGCTGCCGAACGCGAGCGGCAGCGCGCCGAGCAGCGCTGCCATCGTCGTCATCATGATCGGGCGGAAGCGCAGCAGGCACGCCTCGTGGATCGCGTCGAACGACGATTTCTGGTTGTTGCGCGTCTGGTCGATCGCGAAGTCGACCATCATGATCGCGTTCTTCTTCACGATGCCGATCAGCAGGATCACGCCGATCAGCGCGATGATGCTGAACTCGGTCTTGAACAGCAGCAGCGCGAGCAGCGCGCCGACGCCGGCCGACGGCAGCGTCGACAGGATCGTGATCGGGTGGATGTAGCTCTCGTACAGGATCCCGAGCACGATATAGACGGCCAGCAGCGCGGCGAGGATCAGGATCGGCTGGTTGTCCAGCGACTGCTGGAACGCCTGCGCGGTGCCCTGGAAGCTGCCGACGATCGTCGGCGGGACGCCGATCTGCGCCATCGTCTGGTAGATCACCTGCGTCGCCTGCGACAGCGACACGCCCGGCGGCAGGTTGAACGAGATCGTCGTCGCGACGAACAGGCCCTGGTGGTTGACCGACAGCGGCGTCGTGCTCGGCCCGAAGGTGGCGATCGCCGACAGCGGGATCATCGTCGACTTCGACGTCGAGACCGACGCGCCCGACGATGCACTCGACTTGCCGCTCGCCGCGATCGAGTTCAGCGCCTGGTTGCGCGCGGAATCGGACGCGATCGCCGCGGCGCTCTGCGTGGCCGTGCCGGCGCTCGACGTGCCGGCCGACGTCGCGACGTAGGTGCCGGCGGCCGCGTTGGTGGTCTGCGAGCCGTTCGCGCTGCCGCCCGACGTGCTGACCCACACCTGGTTCAGCATTTCCGGGCTCTGCCAGTATTTCGGCGCGACTTCCATCACGACGTGGTACTGGTTCAGCGGGTTGTAGATCGTCGAGACCTGGCGCTGGCCGAACGCGTCGTACAGCGTGTTGTCGATCTGCGCCGGCTTGATGCCGAACCGCGCGGCCGTCGCGCGGTCGATCGTCACCATCGCCTCGAGGCCGCCCTGCTGCTGGTCGGAGTTCACGTCGGTCAGCTCGGGGCGCTTCTGCAGCGCCTCGGTCAGGATCGGCCCCCACTTGTACAGATCGGCGCTCGAATCGCCGAGCAGCGTGAACTGGTACTGCGCGTTGCTCTGCCGGCCGCCGACGCGAATGTCCTGCGCGGCCTGCAGGAACGTGCGCGCGCCGGCGACGTCCGACAGCGGCACGCGCAGTTGCTGGATCACCTGGTCGGCCGACAGCTTGCGCTCGGTGCGATCCTTCAGCGTGACGAACATGAAGCCCGAGTTGGTTTGCGTGCCGCCGGTGAAGCCCGCGACGCTCTTTACGTTCGGGTTGCCCTGCACGATCCGCATCATCTCGGAGAACTTCAGCTTCATCGCCTGGAACGACGTCGACTGGTCGGCCTGGATGCCGCCGATCATCAGCCCGGTGTCCTGCTGCGGGAAGAAGCCCTTCGGCACGACGATGTACAGGTAGACGTTCAGCCCGATCGTCGCGAACAAGGTCATCAGGATCAGCAGCGGCCGGCGCAGCGCCCACGACAGCGAACGCTCGTAGCCGCGCTGCATGCGCGAGAAGCCGCGCTCGAGGAAGCGCCCGAAGCGGCCTTCGCTTTGCGGGTCGTGCGATTCGGCCAGCAGGCGTGCGCACATCATCGGCGTGACGGTGAGCGACACCGCGAGCGATACCGCGATCGCGAGCGACAGCGTGAGCGCGAACTCGCGGAACAGGCGCCCGACGATGCCGCCCATCAGCAGGATCGGCAGGAACACCGCGACGAGCGAGATGCTCATCGACAGCACGGTGAAGCCGACCTCGCGCGCGCCGTCGAACGCGGCCTGCATGCGCGGCTTGCCGTTCTCGATGTGCCGCGAGATGTTCTCGAGCACGACGATCGCATCGTCGACGACGAAGCCGGTCGCGACGATCAGCGCCATCAGCGACAGGTTGTCGATCGAGAAGCCGAGCAGGTACATCGCGCCGAACGTGCCGATGATCGAGATCGGCACCGCGACGCTCGGGATCAGCGTCGCGCGCCAGTTGCGCAGGAACAGGAACACGACCATCACGACGAGGCTCATCGCGATCAGCAGCGTGTGCTCGGTGTCCTTCAGCGACGCGCGGATCGTCGTCGAGCGGTCGAGCACGGGCGTGACCGTGATGTCGGCCGGCAGCGACGCGGTGAGCTGCGGCAGCGCCGCGCGCACGCGGTCGATCGTCTCGATGATGTTCGCGCCGGGTGAGCGGTAGAGGATCACGAGCACCGCGCGCTTGCCGTTCGACAGGCCGAGGTTGCGCAGATCCTCGACCGAATCGACGACGTCGGACAGATCGGACAGCCGCACGGCCGCGCCGTTGCGGTACGCGACGACGAGGTCGCGGTACTGCGACGCCTGGGACGCCTGGTCGTTCGTATAGAGCTGAAAGTGCTGCGGGCCGAACTCGATCGCGCCTTTCGGGCTGTTCGCGTTCGCGGAGGCAAGCGCGGCGCGCACGTCTTCGAGGCCGATCCCGTAATGGAACAGGGATTGCGGTTCGAGCTCGACGCGCACGGCCGGGTTCGCGGAACCGCTCACCGACACCTGGCCGATCCCGTCGATCTGTGACAGCGACTGCTGCAGCACCGTCGACGCGGCGTCGTACAGTTTCGCGGGCGACGACGTTTCCGACGTCAGCGACACGATCATGATCGGCGAGTCGGCCGGGTTGACCTTGCGGTAGGTCGGGTTGCTCTTCAGCGCTGCAGGCAGGTCGGCGCGCGCCGCGTTAATCGCGGCCTGCACGTCGCGCGCGGCGCCGTCGATGTCGCGGTTCAGGCCGAACTGCAGGATGATCCGCGCATTGCCGACCGTGCTCGTCGACGTCATTTCGGATACGTCGGCGATCGAGCCGAGATGCCGCTCGAGCGGGCTCGTCACGCTGGTCGCAACCGTCTCTGGGCTCGCGCCCGGCAGCGACGCCTGCACCGAGATCGTCGGGAAGTCGACCTGCGGCAGCGGCGACACCGGCAGCTTGATGAACGCGAACAGGCCCGCGAGCGCGACGCCGAGCGCGAGCAGCGTCGTCGCGACGGGGCGGGTGATGAAGGGACGCGACAGGTTCATGTCGGCACTCGCTGGGCCGCCCCGTGTTCCGACGGATGCGTTTTCGGGAGATGGGGGGGTGCGCCCCCCACGCGAACGAAGTGAGCGTGGGGGTCGTTTCATTTACGCATCCGTGCGCGTGCCGGCGTGGGGGCCGCGGCGTTCGAACCAGCCGCGCACGCGGCGCGCGAGCGAGTCGAAGCCGAGATAGATCACCGGCGTCGTGAACAGCGTCAGCACCTGCGACACGATCAGGCCGCCGGCGATCGCGATCCCGAGCGGCTGGCGCAGCTCGGAGCCCGCGCCGGAGCCGACGATCAGCGGCACCGCACCGAGCAGCGCGGCGAGCGTCGTCATCAGGATCGGCCGGAAGCGCAGCAGGCACGCCTGGTAGATCGCCTCGCGTGGCGGCTTGCCTTCGACGCGTTCGGCCTCGAGCGCGAAGTCGATCATCATGATCGCGTTCTTCTTTACGATGCCGATCAGCAGCACGATGCCGATGATCCCGATGATGTCGAGGTCGTGCCCGGTGATCATCAGCGCGAGCAGCGCACCGACGCCGGCCGACGGCAGCGTCGACAGGATCGTGATCGGGTGGATGTAGCTCTCGTACAGCACGCCGAGCACGATGTACATCGTGATGACCGCCGCGAGGATCAGGAACAGCTGGTTCGACAGCGATGCCTGGAACGCGAGCGCCGCGCCCTGGAAGCGTGTCTGGAACGACGCGGGCAGGCCGATGTCTTTCTCGGCGGCCTCGATGGCCTTGACGGCCTCGCCGAGCGACGCGCCCGCCGCGAGGTTGAACGAGATCGTCGTCGACGGGAACTGCGACAGGTGCGCGACCAGCAGCGGCGACGGCCGCTCGTGGAACGACGCGATCGACGTCAGCGGCACCTGGCCGCCGCCGGCCGACGGCAGGTAAATGTCGTTCAGCGATTCGGCGTAGTGCTGCTCCTTCGGCTCGGATTCGAGAATCACGCGGTACTGGTTCGACTGCGTGAAGATCGTCGACACGATGCGCTGGCCGAACGCGTCGTACAGCGCGTTGTCGACGGTCGCCGGCGTGATGCCGAAGCGCGCGGCGCTGGCGCGGTCGATCTCGATGTAGACGGACTGGCCGTTGCTCTGGAGATCGGTCGCGACGTCGGCGAGCGACGGCTCCTGCTGCAGCCGCGCGACGAGCTTCGGCACCCAGGTCGCGAATTCGTCCTGGTTCGGGCTCGTCAGCATGAACTGGTACTGCGTCGGGCTGACGGTCGAGTCGATCGTCAGATCCTGCACCGACTGCATGTACAGCGAGATGCCGGTCACGCCGTGCACGCGGTGCTGCAGGTCGCGGATGACCTGGGCCGCGGTCTCCGAGCGGTCGTCGCGCGCCTTCAGGTTGATCAGCATCCGGCCGCTGTTCAGCGTGATGTTGCTGCCGTCGACGCCGATGAACGACGTAAGGCTGTCGACGTTCGGGTCCTTCAGGATCTCGGCGGCGAGCGCCTGCTGGCGTTCGGCCATCGCGCCGTACGAGATCGATTGCGGCGCCTGCGTGATCGCCTGGATCACGCCCGTGTCCTGCGCGGGGAAGAAGCCCTTCGGCACGTACACGTACAGCAGCCCGGTCAGCACGAGCGTCAGCACCGCGACCACGAGCGTCGAACCCTGGCGGTTCAGCACCCATTCGAGCGCGACCGCGTAGCGTGCGATCACCCAGTCGATCGCGCGGTGCACGCGCGCCTCGAAGCGGTGGCTTTCCGGCGGCGGCGAATGGCGCAGCAGCTTCGCGCACATCATCGGCACGAGCGTGAGCGACACGATCGCCGAGATCACGATCGTCACCGCGAGCGTGATCGCGAATTCGTGGAACAGGCGCCCGACCACGTCGCCCATGAACAGCAGCGGGATCAGCACCGCGATCAGCGACACCGTCAGCGAGATGATCGTGAAGCCGATCTGCTTCGAGCCCTTCAGCGCAGCCTCGAGCCCCGATTCGCCTTCCTCGACGTAGCGCGCGATGTTCTCGATCATCACGATCGCGTCGTCGACCACGAAGCCGGTCGCGATGGTCAGCGCCATCAGCGACAGGTTGTTCAGCGAGAAGCCGGCCATGTACATCACCGCGAGCGTGCCGATCAGCGACAGCGGCACCGACAGGCTCGGAATGATCGTCGCGTAGATGTTCGCGAGGAACAGGTACATCACGAGCACGACGAGCCCGACCGCGAGCAGCAGTTCGAACTGCACGTCGCGCACGGCCGCGCGGATCATCGTCGTGCGGTCGGTGACGATCTCCACGTCGAGCGCGGCCGGCAGCGTTTCCTGCAGCTTCGGCAGTTGCGCCTTGATCGCGTCCACCGTCTGGATCACGTTCGCGCCCGGCTGGCGCTGCACGTTCAGGATGATCGCGGGCTCCGAATTCACCCACGCGCCGAGCTTGGTGTTCTCCGAGCCGGCGACGACCTTCGCGACGTCGGTCAGCATCACCGGCCGGCCGTTCTTGTACGCGACGACGGCGCTGTTGTACTGATCGGCGCTCGTGAGCTGGTCGTTGGCGTTGATCGTGTAGGCGCGCGTCGGGCCGTCGAAGTTGCCCTTCGGCGTGTTCACGTTCAGGTTCGAGATCGTCGTGCGCAGGTCGTCGAGGTTCATCCCGTACTGCGCGAGCGCGGTCGGGTTCGCCTGGATCCGCACGGCCGGGCGGTTGCCGCCCGACAGGCTGACGAGGCCGACGCCCGCGATCTGCGAGATCTTCATCGCGAGGCGCGTGTCGGCCAGGTCCTGCACCTGCGTGAGCGGGAGCGTCTTCGACTTGACCGCGAGCGTGATCACCGGCGCGTCGGCCGGGTTGACCTTCGCGTAGATCGGCGGGGCAGGGAGGTCGGACGGCAGCAGGTTGCCGGCCGCGTTGATCGCGGCCTGCACTTCCTGTTCGGCGATATCGAGCGGCAGGTCGAGCGAGAACTGCAGCGTGATCACCGACGAGCCGGCCGAGCTTTGCGACGACATCTGGTTCAGCGACGGCATCTGCCCGAACTGCCGTTCGAGCGGCGCGGTCACGGACGAGGTCATCACCTCCGGGCTCGCGCCCGGGTAGAAGGTCTGGACCTGGATCGTCGGGTAGTCGACTTCCGGCAGCGCGGCGAGCGGCAGGAAGCGCAATGCGACGAGGCCGGCCAGCATGATCGCCGCCATCAGGAGGGCGGTGCCGACCGGCCGGAGAATGAAGAGGCGGGATGGATTCATCGAGCGGCCCGCGCGTTATTGGGCCGCTGCCTGCGACGCGCCGTGCTTGTGTCCGCCGTGGTGGCCGGCCGTATCCGAGGCGCCCGACGCCGCGCCGGCGCCGCGCGCGCCCGATGCGCCTTTCGGCTTGTCGGCCGGAATCGAGATCTTCGACCCTTCGCGCAGGCGGTCGGAGCCGTCGGTCACCACGCGCTCGCCGAGCGCGACGCCGCTGACGATGCTCGTGCGTTCGCCGTCGACCGGGCCGATCGTGACCTTGCGTACCGTCACCGTGTTGTCGGGCTTCACGACATAGACGAACTGGCCGATCGAGCCCGTCAGCACCGCGGACGTCGGCACGATCGTCGCATTGCGCATCACGTCGACGAGCAGCCGCGTGTTGACGAACTGATTCGGAAACAGCATGCCTTCCTTGTTATCGAAGTTCGCGCGCAGCTTGACCGTGCCCGTGCTGGTGTCGATCTGGTTGTCGAGCGTCGCGAGCGAGCCCGTCTTGAGCGGCACCGTGTTGTTGCGGTTGTACGCGGTGACCGACAGCTTCTGGCCCGCGTTCACCTGCTTGACGATTTGCGGCAGGTTGTCTTCCGACGTCGTGAAGATCACGCTCATCGGCTGCAACTGCGTGATCACGACGATGCCGTTCGAGTCGCCCGGCGTCACGTAGTTGCCGGGGTCGACCTGGCGCAGGCCGACGCGGCCCGACACGGGCGCCGTGATGCGCGCATACGTGAGGTTCAGCTTCGCGGAATCGATCGCGGCCTGGTCGGTCTTCACCGCCCCTTCGTATTGCTTGACGAGCGATGCCTGCGTATCGACGGTTTGCGACGCGATCGAATCCTGCGACAGCAGCGTCTGGTAGCGCTTCAGGTCGAGGCGGGCCGTCGCGAGCAACGCCGAATCGCGCGCGTGCGTGCCTTCGGCGTTTTCGAGCGACACCTGGTACGGGCGCGGGTCGATCTGCGCGAGCACGTCGCCTTTCTTGACGATCTGGCCTTCCTGGAACGCCACCGATTGCAGATAGCCCGACAGTTGCGTCTTGACCGTCACGTTCGCGAGTGGCGTCACGGTGCCGAGCGCGGACAGCACGATCGGCATTTCGCCCTGCGTCGCGGTCGCGACCTGCACGGGCTGCGGAACGTTCGCCATCGCAGCGGGGCCGCCGCGGCTGTGACGCCCGCCGCCACCGCTGCTGGCCCCCTGGGCCGCGCTGCCGGCGCCGGGGGTGGCGGCCGGCGTGCGATTCCACGGATGCCACCACAGCAGGCCGCCGATGACGACGACCGCAATCGTCCCGGCCAGCAGCGTGCGGCGCGGACGTCGCGCAGCGGGTGCGGCGGAATCTTTCGAAGGGGGCGTGGGCTTTTGTTCGTTATCCATCGTTTTCTGTCAGGAAGACGGCGCGGCGTGCCGGGATGCGGACTGCTGGGCTGCGCGTGGGCATGCGGTGCCGGGAGGGCCGGCCGGCTCGGTCCGGGGCCCCGCCGACCCGCGCGGGAAAAGAGCGGTGCGCGCCGCGAAGGCGGCGCGACGATGGGCATGATCCTACGTCCCGCCCCCGTTACAGTCCAGCGGTCTATCTTTCAACGGGTTACGGTCGTTACAGAACGCGACGGGACGATGACGGAACGATTACACGCTGATGCGGCGGGCCGGTGCGCCGCCGATCTCGCGGGTGATTTTCGCGATGCATTCGTGCAGCGCGGGCACGACGTGTTCCTGCAGCCATTCGGGCGAGCACTGGTGCGCCGCGCCGCCGCAATTCACCGAGTAGCGCTGCCCCGACGGGCCGACGAAACCGGCAGCGACCGCATTCAGGCCCTCGCGCCATTCGCCGATCGCGATCGCGTGGCCGTCGCGCATGGCTTCGTCGAGCGCGGGGGTCAGGCGCGACGAGACGTGCGGCCAGTCGTCGCCCGCCGTGGTGCGTAGCGACTCGAGCAGCAGGCGCCGCTCGTCTTCCTCGAGTGCGGCGAGATATGCGCGGCCCACTGCCGTGCGCGCGATGTCCATCCGCGAGCCGATCTCGAGGCGCGTGACGAGCACGGCCGAGCGCGGCCGGATCACGTCGATCGCGACCATGTCGAGCCGGTCGCGCACCGCGAGGTGCACGGACAGCGACGTGCGCTCGGCCAGCTCGATCATGAACGGCCGCGAACGCGCGCGGATGTCGAAGTTGCGCAGGAAACCGTGGCTCAGCTCGAGCACCGACGCGGTGAGCACGAAGCGCTCGCTGTCGGGCAACTGGAACAGGAAGCCGGCGCTTACCAGCGTCGCGGTGATGCGCGAGACGGTCGGCTTCGGGATACCGGTCAATTCGGTCAGTTCGCGGTTGCTGACGGGGGCGTCGGCAGCCGCGATACGGCGCAGCACGGCAAGGCCGCGGGCGAGCGCGGTGATCTCGTCGGGCGACGATTCGCGTTCCCGGGACACGGGAGGGGTTACAGTTGTCGACACGAGGGATTCTCTCTAATTCCGAAACTCGATTTCAATTTTGTTGGTATTGTAGGACTATTGTCAAAAGATGCATGTTCCGCGGGCGAACCGGTCATTGGATGAGATTTTACGGGTTCACCCTTGGTTTATTAGGAAAACGCTCAAATGAGCATTGCCGGAATGTGCATGAACCGGTGCAAATACCGCTTGACTTGTCGGGCGGAAACGGAAAGAATGTCTCACGTTTTCGAAACATCGTTTCAGGAGTTTAACCGGCAACGGTGTTTCGCGCAGTCTCTCAGGTTCTAGCACGGCCCTCGGAATGGCTAGAACTTTTTTAGCGCCACGGTCTCCGTGGCGCTTTTTTTTGCCCGTCCGCCAGGACGCGTCAGGCCCGTATTATCACCCGACCTCGAAAAACGACCGCGCCAGCGCCGCGCGGGGTGTGTTCGTGCGCGCGCGCCGCGCGCAAAAAAAACGCGATGCCCGCACTGGGCATCGCGCATGAAACGGCGTGGAGCGCCGACGAATGAACGGTGATGAAGAAAGGAGGGCGAGCCCCCCTCGGACGGCCCGGTCAGGCCTTCGCGAGCTTGATGCTGGTCTGCTCGGCCGTCAGGTAGCCGACGCTTGCGCCGAAGCGATCCTTGAAGTTCGTGCGCACGAGCGGATCGAGCGTCGGCTTGACCTTGTCGTGCAGCGGCGATTCCCAGTCGCCGGCGTGCTGGAAGTTGCTCATGATGTACGTCCAGCCGTTGATTTCGTCGACCGCGTGCAGGCCCGTCGATTCGGCGCCGGCCGGGCACGACAGCACGCGCACGAGCGATTTCGTGTCGACGTTGTACGCCCACAGGAAGTTGTTTACGTGCATGCCCGAGTCCTCGCCGATGAAGAGCGTGCGCAGCTTCTCGGAGAACTTCAGGTTGTCCGGGTTCGCGATCTTGTCCGGGTTCGCGAGGTTGCCGAGCGCATCGGCCGCGGCGAGATCCTCGCCGACGAGCGCGGCCGGCGCGCCCATGTCGACCGGCACCCATTCGCTGTCGATCGCGTTGCCCGTCGTGTCGCGCTGGCTGGCCTTCAGGTTCAGCGCGTAGACGGCGCCCGCGGCGATCTTCTTGTCGACCGCGACGTCGCGCGACACCGCGTTGCCCTTGACCATCGACGTCTCGATCCGCGACATCGCCGTGTAGACGATCTTGTCTTTCGCGTTCACGGTCGTGCCTTCAAGCTTCGTGAAGCCCATGCTGCCGCCGAGCAGCGCCGCGTAGCGGTGCGTCTCGAGGAACGCGGCGGCCTTTTCCATCCCCGGCTTCACGCGCATCCAGTTGAACTTGCCGCCGAAGTGGATCTTCGTATAGCTCGCATCGTTCGGGTCGGTGGTCACCAGGTCCATGATGTCCGATGCCTTCAGCGTGTTCGCAAGCGTTTCGATTTCGCTGCTCGTCGCGTGGCCGATCCGGATCCACGTGAGCGTCGCGGTGCCGGCGCCGGCGGACGACGTCTGCGTCCACTTCGCGACGTACAGCGTGCCGGCCGACAGGTCGGCCGCCTTGTCGGCGACGAACATGAACAGGCCGCCGTTGGTTGCGTCGTCACCCATCATCACCGTGCGCTGGTCTGGCATCACCTGGATCAGCTCGTGCGAGATACGGCCGAGGCAGTAGTGCTTCTTCACGGTGCCCGTGCCGTCCGCGTTCACGGTGATCTCAGGCAGGTGGCCGTAGTGGTAGGGGTTCGCCTTCGTCTCGTCGCCGAACGTGTTCTTGCTGAACGCCTTGAACTGCGCGTCGGTCGCGACTTTCGTCGCGTCCGGCTCGTACTCCTCGCTCGACAGGTGCGTGCCCCACGGCGACAGGCTCGCGCCGCAGGTGATCCACAGGCCGTGTGCCTTCGACGTGTCGACGTTGTGGTACTTGACGACCTTCAGCGCGCCATTGGCCGGGTCCTGGTCGAGCGTGAGCACGGCGATCGGCGACGGCAGCTGGCCGTACTGCGATGCGCTGGCCTGGTCGCGCGTCGTGTATTCGAACTGCACGACTGCGAACACCGTGTTGCCCTTCACGCCGGGCACGTTCGCGTTCTTCAGCGTGAGCAGCGAGCTGCCGTCCGGGCAGTCGGAATAGAACTGGCGTTCCTTGCCGGCCACCGAACGGTCGATGATCGGCTGGTTGTTGATGTCGTAGTAGCCACCCGCGAGCGTCGTGCCGCCCTTGCCGTCCGGCACCATGTCGCCCGTCACGAAGAACGGCCGGTACGCGAGCTTGAAGTTGCGCGACGAGCCGTCCGAGAACGACACCGACAGCGTCGAGCCGACCGTCGTCGTGGCCATCGCGGCCGCGTTGTCGAGCGTGGGCGCGGCCATCGCGGAGAACGTCGCCGACGTGTAGGCGGCAGCCACCGGGGCCGGCGTCGACGCGGGGTTGTCGTCGCCGCCGCAACCTGTCAGCAGGGCCGGCAGCGCGAGGCCGGAAAGGGGCAGCATCGGCGCGCCGGCGAGGATCTTCAGGGCCTGACGACGGGCAACATTGGGCAACGCGGGCATGTGGAGTCCAGTTTCAGTTGTTGGAAGAATGGCCTTCGCGAAGCAGGCGATCGGCAAGCTTCGCGAAGGCGTATTGAAAACTGGACGGAAGTGTAAGGACGCTAGATGAAAGTTTTTTGAATTGAAAACGTAATGATGTGTCTGGCGTTCGTCAGGCGCTCAATCGCGTTCGGGCGTCGCCGAGATGCGGTGGATCGACAGGTCGGCGCCGTCGAACTCGGCTTCGCGGTCGAGGCGCAGCCCGACGGTCGCTTTCAGCGCGCCGTAGACGAGCGTGCCGCCCGCGGTCGCGATCGCGATGCCGCCGAGCGTGCCGACGAGCTGCGACATGAATGACACCCCGCCGAGGCCGCCGAGCGCGGGCAGCCCGAACACGCCGGCCGCGAGGCCGCCGAGCGCGCCGCACATGCCGTGCAGCGGCCACACGCCGAGCACGTCGTCGATGCGCCACTTGTTCTGCACGCAGGTGAACATCGCGACGAACAGCGCGCCGGCCATCGCGCCCGTGACGAGCGCGCCGATCGGGTGCATCACGTCGGAGCCGGCGCACACCGCGACGAGGCCCGCGAGCGGCCCGTTGTACGTGAAGCCCGGGTCGTTGCGGCCGGCCATCCACGCGGCGAGCGTGCCGCCGACCATCGCCATCAGCGAGTTCACGGCGACGAGGCCGCTGATCTTGTCGAGCGTCTGCGCGCTCATCACGTTGAAGCCGAACCAGCCGACCGCGAGCACCCACGCGCCGAGTGCGAGGAACGGGATGTTCGACGGCGGGTGCGCGGCGATGCGGCCGTCCTTCGCATAGCGGCCGTGGCGCGCGCCGAGCAGCAACACGGCCGGCAGCGCGACCCAGCCGCCGAACGCATGCACGACGACCGAGCCCGCGAAATCGTGGAACGGCGCACCGAACGCGTGCGTGAGCCATGCCTGCACGCCGAAGCGTTCATTCCAAGCGATGCCTTCGAAGAACGGGTAGATGAAGCCGACGATGATGAGCGTCGCGACGAGTTGCGGGTTGAACTTCGCGCGTTCGGCAATGCCACCGGACACGATCGCAGGGATCGCCGCCGCGAAGGTCAGCAGGAAGAAGAAGCGGACGAGCGCGTAGCCGCTGTGCTGCGACAGCGTGCCGATGTCGTCGAAGAATTCGATGCCGTACGCGATCGTGTAGCCGATGAAGAAGTACGCGAGCGTCGACACCGAGAAGTCGACCAGGATCTTCACGAGCGCGTTGACCTGGTTCTTCTTGCGGACCGTGCCGAGTTCGAGAAATGCGAAGCCCGCGTGCATCGCGAGCACCATGACGGCGCCGATCAACAGGAACAGTGTGTCGACGCCGGATTTCAGACCATCCATGCCGTGGCTTCCTTGCGCAAAAAACGGGCAAGGAACGCAAGTATCGAGCCAACTTGGTGAACGACTGCGTGGTGTTGGTGCCCGGGCACCGCGCGGTGCGGCATTCCGGTGAATCGTGCACGGCAAGGGGGCGTAGCCGGCGGTGATGTCGAGTGCACGGGCGTGGTGCGGCGCGTGCGGAACTGGTGCGTTTGGCGGGCGGCGTGGCGCAGCGTGGTGCGCAAGGGTGCGTCTTCACGCACCGATCTGGCGCGTCAGTGACGCGCGAACAGCGTGCGCGGCCGGCGCAACCGCAGCGCACACGCCGACCAGTACGCGGCGACGGTCGTCAGCCCGAGCGCGGCGAAGGCGAGCGAGAAGAAGCCCGCGAGCGACTGGCCGTCGCCGTCGGGGCCGAGGATGCCTTGCGCGACGATCAGCGCGGCCGTCCAGAAGCCGATCACGGCTTGCGTGAGCAGGCGCGCGGACGCGACGCGGCGCGGGCGTCCGGCCTCGGCCAGACGGCGCGCCGATGGCGGGCGCAGGCACAGGAACAGGGTGGCGGCGAGCAGCGCGGCCAGGGCGATGAACCAGTCGACGAGGAAATCCATGAGAAAAAAGGGACACGTATGAGGCGGATTGAAGCGTGCCCACTTTAGTGATGTCGCGCCTGCGATTGAATCAGACGAATCCGAAATTGAAAGGCATTTTTAATCGCGGGTCGTCATTGGGCCTGTTCCACAGGCGGTATCATCGACCTCGGTCCAACCATGAGGCCGTGCGACGCGCGGCCGGAGATTGCTGATGAACATGAAGACATCGCGGGCGCGTCGCGTGCCCGGGTTCGCGCTGGCGGCCGTGGCGGCCGGTGCGCTGTTGTTGCTCGCGGGCTGCGAGAAGTCCGGCACGCCGGTCGCGCAACCCGATACGGCCGCGAGCGCGGCGGCCGACGCCGCGAACAATGCGGCCAAGGCGCTCGACCAGGTGGCGAGCACCGTCAACCAGCAGATCAACGCCGCGAAGGCCGGTATCGCGTCCGCGGCGTCGGCCGTGCCGCCGCTGTCCGCCAGCGGCCTTGCGTCCGCCGCGCAGGCGCAGATCGACGCGGCGGCTTCCGCGGTCGTCGCGCATGCGGCGTCCGAAGCGGGCGCGAAGATCGCCGAAGCCGGCAAGAAGCTCCAGCAGTGGAGCCAGCAGAACGCGGCGGGCGCCAAGCCCGCGAGCGGTCAATGACGCCGGCTTGCGTTATTGGCTAAATGTACTTATCATGGTTACATATTGTCGCCGGCCGCGGTCCGGGCTGGCGTCGTCGGGTAGGTGAGGAATGAATACCAGCAGCCGGTTCGCGTTTGCCGTCCACGTGCTTGCCTTGTTGTCGGGGAAGGAAGGCGTGCCGCTGTCGTCCGACATCATCGCCGGCAGCGTGAACACGAATCCGGCGCTTATCCGCCGGTTGCTGTCGATGCTGGCAGCCGCGGGGCTGACCACGTCGCAGCTCGGCGCGGGCGGCGGCGCGCTGCTGGCGCGCGAGCCCGGCGAAATCACGCTGCTCGATGTGTATCGAGCAGTCGACGATGCGCAACTGTTCGCGCTGCACCGTGAGGCGCCGAATCCCGCGTGTCTGGTCGGGCGGCACATCCAGGGTGCGCTGATCGACTATATCGGCGACGCGCAGCGCGCGATGGAAGCGTCGCTCGCCACGCGCACGCTTGCCGACGTCACGGCTGACGTGCTGGATCTGGAGCAGCGTATGCAGCGTAAAGGGCGTGCCGGCGGGTAACCGGCGGCAGGCAGAGAAAGCGGCCGGGCGGCGCGCAGTCGCGCCGATCGGCACAACGGGGGGTTCCTCGTTTTTTTTGGTCTTTTGTGTAACTAAATATGTTACATATTTTTATGGAGCATCGATATGACCCAACGTACCTTGAATATCGCGCTGTTCGGCGCCACCGGCATGATCGGCTCGCGCATCGCAGCGGAAGCCGCACGACGCGGCCATCGTGTGACCGCGCTGTCGCGCCATTCCGGCGCAGCTGCGGACGGCATCACCGCGAAGGCGGCCGACCTGTTCGACGCGGCCAGCATCGCGGCCGCGCTGCCGGGTCATGACGTCGTCGCGAGCGCGTATGGTCCGAAGCAGGAAGGTGCGGCGAAGGTCGTCGCGGCCGCGAAGGCGCTGGTCGCCGGCACGCGTCAGGCGGGCCTGAAGCGGCTCGTCGTGGTGGGCGGCGCGGGATCGCTCGAAGTCGCGCCGGGCAAGCAGCTCGTCGACAGCGAAGGTTTCCCGGACGCGTACAAGCCGGTCGCGCTCGCACATCGCGATGCGCTCGATTACCTGAAGACGGTCGCCGATCTCGACTGGACGTTCTTTGCGCCGGCCGCGATGATCGCGCCGGGCGAGCGGACGGGCACGTTCCGCACGGGCGTCGGCAAGCTGATCGCGGACGCGCAAGGCAACAGCAAGATCTCGGCGGAAGACTACGCGGTCGCATTCGTCGATGCGCTCGAGCAGGACAGCTTCGTGCGCGAGATCGCGACGGTCGCGTATTGAGGCGGGCGACAAGCGGCGGCGCGTGAGCGCCGGCGTGGTCCCGATGCGGCGCCGAAGCCGCGACGGGCAACGCATGCGGGCGATTCCATCCTGACGGGTGGGATCGCCTTTCTTTTTTAGGGTTCGCGACCAGGCGACGGAGCGGGGCGGCAGGCCGTTTCATGCGAGGGCGCGCGGGCGCAGGATGGGCGCGTTGCCGTGGTCGCGCGTCCGCTCGGCGAATGCAGTGGTTCCGATTGGTGTTTATCCCGGTCGACGCGGAGAGGGGCATTTCATATCGTTCCCCGTTGTGCAGAATGCATAGAATAAATTTCTATTTACGAGGGACTGGAGAAATGGACGCCATCGATCGCAAGCTGCTGGAGTTGTTGCAGGCGGATGCCACGCTGCCGATCGCGGAGCTGGCGCAGCGCGTGAACCTGTCGCAGACGCCGTGCTGGAAGCGCGTGCAGCGGCTCAAGGAGACCGGTGCGATTCGCGCTCAGGTCGCGCTGTGCGATCCGCGCAAGCTCGGGGTCGGCACGACCGTGTTCGTCGCGATCCGCACGAACCAGCACACCGAAGAGTGGGCGCAGCGTTTCACGCAGGCCGTGCGCGACATGCCGGAAGTGGTCGAGGTTTACCGGATGAGCGGCGAGACCGATTACCTGCTGCGCGTCGTGGTGGCCGGCATTGACGATTACGACCGCGTCTACAAGCAGCTGATTCGCGCGGTGCCGCTGTTCGACGTCAGCTCGTCGTTCGCGATGGAGCAGATCAAGTATTCGACTGCGCTGCCCGTGCGCGATCTTGCCGAGCCGGCCTGACGCTCGCTGGCGGCAGGTTCAGCGGCCGCGCGCCAGTGCGCGCGCGCGTTCGTCGGCCAGCGCGTCGCGGCGCACGAAATCCGCGACGAACGGGCTGGCCGGATGGTGGTGCAGCGCATACGGGGTATCCCATTGCGCGAGCTGGCCGTCCTTCATCACGCCGATCCGGTCGGCGATCGCGAACGCTTCGGCCTGGTTGTGCGTGACGAGGATCGCGGTGTGACCGGTGCGTTTCAGGATGTCGCGCAGTTCGAACGCGAGCCGCTCGCGCGTGTCGACGTCGAGATTCGAGAAAGGCTCGTCGAGCAGCAGCAGTTCCGGCGACGGCGCGAGTGCGCGCGCGAGCGCGACGCGCTGCTGCTGGCCGCCGGACAGTTCGTGCGGATACGCGCCGGCGGAATCGGCGAGGCCGACGAGTTCGAGCATTTTCGCGACACGCATCCGCCGTTCGGCCTTCGGCATCCGCCGCAGGCCGAAAGCGACGTTGTCGGCCGCGCTCAGGTGCGGGAACAGCGCATAGTCCTGGAACATCATGCCGATGCGCCGCCGCTCGGGCGGCACGTCGAGCGACGGCGCCGCGACGGGCGTGCCGTCCAGCATGATGCGTCCCATGCGCACGGGCTCGAAGCCGGCGATCGCGCGCAGCACGGTGGTCTTTCCGCAGCCCGACGCGCCGAGCAGGCAGCCGATGTCGCCGCGCGGCAGCGCGAGGCTCAGCCCGTCGACCACCGTGCGGCGGCCGTGCGGCGTGTCGTAGGCGAGACAGAGATCATCGAGTTCGAGCAGGTTCACGGTGTCAGTTTCCGATCTTGTGGCGGGTGCGGGCGAGCAGGATCACGGGCACGAGCCCGGCCAGCACGATCGCGAGCGCGGCGACCGCGCCTTCCTCGTAGGTGCCGCGCGCAGCTTCCGCATACAGCCAGGTCGCGAGCGTGTCGAAGTTCAGCGGGCGCAGCAGCAGCGTCGCCGGCAATTCCTTCATCGCGTCGACGAACACCAGCAGCGCGCTCGTCGTGAGCGCGGGCCGCAGCAGCGGCAGATGCACGCGGCGCAGCGTGCCGCCGGCCGTCTCGCCGAGCGAGCGCGCCGCCTGTTCGAGCGACGGCGGAATGCGCGCGAGGCCGGCCTCGATGCTGCCGGCCGGGATCGCGAGAAAGCGCACGGTATAGGCGATCACGAGCGCCGCCGACGAACCCATCAGCAGCAATCCGTCGCGGCCGAGCGCCGCGCCGAACAGCCGGTCGGCCGCCGCGAACGGGATCAGCAAGCCGATCGCGAGCACGGTGCCCGGCACCGCATAGCCGAGGCTCGCGATCCGTGCGAACCCGCGGGCGGGGCCCGCCCGTGCGCTGTCGCGTTGCGCGCGCGCGGCCCATGCGACGACGAGCCCGCACGCGAGCGTCGCGGCGGTGGCGGCGGTGGCGATCGTCAGCGTGTTCGCGAGCCCCGTCATCAGCTGGGCGGACACGCCGCCGACGAGATGCAGCCGCTTGCCCGTTTCGACCGCGAGATACGCGGCCGGCGCGCCGAAGCCGAGCAGCACGGGCAGCCAGCCGAGCACGGCGGCGCCCAATGCCGCCGTGCCCGTCAGGCGGCGCGGCGCGATCGGCCGCATACGCCGGCCGTGCGCGTAGCGCTGGCGGCGGCGCCCGTAACGTTCGAGCGCGATCATGCCGACGACGATCGCCAGCATCGCGAGCGCGATCTGCGCGGCGCCGGCGAGATCGGAGCGCGTGATCCACGTCGTATAGACGGAGACGGTCAGCGTTTGCACGCCGAGGAATTCGGACGCGCCGATGTCGTTCAACGTTTCCAGCAGCGCGAGGCTCACGCCGACTGCGATCGCGGGCCGCGCGAGCGGCAGGACGACGCGCCGGAACGTCGCGATGCGTCCTGCGCCGAGCGTGCGCGCGGCTTCGAGCAGGCTCGCGGACTGCGTGACGAACATCGCGCGCGTGCTCAGGTACACATATGGATACAGCACAAAACCGAGCACGAAGATCGCGCCGGGCAGCGAGCGCAGGTCGGGCAGGCGGAACTGGCGCGGGCTGTCGAAACCGAGCAGCCAGCGGATCGCGCCCTGAACGGGGCCGATCGGGTGCAGCAGGTCGAGATACGCGAACGCGACGATGTAGGTGGGGACCGCGAGCGGCAGCAGCAGCGCCCACGTCAGCATCCGGCGGCCGGGAAAGTCGTACGCGGTGACGAGCCACGCGCAGCCGGTGCCGACGATCGACACGATCGCGCCGACGCCCGCGAGCAGCAGCAGCGTATTGACGAGCGCTTGCGGCAGCACGAATTCGGCGAGATGACGCCAGTGCGCGAGATCGGCGTCGAACGCGGCGGCCACGAGCACCGCGAGCGGCGCCGCGACCGCTGCGGCGATCGCCAGCGCCGCGATCAGCCACAGGCTGCCTGCGCGCGGCCGCAGCCGCGGCCGGTCGGGCTGCCGGCGTGTGCCGGCGAACGATGCGTCAGTTGTCAAAACCGACCTTGTCGACGAGCTGGCTCGCCTGCTTGCGATGCTTCGCGATGTCCGCCAGCGGCAGCGGGTCGATTTTCAGCGTGCCGAAGCTTGCGATCACCGGGTCGAGCTTCACGTTCGCGCGCACCGGGTATTCGTAGTTCGCCTGCGCATACAGCGCCTGCGCTTCCGGCGACACGAGGTATTCGAGCAGCTTCACCGCGTTGGCCTTGTGCGGCGCGTGCTTCGCGACCGTCGCGCCGCTGATGTTGACGTGCGTGCCGCCGCTCTTCGCGTTCGCGAACGTCGGCCGCACGACCTTGATCGCGTCGCCCCACTTGCGCGCATCGCTGCCCGGCTCGGCATTCTTCATGTGACCGACGTAGTACGCGTTCGCGAGGCCGACGTCGCAGATGCCGCCGAGGATGTCGCGCGCGACGTCGCGGTCGCCGCCGGTCGCCTTGCGCGCCAGGTTCGCCTTCACGCCGCGCAGCCACTTCTCGGTCGCCGCTTCGCCGTCGTGCGCGATCATCGCCGCGACGAGCGCCGTGTTGTACGGATGCTGGCCCGAGCGGATGCAGACCTTGCCTTTCCACTTCGGATCGGCGAGATCCTCGTAGCGGAACGCATCGACCTTCAGGTCCTTTTCGACGTACAGCACGCGGTCGCGCAGCGACAGCGCGTACCAGTCGCCGTTCGCGCCGCGCAGGTTCGCGGGAATCGCGTCGTCGAGCGCCTTCGAGCGCACCGGCTGCGTGAGCCCGCCGTCGACGAGGTCGAGCAGGTTGCCGACGTCGACCGTCATCAGCACGTCGGCCGGCGATTGTGCGCCTTCCGCCTTCACGCGCTCGAGCAGGCCGTCCTTCACGAACACGGTGTTGACCTTGACGCCGCTCTGCTTCGTGAACGCGTCGATGAGCGGCTGGATCAGCTTCGGTTCGCGGGTGGTGTACAGGCTCACTTCTTCGGCCGCCTGGGCAAGCGGTGCGAAGGCGGCCGCGGCAAGGGCGAGGGCGCCGGCAAGCGGCAGCAGGCGAGTGCGCGGATTCGACATGAAGACTCCGGTGGGGCAGGTGGACGAAGGGAGCGTTCCGGGGCGCGCCTGCCGCCCGAGCGATCCGGAACATTACAAAATGAAAGACTCAGGATTCTAGATCGAAATGGGAACGATTATCAAATGAAAGCTTGCGGCAAGCGGCGGGGACGGTGAAGACGAGGATCGGAAACGGGGCGGCGCAGCGGCGGCGCAAGCGCGTAGAATGCGCGCTTCGACGAATTTGACGGAGTTGCCCCGACCATGAACGATCAGCGCAAGAAGAACCCTGTCCGCAACGTGAGCATCCTGATCGTCGTGGCCGTGCTGCTCGTGATCGGGACGATCCTGTACAACGCGATTTCGCAGAAGCGCGCGTACGACGAGGCGCATCCGGCCGAGGCCGCGAGCGCGGCATCGCACTGACGTGCCGGTGCGCGGCCCGGTCGGGTCGCGCATGTCGTGCATGAGAAGGGAGCGTTGCGCGGCTTCCGGCGCGGCAGTCGCCGCGCAGAATCAGGCAAGCAGCGGTCAGGAAGCGGGCGCCCGCCGAAGCCGGCGCGCCGCGTATCGGTCAGCAGTAGGTCAGCCGTGCGTCAACGTGACGCAGGTGCGAATTTCGGGCGAATCCGCGCGTAGAACACGATCGCGAGCAGCGCGAGCCACGCTGCACCGACATACAGCGCGACACGCGTGTCCTCGAACCAGCCGAGCATCACGATCACGAAGCCCATGAACGCGATCGTCAGCGCCGGCGCGACGGGCCACAGCGGCACCTTGAACTTCAGCGCCGCGATTTCGGTGCTCGACAGCCGGCGACGCATCGCGACCTGCGACAGCAGGATCATCAGCCACACCCACACCGTCGCGAACGTGGCGATTGCCGCGACCATCAGGAACACGTCCTTCGGCATCAGGTAGTTGAGCAGCACGCCGAAGAGCAGCGCGCCCGCCATCACGAGCACGGTGACCCACGGCACGCCGTGTCGCGACGTCGTCATCAGCACGCGCGGCGCCTGCCCCTGCCGCGCCATCCCGAACATCATCCGGCCTGCGCCGAAGATGTCGCTGTTGATCGCCGAGATCGCCGCGCTGATCACGACCAGGTTGAGGATCGTCGCGGCCGACTTCACGCCGAGCGCCGAGAAGATCTGCACGAACGGGCTGCCGTCGCTGCCGACGCCCGTCCACGGGCTGATCGACATCAGCACGACCATCGTCAACACGTAGAACAGCAGGATGCGCGCGGGCACCGCGTTGATCGCGCGCGGAATCACGCGCTCCGGGTCCTTCGCCTCGCCGGCGCTCATCCCGATCACCTCGATTCCGCCGTACGCGAAAATCACGACCGACAGCGACGCGATCAGCCCGCCGACGCCGTTCGGCAGGAAACCGCCATGGTTCCACAGGTTCGCGAACGTCGGCACGTCGGCCGAATGGCCGAAGTGCATGCCGGTCAGCAGGATCGCGACGCCACCGCCGATCATCGCGACGATCGCGCCGACCTTGATGATCGACAGCCAGAACTCGAGCTCGCCGAACACCTTCACGTGGCACAGGTTCAGCCCGCAGATGATCGCCACGACACCGAGCACCCAGATCCATTGCGGGACATCCGGAAACCAGAAACCCATGTAGATGCCGAATGCGGTGATGTCGGCAATCGCGACGATCACCATTTCGAGCGTGTAGGTCCAGCCCGTGACGAATCCCGCGAACGGGCCGAGGTTCTCGGTAGCGTAGTGGCCGAACGACCCGGCGACGGGTTCGCGCACGGCCATCTCGCCGAGCGCGCGCATCACCATGTAGACGGCCGCGCCGCCGAGGATGTACGCGAGGATCACGGCCGGGCCCGCGAGCTGGATCGCGGTCGCCGAACCGTAGAACAGGCCCGTGCCGATCGCCGAACCCAGCGCGAGAAAGCGGATGTGCCGCGCGCTCAGGTGGCGCTGCAAGTTTTTCATCGAGTCTCCGATATCGTTATGCGACGAACCGGGCGAGCGGGGCCGGTCCGATTGGCTTAAGTTGTCTATACAACTTGAAATGTGAACGAATGATAACAAGCCGGGCCGGGTGACCGGAATCGGGTATTCCCTGACTGGCGCAACGGGCGGAATAGGGAGTGGGGCGGTCGCACGGCGTGCGGGCGGGCCGCGTGGGGCGGGCAGGTCATGCTTCGGTGAATCGTTGGATCGGGGAGCACCGGTGGCCGACCTGCGGCGTGCGCGGGCCGGCCACCGGCGGGAAAAGCCGGATGGATCAGGCGGGCAGGCGGATCACGCTCGCGTCCTTGCGGATCAGCAGCGACGACGCGAGCATCTGCTTGCACTGGTGCGCGAGCACCTTCAGGTCGTGCGTGAGCTCGGCGCCCACTGCGTCGGATTTTTCCGCCGACACGACCATCGCGTCGAGATCGCGCGTGATCTGTTTCGATGCCTCGAGCTGATCGGCGGGCGGTGGCTCGCCGGCCTCGGCCTTCTCGAGATTGTCGAGCACGGCCGTGAGGCCGCGATGCAGTGCATCGTCGTGCTCGATGCTGCTGTCGGCCGAGCACGCATTGCGGATCAGCGGCGCGGCGGCCGTGATCTGCGCGCCGAGCACGTGCGTCTGCACGAGCAGGTCGTTCAGCTCCGGCACGAAACGCTGGTGCGCCTTCGGCTCGATCATCATCCGCTGGAATGCCTGCCCGAGGTTCGCGAACGCGATGTGCACGTCCTTGCGCGCGAGGCGGTAGCGGTAGTCGTCGTCGAGGCTCGTGGTCGGCGTCTCGACCGCCGCGGCGATCACCGGCACCACGGCCGCGCCGTCGGCGGTGGGCACGGGCGGCGGCGATGCGCCGCGCCCGGCGCGCCATACGGCCTCGAAATACTTGCGGGTCGCGGTGAGCATGTCGGCGACCTGCTTGCCCATCAGCCGGTATTCCCAGTACGGGAACAGCCGGCTGGCGGCGATCGCGATCATGCAGCCGACCACGGTGTCGATTGCACGCTCGCCGATGATCCGCATGCTGCCCGGTGCGAGCAGGTGGAACATCAGCAGCACGTACGACGACGTGAACACGACGCTCGCCGCGTAGTTGAACAGCAGCAGGCTGTAGCTCATCACCATCGACCCGAACATGATTGCGATCAGCAGGTGCGGCTCCTTCACCGTGTAGATCAGCGCGATGCTCGCCGCGCAGCCGATCAGCGTGCCGATGATCCGCTGTGCGTTGCGCTGCTTGGTGAGCGAGTAGCCGGGCTTCAGGATGATGATGGTGGTCATCACGATCCAGTACGCGTTCGTGAGCGGCAGCAGCCGACCGAGCCAGAAGCCGACCGCCACCGCGATCGTCACGCGCAGCGCGTGGCGAAAGCTCGGCGAGCGCATGTTCAGGTTCGAGAAGATCAGCAGCGGCGACATCCGGCGGCGCTGCAGGAAGCGCGTGAGCGCCTTGTCGATCTTCAGTTCGGTTTGCTGCGGATCGGCGTGGCCCGACAGGTTGCGGCGCATCCGGTCGATCAGGCGCGTCGCGCTCCAGATGCGCCGGAACGTCGCGAGCACGGCCGCGTACGCTTCCGCGTTGGTGGCCGCGAAATTCTTCTTGCGCATCAGCTCGATCTCGTACTCGATCGCGCGCAGTTCGGCCTTCACGCTCACGTGCGAATGCGGCGCGCGGTTCTCGAGCACGGCGAGGCCGATCTCTTCGAGATCGGTGGCCGCCTTGCGGATCAGGTCACGGTAGAAAATGATGAGATCCGAGCCGCCGAACGTGTTGCGCACCAGCGGGTAATCGGTGTGTGCGCCGACGAACAGCTCGTGCAGGTCGACGCTGTTGATGAACAGGTTGTACATCGTCGTGCGGCCGGGATCGAGCTTGCCGCGGCGCAGCTTCGGCAGGTTGCGCAGCACGATGTCGCGCGCGGTTTCCTGCGTCTCGACCGCGGTGATCTGCTTCGCGACGAGATTGCGGTAGCACTCGTCGAGATCGGCGTCGAGATCGTAGAACTGCGCGCGTGCGAGCAGGTAGTCGGCGCACGCGAACAGGCTCTCGGCCAGCGCCTGCTGCTCGATCCGGCGCGCCTGCCATCGCGACACGAGCGTGGCCCAGTACGTATACCAAAGGCCGCCCGCGAGGATCCAGCCGGCGTTGATGAACGCCTGCAGCGGCGTGAATTTCTCCTCGAGCGTCATCACCATCATGAACAGCGTCGCGAAGCTGATCTGCGGCCAGCGGTTGCCGTAGACGACGATCAGCGACAGCACGAACGTGAGCGGCACGATCGTGAGCCACAGCGCGAAGATATTCGGTGTCGCGAGGCCGGTGGCGAGCGCGGCGAGGAAACCGATCACGCTGCACGCAAGCATTTCGTTGTGCTTGTACTTGAGCGGGCCGGGCATGTCGACGACGCATGCGCCGAGCGCGCCCGTCGAGATCGTGAAGCCGAGCTCCCGGTTGTTGAACACGATCAGGCACAGCACGGCCGGCAGCGAGACGCCGACCGCGATCCGCAGGCCGCCGAAAAAGTACTGGCTGTAGAAAAACTTTCTGATTTCGACCGAATAGCGCATCGATGGGCTGAATGGCAGACGAAGACGCCCGGGGGCGGCGTATTGACTGGCGACGAGTCTATCGTATTTCGTGGTCCGCAAAAGCTGGCTTTCCGGCCAATGGCCGTGGCGGCGGCCCTTTGCTATCCTTGGAGACCCTGTTCGCCCGGCCTGGCCGGCGCGAGGTTCCCACGCCTGCCTCATGCTCCATCTCTTCTATTCGAACCGTCACGAGACGCTGGCCGACGCGCTGCTCGAGGATCTGGCCGCGTTCCCGGCCCGCAACGCCCCGTGGGCGCCGCAACAGGTCATCGTGCCGAGCGCCGCGCTGCGCCGGCGTCTCGAGCTCGACATCGCCGCGCGCAACGGCGTGTGCGCGAACGTCGAGTTCACGTATCTCGCGCAGTGGCTGTGGGCGCAGATCGGCCGCGTGCTGACGGTGCCCGCGCGTTCGCCGTTCGCGCCCGACCGCCTCGTGTGGCGCTGCTACCGGCTGTTCGCGCAGGCGGCCGACGGCGCGCCGTGGCTCGCGTCGCCGCGGCTTGCCGCATATCTGTCCGCGTCCGACGATGCGATGCGCTACGAGCTCGCGCACCGCGTCGCGGCCGTGCTCGATCATTACCTGACCTATCGCCCCGGATGGCTGGCCGCGTGGCAGGCCGGCGAATCCGTGCTCGCGGGCGACGCCGCGCCGCGCGGGATCAGCGACGCCGCACGCGACGACGAGCGCTGGCAGGCCGCGCTGTGGCGCGCGCTGCTCGCCGAGCTGAGCGACAGCGGCACGCCGCCCGCGCATCGTTTTCTCGTCGAGGCGCGCCATCTCGATGATGAGGCGGCCGCGCGCGCGGACTGGCCGGAATCGGTCAGCATATTCGCGCTGCCGACGATGCCGCCGCTGCACATCGCGCTGCTGCGCGAACTGTCGCGCTGGATCGACGTGCGTGTCTATGCGCTGAACCCGTGCCGCGAATTCTGGTTCGACATCGTGACGGCCGCGCACGCCGAGGCGCTCGATGCGGCCGGCCGGCTCGATTACCAGGAAGTCGGCCATCCGCTGCTCGCCGAATGGGGCCGGCAGACGCAGGCGCAACTGCACATGCTGCACGAGCTGACCGAAAGCGCTGCGTCGGGCGACGCGTCGCGTTTCGTCGAGAATCCCGCGCCGACGTGGCTCGCGCGCGTACAGAACGCGATCCTCGAACTGCAGCCGGAGGCCGATGTCGGCGGCGCGCCGGCCGAGCGCGGGATCGAAGTGCACGTGTGCCATAGCCTCGCGCGCCAGCTCGAAGTGCTGCACGACCGGCTGCTCGCGTGGTTCGACGCCGATGCGAGCCTGCAGCCGTCCGACGTGCTCGTCGCGGTGGCCGATCTCGCGGCGGCGGGGCCGCTGATCGACGCGGTGTTCGGCACGGCCGGCGCCGGCGGCGCACGCGTGCCTTACCGGATCACGGGCCTGCCGCCGTCGCAGGCGAACCCGGTCGCACGCGTGCTGCTCGACTGGCTCGCGTTGCCGGACCGGCAGGTCGGCGCGCCGGAGCTGGTCGAATGGCTGCGCGTCGACGCGGTGGCCGCGCGCTACGGCATCGATGCGGCCGCGCTCGAAACGGTGCAGACGTGGCTCGCGGCCGCCGGCGCGCGGCGCGGGCTGTCGCCGCGCGCGAGCGACGACGCGGCCGTGCCTTCGCCGCGTCATACGTTCTCCGATGCGCTTGCGCGGCTCTTTCTCGGTTATGCGATGCCGGAAGGCGCGGCGCCGGTCGGCGCATGGCTGCCGATCGAGGCGGCCACTGGCAGCGAGGCCGAGTTGCTCGGCCGGCTCGCGCGCTTCACCGACGATCTCGACGGCTTTGCGCAGCGGCTGGCCGAATCGCATACGCCGCGCGGCTGGAGCGAGCTGTTCGCCGACACGCTCGCGCGTTTCTTCGACTCGGGTGCCGCGTTCGCGGACGCGCTCGCGGGCGTGCGCGACGCGCTCGACGCGATGCTGGCCGCGATGACGGAAGGGGCGCCCGACGAAGCGCTGCCGGCGGCCGTCGTCCGCGCGGGGCTCGCCGCGGCGCTCGACGATCCGGCGCGCGGCGGGGTGCCGTGGGGTGGCGTGACGTTCTCGTCGCTGACGAGCCTGCGCGGCCTGCCGTACCGCGTCGTCTGCCTGCTCGGGATGGACGACGGCGTGCTGCCGAGCCTCGCGCGCGCAGACGAATTCGATTTGATGGCCGTGTTGCCGAAGCTCGGCGACCGGCAGCGCCGCGACGACGAGCGCAACCTGTTCCTCGACCTGCTGCTCGCTGCCCGCGATCGGCTGATGATCGCCTACACGGGCCGCAGCATTCGCGACAACGCGCCGTTGCCGCCCGCGGCGCTCGTCGACGAACTGCTCGATCATCTCGCGCTCGTCACGGCCGGGCCCGACGCCGCACCGGATGCGGTCGACGCCGCGCGACGCGCGTTCATCGTCGAGCATCCGCTGCAACCGTTCGCGGCCGCCTATTTCCAGCCGGGCAGCGAACTCGTTTCGTATGACGCCGAGCGTGCGACGCTCGCGTCACTGCTGGCCGCCGAGGCATCGCGCGACGGGGCGCGCGAGCTGCGGTTCTTCGCGCAGCCGTTGCCGGCCGAACCGGTCGAGCCCGTCGCGTTCAGCGAATTCGAGCGCTTCTGGCGGCATCCGGCGCGTGCGGTGCTGCGCGCGCGGCTCGGCATCGTGCTGGCCGACGCGCAGGCCGAACTGCTCGACACGGAGCCGTTCGCGCTCGACTTCGCCGGCAGCGACGCACTTGCCGAGCGCGTGCTGCCGCTCCTGATCGAATCGGGCGACGCAGCCGTGCACGATCATGCGCTGCGCATTGCCGATGCGAGCCCCGAACTGCCGGGCGGTGCGACGGGTGCCGTGTGGCGCGACCAGGCGCTCGGCTCGATGACGCAGCTTGCGTCGAACGTGCGCCGTGCGCTGGCCGACGGCATGGAGCGGCGGCCGTTCTCGCTTGTTGTCGCGCCGGCGTGGCCGGACACCGAACAGGCGCTGTTCGGCGCCGACGACGCGATGCTGTCAGCCGACGCGGTGAGCACGCCGCTCGAATTGCACGGCACGCTGAACCGGCTGACGCCGGCCGGGCAGATCATCTACCGTTATGCGCGGGCGAGCGCGCGCGATTACCTGTCCGCGTGGCTCGCGCATCTCGTCTACTGCGCGGTCGAGCCCGGCGGCCCGCGCCGCACGCTGTGGTTCGGCAGCGGCGGCGCGTTCGAGCTGACGCCCGTCGCGGCGCCGCTCGAACGGCTCGCGCCGCTGGCCGCGCTGTTTCGCGCGGGGCGGCGCATGCCGCTGCGGTTTTTCCCGCGCAGCGCGTGGGCGAGGGTGTCCGACGGCGAAGCCAAGGCCGCGAGCGTCTGGATCAACGAGCGCGTCGTGAGCGAAGCCGACGATCCGGCCATCGCGATCGCGTGGCGCGGCGCGCATGCGTCGCTCGACGAGCCGTTCGGCACGCTCGCGAAGCTCGTGTTCGAGCCGCTCGTCGAACATCTGAAGGAGGTTGCATGAGCGCCGTGTCGCATCAACCGGCGCTCGAACTCGACGTGTTCGCGTGCCCGCTCGACGGCGTCAACCAGATCGAGGCGTCCGCCGGCACCGGCAAGACCTGGAACATCTGCGCGCTGTATGTGCGCCTGCTGCTCGAAAAGGATCTCGGCGCAGATGAAATCCTCGTCGTGACCTTCACGAAAGCGGCGACGGCCGAGCTGCACGAGCGGATTCGCGGTCGGCTCGCGCAGCTCGCGCACGCACTCGACACGGGCGACGACGGCGGCGATCTGTTCATCGCGCGCCTGCTCGACACGACGCTCGGCGAAGGCGGGGCGCTCGATCCCGAGACGGCCTTGAAGCGGATCCGGCGCGCGCTGCGCGCGTTCGACCAGGCCGCGATCCACACGATCCACGCGTTCTGTCAGCGCGCGCTGCAGGAAGCGCCGTTCGCGGCCGCGATGCCGTTCGCGTTCGACATGGAAGCCGACGACGCGTCGCTGCGCTTCGAACTCGCGGCGGATTTCTGGCGCACGCGCGTCGAACCGGCCGCCGCGCGCTGGCCGGGCTTCGCGATCTGGCTCGTCGAATCTGGCGCCGGCCCGGCTGCGCTCGATGCGCAGCTCGCGCGCCGGCTGAAGAAGCCGCTGGCCGCGCTGCGTTGGGACGGCGTGACCGAGCCTGACGAATCGGCCGAGGCCGCAGCGGCCGAATGCTTCGCCGAGGCGGCGCGGATGTGGGCGGCCGAGCGCGACGCGATCGATGCGCTGCTGCGCGTCGCGCAGCCTGCGCTGAACCAGCGCTCGCACAAGCCCGACGCGGTGGCCGACGCGCTCGATGCGTGGGCCGCACATTTCGCGCAGGGCGATGCGACGGCCGCGCTGCCGAAGGCCGCACTGAAGCTCACGCGCACCGCGCTGACGAAGGCCACGAAAAAAGGCGGCGCGACGCCCGAACATGCGTTTTTCGACGTCGCGGACGCGCTCGAAGCGGCCGTGGCGGCGGCCGAGGCCACGCAGCGCGCGCGCTGGCTCGCGCTGATCGCCGAATGGCTCGACATGGCGCCGGGCGAGCTGGCCGAGCGCAAGCGCACGCGGCGCGTCGTGTCGTTCGACGATCTGCTCGCGAACCTGTACCACGCGCTGCATGCGCATCCGTGGCTTGCCGAGACGCTGCGCGCGCGCTATCCGGCCGCGCTGATCGACGAGTTCCAGGATACCGACCCGCTGCAGTTCGCGATCTTCGACCGGATCTTCGCGCCGGGCGGCCCGCTCTTTCTCGTCGGCGATCCGAAGCAGGCGATCTACAGCTTCCGCGCGGCCGATCTGCATACCTACCTGGCGGCGCGCGCGCGGGCGAGCGCGTGCTATACGCTCGCGGTCAACCAGCGCTCGACGCCTGCGATCGTCGATGCGTGCAACCGCTTCTTCATGTCGAATCCGCACGCATTCGTGCTCGACGGGCTCGACTATTACGCGGTGCGCGCCGGCACGCGCGTGCGTGCGCCGTTCGTCGACGAAACCGATCCGGGCCCGGCCGGCGACTTCCGGGTCTGGGCGCTGCCGGGCGGCGAGGGCACGCTGCTCAAGCGCGACGCGCAAGCGCAGGCCGCGCAGGCCTGCGCGGCCGAGATCGCGCGGCTGATGCGCGGCGCGCGCGAAGGGCATGTGCGACTGGGCGACACGCCGCTGTCGCCGGGCGACATCGCGGTGCTCGTGCAGACGCACCGGCAGGGCAGTCTCGTGAAGCGCGTGCTCGCGACGTGGGGCATCGGCAGCGTCGAACTGGCGCAGGCATCGGTGTTCTCGACCGGCGACGCCGAGCAGCTCGAGCGCGTGCTGGCGGCGATCGATGCGCCGGGCGACTTGCGGCGCTTGCGTGCGGCGCTCGCGGCCGACTGGTTCGGTCTCGACGCCGGCGCGCTGTGGCGCATGGAGCAGGGCGACGGCGATGCGCAACACGAAGCGTCCGCGGCCGACAGCGCCGACGCGATGAGCTGGGTCGAGCGTTTCTCGCGGTATCGGCTGCTGTGGCGCGAACGTGGATTCGCGGTGATGTGGCGTACCTTCACGCGCGAGTTGCGGATCGCCGAGCGGCTGATGGCCGGCGCGGACGGCGAGCGCCGCGTGACCGACATCAACCACCTGGCCGAACTGACGCAGGCGCGCGCATCCGCGCAGCCGGGTATCGCGCCGACGCTGCGCTGGCTTGCCGCGCAACGGCTCGACGGCGGCGGCGAAGAAGCGCAACTGCGTCTCGAATCCGATCGCAACCTCGTGCAGATCGTGACCGTGCACAAGTCGAAAGGCCTCGAGTATGCGGTCGTGTTCTGCCCGTTCCTGAACGACGGCGGGTTGCGCGAGCCGCCCGCGTCCGCGTTGCCCGATGCGCGCGAGTATCACGACGAAGCAGGCGATGCGGTGCTGCATTACGGGTGCGACGACGAAGCGGCCGCGCATGCGGCGCGGCAGGCGTTGCGCGAGCAGGCCGCGGAACGCGCGCGGCTCGTCTACGTGGCGCTCACGCGCGCGGTCTATCGCTGTTATGTCGTCGCCGGGCCGTACCTGTCGTCGCGCTCGACGCGCGAAGCGCGGCGCAGCGTGCTCAACTGGCTCGTCGCCGGCGCCGGCCAGTCGTTCGATGCGTGGCTCGACGAGCCGCCCGACGAAGCCGCGCTCGATACCGCATGGCATGCGCTTGCGGGCGGCCCCGTGAGCGTCGCACCGCTGCCGGCGCCCGCGCGACGCGAACGCCTCGCGGCCGGGCACGACGCATCGCAGACGCTCACGGCGCGCCATGCGACGCGCGTGCTGCGCGATGCATGGCGGATGGCGAGCTTCAGCTCGCTGACCGCGTCGATGGCGCGCGAGCAGGCGGGCGTCGCGGCGGTGCCCGACGACGAGCTGCGGCCCGATCACGATGCGCTTGCCGAGGTGACGCCCGATGGCGAGTTCGTCCTGGCCGATACGGTTGCGCCCGAGCCGCCGGACGACGACATCCTCGTGTTCCCGCGCGGCGCGGCGGCGGGCGAATGCCTGCACCGCCTGTTCGAACTCAGCCGGTTCACGGAGCCCGAGTCGTGGCACCAGGCCGCGCTTGGCGCGTTGCACGACCGGCCGGTCGAGGCCGAGCCCGAGCTGGCGACGCGCCTGCCGGCGATGATGGCGCGGCTCGTCGGCGATGTCGTGCAAACGGAGCTCGTGCCGGGCATGCGGCTCGCCGGTCTCGATCCCGCGAAGCGGCTCGACGAAATGGGTTTCCTGTTTCCGGCGCCGTCGCTCGACCTGACGGCGCTGCGCCGGCTGCTCGTCGCGCACGGTTATCCGGACGTTGCACTCGAGGCTGGCATGCTCGCCGGTTTCATCAAGGGTTTCATCGACATGATCGTCGAACACGACGGCCGTTTCTGGATCGTCGACTGGAAGTCGAACCATCTCGGCACGACGCCGGACGCCTACGGCCCGCGCGCGCTCGACGTCGCGATGGCCGATCACGCCTATCACCTGCAGGCGCTGCTCTATACGGTCGCGCTGCATCGCTACCTGCGGGGGCGGTTGCCCGATTACGACTACGACACGCACATCGCGGGCTATCTGTACCTGTTCGTGCGCGGCGTGCGGCCCGACTGGCGCAGCGGCGGCGAGCCGGCCGGCGTGCATGCGCGGCGGCCCGCGCGCGCGCTCGTCGACGCGCTCGACCGGATGATGGAAGGGGGCCGCGCATGAACGCGTCCGACGACACGCTCGAATTCACCGGCGGCCTCGTCGCACGGCTGCCCGAACCTGCCGACTTCGGCATCGCGCTCGCGGAGGGTTTCGCGCGCCGTATCGGCGATCTGTCGCGTCGCGCCGGTGCGTCTGCCGCGTCCGCGCGGTGGGCGGCGCGCGCCGCGTTCGCGACGAGCCGCGCGACCGCGGGCGGCCACGTGTGCGTCGCCCTCGGCGCGCTCGCGCAGCGCTACGAAGCGCCGCTCGACGACGTCCGCGCGGCGCTCGCCGCGAGCGGCGTGGTCGCGTTCGGCACGCTTGCGCGTGGCGACGAGCGGCCGCTGATCGTCGACCGGCACGACCATCTGTACCTGTCGCGCTATTTCGATTACGAACGGCGGCTGGCCGATGCGCTGGTAGCGCAGGCCGGCGTCGCGGTGCCGGACGAATCCTTGTCGCCCGACCGGTTGCGCGACAGCCTCGCGCGCTACTTCGGGCCCGCGAACGGCGAAGTCGACTGGCAGCGAGTCGCGGCGATCGTCGCGTTGACGGGCCGCGTGACGATCGTCAGCGGCGGCCCCGGCACGGGCAAGACGACGACGGTCGTCGGCGTGCTGGCCTGCTTGCTCGACGCGCACCCGGGGCTGCGCGTCGCGCTGGCCGCGCCGACCGGCAAGGCCGCGCAGCGGATGCAGGAAGCGCTGCATGCGCGGGCCGGCGACCTGCCGCCCGAACTCGCCGCGCGCCTGCCCGATACGTCGTATACGCTGCATCGGCTGCTCGGCGGCGGCGGGGCAGCCGGCTTCCGGCATCATCGCGACAATCCGCTGCCGTACGACCTGATCGTCGTCGACGAAGCGTCGATGATCGACGTCGCGCTCGCCGCGCATCTGCTCGACGCGCTTGCGCCGGGCGCGCGGCTCGTGTTGCTCGGCGACAAGGATCAGCTGGCCGCGGTCGAGGCGGGCGCCGTGTTCGCGGAGCTGAGTGCGCGGCCGGCGTTTACCGCCGGGGCGCGCGCGCGCATCGCACAGGCGCTCGGCATCGACGAAGCGGCGTTCGTCGCGGCGCTGCCGGTGCCGGACGAAGCCGCAACGGCAGCGGTTGCGGCTTCCGCCGTGACGCCGGCCAACGCATCTCCGTCCGCATCGGCCGCCACGTCGCGCAAGCCGGCGTCGCGGCAGCGAGTCGATACGCGACAGGCATCGCTTTTCGACGACGAACCTCAGGATGACGAGGTTCCCGCAGCCGAAGTCGCGCCTTCGCTGCCCGCAGGTCCGGCGCCGGCCAATACCCGCGACGCGAGCGACGGCCCGGCATGGATCGAGGCCGACGAACTCGCCTGGCTCGACGCCGTCGAGTTGCCGCCGTTCGACGCAAGCGATGCGGCGCTCGCGTCGGTGAAGTCGATGACGGCGGCGCTGCCGGGCGAACCCGCCGCCGCGTCCGCAACACCTGCACCGGCACCGCTCGCGGATTGCGTCGTATGGCTCGAACGCAATTACCGCTTCGGCCTCGATTCGCCGATCGGGCGGTTGTCGCTCGCGATCCGCAGCGGCGACGTGCAGGCTGCGCTCGACGCACTGCCTGTGGACGACGCGGCCGCCGCGTCGTTCCTCGATGATGCGGGCGATACGCTTGCGCCATCGACGGTCGAGCGGCTCGCGCGGCGGTTCGGCGCTTATCTCGACGCATTGCGCGACGTGCTGGCCGCGCCGGTGCCCGATCCGCTGCCGCTGTTCGACGCGCTCAACCGGTTCCGGATCCTGTGCGCGACCCGCAGCGGCTCGCGCGGTGCGGAGCACGTCAATGCGCTCGTGGCCTCGCACGTGCGGCACGCGGCGCGCGTGCCGCTCGCGGTCGGCGCGCACTGGTTCACCGGACGGCCGATCATGGTGACGCGCAACGACTATGCGCTCGGGCTGTTCAACGGCGACATCGGCATCGCGCTGCCCGACGCGCACGGGGTATTGCGCGTCTGGTTCAGGCGCGCGGACGGGACCGCGCGCGCCGTATCGCCGGCCGCATTGCCGCCGCACGAAACGGCATTCGCGCTGACGGTCCACAAGTCGCAGGGCTCGGAATTCGACGAAGCCGCGCTCGTGCTGCCGGCATCGTTCGGCCGCGTGCTCACGCGCGAGCTCGTCTACACGGCGGTGACGCGTGCCCGCACGCGCGTGCAGGTGATCGGGCCGCGGCGCGTGCTTGCGCAGGCGGTCGCGACGCGTACGCAGCGTGATTCGGGTCTCGCGGCGCGCGTCGACGAGGCGCTTGCACGGCGTCGCATGGAGGCTGCGCGATGATGATCCGCTATACGCTCGATCCGGCCGAAGTGGAATGGACGGCCGTACGCGCACAGGGCGCGGGCGGGCAGAACGTGAACAAGGTGTCGAGCGCGATTCACCTGCGTTTCGACATTCGGGCATCGTCGCTGCCGCCGGTCATCAAGGAACGGCTCCTCGCACTGTCCGACCAGCGCATTACGCGCGACGGCATCGTCGTGATCAAGTCGCAGGAATACCGCACCCAGGAGAAGAACCGCGAGGCTGCGCTGGCGCGGCTCGATACGCTGATTGCGGGCGTCGCGTTCACGCCGCGCGCGCGGGTCGCGACACGGCCGACGCGCGCGTCGAAGGAGCGGCGGCTCGAGCACAAGTCGCGCCGCAGCGTGGTGAAGTCGGGCAGAGGGAAGGTGAGCGACTGACGAACGGCGGCTCCGAGGGCCGAATGCACGGCGGGCACGACGGGTGAGCGCCTGCCGCTACGCCGGCTAACGCATCACGGTTCCCGCGCTGTCGAGCACGAAGTCGACGCAGAACACGACGAGCCGGCTTTGCGCGCGGATCGCGACGGCGGCCGTATAGCAATCGCGGCCTTCCGTCAGCGAGAAGTGCGGGCCCATCAGCGCGACGCGCCCGGGCGCGGCGATCGCGCGCTGGAAGTACGGGCGCCGCGACCAGTTGCTGTGGGTTTCCGGGAACAGCGGTGCGAGGCGGGTCGCGCTTGCCTGGCCGTCTTCGGGATGCGCGCCGATCGACGGCAGGAACTGCTCGCCGACCTCGTCCGTGACGAATACGCGTCGCGCAGCCGGCACCGTGAACACGCGTTGTGCGGCATCCTGCAGGTTGCCGCTCGCGGAAAACGCCGCCGCGCCGGCGAGCACGAGTCGCTCGATCGCGTCGAAGCCCGGCTGCTCGGCCACGGCCGGCGCGTGCCGGCGGGCGATGAAGCGTTGCCATGCGGCGTCGAGCATCGCAGGCGCTGCCGCGCTGGCGTGCGCGATCGACGCGTCGGGCTGGCCGAACTGGAAACCCTGCACGAAATCGATGTCGGCTTCCATCAGCGCCTGCAGCGCGTCGTCGCTTTCGACGCCTTCGCCCAGCACCATCGCGCCGGCCTGATGCAGCATCGACGCGAGGTGATGCATGATGCGGCGATCGTCGGCCGACCCGGTCGAACGCTCGACGAGCGAGCGATCGAGCTTGACGATGTCGGGCCGCGCGCGCCACACGCGGTCGAAGTTCGAGAACCCCGTGCCGAAATCGTCGATCGCGATCAGGAAGTCGCGATGCTGGATCATGTCGATCGTGCGGGCGAGCGCGGCTTCGTCGCGCGCGGGCTGTTCGACGACTTCCAGCACGATGCGGTTCGGCGGCAGCGAGAAATGCCGGCACAGGGCCTCGACGAACTCGCGCTGCACGAGGCCCGAATCGAGCACGCGCGGCGTCACGTTCAGGAACAGCCAGCCGTCGCCGATTCCTTGCGCGACGAAGTTGGCCGTGTGCAGGCAGCGCGCGAGCCGGTCGAGCAGGAGTGCATCGGCGTCGGCGCGCGTCTTGTCGAACAGGGCAGCGGGCGAGACCAGCGCGCCGTTCGCGTCGACGACGCGCAGCAGCGCCTCGTAACCGACGACGCGCTTGTGCGTGATCGACAGCACGGGCTGGAACACGCTGCGCAGCGTCGTGGTGCGATAGGTGGCGATCCAGCCGCCGGGCGTTGGCGTGAGGCGTTCGAGCAGGGAGTCGAGCGACGGGTCGCGGGCGGGCTTCATGTCAACGGTGCCCGGGGGCGAGCGGCGGGGCGGCGGCGCGCCACCACGCTGAAGCAGTCGCACGCGCAGGCGGGCGCGAAAGAACGTAGGGCATCGTGACCGCCTTGTGCGGATAAGTGTTCGAAGTGTAACGGGAATGCGGCTGCGCGCGTATCAGGGAAACTCCAGACGCACGCGGTACGCGGTTTGCGGCCCTGGCTGGCCGTAGCGGCGACCGGTGCGGCCCGAGTGCGCGCCGCGCATGACCGCCACGCGGCGAAGGGTGTCGCGGCGGCACATCACGACCGGGCGGCATGACGATGACATTGCCGGGCGTCGCGGCCGGACGACATGCGTGATGGTGCGGGAAAGCCCGCCGCGGGCGGGCGTCGCCGTCAGACGAATGCCGACGTGCGGATCGCGAACAGGCGTCGCCGGCCCGTCGGCCGTCACCGCACGGCGCAAGGCGGCGCGTGCGGCCGAACCTGCGCGTGATGCCTCAGGTCGCTTCGCCGCTGCGCGGCCGGAGACCGGGAATCCGCTTGATGACGCCGGTCGCGAGCGCGGTGCCGACGAGTACGATCGCGCAGCCCTCGATCATTACGGCCGACACGTGTTCGCCGAGGAACAGCGCACCCCACAGCAGGCCGAACACCGGAATCACGAACGTCACGGTAATTGCGCGGGCGGGGCCGATATGCGCGATCAGGTAGAAGAAGATGAAGTACGCGATGCCCGTGCATGCGATGCCGAGGCCGAGCACGGCGCCCC